>NZ_FBYC01000004.1:0-1200000 GCF_001517585.1 Roseibaca calidilacus | reverse complement strand
TGCTCGACCGGATCGGGTATGAATATGACCTGCGCAACATTATTGATCTGGCGCGCTACCTGTTCCCCACGCCGCCCGTTCCGATCCGCTTTCGCCGCCGGATGCTGGCGCTTGGCTCTGGCGATCCGACGCGCGCAATCTGTTCATCGCTGATCGCGCAGGCGTTTCAATCGGTGCGCTACCCGATCTTGCCCGAGATTCGCCGCTCGCGCGCACATGGGTCCGACTATTCCCGGCGCGAGATTTTTCACATTCGTCACCATTCGCTGTTCGTGCCGCGCGATTTCGACCTGTCGCCTTATTTTGAGATCGTCAAACCCACCATTCGCTACGGATTCGACCATGGCCGGATCAAATGGGCTGCGCCAGATGCGGAAATTTTGGGGTAATATAATACCTAAATTGTAAGCCATTGATTTTGATTATAAAATGAAGGCGTGCACCCCTTGACCGCCGCGCGAATATGCGTAGAACACCCGCAGCGCCCCGGATGGGGGCTGAAATGTTCTCTCTCAAGGGTCTCGTCATGAAAACCTTCTCTGCCACACCGGCGGATATCGAGAAGAAATGGATCATCATCGATGCCGAAGGCGTCGTGCTGGGCCGTCTTGCCTCGATCATCGCCATGCGCTTGCGCGGCAAGCACAAACCGTCCTTCACCCCGCATATGGATATGGGCGACAATGTCATCGTGATTAACGCCGAGAAGGTGCAGATCACGGGCAACAAGCGCACCAAGCCGAACTACTGGCACACCGGCCATCCCGGTGGGATCAAGTCGCGCACCACGGGCCAGATTCTGGAAGGTCGCTTTCCAGAGCGCGTGCTGATGCAGGCGGTCAAACGCATGCTGCCCGGTGGTCCGCTGTCGCGCCAGCAGATGACCCATCTGCGCGTCTATGCCGGCACCGAGCATCCGCATGAAGCCCAGCAACCCGAAGTTCTGGATGTCAAATCCATGAACACCAAGAACACGCGGAGCGCATGACCATGAGCGACGATCTGAAAACGCTGGACGATCTGAAATCGGTCGTCACCCCGGTTGCCGAAGCGGCACCCGCCCGCGAACCCGTCCGCGACGAGCTGGGCCGGTCCTACGCCACCGGCAAGCGCAAGGATGCGGTTGCCCGCGTCTGGATCAAGCCGGGTTCCGGCAAGATGCTGGTGCGTGACAACAAGGGCCAGTTCATCGACTACACCAAGTATTTCGCACGCCCGGTGTTGCAGATGATCCTGCGTCAGCCCTTCCAGGTGGCTGGTGTTGTCGACCAGTTTGACGTGATCGCAACGGTCGCCGGTGGCGGCCTGTCCGGTCAGGCTGGCGCTGTCAAGCACGGCATTTCCAAAGCGTTGCAGCTTTACGATCCGACCCTGCGCCCGGCGCTGAAAGCCGCTGGTTTCCTGACCCGCGACAGCCGCGTGGTGGAACGCAAGAAATTCGGCCGCGCGAAAGCCCGCCGCAGCTTCCAGTTCTCGAAGCGTTAAGCGCCTTACACGTGCTACCGCAAACGCCCGGACCGATTGTCCGGGCGTTTTGCATTTTGGGTTTCTTTCTGCTGGTCGTCTTGGTTTAGTGGCTGCGCCAAACCAGACAGGAGGCCGCATGTATTCCCATCTACTTGTTACCGTTGCCTATGAGGGCGAACATGACGCCGCGCGCTCGTTGCAGGTTGCGCGCGCATTGGCCGCGCCGGGGGCGAAGGTCACGCTGATTCATGTGATGGAACCCGCGCCGCTATTCACCTTGGACTACCTGCCAGAGAATTGGCGCGAGGATATGCACAGGGCGATCACGGCCGATCTGGGCGGCTTGGCGGCAGGCTTCGAGGATGGCCACGCTGTTGTGGTCGAGGGCGATCCAGCGCATGAGGTGCTGGATTACGCGCAAGAAAACGGGGTTGATTGCATCGTCATTGCCTCGCACCGGCCCGGCACGCATAGGCTGATGCTTGGCTCTACCGCTGCCAAGATCGTGGGCCGCGCGCTCTGTGCGGTGCATGTTGCGCGCCGCGCTGACTGACATCAAAAAACCCCCGCAGGCTGGGCCTTCGGGGGTTTGCTTTTATGTGCAAGGGCCAAGCCCTGCTTCGGTTCTGCCGAAGCTCAGAGTCCGTTCTCGCGCTGCGCCTTTTTACGCGCCAGTTTGCGCGCACGGCGAATCGCTTCAGCCTTTTCACGGGCTTTTTTCTCGGACGGTTTCTCGAAATGCTGCTTGAGCTTCATTTCGCGAAACACACCTTCACGCTGGAGTTTCTTCTTCAGCGCACGAAGGGCCTGATCGACATTGTTGTCACGAACCGATACCTGCATGTGGTTTTCACCACCTTTCCAAGTTAAAGTTGCATAAATCGCAGGAAGCGGTCGCATAGCAGAGCCTTGGCGCTATGTCCAGCCGTATGACCAGATAGAGGGTGTTCCATGAGTGATCTGACCGAGAAATTGCTAGATGCCGCGCTGATCCATGTGCCGTTCGACGGCTGGGGAGATGCCGCCCTGCGTGCCGCTGCCGCCGATTGCGGGGTGGATATGGCCGCCGCCAAGGCGGTCTTTCCGCGGGGCGGTGTCGATATGGCGCTGGCCTATCACGCGCGGGGCGATGCGTTGATGCTGCGCGCGCTGGCCGATCACGACCTGTCGCATTTGCGTATCCGCGAGCGCATCGCGCTGGCGGTGCGGTTGCGTCTGGAAGCGGCCGAGGACCGCGAATTGGTGCGCCGCGGCACGACGCTGTTCGCGCTGCCGCTCTATGCCGCCGATGGCGCGCGCGCAATCTGGGGCACGGCAGATACGATTTGGACCGCATTGGGTGACACGGCCACCGATTACAACTGGTATACCAAGCGTGCAACGCTGGCCGGGGTCTATTCCGCGACGGTGCTGTTCTGGCTGGGCGATGACAGCCCGAATGCGCAAGCCACATGGGAGTTTCTTGACCGCCGCATCGACGGGGTGATGCAGGTCGAGCGGGTGAAATCTGCGCTGCGCAAGAACCCGGTTCTGAGCACACTCTTTGCCGGGCCAAGTGCGGCGCTTGCCTGCATCAAGGCGCCCAGCAGCCGCGTGCGCCCCGATCTGCCGGGCTATATGCCGCGCACGCGGCAGGGTTGACGCGGGCCAGCCCAAGCCGCAAGTTGCGCTGATCCGAAAAACAAGACGGGACAGGCGCGATGGCAGTCGGCAAGGAGATTCTTACTTGGTATGAAGGCACTTGGCATGAAGGGGCCGCGCCGATCATTACGGCAGCGGACCATGCCGCATGGCTGGGCAGCACGGTGTTTGACGGTGCGCGCCAGTTCGATGGCGCGCGCCCCGATCTGGACCTGCATTCTGCGCGCATCATCCGCTCTGCCGAAGCAATGGGGATGATCCCGCCGGTTGATGCCGAAACCGTGCAGGGCCTGATGGAGGAAGGCTGCGCGCGCTTTGGCGCAGACCGCGCGCTGTATCTGCGCCCGATGATGTGGTCGCGCGATTCCGCGCCCGGCATTATCGACGTGGTGCCAGAGAATACCGGGTTCTCAATCTGCATCGAAGCGTTGGACATGCCGAGTGTCGGGGGCTTTTCGCTGACCGTCTCGCCGTTCTGCCGCCCACGCCCCGATATGGCGGTGACAGAGGCCAAGGCGGGTGCGCTTTACGCCAACAATGCCCGCATCATGGCCGATGCCCGCAAGCGCGGCTTTTCCAACGCGCTGTCGCTGGACGTGGAGGGGTTCGTCGCCGAAACCGCATCGACCAATGTGTTCATGGTCCGCGATGGCGTTGTCTTCACGCCGGTGCCCAATGGCATGTTCCTGAACGGAATTACCCGTCAGCGGGTCATCGGCCTGCTGCGCGCCGACGGGGTAGAGGTGGTTGAGACCAGCCTGACGCTGGAGGATTTCGACACGGCGGACGAGATTTTCGTGACCGGAAATATCGCCAAGGTCATGCCTGTTGCGCGCTACAAGGACCGCGCCATGGGCGCGCCCCGGATGGGGTTGCGCGCGCGCGATCTGTATTGGGATTATGCGCTGTCGGGAGGAGAGACTGTCAAGGCGCTGCGCGAAGTGGCAGCCGGGGTTTAAGGGGCTTTGCCCCTCTGGTCCCTGCGGGACCATTCACCCCAGGATATTTTTGCAAGGATGAAACGGGAGGAGTGCAGGGATGGATCTGCCACATACAATGCGCGCGGTCGAGATCGCGAAGCCCGGCGGGCCGGAGGTGCTGCGCGCGGTCGAGCGCCCGGTGCCGGTGCCCGGCGCGGGGCAGGTGGTGGTGCGCGTGGCTTATGCCGGTGTGAACCGCCCCGACGCCTTGCAGCGCGCGGGCGCCTATGACCCGCCCCCCGGTGCCAGCGACCTGCCGGGGCTGGAAGGGGCCGGCACCATTGCCGCCGTGGGCGCGGGCGTCGCGCGCTGGAAAGTGGGCGACCGGGTCTGTGCGCTGTTTCCCGGCGGGTCGTACGCCGAACATGCCGCGACCGATGCCGGGCAGGTTCTGCCGGTGCCGGATGGCATGAGCCTGCGCGAGGCCGCGTGTTTGCCCGAAACCTGTTTCACTGTCTGGTCCAATGTCTTCATGCGGGGCGGTTTGCAGGCGGGCGAGCGGTTCTTGGTGCATGGCGGGTCGTCCGGCATCGGCACGACGGCGATTCAGCTTGCCCATGCTTTTGGCGCGCGGGTTTTTGCCACTGCGGGGTCGGCCCAGAAATGCGACGCCTGCACCCGGCTTGGGGCCGAACGCGCGATCAACTACCGCGACGAGGATTTCGTGTCGGTGTTGAAGGGCGAGGGCGGGGCAAACCTGATTCTGGACATGGTGGGCGGCGACTACCTGCCGCGCAACCTGAAAGCCTTGGCCGAGGATGGGCGCTTGGTGCAAATCGCCTTTCTGCAAGGCCCCAAGGTAGCGGTGAATTTCGCGCCCCTGATGGTGCGGCGCTTGACCATTACCGGGTCTACACTGCGCCCGCAATCGGATGCGGCCAAGGCGGCGATTGCAGCCGATCTGGAAGCCAAGGTCTGGCCGTTGATCGCCGCCGGGCGGCTGGCCCCGGTCATGGACAGTGAATTCGCACTGGCCGATGCGGCAAGCGCCCATGCTCGGATGGAAAGCTCCGAACATATTGGCAAGATCGTTCTGGCCATCGCGCCCGAATAAAGCAAAAGGGCCGGTCGCGTGACCGGCCCTTCGCATATCAGCCCAAAGGCCGGATCAGGGGAACGCGGCGCGGTCCCAGACAGCAATCGCTGCGGCCTGATTGGTGCCGTAATCTGCGATATTGGTGTCGCTGCGCTTGAAATCGGCCCAGTCACGCATCGGACCGGAAATGACCGTATCTTCGACCACTGGGTATTCGTTGTTCGAATCGGCCAGAATGCTTTGGACGAAGGGCGAGGTCAGGAATTCGATGAACTTGACGGCGTTTTCCGCGTTCGGGGCATTTGCCACAACACCGATGCCGGACACGTTCACATGCGTGCCGCGATCATCCTGGTTGGGGAAGATCGGCAGAACTTTGGAAGCGACTTCGCGGTCGGCCGGATTGGACGAGGTTTGCAGGCGACCCCAGTAATAGGTATTCGCCACGGCCAGGTCGCATTCGCCAGCCGCCAGTGCGCGGATCTGGTCGGTATCGCCGCCCTGGGGTTCACGTGCAAGGTTGCCCTTCAGGCCCTCGGCCCAAGACTGTGCGTCTTCCTCGCCGTGAACATGCACCATCTCTGCCATCAGCGAGACGTTGTAGATGTTCGACGAGGTGCGGATGCAGACCGACAGGCCCAGATCGTCGCGCGCGAGGTCTTCGTAGGTGGTGACACCTTCGGGCATCCCGGCTTCGGCGTTGTAATAGATCACGCGTGCGCGGCTGGTCAGGCTGAAGTGCAGGCCATCGGGGTGGCGCAGATCGGCGGGGATACGCGCGTTCAGCACGTCGCTTTCGACCGGCTGGAAAATGCCCGCTTCGACGGCGCGGTGCAGGCGGCCACCATCGACGGTCCAGAACAGGTCAGCGGGGGAGTTGGCGCCCTCGGCCTCGATGCGGGCCTGAAGCTCATCGCCAGAGCCATCCAGCACATTGACCTTGATACCGGTTTCCTCGGTGAACCGTTCGTAAATAACAAGGTCGGTGTCGTAATGACGCCCGGAATAGAGGTTGATTTCTTGCGCGAAAGCGGGAAGTGCGGTTGCCAGTGCCATCACGGACACGGTTGCAAAGCGAAGCATGGATCTCTCCTTCATGTTACAGCTTTCCGCCTGCCTGGGCAGGGCTGCGCGCCCCACTGGGTTGGCTGTTCGGGCCGGGTCTGCTCCCCGGCTTGGTCCTGACATAACGCGAGAGGGCAAAGTTGACAATAATAATCGGTTATTATTCTCGCACTTTCCGATATTTGCTTTTCCTGCTCCGCCAAACCCGGTAATCAACCGCCATGACGGACCAGCCAATTCCCAGATTTGCCAAGTCGCGCCCGCGCTATTCGCTTTGGGCGGTGCTGGCGCTGATTGTCGCCGCAATCATCCTGATGCCCATTGCCAGCGTCGTCAGCCGGGTGTTCGTGCCCGCCGAAGATGTCTGGGCGCAGCTGATCGACACGGTGCTGCCGCTGTATATCCAGAACTCTGTAATTATGGTTCTGGGGGTTGTCAGCCTTGCCACGTTGATCGGGGTCGCAACGGGCTGGCTGGTGGCCGCCTATGATTTTCCGGGCAGGCGCATTTTCGAATGGGCACTGATGCTGCCCTTGGCCATGCCGGGATATGTGATCGCCTATGTCTATTACGACCGGCTAAGCTATTGGGGGCCGATCCAGTCGGGGCTGCGCGATCTGTTCGGATGGAGCGGTCAGGGCTATTGGTTTCCGCAAATCGCGTCGGTTCCCGGTGCGATTTTCGTGCTGGCGCTGGTGCTATACCCCTATGTCTACCTGCTGGCCCGCGCGGCCTTTATGGGGCAGTCACAACACCTTATGGAAGCTGCGCGCACATTGGGCCATAGCCGTGTATCGGCGTTTTTCCGTGTGGCGCTGCCCATGGCATGGCCCGCGATTGCAGCCGGCGCGGCCTTTGTCGCAATGGAAACGCTGGCCGAATATGGCGCAGTGCTGCATCTGGGGGTGCAAACCCTGACCACGGGCATTTTCCGCACATGGTTCGCGCGCGGCGCGCCGGTGGCGGCAGCCCAGCTTGCGGCGCTGCTTTTGTTCCTTGTGGTCGCCCTGTTTTATGCTGAGAAGCTGGCGCGCGGAAAACGATTTTTCGCCTCTGACAGCGGCGGGCGGTCGGCGCAGCTTGTGCGCAAACGGCTGACGGCGGGGCCGGGGATGGTCGCGATGCTGGTCTGTGCGGTGCCTTTGGCCCTTGGGTTTGTCTTCCCGGCGGGCGAATTGGCGCGCCTTGCCTATATCGCGGGCGACCCACTTTGGGGGGTGCGCTTTTACGAATTCATCTTCAACAGCCTGACCATGGCGGGCGGCGCGGCCGTGCTGCTTGTCGCGGTGGCGCTTCTGCTGGCCTATGCCAAACGCCTGCAAGGCGGCCCGCTCGTGTCGGTGGCTACGCAAGCGGCCAGCTTGGGCTATGCGCTGCCGGGTGCGGTGATCGCGGTCGGCATTCTGATCCCCATGGCCGCGTTCGACAACGCGCTCGACAGCTTTATGCGTGCAACATTCGGCATCTCGACCGGGCTTTTGTTGACCGGCACCATCATCGCGCTGATGTTCGCCTATGTCGTGCGGTATTTGGCTGTGGCGCTTAAAACCACCGAAGCTGCCTTTACCCGCATCCCCCGCAGCATGGATGACGCGGCGCGCAATCTGGGGCTGGGGCCATTTGGCTTGCTGACCCGTGTGCATATCCCGCTTTTGCGCCGGGGCATGCTGACCGCCGCAATCTTCGTCTTTGCCGATGTCATGAAAGAACTGCCCGCCACGCTCATCGTGCGCCCGTTCAATTTCGACACGCTGGCCATTCGCGTGTTCCGGCTGGCCAGCGATTCGCGGCTGGAAGAGGCGTCGACCGCCGCGCTCATGATCGTCGCGGTCGGCATCCTGCCGGTCATCATCCTCAGCCGGGCGATGAACCGCTAACCGCTTCATCTTGCCATAAATACTCGTGACACGCGGCGCACCGCATGCGCGCCGCGCCATAATGCGCATCACTTGGCCAAGCTCCACGCCCCCCGCGCAAGCCGGGGGCGTCTCTCGTGGCCTGACGGGTGGGGCGGGGCTTGGCCCGGCCCCACCCGTCAGGGCGCTTCCCTTATTTCACGAATATCTCGCGCGGGGTGGTGCACAAGGGTTCTGGCCCGTGTTCTGTAATAAGCACCGGTTCGGTAATCTCCAGTCCGCCATCTTCCAGCCAAAGCGCGGGCATGAAATGCATCACCATGCCGGGTTTCAATTCGGTCATGTCCCCGCGGCGCAGCGACAACGTGCGCTCACCCCAATCCGGCGGGTAGCTTAGCCCGATGGAATAACCGCAGCGATTGTCCTTTTCAAACCCGCGCTTGTTCAGCGCGGCGTTGAAGGCATTGGCCACATCTTCGGCCCGCGCGCCGGGGTAGCATTGCGCCAGACCCGCCTCGGTCGCTTCCAGCACCGCTTCCTCGGCATGACGATACAGATCCGGCACCGTGCCGAAGAACAACGTGCGCGATTGCGGGCAATGATAGCGGCGGTGCACGCCCGCGATCTCGAAAAACGTCGCCTCGCCCGCGCGCATCGGCCGGTCATCCCATGTCAGGTGCGCCGCCGTTGCGTCCAGCCCAGAGGGTGCCATGGGCACGATGGCGGGGTAATCCCCCCATTGCCCATCCGCGCCTTCGATCCCGGACTTGGTGATTTCGGCCACCAGCTTGTTCTTGGCCATGCCCGGTTCGGCCACCTCCAGAATGACGCGGTGCATGCGTTCCACGATGCGCGCGGCGCGGCGCATATACAGCAATTCCGATTCGGATTTGACCAGCCGTTGCCAGTTCACCAGCCCGGTCGCATCCTCGAACCGCGCTTCGTGCAGATGGTTGACCAAGGTCTGATGGGCGGCGGCAGAATAGTAGTAATTGTCCATCTCCACCCCGATCCAGCCGGTGTTCCAGCCGCGATCCACGATCAGCGCCGCCAGCGATTCCATCGCGTGTTTCTGGGGGTTCTGGACATAGGTGTCATCATAGGGCACCACGCTGTCGGGGCTGCGCATGAACACGGTGCGCGCGGCCCCCGGCCCGTCAATGCCGCGGCCCCACCAGACGGGTTCGCCCTCGATTGGCAAAAGCACGGCCTGATGAACATAAAAGGTCCAGCCGTCATAGCCGGTGATCCAGTTCATGTTCGACGGGTCCGAGATAATCAGCAGGTCCAGCCCGCGGATTTCCATTTCAGCGCGGGTGCGGGCGATGCGGGCTTCGTATTCGGCATCGGTAAAATTCGGGTTGGTGGTGGTCATGGGCGCGATATTCCTGTGGCGCGAGACAAGAAAAACCCCGGCGCGATGGGCGCGCCGGGGCAGGGTGGTTAAAGCTGGCCGGTCACATCTTCCAGCGCGTGAAGCGTTGCATCGGCGATCACATCGACCTCTGCGGGTGTAATGCACAAGGGCGGTGCAAAGCCGATGATCTCGCCTTGCGGCATGGCGCGGGCGATGACACCGCGCTTGGCCATGGCCCCGACAACCTGCGCGGTAATCTTGTCACCTGCATCAAAATCGGTGCCCGCGCCGGGGTCGCGCTGCAATTCCACGGCTGCCATCAGCCCTTCGCCGCGCACATCGCCCACAAAACGGTGGCTGCCCAGCCGCGCTTTCAGCGCGGTCTGGAAATAGGCGCCCGTGTCGCGCGAATTTTGCACCAGACCCAGATCATCCACCAGCTTCAGGTTGGCCACGCCAGCGGCGGCCCCGATCGGATGCGCCGAATAGGTCCAGCCATGGCCGAAGGGGCCGAATTTGTCGGTGCCTTCCTCCAGCACCGTGAACATGTCATCACTGACAATGCTGCCCGACAGCGGCGCATAGGCAGAGGTCAGCCCCTTGGCAATGGTGATGATGTCGGGCGTGATGCCGTAATGGGTGGACCCCATCATCGTGCCCAGACGGCCAAAGCCCGTGACCACCTCGTCGGTAATCAGCAGAATGTCGTGCTTTTTCAGAATTGGCTGGATCGCCTCCCAATAGCCCGCGGGCGGTGGGACAATACCGCCGGTGCCCAAGATCGGCTCTCCGATAAAGGCGCCGATAGTGTCTGCGCCCTCGCGGTCTATCAGCGCCTCCAACTCTGCCGCGCAATGGGCGGTGAATTCGGCTTCTGTCATGTCGCGGCGCGGGCGGCGGAAATAATAGGGTGCTTCGGTATGCACGACTTCGGCCATGGGCAGGCCGAACTTGGCATGAAACGGCGTCAGCCCGGTCAGCGAGCCGGTAATCAGCCCCGACCCATGATAGCCGCGCCAGCGCGAGATGATCTTGCGCTTTTCCGGGCGGCCCTTCACGTTCCAGTAATACCAGACCAGTTTGACATTGGTCTCATTCGCGTCCGACCCGGACAGGCCAAAATAGACCCGATTCATATGCGCAGGCGCACGTTCGGCCACCATATGCGCCAGCGTGATCGACGCCTCGGTGCCATGGCCGACATAGGAATGGTAATAGGCCAGTTCATGCGCCTGTTTGGCGATGGCCTCGGCAATTTCGGTGCGCCCATAGCCGACATTCACGCAATAGAGGCCTGCGAAGGCGTCCAGAAAGCGGTTGCCGTCGCGGTCCTCGATATGCACGCCGTCCGCCTTGGTCACGATCCGCGTGGCGCTTTCCCCGCGCGCATGTTGCGCGAAATGCGTCGAGGCGTGCAGGAAATGGTCGCGGTCCCACTGGTTCAGCTGGTCATTGGTCAGCATCGGATATCCTTTCTTGCCCGTGACACAGGCAGGTCTGTTGGAAGGCCGTGGCCGCGCTTATTGCGCTTTGCGCACCAGCCGATAGCTTCCCTCGGGCAGGTCAAGTGCTGCGGCCAGATCGCGCAGCTGCGACAGCGACAGCGTGACGACCACTTCGGTCTGGCTGTCCGGGTCGAACTGCACCACGCTCACCCGGTCATCGGCGGCGCGGATGGTAATATCCTCGCGCAGGGCAGGGCCGCCCTCGTCGATCAGGGTGATGATGGTCGCGTCGAAATCATGCTCGATGGTAAACATGTGCAAAGCCTAGACGAGTGGCGCGCCCATTGAAAGGGGGGCAATGGAACGCCGGTTAAGCTTTTGGGGGGCCGCGCGCCCCCTTTCGTCCGTGGCCTAAAGCGGCTATGGGCTGCGCTTGATCTGCCAGAGAAAGTGCTGCCCATGCCCATCCTCCGCCTGTTGCCCAAGGCCGAAGCCCGTGCCGTCCGTCATGGTTTTCCGTGGGTGTTCGCCAACGAGGTAGTTCTGGACCGCCGTACCCGCGCCATCGCGCCCGGAAGTTTCGTGCGGCTGGAAGAAAATGACGGGCGCGCCCTTGGGCTGGTCACGGTCAACCCCGCGTCCAAGATCATTGGGCGGATGATGGACCGCAATCCAGAGGCGCAGATCGACCAGCCATGGATCGCTGCGAAGATTGCCCATGCACTGACCCTGCGCGCGGCACTTTACGACACCCCGCATTACCGCCTTGTCCATGCCGAAGCCGATGGGCTGCCCGGCGTGGTCATTGACCGCTTCGGCGATGTGGCCGTGATCCAGCCCAATGCCGCTTGGGCAGAGGTGCAATTCGACCTGATCGCCGATGCGCTGGCAGAGGTGACGGGCGTGCGCAGCATTATCCGCAACGGGTCTGGCCGCGCGCGGGCGCTGGAAGGGCTGCCAGAGGTAACGGAAATCGCGCGCGGCGCGGTCGATGGGCCGGTGCCGGTGCCGATGAACGGGGCCACCTATATGGCCGATGTGCTGGGCGGGCAGAAAACCGGCCTGTTTTTCGACCAGCGCCCGAACCATGCGTTTGCCGCGACATTGGCCAAGGGCGGCTCTGTGCTGGATGTGTTTGCACATGTGGGCGGCTTTTCGCTGGCCGCGCTGGCGGCAGGCGCGACAGATGCCTTGGCGGTGGACAGTTCCGCCCCCGCCCTGGCGCTGGCCGAAGCCGGGGCCAAGGCCAGCGGCATGGCCGACCGGTTCAACACGCTGCAAGCCGACGCCTTCGACGCGCTGCAAAAGCTGGCCGATGAGGGCCGCCGCTTCGATGCCGTTATCTGCGATCCGCCCGCGTTCGCGCCCAATAAACCCGCGCTGGACGCGGGCCTGCGCGCCTATGAGCGCGTGGCGCGCGGCGCGGCAGCGCTTGTGGCACCGGGCGGCTATCTGGGCTTGTGTTCGTGCTCGCACGCGGCTGACCTTGCCAGCTTTCGCAATGCCAGCGCGCGCGGTATAGGCCGCGCCGGGCGGCGCGGGGTGATGCTGCATACCGGCTTTGCAGGGCCGGACCATCCGCAACTGCCGCAACTGGCCGAAAGCGGCTATCTGAAAGCCGTGTTCTTCCGGCTGGATTGATGCGGCTGGTTCTGGATGCCTGCGTGCTGTTCCCGACCATCTTGCGGGAAATCCTGATCGGGGTGGCCGGGCAGGGGGCATTCGTGCCCCTTTGGTCGGCGCGAATCTTGGGTGAATGGCAACATGCTGCCGCGCGGCTGGGACCGGCTGGCGCAGCGATTGCCTCGGGCGAGATTGCGCTGTTGCGCGCGCGCTGGCCCGATGCCGAGATCCCCGCCGATCCGGTGCTTGAAGCGCGGCTCTATTTGCCCGATCCGGCGGATTGTCACGTTCTGGCAGCAGCACTTCTGGGCGGGGCCGACAGCGTGATCACGCTGAACCTGCGCGATTTCCCCACCCGGCAGATGGAAGGGCTGCGCGCGCGCGCGCCCGATGATCTGCTGATGGACCTGTGGCTGGCCGACAGCGCCATGGTCGAGATGGTCGTGGCAGATGTGCAGGCGCGATCGGCCGCGATCTCTGGCCAGCCGCGCCCGCTGCGCGCCATGCTGAAACGTGCCAAACTGCCAAGGCTGGGCAAGGCGCTGGACGGGTAGGTCCGTCACCGCGACCGACGTTAAAACCCCAGCGCCTTGCGCAGCATGTTCAGCGCCATGACCATGATGAACACCGCGAACACGCGCTTTAGCGGTTTCGGGTCCATTGCATGGGCCAGCTTGGCGCCCATGGGCGCGGTGATCAGGGTCATTGCCACGACCAGTGCGAAGGCGGGCAGGTTGACCGCGCCGATGGTGAAAGGCGGCGCATCGACAATCGGCACCAGCAAAAAGACCAGAACCGAAGGCGCTGCGATGATTATCCCAAACCCCGCCGCCGTGGCGACCGCGCGGTGAATGGCCACGCCGTGCAAGGTCATCAGCGGCACGCCGAACGACCCGCCGCCAATGCCCATCAGCACCGACAAGAACCCGATCAGCGGTGCGAGCACCGCCTTTTTCAGCCCTGACGGCATGACCGTGCCCAATTGCCAACTGTTGCGGCCAAACCCGAAATAGAGGCCGATCAACACCCCCAGCACGCCGAAAATGCCCTGTAACACCACAGAGCGCAGGCCAGAGGCCACCAACACCCCCAGCACCGCGCCAAAACCGATCCACACCGCCCAACCGCGCAGGATGGCCCAATCCACCGCGCCCTTGCGGTGATGGCTTTGCACCGACCGGGCAGAGGTGACGATGATCGTGGCCAAGGACGTGGCAAGGCAGACCTGCATCAGCTGCGCGCTGCCATAGCCCAAGGCCGTGAACAGGTAGAAAAACGCAGGCACCAGAACGATGCCTCCGCCCACGCCCAGCAGCCCTGCGACAATCCCCGCAAAAGCACCGATGACCAGCAAAAGCCCGATCATCTGCGCCAGAAGCCAAGGGTCGGCGCTCACGCGGCGGCCTCTGCGGCTTTGCTGCGAATCCGTGCGACCATCGCGCGCAACCCGTTCGAGCGTTGCGACGAAAGATGCTGGTCCAGCCCCAGCCGCGCCAGTTCGGCGGGCGCGTCAATTGCGGCCACATCACCCAGTTTCTGCCCGGCATAAAGCGCGTGCAGCACCGCGATCAGGCCCTGCACGATCATTGCGTCGCTTTCGCCTGCGAAATCGAACCTGGCCTCGGCACCCGTGCCGTCGATCAGCGGCTGAATCCAGACTTGGCTTGCGCAACCATCAACCTTGGTGGCCGGGGTTTTCAGCGCCGGGTCCATCGCGGGCAGGGCGCGGCCCATCTCGATCACATGGCGGTAGCGGTCTTCCCATCCGTCCAGAAATTCGAACGTTTCGACAATATCTTCGAATGCCGGGCTGGCCATGGTCTTCCCCTTTTGCACGATTGACACACAGGTAAAGCGCCCCCGCAACAAGGTCCAGCCTGCGAGAACACTTTTCAACCGGGCACATATGCGCTAACCCGAAGCAACGCCGTGCCAGAT
The DNA here is from genome assembly GCF_001517585.1 of Roseibaca calidilacus. NCBI lineage: Bacteria > Pseudomonadati > Pseudomonadota > Alphaproteobacteria > Rhodobacterales > Paracoccaceae > Roseinatronobacter > Roseibaca calidilacus. Next base: position 1,185,592 of record NZ_FBYC01000004.1, on the reverse strand, counting down.
AAGGACCGTTTCGATGCAAAAGCCCGCACTTGCCGCTCTTGTCCTTGTGCTTGCGCTTGGGGCCTGCGGGTCTGGCGGCTGGTCGCGCCTGAACCCGATGACGTGGTTTGGCAGCGATTCAGAAGAAACCATTGCGCCCGCTGGCGGGTGGGCAACAGAGATTGACCGCCGCGCACTTGTTCCGGTTGTGCGCGAATTGGAAGCCCTGCGCACGCCCGAAGGCGCGATCATCCGCGCCAGCGGCGTGACCGAAACCCAAGGCTGGTGGGATGTCGAACTGCGCCCGGTCAATGACACGCGCCCGGTCGAAGGCGCGCTGATTTTCGAATTCGTGTTGGCCGGGCCGCGCACGCAGACGGGCACGGGGCCAGAACCGTCGCGCAGCGTCAGCGCCGGGGTGAAGCTGTCGAATGCAGAGCTTGCTGGCGTGCAGCGGATCGTGGTGCGCGGCGCACAAAACGCGCTGAGCGTGCGCCGCTAACCGCGTCGGCGCACGCCGGGCGCAGGCTATAGCGCGATGACTTCGACCTGCTCGCCCTTGAGCGCGAGTGCGATTTCGCCCGAACACAGGCGCAACGCATCCTTTCCGAACACATCGGCGCGCCAGCCGCGCAGCGCAGGCGCATCGCGCAGCCCCGCCGCGATCTCGTCCAGATCGGTGCTAGAGGCGATCAATTTGGCCGCCACCCCTTCATTGTCGGATTTCGCCTTCAAAAGCACGCGCAGCAAATCCGCCAGCGCCGGGTTGACCTGAAGATTATCGCGCGTCTTGCCCGGTTTGGGGTGGTTTTCCGGAGGGCAATCCAGCCCGCGCGCAACGGCGGCCAGAATGCCATCGGCAATGTCGCCGCGCCGCGCCTCGCGCAGCAAAAGCCGGGTGCGGCCAAGGTCGTCGGCGTTGCGGGGCTTTAGCGCGGCCAGTTCCAACAGCGCGTCATCCTTGAACACGCGACCGCGCGGAATGTTCCGGGTTTGGGCATAGCTTTCGCGAAAGGCCGCCAACTCGCGCAGGATGGCCAGAAACTTGCCCGAATCGTTGCGGGTCTTGACCCGTTTCCAAGCATCTTCCGGGCGGATGATATAGGTTTCGGGGTCCATCAGCGTGGCGATTTCCTCGTCCAGCCATGGCGCGCGCGCGGTTTCTTGCAACATGGCCTCCAGCTTTTCATAGATCACCCGCAAATGCGTCACATCGGCCAGCGCGTAGGTCGCCTGCGCATCCGATAGCGGGCGGCGCGACCAATCGGTGAAGCGCGAGGATTTGTCGATATTCGCGCGGGCCAGCTTGCGAGCAAGGGTCTCGTAGCCGACCTGATCGCCGAAGCCGCAGACCATTGCGGCCACCTGCGTGTCAAACAGCGGTCGTGGCAGCGTGTCGCCCTCAATGCAGAAGATTTCCAGATCTTGCCGTGCGGCGTGCAACACCTTGACGACACGTTCATCCCGCAAGAGCGCATAGAAGGGCGCAAGGTCCAGCCCCTCTGCCAAGGTGTCCACCAGCACGGCCGGACCTGTGGTCGGACCATCGGGGCCCGGCAGCGCCATCTGCAACACGCAAAGCTTGGCGTAATAGGTGCGCTCGCGCAGGAATTCGGTGTCTATGGTGACATAGGGCGCCTCTGCTGCTTGCGCACAAAAGGCGGCAAGCGCGTCGGTCGTGGTGATAAGCGGGAGGGAACTGGGTTTTGTCATGGCCCCGAGCCATAGGCAAATTCCCCTGCCTTGAAAAGAACTTCTTGCGCGCTGCCCCCTTGCCAAGCCGGGCGCGCGGTCGTATACGCCGCGGCACGGTCGGAGTGTAGCTCAGCCTGGTAGAGCACTGTCTTCGGGAGGCAGGGGCCGGAGGTTCGAATCCTCTCACTCCGACCATATTTCAGAACCCCAAAAAAACCATCTCATGTGCAACGCTTGCATTGGTGTTTATGCCGGTTTAATCGCGGGATCGCTGCCAGATGATATGCCCCGAATGGGCGCGGCCTATCCCGGTTCAGTCCGTGTCATCAGCTTCCAGACCCCACTTTGTGCCGTGGCAGCGTGAAACTGCCATCTTCTTAGACAAGCCCTTCGCCCATTTGCAAAATTCCCGCGCCGCGTGTGCATGACCGGGGTGTGGCGCCTTGCGACCTTTGCTGCGGGTGCCGTTTGGCGCGGCCTGATCCACCGACGGGCGAGCGGCACGGGTCTAGCACCGTGGCAATAAATATTGCAGCCACGGCGGCACGCGGTTCTCACAGCCCTCTCGCATATGCCGAGCTGTTGGTATATGCTGCGGCGCAGCAGGAGCGACCTGATGAGCATTTTCCTGATCCTTCTCGCCTTGGCGATCTTGATTGCAGGTGCGTGGCGCGGCATGTCCGTTCTGGTGCTTGCGCCGGTTCTGGCCATGCTAGCCGCGCTGGCGTCGGGAATGCCGGTTCTTGCCGGGTATACGCAGGTCTTTATGCAGGCGGCGGGCGACTTTGTCGTGGCCTTCTTTCCGCTGTTTTTGCTGGGCGCGCTGTTTGGCAAGGTGATGGAAGCGTCCGGCGCGGCCGCGCGTCTGGCCACTGCTATTGTGATAAGGCTGGGACCGCAAAACGCCATCGTCGCGGTGGTGCTGAGTTGCGCCTTGCTGACCTATGGCGGGGTGTCGCTTTTCGTGGTGGCCTTTGCCGCATGGCCGTTGGCGCGCGCCTTATTCGCGCAGACCGGACTGCCGGCGCGGTTGATCCCGGCGGCTATCGCTTTGGGCGCATTTACCTTTACCATGACGGCCTTGCCCGGCACACCATCAATTCAGAATGCGATCCCGATGGCTAGCTTTGGCACGACAGCCTTTGCAGCCCCGGGGCTGGGGTTGATCGCGGGCGGCTTGATGCTGGCCCTTGGGCTGGTCTGGCTGCAATTCCGCGTGCGGACACTTGCCGATGACGCGCCACCCGATGCGCCCGACACCGCACCAGATGCGCCGTCCCTTCCGCTATGGGTGGCACTGGTGCCGATCCTTTCGGTTGGGGTGGTCACATTGCTGATGGGCAATGTCGTGCTGCCCGCCTTGGACACCGGATATCTGGCCGATCCGGCATATGGCATGACCGAACTGTCGCGGGTCCGGGGGCTGTGGTCGGTGGTCACGGCGCTTGGCGTCGCGCTGGCCTTGGCGCTTATCCTCTCTCGTCCGTCCGGGATGATGCAGGTGCTGAACACCGGCGCGGAATCTGCCTTGCTGCCTTTGTTCAATACCGCCAGCCTTGTGGGCTTTGGCGCGGTGATCGCATCTTTGCCGGGTTTCGAGGTGTTGCGGGAAAGTCTGGACGCGCTGTCGGGCGGAAATGTCCTGATCTCGGCAGCGGTGTCATCAAGCGCTTTGGCGGGCATTACCGGGTCTGCCTCGGGGGGCATGTCGATCGCGCTGGACGTGTTGGGTCCGTCGCTAATGGCGCAGGCATCGGTTCAGGGGGTGGATCCGGCGCTGCTGCACCGCGTTGTCGCCGTTGCAACCGGCGGCCTAGATACGCTGCCGCACAATGGCGCAGTCATCACACTTCTGGGGATCTGCGGCATGACCCATAAGCAGGCCTATGGGGATATCTTTGTGGTGGCGGTGCTGGTGCCCACGATCGCCTGCATCCTAATCATTGCGCTGGGTCTGGGGTTTGGCAGTTTTTGATCTGCACAAGGTCTGGTCATCTACGCTAGGTATTCGTTTTGTCATTCGGCACACTCGGGATGGCTCAAGCCGGCACGCTCTTGGCGGGCCTATGCCACATCGGGCTGGTGATTTTGCAGCCACGGCTGTGCAAAACGCCACAGTGGCACTGGCCAGATGCATTTCGACTGGCTAGGTTCGGCTGGCAACGGGCCTTCTGGCATCGCGTGCTGTGTGCCACCGCAATCCGAAAGAGTTCACATTGACCGATCGAAAAGCAGTTCTGATTGACCGCCACCCCGGCCGTTCCACCCAAACCATCGGGCTTGCCCGCGCGCTTGGCACGGACCCAGAGTTGATTCATGACCCGTCAGTGGGTGTGGTTGGCACGAAAGGTGACAGCCAGTGCTATCTTGGCGTTGCCGAAAAGGTCGAGGCTATCCATCAAGCCCTGAAAGCGCGGATCGGGACCGGCCCCGGCCAATTCCGCTTTCGACTGGTGCAACCGGAATTCACCATCGCAACCTCTGACGGTATGCGCAACGGCACGCCAGAGATGCGCTATTCGCTGATTGGGCGCGAGGTGACGCAGGATGCGCTGTGCGAACATCTAAGCGCGACCGGTCTGGCGGGCACCATTGCAGTGGTGGCTTGTGACAAACCCCCGGTCGGCACGCTTGCCGCCATGCTGGAACATAATCTGCCCGCCATCATCATGTCGGATGGTCCAATCCGCCCCGGCACCGACCCCAAGACGGGCGAAAAGCTGGACATCGTCAGCGCCTTTCAGGTTGCCGGGCATCCGGACCCGGAGTATCGCCACCATATTGCCTGCCATGCCTGCCCGGGCTTTGGCAGTTGCGGGGGCATGTTCACCTATAACACCATGCAGACCTTTATCGGCGTGCTGGGCATGCAACCGCTGCACATGGTTGCCCCCCCATCGGATGACCCGCGCCGCCTGACCGAATTCCCGCAAGAGCTGGTGACCCTGCTGGCCCGGATGATCGAAACCGGGCTGAAGCCCCGCGATATTGTCGGGCGCGATTCCCTACGCAATGCGACCATTGTGGCCATGGCCATTGGCGGGTCGACAAACGCGCTGCTGCACGCGCCAGAGATTGCGCGCGCGGCAGGGTTTGCCGATTACTGGAAGGACATCATCACGCCCGAAGAGTTCAACCATCTTTCGCAGCATGTTGTCCCTGTCGTGACGAATGCACGCCCCTATGGCACCTATTCCATGGTGGATATCGACAATGTCGGCGGTGTGCAGGTGATCGTGCGCGAATTGCTGGATGCCGGTTTGCTGAATGGCGATGCGCTGACCTGCACGGGCGAGACATTGGCAGAGCAGGTCTCGCGCCTTGGGGCCAAGCCTGCGGATGGCGAGGTGATCTACCCGGTCGCCGCCCCCTACAAACCGACCGGTGGCCTGCGAATGCTGGGCGGGAACCTATCGCCCGAATTCTCGGCCATTCTGAAACTGGCCGGGGTCGAAGGCGGGCTGGAAAACAACCTGTTCAAGGGCAAAGCGCGCGTGTTTGACGGGCAGCAGGCGCTTTTGGACATGCTCGACCAGACGCCAGAGGCCTTTGAAGATAACGACATGATCATCGTGCGGTATGAAGGACCAAGCGGCGCGCCGGGCATGCCGGAGATGCTGGACCCCACCGCCCGCATCACGGCGCTATGCCGCGAACGCGGGATCGTTGTGGCGCTGATGACTGATGCGCGCTTTTCCGGCGGGTCGATCGGCTTGGTCATAGGCCATGTCGGGCCCGAAGCCGCGCTTGGCGGGCCGATCGCGCTGGTTGAGGATGGCGACGAGATCCTTGTGGATCTGAACACCAACGAGATCAATTGCACGCCGCTGAACGATCCGGCGGTTGCGGCGGCGCGCAAGGCCGCTTGGAACAAGGCCGTGGCCGATAACGGCGGCTTTCATCCAAGCCTGCCCGCCGCCGAAAGCCGATTGTTGCAGCGCGCGCGGCACATGGCCGTTCCGGCAGTGCGCGGTGCGGGGCTGCACCCGAACCGGACGGTCTGGGTGCGTGACCCGCGTGAGGCGGTCGATACGGGGTTCCGGCCCCAAAACAGGTTCCGCACCTGACCGCACCGGCCATGCCTCCATGTCATGGCCGGTGTCATGGCCGGTGTCCCATGGGGGCGCTGCCCCCGTCGCGCGGTTCACGCGCGACTCCCCCGGGATATTTTTGCAAGGATGAATTGGGCGAGTTGGCGCAAGCGACCCGGCCAGTATGAAGTCTGGCGCGTATTAGAGCGCGTCGCGCTCATTCGCATTCACGCGCCCCACTCTAACCTTTTATGGTCGCACGTCATTTTGCGCAAAACCGGGAACCACTTTTGCGCGACGTGCTCTAGTCCACGAACGCCTTTTCGACGACATATTCCGCAGGCGCGCTATTGGCACCTTCGGACAGGCCCGCAGCTTCAAGCACCTTCTTGATATCCAGATTGAAGGCCAGAGAGCCGCAGACCATGGCGCGGTCAATGCTTGGGTCCAGCGGCGGGATGCCCAGATCGGCAAAGACTTTGCCAGAGGCCATATTGTCGGTAATGCGGCCCATCTGCGCGCTCGGCTCGCGCGTGGTGGTGGGGTAGTAAAGCAGCTTGTCCGCGACCAGCTCGCCAATCAGCGGATCATTGGGCAGGGCCTCAACAAGGGTGCGGCCATAGGTTAGCTCTGCCGCCTCGCGGCAGGTATGCATGACGATGACCTGCTCGAATTTTTCCCATGTTTCGGGATCGCGCAAGAGCGAGGCAAAGGGCGCGATGCCCGTACCCGTGGCCAGCATCCACAGCCGCTTTCCGGGCAACAGCGCGTCGATGACCAGCGTGCCGACAGGTTTGGGGCGCAGTATGATCGGATCGCCCGGCTGAATATGTTGCAGCCGCGAGGTCAGCGGACCATCAGGCACCTTGATGGAGTAGAATTCCAACTCTTCGTCCCATGAGGGCGAGGCGATGGAATAGGCGCGCAGCAGCGGTTTGCCATTGTCGCCCAGAAGCCCGATCATCACGAATTCGCCCGAGCGGAACCGCAGGCTTTGCGGACGGGTGCAGCGAAACGCGAACAGCCGGTCGGTATAATGCGTGACCGAGGTGACGGTTTGCGCATCGGGCAGGGTAGGGGTTGCCTTGGCAACGGGGGTCTGGTCGGTCATGGCGGCAACTCTCTTGGGGTGCGGTCAAACTTGTGGCGGTGATACGGCGTTTGCGCGTGACTAAGCCTTGATACAGGTCAAGATCAAGGCTTTGGCGCACGATAAGAACGGCTGCGCGCAAGTGGCTGGAAAAATGTTCCATATTGCCCTTTTCATTCCGGGCAAGGTGGAATATTTTTCTAGCGAATTACCGAAGGAGAGGGCCATGTCCGGAGATCTGGACGATCTGGACCGCCGCATCTTGGCGGAGTTGCAACGCGATGCCAGCCAGTCGCTGGACGAGATTGCACGCAAGACCGGGTCCAGCAAGACGCCGGTTTGGAACCGAATCCGCAAACTGCGCGCGGCGGGGGTTATCCGGCATTATACCGTGTTGCTGGATGAATATGCGCTGGGGCTGGAAGCTTGTTTCTTCGTGCTGGTGCGCACCGCCTCGCACGAAGCCGCGTGGCAAGCCGCGTTTTTGGATGCCGTGCGCGCCCGGCCCGAGGTGATGGAAGCGCACCGGCTGGCGGGTGATATCGACTATATCCTGAAGGTGAAGGTCGCCAATGCGCGCGCTTATGACCGATTTTACCAATCGCTGATCGCGGATGTCAGTATTTTCAATGTTACCGCGCTGTTGTCGATGGAAGAAATCAAGTTCACCACCGAAATTCCACCCGAACAGATGAAGGCCTGAGCGCTTGGCCTATGGGGCCAGCGCGGCGATCCAGCGCTCCAGTCGTTCGCGGTTGGCGCCCATGTCGGAATGGCCGAACCGCGCCCGGGCAAAGCCGGTCAACATGGACCCGGCGCCCGCCGGTTCGATCAGCACCGTGGTATAATCGGGAAAGCCCATCAGGCGCGACCGTGTCAGGTAGGTCATATGCCCATCGGCAACGCGCCCGGCGATCCGGGTTGCACCGCTGTCAGTGGCGATCTTGTCGAAGGCTTCAGCCAGTTGTTGTGGGGGCAGATCGAAAATCGGGGCGGGGGCATCGCCATCGCCCATGCGCAGCAGGTGGAAATTCGGCGTCGCGGGCCGGGCTTCGCGGCGCGGGTCCAGATGCCAGCGCGCCGGGTCGCTTGGGGCGATGCGCACCCATACCGCACCTGCAAGCGCCACCGCGCCCAAAAGGATCAGGATCAATTTCAGCATGGCGCGCTCCTGGTCTGCCTGCCTGTTAGATGGCCGTTCCGCGGGCGCAAGGCAAGCCCATGCCGCGCCAATGCCAAAACGCTGGGCAGTTGCGCATTCGTGAGCGTATGTGAGCTTCCTTGGCTTTGACAGGGCGGTAAACAGGCCGATACTTGTTTTGCTGCCCATGTTTGCGCCGACATTACGCGAAAACCTGCCTTGGGCTGCGCAAGATCAACACATCTCGCGCGAAAGGCTGCTAGGGTCAGGTCACGAGGGTAGAGGACCGCGCCGCCGCGCGTATCACGACGGGAGGGATGAATGCCAAGCGATCCACTGACATTCTGGCTGAAAGGGTCGATGTTCTGGGCCACGATCTTGCGGGCGCAGCATCAGGCGTATCTGAAAATGCTGTGCAACATGGCAAATGCCTTGCCGCGCGAAACGGCGGCAGAGGTTGCCGCCGGGGCTGAAAGCCTGCGCCGTGACGCGCCCAAGCCGACACCGCTGCACCGGCGTCCGCGCGCCGCCAAAAAGCCGGAACAAGCCGCCAAGCCGGTTCCCGCCTAAGCGGTCATTCGCGCGCAAGGTCTGACAGGATTGGGCAATCGGGCCGCGCGTCGCCCGCGCAGGCCGATACCAGATGTGCCAATGTCCGGCGCATTTCCTGCAATTCGGCCAATTGCGCGTCGATCCGCGCCAAATGCGCCGTCGCCAGCGATTTTACATCCGCGCTGGCGCGGCTTTTGTCGGTGTAAAGCCCCATCAACTGGCGGCATTCTTCGGTTGTGAACCCCAAGGCCCGCGCGCGGCGCAGGAAGGCCAGCTTGTGCAGGTCTTCCTCAGAGAAATCACGATAGCCATTCGCCTGCCGCGTGGGGGTAATCAGCCCGATCTCCTCGTAAAAGCGGATGGTCTTGGGCGGCAGGCCAGAGCGTTTGCCAGCATCGGAAATATTCATGTGACCCCCTGAATGCGGATATACCGCAGGCGCAATGCATTCGACAGCACGAAGGCGGAACTAAGCGCCATGGCCCCCGCCGCCAGCATGGGTGACAGCATCAGCCCTGTGGCGGGGTAAAGCGCGCCTGCGGCAACCGGCACCAGCGCGGTATTATAGGCAAAGGCCCAAAACAGGTTCTGGCGGATATTGCGCATGGTCTGCGCCGACACATCCAGCGCGCCCAGCACCGCGCGCGGCTGGCTGGAGGCCAGCACGATATCGGCGGCCTCGACCGCGATATCGGTGCCACTGCCGATGGCCAGACCGATATCGGCTTCTGCCAATGCGGGGGCGTCGTTGATCCCGTCGCCGACGAAAGCAACCGGCCCATGCGCCGCGCGCAGCTCTTGCAGGGCGGTCAGTTTGTCCTTGGGCATGACCTCTGCCATGACATGGTCGATCCCCAGAGCGCGCGCCACGGCCTGTGCGGTCGCGGTCGCGTCGCCCGACAGCATCGCAACTTTCAAACCTTTGCGGTGCAGTGAAGCGACCATTTCGGCGGCGCCCGGTCGAACCCGGTCCGCCACGCAGATCAGCGCCACCGCAACGCCATTCACGGCAAGATAAAACGGGGTTTCCCCCTGTTGCGCGGCGTCTGTTGCCGCTTCGGCCAGCCGGTCTATGGCGATGTTTTCGGCCTGCATCAGCCGTGCGGCCCCCAGCAGCACGGATTGCCCGTCAACCTGCCCGCGCAGCCCAAGCCCAGTCAGTGATTTGATCGTCTCGGTTTGCGGCACATCCAGTTTGCGGGTCTCGGCGGCCTCGCGCAGACTAAGGGCGATCGGGTGGTCCGAATCGCGCTCCAGCGCAGTGGCCAAGGCAAGCGCCGTATCTTGCGACATGTCAGCGGTGGTGATGATCCGCGACAGGCTGGGCCGCCCTTCGGTCAGCGTGCCGGTCTTGTCAAAGGCCACCACGCGCACTCGTTCCAGCGTTTGCAGCGCGCTGCCCTTGCGAAACAGCACGCCCAGTTCCGCGGCGCGGCCCGTGCCCACCATGACAGATGTTGGCGTGGCCAGCCCCATCGCGCAGGGGCAGGCGATAATCAGAACCGACACGCCTGCCACCAGCGCCAAATTCAGCCCCGCGCCAAAGGCCAGCCAGACCGCAACGGTCAGCGCCGCGACAGCCATCACGGTTGGCACGAAATACAAGGTCACCTTGTCCACCAGCGCCTGCACCGGCAGTTTCGCGCCTTGCGCGCGCTCTACCATGCGAATGATCTGCGACAGCACGGTTTGCCCGCCCGTGACCGTTACGCGCATGTCAAAGGCGTCGCCCGCGTTCACAGTGCCGCCGACCAGCTTTGCGCTGTGGTCCTTGGCGGCAGGCAAGGGTTCGCCGGTGATCATGCTTTCATCCAGCAGGGCGTGATCGGACAGCAAGGTGCCATCGGCGGCCAGCCGCTCGCCCGGCCGCAGGCGCAGCGTGTCGCCGGGCGCGATATTGTCCAGCGTTACCTTGGTTTCCTGCCCGTCGACCAGCTTGCGCGCATGGCGCGGTTGCAGCCCGACCAGCCGGGCAATGGCGGCCCCGGTGCGCCCGCGCGCCCGCGCTTCCAGCCAGCGGCCCAGCAAGATCAGCGTGACGATAACGGCGGCGGCCTCGAAATACACCGCTTGCGCGCTCTCTGGCAGCAGCGCAGGGGCAAACAGCGCGACGGTGGAATAGCCCCATGCGGCCAGCGTGCCGATGGCGACAAGGCTGTTCATATCCGGAGCGGCACGCATCAGCGCAGGCAGGCCCGCAGTGTAGAACCCGCGCCCCGGTCCGATCAGAACCGCCGTGGCCAGCAGAAATTGCCCCAGCCAAAGCGGGGTTTGCCCAATAGTCTGCACCAGCCAATGATGGAAGGGCGGCACCAGATGCCCGCCCATTTCCACCACGAAAACCGGCAGGGTCAGCACCAAGGCCAGCCAGAAGCGCTGCGCAAGCGCGCGCGCTTCGACCGCTTGGCGTTCGGTCGGGTCAGGGGTGGCGGTGTCGGCCACAGGCTGGGCGGGGTGGCCCGCAGATGTCAGCGCGCGCGCCAATTCCGCGCTGGCGGCGGGGTCCAGCACATCGGCCTGCACGCGCCCGGAGGTCAGGTTGGCACTGGCGCGCAGAACCCCCGGCTGCATGGCCAGCGCCTGTTCAACCCGCGCAATGCAACTTCCGCAGCTCATATTGCCGACGTCGAATTCCAGCGTGTGAACCCGCATCGGATAGCCGGCGCGGCGCAGCGCGGTTTGCAGATCAGTCAACCCGGCTTCGGGGCGGGCCGTGACCTCTGCGCGGTGCGTGGCCAGATTCACCCGCGCTGCAACCACGCCCGGAACGGCGGCCAGAGCCTTTTCGGCCCGGCCAACGCAGCCTGCGCAGCTGATCTTTTCAACCTCGAACCCCAGTTCCGTGTAGCGCCCGTTTGGCGCGGCTTGCGTGTTCACGACTCACCTCTGATCTATGTCAGAGCATCAGATAGGGTTTCCACAAGCTGGAAGGTCAAGCCTTCTGTTGCAGCCGTGCCAATGCCGCGGCGTGCAGATCGGCATTTGCGGCGGCCAGAACCTGCCCCCCGGCATGGGCCGGGCCGCCCTGCCAATCGGTCACAATGCCGCCCGCGGCCTCGATAACCGCTATTGGCGCGCAAATGTCGTAGCTGTTCAGTCCGGCTTCGATCACAAGGTCAATATGCCCGGCGGCAAGCAGCCCGTAAGCGTAGCAATCCATACCGTATCGGGTCAGTTTGCAGGCCGCCGACACGGCCTGAAAGGCCGCGCGTTCGGCCTCGGTGCCGATTTCGGGAAAGGTCGAAAACAGGATCGCAGCGCTCAACTCATGCGTGGCGCGGGTCTGCAAGGGCGCGGTGCCGCGCGGGCCGCTGAGATGGGCCTGCCCAAGCCCGCCCACGAACCGCTCGCCTGTATAGGGTTGGTCGATCACGCCAAGAAATGGCCCCTCCGCGTCGCATAGCGCTATCAGCACGCCCCATGTTGCGGTGCCGCTGATATAGGCGCGGGTGCCGTCAATCGGGTCCAGCACCCATTTCAGACCGCTGGTGCCGGGGCGTGCGCCGTGTTCTTCGCCCAGAACGGCATCGGCAGGGCGCTCTGCATCAAGGATCTTGCGCATGGCGGCTTCGGCTGCGCGATCCGCCTGCGTGACGGGGTCAAACCCGTCAGCCAACTTGTTGTCGGCGGTCAAATCGCGGGTGCGGAAATACCGCAGTGCTTCTGTTCCGGCCACATCAGCCAGCCTGTTGCACAGCGCGATCAGGCTGGTGATGTCCTTGTCGGTCAGGTCGGCGCGGCGCATGGCAGATGTCCTAAAATCGCAGGGTCTGCCTTTTTTATCGGTCCCGCGCCGGGATGCAAGCTGTTCAGGCCGCGTCGCCCAGCGAGCGTGCAAGGTCGAACAACCGTCGCCGCTGCGCTTCGGGAATGGCGTAATAGGTGCGCAACAGGTCCAGCGTTTCTTTGCTGCCCATAACATCCAGGGCGGGGGCGTTGGGGCCGTCTTCGGCGGTATTCAACCCTTCAAAGAAAAAGCCGACAGAGACATCCATCGCTGCGGCAATATCCCACAGGCGCGATGCAGACACACGGTTTGCCCCGGTTTCATATTTCTGGATTTGCTGGAACCGGATGCCCACAGCGTCGGCCAGTTGTTGCTGTGTCATGCCGATCATCCAGCGCCGGTGCCGCATTTGCTGCCCGACATGCTGATCTACGGGATGTGCCATGTTTACCTCCTGCTGTCATGTTCACTCATACGGCGAGCAGTCGCGTCTTTAGCGCCCGTGGCGACGATACGGCGCTGCACCACTCGCAGTTGCAACGTGGCGATATTTTTCTGGAAAAGGTGTAAAAATTGCCCCTCACGGATGGGATCGCCAACTTTGTGCAAATTGCATTGCAAAATGCAAAACAACTTAAAAGAGAGTTGCGGATTGCACAACTTCTGCGTGACGCATTGCCGCTTGCGCCCGGTTTCGTCACGCGGCAGGCTGGCGCTGATGACACGGGGTGACAGATGCGCGCTTTTCGATTGACGGATTACGAATCACATCCAAAGCTGGAGCAGATCCAGACCCCCGACCCCGGACCGGGTGAGGTGCGCCTAAGCGTGGCAGCTTGCGGCCTGAACTTTGCCGATCTTCTGATGATGCGCGGGCAATATCAGGAAAAGGTCACGCCGCCCTATACGCTTGGCATGGAAATCGCCGGCACGGTCGATGCGGTCGGGCCAGATGTGACCGCGTGGCATGTGGGCGACCGGGTGGCAGCGTTTGCGGGGCAGGGCGGGCTTGCCGACTACGCCTTGTGCAAGGCTGCAAGCTGCGTCAGGATGCCAGACGCCATGCCGTTCACAGATGCTGCCGCGTTTCTGGTCGCCTATGGCACATCGCATCTGGCGCTGGCGCATCGCGCCCATTTGCAGCCGGGCGAAACGCTGGTCGTTCTGGGCGCGGCAGGGGGCGTGGGTTTGACAGCGGTTGAAATTGGCGCGCGGATGGGGGCACGGGTTGTTGCCGTGGCGCGCGGGGCGGCAAAGCTGGACGTGGCGCGCAAGGCCGGGGCAACAGAATGTCTGGACAGCGGGGCGACCGGCTTTGACCTGCGCGCGGAACTAAAAGCCCTTGGCGGCGCACATGTCATTTATGACGCCATTGGCGAGCCGCTGGCCACCCCGGCCATGCGTGCGCTGCTGCCCGAGGGGCGCTTTCTGGCCATCGGTTTCGCGGGGGGCACGCCGCCTGCTTTTCCGGCCAATATACTGCTGGTCAAGAACCTGAGCGTGATCGGCCTGTATTGGGGCGCCTATCTGCGCTTTGCACCGCAGATCATGGCCGGGTCTATCGCCACCCTGTTTGACTGGTATAACACCGGCGCATTGCGCCCCCATATTAGCAGTATCTTGCCGCTGGAGCGCGCGCTTGAGGGGCTGGATCTGCTGCGCCATAGGGGGTCAACAGGCAAGATTGTCATCACAATTTGAACAGCGGTAACCGATTTGCGCGATTTCCAGTGCCTGCGATACGGGTTTTGCTTGAAAACAGCACCCGACATGCAAATATTCATCCTGAGGTGACTTATCACCGCCCGTTTTCGCCTATGGAGGATTCAATGGCAGATTTCAACACGATGCGCGCGCAGGTAAGCGGCGCTCGCGCTGAACAGATCGATACCGGGCTGCGCGCCCATATGAACAAGGTCTACGGCACGATGTCCGTGGGCATGTTGATTACAGGTGCCGCCGCATGGGCCATTGCAGGTCTGGCGACCACTGCCGATCCGTCGGCGGCTGTCGCGCAATTGCCCAATGGCACCTACCTGAACAGCCTTGGCGGCGCGATTTACATGTCGCCGCTGCGCTGGGTCATCATGTTTGCCCCGCTGGCCTTCATCCTGTTTGGCTGGGGCGCGCTGATGCGCCGGGCCTCTGCCGCAGGGGTGCAGCTTGGCTTCTTCGTTTTCGCGGCGGCGATTGGCTTGTCGCTCAGCTCTATCTTCCTGGTCTTCACCAGTTTCTCGATCGCGCAGACCTTCTTCGTGACCGCGATTGCCTTTGCGGGGCTTAGCCTGTTCGGCTACACCACGAAAAAAGACCTGTCCGGTATGGGCACCTTCCTGATGATGGGTGTGATCGGGTTGATCGTGGCGATGATCGTCAACATCTTCCTGCAAAGCCCGGCCATGATGTTCGCCATCTCGGCCATTGGTGTGCTGGTTTTCGCCGGTCTGACCGCGTTCCACACGCAGATGATCAAAAGCGAATATGTCGAACATGCCATGGCAGGCGATCAGGAATGGCTGGACAAGGCCGCCATCGACGGTGCGCTGTCGCTGTATATCAGCTTCCTGAACATGTTCCAGTTCCTGCTGATGTTCATGGGCCAGCAAGAATAAACCGCCCGTTTCGGGCAATAAGGGCCGGTCGGTTGACCGGCCCTTTTTTGTGGGAAATTCAATGGCTCAAAGCGTGACACAGCTTCGCGCGGCATGGCGCATTGTTGCGGCCAAGCCCAAGCAGATAAAGCGGTTGCTGCTGCCGCCCTTCCTATTGGCAATGGCAGTCAAGGCTTGGCTCAGCGTTCAGGTCACAGGGCAGGTCTGGCCCGATCTGCCTGTGGACGCGTCATGGTCGCTTGATTTGGCGCTGCGCGGCAGTTTGGGGCTGGCCTTGGCGGTCATGGGCCTGCTGTGGCACCGTGCAATCTTCTTTGGTCCGCGCGCGCGGCTGACAGCCAATCTGGCGCTGCGCTACTGGGGGCAGGGGGCGGCGCTAAGCCTTTTGGCGCTGCTGCCGTTCGTGCCGCTTGTCATAGGGGGTCTGCCACCGCATGCCATTTTTGCGGCTGATGCCGTTTCGCTATGGCTGCTGCTTTGGCTGGGCTTTGGGCTGACGCGTGCCGCCGGGGGCAAGCGCGCCAAATGGGGCAAGCTGTTGGACCGGGCGCAAGCCGGTATCGCGGCGGGCCTTGCATTGGCGCTGGCGGTTGCGCTGCAACTTCAGACATTTGCCGTGGCTGCGGTTGTGCAGCTTCACTCTGGCGCGGCCTTCTTGCTGGACGGGGCGCTGACCTTCGCTTTGATCGTTGCGGTCCTTACGCTAATGGCGCGCCCCAGCCCCGCAAACTGAAAAACCGCGCCTTGGGGGCGCGGTCATCAACACTGCCAAAATGCGGCGGCAAGATTACTTGATCTTGCCTTCCTTGTATTCGACATGCTTGCGCAGAACGGGGTCGTATTTGCGCACGGTCATCTTCTCGGTCATGGTGCGGGCGTTTTTCTTGGTTACGTAGAAATGCCCGGTCCCCGCGGTCGAGTTCAGACGGATCTTGATGGTGGTTGGCTTCGCCATGTCATTCTCTCCTGCACCGGACAGATGGTGCTACACACCTTGCCCGCAAATTCTTGAACCTGCCTTCTACTGGCCCGCCCGCGCGTGTCAACCGGATTCCGCGCGGTTTTGGCCTGCATCTGGGGATTTTCGCCCTAGCGCCCCCCTGCGAACCGGCTTTCCCAGTCTTCGCGCTGGTCGTCGGTGATCTTGGCAAACAAGACATCGGGCACGGTAAAGGCATGGCCAGCGGGCAAGGTGCCCAGTGCCGCGTCCAGATCTTCGGGCCAAGACCAGTCGTCGCTGCCCATGGCCGCCATCAGGCTGGCCGCCGCATCGGGGATAAACGGGCGCGAGGTGATGGCGTAAACCCGGATCAGGTTTAGCGCCAGACGGATTTGCGCCGCCGCGGCATCCGGGTCGGTTTTGAAAATAGACCAAGGGGCGGCATCTTGCAGGTATTCATTGCCAAGCACCCATAGCGCGCGCAATTCGGCGGCGGATTTGCGAATATCCATCGCTTCCATATGGGTTTCATAGGCGCGCAGGCGGGTGGTCAGATCGGCGATCAACTGCGCTTCGCGCGGGCCGTAAGCGCCGCCCTCTGGCACCACTTCGCCGAATTTGGAACGGCAGAACTTGGTCACACGGCTGGCCAGATTGCCCAGCACATCGGCCAAATCCTTGTTGACCGAGGATTGGAAGTTTTCCCAAGTGAATTCCGAATCCGAGCTTTCGGGCGCATGGCTGAGCAACCACCAGCGCCAGTAATCGGCGGGCAGGATGGACAGAGCCTGATCCATGAACACGCCGCGCCCCAAAGATGTCGAAAACTGCCCGCCATCATAGTTCAGGTAATTGAAGGATTTGATGTAATCGACCATCTTCCACGGCTCGCCCGACCCCATCAGCGTGGCGGGAAAGCTGAGGGTGTGGAAGGGCACGTTGTCTTTGCCCATGAACTGCACATAGCGCACGTCCGCTGCGCCTTCATCCGTGCGCCACCAGCGCCGCCAAGCGCTGTCATCCAAGCCCTGCGCTTCGGCCCATTCGGCGGTGGCCGCGATATATTCGATGGGCGCATCGAACCAGACATAGAACACTTTGCCATCCATGCCCTGCCACGGTGCGCCGTCAAACTGCGCGGGCACGCCCCAATCCAGATCGCGGGTGATGCCGCGGTCCTGCAAGCCATTGCCGTCATGCAGCCATTTCTTGGCAATAGAGGTCGTCAGGATAGGCCAGCCCTGTTGGCTGTCGATCCACTGGTCCAGCCGGTCGCGCAGCGTGGATTGGCGCAAGAACAGGTGTTTCGTTTCGCGCACTTCCAGATCGGTCGCGCCGGAGATGGCCGAGCGGGGGTTGACCAGATCCGTCGGGTCCAGCTGCTTGGTGCAGTTTTCGCATTGGTCGCCGCGCGCGCGGTCATAGCCGCAATTGGGGCAGGTGCCTTCGATATAGCGGTCCGGCAGGAAACGCGCGTCGGTGATGGAATAGACCTGTTTCTCGGTCACTTCCTCTATCAGCCCGGCTTCGCCCAGCTTGGCGGCCAGATGTTGCGTCAGCGCATGGTTCTGCGGGCTGGAAGAGCGTCCGTAATGGTCAAATGACAGCCGAAACCCGCGCGCCAGTTCGGCCTGCACATCATGCATACGCGCGCAATAATCGGCCACGGCCTCTCCGGTTTTGGCGGCGGCCAGTTCGGCGGGCGTGCCGTGTTCGTCGGTGGCGCAGATGAACATCACCTCATGCCCGCGCCCGCGCATGTAGCGGGCATACAGGTCTGCGGGCAGTTGGCTGCCCACCAGGTTGCCCAGATGCTTGATGCCGTTGATATACGGCAAGGCCGAGGTAATCAGGATACGCGCCATGTCGCCCTCTGTGATGCAGGTTCGCGCATGGGTTTAGACCTATCGCGCCACCGGGAAAACCCCTTATCTAGGGCTTGGCGGGTGGGTCCAGACATTGGGCAAGTTTGGCGAATGCCCCGCGCACCCCATGCGGTGCCATCTCTGCCATGAAGGCATCCAGCGCAGGCCAGACCGCCACGGCGCGATCCAGCAGCGGGTCTGTGCCGGGCTCATACAGGCCCGCCTGTATCATCATCTCGGACCGGTCATAGGCGCCCAGCAGGCGGCGCGCCTCTGCCAGCCTTGCGTTTTCTTCTGGGCTGGCCGCGCGCGGCAGCGACCGGCTGACAGAGCGCAGCACATCCACCGCCGGAAAGCGGCCACGTTCGGCAATGGCGCGGTCCATGACCACATGCCCGTCCAGCACCCCGCGCAATATGTCGGCCACCGGTTCCTCCATATCGGACCCAGCCACCAAGACGGTGAACACCGCCGTGATCGCGCCAACCCCGTCTTGCCCCGGCCCCGCACGTTCGGCCAAGGCCATGATGCGGTGCGACAGCGACGGGGGAAAACCGCGCAAAGAGGCGCTTTCACCGCTGGCCAGCGCCACCTCGCGGTGGGCTTCGGCCATGCGTGTGACGCTATCCGCCAGCAGCAGCACATGCTTGCCCTGATCGCGGAAATGCTCTGCCACGGTCATCGCGGCCTCGGCGCAGCGTTTGCGGGTCAGCGCGGGCTGGTCGGATGTCGCGGTCACGATCACCGCGCGTTTCAAGCCATCTTCGCCCAGCACGTCTTCGACAAACTCGCGCAATTCGCGGCCCCGTTCCCCGATCAGCCCGATAACCACCACATCGGCCTGCACCAGCCGCGCGAAATTGCCCAAAAGCATGGTTTTGCCCACGCCAGAGCCTGCGAATAGGCCAATGCGCTGCCCGGCAACCAAGGGCAGGAACGTGTTGAAAACGGCCATGCCGGTATCCAGACGCTGGCCCAAACGCCCGCGCCGTGCGGGGTTGGGCGGTGCGGAAGTGACCGTGCGCGGGTGCGGGCCCATTGCCAATGGCCGCCCGTCCAGCGGCTGGCCAAACGGGTCGATGACGCGGCCGATCCAGCTTGTGTCGGGCGCAAGCTGGCGCGGCCCCAGCAATTCGGCACTGTCGCCCAAGGCCAGACCGACCGGGTCACCATTTGGAAAGGCGTGAAGGCGGTCGCTTTCCAGCCGCACAACCTCTGCAAGAATGGGCGCGCCTTGCGCCGGGTGCAGCGCAATCCAGTCGCCCAAGCGCGCATTTTGCGACAACCCGTCCAGCACAACGCATTGTCCGTGGCTTTCAATCACATGCCCGAACAATCGCACCGGGCGAAGCGTGGCCACGGCAGCGCGGAGTTTTGCGATACGATCCATCTTCCCTCATTCAACTTAAACGCGCATAGGCACGGTCTTGCTTACCGAACATTAAGCGAATCAGCCTTAAGGCTTTGTGTATCGCAATGACGGGAGAAGCCCTCATGTTAGACACACCAACCATCATGCGGCTGTCACAGGCCATGGCGCGCCACGCCGCGCAGCGTCAGGTCGTCATCTCGCAGAACGTGGCCAATGCTGACACGCCCGGCTTTCGCGCGCGTGACGTGGCGTCCTTCGGCACCTACCTGCAACAGGCAGGGGTTATGGACAATCTGCGCGCAGGCCGCCTGCACCACATGGACCCGCCACGCCTGTTCGAAATTGGCGGCGCCCAAGCCCCCAATGGCAACAGTGTTTCGTTAGAGCATGAGATGATGCGCGCCGCTGAAACCCGGCAGTCGCATGATCTGGCATTGGCTGTCTATGGCTCTGCCCGGGGCATCCTGCGCGCGGCGCTTGGCCGATAGAAGGGGGGCCTATGGCAGACCTGTTTTCCACCTTCAGCATTGCCGCCTCTGGCATGGATGCGCAATCGCGCCGGATGCGGCATGTGGCAGAGAATATCGCCAATGCCGACACCCCCGGCTACCGGCGCAAAACCATCGATTTTATCGCCCAACTTGACCGCGCGCGCGGGGTCACAACCGTGGCCACAGGACCGGTCAAGCTGGACCGAGGCGAGCTGCCACGCGTTTATGACCCCGGCCACGCGTTGGCGGATGAGGACGGCTATTACCTGGGCTCGACCGTCTCCACCATGATCGAGATGGCCGATGCCCGCGAGGCCGGGCGCAGTTACGAAGCAAATCTGGCGATGTTCGATCAGGCGCGGCAGATGTCACAAAGCCTGATTGACCTGCTGCGACGCTAACAAGGATTGAAACCAATGCAAATTCCATCTTCTCTTGCCATCAGCGGCTATGACCGCGCCCGCGACGCGGCCCAACCCGGCCCAACCCCAGCCCGCGCCGAGGCGGCTTTTGGGCAGGCGGTCGGGGGGGTCGTGTCTGGGCTACATGCCAATGAACAGGCGGCCACGGCCTCTATGGTCAGCGGGGCCGACCCCCATGCGCTTGTGCAGGCGCTGGCCGATACAGAGCTTGCCGTGCAGACCGCCGTCAGCGTGCGCGACAGGGTGGTCGAAGCCTATCTGGAAATCCTTCGGATGCCGGTCTGACACCATGGATGAGGTGATCTTTTTCGACACTCTGCGGCAAGGGCTGTGGATCGGCACGCTGATCTCTGCGCCCATCCTTGGGGCGGCGCTGGTAGCGGGGGTGGGCGTTGGCTTGTTTCAGGCGCTGACTTCTATTCAGGAAATGTCGCTAACCTTCGTGCCAAAACTTTTGGCCATTGTCGCGGTGTTCTGGGTCTCGATGAGCTTTATGACCGCCACGCTGGTCAGCTATTTTCAGGACGAAATCCTACCACTGATCGCGGGGGGCTAAGATGGACAATGCATCTTATGTTATGCTGACCCGAATGTCGGGGTTGCAGCGCGAATTGCAGGTGGTGGCGCATAATATCGCCAACGCCGCCACCACGGGCTATCGCCGCGAAGGCGTTGTCTTTTCCGAATTCGTGGTCGGCATGGGAAGGGCCGAGCCGTCAATCTCGATGGCGTTGGGCAATACGCGCCAGACAATACAGCTTCAGGGGGGCATGTCGCAGACCAATGCTCCGTTTGATTTCGCGGTCGAAGGCGACGGGTTTTTCCAGTTGGAAACCGCCCAAGGCCCAAGGCTGACACGCGCGGGTATATTCACCCCGAATGCGGCAGGTGAACTGGTCAACCCCGATGGTCATCGGCTGCTTGATGCCGGGGGCGCGCCGATCTTCGTGCCCCCGGATGCGCGCGATGTGAAACTGGCGCGCGATGGCACTCTGTCGGCAAATGGCGTGCCGTTGGGGCAGGTCGGGCTGGTCATGCCCGCCGACCCGGTCGCCATCTCGCGCGCGGCAGGCACGCTTTTCGCGGTCGAGGGCGACGTGGTCCCGGTCGAGAACCCGCAAATCCTGCAAGGTTTCCTCGAAGAATCGAATGTCGACCCGATGCTGGAATTGTCGCGCATGATCGAAGTGCAGCGCGCCTATGAGCGCGGCAAAAGCCTGATGGACCGCGAGGATGACCGCATCAAGGGCGTGATCCAGACACTTGGCCGTTAACCAGAACCGGAGGTTCGAATGAAAGCCCTGCAAATTGCCGCGACCGGCATGACCGCACAACAAATGCGTGTGGATACAATTTCCAACAATCTCGCGAATATGAGCACCACGGGGTATAATGCCCGCCGCGCCGAATTCGCCGACCTGCATTACCAGCAATTCGCGCGCGCCGGTTCCATCTCGGCCTCTGACGGCACGGTGTTGCCCACCGGCGTGCAGGTTGGGCTTGGCGTGCGACCAGCCGCGGTGGGGATGCAAATCCAGCAAGGGGCTTCAACCTATACCGGCAATGATCTGGATGTCGCGATCGAAGGCAAAGGCTATCTGGAAGTGACCCTGCCCAATGGCGATGCGGCCTATACCCGCGACGGTGGCCTGAAGCGCACCGGCGACGGGTTGATCGTGAATTCCGAAGGCTACGAACTGGCCCCCGGCATCGTTATCCCGAGTGACGCGCGCGATCTAAGCATCAATTCAGAGGGTGAGATATTCGCCTATTTCATCGGCAATATCCAGCCGCAGCGTCTGGGGCAGTTGACCCTTGCCAATTTCACCAATGAAAAGGGGCTAGAGGCGATCGGCTCGAACCTGTTTTTGGAAACCGAAGCCTCTGGCCCCGCCTTTCAGGGCGTGCCGGGCCAAGATGGCTTGGGCACCTTGCGCCAAGGCTATCTGGAAGAAAGCTCAGTCGACCCGGTGCGCGAGATGACTGAACTTATCAAGGCGCAGCGTGGCTATGAACTGAATGCCAAGGTCATCACCGCCGCCGACCAGATGATGGGCGCAACGACGCAGGTGCGCTGATGTGGCCGCTTGTGCTGCTGGTGTTGGTGCCGCTGCCGGCCTTTGCCGACGCCTTGGTCGCAACCCGGCTTATCCGCGCGACAGAGGTGGTGCGCGCGGGCGATGTGGCCGTGCAGCGCGGCCAACTTCCGGGCGTGGCCAGCGACCCGGTGCAGGTGGTTGGGCTGGAAGCGCGTGTCGCCATCTATCCGGGCCGCCCGCTGCGGCTGGCCGACCTTGCGCCCGCCGCGGTGATAGAGCGCAACGAAACCGTCACGATGCTCTATCGCCAAGGCGGTCTGACCATACGTTCGGAAGGGCGCGCGCTGGGGCGCGCGGCACTGGGCGATACGGTGACGGTGATGAACCTTGCCTCGCGCCAATCGGTGCAGGGCCGTGTCACCAGCTTCGGCCAGGTCGATGTCGGCCCGACAACAACGCCATGAGACATGCACCCCCTGCCGCGAAGGAAACCCCATGCGCCCGCTGATACTGCCTTTGATGTGCCTGCCGCTTTTGGCCTGCGAACCGCTATCCCAAGTGGGGCGCGCACCAGATTTCACCGCCCCAGAGGATGGTTTCGAACATGCTGCCCTATATCGGGTGCCGTTGCCCGATGAAAGCGTGGTTGACACGCCCAAGGACCGCGCCTCGCTCTGGTCGGCCGGGGAGCGTTCTTTACTTGGGGACCGGCGCGCGTCCTCGCCCGGCGATATTCTGACCGTGGTCATAGAGATTGACGACAGCGCGCAGATGTCAAACACCACCGCGCGCGGGCGCAGCGGTTCCAATAGCATGGCCGGTCCGTCGCTTTTCGGCATTCCCGAAGCGATTGACCGCAATTTGCCGGGGGGCCTAAGCCTTGCAGCCGGGATCGAAACCCAAGGCGGGACAGAGTTTTCCGGCAGCGGGTCCGTCAGCCGCAATGAACAACTGACCCTGCGTGTCGCCTCGACCGTGGTGGAACGGCTGCCCAATGACATTCTGCGCATCGAAGGGCGGCAAGAGGTGCGCGTCAATCATGAATTGCGCGAATTGCTTGTCACCGGCTATGTGCGCCCCGCCGATATCTCGCGCCAAAATGAGATCGGCTATGACAAGATCGCCAATGCGCGCATTTCCTATGGTGGGCGCGGTATCCTCTCTGGCGTGCAGCAGCCGCGCTATGGATCGCAGATTCTGGAAATCATCACGCCTTTCTAAGGGCATCTGGAGGGGCCATGGCCAAGATCCTACCGATCCTGTTGATGTTGCTGGGCCTTGCGGGCGGGGCGGGGGCTGGCTTTGTGCTGCGCCCGGCGCCAGAACCGCTGCCCGAAGGCACGCAGACCGAAGCGGCAGCGCCGATCGAAGCCCCTGTGACCGAGCTTTACGAGTTCGACGGACAGTTCCTTGTCCCGTTGGTCGCGGCGGGGCGCGTGACCTCTATCGTGGTGATCGAACTGGCGCTGGAGGTTGAGGCAAGCAGCAGTCTTGCGGTTGCCGACAAAGAGCCGTTGCTGCGCGACCGGATGCTGCAAATCCTGTTTGACCATGCCAATACCGGCGGGTTCGAGGGGATGTTCACCGCGCATAACACCTTGGCGCTGCTGCGCAAGGCGTTGCTGGAATCGGCTGTGCAGGTCATGGGCGACGGCGTGGTGTTTGAAGTGCTTATCACCAATATCCTGCGCAACGGCGCTTGACCCCGCGCCTGTGATGACCCAGCTTCTGGCCAATAACATGGAGGCTGGGATGCGTGATATGACCGATCTGGACCAAGATATGTTGCAGGCGCTGGCGCGGCTTGCGGTGCGGGTTGGTGTAAACCTGCAACCCGAGCAGGAATTGGTCATGACCGCGCCCACAAGCGCCTTGCCCTTGGCCCGCGCTATCACGGCAGAAGCCTATCGCGCCGGGGCAAAACTGGTAACACCCATCCTGAGCGACGCGGAAATCACGCGCGCGCGCTATCTGCACGGCACGGACGCCGCGTTCGATCATGCGCCGGGCTGGCTGTATGACGGGATGGCGCAAGCCTGTAGTGACGGGGCTGCCCGCTTGGCGCTGGTGGGCGAAGACCCGTTTTTGCTGTCGGACCAGAACAGCGCCCATGTCGGCCGCGCCAACCACGCCAATGCGTCGGCCTACCGCCCGGCGCTGTCGCATATCGCTGGGTTTCGGATAAACTGGTCGATCATCGCCTGCCCGACACCGGCCTGGGCTGCACGCATCTTCCCCGATTTGCCAGAGGCCGAGGCGGTGGCGAAACTGGCCCAGTCAATTGCGCGCACCGCGCGACTGGACCGCGACGACCCGGTCGCCGCTTGGGCCGAGCATAATGCCGCGCTGGCTGCCCGCTGCGCCGCGCTGAACACAGCGCGCTTTGACGCGCTGCATTTTACCGGCGCAGGCACGGATTTGCGTGTCGGTTTGGCCGATGGCCATGTCTGGCAAGGCGGCGCGTCACAGGCGCGCAACGGCGTAACATGTAACCCCAATATTCCGACCGAAGAAGTGTTCACCACCCCCCATGCCGACCGGGTCGATGGGGTGGTGCGTGCGACGAAACCCCTGTCGCACCACGGCACGCTGATCGAGGCGATCGAGATGCGCTTTGAGGGCGGGCGGGCGGTATCCGCCACGGCGACTCGCGGACAAGACGTGCTGTCGCAGATGATCGGCACCGATGCGGGGGCGGCACGTTTGGGCGAAGTGGCGCTCGTGCCGCATGGCTCGCCGGTGTCGCAATGCGGGCATCTGTTCTACAACACGCTGTTTGATGAAAACGCGGCGTCGCATATCGCCATGGGGCAATGTTATGCGTCATGCTTGGACGGGACCGACCTGTCCCCGCAAGAGATCGCGGCGCGCGGCGGCAATTCCAGCCTGATCCATGTGGATTGGATGATTGGCGACGGGCGCACCGATGTGGACGGGCTGCGCAACGGCGCCGACCCGGTGCCGCTGATGCGCGCGGGTGCTTGGGTGATCTAGCGCTCCTGACCTTTCGGGGCGCGTTTGGCGCGCAGTTTCTCCAGCACTTGCGCGCGCCCCATGCTGCGGGCGCAAACCGCTTTTTGGGCCATGACCTGCGCGGTCTGGCGGGCCAGAACCGGGTTCAGGCGAATGCGGTTTTGCTCTGCCCAGCGCGCATGGGCCAGACGCGCGGCATTCAGTGCCGGATCTTCGTCAATCTCGATCCGGGTGGATAGGCGGTCGATTTTGTTCGCAAGCGCCTGACGTTCGCGCGCAAGCCTGCCCAGCCGCGCAAGATCGCGGTCGCGCAACAGCGCGGCAAGCTGGCCCAATTGCTCCAACCCAGCGCCGCTCATGCCCAGCGGCCTTTGGCGGCCTTGGCGCGCATCGCCTCTGCAAAGCGGATGGCGGCAGCGACCGCGCCGTAATGTTCCGGCGCAATTTCCGCGCCGATATCGACACTGGCATGCAGCGCGCGGGCAGTGGGCGGGTCGCGGTGCAAGGGCACACCTGCTTCTTGCGCGCGCTCGCGGATGCGCGCGGCAACCTCATCGGTGCCCTTGGCCACGCAGACCGGCGCGCCCAGATCGGTGGCGGACCATTTCAGCGCGACGGCATAATGTTCGGGGTTCACGATCACCACATTCGCTTGCGGCACATCTGCCAACATGCGGTTGGTGGCAATCTCGCGCCCTCGGCGGGTGCGTTCGCTTTTGGCATGGGGGTCGCCCTCTGTCGACTTCATGTCGTCGCGCATTTCCTTGTGCGACATGCGGTTCTTGCGCAGATGCTCTGCGCGTTGCCAGAAAAAATCGATCGCGCCGATAAGCATGGACAGCACGAAAACCAGCAGCAAAAAGCGCAGGACCATCTGCATCAGCTCTGTCGAGGCGAGCGCCGGGGTCAGATACAGGCTGTGCAGAATATTGGGCAATTCGTGCAACAGGAACACCCACAGCACCGCAGAGATGACCGCCAGTTTGACGGTGCTCTTGGCGAATTCGAACAAGCCGCCCCGCCCGAACTTGTTTTGCGCGTTCGAGATCAGGGAAATGCGCGACAGCTTGGGGTGCAGTTTCTCGGGGGCGAAAATGACGGCGCGCTGCGCAAACAAGGCCGCCCAGACCAGCGCGAAGGGCAGTGCGAATAGGGGCAGGCTGGCCAGCACGGTGTCAGCAATGACGGTGCCGATCACAGGGCGCGCGCCCTGTGCGGCCAGTGCCGACAGGCTGTCGGCCTGTTGCAGCAGCACGGTGCCCAACTCTCCAAGCCGGGTTATGCCGGATTGCCCAAGTGCCACGGCCGCGATCAGCAGCCCCAGATAGGCGGCGGCGGTATTGATATCGGTCGAGCGTGGCACCTCGCCCTTGCGGCGCTGCTCTTCCAGCTTGCGCTGGCTTGCCTCGAATTCCTTTTCGGTGCTGTCCTCTTCGCTCATGGCGTGCCCTCCAACGGGTCGGCAATGAAGCTGGCAAATGCGTCATGCCAGATTGGCAGGATCATCGGCACGGTCAGCAACAAAAGCGCCAGCCCGGCAAAGGTGATCGCGGGCGCCCCGACAAAGGCGACCATCAATTGCGGCATGGCTTTGTTGATGGCGCCAAGCGCAACGTAGAAGACCAGCGATAGGATGACGAATGGCATAGACAGCGAAAAGGCCAGCGCGAAAGCGCGCGAGACCTGCGCCACGCCCCAATCGCCCATATCGCTTGCGTTGGGGAAGCGGCCGGGCGCAATGAATTGATAGGACAGCAGCAGCAATTCCGTCAGCCGCACATGCAGCCCCAATGTGACCGCCAAGGCCAGCCCGCCCATGACCAGAATTTGCGACATGGCCGGTTGCGGGTCCACCCCTGCGCCACCAAAAAATTGCGATAGCGACGTGGCTTGCGCGGCGATGGTTCCGGCAATTTGCAGCACCACCACGAACAAGCGCAGCCCCGCGCCCAAGGCAAACCCGGCAACGGTTTCCGTGGCAACAAGGGAAAGAAGTGGCACCGGGCTTTGCGGCAAGGGGGGAAGATCGGGGGCCAGCGCGGGGGTGATGACGGCGGTGAAGGCCAGTGCCAATGCGATGCGCACCCGGACCGGGACGACCGCTTCGCCGAAGGCGGGCAGCAAGGTCATCATCGCGCCGACGCGCAGGAACACGACCAATGCGGCCTGCAATATGGGGCCGAAAGCCGCGCCAAGGTCATTCAGCGCTGCGACCAGATCGGCGCTCATGCCGCGACCGTTCCGACCAGCGCGGGCCGCGCCTCGAAGCCGATTTCCTCGTAGCTGAGCACTGGCGCTTGCAGCCCCTTGGCCACCATCGCCGTGCGCAGGAACCGGCGGCGGCGCGACGAAATGACCAGCGCCGGGCTGATGCCATTTGCGCCAAGCCCTGACAGCTTCTCGGCAATGCTGTTTGTCAGGCGTCCGAAATCCTCTGGCGGCAAGGCGATGTCGGCGCTGCCCTGATCGCCGGAAAGTTGGTAAGTGGAAAACAGGGTTTCCCATTCCGGGGCAAGCTGCACCAGCGGCACTGTGCCATCGGGGCGCTTTAGCTTGGCGACAAGCTGAAAACCCAACCGCTGGCGCACATGTTCGCACAGGGTTTCGGGCGATTGGCCCGTGCCGCGCATTTCTGCCAGCGCTTCTAGGATAAGCGGCAGGTTGCGGATTGACACACGTTCGTCCAACAACAAGCGCAGCACGCTTAGCAGCGTGTCGAGCGGCACCTTGTCGGGGATCAGTTCTGACAGCAGCCGTTTGTTGGCATCGGCGCGCGTGGCATCGCTCAGGCTGCTCAATTCGTCCAGCACGCGGTTCAGGCTGCGATATGTCAGAAGCCGCCCAAGGTTCGCTTTCAGCACTTCCAGCAGATGGGTGGCCAGCACTTCTATGGGGGCAACGACCGTTGCGCCCGAGAGTGCGGCGTCTTCCTGTGCGGCGCGGTCAATCCAGCGGGCCGGGGCATGGTATACGGGTTCGGACACGTCCTCTCCCGGTGTGGCAAGGGTCTTGTCGGCGCCGATCAGGGCCAGCACCT
This sequence comes from Roseibaca calidilacus, assembly GCF_001517585.1. Classification (NCBI taxonomy): domain Bacteria; kingdom Pseudomonadati; phylum Pseudomonadota; class Alphaproteobacteria; order Rhodobacterales; family Paracoccaceae; genus Roseinatronobacter; species Roseibaca calidilacus. The sequence goes on along the minus strand of NZ_FBYC01000004.1, from coordinate 1,157,626 downwards.
TGTCTTGCCGCAGCCGGTCGCGGGCCTGTTCGACCCCGTGGATCAGAATGGCATAGCTGCCTGCGGGCAGGCTGGCCTCGTCCGTCAGGCGGATTTCGGGCAGGATCAGCCCGAATTCGCGCGCGACATGGGCGCGAATGTTGCTGATACGCGCATCCAGCCCAAGCGCGGGGTCCAGCACCATTGGCACAAGGTCGGGGGCGAATTGGACATGAATTTCGTCAAGGTCGAGCACGTCTCCCAAGCCCGGCCCGGGCGCAGAGGCAGGCAGCGGGACAGCTTCGGGTTCGGCGGCCTGCGCGGCTTTGCGCTGCGCGATCCAGGCCAGACCGATAAGCAGCGCCGCCCCCGCCATGAAGGGCACGAAGGGCAAGCCCGGCACCAGCGCGAACAGGCCCATCAGCACCCCCACCGTGGCCAGCGCCGAAGGGTAGCGGCCCAATTGGTCGAAGAGCTGGCTGTCGGTTGCGCCATTTGCCCCGCCACGCGCCAGCAGAAGTGCGGCCGCGATAGAGATGATGACCGCCGGGATCTGGCTGACCAGCCCGTCGCCCACGGTCAGAATGGCGTAGGTTTCAAACGCGTTGCCCAGTGACATGCCATGCATCATGGTGCCGTTTATCAGCCCCATGATAATATTCAGAAGGGTGATGAGCAGCCCCGCCACCGCGTCGCCCTTGACGAATTTCGACGCGCCATCCAGCGAGCCGTAGAAATTGGTTTCCGCCTGTTCGGTTTCGCGGCGGCGCTTGGCTTCGGCATGGTCGATGGCACCCGCCGACATGTCGCTGTCAATGGCAAGCTGTTTGCCCGGCATCCCGTCCAGCGCGAAGCGTGCGCCCACTTCGGCCATGCGGCCTGCGCCCTTGGTGATGACGATGAAATTCACGATCAGCAGCACAAGGAAGATCACGACCCCCAGAAACACCGATCCGCCCATGACGAAATTGGCAAAGCCTTGGATCACGCCGCCAGCCGCATCCGTGCCGGTATGCCCTTCGCCTATGATAAGTTTGGTCGAGGATACGTTCAGCGACAAACGCAGCATGAGCGACGCCAAAAGCACGGTCGGGAAGATCGAAAAATCCAGCGGGCGCTGAATGAACAGTGTGACCGTGAACATCAGGATCGCCAGCCCGAAGGACAGGGCCAGCCCAAGGTCCAGCGCCCAAGCCGGGATGGGCAGGATCATCATCACGATCACTGCCATGAGGGCGAGCGCCAGCAGGATCGTGGGTTGAAACACCAAACGCGGGTTGAGCAGTGTCATTTCGCGGTTTTCCCAAGCTGGATCAGTGGCCGCGCCCCGCCCAATATAGAGGCCGGCACGAGCGAGCCGCGACTGCCCGCGCCGGGGCCTGTAAGCAGCGCAAAGCCAGTCTGTGCGGGGCGCGTGGCGGTGGGGTGCGCCAAGGGGTTCACTGCCAGATCAGCAGCGGGCAGAAGTTGGCGCGCATAGCCTTCATAGCGCGCCAGATAGCGCTTGGCATGATCGGGGTTGCGTGAGTGATAGGCCCCGACCGCTTCTTTCCAGTCGCCCAAGCGCTGATAATGCGAGCGTAGGTAGCGCGCCGCATAATCGGCATTCTGCGCCGGGTCGAGCATGTCGTCGAGGCTGGCGAAGTTTTCGCCATGCCAGCGGTAGTTCAGCTGGAAACAGCCGAAATCGAGATTGCGCCGCCCGCTGTCGAGGAGGGCGCGCGCGGTGGCCTTGGCACCTGATTTGTCGGGCAGCCAATGGCTTTGGCCACCTGCGTTCAGCGCCCATGGCCAGGGGCGCATGGCCCCGCCCTGTTTGCGCCCGGTTTCCAGCAAGGCCACCGTGCGCAGCACATCGGGGGGCACGTTGTGCCTTTGCGCGGCGGCAAGGGCTGCGCGGTCGCAAAGTGCAGCGTCCGACGCCGCCAATGCAGGCCCAAAGGCTGCGATCAGTATTGCCGAGGCTGCGGCAAAGCAAAGCCAAGCGGATTTCAGGCCATAACGGGCGGGTCTGGATGCGGGCAAGGCACACTCCGATTCGAACGCTTCTGCAAGTTCGAGATCAGAAATAGCCCGCAGGGGGTTACGATAGTGTAAGCATTACGGAAGCAGCGGTGCGATCTTGTCCCAGTGCAGGCTGAGCGCCGCCGCAATAGGCACGAACGCCAGCGCCCCAAAGATCGCGTCATGCCGTTTGTCCCAGACGCCTGTATGCCGCGCCAGTGCCGCCACCGCCGGATAGGCCAGCACAAAGGCGATGGCCTGTCCCAAAAGCGCGCCCGGCAACCCTGCCAGTGCGGCCCCTGTCACAAAGCAGCCGGTTTGCACTGTGGCGCGAAAGGCGACGACCCAGAAAAACCGTCGCGAGTCGCCCCGCGCGAGCGCCGCCTGTTCATAAGTCAGGATAACCAGCGAGAACATCTGCGCGCAGCTAATCATGACGATGATCGGCCCGGCCTCTGCATAGCGGTCGTCGTAAAGCAGGTCGATCAGCGCAGGCCCGATCAGCGCCATGATGGTCAGCATTGCCATGACAGCCGCGGTCAAGCCCATGCGCATACGGCGGATTTTGCGGTCATGTTCGCCGTCCCGCCCGGCGAACATTTCGCGGTAGGACGGGATCAGCAGTTTCGACATCATGGTATGGGCCATGAGAACGGGAAAGAAGGCTAGGAAATAGGCGATATTGTAGATGCCCAGTTTTTCCACCGTCAGGAACACGCCCAAAATGGCGCGGTCGCCTTGCAGCAGCACAAAGCCAAAGGCGGATGACAGCATGATCCAACCGCCAAAGCGCAGCAATTCGTGGCCCGCCGCCTGTTCCCAGCGCAGGCGGTTGCGCGGGCCGGTCAGCAGGGTCCATTCCATGACAAGCTTGGCAAGCCCGGTGACCAGAACGCCAGCGACCAGCGCCCAATAGGTCTGATACAACCAAGCCAGCGTGACCATGGCAAGGATGCCAACGAACTGCGATCCAAGCTCTATGCCCATGATGCGCCCCAATTGCAGGTGGCGCTGCGCAAGGAACACGCGCGTGGGCGCGGCCCCCAGCATGACCAGCGACAGACCGCCCAAGGGCAGAATCCACATCAGTTCCGGCGCTTCATAAAGCCATGCGGCAGGCCAAGCCAAGGCACAGGCGATCAACCACAGCACGACGCCGCGCATCAGGTTCAGGGTCCAGGCGGTGTTCAGAAAATCCGGGTCTTCGCCGCGTTTGTTTTGCATAATGGATTGCGGCACACCGGTATCCGACAGCATGGTCAGCCCGGTCAGCACCATGGCCATCAGCGCCATCAGGCCAAAGGCTTCGGGAAACAGCAGGCGCGCTAGAATCAGGTTAGAGGCAAAGCGCATCCCCTGCGACAGGACAAACCCGCCAGAGGTAAAAGCCGCGCCGCGCATCACGCGCTGCACGAAACTGCGGGGGGGCTGGATCGGATCTGTGCCTGCGCTCATGCGTGTCGGGCCTTTGGCTTGGGGTGTCGCCGGGCTAATCCGAAAACCCGGCAATCTTGTGACACGCCTTAGGTGACTTTGGCGCGTGCGTGAAATTCGGGACGGTCCCAGCGGCCTGTGGCCATGATGTCGCAAAGCGTTTCGGCGGCTTGCGTGACATCTTCGGGCGACAGGTAAAGCGGCGTGAATCCGAAACGCAAAATATCGGGTGCGCGGAAATCGCCGATCACACCCTCGGCAATCAGCGCCTGCATGATCGCGTAGCCTTGGCTATGGCGGAAGCTGACTTGGCTGCCGCGCTGCGCGTGCGCGCGCGGGGTGGCAAGGGTCAGGGCAGGGCAGGCGGCCTCGACCACGGCGATGAACCTGTCTTGCAATTCCAGCGACCGGCTGCGCAGATCGTTCATATCCACGCCTTCCCACACGTCAAGTGCTGCGTCGAGTGCTGCCAGTTGCAACACCGGCGGCGTGCCCACGCGCATCCGCTCAATGCCTGCGCCGGGGCGGTAGTCTAGGTCAAAGGCGAAAGGCGATTCATGCCCCAGCCAACCCGACAGCGCCGGGCGCACTTGGTCAGCCAGCCGTGGCGCGACATAGATGAAGGCCGGGCCACCGGGGCCGGAGTTGAGGTATTTGTAGCTGCACCCCACGGCGAAATCCGTGTCATTGCCCGCCACATCGACCGGGATTGCCCCCGCCGAATGCGCCAGATCCCAGACCACCAACGCGCCCGCGGCATGGGCCTTTGCGATCAGGCGGGCCATGTCATGTTTGCGCCCGGTGCGGTAATCGACTTCGGTTATCATCAGAACGGCGACGCTATCGTCAATCGCATCTTCGACCGCTTCGGGGGCGACGGTTTTTAGGGCATAATCCGACCCCAGCGTGCGGCACAGCCCCTCGGCCATATACAGGTCTGAAGGGAAATTGCCGGTATCGGACAGGATGACCCGCCGGTCGGGCCGCAGCTCCAACGCAGAGGCCAGCGCCTGATAAACCTTGATCGACAGTGTATCGCCCATCACGACCGTTCCCGGTGCCGCCCCGATCAAGCGGCCCACGCGGTCGCCGACGCGGGCGGGCAGGTCCATCCAGCCTGCCTTGTTCCAGCCGGTAATCAGCATTTGCCCCCATTCATCGGCAATGGCCCGCGCGACCCGCTCTTTCGCGGCGTGCGGCAGCGGGCCAAGCGAGTTTCCATCCAAGTAGATCACCCCTTTGGGCAGGTCGAACATGGCGCGGGTGGCGGCGAAATCGGTCATGGGCGGGTTCCTTTTGCTGGGCCTATCGGTGGCGACACGGGGCGCAAAGGTCAAGGCTCTTGCATTCCAGATGCACATACTTGAATGTCATCACATGTTTGAAGGGAGAGCGTTATGCGCATTATTCTTGCGTCGGTGATGGCAGCCAGCTTGTGGGGTGCGCCCGTCGCGGCCAGCGATCTGGCCGACGATATTGCAGGGTATCTGGATTTTGCAGGCTATACAGAGGGCGTTGTCCAGCCCGAACAACTGACCGCCGACATCTTGCCCGGTGTTACCTTTGTCGATGTGCGCTCTGCCGAGGAATACGCCGCCGATGCGATTGACGGGGCCATCCATATCGAATGGCGGCAGGTCGTGGCGCGTGCCGATGAACTGCCCGCAAGCGGTATGGTGGTGATGTATTGCAACACGGCCATTCTGTCATCGCAGGCAATGTTGGTGGCCCGGCTGATGGGGCATGACAATGTGCTGGTGCTGCAAGGCGGGCGCGCGGCGTTCCAGCCGTGAAGCTGACGCTTGATTACCCACCGGTCTGGCTGCTGGGGGCCTTGGGCCTTGCCAAGGTTGAAACGCTGCTGCTTGGCCCGGCCTTTCAGGTCGATGCGCTGACATTGATCGGCAATCTGCTGTTTTGGGCGGGTCTGGCGCTCATGGGGGCGGCGGCGCTGTCTTTCTTGCGTGCGCGGTCCACCATTGTGCCGCATGAACAACCCGCCAAGCTGATTACCGGCGGTTTGTATCGCCTGTCGCGCAACCCGATCTACTTGGCCGACCTGCTGCTTCTGGGCGGGTTGGCCTTGGTCTGGGGGTCTGTTGCGGGGCTGGTCTTGGTGCCGGTTCTGGGCCGGATTCTGACCCGGCGCTTCATCGAACCCGAAGAAGCGCGCTTGCGCGCGGCTTTCGGCCCTAAGGCAGACGCGTTTTTCGCCCGCACTCGGCGTTGGGTCTAATCCGGTCTGTCACAGGGCGCAACGTCGCGACACCCGGTCGCATCGGCGCGCCAAACGGTCGGAAATGTTTGGCAACCCTTGCAAATCGGGCACATTTCCGCAATTCAGGATGCGTGATGAGAGGAGCGGATCGCTGCACTGCCGCAACGATCTTATCGTAACGTTTATTGGCACCTTGTGAAATATTCTTGCGCAAGCTATGCAGGCGCAGGATCGAAAAGATCGCGGGTTTGTCCGCATCACGGGCGCATCAACAAGCAAAGGGGGGACGACGGGTGAAAGTCGGGGCCTTAAAAGAGATCAAGCCGGGCGAAGCGCGTGTCGCATTGACGCCGGACTCAGCTGCGCAGTTGCAAAAGCTGGGGCATGAATGTGTTGTTCAGTCCGGCGCGGGCGATGCCGCCGGGTTCAATGATGCAACCTACGAGGCTGCTGGCGTGACCGTTGTGGCCGATGCGCAGGCTGTGCTCGATGCGTCGGATATCGTTGTCAAGGTGCGCGAACCGGAACTGGACGAGGTCAAGCGCCTGCGCGAAGGGCAGACGCTGATTTCCTTCTTCTGGCCAGCGCAGAACGCAGAAATGCTGGAAGCGGCCAAGGCAACCGGCGCGACCGTGATCGCCATGGACATGGTGCCACGCATCAGCCGCGCGCAGAAAATGGATGCGCTGTCATCCATGGCCAATATCGCGGGCTACCGCGCGGTAATCGAAGCGGGCAACAATTTTGGCCGTTTCTTCACCGGGCAGGTGACGGCGGCGGGCAAGATCCCGCCCGCGCGCGTGTTGATCGTGGGCGCTGGCGTGGCGGGCCTGGCCGCGATTGGCACCAGCACAAGCCTTGGCGCGATTACCATGGCGTTTGATGTGCGCCCGGAAGTGTCCGAGCAGATCGAATCGATGGGCGCGGAATTCGTGTTCCTTGAATTCGACGAACCGGCGCAGGACGGTGCGGCAACCGGGGGCTATGCCGCCCCGTCCAGCCCCGAATTCCGCGAAAAGCAGCTGGCGAAGTTCCGCGAATTGGCGCCCGATGTCGATATCGTCATCACCACGGCGCTGATTCCGGGGCGGCCCGCGCCCAAGCTGTGGACCGAAGACATGGTCGCGATGATGAAGCCGGGATCGGTCATCGTTGACCTTGCCGCTGAAAAAGGCGGCAATTGCGACCTGACCGTGATGGATGAGCGCGTTGTCACCGAAAACGGTGTCATCATCATCGGTTACACGGATTTCCCGTCGCGGATGGCCACGCAATCTTCCACGCTTTACGCGACGAACATTCGCCACATGCTGACCGACCTGACCCCCGAGAAGGACGGTGTCATCAACCACAACATGGAAGATGACGTGATCCGCGGCGCGACGGTCACCCATGCGGGAGAGATCACCTTCCCGCCGCCACCGCCCAAGGTGGCCGCGATTGCCGCCAAGCCCAAGGAAAAGGTCAAGGAACCGACGCCGGAAGAAAAGCGTGCGGCAGAGATTGCGGCCTTCAAGGCGCAGACCCGGCAACAGGTTACATTGCTGACCGTGGCAGGGGCGCTGTTGCTGGCCGTGGGGCTTGTGGCCCCCGCCAGCTTCATGCAGCATTTCATTGTTTTCGTGCTGTCGGTCTTCATCGGGTTCCAGGTTATCTGGAATGTCGCGCATTCGCTGCACACACCGCTGATGGCCGTGACCAACGCGATTTCGTCGATCATCATCTTGGGCGCATTGATCCAAATCGGGTCAAGCAGCATGCTGATCACGATCCTTGCCGCGGCAGGCATCTTCATGGCGTCGATCAATATTTTCGGCGGCTTCCTCGTGACACGGCGCATGCTCGCCATGTTCCAGAAATCCTAAGGCGGGGGACACGTCATGGAATACGGATTCACGATTGCGACCTATGCGGTCGCGGCAGTTCTTTTCATCCTTAGCTTGGGCGGTTTGTCTGGCCAGGAAAGCGCCAAACGCGCGGTCTGGTATGGCATTGCGGGCATGGCGATTGCCGTGATCGGCACGCTGATCGGGCCGGGCGCGGGGCTTTGGGGTGCTTCCCTTGTGCTGATCGCGCTTGGCGCGGGCGTGGGCTACCAACTGGCCACCAAGGTTCAGATGACGCAGATGCCCGAGCTGGTGGCGATCATGCATTCGCTGGTTGGTCTGGCGGCGGTCATCGTGGGCTTCAACGCCGATATGACCATCAACATGGTGCAGGCCGCACAAGCGGCCGGTGACGCCGTGGAAGGCGCCTTCGCCACGCTGGTGGCCAAGAAGGACGGCGTTGAAATTGCCATTCTGCGCATCGAACTGGTGCTGGGCATCTGGATTGGTGCTGTCACCTTCACCGGGTCGGTCATTGCCTATGGCAAGCTGGCGGGCAAGGTCGACACATCGGCCAAGAAACTGCCGGGCGGGCATATGCTGAACGCGGCCGCAGCCGCAGGCTCTCTGGCGTTGATGTTTGCCTATCTGGGCGGAAGCGGTAGCTGGACGCTGATCTTGCTGACGCTGCTGGCATTGTTCATCGGCTATCACCTGATTATGGGCATCGGCGGGGCCGACATGCCGGTCGTGGTGTCCATGCTCAACAGCTACTCGGGCTGGGCGGCGGCGGCGATCGGCTTCAGCCTTGGCAATGACCTGCTGATCGTGGTGGGCGCGCTGGTCGGCTCTAGCGGTGCAATCCTAAGCTACATCATGTGCAAAGCGATGAACCGCAGCTTTGTCAGCGTCATTCTTGGCGGCTTCGGCGGCGGCGCTGCTGGCGAGCAAATGGCGGTCGAAGGTGAACAGGTCGCCATTGACGCAGGCGGCGTGGCAGCTGCGCTGAACGAGGCGGACAGCATCGTCATCGTGCCGGGCTATGGCATGGCAGTGGCGCAAGCCCAGCAGACAGTGGCGGAACTGACGCGCAAACTGCGCGCGCAGGGCAAGACGGTGCGCTTTGCCATCCACCCCGTGGCGGGCCGCTTGCCGGGGCATATGAACGTGCTCTTGGCCGAAGCCAAAGTGCCCTATGACATCGTGCTGGAAATGGACGAGATCAATGACGACTTCCCGGATACGGATGTGGTCATCGTCATCGGCTCGAACGACATTGTGAACCCGGCGGCACAGGATGACCCAAACAGCCCCATCGCCGGTATGCCGGTGCTGGAAGTGTGGAAAGCCAAACAGGTTTTCGTGTCCAAACGCGGGCAGGGCACCGGCTATTCCGGCATCGAAAACCCGCTATTCTACAAGGACAACACCCGTATGTTCTACGGCGATGCGAAAGCAAGTTTCGACAGCTTGTTGCCGCTGATCGACTGATCGTATTGTCAAGCGAACAGAAAAAGCCCCGGCCTTGTGCCGGGGCTTTTACGTTTGCTTATTATGCTAGCCGAATGGTTATGTGATCGATGTCGCTTCGCGATCAAAGACGAAGACAGCCACGGCGCTGCGCTGCACGATTTCTCGTAGGTTGAAAACAGATTCGAGCGTTTGTAGAATCGTCTTTTGCAGGCGTTCGAATTCCTGCATGTCCTGCAAGGTGTCAAAGCGTGCCAAAAGCGTTACGTTTCCATCCTTGTGCAAAAGAATACTGAGACTGACGATATTCGAGTCTGCAATACTTCCGCCGAGTTCTTGTGACAGATGGCCGACCCCGATCTTTGCAGCTTCGAGAGACGGGAATTTCAGTGTATAGACCTTCGAATACATGTCAGTCTTCTTCGATTGTCATCATATCAAGCATTGACGACAGCAAGGCTTCGTTATGGATGGGTGCCGCGCGTTGCTTGTATTGTGATGGCCCCAAACCTTGGCCGGTTTTCACAGAATTGCCCTTGTCGCTTAGGCACAGAGCGCCGTCTTGCAACATGGCCAGACCCAAGGACAAAAGCGCCTCGCGGCTATCGTGGCGAACCGGCAGTCCCATACATAGGTTTAGAAAGGCCCGCGCGGTCGCAAGCGTGGTCACGCCTTGATCCTGCAAGGATGCCATTAGGTGCTCGCAGTTCTTGGCCCTGGTTTCTTGATGATCGGTCTGAAGCTGAATGGTTAGGGTCATATCGGCGGCAACCCCGGTCAAAAGCTCTACCTGTGCCGCGTCCAGCGTGCGCGGTGTGAAATCGACCAAGCAGACCGTGCCAAGAACATATCCCTCTGGCGTGACCAAGGGGAAACCCGCCCAAAAGACCCAAGGCGGCGTATCATGCACAAGCGGATGATCCTTGAACGTGGGGTGCACCCGCATATCGTTAACGATGAAGGGTTTGGTCGTCGCCAACGCGTGTTGGCAAATCGTTTCCTGCCGGGGGACTTCGGTTGCACCGGTCAGGCAGCCTTGGAAGTTCTCTGACAAGAAATACTGGCGCGCCTCGTCGATCAGGCCGGTATAGGATACCGGCACCTGACCAATATGCCGAAATAATTTGGTATACAGGTCAAAGCGCGCTTTGTTGTCCGTGCCGATCAGGCCAGAGCGTTTTACACTTTGTAGCCTGTTGGTTTCATTCGCCGGCAATCGCGCCGGTTGAAAACCTTCGGCTGTCATGTCGAACCCCTTTTTGTATACTTAAATAAACGAGTTTTCTTGGCGCAATCTTAGGGGCCAAAGAGGATAGCTGGAAAAATGGCTAAAGAAAGCTGAACGCCCGTCGATCTTGGGCTTGACCGGTGTTGCCCGCTTGCAAGTATGCGCCGGGACACCGCGCGCAGGCTTTTCTTTGCGGCGGCGCAGAATATGCTTTAAGGGCAGTCCGACATGCCAACCAAGGTCAGCCCCATGCCGCCCATTCAGGACCATCCCGACCGCTACGCCATGGTCAACGAGTTGCACGCACGCCCGGCGGCCAAGATCACGGCACCGGCGACGGCGACCTTTTTGGCCATCAAGCCGCCGCGCTTTGCCGCCAAACGCTCGCGCAGCGATGACCGCGCGCATTTGTTGGCGCTTCTGGACCGGCACGGCGCGGCGCACCCGGCCCCCGATGCCACGCATTTCTCGACCGATATGGGCCGCTACCACATGAAGTGGGAAAGCCATACAGAGTTCGTGACCTATACCACGTTTGAGCAGGGCCTGACCGACCGGCCCTTTGACCCCTCCAGTTTCGATGTCTACCCGGCCGACTGGCTGGGGGCTGCGCCGGGCAATCGGCTGACTTCTATCATCATGCGCATAGAGGTGATGCCGGATGACACCGCCAGCATGATCGAAAAGATGCTGGAGTGGTTCGTGCCCGAAAGCCTTGCGGCATCGAGCGTGCTGGACGGGGTGGCAGTGATCGCCAGCGACTTCCGAATAGATGCGGCGGGCCATATCCGCATGGCGATGTTCGTCAAACCCGGCACCGGCGGGCGGCGCGTGGGCCGCATTGTCCAGCGCATGTGCGAGATTGAGACCTACAAGACCATCTCCATGCTGGGGCTGCTGCGCGCGCGCGCCATGTCGCCGCAGATGGGCGCGCTGGATGATGAGCTGACACGGCTGACGCGGGCCATGAATGACGGCGCGTCTCGGTCCGAGGAGACGCTGGAAGCGCTTCTGCGCATTTCGTCCGAGTTGGAGAATATGGTCGTCGAATCGTCGTTCCGGTTTGGCGCGACGGGCGCCTATGAGGCGTTGGTGCATCAACGCATCGACGTGCTGCGCGAGGCGCGGTTCAATGGCCGCCAGACCCTGCATGAATTCATGATGCGCCGCTTCGACCCGGCCATGCGCACGGTGAAATCCGCCGAAGGGCGCTTGGCGAAAATGGCCGAACGCGCCATGCGGGCGGGGCAGTTGCTATCGACGCGGGTGGATGTGGAACGCTCTGCCCAGAATCAGGAATTGCTGGCCAGCATGGACAAACGCGCCGACCTGCAACTGCGCCTGCAACACACGGTCGAGGGGCTGTCGGTGGTCGCCATCAGCTATTATGCGGTGAATTTGGTGGCCTATCTGGTCATGCCCTTGGCGGAACCTGCGGGCGTGTCGAAACCCGTCGCCATGGCGGTGCTGGCGCCCGTGGTGGTGCTGGGGGTCTGGGGGATGGTGCGGCGGATCAGGGCGAAGTTTGAGTGAGCTTGGAATAGAATTCACGAGATCGTTGTTAAGCTTGATTTTATAATCTCTAGTTCAAAGCGGAAGAATCTTGATCTTTGATGACTGATTGATTGAAAGTTCGACCAAGTATGGAGCGGCTATCTTCGAAGTGAAATCAAGTACATCGTCCCATCTTGCTACGATATTTCCGCAACATTTCCCCATTGGGGTCTTTTGATAGGCAGGAGCTAGCAATACTCCTTTCAATTTTGCACGGCGGTATGCTGTCCGTTCGGCAGGGTTTTTTCTTATGCGACCATCACCAGAAATGATTAGCCAGTCTTCACCCGTTGCAGAAAGATGTTCGATCCACTCAACGTCTGGTTTCTTGTGTAAACCGAGATCGCGCGCATGGTAAACCTCATGGGGAGTTCGCAACAAATAGCCACCCAAAGTGCTCGCCATAACTGGGGATGTGCAATTATCAAAGTAGACTTTCAAGCCGCCATACCATGGAATGAATTTTCAAAATTGACTGCCCTTTGAATATGCTTTTTATCAACCATCCAAGCTTTTGCCGCTTTTGAAATGCTTCCTTCGGCAGTGACCGCATTCGCGAGAACAGAAGTTGGAATTCCTGTCTCGTGTTCGATTGGCTGCCCAAAAGAAACGCTTGGATCAATAACGATACCAGCATTCTGGGATTGGACCCACCATCGCTTGGGCGAAATGCCTTCAAATTCTACATCTTTAAGACTGCGTTCCATGATCTTTGAAAACGCGTACTGTCTTTTGAACAAGTCGAGAAGTTTTTTGTCTTCTTCGCCTTGCGCAATCTCTAAGAAAATTGTTCGACCATCAGTCCTGAATCTGGTTGTTGACAACGGTCGCTCATTGTCGACCAGATCTCTTGCAAGAACAATCGCTCTCCTCACTGTTTGTGGGGATACTCCGGCAAGTATGAACTGATTGGCAGCGCGAACTTCCATCAAGTCGTAGAAGCTTAAATATACACGATTATCCTGCAAGTCCACTTGAGGCGTCCAGAGTGCCTCATAGCATATACCATTCCGCTCGTAGCCATGAAGCCAACGCTTGATTTTGGTGGTTGGAACACCAAGCAAGCGCTGTGCTTCAGAGGCAGTATAAAGCCCAATACCTACGAGATCAGTGTCAATCATAGTTTGGGTGTAGTCTTTGGCGAGCCGATTTGGCAAGTCACAAGTACTAACTCGTGACCGAATTCTCGTGATCCATCACGCCGCCCGATCCGCCGTGAACTGCAACCGCGCCAGTCGCGCGTATAGCCCGCCCTCGGCCACCAATTCGTCATGCCGCCCCTGCGCGACGATGCGGCCTTCCTCGAATACCACGATCCGGTCGGCTTGCTTCACGGTTGCCAGCCGGTGAGCGATCACCAGCGTCGTGCGGCCTTGCGACAGCTTGTCGACCGCCTTTTGCACCAAAGCCTCTGACTCGGCATCCAGCGCCGAGGTTGCCTCGTCCAAAAGCAAAATAGGCGCGTCGCGCAGGATAGCGCGGGCGATGGCGATGCGTTGGCGTTGCCCGCCCGACAGCATCACCCCGCGCTCGCCCAATTCGGTCATGTAGCCCTTGGGCAGCTTTTCGATGAACTCATCGGCGGCAGCGGCGGTTGCTGCGTCCTTCACCTCTGCATCGGTGGCACCGGGCCGCCCGAAACGGATGTTTTCCAAGGCAGAGGTGGCAAAGATCATCGGGTCTTGCGGCACCAGCGCCATGACTTGCCGGAAATCGGTGCGCGCCATGTCGCGCAGGTCCATCCCGTCGATCATGACCTTGCCTGCTGCCGGGTCATAAAACCGCATCAGCAGTTGCAGGATGGTCGTCTTGCCCGCGCCCGACGGGCCGACAAGCGCCACGGTTTCGCCCGGTTGCACATCAAGCGTGACACCGTTCAGCGCGCGCATGTCGGGCCGTGTGGGGTAGTTGAAGGTCACGTCCTGAAGCCGCACGGCCCCCCGCGCGGGGCGGGGCAGGGCCTTTGGGGCGTCAGGGTCCAGCACCGTGTCGATGGCGGTCAGAAGTTCCACCAGCCGTTCGGTCGCGCCCGCCGCGCGCTGCAATTCGGACCAGATTTCGGACAAAGCGCCCACGGACCCCGCGACGATCACGGCGTAGATGACGAATTGCGCCAATTCGCCCGGCGTCATGATGCCTGCCGACACATCGCGCGCGCCCACCCAAAGCGTGCCCAGAATGCCCGCAAAGACAAGGAAAATGACCACGACCGTCAGCGCTGCGCGGGTGAAGATGCGCTTGCGCGCCACGTCAAAGCTGATCTCTGTCACGCGGTCGAATTCGGCGCGGCTGGCGGCCTCTGCGGTGTTGGCCTGCACGGTTTGCACGGCGCTAAGTGCTTCGGATGCATTGCCGGAACTGGCGGCGATCCAATCTTGGTTCTCGCGCGACAGCTTGCGCAGCTTGCGCCCCATGACCACGATCGGCACGATGATGACCGGCACCATCAGCAGCACGAAGCCGGTCAGCTTGGCACTGGTCAGGGCCAGCAGCGCCAGCCCGCCGATCAGCATCAGCGCATTGCGCAGCGCGATGGACACGGAAGAGCCGATGACCGACTGGATCAGCGTGGTGTCGGTGGTCAGGCGCGACAGCACCTCGCCCGTCATGATGCGTTCGTAAAAGGCGGGCGAGCGGTCGATCACGCGGGCAAAGAGCGCCTTGCGGATATCGGCCACAATGCGTTCACCCAAGCGGGTCACGAAATAATACCGCAACCCCGTGCCAAGTGCTAACAGCCCCGCCAGCCCCAAGGCCGCGCCGAAATACTGGTTCAGCATGGCCATTTCGCGCGCTTCGAACCCGTCAACCACGCGGCGCACGGCCAAGGGCAGCGCCAGCGTGATCGCGGCGGTCGAAACCAGCGCCACAATCGCCACGATCAGCAGTTTGCGATACGGTCTGATGAAGGGCCAAAGACCGCGTAGGGCCGATAGGTTCTTCGATTTGGCCCGCGCATCGCGCTCGGCAGTCGTGTCGGTCATGGCGGTTGGCTCTTGTTGTTGCCGGGAATGTGTAGTCAAGCGCCGCCTTTGGGGCAAGCCCTTGGCCGCACCCATCACGCCGCGGGCTGCGGCAATCGGGCGCGGCTAAGGCCGGGGACGTATACACGGGGTGCGCGCAAGATTCGTCGCTTTTGGGCATTCCGTGTCGGTTTTTTCCGCAGGGGTGCCGGTCATGCGGGGAATTTTCGGAAAATTGTGTGTCACATATTTGTTATTCCGCCGTCACTGACGGATTGGGTCAGACAACAGGAGAGTGTTATGACAGAAATATATCTTGTCGCGGTGGATGGCAGCAGCGCCAGCCACCGGGCGCTGCGCTATACTGCGGAACGGGCCAAAGCTTCTGGCGCCAAAGTGGTGCTGGCGCATGTGCTGGAATGGTCGCCCTATTCCTTTTTGACAAAAGAAGAACTGGAAGAACGCCATGCCCGGCGCAAGCAGGAAGTGGCGCGCGCGGAAACGATCGTGCTGGGGCCGATGCAGAAAATCCTGGCGGATCAAGGTTTGGACGCGCAGAGCGTGGTGCGCTACGGCCATGTAACCGAAACCCTGTGCGAGATTGCCAAGGAGTTCAACGCCACGCAGATCGTGGTCGGGCGGATGGGCCAGTCGGGGCTGACCGCGCGGTTGTTCGGCTCTGTGGCTGGCACGCTGGCTCAGGCTGCGCCGGTGCCTTGCACCATCGTCCCATAATGCCCGGAGGCAAGCACATGAAAAAGTTAACTTTTGCCACTTTGTTGGCACTTCTGGCCGCAGGCCGCGCACAGGCCAATATCGGAGAGACGATTGACGGTGTCTTCTCTGCCTCTACCGGGTGGTTCGTGGCCCTGATCTTCGCAAACCTGCCGGGCACAAATGTTCCATGGATCGTGGGCTGGCTGGTGATCGGTGCGGTGGTCTTCTCGCTCTATTTCGGCTTTATCCAGTTTCGGGCCTTTGGCCATGCCTTGGCGCTTGTGCGCGGCAAGTATTCCGACCCGAAAGACGCGGGCGAGGTCAGCCATTTCCAAGCGCTGGCCACCGCGCTTTCGGGCACCGTTGGGCTTGGCAACATTGCCGGTGTGGCCGTGGCCGTCAGCATTGGCGGGGCCGGGGCCACGTTCTGGATGATCCTTGCGGGCATTCTGGGGATGGCGACCAAGTTCACCGAATGCACCTTGGGCGTGAAATACCGCAACGAATACCCTGATGGCACCGTGTCGGGTGGCCCGATGTATTACCTTGAAAAAGGGTTCCGCGAGCGCGGCTTGCCCTTGGGCAAGTTCATGGCGGTGTTGTTTTCCATCTTCTGCGTGTTGGGCGCATTGGGGGGCGGCAACATGTTTCAGGCCAACCAAGCCGCAAGCCAGGTGCAAAGCGTGCTGGGCGTGCCCGCCTGGGTGACGGGGCTGGTGCTGGCGGGCATCGTGTTCGTCGTGATTATCGGCGGCATCAAATCCATCGCGCGGGTCACGGAAAAGGTCGTGCCCTTCATGGGCGTGGGCTACGTGCTGGTCGGGCTGCTGATCTTGTTTGCCAATGCAGATATGATCCTCTGGGCCTTTGGCGAAATCTTCCGAGGTGCGTTTACCGATACCGGCATTGTCGGCGGGATCATTGGCGCGATCATTCAAGGCTTCCGCCGCGCAGCATTTTCGAACGAGGCCGGGATCGGGTCTTCGGCGATTGCCCATTCGGCCGTGCGGACCAAGGAACCGATTACCGAGGGCTTCGTGTCGCTGCTGGAGCCGTTCATCGACACCGTGATCGTCTGCACCATGACCGCGCTGGTCATTGTCATCACGCAACAGTTGATGATCGACGCTGAAACCGGGCGCTACATTCTGAATGACGCGGGCGGCATTGCCACCGTGGGCAATGTCGAAGCGGGCGTGCCGCTGACCTCTGCGGCCTTTGGGGCGGCGTTTTCTTGGGCGCCTTACGCCTTGTCCGTCGCGGTGTTCCTGTTTGCGTTTTCGACGATGATTACATGGTCTTACTATGGCATGAAGGGCTGGACCTACCTGTTTGGCGAAGGCAAGAGCAAGGAAATGATCTTCAAGGTCATTTTCTGCTTCTTCGTCTTTGTTGGGGCCGTTTCCAGCCTTGGGTCGGTGCTGAACTTCTCGGATGCGGCGCTGTTCGCCATGGGCGTGGTCAACGTGATCGGGCTGTATCTGCTGATGCCGATCGTCAAGCGAGAGCTGAAAAGCTACATGGACCGGCTGAAATCGGGCGAGATTAAAGCCTATAAGTAACACCAGAAAACCGGGCCGCTCTGGCCCGGTTTTTTCTACCTCAGGCGGCTTTTTCCATGCGCAGGAAGGTAAACAGGCCCAGCTTGGTCAGGTGCTTTTCCTCGACAAGGCTAAGCGCATCCACCCCAAGAACGCGGTCCTTGGGGAAGTTGGAATGCCAGCCCAGATAATCGGCAAAGGGCGCGAATTTGCGTTCGAACCACGCAAGCCAGCCTTCATCGCGGGCGAAATGGTTGACCACCAGAATTTGCCCGCCGGGTTTGCACACGCGCGCCATTTCCAACATGACCTGTTCGGGGTCCGGCACGACCGAAATCAGGTGCATCGCCACCACGGTGTCGAAGCTGTTATCCGGAAACTCTAGTTTGCGTGCGTCCATCTGGCGCAATTCGCGCACATGGGTCAGGTTCTCTTCGGCAACTTTGGCGCGGGCGCGTTGCAGCATATCCTCGGAAAAATCTATTCCCGTGACGGTCACACCGGGCGCATAGAACGGCAGGGCCAGCCCTGTGCCCACGCCCACTTCCAGCACATCGCCGCCGATCTGGTTGGCGACCTTGGTGGCGTGATGGCGCCCGGCATGGGTGATCTTGCCAAAAGTTGCGTCATAAATCGGGGCCCAGCGTTTGTAGCTGGAGGTAATCGCTTCGGGTTTCATGTATCTCTCCCTATTGCCCGCAGGATCACGGAGCTTTGGAGAAATTTCAACCCGCTATACAGCTTTTGCCCATGACGTGCGCGTTACATCGAGAAACTGATGCCACAACCGCAACTGGAAGAGGCATTCGGGTTGTCGATCACGAAACGCGCGCCGATCAGGTCTTCGGAAAAGTCGATCACGGCGTTTTCCAGAAAGGGCAGCGACACAGGGTCGACCAGCACCTTGTAGCCGCCCTTTTCCAGCACAAGATCATCCTCTGCCGGGTCATCGAAGCGGATGTCATACTGAAAGCCCGAACAGCCGCCGCCATCGACGGCAACGCGCAGGGCCTTGACCTCGCCCGCGTCTTCGGCAATCTCGGCCAAGCGGGCAAAGGCCCGGTCACTGACGCGGGGGGGGATGGCGAAGGACATTGAAAGCGCCTTTTCCTGTCATATTCCCGATAACTCCACTCTGATATAAGCGTGCAGAGCGCGCGGGGCAAGCCGGACGGAGAAATCATGCTCAAACCCTATGCCACCCAGCCCGACCAGTCGCGGGGCCGCGCGCACGCGGAAGCGATGAGCACCTTCCGCTCGCCCTTTCAACGCGACCGCGACCGGATTATCCATTCCAGCGCGTTCCGGCGGCTGAAGCACAAGACACAAGTGTTCATCGAACATGAGGGCGACTATTACCGCACCCGCCTGACCCATTCGATAGAAGTGGCACAGGTCGCGCGCACGCTGGCCTCCGCCTTGGGGCTGAACACCGATCTGGCCGAAGCCATTGCGCTGGCGCATGATCTGGGCCACCCGCCCTTTGGCCATACGGGCGAGGACGCGCTCTGCGCATTGATGGCCCCCTATGGCGGCTTTGACCACAACGCTCAAGCCCTGCGCATCGTGACCAAACTGGAACGCCATTACGCCGATTTCGACGGGCTGAACCTGACATGGGAAACGCTGGAAGGGATCGCCAAGCATAACGGCCCGGTGACGGATGCCGCAGGCGCGCCGCTGAAAGACGGGGTGCTGCCCTATGCGCTGGCCGAATGCAATGCAGCCTTCGATCTGGAATTGTCGGGCTATGCCAGCGCCGAAGCACAGGTCGCCGCCATTGCCGATGACATCGCCTATAACCACCATGATTTGCACGATGGTTTGCGGTCGGGCCTGTTTACCGAAGCTGACCTGATGGACCTGCCGATCACCGGCCCGGCCTTTGCCGAGGTTGACCGGCTTTATCCGGGGCTGGAGGTGATGCGCCGCCGCCATGAGGCGCTGCGCCGCGTGTTCGGGGTGATGGTCGAGGATGTGCTGCTGGTGGCAGGCACGCGGCTGGGACCGGCGGATCTGCGCTCGGCGCAGGATATCCGCGATCTGGGGCTGACGATTATCCGGTTTTCCGACCGCCTGTTCCGCGAATTGAAGGTGATCCGGCAGTTCCTGTTCACCCGCATGTATCGTGCGCCCAGCGTGGTCGAAATGCGCGCCAAGGTGACCGCCATGGTCGAGGAGTTGTTCCCTTTGTTCATGGCGCGGCCCGACCTGTTGCCGGCGGAATGGCGGCTGGATGTGGCGCAGGCCGCCGATGAGACGGCGCTGGCGCGGATCGTGGCGGATTATGTGTCGGGGATGACCGACCGTTTTGCCATTCAGGAACACGCGCGGCTGGTTGGGGCGCCTGATCGGTAAAGGGGGCGCCGCACGCCCCCCATCGAGGGGGCCGCGCGGCGGCGCGTGAAACGCGCGGGGGCTTTGCCCCCGTTGCGCGTGCCGCGCAACTCCCCCAGGATATTTAGGCAAGGATGAAACAAGGGAGATGGTGATGAGTGAGCATGAGAGCCTGGTGCGGCGGATGGGTTGGCCTGAAAGCGTATCGCGGGCTGTGGGAACACCGATCCAGCCTTCGGTGGTGTATGCCTCTCCCGACCCCGACACGCTGGATGCCCAATACGAGGGCCGCGCGCAGGGGTATACCTATGCGCGCGAGGGGCACCCCAATGCCGATGTGTTGGCCCGCAAGATTGACCAGATGGAAGGGGCGACAGGGGGGGTCGTGCTGGGGTCCGGCATGGCGGCGGTCGCGGCGGTGCTGATGGGGCTGACGCGCGCGGGCGATCATGTGCTGGGGGGCGACCAGCTCTACGGGCGGTCCTTGCGGCTTATGCGCGAGGATCTGCCGCGTCTGGGCGTGGCGACATCGCTGGCCGATCCGACCGATGCGGCGGCCTTTCT
This sequence comes from Roseibaca calidilacus, assembly GCF_001517585.1. Classification (NCBI taxonomy): domain Bacteria; kingdom Pseudomonadati; phylum Pseudomonadota; class Alphaproteobacteria; order Rhodobacterales; family Paracoccaceae; genus Roseinatronobacter; species Roseibaca calidilacus. The sequence goes on along the minus strand of NZ_FBYC01000004.1, from coordinate 1,137,791 downwards.
GGCAGCGCTCCGGCCTGAAACGAAGCTGATCCTGCTAGAGGTGGTGTCGAACCCCACGCTGCGCGTGGCGGATTTGGCGGCGATTATCGACGGGGCGCAGGCGCGGGGCGTGCTGGTGGTGGTGGACAATACCTTTACCACGCCGCGCGGCTACCGCCCGTTTGACCATGGCGCGGATATTGTCGTGCATTCGGTCACGAAGATGCTGGCCGGGCATTCGGACGCGACCTTGGGCTATGTTGCCGCCCGCGACGCGAGCCATCGCAAAGCGATTTACGATTTCGCCGTGACCGTGGGCTTTACCCCCAGCCCCTTCGATTGCTGGCTGGCCGAGCGGGGGCTCTATTCATTCGAGCTGCGCTATGACCGGGCCGAGGCGAATGCGGCAGCCTTGGCCGATCATATCGCGGGCCTGCCGGGGGTAAGCCGTGTGCTATACCCCACGCGCCCTGACCACCCCGACCATAACCGGGCCGTGGCGCTGCTGGGCGCGCGCGGCGGCCATATGGTTAGTTTCGAGATTGGCGGCGGGCGCGCGGCGGCCAACCGGCTGACGCAGGCCGCGCCAAACATCGCCTTTGCGCCCACCTTGGGGGATATCGGCACAACACTGTCGCATCCGGCCAGTTCTTCGCACCGGGCGCTGGGGCCCGAGGGGCGCGCGGCGCTTGGTATCTCGGAAGGGTTCTTCCGGGTGTCGGTCGGGGTGGAAGATATTGGGATGCTGTGTTCCGAGTTCGAGACGGCGATCCGCGCTGCGACGTGATCGCTACGCTTGACAGCGATGGGCCTGCTGGCGGATGCTGTGGCACGGTGTCGCACATGTTGCGGCCCGCCAGCGAAGGAGGAATGCCCATGCTTGTCAGTCAGATCGTGCGCAACAAAGCCGGAAGCGGCGGGGTGGTCACCTTGCCGCGCGGCGCGTCGCTGGAACAGGCCGCGCAGCTTTTATCGGAAAAGCGGATCGGGGCGGTGGTCATCTCGGATGACGGTGTGACGGTGGCGGGAATCTTGTCCGAGCGCGATATCGTGCGTGAATTGGGCAAGCGCGGCGCCGCTTGCATGGCCGACAAGGTCGATTCCGTCATGACGCGCGATGTGTTCGGCTGTGCGCCAGAGGATGACGCCGATGTGGTGTTGCAGACCATGACCGCGAAACGCTTTCGCCATTTGCCGGTGATGGAGGATGGCCGCATGATCGCGCTGATTTCGATCGGGGACGTGGTTGCGGGCCGTTTGTCGGAACTGCAACTGGAGAAAGACGCGCTGACCGGCATGATCGCGGGCTATTGACGCCAAGGGTTGCGTTTTGCCGCGCAATATTGTTGCGTGTGCCAAAACGCGAGGGACAGAATGCGCATCGGATTATACCCCGGAACCTTTGACCCGCTGACGCTGGGTCATGTCGATATCATAACGCGCGCGGCACAATTGGTGGACCGTCTGGTGATTGGCGTGGCGATCAACCGCGACAAGGGACCGTTGTTCAGTCTGGAAGAACGCGTGAGGATGATCGAGGCCGAGGTGTCGGAGCTGTCGCGCCGCACCGGGGTCGAGATTGTGGCCCATCCGTTCGAGAACCTGCTGATTGACTGCGCCCATGACGTGGGCGCGACGATCATCATTCGCGGTCTGCGCGCGGTCACGGATTTCGAATATGAATTCCAGATGGTCGGCATGAACCGCGCGATGGATGACAGCGTGGAAACGGTGTTCCTGATGGCAGAGGCCCGCCATCAGGCGATTGCATCGAAACTGGTCAAGGAAATTGCCCGGCTGGGCGGGGATGTCACGAAATTCGTGCCCCCCGCGATCAGGGCATCGCTGCTAGCGAAGCTGGATCAGCGCCCGTAAACGGCCTGCGCCGCGATCTTGGCGGCGTCGGGTTTGTAGATATCAAGGTCGATTGCCACGTCGAGCGGCATGGCTTCCAGTTCCGCCTTGGTGCGGGCATAGGCGGCGCGTTGCTTCAGGCGGGTCTGCAGGGTTTCGAGAAGCGCGGTCATGTCAGGCTCCTTTCGGTGTTTGCGGCAACTTGCCCCAGAGATGGGCCATGCTGCGGCGCAGCACAAGCCACAGGGATGCAAAGCCGCGTTGCATGGGATGCAAGGGTTGGGGGCAAACGGGGCAGCATGGCCAAGCTCTGGTGCGGCAGGCGGTGCCCTTGTCCTGCCACATGATGGGGTCAGATCATGAAAAAGGGCGCCCAGTTGGGGCGCCCTTTTGCTGTGCGATTGTGTTGGGTCACATCCGCGATGCGACGTTTTCCCAGTTCACCAGCTTTTCAAGGAAGTTCGACAGGTACGCCGGGCGCTTGTTGCGGAAGTCGATGTAGTAGCTGTGCTCCCACACGTCGCAGCCCAGCAGGGCAGTCTGACCAAAGCACAGCGGGTTCACGCCGTTTTCGGTCTTGGTCACGCGCAGCGAGCCATCCTTGTCTTTGACCAGCCAGCACCAGCCAGAGCCGAACTGGCCCGCGCCCGCAGCGGCGAAATCTTCTTTGAACTTGTCGACAGAGCCGAAGCTTTCAACCAGCGCTTTTTCCAGCTCTCCCGGCATGCCGCCGGTGCCCGGGCCCATCATCTCCCAGAACTGGACGTGGTTCCAGTGCTGGCTGGCATTGTTGAAGATGCCCGACTGCGCCACCGCGCCCGACTGGTAGGTGCCGGTGATGATATCTTCCAGCGATTTGCCTTCCCACTCGGTCCCGGCGATCAGCTTGTTGCCATTGTCGACATAGGCCTTGTGGTGGATGTCATGGTGGAATTCCAGCGTCTCGGCGCTCATACCCAGATCGGCCAGCGCGTCATGGGCGTAGGGAAGGTCGGGAAGCTCAAAAGCCATGGTGTTCCTCGTCTTTCGTTATGGTTTCGCTGCCCCTTATAAGAGACCTGTGCCCGCAACCGTCAAGGGGCGGCGGGCAAAAACCCCCGCGCGCCCGGTGCGGTCGGCTTAGCCTTTGCGGTCGGCGGGGTGCAGCCCCGCGCCACTGCCATGCAGCCCGCCAGAGACTTCTTCGGTCGCTTCCCCAGCCAGTTCCTGCGGCAGGATCAGGTTTAGCAGAATGGCGATGAAGGCCGCGGGCAGGATGCCGGATGTCAGCAGCACGCGCGGCGTGTCGGGCAGGTGTTGCAGCGCCGACGGTTCCAGTTGCAGCCCCAGCCCCAGCGACAGTGCGATGGCGAAGATCACCATGTTGCGGCGGTTCCAATGCACGTCCGACAGCATGGAGATCCCGGCGGCCACGACCATGCCGAACATCACGATCACGCCGCCGCCCAGCACTTCGATGGGGACGGTGGAAATGACCGCGCCCACCTTCGGAAACAGCCCCGCAACCACCAGCAGCACCGCGCCAAAGGTCACGACATGGCGCGACATGACGCCGGTCATGGCAATCAGGCCCACATTCTGGCTGAAGCTGGTATTGGGCAGCGCGCCGAACAGGCCCGATACGGCGGTGCCCAGACCATCGGCATAGGTGGCACCCGCGATTTCGCGGTCGGTCGCCTCACGCCCCGCGCCGCCCTTGGCAATGCCCGACACATCGCCCACGGTTTCGACCGCCGACACAAATGCCATGGCGCAAAAGCCAATGATCGCGGCGGTGCTGAATTCCATCCCGAAATGGAAAGGGTTGGGCAGCGCGAAGGCGGCTGCGCGGCCAACACTGTCAAAGCTGACCATGCCAAGCGCGAAGGCCAGCGCGTAGCCCGCCAACAAGCCCAGCAGCACCGCCGAAATGGCCAACATGCCGCGTGTGAAGAATTTCAGCCCCAGCGTGACAAAGATCACCACCAACGCCACTGTCCAGCTTTGCAGGTTGCCGAAGGCTTCTGTTCCCATGGCGGGCACGCCGCCGGCGGCATATTGCACGCCCACCTGCACCAGTGCCAAACCGATCATGGTCACGACCAACCCCGTGACCAAGGGCGGCAGCGCAAAGCGAATGCGCCCGATCACCAATCCCAGCGCGGCATGAAACAGCCCGCCCACAAGGATGCCGCCCATGACGGCCGCCATCGCATCCACCCCTTTGCCCGCAACCAACGGGATCATGATGGGGATGAAGGCGAAAGATGTGCCTTGCACAATGGGCATACGCGCGCCTACGGGGCCGAAAGTGATGGTCTGGAACAGTGTTGCCACGCCCGCCATGAACATCGACATCTGGATCATGTAGATCAGGTTTGGAAACTCGGGCGAGTTCGACCCAAAGCCGAAGCCCGCAGCCCCCGCCACGATGATCGCGGGGGTGACGTTCGACACGAACATTGCCAGCACATGCTGCACGCCCAGCGGGATCGCCTTGTGTATGGGGGGCATGTAATCCACATCGCGTAGCTGTTCGGGCGTGCCAAGGGTGTTGTCTGCCATTGTCTGTCCTCCTCCAAAGACATGACCGATCCTGCCGCCAAGGCGGGTGTGCCGGTCGGGTAGGGCTGTGGTCAGGCGGTGCGCACCTCCCACGGGGTGGTGAACCAGTGCTCCTCTAGGTTCGGGGGGGGGCCGATGCGGTCGATAACCGCGAATAGCCCCGGCGCGGCTAGGGGTGTCAAAACCCCGTGCCAGATGTTGCGGTGCAGGTTGATGGCCTGCGCGCCGGTGGTGATGAAGGCTTGCGGCCTGCCCGGGGTGCCGTTTTCATCCGGCGCCACGACAACCAAAAACGGATTCTGGTGCAGCGGGATGAAGGCTTGCGACCCGTCCGGGTGGCGTTCGACCATTGCCAGCGCAAAGGGCAAGGCGCAGGGTTCGGCGTTGAACATGGAAATCCCCGCGCGGCCATCTGCCCCGAAATCGAGCGTTGCGCGGTCATGAAAGCGCGCGCACAGCCCTTGGTTTATCAGCTTGTCGGGCGCGCCGGTGGCGTCCAGCACATCGCCATAGGGGGCAAAGGCGGCGGCGTTTAGGGGGTGGGCAATCAAGACCTGCGTCATGTCCGGCCCCCGCCGCGCTGCCCTGTCTTGTCTGGGCACGATGGCGCGATCATGGCAGCAGTTCCGCCAGCCGCAGCGCGGCAATCCGTTCGACCTGCGCGCAGGCGGTGGCGAATTCGGTCGCGCTGTCATTGTCGATGCGGCTGTGGAACGCGGCTAGAATGCTGTCCTTGGTGTTGTCGCGCACCGCGATGATGAAGGGGAAGCCGTGTTTTTCGACATAGGCCGCGTTCAGCCGCTGGAAGGTGGCGCGTTCTTCGTCGGTCAGGGCATCGAGGCCCGCGCTGGATTGCTCTGCCGTCGACTCAGCAGTCAGCCGCTTGGCGGCGGCCAGTTTGCCCGCAAGGTCCGGGTGCGCGCGCAAGACCTGCATCCGCGCCTCCGCACTGCCCGACCGGAACGCGCGCGCCATGGCATTGGCCAGCCCCGTGGCGCTGTCATGCGCGGGGCCAAGTTCAAGCGCATGGGCGGCTTCGGCCACCCAAGGCGAATGTTCATAGATGCCGCCGAATTTGGCGATGAAGGTGTCGCGGTCCATGGCAGAGGGGCGCTCGATGCGCTTATGCGGGTGCTGCGCGGCCCAATGCGCCGCGATCTGCCCGCGCGTGGCGAACCAGACGCCCTCATGCGCCATGGAGTGGTCCAGAAACCGCATCAGCCCCGCGATCTTGCCCGGACGCCCGACAAGGCGGCAATGCAGCCCGATGGACAGCAGCTTGGGCGCGCCCGCGTGCCCTTCGTCATAAAGCGTGTCGAAGGCGTCTTTCAGGTAATCCTCGAAATCGCGCCCCGTGACCCAGCCGGGCGCGGTCGCAAAGCGCATGTCATTGGCTTCCAGCGTGTAGGGCAGGATCAACTGGTCGCGGGGGCCGAATTCCATCCAATGCGGCAGGTCATCGTCATAGGTGTCAGAAATCCAGTCGAACGCTCCAGTTTCAGCCACCAGCCGCACGGTGTTGACCGAACAGCGCCCGGTATACCAGCCGCGCGGGGCTGCGCCTGTCACTTCGGTATGCAGGCGGATGGCCTCTGCAATCGCGGCGCGTTCTTCCTCCTCTGGCATGTCGCGGTGTTCGACCCATTTCAGCCCATGGCTGGCAATCTCCCACCCGGCGGATTGCATGGCCGCGACCTGTTCGGGGCTGCGCGCCAGCGCGCTGGCCACACCAAAGATGGTCACGGGCAGGCCCCGGCCCGTGAACAGCCGGTGCAGCCGCCAGAACCCGGCGCGCGCGCCGTAATCATAGATCGATTCCATGTTCCAATGGCGCTGGCCCGGCCAGGGCGCGGCACCCGGAATGTCGGACAAGAAGGCTTCGGACGCGGCATCGCCATGCAGCAGGCAATTTTCGCCGCCCTCTTCATAGTTCAGCACCAGCGAGACGGCAATTTTCGCCCCGTTCGGCCAAGCGGCCTTGGGCGGGGTGGCACCATAACCTGTCAGGTTGCGTGGGTATCGTTGCAAGAGAGCCTCCGATCTGATGATTATGTGTTAATACGGAATAATCATTTCCGCTTTCTGGAATTTCTTGAAAGACCTGCGCGCGCCGCGCAAGCCCGCAGGCTGGTATTTCGCGCGTGTTTGCGCCTAGATGCGGGAAATCACCCCAACTGGAGGGCATAATGGCCGGATTTCTGACCACCCATGTTCTGGACACCGCGCGCGGGCTGCCCGCAGCGGGGCTGGAGGTTGTGCTCTATCGGCTGGACGGGGCAGAGCGCCATGAATTGGCGCGCATGACCACCAATGCCGACGGGCGCACGGACAGCCCGATCTTGCCGCAGGACCGTTTCGGTCCGGGCCGCTATGAACTGGTTTTCGCGGCTGGCGCATATCTGCGCGCCACCGGGCAGGCCGGGGCGGACCCGCTGTTTCTGGACGAGGTGCCGATCCGCTTCGGCATGAGTGACCCGGACAGCCATTACCATGTGCCCCTGTTGCTGTCGCCCTTCGGGTTTTCCACCTATCGCGGCAGCTAAGGCGCTTGACCGGCCTTGCCCGCTTGCGCATAGCTTGCGCACAGGCGGGAACAGGCATGACAGGCAGATTGGTCATATATTCCAGCGCTCCGGCGCAGCAACGCGCCGATGGGCTGTGGCTGGACGCGAAATTCGTGCAGGGCATGGAACGGCATGTGGCCGAATGGCCGGGGCCGGTTTCTGTGGTGTTGCGCGATGCGGGTCTGCCTTTGCCTTTTGGCGTGCATTGCCCGCCGGGGTCGCTTGGCTTTGATCTGGCGATCGTGCCGCGCAGGGCCGCGGTCGCGCCGCATCTGGGGCGGGATGTGGCGCTTTTGGCGGCAGCGGCGGATGACCACGAGGCGCTGGATTTCCCCGCCTTGGCGCAGGCGCTGGGGGCCAAGCTGGTCTATGTGCTGGAATACACCTTGGGCACGCGGCTGCGCATTGTCTGGATGGACCGCACGCGCAACCCATTGCGGCGCGCACGCTCTGCGCTATGGACCTTGCAGCAGGAACGCCGCCTGCGCCGGGCCTTGCGCGTGGCAGATGCGGTGCAGTTCAACGGTTACCCGGCCTACGACGCCTATCGCGGGCTGGTGCGCGATGCGCATCTCTATCTGGACAATCGCCTAAGCGCCGCGATGCTGGCCACCGCGCCAGAGATGACTGCCCGCGCCGAAAGGCTGCGTTCGGGCGCGCCCTTGCGGCTGATCCATTCGGGCCGGTTGGAGCCGATGAAAGGCGCGCAAGACCTGCTGCCGGTGATGGATGCGCTGGCCACGCGCGGGGTGGATGCCACGCTGGATATTTACGGCACGGGCAGTCTGGAAGGGGATATACGGGCGGGGCTGGACCGTTTCGGCGGGCGCGTGCGGCTGCACGCTCCGGTCGATTTCGCGCGCGAATTGGTGCCGATCAACCGCAGTCGGGCCGATGTGTTCCTGTCCTGCCACCGCCAGTCAGACCCGTCCTGCACCTATCTGGAAGCAATGGGCTGCGGCTTGGCGGTGGCCGGGTTCGACAATGCCATGTGGCGCGGGGTCCAGACCCGCAGCGGCGGCGGCGCGCTGGCGCAGTTGGGCAATGTCGCCGCGCTGGCCGATGTGGTTGCGCGCTGGCACCATGACCGCGACGCCTTGATTAGGGCCTGCGGCCATGCGCGTGCCTTTGCTGCCGATCACGAATTCGATGGCGTGTTTTCCGCCCGCATGGCGCATTGGCGCAAGGTGGCGGGTTTGGCGGGATAGGCGCCAAAGGCACAGACAGGGGCAGATCGACATGTGGAAATCCCTTGGCCCGGCGATGGCGCGCGTTACCCCCTTAGAGGCCCTGCGCGCCAGTTTCGGCGCGCTTGTGGCCATCGCGCTGATCGCGGTGTTCCTGCTTGCGCCAGAGATTGATACGGAATTTGGCCTTTATCTGGTTGCGCCTTTCGGGGCATCGGCGGTGATGGTCTTTGCCATTCCCAACAGTCCGCTGGCCCAGCCATGGTCTGTGATCGTGGGTAATATGCTGGGCGCGCTGATTGGCGTGGCGATGTGCTACCTTGTGCCGGATGCGTCTTTGCGCGTGGCGCTGGCCGTGGCGGGTGCGGCCTTTGCCATGGCAATGCTGCGCGCCTTGCACCCGCCTGCGGGCGGGGTGGCCATGGCCGCCGCGCTGCACCCTGAAGAGGTTTTCCCGCTGGGTTTTTGGTTCGTGCTGACCCCGATCGGGCTGGGTGCTGTGTCGCTGGTTGCGATGGCGGCAGTCTATGCGCGGCTGACTGGGCGGATCTATCCGTTTCGCCAGTATGAGGGACCGGACCGGCGGGCGGGCAATGTGCAAGGCGTCAGCGCCCGGCTGGGCCTGTCGGAAGGTCAGCTATCGGCGATCTTGGAGCGGTATCGGCAATCCTCTAACCTTGGCGCGGCGGATCTTGCCCGGCTGATCGGCGCCGCGCAGATGGAAGCGGCGGCGCAATTTGCTGGCCCGCTGACCGCGCGCGAGATCATGTCGCCCGACCCGGTGACAGTTGCGCCGGATACACCTTTGGGCAAGGTGGCAGAGCTGTTCCAGAAACACCGCTTTACGACCATTCCCGTAGTCGGGGCGGATGGGCGCTACATGGGCAGCTTGCACCAGATTGACCTGATCGCGCGCGCGGCGCGCAATGCAGGGGCGCTGAAAGGGCGGTTTGGCGCAGCCATGGCGCGCTTGCTGGGGCAGGGCGGCGCCACGCCAGAGGTCGCGCAGGACATCCTGCGCATGGGGGCGGATGGCGCGGCCCCAGAGACCCCCCTCGCCGCACTGTTGCCCCTGATGGCGGATGGAGAGGTCCACGCCGTTCCGGTCATAGATGCGGGCCGCGTGGTGGGCGTGGTGTCGCGCACCGATCTGGTCGCCGTGCTGGCGCGGCGCGCGGCTTTGGGGGCCGATTAATTGCCCGCCATAGCTGCGCGGATATGCGTGGCGATGAAATCGGCAAACAGCATCACCTTGGGGTCGCGCAACCGGCGGTGCGGTGTCAGTGCCGCCAAGGTCACGGGCAGGGGCGGCGTTTGGCTCGCCACTTCCACCAGCGCGCCGCTGGCCAGATGGTCGGCGACCTCGAAGACGGGTTTCAGGATAATCCCGCGCCCATCCAGCGCCCAACCGGTCAGCACGTCCCCGTCATCGGATTCGAATGGCCCCGATATCTTGAAGCGGCGCGGCCCGTCGGGCGTTTGCAGCGCCCATTGAAACTCTGTCGCGCCGGGAAAGCGCAGGGTCAGGCAATCATGCCCGTCCGCGACCAGCGCCGCGCCGTCGCGGGGCAGGCCACGGCGGGCGATGTAATCGGGCGCGGCGCATAGCACGCGCGGGCATTCGGCCAGCACCCGCATTTTCAGCCCCGAATCTTCGAGCGTGCCAAGGTGAAAGGCCAGATCCAACCCTTCTGCGGTCACATCCACCTTGCGGTCCGACAGGCGCAGGCGCAGGTCAATCTGGGGGTGTTCGTCCTTGAAGGCGGGCACATGCGGCGCAATTAGCCGCCGCCCAAGGCCCAAGGGTGCTGCCACGAACAGCGTGCCACGCGGCTGCGAACTGGCATGGGTCAGCGACGCTTCTGCCTCTGCCACGGCATCTAGCACGCGCTGCGCGCCGTCATAAAACAACCGCCCATTCGAAGTAGGCTGCAACGACCGCGTGGTTCGGTTGAACAGCCGCACGCCAAGGTGCTTTTCCAGTTCCGCCACGCGCGAGGATGCCACCGCAGGCGATGTGCGCTGGTCGCGCGCCGCCGCCGACATGCTGCCCAATTCATAGACACGCACGAACATGCGCAGATTGCTCAGATAGGCCATTGGTATTTTCAGGCTGCATTTGAAAGTGCTGGGTGTTTTATGGAATTAACAGAAAACGCCGCGCCGGTATAGCCTGCGGCGAGTGACCAACAGGAAAGGGGCCACCATGTTCGAACTTGCCGTGATCGGTGCATGGGCTGAATTCGCCGTGCGCTGGCTGCATGTGATCACCGCGATTGCATGGATCGGGTCGAGCTTCTATTTCATTGCGCTGGATCTGGGCTTGCGCAAGTCGCCCAGCCTTGCGCCGGGTGCGCATGGAGAGGAATGGCAGGTCCATGGTGGCGGCTTTTATCATATCCAGAAATATCTGGTCGCCCCCGACAAGCTGCCCGACCACCTGATCTGGCACAAATGGCAAAGCTACTGGACATGGATCTCCGGCTTCATGCTGCTGGTGCTGGTCTATTATGTTGGCGCGGAATTTTACCTGATCGACCTAGAGAAGATGGATTTGCAGGTCTGGCAGGCGGTGGGCATTTCCATGGCGTCGCTGGGGTTTGGCTGGGTGATCTATGACCAGCTTTGCAAATCCCGCTTTGGCGAGGACAACACCCGCCTGATGGTGTTCCTGTTCGTGCTGCTGGTCATCATGGCTTGGGGCTACACGCAGATGTTTACCGGCCGCGCCGCGCTTTTGCATTTGGGCGCGTTCACCGCCACCATCATGTCGGGCAATGTGTTCTTCATCATTATCCCGAACCAGAAGATCGTTGTGGCCGATCTGAAAGCGGGCCGGGTGCCAGATGCCAAATACGGCAAGATCGCCAAGCAACGTTCGACCCATAACAACTACCTGACGCTGCCGGTGTTGTTCCTGATGCTGTCCAACCATTACCCTATGGCTTTTGCGTCCGACTATAACTGGCTGATTGCAGGGCTTGTGTTTCTAATGGGGGTCACGATCCGGCATTTCTTCAACTCCATGCATATGGGGCAGGGGTATAAATGGTGGACATGGGGCGCGACGGCGGTGTTGTTCGTGGGCGTGGTGATCCTGTCGGTCATGGGCCAGCCCAAAGATGCGCAAGAAGAGGTCGCCAGCCTGTCCCCCAGCGCTGCACGCTTCATGGAAGATCCTGCTTTCGAAGATGTGTATTGGACGGTGCAGGGCCATTGTTCCATGTGCCATGCCGAGGACCCGCTTTGGCCGGGCCTGCACTGGGCGCCGAAAGCAGTCAAGCTGGAAACCGAAGCGCAGGTCGCCCGCGCCGCCCAAACCATCTACCTGCAATCGGGGATCAGCCATGCCATGCCGCCGGGCAGCACCGTGCTGATGGACGACTATGCCCGTCAGGACATCCGCGACTGGTATGAGCGCGTGACCGGGTCGTGACCGTTGGTTGTAAATTCGGCCAACGCGGCCTGATGCCCCAGCCCAAAGATCCAGCCTTCTTCCGGCAAGGTCTTGGGCGGCGGCGGGGCAAACAGGGCGTTTAGCCGGCCCGCCCGCGCCATGCCGCGCAAAGCCTGTGCCAGAAGCGTGACCTGCGCCGCATCGCGCACCAAGGCCGGGTCGGCGCGGCGCACGGGTCCATCCACCAGCGCGGTATAGGTTTCGACCAGCACGATGGGGGTGTCGGGTGCCTGAAACGGCCAGACCGCCACCGCCGCACCAAACCGCGCGCGCAGTCGCGCCAGAACCGGCAGGCCAACAAGGTTCTGCGCGCCCACCGCGCCCGCGCCGGCCAGTTGCCAACTCGATTTCGGGTTCAGACCCTGCGCGCGGGCCAGATCTTCGGTCTGGCGAAACTCTGCCAGTCCGTCGGGCAGGGCGGGTTTGCGGCGGGGCAGGCCGGGCACCTCCAGCTTCGCGCCATTGCCCCAGAATGGGCCGCTGCCGGGGAAATGCCCGTTCGCCAGCGCCGCCACCTCGCGCAGGTTGTGGCGGTTGCTGGCGTCATCCTGAATGTGGCGCGCCAGCCAATCCCAGACCGCAAGCGCATGGGGTTGCCCGGCCACGACCGGCGCAAAACCTGCCGGAAAGCCGAAAGACAGATCGCAGGCCAGCAACAGCCGCGCCCCGCGCGCCAATGTGGCGTTAAACAGGGCGGCCAGCCGTTCGGCGGCCAGCGCCCGCGTGGGCAGGTTTTCGGCCTGCACCCCCTCTGGCCCGGCCAGACCCAGCCAGATCGAATCGCGCCCGCGCTTGGGCGTGCTGGCCGCCGACCAGTCCAGAACGGCGATGTTGTCAAAGCTCATGTTTGCGGTTTCGCTTTACCGGGGAATGCTTTAGCCAAAGCTGAGGCAAAGGGGTTTCATGTCAATGCATTACACTCTGGCAGCGCGGAAATGATTACACTTTCCGTGTTTCTGACCGGCCTTGGTGTTGGTCTTGGGCTGATCTTGGCCATCGGCGCGCAGAACGCGTTTGTCTTGCGCCAAGGCCTGCGGGGCGAACATGTGCTGGCCGTGGTTCTGGCCTGCGCGATATCCGACGCGGCTCTGATCGTGCTGGGTGTGACCAGCTTTGCGCGGATCGCTTTGGTGCTGCCATGGCTGGACCCGGTCATGCGCTATGCGGGGGCGGCGTTTCTGGGCTGGTATGGCTGGCGCGCGGCGGTCAGTGCGTTTCGGTCAACCGAAGCGCTGGTGGTCGCAGGCGGGGCAGAGGCTGCGCCCTTGGGCCGCGTGCTGGCCACCTGTCTGGCGCTGACATGGCTGAACCCGCATGTGTATCTGGATACGGTGGTGCTGTTGGGCACCATCTCGACCCGGTTTCCGGGTGCGGAATTCAGCTTTGGGGCAGGGGCCGTCATGGGGTCGTTCCTGTTCTTTTTCAGCCTTGGATATGGCGCGCGCCTGCTGCGCCCCTTGTTTGCCAGCCCGCGCGCGTGGCGGGTGCTGGACGGGCTGATCGCGCTGGTGATGTGGGGCATCGCGCTGAAGCTGGTCTGGATGGGGTGATCCCCAGCCAGATCGCGGGGCCGGAATGAGAAGCTGCGGCGCGATTGGGCGCAAGCTGGGGCGGTCAGACAGAGCAAAACCGTTGATGGGTTTTCGCTGTCGCCATAGCTGCGCGCCCTTTCGCGAACGCCAGTTACGGCATCAGGGCGTGACCCCATTCAGCACCCCGGCTGCTGAAACCAGCCCCTAAACCCAAGCACTGACGACCCCCCAAGCGAAATTTGGCACCGCCGCCTATGCGCTCTGGGCGGCCTTGCCTGCGTCCCGGGGGGCGTGCGCTCGCGGGGTGTCGCGCTGGGGCGTGATGAGTGTTTACGGATGTGTCAGCTTTTGGGCAAGCGTCCCATGGCGGTTAGAAACGCTTGAACCAAAGGATGCTCCACTCCAAGAAAATAGATCGCAGCGGTTGGCACACCGACAGTGGCTATTGAAACCGTGGCGGCTCCAGAAAACCATCCTGCGCTCTGCCTATACTTTGACCAGAACCCTTCTTTTTTCGCCAAAGCCTCTGCCGCTTCGCGTGCCAATGTTTCATCCGCAAGCTGGCGTGTCAGGCGGTCGACCAATGTTTCAAGCTGAGCGATCCGCAATTCCAGATGCGCGCGGTCCAATGGGTCCGATGGTGGCTCGCTATCTGGCGCGAGGTTGCGCAGAACCTCTGCAAAATCGAGCATTGTTTGGAACGGTTCGGCAAGCCTGTTACCATACGAGGCTGGCATATCTTTCAGCGCGGCTTCTATTTGAGTTGCGAAATTCTGCGCGCTGATACGTGTGACGGTCGCGCTATGGATCAGATGCTGGATTTGCGTTTGCGCAGTCTTGATCTTCTTCCGCTCTGGCACACCCCCAATCGGCTTGGGCGGGGAGCCATCCGGGGTGGCGGCGGGGGTGTAGGGGTCCGGCCAAGGCGGCAGGCTGCGCAGGTAGGCGAGGGTTTGGCGAGTGCGGTCCTGGGTGTCTTCGAGTTCGGCCAGTTCTGTTAGCTTGGCGTCGTGGTCGGCGGCAGGCGTGTTTTGGAAAGTAAGGCCGAGGATATCTGTCCTCAGCTTGTGCAAAGCTTCAATCGGGCGCAGGTCCGTGATCTGGGTGCTGTGGAGGTTGAGGCGCTTCAACCCCGTCAACCCAGCGAGGGGCGCGAGGTCCGTGATCTGGGTGTTGCAGAGGTCGAGGCGCTTCAACCCCGTCAAACCAGCGAGGGGCGCGAGGTCGGTGATCTGGGTATTGCGGAGGACGAGGGTCTGCAACCTTGTCAACCCAGCGAGGGGCGCGAGGTCCGTGATCTGGGTGTTGCGGAGGACGAGGGTCTCCAACCCCGTCAGTTCTGCAATCTCTGGCGGGAGCGTCGTCAGGGCGCGATAGTCTTCGGCGTCGAAATACAGCGTATCCCCAACAGTTGCCTTCACCCGCGCAATCTCGGCCCGTGCCGCCTCATACGCCTGTTCCGCCGCATCCATCCTTCAAATCCCCTGATCCAATCGCACCAGCATCCCCCAAACGGGGGCCACCCACAACCCCGCCGTGCGCTGCCCGAACCCGGTCTTCACGCCGCCCGCCTATCCTGCCCCCTGCGCCCAAGACGCGCCAAGGGGGACCAACAGCACAGGCAGACCGAATGAGCACACGCCACACGCCCCCGGAAGGGCCGACGCCGGAAAACATGGTGTCCTATTCCGAGCAGTTGCTGGCCCTCAGCATCGCGCGGCTGACGCGCTTGCTGGAAGGGTATGATGAGATCACACCGCAAACCGGGAAAGAGCTTGCCGAAGAGTTCCGCAGTTTGCGCAAAGCCTTGGAGATTGCCTATCATGAACGCGCCAATATTCAAAAGCTCAAGGGCATTGGGCCGGTCGGAGGGGCCGCTCTTGACCTGCACGCCGCCCGAGACGAGATCGCCCGCCGACTGGATCGCCTGCGCGCCGCCCATGGAGAGGGCGGCGTTTCTGGACAGCCTGAGTGAGAACGCTTTGGCCAGCTTGCCTTGGCTGTTTTCGTTCTGGGCCGCCCCGCACCAAGTGCCCCCTGCGGGCGACTGGCGCACATGGGTCTGCCTTGGCGGGCGCGGCGCAGGCAAGACTCGCGCGGGTGCTGAATGGGTGCGCAACATGGTTGAGGGGGCGAGGCCGTTGGATGCTGGTACCGCGCGCCGCGTGGCATTGGTGGCCGAAACCTATGACCAAGCGCGCGAGGTGATGGTCTTCGGCGATAGCGGCATTCTGGCCTGTTCGCCCCCCGACCGCCTGCCGCAATGGGAAGCGACACGCCGCCGTTTGGTCTGGCCCAACGGGGCGGTGGCGCAATGCTTCAGCGCGTCGGACCCAGAGGCACTGCGCGGTCCGCAATTCGACGCGGCATGGTGCGACGAATTGGCGAAATGGCCGCGCGCAGAAGAGACATGGGACATGCTGCAATTCGCGTTGCGGCTGGGCACGCATCCGCGCCAATTGGTCACGACCACGCCGCGCAACCAAGACACGTTGAAAGCAATCCTTGCCGCGCCATCGACGGTGATGACCCATGCCGCAACCGAAGCGAACCGCGCGTGGCTGGCCCCGTCCTTTCTGGCGGAAATTCGTGCGCGCTATGCGGGCACGCATCTGGAACGGCAGGAGTTGGACGGCGCACTTGTGGCCGATGCCGAGGGCACGCTTTGGCCGCTGGAACTGCTGGCGCGCGCGCGGGTGCGCGATGTGCCGGGGCTAAGCCGCGTGGTGGTTGCGGTGGACCCGGCGGTGTCCTCTGGCGCGAAATCGGACCTGTGCGGGATTGTCGTTGCCGGCGTGTGGGCAGAAGGGCCGCCCGCCGACTGGCGCGCTTATGTGCTGGAGGATGCATCCTTGCGCGCCTCTTCGCCCACGGCTTGGGCGCAGGCGGCCATAGACGCCGCGCGCCGCCATGGCGCCGACCGCATCGTGGCCGAGGTGAACCAAGGCGGCAACCTTGTGGGCGAGGTGCTGCGGCAGGTGGACCCGCTGGTCCCCTACCGTGCCGTTCACGCCGCGCGGGGCAAGGCGGTGCGGGCGGAGCCTGTGGCGGCTTTGTATGAGCAAGGCCGGGTGTTCCATGCCGCGCCCTTGCGCGAATTGGAGGACCAGATGGGGCTGATGACCGCGCAAGGGTTCACCGGCACCGGCAGCCCCGACCGGGTGGATGCGCTGGTCTGGGCCTTGCATGAGCTGATGCTTGCCCCTGCCGCGCGTTGGTCGCAGCCCAAGCTGCGCACGCTGGGCTAGCGCCGCGTTCATATCCTTTCGTTAGGGTTTGATCCATGCAGGCGGGGGGCTGTCTGCCCCCCGCGCCCCCCGAGGATATTTTTGCAAGGATGAAGGGGGCAGGTTTTGGAGAGGCGGATATGTTCGAATTCCTGCGCAAGGGGCGTGCGCCCGAAACAGCGGCCCGTCCGGTGGAAGAGGCCAAGGCCAGCGCCGTTGGCCCGCTGATGGCCGGGCGGCTGGGGGCGCGCTTGCCCGAAGCCGTGGGCGCGGTGGGCCAGATGCGCGATGGCGTGTCGCTGGCGCGGGCCGGGTTCATTGGCAACCCGGTGGGCTTTCGCGCCGTGCGCCTGATTGCCGAGGCCGCCGCCGCTTTGCCCTTGGTGTTGCAAGATGCCGAGGCCCGCTACGAGCGCCACCCGTTTCTGGACCTGCTGGCGCGGCCCAATCCGGGGCAGGGGCGGGCCGAGTTGCTGGAGGCTTTGTATGGCCAGCTTTTGCTGACGGGCAATGCCTATGTGGAAGCCGTGCCAGATGCCTTGGGCGGGGTGCAGGAATTGCACATTCTGCGCGCGGACCGGATGCGGGTTGTCCCCGGGGCTGACGGCTGGCCTGTGGCCTATGAATACCGCGTCGGCGGACGGGCGCACCGGTTTGCCATGCAAGACGGTGTGGGGCCGATCTGCCATATCCGGTCCTTTCACCCGCAAGACGACCATTACGGGTTGTCGCCGTTGGAAGCGGCCAGCCGGGCTGTCGATGTGCATAACGCGGCCTCCAACTGGTCGAAAGGGTTGCTGGACAATGCCGCGCGGCCCACGGGTGCGATTGTCTATCGCGGCGTGGATGGCCATGGCAGCCTGACGCAGGACCAATATGACCGCCTGCAAGCCGAGATGGAGGCCCATCACATCGGCGCGCGCAATGCGGGCCGACCGATGCTGCTGGATGGCGGCTTGGATTGGAAACCGATGGGCTTTTCGCCTTCTGACATGGAGTTCCAGAAAACCAAGGAGGCGGCGGCGCGCGAGATTGCGATTGCCTTTGGCATTCCGCCCATGTTGCTGGGCATTCCGGGGGATGCGACCTATGCCAATTACCAAGAGGCCAACCGCGCGTTCTACCGGCTGACGGTGCTGCCCATGGCAACGCGCGTGACTGCGGCGCTGTCGCATTGGATGTCGCATTTCCTGCCCGGTGATCTGACCCTGCGCCCCGATCTGGACCAAGTGCCCGCCTTGGCGGTGGAACGCGACCAGCACTGGCGGCGCGTGGGCGAGGCGTCTTTCCTGACTGATGCCGAGAAGCGCGCCCTTCTGGGCCTGCCCCCGCGGCTGGAGGAGCAATGAGCGCGCGCCGCGCAGTGGGCGGCTCGCGCTACCTGTATGACAGTTTCGAGGCCGCGCAGGCCCGCATTGACGCGCAAGAACGCGTGTTCGAGGCCCGCAAGGAAGCGCTGGAATTCCGCATTATGCGGCTGGAGCAAGCCGTGGAGCGGCTGGAGCGCCGCTTGTGGCTGGCCGTCTATGGCGTGGCCGCCGGGGTTTTGCTGCATGGCGCGCTGGCGCTGGTGCAGTTGACGACATAGGAAAGGGTTTGCCCATGTTGGAATACAAGTTCACCGGCACCGCGCCGGGGTTGCGGGTTGTGGAAGGCCATGAGATTGCGGGCTATGCCAGCATTTTCGGCCAGCGCGACCGCGGCGGCGATACGGTGATGGCGGGGGCCTATGCCGCCTCGCTCGCGCGGTTGGCTGCGAAGGGTGACGCGGTGCGCATGTTGTGGCAGCACGACCCCGCCCAGCCCATCGGCATTTGGGACGAGGTGCGCGAGGACGCCACGGGCCTATACGTCAAGGGCCGCCTGCTGCCCGATGTGGCCCGCGCGCGCGAAGCGCAGGCGCTTTTGGCGGCGGGGGCGGTCGATGGGCTGTCCATCGGCTATCGCACCTTGCGCGCCGAATCCGTGCCCGGTGGCGGGCGGCGGCTGCTGGAGCTGGAGTTGTGGGAAGTGAGCCTTGTGACCTTTCCCATGCAGGCCACCGCGCGCATTGACCGCAAGTCGGACGAATTGGACGAGCTGTCGCTGCTGACCGCCAGGCTGCGGGCTGCACGGGCGGCGCTGGCACAGCTTTAGCCCCGGCGCGGTTAACATAGCGCACGCTGCTTTCACCCGATCTTGGGCGGCAGGCGGTAGCTTGGCCCTCAAGACCCGAAATCCACCGATTGTCATAGGAGAGACCCATGACCACACCCGCGCCACAGGCGGCGGGCCAGCCCGCTGCGCCCGAGATGTCCGACGCTCCCGAACTGAAAACCGCATGGCACGGCTTTGCCGCCGAGTTTGACGCGTTTCAGGCCGATCTCACCCGTAAACTTTCCCAAACCGAAGAGCGATTGACCATGTTGGACCGCAAGACTGCCCTTTCCCCCGCCCGCCCTGTTCTGGACCGCACTGATGCGGCAGACACGCTGCACCACAAAGCGTTCGACGCCTATCTGCGCTCCGGCAACGAGGCCGATTTGCGCGGGCTGCAACTGGAAGCGAAGGGGCTGAACACCGCTGTCGCCGCCGAGGGAGGCTATTTGGTGGACCCGGCCACGGCTGCGACCATTCGCGGCGTGCTGCATAACGCGGCGTCCATCCGGGCAATTGCATCGGTGGTGATGGTCGAGAGCTCCTCTTTCGATGTGCTGGTGGATCATACTGATATTTCTTCGGGCTGGGCCACGGAATCGGGTAATCTGGCCGAATCCGACACGCCGACGATTGACCGAATTTCCATCCGCCTGCACGAATTGTCGGCCATGCCCAAGGCCAGCCAGCGGCTGCTGGATGACAGCGCCTTCGATATTGAAGGGTGGCTGGCAGACCGCATTGCGGGCAAATTTGCCCGCGCCGAAGCGGCGGCCTTTATCAATGGCGACGGCGTGGACAAGCCGCGCGGCTTTCTGGACCACCCAAAGGTTGATGACGCGATTTGGGAATGGGACAACCTGGGCTATATCGCCACCGGTGCCGATGGCGATTTCGCAAGCGTGAACGCCGCCGATTCCATCGTGGATCTGGTCTATGCGCTGGGGGCCAGCTACCGCGCCAACGCGGTTTTCGTCATGAACTCGAAAACCGCCGGTGCCGTGCGCAAGATGAAAGATGCCGATGGCCGCTTCCTGTGGTCGGACGGTCTGGCCTCTGGTGAACCCGCGCGGCTGATGGGCTACCCGGTGCTGGTGGCCGAAGACATGCCCGATATCGCGTCGGACAGCTACGCCATTGCCTTTGGCGATTTCAACGCGGGCTACACCATTGCCGAGCGCCCCGACATGCGCGTCCTGCGCGACCCGTTCAGCGCCAAGCCCCATGTGCTGTTCTACGCGACCAAGCGCGTGGGCGGCGATGTGTCCGACTTCAAGGCGATCAAGCTGCTGAAATTCGGCCTGAGCTAAGGCGCATACGCGATCCCCGTCGCGGATGTCGCGGCGGGGCAGGGTGCCCTGTAACACCCCGTCCCCCGGTTGCGGGGCACCCGACCCATTTCCCATGCAAGAGGCCCCCATGGACCTGATAGACAGCCCCATTCCGCTTGCCGCCCTGCCGATTGCCGCCTTTCGCGATCATCTGCGCCTGTCCAGCGGCTTTGCCGATGACACCACGCAAGATGCGCTGCTGGAACAATATCTGCGCGCGGCCCTTGCCACGGTCGAAGGCCGCACGGCGCGCGCGCTGATCGCGCGTGATATGTCGCTGCGGCTGGCCCGTTGGCGTACTGACTGCGGGCAGGTTTTGCCGGTGGCTCCGGTCAGCGCGGTGGCCTCTGTAACGCTCGTCACCCGCGACGGCGCGGCAACCGTGATCGACCCCGCCCGCTACGCTTTGCAGGCCGATGGCCCGCGCCCGCGCCTTGTGCCCACGGGCAGCATATTGCCGCCTATTCCCACGGGCGGGCAGGCGGTGGTGGTCTTCACAGCGGGCTTCGGTATGTGGGGCGACATCCCCGCCGACCTGCGCCAGGCGGTGTTTTTGCTGGCCGCGCAAAGCTATGAGAACCGCGATGGCGGCGCGTCCGAAGACATGGATTTCGGCATCCGCAGCCTTCTGGAACGCTGGCGCGACCTGCGCCTTGGGGGTGGCGCATGAGCGCGCCGAACCTGAGCCGCGCGCTGGTGCTGCAAAGCCCGGTGGCCACGCCCGACGGGGCCGGGGGGTTTACAACCACATGGCACAGCCTTGGCACCCATTGGGCCGCGATCGACGCGCGCACGGGGCAGGAACGCTTTGGCGCTTTGGGCCCGTCGGGACAGGTGGCCTTGCGCATCACGCTGCGCGCCGCGCCCTTTGGCAGCGACCGCCGCCCGCGCCCCGACCAACGCTTTGTCGAAGGGCAGCGCATCTACCGCATTCTGACCGTGGCAGAGGCCGACTCGCAAGGCCGCTACCTAATCTGCACCGCGACAGAGGAGCTACCGGCATGAGCTACCAGCTTTCCCCCGCGCTGCAAGCGGCGATTTTTCAGCATCTTGCCGCCGATAGTGAATTGGCCACGCTGCTGGGCGGCGCGATTTATGACGCGATCCCACCCGCCACACCGCCCGCCACCTATGCGCTGATCGGCCCGGAAGAGGTAACGGATGCCTCTGACACAACCGGCCACGGCGCGGAACACCGGCTGACGATCAGCGTGCTGACCAACGCCACCGGGTTCCTGCCCGCCAAGGCAATTGCCGCGCGGATTGCCGAGCTGCTGGACGCACCCGCGCTTGCGCTCTCGCGCGGGCGGCTGGTGGCGCTGTGGTTCGACCGGGCAGAGGCCCGCAAGATCGAAGGCGACCAGACCCGCCGCATCGACCTGCGCTTTCGTGCGCGGGTCGAGGATTGAACGCAACTAACGGAGGGCACCCCGATGGGCGCACAGAACGGAAAAGACCTGCTGGTCAAGGTGGATATGACCGGCGATGGCCAGTTCGAAACGGTGGCGGGGCTGCGCGCCACGCGCATCAGCTTTAACGCAGAAACCGTTGATGTCACGTCGCTTTCCAGCGCCGGGGGCTGGCGCGAACTGTTGGGTGGTGCGGGCGTGAAATCGGCCAGCATCTCAGGCGCGGGGGTGTTCCGCGACGCAGGCACCGATGAGCGCGCGCGCGCCATCTTCTTTAATGGCGAAACACCGGAATTTCAGGTCATCATCCCCGATTTCGGCATTATCGAAGGCGCGTTCCAGATCACCGGCTTGGATTATGCGGGCAGCCATAACGGCGAGGCCACGTTCGAATTGTCGCTCGCCAGCGCCGGGCAACTCGACTTCATCACCGATGGGGGGGCCTGATGGTAAACCCATTCGCGGGCGAGGTGGAACTGGTTCTGAACGGGCAGCCCCATACCCTGCGCCTGACCCTTGGCGCGCTGGCCGAATTGGAAGCGGGGTTGGACGGGGAAACCGTGCTCGACCTTGTGACCCGGCTGGAATCCGGCCAGATCGCCAGCCGCGACGTGCTGGCGATTATCGTGGCAGGGCTACGCGGTGGCGGCTGGCAGGGCAACGCGGCGGACCTGATGACGGTCGAGATCGCAGGCGGTATGCCCGCCTGCGCGCGGGCCGCCGCGCTGTGCCTTGCCCGCGCTTTTGCAACACCATGACGGCGCTGGATTGGCCCGCGCTGATGCGGCTTGGCCTGCGCCAGTTGCGCCTGCACCCGCGCGATTTCTGGGCGCTGACGCCCGCGGAACTGCTGCTTATGGCGGGGCTGGAAGCAGGCGCGGGCCCGCTGACCCGCGACCGGCTGAA
Source organism: Roseibaca calidilacus (assembly GCF_001517585.1). Lineage (NCBI taxonomy): Bacteria > Pseudomonadati > Pseudomonadota > Alphaproteobacteria > Rhodobacterales > Paracoccaceae > Roseinatronobacter > Roseibaca calidilacus. Next base: position 1,115,665 of record NZ_FBYC01000004.1, on the reverse strand, counting down.
CGATCTGGCCGCGCGCTACCCCGACACGCCGAAAGGAACGCCCCATGACGACACTAACGGACTTCGAAGCCCAAATCGCCGCCCTAGAGGCGCGCCTAGACCAAGCGGGCGGGCTGGTGGCGCAATTTGACAGCGAATTGGGCACTCTGGGCCGCACCATGACCTTCACGGGCCGCGAGGTGGACGGGCTGTCGCGCAATTTCGCCGGTGGTCTGCGGCGCGCTTTCGATGGCGTCATCTTCGACGGGATGCGCCTGCAAGACGCGCTGCGCGGCATTGCCCAGACCATGATCGACAGCGTCTATAACGCCGCGATGAAACCGGTGCAAAACGCCTTTGGCGGGTTGCTTGCGCAGGGCGTCAATGGCGCGATGTCGTCCATCCTGCCCTTTGCGCAGGGCGGTGTGATCAGTCAGGCGACCGCCTTTCCCATGCGCGGCGGCACCACCGGGCTGATGGGCGAAGCGGGGCCAGAGGCCATTCTGCCGTTGCAACGCGGGGCCGATGGGCAGCTTGGCGTGCGCGCGGGGGGCGGCGGGCGGGCGGTCAACGTAACCTTCAACATCTCGACCCCCGATGTGGCGGGGTTTGAACGCTCGCAAACACAGATTGCCGCACAGATGGGCCGCCTGCTGGCACGCAGCCAACGCAACGCTTGAAGATAAGGGGGCAAGTCCATGGCTTTTCATGAAATTCGTTTTCCAGCCAATCTGAGTTTCGGCGCGCTTGGCGGGCCGGAACGGCGCACCGAAATAGTCGAACTCGCCAATGGGTATGAGGAACGCAACACGCCTTGGGCCGCGTCGCGCAGGCGCTATGACGCGGGCGCGGGCCTGCGCGCGCTGGACGATCTGGAAGCCATGATCGCATTTTTCGAGGCGCGCCAAGGCCGCTTGCACGGCTTTCGCTGGAAGGATTGGGGCGATTACCGCTCTGCGCGTGCGTCAAGCCCGATCACTGCATTCGACCAGTTGATCGGCACGGGTGACGGGGTGACGCGCGATTTCGCCTTGCGCAAGGCCTATCGCTCTGGCGCGCAGACGGTTTACCGCGCGATTGCCAAACCCGTTGCGGGCAGCGTGCTGGCGGGAGTCGGCCAGACCGCGCTGACCCTGGGCGATGATTATAGCGTGGACACGACCACGGGCACGCTGACCTTCACCCGCGCCCCCGATGTGGGCGCAGAGGTGCGCGCGGGCTTCGAATTCGACGTGCCGGTGCGGTTTGACACCGATCTGGTGCAGGTCTCTGTCGCCAGCTTCAAGGCGGGCAGCCTGCCATCTGTGCCGGTGCTGGAGGTGCGGATATGACGCTTGCGGACCATCTGGCCAGCGGCACAACGACCATTGCCCGCGCTTGGGCCTTGACTCGATCGGATGGCGCAACCTTGGGATTCACCGACCATGACCGTGATCTGGCGTTCGAGGGCATGATATTTCGCGCCGAAGCGGGCCTGACCGCGCGCGCGCTGGAACAGGTCACAGGGCTGGCCGTGGACAATTCCGAGGCCGTGGGCGCCTTGCGCGATGCGGGGCTGACCGAGGCTGACATCATGGCCGGGCGTTATGACGGCGCGGAACTGACCATATGGGAGGTAAACTGGCAGGATGTGGCGCAGCGCCGTGTGCTCTTTCGCGGATCACTGGGCGAGATCACCCGCACCGGAGAGGCGTTTCGCGCCGAACTGCGGGGCCTGTCAGAGGCGCTGAATGCGCAGGGCGGGCGTGTCTACCACGCCGCCTGTTCGGCGGTGCTGGGCGATGGCGCGTGCCGCTTCAATACCGCCGCGCCGGGCTTTGCCGCCGAGGTTGCGCTGGCAGGCCGCGCCGAGGATGCGCTGCTGTTCGAAGGGCTGGACGCATTCGCGCCGGGCTGGTTTACGCATGGCCGCCTGACGGCGCTAAGCGGCGCGGCGCAAGGCTTGGTGGCGCTGATGCGGCTGGACCAAGGCGGCACGTCCCGCCGCATTACGCTGTGGGATGCCCTGCGCGCCCCGGTGCAGGTGGGCGATCTGTTCCGGCTGGAAGCAGGCTGCGACAAGCAGGCCAGCACCTGCCGCAACAAATTTGCCAATTTCCTGAACTTCCGCGGCTTTCCGCATATTCCGGGCGAAGATTGGCTATCGGCCTATCCCAAGGCCGAGCAGCCCAACACGGGCGGCGCATGGCGGTCATAATGCGCGATCCGGTCGCCTTGGCCACGAGCTGGCTGGGCACGCCCTATCGCCACCGCGCCAGTGTGCCGGGTGCGGGGGCCGATTGCCTTGGACTGATCCGGGGCATCTGGCGCGCGCGCTACGGGGCAGAGGCCGAATTGCCGCCGCCCTACAGCCCGTCTTGGGCAGAGGCAGGCGCGGGAGAGCCGCTGCATGACGCACTTTTGCGTCACCTGACCCCGGCGCAGGCCCCGGCTGATGGACAAGTTCTGCTGTTCCGTTTGGCCCCGCGTGCGCGCGCAAAACATCTGGGCATTCAATGCGAGGGCGGGCGCGCCTTCATCCATGCCTGCCCGCGCGCAGGTGTCATCCGCGCGCCGCTGTCTGCCCCTTGGGCGCGCCGCATTGTGGCGCGGTTCAACTTTCCGCCCCTTCCAGACGCATAGGTGATCCATGGCGACATTAGTTCTTTCCGCAGTCGGTGCCTCTGTCGGGGCCAGCTTTGGGGGCGCGGTGCTGGGCCTGTCGGGCATGGTCATTGGCCGCGCGGTGGGCGCCAGCTTGGGCCGGGTCATCGACCAACGGCTGATGGGCGGCGGCAGCCAAGTTATTGAACAAGGCCGGATCGAACGCCTGCGGCTGACCGGCGCGCTGGAAGGCGCGCCCGTGCCCGTTGTTTGGGGCCGCGTGCGGCTGGGCGGGCAAGTCATCTGGAGCACGCAATTTTTTGAAACCGTCACCACCGCTGGTGGGGGCGGCAAGCTGGTGAAAAAACCCAAAATCAAGGAATTCAGCTATTCAATCTCGCTGGCCGTGGCCTTGTGCGAAGGGCCGATCCTTGGCATTGGGCGGATCTGGGCGGATGGGCAGGAAATTGCGCCGTCGGACCTGAACATCCGGCTTTACACGGGGTCAGAGGAGCAGTTGCCCGACCCGCTGATTGACGCGGTCGAGGGCGCAGGCAACGCGCCCGCCTATCGCGGTATTGCCTATGTCGTGATCGAGGATCTGGAACTGGCTGCTTACGGCAACCGGGTGCCGCAACTGTCTTTCGAAGTGATGCGCGCGGTCAATGCCCCAACAGGCATGACCGGCCTTGTGCAGGGCGTGGCGCTGATGCCTGGAACCGGCGATTTCACCTATGCCGCGCTGCCTGTCTTCGCGCGGGACGGGTCCGGCACCGAAACCGGGCTGGCCGGGCAGGTGGTCGACGTCGCAGATATGCCGATGAACCTGAATTCGCCCACCGGGCTGACCGACCTGGAAGCCGGGCTGGACGCACTGACGCGCGAGTTGCCGCATTGCCAGTCGGTCGTGATGGTGGTGTCATGGTTCGGGTCTGACCTGCGCGCGGGGAATTGCCGGGTGGAACCCAAGGTCGAATTTCCCGACCGCGCCGCCCCAGATTACCCATGGTCGGTCGCCGGGCGGGCCGCGCGCGACACGCCGCAAGTGCCGCTGCAAGACGGCCAGCCGGTCTATGGCGGCACTCCCGCCGATGCCTCTGTCATAGAGGCGATTGCAGCGCTACAGGCGCGCGGGCAAAAGGTGGTGTATTACCCCTTCATCCTGATGGATCAGCTTGCGGGCAATGGCCTTCCCGACCCGTATTCGGATGCGCCCGACCAGCCCGCGCTGCCATGGCGCGGGCGGATTACGACCGCGAAAGCGCCGGGGCAGGCGGGCAGCCCGGATGGCACCCTTGCAGCACAGGCCGAGGTTGCCGATTTCTTCGGAACGGCCAGCGCGTCCGATTTCACCGTCAGCCCCGGTGCGGTCGTCTATTCTGGCCCGGAAGACTGGCGCTACCGCCGGTTCATCCTGCACCAAGCCGCCCTTTGTGCGGCGGCGGGCGGGGTGGATGCGTTTTGCATCGGCTCTGAGATGCGCGGTCTGACGCAAATTCGCGGGGTCGCCAACAGCTTTCCCGCCGTGGCCGCGCTGGTCGCTTTGGCCGCCGAAGTGCGCGCCCTGCTGGGACCGGATACCAAGATCACCTATGCCGCCGATTGGTCGGAATATTTCGGCTATATCACGCCAGAGGGCGACCGCTTCTTTCATCTGGACCCGCTCTGGGCAGATGCCAATATCGACGCGGTCAGCATTGACAATTACATGCCGCTGTCGGATTGGCGCGACGGCACCGACCATGCCGATGCGGCTTGGGGCAGCATCTATAATCTTGACTACCTGACCGCCAATGTCGCGGGCGGCGAAGGGTATGACTGGTTCTATGCCAGCGATCTGGACCGCGACCAACAGCGCCGAACGCCCATCCGCGACACCAGCGACTGGGCCGAGGATTGGATCTGGCGCTACAAGGACATTCGCGGCTGGTGGGAAAATGACCATCACGACCGGGTGGGCGGGCTGCGCGCGGCGCAGAAAACGGCTTGGGAGCCGCGCTCGAAACCCATCTGGTTCACCGAATATGGCTGCGCCGCGATCGACCGGGGCACGAACCAGCCCAACGTGTTTCTGGACCCGAAATCTTCCGAAAGCCGCGCGCCTTATTTTTCGCGCGGCTGGCGCGACGACACGATCCAGATGCAGTATATCCGCGCGGTGCAGCGCTACTGGGCGGACCCGGCCAATAACCCCATCTCTGAATTCTACCAAGGCCCCATGGTGCAACTTGGCCGCGCGCATCTCTGGGCGTGGGATGTGCGGCCTTACCCGTGGTTTCCCGGCAATACCGCGCTGTGGAGCGATGGGGCAAACTGGGCGCGCGGGCATTGGGTGACGGGGCGGGCCACGGCGCAACCGCTTGATGCCGTGATCGCCGAAATCTGCGCCCGCGCGGGCTTGGGCGCGGTGGATGTCAGCCGCGTGCATGGCGTGGTGCGCGGCATGGCTGTGCCCTCTACCGACAGCCCGCGCGCGATGCTGCAAGCCCTGATGCTGGCTTACGGCGTGGATGCGGTGGAACGCGACGGGGTTTTGCAATTTCGCATGCGCGACGGGCGCGCGCTGGCGCGGCTGGGCTGTGACGATCTTGTGCGCCGCGATGGCGGCGATCTGACCCGCATTCGCGCGCCCATGGCCGAAGACGCCGGACGTATCCGGCTAGGTTTTGTCGCCGAGGGTGGCGATTTCGACCTGCGCACGGCCGAAGCGGTCTTTCCCGATGCCAGTGCCGCGCGGGCATCGGGGTCGGACCTGCCGCTGGTGCTGCCAGAAGGCGAAGCGCGGCTGATCGCGGAACGCTGGCTGACAGAGGCCCGCGTCGCGCGCGACCAGGCCCGTTTCGCGCTGCCGCCCTCCAGCGGGCTGGGCGCGGGCGATGTGGTGGAACTGGTCACCAGTACCGGATCGGCGCTGTGGCGCATTGACCGCACCACCCTGTCCGGCCCGCGAGAGATGGAAGCCACCCGCGTGGACCCCGGCGTTTACGGCTTTGGCGAAACCGATCTGGGGGCAGGGCCGACAATGGGCTATACAGCCCCCGGCCCGGTGCACCCTGTGGTGCTGGACTTGCCGCTCATCCCCGGCAGCACGATTGCCCATGCTCCATGGCTGGGGGTATCCGCGCGGGTTTGGCCCGGCGCCGTGGCGTTGCACCACCGCGCGGGCACCGACCGCTTCACGCTAGAGGCGCTGATCGCCTCTGCCCTGCATATGGGCGTGACGCAAACCGCGCTGCCTGCTGCGCCCACCGGGCGGTGGGACGATGGCCCGGCGCTGGTGGTGCGGATGCCGCGCGGCGGATTAACCTCTGCCTTGCCGGTCGATGTGCTGGGCGGCGCAAACCTTGTGGCCATCGGCACGGGCGCGGAGTGGGAAGTGCTGCAATTTGCCGAGGCAGAGCTGATCGCGCCCGACACCTACGCCCTGCGCCGCCGTCTGCGCGGCCAGCAGGGCAGCGACGGGGTGATGCCAGATGTCTGGCCCGAGGGCGCGCTGCTGGTGGTGCTGGATGAGCGGCTGGAACAGATCGACCTGCCGCCCGACGCTTTAGGGCTGTTGCGCGACTACCGGATCGGCCCGGCCAGCCGCGCCCTGGATGATGCCAGCCAGCGCGATTTCAGCCTGACCGCGCGGGGCGTGGGGCTGCGGCCCTACCGGCCTGCGCATCTGCGGCTGCGGCTGCGGCCCGGCGGCGATCTGGAAATGGGCTGGGTCCGCCGCACCCGGTCGGGCGGCGATGCTTGGGGCGCGGTCGAAGTGCCGCTGGCGGAAGCCTATGAGCGCTATCTTGTGCGGATACGCCAAGGCACCACGGTGCTGCGTGAGGAAGCAACTGCCATGCCGGGTTTCGTTTACAGCGCTGCAATGCAGGCCGCCGATGGCGCAGGCGCAGCCTTCGCGGTCGAGGTGGCGCAGGTTTCAGACGTGGTTGGACCGGGGCCGTTCGCACGGGCCGAGGTGGTTTTGTGAGCCGCGTGCGCGCCGTGGCGCCCGCCCGCCCACCCCGCGCCGACGCGGGCGCGTCGACGCTTGCGCCCCGGCGCACGCGCCAGCTTTGGGGCTGGTCATGCGCCCGGTGACACAAGGGGATATACTGGCCGCCGCGCGGGCTTTGCTGGCAAGGCGCGAGGAAGATTGGCCAATGCAATTGGCGCGGATGCTGGACCATGCCACGCGGGCCGACCAACACCGAAGGCGCCATGGTTGTGCCCACCCGGTCTATGGCAATGGCACCTTGATGAGCGCTGCCTTGCGCCAGGCCGCAATGCCGCCAGCAGGTGATCGGCAGTTTCTGGCGGCGCAGGGGGCGGTGATCGCGGCGATCCTTGCGCGCTTAGAAGGCCTTGAAAGTCATGGTGGTCAGGGTGCGGCTAATACCGGGGATGTCGAAAAGCGCGTCTGACAGATAATGTCCGACATCGCGGTCCTCGGGGATATAGACCTTGGCGATCAGATCGTATTCGCCCGAAGTGGAATAGAGTTCCGACACCACCTCGCGGTCATAGATGGCGTCGGCGACTTGGTAGGTCTTGCCTGGGATACAGCGGAACTGGACGAAAACGCAGCGCATGGGGCCTCCGAAAGGTTGCGGTCAGGGGGCTTTGCCCCCTCTGGGCGCGGATGCGCCCATTCACCCCCAGGATATTTGGGCAAGGATGAAGTGGGAAGGTCTATTCGCCTTGCAGGGCCAATGGGGCGGGGTCTTGGCCCAGATCCTCGGTGGACAGGTCGGTTTTGGGGCGGGCAAGACGGTTGCGGATGACCCAATGCAGCCGAGTTTCTGCCCGCGTGATCGCGACATAGGCGAGGCGCTTCCAGAGTGCGATACCGCCTTCGGTTCGGCCCGCGCGCGCGGCGGCGTAAAGGTCGGGGGCAAAGATCTGCACATCGGGCCATTGCGAGCCTTGCGCCTTGTGGATGGTGCAAGCCGCGCCATGCACGAAGGCTGCGCCCATTGCGGCGGCGAAGGGAATGAACGGGTCTTCATTCGGGTCTTTTTCGATCTTGACGATCGAGGCCACGGAAATCTGCGGATCGGGCGCGCCGAAAATATGCAGGCGTGAAAAGCCGGGTTTGCGACCCGGTCCCAGATAGACCACCTGCGCGCCCTTGATCAGCCCGCGCGCTTCAAGGTCGATGCGTTTGGCGCGGTGCTTCAGCGGCAGTTCCAGCCCGTCGCAGATCAGCGGTTCGCCCGGCAAAAGCGAATCTTCGGGCGCGCCATGGGCGGCGCGGAACGCGTGGATCAGCCGCAACCGGGTGGCGTTGCGCCACACCAGCACGGGGCTGCGCGCCATGAGGTCGCTGTCCACGCGCTCGGCCATAAGCACGCGGTCATCGGCGCGGGCGGCTTCGGCGATGCGTTCTTCGAACTGCTCAAACGACAGGTCGGGATCGGCCAGCGCATGGGCCAGATCCAAGATCGGGTTGTCGGCAGCCTGCCGGTGGATGCGCGCAAGGTGCATTTTCTGCGGGCTTGGCAAATGGTCGAAAACCATGTCGCCACCGCCGCCCACCGGGGCAAGCTGCGCCGGATCGCCAAACAGCACCAGAGTGCCGAACAGCTCTTTCAGGTCATCCAGTTGGCGCGCATCAAGCATGGAGCTTTCATCGACAAAGCCGATGTCAAGCGGGTCATCCCGCCGCTTCCAGCCGGTGATGAAATCGGACCCGCGCAGGCCCGCCGCCGCCAGCGCCCCCGGAATGGACGGGGTTTGGGCGTAGAAATTCGCAGCGCGATCCAGCGCGGCTTCATCCAGCCCTTCGACCGTGGGGCGCGAGGCTTGGCCTGCCAGCCATTCGGCGATCTTTTCATATTCCGGGTCATAGACCGGGGAATAAAGAATGCGGTGCAAGGTGGTCGCAGGCACACCGCGCCCGCGCAGGACAGAGGCCGCCTTGTTGGTGGGGGCCAGCACGGCCAGCGAACGGCGGTCGCGGCGCTTGCGGGGTTCATACTCGCCAGAGACGATCTCGACCCCTGCGGCCACCAGCGCCTTGGTCAGCCCCGCCAAAAGCAGCGTCTTGCCCGACCCCGCCTTGCCGGTAATGGCCAGCACCGTGCCGCGCCCCTCTGGCATGGGGCCGGTCTGCCCGGTATCAAGGTCGATCCCGGCCGCTTCAAGCGCATGAGATACCCGGTCCCATGCTTGGGACTGGTCATCGGAAAGGGCGGGCAGGGTCATGGGCGCGTTCATGGCCGCGACCCTAGCCCAAAGCGCGCACCGGGGGAAACCGCTTTCGCACGCTTGCAGGCCCGTGCGGCGCGGCATAGCCTATGTGCAGTTTTCGTGACAGGAACCGCCATGCCCCTCCGCAACCGTTTCGCCGCGCGCCTGCCCGACCACACAGCTTGGCGGCGCGATTTTCACGCCCATCCCGAATTGGGGTTCGACTGCCACCGCACGGCTGCGGTCGTGGCCGACAAGCTGCGTAGCTTTGGTTGCGATACGGTAGAGGAGGGCATAGCCCTGACTGGCGTTGTGGGGCTGATCCATGGGCGCCACGGGCCGGGCCGCTGCATTGGCCTGCGCGCCGATATGGATGCGCTGCCAATGAACGAGGCGACGGGCCTGCCCTATGCCAGCACCGTGCCGGGGCGGATGCATGGCTGCGGCCATGACGGGCATATGGTGATGCTTCTGGCCGCTGCCGAATACCTGTGCGAAACGCGCGCCTTTGACGGCACCGTGGCGGTCATTTTCCAACCCGCAGAGGAAGGCGGCGGCGGCGCCAAGGTGATGTGCGAGGCGGGGCTGATGGAACGCTTTGCGATTACCGAGGTCTACGGCCTGCACAACCGCCCCGGCCACCCGCTGGGCGAGTTCAACATCCGCGCGGGCGCGTTCTATGCGGCAGTGGATGAGTTCCGGCTGGTGGTCGAAGGCAAGGGCGGGCATGCCGCGAAACCGGACCGGACCATCGACCCGGTGCTGGTGGCCAGCCACCTGATCGTGGCGCTGCAATCGGTCGCGTCGCGCAACACCGATCCGACGCAGAACATCGTGCTGTCCGTGTGCGGGGTGGATACGTCCAGCCACGCGCATAACGTCATCCCGGCGCGGGTGGCGCTGGTGGGAACCATCCGCACGCATGATGCGGGCGTGCGCGATCTGGCAGAGGCGCGTCTGCGCGCGCTGGCCGAGGGGACCGCGCAGGCCTTTGGCGCGGTGGCAGAGGTGGAATTCCTGCGCGGCTACCCGGTGATGGTCAACCATGCGGAACATACCGAGTATGCCCGCGCGGCGGCGCTGGACGTGTCGGGGCAATGCGTGGAAGCCGGGTTCAACATGGGCGGCGAGGATTTCGCCTATATGCTGCAAGACCGCCCCGGAGCCTATATCGTGCTGGGCGCGGGCGACGGGCCGGGCCTGCACCACCCGCAATACGACTTCAACGACGAGGTGATCCCCTATGGGGCAAGCTGGTATGTGGGGGTGGTGGAGGAGAGGTTGGGGTGAGGGGATGGCCCGGCTAGCTGGTTCAGTTCTGGAACTTCGTGAAGAAACTATCAATATGGTTAAAAATGTATACACTCGAAAGCTTTGACGGCATTGATGGTGAGAATTTGAGCGATATTAACTTTAACTTCGTTAATGCTGCTCCCGAAGTCGAGAAGATGGGTATAACGAAATCAGCCTTTCGTTATACCCGAGATTGGAAGACTAGGTTTATTCTAGAGTGTGATGATGTTTCAATTGCACTTGAAAACTTTGATAACGCTATATCCTTTGGATCGAGTTTTTTGGAAGGCAAATTCCTTTGCTTAAGTCAAACCTATAGTAGTGATGACAGAACAATACTAAAGTTTGGGCCAACATCGGAACCATTGCTGTTCGGAAGACCTTGTCAAGTTAAAGAAGCTTGTGCTGTCATTCTAAATGGACCTTTGGTGTTTTTCAATCAGCGTGGCTTAGAGTGGGAAGCCAATGGTGTAAATTATAAATATCAGCCTTTTAGTAGCGTTCAAAGTCAAATTAAGGACAAAGAAAGCATTTCTGGTAAAGTAATACCTACCGGTCTTCTTACGGCGCGTTTTGAAGAAAAATATGCTGTGGACTATAGTTCCGCATGGAAAGAAATTTGGCGTGCGTCTAAGGTTTTAACGTTTGCATCCGGGAATGGTGTTGGTGTCGGGCATGTGGAATGCAGAGGCGATGAGACCGAACATTTTTGGCTCCTTGGTTTTTCAAAGTTTGATCGTTTTCCACGCCCTTCGAATTGGTTTGATATCGAAATGGAGAATGAATTTGGTTTTTTTGCGAAAGCATATCATGAATTTCTTGATTCAGAGCCTTCGAATTTGCCTCTAACGTATTCGTCCGACTTCTATAGAGCTTCCAACTCGTCAAGAGATACGAGCCTTTCACTTGCTCTCATATCATCATTCAGTGCACTAGAGATATTGGTTCACCATATTCTTAGGGAGCATGCCAAATGGAGCGCTGACTTGCTTCAACGTGGAAAATTTGCAGATAGAGCACGCGCTTGTGCAGCATTCATAAAGCTGCAATCTGATCCACTAGAGCAAGCTATTGGGTTGAAAGAATTTTCCTATCAAAATAACGGAATAGATGGTTTCACTATTCTTTCAGAAGCGAGAAACTCAATTATCCACTCTGAGAAGAAATCGTTTGCGCGCAATGGCTTTGAACTAGTAGAACTATGGGTGATGTGTCAATGGCTTGTTGAGGTATTCACATTTTACTTGGTTGGTTATCGGGGAAAAATGGCTGATCGTAGGAGGTTGACTGGTTGGCGAGGAGAAGGAACAAAAGAAGTGCCGATCAAATTGCCTTAGCTATATTGTCGCAAGAACCAATAGTTCCTGCACAACTGCGCGGAATCAAGGGCGAAGCCCGCCGCGCCAGCGCCGTCGCGGCCCCACGCGGCGGCGCTTTGGTGTCCGTCTGTGCGCTGATCTTCTAAGGAGGGGCTTGGCTTCCATAAAGTGCCTAGATCCACCCATAGCAGCGCCACCGCCCGCGACGGTGCTGGCGCTCTGGCGCGCAAACGGGCAGGGGCGTCGAAGCGGGCTGACCCAAGGTAAACCGCCTGTTTTTTAGGCCGCCCCGCTTGACTCTCGCGGCCCGTCATCGTCCTCTAACCCTATGGGGCGCATGGTCGCAGGGGAAACTCTGCCATCCGCGCGCCCTGCAAGCCGCCCGCTCAGTGGCGGCACACTCAACCCGGAGGATACTATGACCAAACATCTGACAGCCGGCGTTTTCGCCTTTTCAACCGCTTTGGGCGGGGCCGCAATGGCGCAAGACCAGACCTTTATTTCCATCGGCACCGGCGCCGTGACCGGTGTGTATTACCCCGCGGGCGGCGCGATCTGCCGCCTGGTCAACCGTGACCGCGCGGAACACGGCATTCGCTGCGGCGTGGAATCGACCGGCGGGTCGATCTTCAACATCAACGCCATCCGCTCGGGCGAGCTGGAATTCGGCGTCGCGCAGTCGGACTGGCAGTTCCATGCTGCCAACGGCTCGTCCAGCTTTGAAGAAAACGGCGCGTTCGAAGACCTGCGCGCCGTGTTCTCGCTGCACCCGGAACCCTTCACCGTGGTCGCACGCGCCGATGCGGGCATCACCAATTTCGATGACCTCGCTGGCAAGCGCGTGAATATCGGCAATCCCGGCTCCGGTCAGCGCGGCACTATGGACGTGGTGATGGAAGCGATGGGCTGGACCGTGGACACCTTCGCGCAAGCCACCGAATTGCCGCCCGCCGAGCAGTCGCTGGCGCTGTGCGACAACAATGTGGACGCGATTGTCTACACCGTCGGCCACCCGTCGGGCGCCATTCAGGAAGCGACAACCGCCTGCGACACCGTGCTGGTGAACGTGGACAATGACGCGATCCGCGGGCTGGTCGAGGAGAATTCCTATTACCGCATGGCCACCATCCCCGGTGGTATGTATCGCGGCAACGAGGAAGACGTGACCACCTTCGGTGTGGGCGCGACCTTTGTGTCCTCGACCGCCGTGTCGGATGACGTGATGTACAATGTCGTCAAGGCGATCTTCGAGAATCTGGACCAGTTCAAGGCGCTGCACCCTGCGCTCGACATTCTCGATGCACAGACCATGGTCACCGATGGCAACTCTGCCCCGATCCATGACGGTGCGGCACGCTATTACCGTGAAGCGGGCCTGATGGACTAAGCAGCCCTGGGCTGATGTGATCTGCATGGTTCCCGCCTGTCGGGGGCCATGAACGGGGACGCGGCCCGCCTTGGGGTGTGGTCGCGCCTTTCCTTTCCGGACATTTCGAAGGACACACCATGTCGCAAACGCCTGAAAGCGACCGCCGCTTTTCCGACGAGGAATTGCAGGATCTTGTTGCCAGCACCGATTCGGGCGGGCGCGAGCCGACAAACCGCAAAGTGGCGCTGCTGATTGCGAGCGTGGCCTTCCTGTGGTCGGCCTTTCAGGTCTGGATTGCCGATCTGCAATTCCAGTTCGCGCAATATATTCCCGGTGCGCGGGTTATCGGGTCCGACCAGACACGGCCCATGCATCTGGCTTTCGCGCTGTTTCTTGCGTTTTTGGCCTATCCGGCGTTCAAGAAATCGCCGCGCAGGCACATTCCGATCCTTGACTGGATCATGGCCATCGTCGCGGGGGGCTGCGCGTTCTATGTGCTGTGGTTCGCGCGCGAGATTTCGGATACCGCGCGCGCCGGTCTGCCCACGCAGGCGCAAATCTGGGTGGGTGTTGTCGGCGTTGCGCTGATGCTGGAAGCCTCGCGCCGCGCGCTTGGCCCTGCGCTGACCATCGTTGGCGGTATCTTTCTGGCCTACAGCTATTTCGGTTCCGGCTGGCTGATCCCCGACCTGATCGCGCATGACGGGCGCAGCTTTACCGCCATTATCAACACGCAATGGCTGTCTACCGAAGGGGTGTTCGGCATTCCCTTGGGCGTGTCCACCGCCTTCGTGTTCCTGTTCGTGCTGTTCGGCGCGCTGTTGGACAAGGCGGGCGCGGGCAACTATTTCATCCAATTGGCCTTCGCTGGGCTGGGCCATTTGCGCGGTGGGCCTGCCAAGGCCGCCGTGGTCGGGTCGGGTGCTACGGGGCTGATTTCAGGGTCGTCCATTGCCAATGTGGTCACGACCGGCACCTTCACCATCCCGCTGATGAAGCGAGTGGGCTTCACCTCTGAGAAGGCGGGCGCGGTCGAGGTGTCGGCTTCTGTCAACGGGCAGATCATGCCGCCCGTGATGGGCGCTGCGGCCTTTCTGATGGTGGAATTCGTCGGCATTTCCTACATTGAGGTCATCAAGCACGCCTTCATTCCGGCGATCATTTCCTACATCGCGCTGATCTACATCGTCCACCTTGAAGCCCTGCGCAACGGTATCCCGGCGCTGGGGCAGGGCGGCTCGCTGCTGGCCATGCTGGGCAAGGTCGCGGTGGGTTTTGTAGGCGCGGGTGCGGTGTTTTACGGCGTCATCCTTGGGGTGAACGGGCTGCGCAGTGCTGCGCCCGGTATCTCCGGCCTTGTGATCTTGTTGGCCTTGGGCGCGATTTATTTTGCCTGCCTATGGGTTGCGGCGAAACGCCCGGATCTGGATCTGGACGATCCCAATGCCGAGGAAGTCAAACTGCCCAAGATGGCAGAGGTTTTCCCAACCGGCCTGCATTATCTGCTGCCCATCGTGGTGCTGGTCTGGTTCCTGATGGTGGAACGGCAATCGCCGTCGAAATCGGCCTATTTCGCGGTACTTCTGATGCTGTTCATCATGCTGACGCAACGCCCCATCAAGGCGCTTTTGCGCGGCGAAGGGGCGTTCATGACCCATCTGCGGGCAGGCTTTTCCGACTTGGTCGAGGGCATGATCGCCGGCGCGCGCAACATGATCGGCATCGCGGTCGCCACCGGGGCTGCGGGCATTATCGTGGCCACCGTTACGCGCACGCCCATTGGCACCGAATTGGCCAGCTTGGTGGAACTGCTGTCCATGGGCAACCTGTTCCTGATGCTGCTTTTGGTGGGCCTCTTCTCGCTTGTGCTGGGGCTTGGTCTGCCGACCACGGCCAATTACATCGTGGTGTCGTCGCTGATGGCGACGGTCGTGGTCTCGCTGGGGGCCTCTGAGGGGCTGATCGTGCCCTTGATCGCCGCGCATCTGTTCGTGTTCTATTTCGGGCTGATGGCCGATGTTACGCCGCCGGTGGGGCTGGCCAGTTTCGCCGCCGCCGCTGTGTCGGGGGGCGACCCGATCAAGACCGGCTTCACGGCGTTTTTCTACAGTATGCGCACATTGGCGCTGCCGTTCCTGTTCATCTACAATCCCACGCTGATCCTTTATGGTGTGGACCTTGGCACCACGGCAGGCATTTTGCAGGCGCTGTTCATCTTCGTGGTGGCGACCTTTGCCATGTTGTTGTTCGCCGCCGCCACGCAGGGCTATTTCCTTGCGCGCTCCAAACTGTGGGAATCGGCGGCGCTGCTGTTGGTGGCCTTCACGCTGTTTGTGCCCAATTTCTGGCTGGACCGCATTCAACCGCCATTCGAAACTCAGCCAAGCACCCAGTTCGAAGACGTGCTGACCAATGCCGAAGCGGATGATGAATTGCGCCTGTATATAGAGGGGCCGGATTTCAACACCGGAGCGCTGCGCTCGACCACGTTGCGGCTGATCGTGGATGACACGCCACCAGAGCAACGGCTGAACGAAACCGGTCTGATCCTGATGCCGTCTGACGATGGCGTCGCCTTGGACGAGCCGATGTTCGGCACGCCCTATCAGGAAGAACTGGGTGATTTCGACTTCTACGGCGATCAACAGGTGCAGCTTGTTACTGTGTCGGTTGAAGCGGACAGGTTACCGCAGCAGATTTTCTACATTCCGGCGCTGTTGCTGCTGGGTCTGGTCATCATGCTGCAACGGCGCCGCCAGACCCAACCGGCTTTCTAGGCAGCAATCCACCGGTTCGAATAATAAGCTGACGGTTTATGTGGCGTTAGGTCGGTGTTTTGATTATAGAAGTGGGAAAAGCGCAGTGAATGCGCGGGCTTGCGGGGGTAACTTGGATGATCCGGTCAGAACTGATCCAGAAAATCGCGGAAGAAAACCCACACCTGTTTCAGCGTGATGTGGAACGCATTGTTGCGACCATATTCGATGAGATCACAGAAGCGCTTGCGCGGGGTGAGCGGGTCGAGCTGCGCGGGTTCGGGGCCTTTTCCGTCAAGAAGCGGGATGCCCGCGTAGGGCGCAACCCGCGCACCGGCGAAAGCGTTGAAGTGGCCGAAAAGGCCGTGCCCTTTTTCAAGACCGGCAAGCTGCTGCGCGACCGGCTAAACGGTATCGAGGAGTGACCCCAGAATGATGGCCTATCTGCGAATCGCCCTGTCGGCTGTTTTGGCAATCCTGCTGGCAACCATAGCGCTTGCGAACCGAGAATTCGTGTCGGTGCAACTGTTCCCCGAGGCGATCGGAAACCTGATCGGGTTCAATTTTGGCTTCGGCCTGCCACTGTTCATTTTGCTGGGGCTGGCGATTGGGCTAGGGCTGATGCTGGGCTTTATCTGGGAATGGCTGCGCGAACATAGCTATCGGGCCGAAGCCGCCCGCTTGCGCCGCCGCGTTGCCGCGATGGAAAGCGATCTGGAGAAGTTCCAGAAAGCCGCCCCGTCGGTTGCGCAGAAAGACGAAGTGCTGGCCGTTCTGGAAGCGAAGTAACGCTGATGACACCTGCCGCCCGCGTCAAGATTTGCGGCCTGACGTCTTTGCGCGATCTGGAAGCGGCGGCCACCGCCGGGGCCAATTATGCCGGTTTCGTGTTTTTTGCGAAATCGCCGCGCCACCTGTCGGTTGACGCCGCGCGCGCCTTGGCCGTCGCGGCCCCGGTGGGGCTGGCCAAGGTGGCGCTTGTCGTGGACCCGGATGATGCGACGCTGGATGCGATCCTTGCGCAGGTGCCCATTGACATGCTCCAGCTTCACGGCGCGGAACCCCCCGAACGGGTTGCGGCGCTGCGCGCGCGTCACGGCCTGCCGGTCATGAAAGCCGTGGGCATTGCCGATGCTGCCGACCTGCCGAAACTGGCACGATACGAAGCCGTGTCTGACCAGCTTCTGGTCGATGCAAAGCCCGCACCCGACGCCGCCCTGCCCGGTGGCAATGGGCTGTCCTTTGACTGGCGGCTGATCGCTGGGCGCGATTGGACAAAACCTTGGATGCTGGCAGGTGGGCTGACGCCCGACAATGTGGCGCAGGCTGTGCGCCTGACCGGCGCGCAACAGGTCGATGTTTCTTCCGGCGTTGAAGCTGCGCCGGGCATCAAAGATGCCACACGGATCGCCGCCTTCGTGCAGGCGGCGCGCGGTGTTTCAGCGCCCGCGTGACCATTCCCTGCCCGCAAAAGGCTGGCTCATGCGCACCATAAGCGCAACCAACGCATAGACCGCGAAACCTGCCGGGTCGGCCTTGGCCAGCGCCAGAATGTCGGGGCGGGCCTTATCTTCGTTCTGCATCAGGTCTGGGAAGCGTTCGGCAATCTCGCGTGTGCCCTTGTCCTGACGGCGGCGCACGCGGACCAGCCGCGCCAGCCCCTCGACCATGGGCCATGTATAGCGTGCCGCGACCTGCACGCGTTCTGACGGGGCGAAGTGCAACCGCACGAATGTATCATCTGCGATGACGGCAGGGTATTCGGCCCATCGCGCGCGCCCGGCCACGTTCACGGCAAACAGCCCGAAGCCCGGCGCATGGCTGCGGTTGAACGGCACGCTTTGCCAAAACCGCGCATAAAGCTGCGTCAGACGGCTGTCAGACTGGGCAATTTGCGGTGTGCCCGTGGCATAGCGCGGCCTGTCCGTGGCCAGTTCTGCCACCAATTGGCCCAGCAGCGGCGGGCTGATGCGCACATCGGCATCCAGATACAGGCGGTAACGGCCAATCGCGGCGGCATCACCCGCGTTCAGCGCCTTGATCTTCGAGCCCTCGGCAAGCTCCAGCACCTTCAGCACCCAACCGCGTTCACGGGCGGGCATCTCGTAGCGCCGGGCGACCTTGACCGTGCTGTCGGTGCAGCCATTGGCCACAACGATCAATTCGATCGCGTAACCGCGCACCGGGTCGCTGTCCAGAACCGCGGCCAGACATTGGCCTATATAGGCGGCCTCGTTATTGGCGGGGATGATGACGGAAATGACAGCACTCATTGTGAAACTTTCGTAGGGTCGAAACCGACCAGGGCATCCCAGCGCGGGTTGCGGTCGGTCAGATGACGCAGCGCGCCGAAACTGCCCCAGCGGCCCGGCGTGCGAATATCGGTGAAATGCGCAAACAGCCCACCGCCGCCGCGCACCCAGCCTTCCAGCAACCGGGTGTAAAGCTCTGCCATGCCTTGGGAATAGTTCACGTCCATGAACAGCGCCGTCAGCTCTGAATCCTGCATATGCGAGCCAACGCCTACCAAATGCGTGCCGCCCTCATAGGCCACCAGTTCGAGCCCCCAGCGGTCGGCCACGGCCTTGTGATAGGGCAGGTCGCTGTCCAGAAAGGACGCGACCGTGTTGCGCCGGTCGCCGCTGATCGCGCCATCGCGCAATTCCGCGATCAGGCGCGGGCGCAGTATGTCATGCGCGCGGGTCTGTGTGAAACGGGCAAGGGCATCGCCGCTCAGCCCTTGGGCGCGGCCCTCATCCTCGGCCTGCGCGCGGGCATCGTGCAGCCAGCGGCGAGTCATCTCGATCTTTTCATCATTGCCCAGCAGGCCGCTGAAATAGCCCGTTATTGCATAGGCGTCGAACAGGCTGGGCGGCGCCGGGTTTTTAGGGCTTTCGGCCTGCCAGCTTGGCGCGGTCAGCTGTTCTTCCAGCCCGTGCCAGCCGGTTTGCGTGGCCAGAACCCGCACCAACCGGTCGCGCTGGCCGTCAAACACCCGGTCAAATATCTGCACCATTTGCGCCGCGCGCATGGCGTTCCATTCTTGCCAAAGATCGCCATTGCCCCAGCGCGCTTGCGCCTGCGTGCGGGCATGGTTGGCCTGCGGAAAGGACCAGTTCCAAGTTTCGTTCGAAAATTCTATCCAAGCGCGCAGGCCGGGGTCTAGCTGGTCGCGGATGGTTTCGGCCATGCGCACGATCAGCCCGTCATCGGCCAGATGCGGGATGGTGAACCATGGCTCTGTCCCGGTGTCATTGGCCAGACGGATCATCACCTCCAAAGGCACGCCCGCGCCATCGGTATAGGTATACGCCTCGGGGTGGGCGCGATCGTCCCATTCGGCCCATTCGGTGTAATTGGTGTTCATCCATTCCATGAAGCGGAACACGGCCATGCCATCGACCCGCGCCAGCCAGTCGGGGTTGAAGACCTCGCCGGCCTCATATGCTGCGACATGGTCTTGGTGCACCACGGCGATGTCGCGGATCGGGGCGTCGGGGTCAATATTGCGAAGCTGCAATTCGACATGGCCGGGACCGGGCGTGTAGCTGAACCACATCGTGTTCGGGCCAAGCCGCCGCGTGCCGCCCACGCGCCCGGTGATCTGCGCATCCGCCTGTCCGGTCCATGTTACGCGGTAATTGCCCGCAACAGCGCCCGCCGTTTCGGGCAGGTCTACCAGCATCAGGCTGGCCAGCGCCGACGCGCCTTCTGGGACAAAACGTGGCCAGCCCCGCGCATCGACCGCGCCCAGACGGCGCAGGTCAGCATGTTCGAACCCGCCCCATTGGCCGGTGCGGTGCGCCATCCACGGCCGCGCATTGCGGGCGACATTCACAAAGGGGCGTTGCGGTTGGTAGTCGCGCAATTCGGTCAGGTTCATGCCCAGCCAGCGCGGCGCGCCCGCGTCGCGCGGCGAAAGGTATCCGTCGGCCCCGCCGGCAATCGGCACCAGCAGCGCGACAAGCAAAGCCAGCCAGCGCATCAGCTATCCCCTGCGTTCTGCGACACCCCGGTCGCGCGGGTGCGGCGCACCACATCCCACGCCACTTGTTGCATCAGTGCGGCAACCTCTGGGGCGGGGGCATCGGCGGCAGAGCCATCGGCGCGCTGCAATCGGTGCGGCAGGCCGCGCGGGTCGGCATGGTAAAGCGTGGCATAATGCACCAGCGCAATCAGATAGGCGGCCTTGTCGCTGGGGTGAATGCTGTCGCGTGTTCCGTCCTCGGTCCGCGTGAAAAGCGCGTCGGTGTCGGGCATACCGTGCACGCCGCCCCGCGCGCGCAATTCGCGGGCAAAGGCGGCCATGGCGCGGCCAGCAGGAATGACATGGATGGTTCCCACGCCGGGATAGGCCTTGGCCTGCGCAAGGATCGTGCCTTCCCATAGCGCTTCGGCGTCATGGTCAATCCGGGCCAACCAATCGGACGTGTTCAGATGCTCATGCCAGGTTTCATACTTGTAGATCCGGATATCGGGGGCATGGTCGCGCGCCAATTGCGCCCAAAGCGCGGTATAGCGCCCCGAATCGTGCCAGCGGATGGCATCTTTCAACTCGACCATTTCCGTCAGCACCAAAGCGTCATAACGGCCGCTTTCCAACGCCTCTTTGGCAGGGCGATAGGCGGGGGGAAGGTTCATCTCGTCAAAGCCGGGAATCGGTTCGTCTGGTTCCCAATGGGTGCGCAGGCTGGCACCCCAGCCAAGCTGACTGTGATAGAACGCGCCCGTGTCGCCTGCGGCTTGGGCCAGTTGCATGACGAATGCCGGAATATCGGGGCCGATCAGGCTGTGCCCCAAGTAATATTTGCCCATGGCCGTGGTCGGTGCAGGCAAGGGCGTGTCGTAATGTGCAAGCCGCGCGCTGCGATCCAGCGGCGCTGGCGGGCGCGTTCCATACCATGCCCCTGCCGCAATGGCGCAAACCAGTCCGGCCAATGGGAAAAAGCGTTTGATGTCAGGTCTCATGCCACCACTCTATTTGGAACAGGGCATCGTTACCTGCGGAATACGGCGATTTTGCGCAACGACTGGGAAAATCTGCTCATCTTAGCGTGATCGCCCATGCCGCAGCCGATGGGCAAGGGTATGGACCAGAAAGGTCACATTGCCGATCACATAGCGCCCGAACATGCGGCGCGGTTCCAGAGCCAGCCGCCATAGCCATTCCAGGCGCGCGCGCCTCATCCACAGCGGCGCACGAGAGACACGGCCCGACAGGAAATCCAGCAGCGCGCCAACCCCCATCACATAGCGCGGCTGCAAGGCGCTGGCATGCTCTGCCAACCACAGATCCTGATGCGGCACGCCGGTTGCCATCCAGACCATATCGGCCCCGCTGGCATTGATCGCGTCAATCGCGGCCTGTGGGTCGCGCAAACCGTCGAACCCGTCGCGCGTGCCTGCAATGCGCAGGCCGGGGGCAATCTGTTGCAGTTTGCTGCCCGCACGGTCAGCCACACCGGGCGCGGCCCCCAGCAGAAACAGGGACATACCGCGCGCGGCAAGCGCGCGTGCCAGTTCCGGCCCCAAGTCGGTGCCGTTCAGATTGGCCATGAATTGCATTCCATGGGTTTTCGCCGCGATCTCCATGCCCGCCCCATCGGGCAAAAGTATGTGTGCCGTCAGCAACGCGCGCCGATAATTCGCATCGCTCCGGGAAACGTTCACGGAATGAGCGTTGACGAATGCCACTCTCGCTTGTGAAGCATTCAGCATCTGGTCAATGACGTGCTCGGGTATGTCGGAAACAAGATCAAGTCCGAACAGCCGTATCGTGGGCAAGTGCGGCGTCCGGCGCTGCGCTCCGGCCCGGAAGGCTTCGCGGTTGTGAGTGACCGGATCAAAGGGTGTTACCCCGTTATCGGCACAAAGAACCCTTGATGGTCGATACGGGTTAAACACCGGGTGCATATTGCTCTCCTGAAACGCTACTTCCCGCAGCATCCCCGTCAATCCCGGCGTTAATTTGACACGAACGCGGCAGACAGAAGGCGCGACGGTTTAAAAGCTTGTGAGGTCATTCGATTTTACAATACCATACGCGTGGCTGTAAGATTACGCGATTGGCGTGGCAAATCAATTCATTGCGCGGTCAAGTTGGGCTTGACTTCCTCAATGAGACCAAGCTTGCGACATTCCCACGCATAATGGCGCGGTTACCGCCCCGGGCGCTCTCGTTTTCAGACATGCGACGGCAAGACCGCCTTGGCGCGACACGGCCAGAGCCATCGTCAGATGATGCACATCTGCCATTCCGCGTTGGTTCCGGCAATGGCATGAACAAGTTCCAACGAGCGGAACCGACATGCCCCGTAGTCATTGGCGCGCCGGGCGGTGAAGCCCCGGCGCGCGGCCATGTCGACGGAAAGGGAAGGTTACATCCCTGCGGCCATCACGGTCATGTCGCGCAAGGTTATATCCAGCCCGTCAATCTCCCAGCTTTGGGTGACCATGCCGCTGTCCAGCGACAGCGTGTGGATCGCGCCATTGGCGGCCAGCCACGCGGTGTTTATACCCATCGCATCGGTCGCAATGTCAAAGGCCACCGGCCCCTCCACCATCGCGCCCAATTCGCCGATCACGACATTGGTGCCGTCATTCGGCGCGGTCTGGCGCAGCAGGGCGTGCGCACCGGTGTCGATGTTATACATCGCCGTTGCATCGGGCTTGCCGAAGGAATTGCTGTAGGCCGTGGCCCCCACCATGGGCGCGCCATCCATGCCGTCCCAATGCAGGCTGCCATCCACCATGACCGCGCCGGTGCTCAGATTAATCCGGTGGTTGACCGTACCGGACATGAAGCGCAGCGCATCTGCGGCGGGGTTGATATCGACGATCACCGGAGTGTTCCCTTCGATGGGCAGCGGCATGGACATGGTGACAAGCGGTGTCGCCATGCCGGTGGCCGTGTCGATATTGACCACCTCGAACGCATCCGTCACCGCAATCAGCGTGTCGGTAGCGGGGCGGTAGTCAATTCCCAGCAGGCGGCCTTCGACCATCACATCCATGGTGCCGGTGACAGCCCCGGCGCCAAGGTCGATCATGGTCAGGCTGCGGTCGCCGCTAAGCCCGATGGCGGTTTGCGCGGCCAAGGGGGCGGCGGTGGCGGTCAGCAGGCTGGCCAGAAGCATGGTGTGTTTCATTGGTCTCTTTCCCATCTGTTACAAGACAGACGGGAAACGGGAGCATGCGGGCCAAAGTTTCATGGCTCGCGATCACGGCTGCGTGAGGGTTGGGTCAGGCGGCCTCTGCCGTGACGGGCTTGTGCGAACCGGGCTGACATTGCTGCGGCAGGTTCGGCCCTTCAAGCTGCAACAGCCTTTCCAGCCCGTCATTGCAATCGGTCAGATCGGACAGATACAGGTCATCCAACGCGCCATAGAACGCGTCCACCGCGCGTTTCAGATGTTTGCCCATGCGGCAGTGGTCTTTCAACGGGCAGGTATTGCCCTCGGAAAAACATTCGATCAGCGGCAAGTCGGCCTCGAACGCGCGAAACACTTCGCCCACGCCGATGGAACTGGCCGCGCGGTTCAGGCTGAACCCGCCATGCCGCCCGCGCTGTGTGGTGATAAAGCCTTCTTGCGCCAGTTTGTTGATGACCTGCGCCAGATGGTTTTCAGAGGCATTGATGACGCAGGCCACATCCTGCTTACGCACCAGCCGGTCGGTATTGACCGCGCAGACCATAAGGGTGCGCAGCGCCAGGTTGGTTCGGGTCGTCAGCCGCATGTCTACTCCTCTGGGGTCAGGCAAAGCCCCGGTTCCATTCAAATTCCCTGAACACACCTTAAAGGCCGGACCGCTTGGACGGCTTTGATCGAAATCAAGTTAACGGATGTGGGCTTATGGCAATATGTCGCAGCATGAAAACATGTTAATTTGTTTGCCTGCGCATGCATACGAATGTATCGATGTGATAAAGTATCCTGATGTATACCGACCAAATGGGGGGCCGCAATGAACAGATTTGAACTAGGTCAGTTAAGCCGGCGTGGCTTTATGACCCTTGCCGCAGGGGGCGCGGCCCTTGCTACCACCGGGGCTGCAACCACGGCACAAACCGTCAAAACCTCGGCCCGGATCGTGATCCTTGGCGCAGGCGCGGGCGGTGCGGCAATTGCCAACCGGCTTGCGGCACGTCTGGAAGGCGCGCAGATCACCGTCATCGACGGGCGCGCTGAACATTGGTACCAGCCCGGTTTCTCGCTTATCGCGGCGGGCCTGCAAAGCGCGGATTATTCCATCAGCCAAACCACGGACTGGTTGCCGCGCGGCATCAACTTCATTGCCGATTACGCCGCAGAGATCGACCCGGACGCCAGCCGCATCACCACGCTGGGCGGAGAGCGGGTAGATTATGATTACCTGATCGTCGCCACCGGCCTGATACTGGATTGGGACGCGATCGAAGGGTTCGATCTGAACATGACCGGCCCCGATACCGGCATCACCGCGCATTATGCCGGGCCCGAGCAAGCGGCGAAAACATGGGCCGCGCTTGACAAATTCACCGACCAAGGCGGGGTGGCGCTTTTTGGCCGCCCGGCAACCGAAATGAAATGCGCCGGTGCGCCGCTGAAGATCACATTCCTTGCCGAAGATATCGCAAGCCGCAAGGGCAACCGCGACAAGGTGGAACTGATCTATAACGCGCAAGCACCCAACCTGTTCAGCGTGCCGGTGGTTGACCACAGGGTGCGGCAATTGTTCGATGATCGCGGCGTGAACTACCGCTGGAGCCATGTTCTGAAAGCGGTGGATGCGGGCGCGAGAACCGCGACCTTTGCCACGCCAGAGGGCGATGTGACCACGGCGTTCGATTTCATCAACGTGATCCCGCCGCAGCGCGCGCCGCAGGTCGTGCGCGACTCGGGCCTGTCATGGGCCGACAAATGGACCGATCAAGGCTGGATAGAGGTTGACCAGAAAACCCTGCGCCACGCGCGCTACGCCAATGTGTTTGGCATTGGCGACATCAACGGTGTGCCAAAGGGCAAGACCGCGGCCAGCGTCAAATGGCACCAGCCGGTGGTCGAAGATCATCTGATCAGCGAGATTCAGGGCCGCGAGGGCACCAAGACCTTTGACGGTTACACGTCCTGCCCGCTGATTACCCGCATCGGTCGCGCCATGCTGGTCGAATTCGACTATAACGACCACCTTGTCCCGTCCTTCCCCGGCGTGATCGCGCCTTTGGAAGAACTGTGGGTGTCGTGGCTGATGAAAGAAGTCGCGCTGAAAGCCACCTATAACGCCATGCTGCGCGGGCGCGCCTGATTTGGCGGGGGCAGGGGGCGGCTGCCCCCATGCGGCTGCGCCGCATCCCCCCGCGAGTATTTCGGGCAAGATGAAGCCTGCTAGAGGAGAGTGAATTATGGAAGAAATGACGCTTGGCACCATTCTGGCGGTGTTTGAGGAAATGTTTGGGGCCGGTCTGTTCTGGGCCATGGTCGTGGTCGCTGCGGTAATCACCGTGGGTTACATTTACGTGCTGATCCGCGACCGCGAAATGTCGATGCGCAAGTTCCTGCTGGCGCAACTGTCCATGCCCATCGGCGGCATCGCGGCGGTTTGGTTCGTGCTGTGGGTGACGCGCTCGGGCCTGCAACATATGGGCGGGCCGATTGATGCGCTGCTGATCCTTGCGATTTTCGGCGCAGGTGCCGTGGGCTTTGCGATCCTTGTCTATGTCGCGCAATCGCTGGTGCGCGGCAAGAAGGTCGAAAGCTAAGGACTATCACGGGCGGCGCGCGCCTCCCCGCAATGCCCTCCCCGTGATTTTGGCCCGCACTCCTCCCAGGTGCGGGCCGTTTTCGTCTTGGCAGGGCGGGTGCGTGGCGATAGGGTCGCGCGCATGACCTGCTTGACCATCACCCTTTGCTGCTGCATGTGCCGCTAACGGCTTTGGCGGGTGGTAATACGTGTCTGATCCCTCCTGCCAAGGCGCCACGCCCGAGAGGACCGGATGACCCAGATCACCCTGCACAACACCCGCACCCGCCGGAAAGAGGCGTTTGCGCCCATCGACCCCGAAAACGTGCGGATGTATGTCTGTGGCCCCACTGTCTATGACCGCGCGCATCTGGGCAATGCGCGGCCCGTGGTGGTGTTCGATGTGCTGTATCGGCTGTTGCGCCATGTCTATGGCGAAGATCACGTCACCTATGTGCGCAACTTCACCGATGTGGATGACAAGATCAACGCGCGGGCGCGGGCCATGCAAGAGGCGGGCGACACCCGCGAGCTGAACGCCATCATTCGCAGCCTGACGGATGAAACCATCGAATGGTATCACGCCGATATGGATGCGCTGGGGGCGCTGCGGCCCGATCACGCGCCGCGCGCGACAGAGTATATCGTGCAAATGGTGGCAATGATCGAAGGGCTGATCGCCAAGGGCCATGCCTATCCTGCCGAGGGGCATGTGCTGTTCGATGTGCGCTCTTATCCCGACTATGGCAGCCTTTCAGGCCGCTCGGTCGATGACATGATCGCCGGCGCGCGGGTGGAAGTGGCCCCCTATAAACGCGACCCGATGGATTTCGTGCTGTGGAAGCCTTCGGCCAGCGATGAGCCGGGCTGGAACAGCCCTTGGGGACGGGGGCGTCCGGGTTGGCATATCGAATGCTCTGCCATGGCGGATGAACTGCTGGGCGCGTCTTTCGACATTCACGGCGGCGGGATTGACCTGCAATTCCCGCACCACGAGAACGAGATCGCGCAAAGCTGCTGCGCCCACCCGGATGCGGGCTTTGCGAATTTTTGGCTGCATAATGAGATGGTGCAGGTCGAGGGCAAGAAGATGTCCAAGAGCCTGGGCAATTTCTTTACCGTGCGGGATTTGCTGGACCAAGGCTGGCCGGGCGAGGTGATCCGGTTTGTGATGCTGTCCACGCATTACCGCAAGCCGATGGATTGGACAGAGGAGAAGGCCGACGCCGCAGACCTTAAGCTGTCCGAGATGTGGAGAACGGTGAGCAACTTTGCTGACGCAACGCGTGCTGACCCAACGAAAGTAAGTTCCAGCATAGTTGCGGCTCTTGCAGACGATCTGAATACTCACGCAGCGCTTGCGGCATTGCACCAAGTCCATGCGGAGGCTCGTAAATCGGGCGACGCCGCTCAACTTGCCAACGACTTGGCTTTATTGGGGCTTTTGAATGCTGATTTTTCAACGACACCAAGGCCTATGTTTGCGTCGGATAAATTACTGTTCGACTTGGCAGATCGGCTGTCCAATGTGAGGTCAGAAGCTGTTCGCACGAAAAATTTCGAAGCGCTCGATCTGCTGAAGAAACAATTCCAGAAAGCAGGTTTAGAAGTCCGCATGTCAAAAACTGGCGTCGACCTTCTGCCCGGTCCTGATTTCGACCCATCCAAACTGGAGGGCCTCGAATGATCCGCGCCAACATTAGCGTAGCCCCCGGCCCGAGGGTGGGGGCGATTTCGCCCCCGCCCTGGGGGGGCGGGTCGGGGGCGAAGCGGGTCGCAGGTGACCCGCGGCTTGAGGTTGGCGACGTGCTCGAATTGCAGGGCTGTCCATGACCCGCGAGCGCCTCTATCTCTACGACACCACCTTGCGCGACGGGCAGCAGACGCAGGGCGTGCAGTTTTCCACCGCTGAAAAGCACCAGATTGCCGCCATGCTCGACCAGCTTGGCATCGACTATATCGAAGGCGGCTGGCCCGGTGCCAACCCCACCGATTCCGAGTTCTTCGCCAGCCCGCCCGCGACAAAAGCCACCCTGACCGCCTTCGGCATGACCAAGCGCGCGGGGCGGTCGGCGGAGAATGACGATGTGCTGGCCGCCGTGCTGAATGCAGGCACGCCCTCTGTCTGCCTTGTGGGTAAAACGCATGACTACCACGTCACCCATGCGCTTGGCATCACCCTGGACGAGAATACGGACAATATCCGCGCCTCTGTCATCCATTGCACAGCCCAAAACCGCGAAACCCATTTCGACGCGGAACATTTCTTCGACGGCTACAAGGCCAACCCCGATTACGCCCTGCAAGCCATCCACGCCGCCCATGACGCGGGCGCGCGCTGGATCGTGCTGTGCGACACGAATGGCGGCACGCTGCCCAGTGAAATCCACACCATCACCCAAGCCGTCATCGCCAGCGGCATCCCCGGCGACCGTCTGGGCATTCATTGCCATGACGACACGGGCCAAGCCGTGGCCTGCACCTTGGCCGCTGTCGAGGCAGGCGCGCGCCAAATACAGGGCACGCTGAATGGCTTGGGCGAGCGCTGCGGCAACGCCTCGCTGACCACGCTTATCCCCACGCTGGTGCTGAAGCCCGCCTATGCCGAACGGTTTGAAACCGGGGTCACGCCAGAGGCACTTAAGACCCTGCTGCGTATATCGCGCAAGCTGGACGATATCTTGAACCGTGTGCCGCTGCGCAGCCTGCCCTATGTCGGCGCGTCGGCCTTTGCGCACAAGGCCGGACTGCATGCCAGCGCCATTGCCAAAGACCCCGCCACCTATGAACATATCGACCCTGCACAGGTCGGCAATGCCCGCATTGTGCCCATGTCGAACCAAGCGGGGCAGTCGAACCTGCGCATGGTGTTGGCCGATATGGAGGTTGCGGTTGCGCGCGACGATCCGCGCTTGCCCGGCATTCTGACCGATATCAAGACGCGTGAGGATGCGGGCTATGCCTATGACAGCGCGCAGGCCAGTTTCGAATTGCTGGCGCGGCGCGCCTTGGGGCAGGTGCCGCGCTTTTTCGAGGTCAAGCGCTACCGCGTGACGGTGGAGCGGCGCAAGAACAAGTATGACCAGATGGTGTCCTTGTCCGAAGCCGTCGTGGTGCTGAAAATCGGGGATGAGAAGAAACTGTCCGTATCGGAATCGATGGATACCGAAGGGCATGACCGTGGCCCGGTCAATGCGTTGGCGAAAGCCTTGGCAAAGGACCTTGGCCCCTATCAGGCCACGATTGACGATATGAAACTTGTGGATTTCAAGGTCCGCATCACCCAAGGCGGCACAGAGGCCGTGACCCGCGTGATTATCGATTCCGAAGACGGGCAGGGGCGGCGCTGGTCCACCGTGGGCGTGTCGCCCAATATTGTCGATGCCAGTTTCGAAGCCTTGCTGGACGCCGTTACCTGGAAACTTTTGCGCGATGGAGTGCGCCCATGTCCGACCTGACCCAAGACGAAGCCTTCCTGACGCTTTATGCCGATCTGGCGCGCGAAGGGCCGGGGGCGTCTGCCGATCTGGGCTGGGCCTTGTCGGTCGCGGGCACGCCTGCCGATGCGCGCATTTGCGATGCGGGCTGCGGGTCGGGGGCCGATACGCTGACCCTGGCCAAGGACCGCCCGCAAGCGCGGATCGACGCCGTGGACAAGATTGCGCAATTTGTCGGTGCCGCGCAAAAGCGGGTTGCGCCCTTTGGCGACCGCGTGCAGGTGCGCCAAGGCGATATGGCCAAGCTGGACGGGCCGTATGATCTGATCTGGTGCGCGGGCGCAATCTATTTCATCGGTATTGCGCAGGCCTTGCGCGCGTGGCGGCCTGCCTTGGCAGAGGGGGGGCGAGTGGCGTTCTCGGAACCATGCCTGTTGCCGCGCCCCTCGCAGGCGGCGCGCGATTTCTGGTCGGTGGAATACCCGCAGATCACCGATATGGCGGGGATTCGCGACCGCGTGGCGCAAGCGGGATACCGGGTGTTGGGCGAAAACCTGCAAATTGGCGCGGCATGGGAAAACTACTACCTGCCGATGGAACGCCGGATTGCCAGCCTGCGCCCCGGTGCCAGCCCAGAGCTTGCCGCCGCCCTTGACACCGCCGAAGCGGAAATTGCCCGCTGGCGCGCCGCCCCGTCAGAGATTGCCTATGCGCTGATGGTGGTCGCGCCGGAATGAGCGAAGGGCTGGAAGCCAAGGTCGCGGCATCTGACCCCGACCGCCACGCCGCCAGCCTTGCCGCGCCGCCACAGGCGCGCGCGAAGCTCTGGGTGCTCTATGCGTTCAATCTGGAAATTGCCCGCGCGCCCTACCTGACCCACGAACCCCTGATTGCGCAGATGCGGCTGCAATTCTGGGCCGATGTGCTGGACGACATTGCCGCAGGCAAGCCGCCGCGCGCGCATGAGGTGGCAGAGCCTTTGGCCCGTATCTGGGTCGAGCATGCGCTGCCCTTGGAGCTTGGCCAGCAGATGATCGCCGCGCGCCATTGGCATATCGAACGCGCGGCCTTTGCCGATATTTCCGCATGGCTGGACCATATTGACCAAAGCGCGGGCAACCTGATGTGGTTGGCCGCGCGGCTGCTCGGCGCGCCGGACCGTGCCGAAGCGGCCGTCCGTGCCATGGGGCGCGCCAGCGGTGCCGCACAATGGCTGCAAGCCGTGCCTGCCTTGCAGGCTGCTGGGCGCGTGCCCGTCCCAAGGGGCGGCGATGGCGCGGAAATGGCGCAAGCGGGGCTGGCGGCGCTGGCACAGGCACGCCGCGCCCGCGCCACAGTGCCCAAAGCGGCGCTGCCCGCGCTTTTGGCGGCGTTTCAGGCCGGGCCGGTCCTGAAACAAGCTGCCCGCGAGCCTGCCCGCATAGAACAGGGCGCGCTTGGCACATCCGAGTTTCGCCGCCGGGGCACGCTGCTGCTGCGGGGGGTATCACAGCGCTGGTAGCACCGCGCGCTGCGCCTTGCCAAGGTCGGTGGCGGACATTAGGGTGCCCGCGAATTCCGGCCCCGTTTGGGGCCTTGCTTTCATGCCCGCGCGTCGGGCCGCAACCAGACAGGAGCTTTCATGTTCGTTACACCCGCCTATGCACAAGATGCCGGTGCCGCCGGGGGCCTGATTTCGATCGTCCCGTTCATTCTGATCTTCGTCATCATGTATTTTTTGCTGATCCGTCCGCAGCAAAAGAAGGTCAAGGAACACGCCGCCATGGTCGAAGCGCTGCGCCGTGGTGACCAAGTGGTTACGCAAGGCGGCATCGTGGGCAAGATTTCGAAGGTCAAGGAAGATGGCGAGGTCGAGGTCGAGATCGCGGAAGGTGTGCGCGTGCGCGTGCTGAAGCAGACCATCGCGACGGTTTTGTCGAAAACCGAACCGGCGGCAAAGGAATAATTGCCGCCGCCTCTTGCGCCACGCCGCGTGCGTGCCTTGATACTTGCAAAAGCCTGACAGGAAACCTGACATATGCTGCATATTCCGATGTGGAAACGCATCCTCATCTGGGGCACCTGCGCGCTGGCGCTGCTGATCGCCACGCCCAATCTGTTCTACAATCAGGTTGAACGGTATAATGACGCTGTAAGCGCGCAAGAGCGGGGCGAAGAGGTTTCAGAAGATGACCTTGCCGCATGGCCGGGCTTTCTGCCGTCGTTTCTGCTCAATCTGGGGCTAGACCTGCGCGGCGGCGCGCATCTGCTGGCAGAAGTGCAGGTGTCCGATGTCTATGCCGACCGGGTCGACGCGCTTTGGCCCACGGTGCGCGACCAACTGCGCGAGGCGCGCGATACGGTGGGCGCGGTGCGGCGTATGCCTTCGGATGACGCGGGCGAATTGCGCGTCCGCATCGGCAGGCCCGAAGCGATTACCGAAGCCGCAGCACTTGTGCGCGACTTGGCGCAACCCACACAAAGCGTGACCGGGCTTGGCGGCGGCGATGACCTAGACGTGCGAACCGAAGGCGAAGAGATCGTCGTCGCCCTGTCGGCGGCAGAGCGGCAGGCGACCGATGAGCGCACCATGCGCACCTCGCTTGAAATTATTCGCCGCCGTGTGGACGAAGCGGGCACGCGCGAACCCACCATCCAGCGGCAGGGCGAGGACCGCATCCTGATCCAGGTGCCCGGCATCGGCTCTGCCGAGGAGTTGAAAGCGCTGATCGGGACCACCGCGCGGTTGACCTTTCACCCGGTTGTGGATGTCACGTCGGATCCCGACCAGGTGCCGGACCCGCGCAACGCGCTTTATCCGGCGATGGAAGACACCGGCACCTATTACGAGGTGGAACAAACCCCCGTCGTGACCGGCGACCAGTTGGTCGATGCCAGCGCCGCCATGGACCAGAACAATCGCCCGGCGGTGAATTTCCGCTTCAATGCGCAGGGCGGGCGGGCCTTTGGCCTGTATACGGCGGAAAATATCGGCAGCCCCTTCGCCATTGTGCTGGATGGAGAGGTCGTGTCGGCCCCTACCATCCAAAGCCATATTCCGGGCGGGTCGGGCATAATCACCGGGCGTTTCACGGTCGAGGAAACCACCCAGCTTGCGGTGCTGTTGCGCTCTGGCGCGCTGCCGGCCGAAATGGAATTTCTGGAAGAACGCACCGTTGGCCCGGAACTGGGGCAGGACAGCATTGATGCGGGCCGCATTGCCGCCATGGTCGCCATGGGCGCCGTGCTGGTGTTCATGATCGCCAGCTACGGCGTATTCGGCGTGTTTGCCAATATCGCGCTGCTGTTGAACGTGGCAATGATCTTTGCGCTGTTGTCGCTTGTCGGGGCCACGCTGACACTGCCGGGGATTGCCGGGATCGTGCTGACCATCGGGATGGCCGTTGACGCCAATGTGCTTGTGTTCGAGCGTATTCGGGAAGAGTTGCGAACCGCCAAAGGCCCCGCGCGCGCCATTGCGCTTGGCTATGAAAAGGCGCTGTCGGCCATTCTGGACGCCAATATCACCACTTTCCTGACCGCTGTCATCCTGTTCGTCATGGGCTCTGGCCCGGTGCGGGGGTTTGCGGTTACGCTGGGGCTGGGGATCATGACCTCTGTCTTTACCGCGCTTTTGGTCACCCGTGTCATGGTGGTCATGTATTATGAGCGCCGTCGTCCCAAGACACTTGCGATATAAGGACCGCCCCCATGCGTTTGAAACTTGTCCCTGCCGAAACGAATTACGCGTTCTTCCGGTATTGGCGCTACACTTTCGGTGCGTCGGTGCTGGCAATGGTGCTGTCCATCGTAGCGTTCCTTGTCATGGGGTTGAATTTCGGGATCGACTTCAAGGGCGGCACCACCATCCGCACCGAAGCCGTGCAGCCGGTCGATATTGCAGCGTATCGCGGCGCGGTGGACCCGCTGGGCTTTGGCGATGTGGCGATCACCGAAGTGTTCGACCCGTCCTTCGGGCCAGAGCAGAACGTGGCCATGGTCCGCATTCAGGCGCAGGAAGGGCAGGAATCGAAGACACCGGAACAGCTTGCCGAAATCCGCACGGCGCTGCAACAGGTGGACCCAACGCTGACCTTCGCCTCTGTCGACTCTGTCGGGCCAAAGGTGTCGGGCGAATTGGTGCAATCGGCGGTCATTTCCGTTCTGCTGGCACTTGGGGCGGTGTTGTTCTATGTCTGGCTGCGCTTTGAATGGCAGTTCTCCGTGGGGGCCGTGGCTGCATTGGTGCATGACGTGGTGCTGACAATCGGTCTGTTCGCGGTGCTGCAAATCGGGTTCGACCTGTCGATCATCGCGGCGCTGCTGACCATCGTGGGTTATTCGCTGAACGACACCGTGGTGGTCTTCGACCGCGTGCGCGAAAACCTGATAAAATTCAAGAAACGTCCGCTGCGCGAGGTGTTGGACCTGTCCATCAATGAAACACTTTCGCGCACCATCATGACCTCTTTGACCACGCTGATCGCCTTGATTGCCCTGTTCGTGCTGGGCGGCGACGTGATCCGCGGTTTCGTCTTCGCGATGATCTGGGGCGTGATCGTCGGCACTTATTCGTCGGTCTTCGTGGCCTCGGTGGTGCTGTATCGCTTTGGCGTGAAGCGCGATTGGTCGAAAGTATCGGGCGACACGGCAGGCACGCAATTCGGGGTGAAAGAGGGCTGACATGCAACTCTCCGAGATCGAGTTCGGCAATGCGCGCCCGATCGAGGGTTACGGGCCTGATTTTTACCGTTTGAACGGCCAGACCCATCTAGCGCCCGTGCTGATCTATGGCGGAGAGGTGCACCCTTGGGGCGGCTATGAGGATGTGGCAACCCTGCTGGCGCTGGCTGGCCGTGTCGATGTGCTGCTGGTCGGCACTGGCCCGCAGATCGCGCATCTGCCCAAAGCCCTGCGCGCCGAACTGGACGCCGCGGGCGTTCCCGCAGAGGTGATGGACAGCCCCGCCGCCTGCCGCACCTATAACGTGCTGTTGTCGGAACAACGCCGGGTTGCCGTGGCGCTTTTGGCGGCGGTCTAGCCGCACCGGGGGCTGGCGCCGTCAACCGGCATGGCCTACCGGCGCGGGGGGCGGCTTTTATACACAGGCAGGTTCCAGCCGAACAGCATGGAACCCGCGCGCAAGGCGAATGTCGTGCCGCCGCAGGCGACCAGCGCCCAGCCGGTCGCGATGCCAAGCGCGTCTGCCGCCAGTGCCATAAGCGCACCTGCCAGCGCCGCCGTGGCGTAGATCTCTCCCTTTTTCAGCACCAGCGGCACTTCGTTGCACACCACGTCGCGCATCAGCCCGCCGAATGTGCCGGTGGCAACCCCCATGATCGCCACCACGATCCACGGGGCATTCATACTTAGCGCCAGCCCAACACCTGCGGGCACGGCCACCGCCAAGGCCAGCGCATCCAGCCATTCCAGCGCGCGCAGCCGTGATTCCAGCAAATGAGCGGTAAAGAACACCAGCACAGCCGCCCCCGTGGCCGAGACGATCATCAACGGTTCCGCCACCCAGAATACAGTTTCCCGCCCCATGACCATGTCGCGCAACGTGCCACCGCCCACCGCGGTCAGGCAGGCCAGGAACACGAAGCCGACGATGTCAAGCTGCGCGCGGCTGGCCGCCAATGCGCCGGTCAGGCCAAAGACGAACACCGCCGCCAAGTCCAGACCTTGCAGAAATGTCATGGCTTGCCCGGCTTGAACGGTGCCATGCCAGCGCGGGCCAGTTCATCGGCGCGTTCATTTTCCGGGTGGCCCGCATGGCCCTTGACCCATTCCCATGTCACGCGATGGCGCGCTTGCGCCGCATCCAACCGCTGCCAAAGTTCCACATTCTTCACTGGCTTGCGGTCGGCGGTGCGCCAGCCATTGCGCTTCCAGCCATGAATCCATTGCGTGACGCCGTTCTTCACATAGGCGCTGTCGGTGACGATGGTCACCTCTGACGGGCGTTCCAGCGTTTCCAGCGCGGTGATCGCGGCCATCAGTTCCATCCGGTTATTGGTGGTCTGCGCCTCGCCGCCCTGCAATTCGCGTTCTTTCAGCACCGCTCCATCGCGTTCGGCGCGCATCAGCACGCCCCAGCCGCCGGGGCCGGGATTGCCGCTGCACGCGCCATCGGTATAGGCGACAAGGCGGGTCTGGGTCATGGCGGCTCCTGTTGGCTGGTGCGCGCAGGGCTACCCCAGCCAGATGCCGCCCGCAAGGCAGAGCACGACGCCCGCCGTCAACATAAGGCGCAATTTCATCCACCAGTGCGGGGTCAGCCCCCACAGGGTAAATTGCTGGTCGATCACCAAAAGCACCACGAAGCCGGTCAGAAGCGCGGCGAGGGCTTGGGTCGCGCCCCCGCCGACGAAGAAAAACGCCCAAAGCGCGGGGGCGACCGACAGGGCGTAACCGGTCCAGTTCTGTTCGGCCCCCTTGGCGGCAAAACCCCAGAGCACGCCCGACATGAAGCACAGGATGACGGTGCCATAGGCGACCAGCACATACTGGCCCGCGAAACGGGGGCCGATGGTGCGGATCGTCGCCTCTGCCAGCGCGGGCGACAGGATCGTGGCCAGCCCGTAGGCGAATGGGAGCAGCCCGGCAAGGCCGAGTGTGAGCGCCGCGCGGGGGATCATGCGCGCGCCTGTGGGGTGGGGGTGAGCATTATGGCCTCCGTCATGTGGTGCGGGAAACATGGCGCGGGGGGCGGGGTTGGGCAAGGGGGTTTTGGGGCGGACAGCGGATGGCCGGGACTGGTAACAAGACAACCATAGCGATAAGTGGTAGTATGGAGACTAATTACGAAACCTATCAATTAGGATAGTCGCTAATGCCGAAAGTAGCCAGCACTGTTAGAGTATTTGCGCCTGAGCAATGGGGGGAAGTCGATCGCTTCATAGCGACGGCAAACGCAAAGTATACCTTTAAAGAGCATCAATGGAGAGTGTTATCTGGAGTGAGGAATCATTTGCATAAGGCATTAACTCTGCTTGGAATCGCGACTAATCTCTTGCCAACCCTTGATGACGATCATGCAGAACTTGATTCTAAAGGGTTTACGCGTGCGCAAAACTCTAGAAATTTAGCGGCTGTCTTAGAAGGCGTGATAACTGAAATTTACTCTTCCGTCGACTGTGCTTCGAAGGTGCTATTTTTTGTGTATGGACCTAATTCACGGGGTTTTAAAGAATCAACTCGGAAACTCTTTACTGATTTTGATAAAATTTCTGGTTCATTTCCAGAAAATCTTAAATTGAAGATTGGATCGGTTGATTGGTATGAAGATTTAAGGCATATAAGAGACGAACTTACCCATCGAGATGTTGGGAGTTGCTCGCTGGACAGAGAAACCGGAAAGATAACCTACTTTCACTCTAGTCTACGAGGGGAGGGACGATTGTTGCCGATTGATGACATTTTTTGTTGGGTCAATAGTAAGCTACATAGTGTGAACGAATTCATCGGAGTTGTGTTTAACGAGCTAAATAAAACAATCGTGTCAGGAGAGGTTCAGCAAGTATGTGGATTTGTCGATGGACGCATTTTAATGAGATTATTAGATGTCTCAAAACCTATCGACTTCAATAACGGAACATGTATGTCCGCGCAGTGGTTTACAGAGCAAAGCAACCCAACTTGTCCATTTTACATGAATTGTGATGCTTTCAACCGTAGAGCTAGTGAAGAAAAAATTAAAAAACACTTTGGAAAGTGAAATCTCATTCGGTATTGGCGACTTGATAACTGATTTATGGTTTTTGCAAGGCGCATGTGAAGATAAATTTTAGATTATTGAGGTTTACAAAATATCTGTCACCCCACCTCCCGCAACACCCTCGGCACCTTGAACTCCACCCGTTCTTTCGCCGTCTCGACCATCTCCACCGTCACGTCATAGCGGGCGTGGAAGGCGTCGATGACCTCGGTTATCAGCACTTCGGGGGCGGACGCGCCTGCGGTGATGCCGACCGACCGCACGCCCTCCAATGCGCGCCAGTCGATATCGGCGGCGCGCTGCACCAGTTGCGCGTAAGCGCAGCCCTTGGCGCGGCCCACTTCAACCAGCCGTTGCGAGTTCGAGGAATTCGGCGCGCCGATGACCAGCAGCGCGTCAATGAGCGGTGCAATCGCCTTGACCGCTTCCTGCCGGTTGGTGGTGGCGTAGCAGATGTCTTCCTTATGCGGGCCGACGATGGCCGGGAAGCGTGCCTTGAGCGCGTCGACCACATCTGCCGTGTCAT
Organism: Roseibaca calidilacus; assembly: GCF_001517585.1. NCBI lineage: Bacteria > Pseudomonadati > Pseudomonadota > Alphaproteobacteria > Rhodobacterales > Paracoccaceae > Roseinatronobacter > Roseibaca calidilacus. Next base: position 1,078,813 of record NZ_FBYC01000004.1, on the reverse strand, counting down.
CGACCGACAAAGTGGTCTGGGTGATGAAGGCCAGCCGCTCCGGGTCGCGCACGTCCAGCCCCGCCACATCCTCGGCGGTCTCGACCAGCAGCACCTCGCCTTCGGGCAGTTGCCCCATCGTGCCCACGGTTTCGGGGTGGCCCGCATGGCCGATCATGACCATCTGCAACCCGTTTTCATGGTGGCGTTCGGCTTCGATATGCACCTTGCTGACCAAGGGGCAGGTGGCATCGACGAACAGCATCTGCCGCGCCTGCGCCGCTGCGGGCACCGATTTCGGCACGCCATGCGCGGAAAAGATCACCGGGCGGTCATCGGGGCAGTCGTCCAACTCCTCGACAAAGACCGCGCCCTTGTCGCGCAGGCTGTCGACCACGAATTTGTTATGCACGATCTCGTGGCGCACATAGACCGGCGCGCCCCATTTTTCCAAGGCCATTTCCACGATCTTGATCGCACGGTCCACGCCCGCACAAAAGCCGCGCGGGGCTGCCAGATACAAGGTCAATGCGGTCATCTTGGGGCGCTTTCGGTCCGGGGCTGTCTGCCCCAGACCTAACCTTTGGGCGCAGTTTCGTCTAGCCCTGCGCGCAGTCGGCAATAGCCTGCGCGATGTTGCGCATCAGCGTGCCATACAGATCTGCGCCGGGGTCCAGAAGGCTGCCCGCGGGGTCAAGCGTGGCGCCAAGCCGCACGCCGGTACCTTCGATCATGGTCGTGACCAAGGCAGGGTCATGCGCCGCTTCGGGGAAGATGCAGACAGCCGCATCGGCCTGCATATCGGCGCGCAGTTCTGCCAAGCGCTGCGCACCGGGGCTGGCCGCGTCGCCCAGCGCAATCGCGCCCGCTTGCGTCAGGTCGAACTGGTTGACCAGATAGCCATAGGCATCGTGAAAGGTGACAAAGGCCATGTCGCGCGCGGGGGCGAGGATTGTGTCGATCTCGGCGGTCAGGGCCGTGATCTGGGCCTTTGCGGCCTCTGCATTGGCGGCGAATTCGGCAGCATGGTCGGGCATGTGTTCGCTGAGTTCAGCGGCGATGGCATCCACCCAGATGGCGGCATTGCGGGTGTCCAGCCAAGCATGCGGGTCAAGGCCGGAATGCGCGTGCCCGGCGTGATCGTCGTCATGGCTATGGCCGTGGTCATGCGCGTGGTCATGATCGTGGCCGTGGCCCTCATGCGCGTGGTCGTCATGTGAATGGTCGTCATGTGAATGGTCATGCTCATGCCCGTCATGCGCGTCCTTTGCCTGTCCGAACTCGCGCAAAAGCGCGCTCTCGACCTGCAACAGCGCCATGGCATGGGTGTCGCCGCTCAATCCGCTGATCGCGCGGCCCATCCAGGGCGTCATGCGTTCGCCCATCCAGACCACGATATCGGCTTGCGCCAAGGCCTGCGCCTGCGATGGGCGCAACTGGTAGGAATGGGCATTCGCGCCGCGCTCCAGCATCAGGTCAACTGTTCCATGGTCGCCCAGCACCATAGCGGCCAGCGAATGCGCCACCGGAATATCGGTCACAACGCGGATATCATGGGCCGCAAGCGGGCTGGCGAGCATTGCAGCGGCCAAAGCGATGGAGTAGCGCATCTCTGTCTCCTTGTGTTACATAGTTACAGACCCTATCTAACGTAATAACATAACAGTCAAGGCCCATATGATGAGCGACACCACACACAGCGCCTTTTGCTGCCCGGACCATAGCGGCCCGCAAGGGGCGGCAAGCATCCTGTCGCAAGCAGAGGCCCGCGCCGCGCGCATGGGGCTGCGCCTGACCCCGGTGCGCCTGCGCACGCTAGAGATGTTGATCGCCGCCCATGGGGCGATGGGGGCCTATGATGTGCTGGAAAAACTGGCTGCCGAGGGCTATGGCACCCAGCCCCCCGTCGCCTATCGCGCGCTGAACTGGCTGGTCGAGCATGGCTTTGCCCACCGCATTCGCCGCTTGAATGCTTTTACTGCCTGCGCGCAACCCGCGCATGACCACGCGGCGGCCTTCCTGATCTGCACCGCCTGCGACAGTGTGACCGAAGCGCCGGCCAGTGCCGTGACCGCTGCGCTGTCGGACGCGGCCCAGGCCGCCGGGTTCGCCATGGAGCGCGCGACCATCGAAGCGGTAGGCCAATGCCGCACCTGCCAAGGGGCGCGCGCATGAGCCTGATTTCCACCGAACAGCTTGCCGTGCGCCTTGGCGGGCGCGAGGTGCTGCACAATGTTGACCTAAGCATTGCGCCGGGGGAGATTGTGACCATCGTCGGCCCCAACGGGTCGGGCAAAAGCACGTTGTTGCGCGCGCTTTTGGGTGTGGTTGCGCCATCCACCGGCCGTGTAACCCGGCAGCCGGGGCTGCGCATTGGCTATGTGCCGCAAAAGCTGCATATCGACCCGACCATGCCCATGCCGGTAGCGCGCTTTCTGTCCTTGCCCGACCGCCAAAGCAAGGCGCGCATGGCCGAGGTGCTGGCGCGCGTGGGCGTGCCCGATATTGCCGGGCAGGATATGACCACACTCTCGGGCGGGCAGTTCCAGCGTGTGCTGCTGGCCCGCGCGCTGTTGTCGCGCCCCGACATTCTGATTCTGGACGAGGCCACGGCAGGGCTGGACCAGCCCGGCACAGCGGCCTTCTACCGGCTGATCGAAGATGTCCGCCGCGAATTGGGCTGTGCGGTGCTGTCGGTCAGCCATGATCTGCATGTCGTGATGAGCGCATCAGACCGCGTGATCTGCCTGAACGGGCATATTTGCTGCGCCGGTGCGCCGCATGTGGTGCGCGCGGCCCCCGAATATCGGGCGCTGTTCGGGCTGGGCACGCAAGGGGCCTTGGCGCTTTACCAGCATGTGCATGACCACGACCATGACCATGACCACGATCACGATCATAAGGACCACGCCCATGCTGGATGATTTCTTGCTGCGCGCGCTGCTTGCGGGGCTGATGGTCGCGTTGGCGGCGGGCCCTTTGGGCTGTTTCGTGGTCTGGCGGCGCATGGCCTATTTTGGCGATGCGACGGCACATGCGGCTATTCTGGGCGTGGCGCTGGCGCTTGGCTTTGCGTTGAACCTGTATTTAGGCATTATTCTGGTGGCTTTGGCGATGGCAATGACGGTGGCCGCGCTGGCTGGGCGCGGCTGGGCGATGGATACCACGCTGGGCGTGCTGGCACATTCGGCGCTGGCCTGTGGTTTGGTCGCGGTGTCTTATCTGCCCGGCGTGCGGGTGGACCTGTCAAGCTACCTGTTCGGCGATATTCTGGCCGTCTCGCGCATGGATCTGGCTGTGATCGCGCTTGGTGCCGTGGCGGTGCTGGCCTTGCTGGCATGGCGCTGGCGGCCATTGCTGACCGCCACCTTGTCAGAGGATCTGGCCCATGCCGCGGGCCTGAACCCCGCGCGCGAACGGTTGGTGCTGACCGTGGCGCTGGCCATTGTGGTGGCGGTGTCGCTGAAAATTGTGGGCGCGCTCTTGATTGCGGCGATGCTGATTATCCCGGCGGCCGCGGCGCGCAACGTGGCGCGCGGGCCAGAGAGCATGGCACTGGGCGCGGTCGCGCTTGGCGGGCTGTCGGTCTGGGGTGGGTTGCAACTGTCGCTGGTGCAAGACACGCCCTCGGGGCCGTCCATTGTGGTGGTGGCGGCAGGGCTGTTCTTGGCGACCAGTGTGGGCCGGGCGCTACGTCAGAACCGGTCCACCCGGTAGGGGGCAGGGTCCAGCATGGGCGCGCGGCCTGCCACCATATCGGTCACGATCTGTGCAGTGACCGGTGCCAGTGTCAGCCCCAAATGGCCATGGCCGTAGGCATGGATCACATCCGCCCCCAGCCGGGACGGCCCGATGACCGGGCGCGAATCCGGTATCGAAGGGCGAAACCCCATCCAGCGGCGGCTTGGTGCGCCCAACTCGGGCAGGATGGCGCGCGCGCCACGTTCCAGCATGTCCCAACGGTGCGGCGCAGGCGGCGCGCTTAGCCCCCCCAGTTCCACCGTGCCCGCCACCCGCAGCCGGCCCTGCATGGGGCAAAAATAAAAGCCGCGCGCGACCGGGCTGGTCTGCCGGGTCAGCGGGTTTTCGGGCATGTCATATTCCAGATGGTAGCCGCGTTCGGTGTCCAAGGGCACGCGATCGCCCGCCTGTGCGGCCAGCCGCTTTGACCATGCGCCAGCGGCCAGCACCACGCGTCGCGCGCGCAGATCAAGGTCGGGGCCGGTTACGCGCAGACCGGTTGGGCCACGCTCCAACCTCTGAACGGTCGTCGGAATGCGTGGAATATCCGCCACCGCCGCGCGCAAGGCGCGCAACAGCGTTGCCGGGTCATTCACCGTCAGCGTGTTGGGAAAGAACGCGCCGCCGGCATGGCCGCGCAAGCTGGGTTCCAACTGGCCCAGTTCAGCGCCCGTCAGCCCCTCGACCGCAACGCCCAGATCGCGGTAGCTGGCCAGTTGCACGGCTTGTTTCGGCGTTTCATACAGGTACAGCGAGCCATGCGCTTTCAACTGCTCGCGCGCGCCGATTTCCCCCGCCAGGTCGCGCCACATCTGCGCCGAGGGTGCCAGAAGCGCGGCAATCGCCTGCGCATTGGCCTGCGCCCGTCGGGGCAGGCACTCGCGCGCAAAGCGCAAAAGCCACGGTGCGAGCGTTACAATCGCTGCGTGGCGCATGGCTAGGGGGCTGTCGCGGTCGAACAGCAAACGCGGCAGGTCGCGCAGCACGTCGGGCGTGCCCACTGGCATGACGGCATAATCGGCAATAACCCCTGCATTTCCGTAGCTTGCGCCGATTTCTTCATCCTCTGGGGCAATCAAGATCACCTCATGCCCCGCTTGGTGCAAACGCAGCGCGCAGGCCAAGCCCACGACGCCAGCGCCAATGACGGCAATCTCGGCCTGCGCCACCATCTCAGACCGGGTTCAAAAGGGGCTGTCCGTCCAGATGGGCGATGGCGTTTTCGACGGCCATCATTCCCATTCCTTCGCGCACATCCAGCGCAGCCGTGCCCAGATGCGGCAGCAGCACCACGTTTTCCATGCTGCGCAGTGCGTTGGGCACATTGGGTTCGTGTTCATACACATCCAGCCCGGCACCGGCAATCTGGCCCGCTTGCAACGCGGCAATCAGGGCTGCCTCATCCACCACATCGCCGCGCGCGATATTGACCAAATGCGCGTGGGGCTGCATGGCGGCCAATGCCTCTGCCCCGATCAGGTGCCTTGTGTCCGCGCCGCCCGGAACCGCCAGCACGACTATATCCGCCGCGCCCATCAATTCGGCCAGATCACCCACCTGCCGCGCGGGCATGTCACACTCTTTGGCGGAACGGTTGTGATAAATCACGTTCATGCCCAGCCCGAAATGCGCGCGCCGGGCAATCGCCTGACCGATGCGGCCCATGCCGACAATGCCGCAGGTCTTGCCGCCCAGATGCAGGCCCAGCATTTGCGTGGGGTGCCACCCGGCCCATTTACCTGCGCGCAACATGCGTTCGCCTTCGCCTGCGCGGCGCGCGGTCATCAGCATCAGCATCAGCGCAATATCGGCGGTGGCCTCTGTCACGGCACCGGGCGTGTTGGTAACGGCAATGCCGATATCCCGCGCGGCGGCCACGTCGATATGGTTGTAACCCACACCGAAATTGGCCAGTAGCTTGCAGCGCGCGCTCTGCATACCCTCGAACACCTCGGCGGTGAACATGTCACCCAAGGTGGGCAGCACCACGTCATAAAGCACCAGCGCCGCGCGCATCTCGCCCTTTTTCAGCGGTGTTGTCTGCTCACGCAGGGTCACATTGAACCGCTCACGCGCGCGGGCGACAACACGGTCGGGCAGCGGGCGGGTAATGTAAAGCTCGGCCATGGTGTTCCCTTAATGCAATCTTGCGCCCAGCGGCACGGGGTGGTCCGGCGCAACAAGCGAGATATGGCCCGCATCATCCGCCGTGCCCAGCACCAGAACTTCTGACATGAATGGCCCGATCTGGCGGGGCGGAAAATTGACCACCGCCATCACCTGCCGCCCGACCAGTGCGGCGGCATCGTAAAGCCCGGTAATCTGTGCCGAGGATTTCTTTTCGCCAAGTTCTGCGCCGAAATCGATCCAAAGCTTGATCGCGGGCTTGCGCGCTTCTGGGAAGGCTTCGGCGCGGGTCACGCGGCCCACGCGGATATCGACCTTTTGAAAATCGTCGAAACTGATCGTCATTGCGCCAACTCGCGCGAGCGGTGGGCGGCGGCCTTGATCGCGCGGGCCATCAGCGGGGGCAGGCCGGTCGCCTCATCCATCAGCACCGCAAGGGCTGCGGCGGTGGTGCCATTGGGGCTGGTGACATTCTGGCGCAGCGTGGCGGCGCTATCCGGGCTGTCATCGGCCAATTTGGCCGCCCCGATCACGGTGGCGCGGGCAAGTTGCATGGCCAGATCGGGGGCCAACCCCTGCGACATGCCCGCTTGCGCCATGGCTTCGATCATATGGAACACATAGGCGGGGCCAGAGCCGGACAGGCCGGTGACAGCATCCATCTGCGATTCGTCTTCCAGCGTGACCACCGCGCCGATGGCGGATAGCAGCTGTTCCGCCTGTTCCAGATGGTCGGCGCTGACCTGCGCATTGCCGATCATCGCGGTAATCCCGGCGCCCACGGCGGCGGGGGTGTTGGGCATGGCGCGAATGATGGGGCTTTGGGTGCCCAAGGCATGGGCAAGACTGGCCAAGGTCGTGCCCGCAGCGATGGACAAAAACAGCGTGTCACCATCGCCCAAGGCCGCCAGCCGCGGCAGGGCCGCGCCCATCATCTGTGGTTTGACCGCCAGCACCGCAACCGCCGGGGCCGGGGGCAGGCCCGCATTGATCTGCACGCCGGTGCCGCGCAGCCAGTCAGAGGGGTTTGGGTCCACAACATGCACCGTCGTGGGCTGCACACCGCGCGCCAGCCACCCGGCCAGCATGGCGGATCCCATTTTCCCGCAGCCCAGCAGCACAAGGCCGCGCGCGTCGATGTCCTGCATTTGAATACCCCAGTTGCCTTGGCCCGCATCATGCGCCCGGCCAAAACAAGGTTCAAGGGGTCTTGGCCCTGCGCGGGGTGCTGGATGTGCCCTGTGCCTTAAGCACGCCCAACCGCATCGGCCAAGGCAAGGTCCAGCGCCGCCTTCGGGCTGTGCCCGGCCCAAGCGACCAGTTGAAAGGCGGGATAGAACCGTTCGGCAGCGGTAAGCGCGCTATGCAGCATCCGGTCGATCTGGTCGATCCCGGCAGGCTGCTCATCCGACATCAGCAAACCATAGCGCCAGACCATCAGGCGCTGCTCTTCCCAAAAGCTGAACGACCCGGACCACACCATGTCATTGGCGCGGCTCAGGGTTTCATACAGCGCGGGCATGGCCGCCTCTGGTGGGTCCATCTCGAAGGTGCAGATCAGGCGCAACACATCGCCGCCGGGGGCCAGCGCCAAAGACAGGCTGTAGCGGCGCCATTGCCCGTCGATCACCATAACGATCTGGTCATCGGCCAAGCGGTCGAAATCCCAGTCATGATGGGTAGCCAAGGTTTCGACCATGTCGATCGGGTGGATGTCGTCGTTTGACAGGTATAGTTCGGCTGCCGACATGTCCGCCTCTAAATTTGCGCGTGCCAGTATGTGGTCCACAAGGCACTGTATAAAACGCTACTTGTTCGGGCGCTTCTGCGAACGCTTACTAGATATGGTGTCTGGAAAGCAAGTTTCTGTAAAGACTTTTCTGGCATGGCGATGAATTAGCTGTGGATAGTTGTGCGCTGGCAAAGATACCCAAAAACCCCGCAAGGCGGCGGCTGTTGCCGGAACCACGCGGATAGCTGCGTGTTATCAGAATGTTGCGGATAATCAGTCAGCCATCGGCGCGTTCAGTGCCTACCATGCGCAAGGGGGCCACCTATGTTAGTTGCTCGTCAAGCCTTGCTTTATGCTTTCTTACCCCACGGCCGCGGACAGCGGCACCCGCACAGTTTGCAACGCGGCGGTTTGCCTAGGCCGCGCCAATCGACTATGTGACGGGGGATGTCGCGGTCAATTCTGGCACGATGGGAAATCGCCAGCCCCGGCTTGCCCCGCTTGTTGCCGTGCGGGGCCAAAGGAGGGTAGGTGCGGGGCAGGGGCGTGTCGCGGCCCGACCTTTTGTTCTGGCACCGACGCCACCAGTTTGAAGATTGAGAAATGCAGATAACTCAGAACGCCAGATTGTCCTGTGCCCCGATGATGGATGGGACAGGTACACCACGATGAGTATTGAATATATTGAATAAATGACGGTACGCCATGCCATGGTGTACGCATGGTGTACCGATGGGTCCAGTCATGGGCGGAAAAACTTCTGAAATATTGTGGTGCAGGGTATGAAAACGGCCGTCGGCGCCCCCCCTCTTCCGGCACCTGCTGGGGGCGGGGTGATCCACGCTGTATATGGACAAATGTCCGGCATTGGCATATATTGCCAATAACTTTGCGGGGGGCAAATCATGGCCACGAGAAATGTCGTTCTAACTGATACCCAGTCCGAGCTGGTTGACCGTCTGATCGCGGCGGGGCGGTTCCAGAACGCGTCCGAGGCGCTGCGGGCCGGTCTGCGGCTGTTGGAGCGTGAGGAAAGTGAGTTGGAGGCGCTGCGTTCTCGCCTGACCGTTGGTCTGGAGCAGGCCCGTAAGGGTGATCTGGCACAGGGTAGCGGCGAGGATGCCATGCGCCGTGTCTTTGACGCTGTGCGCCAGGCCCGGTAATGCCCAAATCATGGCGCCTGACACGGGCGGCAGAGGCCTCGCTGAGCGAGATCGCCAGATGGACCTTTGAAACCTTTGGGCCACGGCAAGCGGATGCCTATGCGCAAGATCTGATCGATATCTGCAATGCCATCGCAGCGGGCAAAGCTCAGACGCAGGATTGCCGGCGGATCATTGACCCTAACCTTCCCGAAGACCTTCGCTTCGCAAGGGCGGGCCAGCATTTCGTGGTGTTCATCGAGGATGAGCGGCAAGTGATTGTCATCGACTTTCTGCACAGTCGGTCGAACCTGCCGCAACGGCTGGCGGATTTGTCAGGCCCGAAAGGGCCAGCAGAACATTGATACCGCCGCCTGCGTCAAAACGGGCCATCGGGAAGATGATCGGGTTCCACATGAGAATAATCCGGGCGGATCGTCCGCTTTTTTTGCAGCTCTTTGCGTGCAGCCGCAGAACAGGCGTCAAGGTAGTCCGCCAAGTCTTGCACACTCACACCTTTGATCGCTTTCTGCCCGGGATGCAAACGGCACATTGGCAGTCGGATTTCCCCGCTGTCAATTTTATGCAGGAACACCTTCTTTGACATACCGCAGAAAAAATCTTCCAGAACATTGTCAATCGGAATAAAAGGCTTCCCGTCATACCTGGCAAGCAAGAGATACAGCGTTTTCATGTATTGGCCCTTTTTGGTTTCTTGTTTCTATTTAAGGTCAATCTTGTTTCAAAGAAAGCCTTCGGCCCACATGCGATTGTGGATAACCTATATAAATCAATTGCTTGGGTTAAACTTATTCGCATATTTCAGGGGGGGCTGGGATTGGTGAACTAACGGCTGATTGGGCAAATAACTGATTAATAAGAAAAACATGTTGCCGATTTAGGCCAAAATTTTTCGCATATATTTTGGATGGCTCGTTCATAATTTTCAAGGGCAATCACTCGTTTTTTAGCCAGCCTTGTATTTGCGTTCCCATGGCCGCTGTTTTCGGGCGGGAACGCCCCGCGCCTTCGTCGGCGCGGGATCTCTTTTAACTTCTTCAACTCGGTTCGAGTTTTTCTTGGTCTACGACCATTCTGCCCTGATCTCGGGCGTCGTCTGCTTTGGCATCAGGATCTGGTGCAGGGGGTGTGACAGCCAAACGGTCCAGATAGGACTGAAGGACTTCACCTGTCAGCACCCCCGTTTCAAGCAGGCTCTGGGCCATTTCCAGGAGCAGTTTGTGATGGATCTGCAAGATCGTCATCGCAGTTTTTTCTGCTGCTTCCAGATGCTTCTGCACACGGTCCCGCAAGTTGCGATCAAAGCGCATCTTCTCGAATGCCTGTTCCGGTGATCCATCCCAGACCAGACCACTGTCGCCGAGGCCATAGCTCGACTCAATCGCAGTGGCGATCTTGGTTGCCTGCGCAAGGTCAGATTCGGCGTCGCCACCTGCGCCGCCGGACGGGGCATCAAAGACCAGTTTTTCGGCCGCCCGCCCCCCGATCAGCAAGACAAGATCCTTTTCGTAATCAGACCGTCGAAGGGCACTTGGGACCCGCGACATTGCGGCGGCACCACCATTCCCATGGATCGTCAGCAAATGCGGAATAGCCCGGCCAGTCATGTACCCGGCAATCGCATGTCCACATTCATGAACGGCAATCTGCCAATGCAGTGATTTGTCGATGCATGGGCGTCGGTTTCGGATTGCCGTCAGCAGATCATCAACCACCAATGCTCGCTTGTGCCGCCGTGCGATCGCACGGGCATCGCGGACAGTTGCGGCAACCTCGGCGCCGGTCATGCCCGTTGCGGCCAGCGCTGCCTCACCCAGATCGACCCCCTCAAGATCCATGTGCAAATGCCATCGGAATGCTTGCGGCATCAGATCCGGAGTGGGGTGATCAATCGAGACCAACCGGTCGAACCGGCCCGGGCGGCGCAAAGCTGTGTCGATCTTGTACAGGTGATTTGTTGCCGCGATAACGACCACGCCTTCCAGCCCATTGAACCCGTCGAGACATTCGAGCAGGCCGCCGATGACCATATCTGTCCAACTGCTGTTTTGATCCTGCGGTCTTGCACGGTCACCAAAACTGTCGAGTTCATCGATGAACAGAACCGCCGGCGCAGCCGCCTTTGCTTTATTGAAAAACAGTCGCATTTCACGGCAGATGTCAGAGGCACGGGCGGTTTCAGACTGCCACGTTGCCATAGACCCGGCGAACACCGGAATATTGACCGATTTTGCGATCAGCCGGGGGATTTCAGTTTTGCCGCATCCGGGGGGGCCGTAAAGAAGGATACCACGCTGCACATCTTGCCAGCCGATTTTTCCTGACCGCCAGTCGCTCAGATCCGCGATCAGCTGGTCAAGCGGCTCCCGCACCGCGACGGGCAAGGGAAAATCGGCAAGACTGGGTCCATCATGAACCATCTGCACCTTGTCCTGCCGCAGCTTCGTCAGTGCCGCTGCGGGGCCATTGGCACGAGCGCAGAGCGTCAGCGCCTCAGCCGTTGCATTTGCGACGGCGGGATCGGAGTCAAGGATGGTGACGGGCTTTGCCGCAGGGAAAAGTTGCTGGAAAATCGCACTCAGCATGTCCCCGTCGACAAACGGCAGGGCAAGCCTTTGCGTCAAAATAGGTGCAAGGGCCCCTGGAACTTCTTGACGTGTCGCCGATACCAGAATGATCTTCCGGTTCTCGATCAGACAAGTCTGAAATTCCTCACTGAATTCGGCCAGGATGGCTCCACGGGGCTTTGCTTGAGACGCCATCACATCTTTGACGGGGAAAATCTTCGGCTTATCATGTACATAGCAAGGTCCCTCGGGTTCAAACATCGATGACAGCATCTTGCAGATGATGCCGACTTGTTCTGGAGCACCCGCCGCGATATGCGTCACGGACAGGCTACCGCACAACGCAGTGCGCAAGCCATCTGCATTGCCAAACCGTTTTGCGATCTGAACGGCGGCCATGGCAGTCGTCGCACGCGGCAACCGCGGGTCAGAGCCGAAAATCTCTTGCTCCGGACAAGGCGGCAGGACGGGCCCGAAACCTTCCGCTTCCAACTCGTCAAGCATGCTGTCGATATCGTCATTCGCAAACCCTGAATGGTCCCAGCCCGTCAGCTTTTTCTTTGGTTTCGGCTTGGTTGATTTGCGAGTGGTCACATCGCGGACGGTGCGATGTGACCAACTGGCACAGCCATTTTCCAGCAACCCGTTCAGGAGATCGGCGGCGAAGGCTTTCCATTCCCGATCAGTATCTTGCGTGGCATTTTTGGGTTTGGGCATTGGTGTCTCCAAAACAAAGTGGGGGCTGCCCGATCCAGCAAGCTGGATCGGCGGTAGGGAGGTTGGGAAATTGTGGGGGGTGGCGTCAGCCGCAGGCGGGGAGGTCGTCGGCGGTCAGTTCCTCAAATTGGCACTGGGAAATGATGCCAAGCGTCAGCAGGCAGTCATAAAAGCACTCCAATTCGGCATGTGCTATCAGGTTGGCCTCATCGGGGCTGAACTTGTGGCTGACTTTGCGTTCAGCGGTGAAGTAAACGACCCCGAGATCAAGAAAGACAAGAGCTGCAATGTCGAACGCATCCGCACCGTAGCGGCATGTGCCGTTGGGATCACCGGAGTTTCCACGGGTCATGCGGAAGTGGTATTTGCCGTCACGGCCAGGGCCGACGGTGGTTTTTGTCTGCAGCCGGATCAGGTGCTGGCCGACCGTGAAGATATGGTCAAACTGCGCTCCCGCAGGCGCAGTGACAGGATGCAAACCCCGCCGAGCCGCCCACGACGACACCAACGCCTCCCCCGCATTGCCAATCTCGGGGGCATGACGGCAGACATCAGCAGATGACAGGTTAGGAAAACGATTGAGGGTCATGAAGCTGTTGCCGAGACTGGCGGCAAGATCGGTGCGGTCAGCAGAGGGTTGGATCGGGTTGCGGGTATGAATGAGCGGCAGGGTGAGTTGGTGGGTGTTGTGCAGGGGCATATCTTTGTCCTTATGGGCTAGTATGCTAGCAATATGAGGGCAAAGCTTTGCACTTCAATAGCATGCTAGTAACTTTTCCAGAAATAACGTATCTTTCCTTGAAGATTGAGGAATCATACCGATCTCTCAGGGCTGAAAGAGGGTGACCATGTCTCGTGAACACGATTTTCTGACCAGGGTCGTGTTGCCGGCGGCCCGCATTGCAACCCGTGAAATCGCGGCTGCCCTCGCTCCCTTGGGGCTCGCTCCGGCACAATTCGCAATGCTTGATCTGCTGGGCCGTGAAGGTGATATGCGCCCTGCTCAGATCGCCCGTCGTCTGGACATCGAAACCTCAACCACCACGAATACCCTCAGCCGAACCGAACGGGATGGCTGGATAGAGCGCAGGACTGACCCCAATAACAGCCGGATGGTTACCATTTCCTTGTCGCCGAAGGGGCGTGCGATCCTGACAGACGCCCGCACTGTCGTTCAGATCGTGGAGGATAAAGCTGTCAACGGCGCTGATGAGGCGGACCTCAAGACAACAAAGGCTGTCCTGATCAAAGCTATGGGAAACCTGAAGTAGACGGTTGCACCGTCGAGCAAACAGGCTAGTCAACGAGTTGGTTAAACGCGATCATTCAAATCGCTGTTCGCGATCCTCATCTCTTTGTCTGTCCCGTATCCGTTCACGTTCGATTTCCATAGCCAGCCGATTTGATGTAGATCTTGCGGCGTCAGATATATCTTGCCTCACATGCAGAGAAAGTTCTGCAATGGCATCAGCTCTTGGTTGCATCGTATCGGCACGGCTTCCGGTCCATCCTGAAGGTGTTACACGATCTGCATATGCGTGCAGGACAGGCTCGGGATCCGGTGCGGCCTCAAGAAACGTAACTGCAGATGTCGTTAAGAAATAGCCATTTTCGTTGGCATCCGCCTTTTCCCAAAGCATGATGCCCGAAGCGACCAAGCCCCAAATCTCCGGTGTGTTCCGTTGTTGGCACCACGCAATCAAGTCGGTCACGTCAATTTTTGAAAGCGGGCTACGCCGAATTCCACCGTGACGAATGAAAAAAGAGCGTCGATTCTGCTGTTCTTCTGTCCCCTGAAAAACGCGGTTGAGAAATGCCTGAGGCATTAACCCTGCCGTCGTCTCGATTGCTTTCTCAAACGAGTTACTGTAGCCGTAATGTCTGTCAACATCAGAAAAAATGGCATCCAACCATTCAGTCTTTTGTGTTTCATTGCCATCGAAGCAAAGTGCTGCATTGATGACCTTTTCCATGCGGTAGTCTTTGTTGCCACCGGGATCGCTGTCTTTTGACAACAGTGAAATGGTTGCTGCTTTCGGTCGTGTCTCGGAGTTGGTGGAAATTCGAGGGCGGCGTAATCTCCGGGTGAACTGACACCCACCCAACCGGCGGCTGCAACCGCCAGGGAGATCACGCCATGAACCAGATTACCGACACTGCGAGCTTTGCGCTACTGGCCCATGAGGCCGGGTTTGACCCGATCGAGGATCGGTTGCGGGCGAACGTCCGTGCGACCATCGAAGCCGTGTTCGAGGAGGAGCTTGCCAGCTTCCTCGGCCGTCTTCGCTATGACCGGGGCGATGGAGTCACGAAAGGGTATCGCCACGGGCACCGAGAACGGCAACTCACCGGCACCTTCGGGACTGAGACGGTCATCGTGCCTCGCGCCCGCGTTGCAGATGAGACAGGCAAGGTAACGGAGTGGCGGTCGAAAGCGCTGCCCCGATACCAGCGGCTGACGAAGAAGGCCGAGGCCCTCATCGCAGCGGTCTATCTCGCAGGTACGAACACCCGGCGCGTCAAGCGAGCGCTGTTCGGGCTGTTCGAGGGTGCCGTCAGCAAGGACGTGGTCAGCCGTGCCTGGCGCAAGGTGAAGGTCGACTGGGACGCCTGGTCCGCGCGTAACTTGGCCGACGAGGATATCGTCCGGCTGATCCTCGATGGCACCGTGATCAAGACCCGGCTGGACCGGAAAGCCACGAACATCTCGGTGCTGGCCGCAATCGGGGTGCGCCGCGATGGTCAGAAGGTGCTGCTTTCCATCAGGAATATGGGCGGGGAGAGCAAGGCCGCATGGCGGCAGTTCCTCGATGACCTCGATGCACGGGGCTTGAAGCGGCCCGAATTCGTGATCGTCGACGGCGCCCCGGGACTGGAGGCCGCCCTCGTGGCGCTGTGGGGCGAGGACCTGCCGATCCAGCGCTGCACGGTTCACAAGCATCGCAACCTCCTGGCCCATGCCCCGAAGCACCTCCACGACGAGTTGACCGAGGACTACCGCGACATGATCTATGCCGACACCGCGGCCGAGATTGAGACGCGCCGAAAGGCCTTCCTGCGCAAATGGCGGCTAAAGTGCCGTGCGGTCGCTGACAGTCTGGAGGAAGCCGGAGATCGGCTCTTCACCTTCACCCGCCTCGACCCGTCACAATGGAAATCGGCCCGGACCACCAACGCCATCGAGCGCCTGAACGGGGAATTCCGCCGCCGCATCAAGACCCAGACCGTGCTGCCCTGCGCAGAGACCGTGCCCATGCTGCTCTGGGCGCTGCTCGCCTCCGGCCAGATCCAGATGCGCAA
Source organism: Roseibaca calidilacus (assembly GCF_001517585.1). Lineage (NCBI taxonomy): Bacteria > Pseudomonadati > Pseudomonadota > Alphaproteobacteria > Rhodobacterales > Paracoccaceae > Roseinatronobacter > Roseibaca calidilacus. Next base: position 1,063,487 of record NZ_FBYC01000004.1, on the reverse strand, counting down.
GGTCGATGGCTGGGAAACCTTGTCTCAGCCCCTCGAACCCATGCCTCTTGACCTCGCCGCCTGAGAAACCGAAAGATCACATGCCCGGAGATGGCCGCCAGGAAATTTCCACAGCATTCGCGACACGACCCTGCTTTCAGTCCAAGTTTTCTAAATTCTAATCCTAATACATCTTCCGTGGAGTTTTTACCGTGCAGCTTCATACTCAATGCTTCGAGCAATGTTTCATCGCCGTTTGCCTTGGATAGCAATTTCTGTGCAAGCTCCAGCAAACGTTCGGACGGTAAGTGTGCGTAGTTGTCCCTCCAAAGAATAGGTCCAAACATCCAAGTCCCTACCTCTTGGTTATCGAGTAAGGCCATGCATCGATCCAGATCTGCCTCCGTAAAGCTATTTGACGGGTGAAGGGCAACAAGGACCGTCCGCAGTTCCGAATGGGCTGCGCATTCATCCAAGAGTTCTTTCGAAAGCGTATAATCTTGAGCAGCAACCTCTTCTATAAAGCCGCCAATCACCGAAAAGTCGTGGTGTGAACCGGTTGTGCGGGCAAGTTGTTCCAGTAAGTCTTTCCAGCTTTCACGGAAATTGTGCGAGCCCTTCGCAAGGCCTTTTCCGAATGCCCTGCGATAGGGCATCCATTCGGTAGAAAATAATTCAGAACCCAAATCATTGAGTTTATGGTCTGACGTTGCAAAACTCTCTCCCAAATCTATTGCCTTTGCGGCCAATCGATTTTCGGCATCCCGATACTTGTTATCGCTGCTGTCGTCGAACGCATCATCCAGTGTCCAGCAGTCATGACCTTTGCCCAGAACGTATGTTTTGATCTTTGCAATCAGGTCATGAGGTTCCAGGTCACGATCCAGATCGGCGAGGCTTCGTGGGAGTGGCTCTGGCTCAGCTTCGTCCTTTTGATTTCTGTAATCGAAGTAGATGATTGACCGAACGGCCTTCCAGCCTTCGCCCCATGGCATGTGATCATTGATTACCCGTGCCGCTTCGACCAATTTTTCCCTCATTGCTTCATGATGCCAAAGACCGCGAAACTCATTTGCCAAAACCCGTCTTGCACGTGTTTTCATGTCTTGGTCATCTGAATTTGCAAGTCGCACCGCCAGATTGACGAAAGACGTCCGCCAATCGACGAGCTGGTCATGGTTCGGACAGTAGCCATAGTCCCTGGGGCGTGCCCCGAACTCGTTGAGCCCAGAGCCTGTCCATGAAGGGCCGTCCAACGCCGTGGAGAGTAACTTGATACCCAACGAACGCCGCCTGATATCCTGAGAGCCAAGGCAATCCTCAACCACTGCAAGGCGCTGCCCCAATGAAGCATGGGTGCCAGACAGATAGGGCTGGAAGAATCCTGAAATCTTGCTCCTGACTGCGTCATAGTTGTTATTTTCATCCTCATGATCAGCAATGCAGATCAAAAGTGATACACAGCGATCGAAGGCGTGTGGTTCGTATGCCAAGGATTTAAGCAGGTTTAAGATCGTGGTCCTTCGAGGGTTATGCCTTGGCTCCATTCCCCGAAAATCTGGCGCGGTAAGTTCGGCTTCAATCCGATCAAGCAGCGCATCTGGTGCGACTGGTCCGACATAGTCCAGTATCCGCGATCCGTTCTCATCAAGCTGTGAAATATGCCCAAGCAGATTGCCTGGCTGTAGCCATGCCTCCACAATCTCCTTGGCCACAGGATGATCATGCATAAGGCCAAGCCTGTGAGCGAACGACATCAGAAGCCGACCATTCCCGGGGGCTTCAAACGTCGACCTAAGGTTTGTTACGGGGACACTTCCAAGCGCCGTGCGGGCCAATCTGTTCGCTACTGCGTGCGGTAGGATCGCCCTCCAGTGCGCTCTTTTCTGCACTATGTGCCGGTCTGCCAGTTTGTTCACGGCTCGGAAAAGTTGCCCCTTGCTGTGTCCTGAAATCGAACCCAGGACTTCGAGCTCGTTCCGACCTACCTCAGGATCAGACACCGAGAACGAATATACAAGCGACAGAGTTTCGGCCTGTTCACGTAGATCGCCATCTTCGCCCTTGCGTTGCTGAAAAAGACGATTGAACAGCTCTTCGTCAGAAAGATCAGCCAGACTTTCACCTTGTTCGACCCTTTCAGCAATGGCCAACGCTACCCTTGCATTACCGTCGGAAAATTCGGCAACGCGCCGAGCGTTGCCTTGTCCAATACTGGGAAAACGCCTCAGGAGCAGTTCCTCGGCGACTTCAGGCCCAATAGCCTCGATATGAATCACCTCGGTGGTTTGGGGCTTGTCGTCCCTGATATCGTATTCGACCGTGATCAGACTTACATTGCCACTTGCAGCCGATACTTTGCTCGCCAACGCTGAATGCAGGTCGGACGGACAGTTGTCGAGAATCATTATGGCACGGCGCCCCTCTGCAATCAGACGGTCAAGCATTGCGGATGCTGAGGGATCAGGGTTTTGTCCAGTATCCACATAGACAGCAATTGTCCTGTCCAGTGGATCAACGCCCACGGTTTCGTCGAAAAGAGCCTGAACAATCCGTGTTTTGCCAACGCCTGAAAGCCCTGTGATCCGGGTCGCCTTTTTTGAAGTGCGAATGAGACGCCGCATAGGCTCAATTGCGTCTTCGATTGAGAGTTTCTGCCCCCGTTCGGTTGGCAGATGAACAGCGACGCCCGGAGCAGAAATGAGTGTATCAGGTGATCCCTTTGGAGGATTGCTCCATGCACCGTATGGTTGCCAGCCGGAATAACCCTGTCCGAGCTTTCCTTTCACCCAAAGTAAAACTGATGGATGTTGTCGTAGCCATTGGGCCAACTTCGAACGGTCGAAGAAATCGAGGTGTATATTGTTCGCATTCGGATCATTCGCGACAACCGCTCGCATTTCATCCAGGCGGTCCTTTTTCATTGGTGGTGAGCAATCGTCAGCGAGGCTTACGATAACATAGCCGCCCCTGATCTTTGCCTGGTTCGATATCGTCGAAGTAAGTTCGCCGTTTTTCATCATCTCCGCAGTGATCGCGGACTTCGGCATCGAGTCCTTTTTGGACTGGAGGATCGTATCTGGACGGCAAAGGAAACCAGTGTTCAGCTCAGGCGTGTCAACCTGCACATGGATGTCGATACCTTCATCCCGAGCCTTGATGGAGCCCGACCAACTTACATTCGCCGGGCTATGGCCTTGTGCCGCAACTTCAGCCTCCGCAAGTCGCGCAATCAGCTCTTCCAAAAGAACATCAGACAGCCGTAGCAGGTCATCTTTCTCAATATCAAAAATCGCCATTGCAGAGCCTCGATGCAACATGTTGACAAAAAAGTACTATAATTCGCAATATTTAGTAATACAATACTTCCCGAGCATAGCGACAATAACTTGGGTAGACCCATTCTCTTTTTTTCGGATACGGGATCCATGCAACCACCATCTATGGTGTCGGCGGCCCCAACCCAGCCTCACCCCCGCAATTCCCCCAACACCGACCGCAAGCTCGCCAACCCCGCCTCCAGCCCCTCGATGATCTCCTCCGCCAGATCATCCGGCTCGGGCAGGTTGTCCAAGTCCGTCAGGCTCTTGTCCTTCAGCCAGAACAGATCAAGGCTGGCCTTGTCCCGGGCCAGAAGTTCCTCCCGGGTAAAGGATCGCCACCGTCCCTCAAGATTGTCCTCGCCCCATGTGGCCACCCGCTCAAACCGGTTATCCGGATTATAAAGCCGCACGAATTCGGCGAGGTCCTCTTGCCGCAGGGGTTTTTTCTTCAACGTGTGATGCACATTCGTGCGGTAATCGAAATACCACACCTCCCGGGTCTGGGGGTCCTTGGACGCAGGGCGGTTGTCGAAAAAGATCACGTTCGCCTTGACCCCTTGGGCATAAAAAATCCCCGTGGGCAGGCGCAGGATCGTGTGCAGGTCGCAGGTCTGCAATAGCTTGCGCCGGATTACCTCGCCCGCGCCGCCCTCGAACAGCACGTTATCGGGCACCACCACCGCCGCCCGCCCCGTGGTTTTCAGCATCGCCCGGATGTGCTGGACGAAATTCAACTGTTTGTTCGACGTGGTCGCCCAGAAATCCTGCCGGTTATAGGTCAGCTCGCCCTCGGCCTCGCCTTCATCCGTGGTGAAGGTCATGGAGGATTTCTTGCCAAAGGGCGGGTTGGCCAGAACGTAATCGAAGGTCTGGGACGGTGGGGCGATCAAGGCATCTGCGGGGGAAATCGGGCTGTCGCCCACCATATCCCCGATATTGTGCAAAAACATGTTCATCAGGGCCAGACGGCGGGTGCCGGCCACGATCTCATTCCCGAAAAACGTCGCTTCTTTCAGAAAAACCTTTTGTTCCCGGTCCATCGGGCGGGCGACAAGGTAATCATAGGCCGACAGGAAAAACCCGCCCGTCCCGCAGGCGGGGTCGGCGATGGTGCGGCCGGGTTCGGGGGCCATGCAGTCCACCATGGCCCGGATCAGGGCGCGGGGGGTGAAATACTGACCCGCGCCGGATTTCGTATCCTCGGCGTTGCGCTCCAGCAGGCCTTCGTAAATGTCGCCCTTCACATCGGCGTCGAGGAGGGTCCAGCTTTCTTCATCCACCAGCGCGATCAGGCGGGACAGCTTCGCGGGGTCCTGGATCTTGTTCTGCGCCTTGGTGAAAATCTGGCCAAGGATACCGGGGCGGGTGCCCAGTTCGCGCAGGGTGTCGATATAATGCACCTCCAGCTCGGCCCCTTTCAGGCTGCGCAAGGCGGCCCAACCATAGCCCGAAGGGATGCCCACATCGCGGTTGCGGGGCGGGCGGGATACCTCATCCGCCATTTTCAGGAAGATCAGGAAAGTCAGTTGTTCCAGATAATCACCATAGCCCACCCCGTCATCACGCAGGGTGTTGCAGAAATTCCAAACCTTCTGGACGATAGGGGCGCTGGTCATGCTTTGGTCTTTCGGCGGGGTGTGGGGGTGGTGTCGCGCAGGCGGGTAAGCAGGGCGCTGGCGGGTTCGTCCGAGGGGTCTTGCGGGACAAGCTGGCCCGAGAAGGCCTTTTTCAGGATGGATTGCCGCAGGGCGACAATCTTTACCTTCTCGTCAGTCAGTGCATCGACGAGATTATCTGCATTAGATAGCAAAGCATCAACTCGCTCAATTACGGCATCTTGTTCTTGTAAGGTTGGTAGTGGAATTTGAACATTTCGGATATTTTCAAGATTAAGGCCAGGTTTACCCGCGCCATAAGCAGCGGCGTTTAATTGCCGCCTTCCCCCTGTTTCTGACAATAAAAACAGGTAAAGAAATTCAGGACGCAGTCGCCCGCTCGGCCTGCAAAGGGCCACATGCTGGCTGACATACGCCAATCCAAGATCGTTTTTGACTAAACCTGACTTCGTTACGTTTGCACCGGTAATGGTCACCAGAACATCGCCCAGTTGAACACGTGTTCTTGTCCCTTCCTTTGCCGATTTTGGCAGACGAACGAAAGCAATATCAGACAAGTCTAGCCTGTCATGTTTAAGGTTTTGCGCCCGAATGAACGTATCGCCCTTATCAGAGTAGTAGTCTGCCCATCCGCGTGAACCCGAAGTCAAGAAAACAAGTTCATCCCCAAGGCGCACAACTGGCCACCCTTCATTTTTGGAACGGGCGGTCAGGCGGCCCTGAAAGGCGGCTTTCAGCAGGGATTGGCGGTAAAGCTTCAACTGCGCCTGCGCCCGCGTCAGGCTGTCCTGCCCTGCATCCAGTTCGGAAAACAGGGCCTCGATTTTCGCAACGATCCGGTGTTGTTCAGGGAGGGGGGGGAGAGGAATTTCAAATTCCATCAGCGCCGGAAGCTCGATGCTGTGGACCGTTGTTCCGTCCTTCACGCATTCATTCAGGATCGCCCGCTCAAAAGCCTTGAGGGCGAGCCGGATAAATTCAGATGACAGGCCGGATGACGGCGCCAAGGCCTTGAGGTCTTGGTTCACTGTGACCTCGACCGCATTGACAGCAGCCGGAAAACTATGAGCCAGTATGCCTGACCGTGTTACGATCAGGATTGATCCGGGCGGGACAAGATTGGCCGCCGATCCCGCTACGGCTTGCGGCGTGATCCTGTCAATGGTTGTGGTGATCGTGTTTGTTTTCATATCCTTGGGAGATACCCAAGGTATTGATCCGCCCCAGAACTCTGGCCGGGCTTTGGACGGCGTTCCGCCCCCCTGCCATTTCCCGAGATCGCGCAACTGGACGCTTATCCACCCTTCCGGCAATTCCGTCATGCCGACAGCGCCTCATTCATCTCGTCCATCACGGCCCCATATCCTTCGCCGAACAGGGCATACATGCGCCCCAGCCCCCCTTGGGCGTCAAAGGGGGCAAAGTCCAGATCCTCGGCCTCTATCCGGATACTCGTGGCGATATGGTCGCGGATCAGGCGCAGCCAGTCCATCTGGGGGTCGGTGAATTTTTCGCCCGCGCCGGAATGGCGGCGCAAGACCCAGTTCTGGAAATTGCGGCGCACGCGGTCCTCATTCGGGGTCAGCTGCTCATCCAGCCCCGCCACCCGACGGATCAGGGCGACAAGCTGGGTCAATTCGCTGATGGGGGTTGTGCCGGTGAAATCATCCAGATGCGCATAAGCCCGCCAGACATAGGCCGGGGCCAGACGCGGGCGGTCAGATTTCAGGGCGGCCAGCGTTTCCTTGATCATGGCATAGGTGATCTGACTGCGCCGTGCGGGCTGGGTGAAATAGATGCTCAGCGCCTCGATCCGGTCGCGGTTGTCTTCCATCCAGTCGGTGAATTCCCTGGCGATGGCCTGGGCGTTTTCGGTCGCATCCCCCGCCCAGCCGATATTTGTGACGGTATCAAGCGTGTCATGGTCGATGATCTGTTCATGGTCGCGGCGGATGGTATCCAGCATCGTGATCAGTTCGCCGGTAAAGACATTCGCGGCATCCCTGACCAATGTGTCACGGGCGGCATCCATGGCGGCGTCATCCGGGGCGGGGTTGCCAGTGGTCTGGATGGCGAGGGCTTCGATCCGGTCGCCGTCGATGGCATCGAACAGGTCACGGACGATGGTTTGCAGGGGTTTTCCGGCCTTGTCGGCAATGCGGGCCTGTTCGGCGGGGCCGAGTTGCTTGTCCAGCCGCGACAGGCGGGATGCGAGGGAGGACACGGTGTCTTCGTCCGTGGCGCCCATCATCACCTCGTATGCCAGATCCTTGAACGGGATCGAGGGTTTGGTGTCGAGCGGTTGGCTGGCGGTCTTGACCGAGCGGGTGACACCCACGGCATCGACAATCACATAATGGGTTTTCGCATGGGCAGACGGGGTGACCTTTTTCAGGTCATCGGGTTTGACCACACGGGTGCCGCGGCCCTTCATCTGTTCAAAGTAATTGGCGGATTTCACATCCCGCATGAACAGCAGGCATTCCAGCGGCTTCACATCGGTGCCCGTGGCGATCATGTCCACGGTCACGGCGATACGGGGGTAATATTCGTTGCGGAATTGTTGCAGGACAGACTTGGGGTCTTGCTTGTCGGTCTTTTGGGTCTGGTTCGTGATTTTCTTGCAGAACTGATTGCTTTCCCCGAATTCCTGCCGGACGATCTGGATGATGTCATCGGCATGGCTGTCGGTTTTCGCGAAGATCAGGGTTTTGGGAACCTCGGTGCGGTTCGGGAAGATCTCTGGCAGTTTGTCGCGGAAGGCGCGGATCACGGTGCGGATCTGGTCGGGCACCATGACAGAGCGGTCGATTTGGGTGGCGGCGTAGATCAGGTCTTCGTCCTGCGCCTCCCAGCGCTTCTTGCGGGTCTGGCGTTCGCGTTTTTCCACCATCTGACGGGCGGCAACCTTGCCGCCTGCGGCGGTGACCTTGGTGTCGATCAGGTAGACCTCGTTGCCGACATTGACGCCATCGGCCACGGCCCGTTCATGGGTGTATTCGCTGACCACGTTTTTCTGGAAGAACCCATAGGTGCGGGCGTCGGGCGTCGCGGTCAGGCCGACCAAGAAGCTGTCGAAATATTCGATCACCTGCCGCCACAGATTGTAAATGGAGCGATGACATTCATCGATGATGACCACATCAAAGAATTCCGGCGGGACCTTGGGGTTATTGGCAACCGGGAGCGGCTCCTTGCGGCTGTGCATGCGTTCGGCGGGATGTTCGTCTTCGGCGCCTTCGGGCAGGTCTTCGCCCTTCAGGATCGAATACATCCGCTGGATGGTGGAAATTATCACCTCGGCATGGGGTGAGATGTGGGACGAGGACAGGCGCTGGACGGTGTAAAGCTCGGTGAATTTCCGGCTGTCGTCATTCGGGACAAATGCCATGAATTCCTGTTCGGCCTGCTCCCCGAGGTTCTTGGTGTCGACGAGGAACAGCACCCGCCTTGCGCCGGCATGTTTGAGCAGGCGGTAAACCTGGGTGATCGCGGTGAAGGTCTTGCCCGATCCGGTGGCCATCTGGACCAAGGCACGGGGGCGATCCTGCTTGAGCGAGGCTTCCAGATTGGTGATCGCGGTGATCTGACACTCGCGCAGACCGTCGGTGATCAGGGCTGGTAGGTCTTGCAGGGCCGTCCGGAATGAGCGGGGTTGCCTCGACCATTCAAGGAGGGTCTGGGGCTGGTGAAAGGTGAACACCTCTCGCGACCGGGGCTTGGGGTCACGGCAATCGGTGAAGCGGGTGATTGCGCCTGTGGCCTCATAGACGAAGGGCAGGGGTTCGGGGTTTTTCACCCATTTCAGCTGCGCGGTCGCATAGCTGGAAGATTGGGTCTCGACCGTTGTCAGCCGTTCGCCCCAGGCGTCCGGTTTCGCCTCGACCACGCCCAAGGCACGTTTGTCCGCAAACAGGGCATAGTCGGCAGGGCCGATGCTGGTCTGATACTCCCGGACAGCGATGCCGGTGCCTGCCGTGTGTGAGATCTCGGACGTTCCCTGCACGACCCAACCCGCAGCCCGCAAGCGGGCATCAATCTGATCGCGAGCGATCTGTTCCGGGGTCTGGTTGGGGTCGGGCAAGGGGCACTCATCGGAAAACTCGGCGTGTCGATATTCTTGCAGGATTACCATGACTTGTGCAACCAGAGAGGTCATCCGGGACGGCGCATACGGGTTCTGCTTCGATTGCTCCTTGGTGTGTACTTGGTTGGCAATCGGCTTTTGTCTGACGGATGATTTGACTGAAACTGGAAATCCGCGCCAATTCACCGCCCAAAGCACTTATTGCGTTTAATTATCGTTCAACTTCAGAAGGGCGGCCTTTGATTATTTCGGGGTTTTCCTGATACCCGAACATAAAGAGAGAGTGCTGCAAACTCTGATATTTCGAGGCGATCCGACAACATTGTGGATAACCGGTCGAAGAAAATTCGGGCGTTGCTATATGCAAGTGCAAGGATGGAAATACGAGGCCTTGCATGAGCAAAACAAGTTATTCTGTGCGACTGACGGAAGAGCAGAATTTGGTGTTGCAACGCCGAATGCGCAACCTTGGTTATCAAAAAGCCGCTCCGTTTTTGACGGATGCAGCCCTGGGGCATCTGGGCCGGGACGCGGCGGATGGTGACCTTGGATGGCGCCATGATGTGCTTGAACGGCTGAATGATATTCTTGCGGCTCAAGATGACCTGACTGTCCGGAAAAAGCTTTTGGATGTGGCAAGGCGGATCGAGCGGGCCGTGGATGCAGGCGGCGACCCAGATGCGGATTGATCTGCGACAGGCGCAGAACACAGTAACGGTTGCGGACTACCTGCAAAATGGCGGCGTGTTGATTGGGGGCTCTATTCTGGCTGATCGGCCAAGCCGGATCGTTGAACACCTGCGCAATCATCATGAAAAGGTCGGGGCGTCGAGCGATAACAAAATCTGGCATATGACTGTCAGCCTTGCCCCCGGGCAATTCCTGTCACAAGAAAAATGGAAAACGGCGATCCGGGAAATCGGACGGCGAATCGGCGCCCCGCTGCATGTGCTGCCTTATTTGATCTATCGTCACGTTAATGCTGCGCATGATCACGCCCATATCCTTTTCAGTTCATGGACGTATTTCCGACATAAAATAACGCCCGTTCTGCCAAGGGACGTCTTTACGCTTGGCAACCGAATTGCAAACCGTGTCGGCCTGCCACAACCCTTTGACGATACCTCCGGCGGCCCCGTGAAAATCCTGGCGCCGATCCGCTCTGGCAAATCCGATGACATCAGGACGATGGCTGCCGCCCAAGCGGGGGCTGCGGTCAACGATGTGATGGCCCAGGACAAGCCTCATGGGCTGGATCGCCTGAAGGCTGGTTTGAAAAGCCGCGATGTTGTCGCAACACTGCGCAAGCATGACAAAGGCCCCGATGGCATGGCCTTCACGCTTAGCATTCCCACCCCCGGAATGGCCAAGTTGCACAAACGTAAAGTGTCAATTTCTGGCGGGCGCATCGGGTCGCAATTCACCCTTCGCGGCCTCGAGCGCCGGATCGTGATGCTGAGGTACCTGTCCGACTTGCCAGCACTCCTGATGCTGCGCCACCTGTTCCCCAATAATGCCGAACAAATCATGCAAGAGATCGAAAGGAAGAAAGACGATGACCACACCCGAAAACCAAGCGGAGGCGGAAGCCATCGAGGCCCTGTGGCAATTGGTGGATCGATTGAGGGCAATAGCCGACAGTCTGGACCCGATCTCAGCGGAACTGAACAAGGTTCCGAGCGGCGCAGGCGCATTGATGATGAAGCTGTTCGCACAGTTGGACGACATCCAGACACTCGGAACGGACACCCAAGTGTCTATCAAGAACCTCTTGAAAATGCACCAGCCGCAGGACGACCGGGTCTTGAAGCTAGAGCGGATGGTAACCCAGCTTCACCAGCGTCTGATGGCGACGGTCGCCTCCGACTAATTGATGTGATCGCACGGCTGGGTGACATCGAAACGCTCACGAAAGAGCGCACCCAACTGCGGCTGATGCCGGGGGGCGGATTTCAGGTGGAAATGATGAGCATCCCGGCGGTGGTATTCGATGGTCACAAAGCAAGACCCGCATCACCAGAGTTCGCGGGGATTGCGAAAGGCTTGGCAAAGGGTATCGGTTTGCCCACTGCCCAAGAGTACATTGAACTGGAGGCCGATCAGATGGACAGTGAGGGGCCACCCGCCACGGACGGCCCTGATTTTTGACCCCGCCTCACTCTGCCTCAAGCTTATCCCACCATGCCCAACCCGCGAATTTGTCGCCCGACATGCGCAGGTGCGAATAGCGTTTCAGGGATTGCCAGCTGCGATGGCCGGACACAGCGGCGACTTGCGGAATGGTGCAGCCCATCTCGAACAACCGGGAAATCCCTTCGTGTCGCAGGTCATGAAAATGGAGGTCTTCGATTTCCAGAAACTTGCAGGCTCGGGTGAATCGGGTGCTGATCGTGTCTGAGTTATAAGGAAAGATCCTGCCGCTTCGGCCAGGCTGTAGCTGCATGACCCTCAGGGCTTCAGGCGTGACCTCGCATAAAACATCGTTACCCTTCTTCTGCCCGGGGTGCTTCATGTCCCGCACCATCTGGCGCATCTCGTCCTCGTTAAAATCCTCCCATGTGATAAGGGTGATCTCTTCCTGGCGCCTTGCTGAAAAGATCGCAAAAGCCATGATCCGGTGCATCGGCAAGGTACGGGAAACGCGGGCGCTGGCCTCTGCAAAATGGGTCATCAGAGCGTCAATTTCGGCAAGTGTCGGGCGTCGGTCACGGCAGTTGGATTTGCCAGCCAGGTCCAACTGACGACAAGCGGTAACCCCATCTTCAACGACATTCCGATCCAGATCATAGCCCCACGCCGTGCGCCCCATCGACAGAGCCGCACTCAGGTGACTTAGATAATTCTGAACGGTAGACGGGCTGCGCCCACCACGGCGCAGGCCGCGGGCAAAATCCACGATATGTTTCGGCTGAAGATCTGACGTCGGGATATCCGAGATCAAGTGACTTTCGCAGATTGAACGAAGCACTTGCGTCTTCGTCCGCCCCATCCCTCCCTCTTTCTCGAGGATATAATCCTTGATGACGTCACCCACCGTGCCCACCTTGCGCCGCGCGGCCTCCAGCCCGCCGGGTGATTTCAGTTCTTTCTCACGGCGCTTCATCCACGCCTCAGCTGTGCTGCGGCGGTCAAAGGTCTCCGAGCCGCGATAGACGACCTGACCATTTGACTTTATAACGATCTGTGCCCTGTAAGCTGTCGTGCCGCCTGTCCGTCTGCGTTCGGTGATTGTGCCCATTTTCGGTATTCCAAACGTGGTTCTCTGGTACTCCATGGCGTACCAAGGTGGATGTATCCGTCCAAATATGCCATTTCGGCACCAAATATGACGATGTGAGATCTAGTATATATGCTTGAAAAGCCAGTAAAAAAAGGGGATATCCACAATTCCCGCCTAAGTGTCGCCCCGATGATGGACTGGACCGATCGGCATTGCCGATATTTTCATCGCCTCATGAGTGCGCGGGCGTTGCTGTATACGGAAATGGTGACTGCCCCTGCCTTGGTGCGCGGCGGCGCGCTTCACCTGTTGCAGCATGACCCGGATGAGCACCCGGTCGCCTTGCAGCTTGGCGGCTCTGACCCGGTCGAGCTGGCGCAGGCGACACGGCTTGGATGGCAGGCGGGCTACCCGGAGGTGAACCTGAATTGCGGTTGTCCGTCCGACCGGGTGCAATCGGGCAGTTTCGGTGCCGTGCTGATGGAGCGGCCCGAGCATGTGGCCGAAATTTGCGCCGCCATGATCGCCGCCAGCCCCGCCGAAGTGACCGTCAAATGCCGCATCGGGGTGGATGACCAGAATCCGGCCCAGATTCTGCCGCGCTTTTTAAGTGCAATCCGCGCGGTCGGGGTGCTTCGCGTGACGATCCATGCGCGCAAGGCATGGCTGCAAGGGCTTAGCCCCAAGGAAAACCGCGATATTCCGCCGCTGGATTACACGCTGGTTGCAGCCATGAAAACCGATTTCCCGGATATGCACATTTCCGTCAATGGCGGGGTAGAGGATCTGGATGCAGCACAGGGCTTTCTGGCGCAAGGATTGGACGGGGTAATGGTTGGCCGCGCGGCCTATCACCGGCCATGGGATATTCTGGCGCAGGCGGATAGTCGCATCTTCGGCCAGCCCGACCCGGCGCATTCGCGCGCCGAGGTAGTGGCGCGGATGCTGCCTTATATTGACGCGCAGATGGGGCAGGGCGTGCGTCTGGCGCAGATCACCCGGCATATGTTGGGGCTATTCGCAGGCCAGCCCGGCGCGCGGCACTGGCGGCGGGTCTTGTCGGAAAACGCCCATAGGCCCGGCATGGGACCAGAGCTGTTGCAACAGGCGCTGGATGCCGTGGCGCAGGCCGCCTAGCGGCGCAAGCGGGACAGAAGGTCTGCGTTGATGTAGCCATCGGGTGGCAGGCCAGCCGCGCGTTGCCACGCCTGCACGGCGGCAATGGTCGCGGGGCCATGGCGCCCGTCAATCCCGCCCGTATCATAGCCTTGCGCGGTCAGAATGCGCTGCACCTCCAGCCGCTCGGCGCGTGTCAAGGCGCGGTCGCCGCGCGGCCATTGCCCGCGCAAAGGCCCAGCCCCGCGCAGCCGGTCGGACAGATGCCCCAGCGCCAGCACATAGGCGTCGGACATGTTGTATTCCTTCAACACATCGTAATTGTCCGTCGCCAAAAAGGCCGGGCCACGCGCGCCGCCGGGCAAGAGCAACCGCGCCGGGGCATCGGGCAGGCGGCCTTGCACCGCTGTCACGCCCAAGTCGCCCCAGTCGCTGCGCCGCTGCCCGGTCTGGCCAAGGTCAAACTGGTCTGGCAAGCGCACTTCCACCGCCCATGGCTGGCCCCGCATCCAGCCCCGGCGCTCAAGGTAATTGGCCGCTGATGCAAGCGCATCTTCCGGCGTGTCGGCCCAAACATCGGCCACGCCATCGCCCGACAGGGGCAGGGCATAGGTCAGGTAACTGCTGGGCATGAATTGCGTATGCCCAAACGCGCCCGCCCAAGACCCGTTGAACCGCGCGGGTGCGACCTTGCCCTGTTGCACCATGCGCAGCGCCGCGATCAATTCGTCCTCGAAAAACGCCGCGCGCCGCCCGTCCTTGGCCAAGGTTGCCAAGGTTGCCAGAATGGGGGTGCGCCCTCGGTTCGCCCCGTAAGAGGTTTCGATCCCCCAGATCGCGGCGACGATTTCGGGCGGCACACCGAAGCGCGATTCTATCCGGTCCAGCGTGGTCTTGTGCCGCGCCATGGCCGCACGCCCGGCCCGAATGCGCTCTGCGTTCACGGCACTGTCCAGATACTCCCAGACCCGCGCGCCGAATTCACTTTGGCGGCGGTCCAATGCCAGCGTATCGGGTAGGGGGCGCAGATAAGGGCGCGCGCTGGCCAAGGTGTCTGGCGTAATGCCTGCGGCGGCGGCGCGCCGCTCGAACCCGGCGCGCCAGGTTGCGAAATCGGTTCTGACCGGGGCGTCGGGCCGCAGTTCCGGGCGGGGCGAGCGATCGACATTGGCGGCACCGCAAGCGGGCAACAGGGCCATGACAAGGACAGGGATAAACGCGCGCATACTGCCTCCGACGGATGTAGGAAGGTTAGCGGCTTCGCGCAGATTCACCAAGCGTCGCTTAACAAGGGCGCAGAAATCCGCTACTCTTGGGCAAAACCATAGAACAGAGCAGTCCGATGATTTTGTCCCGCAGAGCCTTTGCCGCAGGTAGCGCGCTTTTGTCCTTGTCCGCCTGCATGGGGGGCGGGGTGCCCATGCCCGTCACCCGTGGCGGCAGCCCGATGCGGCCACAGGCAAACCCCGCGTTCGATGCGTGGTTGGACGCCTATGCAACCCGCGCGCGCGCCGAGGGAATCGCACCCGGCGTGGTATCGCGCGCGCTGGCGGGGGCCGGGTTCCTGCCCGATGTGATCGCCCGCGACCGCCGCCAGACGGAATTCACCCGCACGCTGGAAGATTACATGGCAATCGCCGCGTCGGATGAGCGGATCGCGGCGGGCCGCGCGGCACTTGCACGCTATGAGGCGACCCTGCGCGCAATCGAAGGCCGCTACGGTGTGCCCGCCGAAATCCTGACGGCCATCTGGGGGCTGGAATCGCGCTATGGCACGGAAAAAGGCGATATTCCGGCCATTTCCGCGCTGGCCACGCTGGCCTTTGACGGGCGGCGCGGCGAATTTTTCGAAAGCCAGTTGACCGCGGCCCTGCGCATTCTGGAACGCGGTGATACCACCTTTGCCAACCTGCGCGGCTCTTGGGCGGGGGCGATGGGGCATACCCAGTTCATCCCGACCACCTACCAAGCCTATGCGGTCGATTTTACGGGGGACGGGCGGCGCGACATCTGGGCCGATGACCCCACCGACGCGCTAGCATCTGCGGCCAATTACCTGTCGCGCATGGGCTGGCAAACGGGTGTGCCCTGGGGGCAGGAAGTGATCTTGCCCGCGGGCTTCGACACCGGGCTGGCCGGGCGCGGATTGACCCACAGTGGTTGGGCCGGGCTTGGGGTGCGCGCGGTCAGCGGCGGCCTGACCTCGGCGTCTGCGTCGCTTATTCTGCCGGATGGGCCAACCGGCCCGGCCTTTCTGGTCACGCGCAATTTCGATGTCATCCTGCGCTACAATAATTCCGAGCTTTACGGCCTTGGTATTGGCCATTTGTCCGACCGTCTGCGCGGGCTTGGCCCGATACAAGGCAATTTCCAGCCCGATGCCAATGGCTTGCGGCTGGCGGACCGCAAGGAACTGCAAGACCGTCTGACCCGCGCAGGCTTTGACACCCAAGGCACTGACGGCGTGATCGGCCCCAATTCCGAAGCCGCGATCCGCGACTATCAATCCGCGCGCGGTTTGCCGGTTACCGGCCAGCCATCGCGCACGCTGTTGGAACGGTTGCGGCGCGGGGGCTAAAGGGCGCGCCAGAGCAAAACGGCAGCGCTAGATCTGCTTTTGCCACCAGCCGCGGCCGTTATCCGGGTCCACATAGACCACGATCACATCGCCGGGCGCATGCGCCTGCGCAAGACCGGCCGATGCCAGAAGCGATTTGCCGTTGACCCCGGCGGCATCGGTCCATGATACAACAAAACGCGGCTTTTTCTTTCCTGACAGCGCATATGGACGGATGCCTGTGATGCGCGCCTCGCGCACTTCGCCCAGCAGCAGCGCGCGCCGGGCAGACGCAACGCGCCCCCAGCCCCATATAATGCCCCCAAGGGCCACAAGCAGCGCGATACCCCCCGCCAACCCGAAAAACACCACGCCGGCCACGTCGCGTTTGGGGTCAAGCGTGTTTCGCTCGGGATCATTCCAAATATAGGTGACGGGCAGCAAATCCCCGATTTCCGTGGCCTTGTAAAGCGCGGGGCTAACCGCTTCGCGTGCGGTCACGTCGCCGGAATACCCCTCTGGCCGGAACTGGTGGCTCAGGTAATAGGTCAGCTCTCTATCCCCGTCCGAATTGCGGGATTGGACGACATCGCGTGCAATCACCACTGTTTCGCCCTGCACGCCGTCGCGCAGCAATTCCCGGTAATCGGCCAGAAGCGACAGCGCGAACCCGACAAGGGCCACCCCCAACAAGAGCGGCACGACCACCCAACTTAGGCCAAGCCGCCAGATCATGCGCGGAAACGATACGGGTTTGCGGTCCATCTGGTCGACATACTAGGGGCATATTTTGTCAGCAATATTGCCGAGCGGCGCGCAAATGCCAAGCGGGGCTTTTCCTTGGCGCGCGCGGGCGCTACACACGCATCCAAACCGCAAAAAGGGTGTGTGCTATGGGCATGGACAAGACATTCGACGCGCAGGCCGCCGAGGCGCGGATCATCGCCAAATGGCAACAGGCCGGGGCCTTCAAGGCGGGCGCCAACAAATCGCGCGACGAGAGCTTCTGCATCATGCTGCCGCCCCCGAATGTGACGGGCGCGTTGCATGTGGGCCATGCGTTTAACCATACCTTGATGGATATCCTGACCCGCTGGCACCGGATGCGCGGCTTCGACACGCTTTGGCAGCCGGGCCAAGACCATGCCGGGATTGCAACGCAATTGCAGGTCGAAAAGAAACTGCTGGCCGAGGAAGGCAAACGCCGCGCCGATCTGGGGCGCGAGGCGTTTCTGGCGCGTGTCTGGGAATGGAAGGGCCAATACGGCCAGACCATCATTGACCAGATGAAACGCTTGGGCAATTCCTGCGACTGGGAGCGCAACGCCTTTACCATGTCTGGCGCGCCCGGCGCACCCGAAGGCAATGATGGCAATTTCCACGACGCGGTCATCAAGGTGTTCGTGGATATGTATAACAAGGGCCTGATCTATCGCGGCAAGCGGCTGGTCAACTGGGACCCGCATTTCGAGACCGCGATTTCGGACCTTGAGGTCGAGAATGTTGAGGTCGACGGGCATATGTGGCATTTCAAATACCCGCTGGCGGGTGGGGCGACCTATCGCTACGTGGAAAAGGACGAGGACGGAAATGTCATCGTCGATGAAGAACGCGATTACATTTCCATCGCCACCACGCGCCCCGAAACCATGCTGGGCGATGGCGCGGTTGCGGTTCACCCATCGGATGAACGCTATGCGCCAATTGTCGGAAAATTGTGTGAAATCCCGGTTGGGCCGAAGGAACACCGCCGCCTGATTCCGATCATTACCGACGAATACCCGGACCCCGATTTCGGCTCTGGCGCGGTCAAGATCACCGGCGCGCATGACGCCAATGACTACGGCGTTGCCAAGCGCGCGGGCATTCCGATGTATCGGTTGATGGACACGCGCGCCGCCATGCGGGCCGATGGCGCGGCCTATGCCGAGGCGGCAGAGATTGCGGGCGCGGTTGCGCGCGGCGAACGCAGCTTGTCCGAAGCAGAGGCGGATGCGCTGAACCTTGTCCCCGACCACTTGCGGGGTCTTGACCGCTATGAGGCGCGCAAGGCCGTGGTGGCAGAGATCACCGCCGAGGGGTTGGCGATGATGACTCGCGCCGATGACCCGCGCTTGGGCCGCAAGCTGGGCGAGGAGGATGACGCCGCCGCACAGGTGCCGCTGGTCGAGGCGAAGAAGATCATGCAACCCTTTGGCGACCGGTCGAAAGTGGTCATCGAACCCATGCTGACCGACCAGTGGTTTGTTGATGCGCAAAAGGTCGTCGGCCCCGCTTTGGACGCGGTGCGCAGCGGGCGCACCAAGATCGTGCCGGAGAGTGGCGAGAAGACCTATTTCCACTGGCTGGAGAATATTGAGCCGTGGTGTATCAGCCGCCAATTGTGGTGGGGGCACCAGATTCCTGTGTGGTATGGCGCTGACATTGGCAGCGATGGTTTTATGCGCCAAAGTTCTGAACTTACAGATCAAGGTTCGGCGGAATACCCATATGGCGTTCAGTATGGGTTTGTGACCCGTCAATTTTGCGTATCCTCAGAGGAAGAAGTAAGGGCAACCGCTCAACGCTATTATGAAACAAAGTTTTCTGAACCGGTAGAAATAAGGCTCTCATCCTTCATACCTGATCCGGGTGCTGTAATCATGAAGCGTCCCGATCTGGATGATAAACCAGGGGCGGTAATAGTAACGCTTTGGCGCGACCCCGACGTGCTTGACACATGGTTCTCGTCCGGGCTGTGGCCCATCGGCACGCTGGGCTGGCCAGAGGCGACCGAGGAATACAAGCGCTATTTCCCGACCAGTGTTCTGATTACCGGGCAGGACATTCTGTTCTTCTGGGTCGCGCGCATGATGATGATGCAGCTTGCGGTTGTGGATGACGTGCCGTTCCGCGATGTCTATCTGCACGGGCTTGTGCGCGACGCCAAGGGCAAGAAAATGTCCAAGACGCTGGGCAACGTGGTCGACCCGTTGGAGATTATCGACGAATACGGCGCCGACGCCTTGCGCTTTACCAACGCGTCCATGGCAAGCCTTGGGGGTGTCCTGAAGCTCGATACCCAGCGCATCGCGGGCTATCGCAACTTCACCACCAAGCTGTGGAACGCCTGCCGTTTTGCCGAGATGAACGGGGTCTGGGAGAACCACGCTACCCAGACCGCCGCCCCGCATGCGCAGGCGACGGTGAACCGCTGGATCATATCGGAAACCGCGAAGGTGCGCGAAACGGTGGACTCCGCGTTGGCAGATTACCGGTTCAACGATGCCGCAAGCGCGCTTTACGGCTTTGTCTGGGGCAAGGTCTGCGATTGGTATGTCGAATTCGCCAAGCCGCTTTTCGATGGCGAGGGCGCCGCCGAGACCCGCGCAACCATGGCTTGGGTGCTGGACCAGTGCATGATTTTGCTGCACCCGTTCATGCCCTTCATTACCGAAGAACTGTGGGAGCTGACCGGGCAACGCGCGAAGCTGTGCTGCCATGCCGATTGGCCCGAATACGGGGCGGGTCTGGTCGATGACGCGGCGCTGCGTGAAATGACTTGGGTCATCAGCCTGATTGAAAACATCCGCTCTGCCCGTGCGCAATTGCGCGTGCCGGTGGGGTTGAAGCTGAACATGGTGCAGCTTGATCTGGACGATGCAGGCCGCGCCGCGCTGTCGCGCAACATGGCGCTGGTGATGAAACTGGCGCGCATTGCCTCCTTGGAGGAAGTTGCGGAACTGCCCAAAGGGTCCATTACCGTGGCAGTTGAAGGGGGCAGTTTTGGCCTGCCGCTGGATGGCGTGATCGACATTGCCGCTGAACGCGCGCGGCTGGAAAAGACGCTTGCCAAGGCGGAAAAGGAACGCGCGGGCATTGAGGGGCGGTTGAAGAACCCGAAATTCGTGGCCAGCGCCCCCGAAGAGGTGGTGACAGAAGCGCGCGACAATTCCGCGCTTCTGGCGGATGAAATCGCACGCCTGACGGATGCGGTCGTTCGCCTGCGCGAGATCGGTTAGGATTCTGCCGCGTTCGCGGGGCGAAAATCGACGCAGAAAGCCGCCATATCGGGTGTGGCAAGCAGGGTCTGGGTGCAGTGGCAATAGGCCTGTGCACCGCCCGGTTCGCAATGGTCGCAATCGGAACAGGTGCCAAAGGTCGGGGCACCACGCTGTGCGGCCAGTTGCGTAACCGCCCGGCGCACCGATCGGGCCAAGCTGTCGCGGTCGTCTTGAGGCAAATCCGCCAGAACCTGCCGCAACCCGCCCAACGGGTCATGCGCCAGCATGGCGTGGCCTTCTGCCGTCACCTCCATCACCGCGCTGCGGCGGTCATGGGCATGGGCCTTGCGCGTCAGCAGGCCCATATCGACCAGCGCCTTGACCGTTTGCGAAGCCGTGCCGCGCGTGGTCGCGTGGAATTCGGAAAACGCCGAAGGGGTGCGCGAAAATGTATTGGCCCGCGCGAAATAGCGCAGGGCTGTCCATTGTGCCGCCGTCAACGGGCTGTTGGCTGCGTTTTGCGCAAGCCGGGCCAGATGCACCAACAGGTCGGCCAGATCGTTGGAAGGTGGGTATGTCATGGCAAGGAAGTAATCCGGGTGCGCATGGTTGACAAGATGCTCCGCCAAATGATAGCGATACGAAACTATATCGGAAAGCTACCAAATGGAGGCGCCAGCATGACCCCCGCCCGCGACCCGCATACCAGCCGGTTCATCCGCACCGCCATGGCCGAGGACATGTTGGATGCCGATACCGAACACGCTTTGGCGCTGGCTTGGCGCGACGAGCGCGACGAACGTGCGCTGCACCAGTTGATTACCGCCTATACGCGCTTGGCCGTGTCGGTCGCGGGGCGCTTCCGGCGGTATGGCTTTCCGTTGGATGACCTGATTCAGCAGGGCAATCTGGGCCTGATGCGGGCAGCAGAGAAATACGATCCTGAAAATGGCGCGCGGTTTTCGACCTATGCGGCATGGTGGATTCGGGCCTCGATGCAGGAATATGTCATGCGCAACTGGTCGGTGGTGCGCACAGCGACCAATGCCGCGCAGAAAAAGCTGTTCTTCCATTTGCGCCGGACGCTGGCCAAGCTGGATGATGGCGAAGTCCGGCGCGAGGATGTCTCGGCCAGCGTGGCCCGCGCGCTGGATGTGCCTGAAGAACAGGTGCAGATCATGCTGGGCCGCATGGCAGGCCATGACCTGTCTTTGAACACACCGCAATCGGGCGCGGATGACGGGCGCGACTGGATGGATGCCATCGCAGACGACACCGCACCGACCGAGGACCGTGTGCTGGAAGATCTGGAAGAGCGCCGCCGCCGCAAATTGCTGTATGGCGCGGTGCAAAGCCTGCCTGCGCGCGAACAGCGCATCATTGTCGAGCGCCATCTGAGCGACAGCCCGCGCACGCTGGCAGAGATCGGGACCGATCTGGGCATTTCCAAAGAGCGCGTGCGCCAGTTGGAAGAGCGCGCATTGCAACGCGTGACGCGCCATGTCCGCAATTCGGGCAGGCCAGAGGTGCTTTCGGCTTGACCTTGGCCAAGCCGCGCGGGACATCCGGGGCCTGACCTCGGAGGAATGTCTTGACCCGAACCGCCCGGCGCGGCTGCGCCCTTTCTGCTTGTCTGGCCGTGATCGTCGCGGTGTTGCTGCTGCAACCCTTGCCCGAAGCCGTCGATTTTTCGCTGCCGCATCTGGACAAGCTTGTTCACGCCGCGATGTTCTGCACGGTCGCTTTGCCGGCCATGCTTGGCCTGCCGCGACGGTGGCATGGGTTGGTCTGGGGCCTTGTGCTGGCCTATAGTGGCCTTATAGAACTGGTGCAGCCCTATTTCGGGCGCGGGGCAGAATGGGCCGATCTGGCCGCGAATGGGCTGGGCGCGGGTATTGCGCTGTTCTTGGCGCGGGTCTGGCGCCTAAAGCGGGCCAAGCTCCAGTAGCGCCAGCGGCCCCAGAGAGACGACGGAATCCTTCAGCGTCAAGGGCAGTGACAGCGTGTCGCCCTGACCCAGTCTTTCTGCCATCATCTGTAGCATCAGGGCTTGATCTGCCGGAACAAGGCCGTTTTCTTGCAGCATCCGCAGCAAGGCGCGCCAATTTGTGACGGTCAGGGGCAGGTTGCCGGACAGCCGCCCGTCGGGCGCGCGGTCCAGCGTTCCGCTGGCGGTTACGGTGATCTCTGCCATCGTGATCTTGGCGCGCGACAGGTCGATCTGCTTCACCCGGGGCGGGCGCGGCGCATCTGCCATGTGAAGCACGGCGCGCAAGGATGCGCGTGGTATCTCCATCTTGCCCAAGGCCAGCCCGGCCATATCCAGCGCCACCGCGCGCGACGCAGGGTCGCCGGCCTTGTCCACTGCCAGCGCGGCGCTGTCCAGCCGACCCGAAACCGGGCCAAGCAGTTGCAAATCGCGCGCGTCCAAACGCGCCATGGTCAGCTCCAGTCCCGGCGTCAGGGCGAAGGACACCGGCATATCCGGCCCATCCAGGCGCCAATCCACGCCGCGCCATGTCAGCTCTTGCGGGCCGGACAGTGTGCCCGTGGCCGCGAACGGCCAGTAGCTGGGCAGCGACAGCGACAGCCCATCGGCGGACCAGCCGCGCGCGGGCAGGGCAGGGCGATCCACCGCGATGTCAAAGCGCATGGGAAAGCCCGTGACCGCGATCTGATCGGCCTGAACCGAATCTGCGGGCAGGTGGGCGGGGGCCATGCGCAGGGCTACGGCTGACCCGAACCAATAGGCGCAGAACATGCCGCCAAGAATAACCACTCCCAGAAATCCGCGCATTCCGCACCCTTTTGACCTTGCCGCGATTCCTGTCTACACCGCGATCCAAGACAGGAGCCAGCCCAATGCCCAGAAAACCGTCCAATACGCTATGGATATTCGGCTACGGATCGCTGATCTGGAACCCCGGTTTTGCGCATGGGCAAACCCGTATCGCGCGGCTAGACGGGTATGAGCGCAGCTTTTGTATGCGCTCCATCCACCATCGCGGCACGCCAGAGGTGCCGGGGCTGGTTCTGGCGCTGGATGAAGGGCCGGGCGGGTGCGAAGGCGTGGCCTTCGAGGTGGATGGCCGCATCGCCGACGAAACGCTGGAATACCTGCGGGCGCGCGAACTGATCTCTGCGGCCTATCTGGAACGCGAGGTTCCGGTGCATTTGCAGGGCGGGGAACAGGTGCAGGCGGTGACCTATGTCATCGACCGCGCGCATGGGCAATATTGCGGCGGGCTGCCTTTGGAAGAACAAGCGCAGATCATCGCCCGCGCGGTAGGCGGGCGCGGCACGAACCGCGATTATTTGGTGAACACGGCCCGCCACTTGGCGGAACTGGGCCTGCGCGACCCCGATCTGGATTGGCTGGCCGCGCGGGTGGGGGCTTTGGGTCGGAAATAGGGGTAGGGGCGGTGGACGGTTTTGAGCACGGGGTGACCGATGCTGCAGTCTCAACGAATCTCTATGATCGAAAGCAAGCCGGAGCTTCTGCCTAGTAAAAGCGGTTTTGCCAAGGATTTGTGGCACATGATCTTTCAGCAATTTCGGTTATGGCGCGACGAGTGACGAAAACGACCGTTTGCGGAACCCCTGCCGTGTCGAATAGCAAGAGCGAAAAATAGTTTTTTTTAGCACTAAAAAACACTATTGCGCTTGCGTAGAGGTGCTATTTTTGTATACTAAAAGTGCCTAGAAGCAATCTGATGGTGCTACAAATGACTACAAACTACATCTACATCCCGTTTGATCGGCAGCTCTACAACGACATCGTCCAGTTCTCCGATGGTCGGCTCGACCCCGTGTCCTTGGCTGAAGAGCAGGTACTGGATTTGATTGAGCGTAACTTGGACAATAACGCAAATGACTGGTTCGGCGACCGTTTGATCGACTTCGTCAAAGCTCATTTTCCTTATCGGACGAAGGAATTTGAGGAACGCCTGAAAGAAATCGACGCTGATGATAACTTCTGTGCCCCCCTGATCTGGAAGGAGGTTTCGGTGCCTTCTGGAACGCATGTGCGAATGCACTATAACGGTGTTCATCATTTTGCACGCGTAAAGAACGGGCACATTGAAGACGCCGATGGAAGATTCTCGCCGTCAGAATGGGCGCGAAAGGTCGCCAACAACACGAGTCGGAATGCCTGGCGTGACCTCTCCTTTAAGGCACCTTTGGAAAGTGTGTGGGTTCCCGCTGAACTCCTTCGTTCACAGGCTAAGGCTCGCCTGCAGAAGTCGGAGGTTTGAAAATGCGCAAGGTCGAGCGCGAATATGTCAAGCTTTGTCAGGCTGAAGGCTTTGATCTCATTGGCATTGAGCGATCACACCGTCATTTAAAGCTCCGGTTTGAAGTCGGAACCGTGCTCTGTGCTGGCACACCGTCGGATTGCAGAAATCGATTGAATGTCAGAGCGCAAATCAGAAGGCTTCACAGCTGATAAATAGCTGGAACACTTC
Organism: Roseibaca calidilacus; assembly: GCF_001517585.1. Taxonomy (NCBI): domain Bacteria; kingdom Pseudomonadati; phylum Pseudomonadota; class Alphaproteobacteria; order Rhodobacterales; family Paracoccaceae; genus Roseinatronobacter; species Roseibaca calidilacus. The sequence goes on along the minus strand of NZ_FBYC01000004.1, from coordinate 1,039,140 downwards.
CCGACGGACGTATCAGGAATGTGATCGTCCCTTTCGTCCGTCTCTTCAGCTCCTAGGTTGGCAGCAATGTACGTGACGCACCCTTTGCGCCACGAGTGTGGTCATTGGCTGATCGGCCGCTTTGTCTGTATAGCCGCCGACCAGAGCATTTTGTCGTGTGCGTATTGCACCGTTTATCGCGACGCCCAAGCCCGCGTCACGCGGGTCGCGTGCGGATGATCTTGGCGAATTTGTCGAATATCTCGGCATTGGCGGCGATGATCTCGCCACGCTCGAAAATGCCCTCGCCCTCGCGGATCGGGCCGGTAAAGCCGCCCGCCTCGCGCACCAGCACAAGCCCGGCGGCGATGTCCCATGGCTGCAATTCACGCTCCCAGAACCCATCGTAACGCCCGGCGGCCACATAGGCCAGATCAAGCGCCGCTGCCCCCCAGCGGCGCACACCGGCGCAGGCGGGCATAAGTTGCGCCAGATCGTGCAGCATGGCGGGCAGGGTGCGCTTGGCGCCAAAAGGCACGCCGGTGGCAAACACGCATTCTGACAGGGTGTTGCGGTTTGACACGCGCAACCGTGTGCCATTCATGAAGGCGCCCATGCCTTTTTCGGCGATGAACATTTCATCCTTGGCCGGGTCGAAGATAACGCCCGCGACGATTTCGCCCTTGAATTCCAGCGCGATGGACACGGCCCAATGCGGCATCCCGTGCAGGAAATTGGTGGTGCCGTCCAACGGGTCCACGATCCAGCGGCGGGTTGGGTCCTTGCCCTCGACCGGGGCCGACTCTTCGCCCAGCCAGCCGTAATTCGGGCGCGCTTCGGTCAGGATTTCGCGGATCGCGGCCTCTGCGGCAATATCGGCGCGGCTGACGAAATCGCCCGCCGATTTGGACGACACTTGCAGGTTCTCAACTTCGCGGAAATCCTTGACCAGCAAGCGCCCAGCCTTGCGCGCGGCTTGAATCATGACGTTGAGATTGGCGCTGCCTTGCATTTTGTCCGCTCCGGTATCTGGGTTGGCCGGGCTTTATACCGCCTGAACCGGGAAGGAAAGCCCTATGCCAAGGGCACAACGCAATCGCAAATCCGCAGCCGCACGCGCGCGCCCACATCCAGCGTGGCCCCCGCGCCAGAGATGACCTGCAAGCAGCGCTCGCCCTCTTGCACCCAATACAGTTGGTCATGCCCGCGAAATTCGCGCCCAACCACAGAGGCAGAGCCATCCGGGTCCGCTTCCAGCATGATCTGTTCGGGCCGCACCGACAGCATGACCGCCCCATTGGCCGCCCGCGACAGCGGCAATTTGCCGAATTCGGTCGCCACTTCCATGCCATCGGCCTTGCCGTTCAGGATGTTCGAGCGCCCGATGAATGACGCCACAAAGGCCGATACCGGGTAGCGGTAAATCTCGTCTGGGGTGCCGATCTGAACAATCCGGCCCGCTTCCATCACGGCAATGCGGTCGGCGACGGCCATCGCCTCTTCCTGGTCATGGGTCACGATAATGCCCGCAGCACCGGTTTGCTTCAGCAGCTTGCGCACCTCTTGGCGGGTTTCCACCCGCATCGCGGCGTCAAGGTTGGAAAACGGCTCGTCCATCAGCACCAGCGGCGGAGCCATGGCCAGCGTGCGCGCCAGCGCCACGCGCTGCTGTTGCCCACCCGACAATTCATGCGGGCGGCGCGCGGCCAGCCCGGCCAGACCCACCATGCGCAGCATTTCTTCCGCGCGTGCCGTGGCCTTGGCCCGCGTCAGATTGCGCAGGCCGAATTTCACATTGTCCAGCACCGTCAGATGCGGGAACAGCGCGTAATCCTGAAACACGAAGCCAATGCCGCGCGCCTCGGGCGCGGTGTGGGTTATGTCTTGGCCGCGCAGCCGGACATGCCCGGCATCGGGCACTTCAAAGCCCGCGATCATGCGCAGTGTCGTGGTCTTGCCACAGCCAGAGGGGCCAAGAAGCGCCAGCATCTCGCCCTGTCCCAGTTCGAAACTGGCGCGTTCCACCGCCGGGGCATCGCCCAAGGCGAAGCGCTTGCGCAACCGGTCGACCGTCAGGATCACGTTCTTGGGGGCCGGACGAAAGCCAAGCGGCGTGGCCTCTGCCGGCATCTTGAAGCTGAGCGATTTGGGCAATGTGTTCATGGCGCACACTCCTTGCTAGGACAAACCCTAGCGCCCTTGTCGGATATGACGATTGTTCCCGAAGGTCAACTGCCTGCCGCCCCGTCAAAAGGCCATTGCCCGGCCCGGTTTGCGCGGCCATAGTAGCGCCATGACACAGCCAGACCCCATCCTGAACCACCCGACAAACCCCGCCACCGCGCTTGATACGGGCGCGTTCCATGCCGTCAACCGGCCTGCGGCAGAGCGGCGCGCAGCATCGCTTGTGGCGCGCCGGTCGATCAAGGGCGCGCATCAGGCCGCATGGTTGCTGAACGCGATTGCCTGCATGGACCTGACCACGCTGGCAGGGGATGACACCGAAGATCGCGTGCGCCGCCTATGCGCCAAGGCGCGCCGCCCCTTGGCCGATCATATCGTGGCGGGGCTGGGGCTGGTGGATATGCCCACCACCGGCGCGGTCTGCGTTTACCCCACCATGGTCGGCGCGGCGGTGCGCGCGCTGGATGGCACGGGCATTCCAGTGGCATCGGTTGCCACGGGTTTTCCGGCGGGGCTGATGCCGTTGGACCTGCGGCTGGCGGAAATTCGCTATGCCGTGGACCAAGGCGCGCAGGAAATCGACATTGTCATCACCCGCGCGCATGTGCTGGGGGGCGATTGGGCCGCGCTTTACGACGAAATCGCCGCCATGCGCGCGGCCTGCGGGACCGCCCATATGAAAGCCATCCTTGCCACGGGCGATCTTGTCACGCTGAGCAATGTCTATGCCGCGTCCATGGTCGCCATGCAGGCGGGGGCCGATTTCATCAAAACCTCGACCGGGAAAGAAGGCGTGAACGCGACCTTGCCCGTGGGCCTGACCATGTGCCGCGCGATCCGCGACCACCGCGCGGCGACGGGCAACATCGTGGGTTTCAAGCCCGCAGGCGGCATGAAAACCGCCAAGGATGCGCTGAACTGGCAAGTGCTGATGGCCGAGGAACTGGGCCGCGACTGGCTGCGCCCGGGGCTGTTTCGTTTGGGCGCCTCGTCTATGCTGGCCGATATAGAGCGCCAGCTAGAGCACCATGTCACCGGGCGCTACGCCGCCAGCCACCGCCACGCGCTGGCCTAAGGAATGATGATGACACAGATTGCGGAGATTCTGGAAACCATGGCCTATGGTCCCGCCCCTGAAAGCACGTCTGCAGCCCGCGACTGGCTTGCGCGCGGCCCGTTTGGCCTGTTCATCGGTGGCAGCTTTACCGCGCCGGGCACGCTGTTCGATGTGCGCGACCCCGCGCGCGATGTGGTGCTTGCGCAGGTCACACAGGCGGGCGCGGCCGATGTGGACGCCGCCGTTCAAGCTGCGCGCGCCGCACATCCGGCTTGGGAGGCTGACGCCGCCCTGCGCGCCCGCGTGCTTTATGCACTGGCGCGGCAAATCCAGAAGCGTGAACGCTTGTTTGCGGTGCTCGAGTCGCTCGACAATGGCAAACCCATTCGGGAATCGCGCGATATCGACCTGCCCTTGGTTTCGCGGCATTTCACCCACCATGCGGGCTGGGCGACGCTGCTGGCCGATGAATTCCCCAATGCCCGCGCGCATGGTGTTTGCGGGCAGATCATTCCGTGGAATTTTCCGCTGCTGATGCTGGCGTGGAAAGTGGCGCCCGCTTTGGCCGCAGGCAATACAGTGGTGCTGAAACCGGCAGAAGATACACCGCTGACCGCGCTGTTATTTGCCGAAATATGCTTGGAAGCAGGCGTGCCGCCGGGTGTTGTAAACATTATCACCGGCGACGGGGCGACGGGCGCGGCCTTGGTGGCGCATGACGGCGTCGATAAAATAGCCTTCACCGGCTCGACCGAAGTGGGGCAGATCATCCGCCGTGCGACCGCTGGCAAGGGCCGCGCGCTGACGCTGGAATTGGGTGGCAAATCGCCCTTTATCGTGATGGGCGATGCCGATTTGGATGCCGCTGTCGAAGGCGTGGTTGATGCGGTCTGGTTCAACCAAGGCGAGGTGTGCTGCGCAGGCACGCGCATTCTGGTGGCCGAAAGCGTGGCAGAGATGTTTCGCAAGCGCCTGATTTCCCGAATGAAAACGCTGCGCGTGGGCGACCCGCTGGATAAATCGACCGATATCGGCGCGATTGTGAACACGGCCCAACTGGCGCGCATCCGTGATCTGGTGGCGCAAGGTGTGGCGGCAGGGGCTGTCGCGCATGAAGGGACCGCCCCCGAAGGCTGCTTTTGCCCGCCGATCCTGCTAGATCAGGTGTCGCCCGCAAACCCTTGTGCAAGCGAAGAAATCTTTGGGCCTGTGGTCACGCTTCAAACCTTTCGCACCCCGCCAGAGGCGATTGAACTGGCCAATGCCACCCGCTACGGGTTGGCAGCCAGCATCTGGTCGGAAAACCTGACCGTCGCCATGGATATGGCCGCACAGGTGAAGGCGGGGGTTGTCTGGATCAACGCCACCAATATGTTCGACGCGAACGCGCCTTTCGGGGGGATGCGCGCATCCGGTTTTGGCCGCGAAGGCGCGCGCGAGGGGATGGCCGCTTATTTGCGCAAAAACGATGCCGCGCAAGGGGCCGCCCCCGGCACGATTGACCCGCTTCCGGGCACAGGCGCGCCCGAGGGGTTGGACCGCACCCACAAGCTATATATCGGCGGCGCGCAAAAGCGCGCGGATGGCGGCGCAAGCTGGTCGGTGCTGCGCGATGACACGCGCCTTGGCCATGCGCCTTTGGGCAACCGCAAGGACATTCGCAACGCCGTGGAAGCCGCGCACAAGGCGAGCGGCTGGACCCGGATGAGCGGGCATCAGCGCGCGCAGGTGCTGTATTTTCTGGCCGAAACGCTGGATCACCACCGAGATGGATTGGCGGCGCTGGTGCCAATGGCGGAAATCGATGCCAGCATTGCCCGCACGCTTTACTATGCCGCATGGGCCGACAAGCTGTCGGGCGCGGTGCACAACACGCAAAGCGCGCATGTGACACTGGCCATGCGCGAGGCCTTTGGCGTGATGGGCCTGATCTGCGCTGAAGAAGCGCCGCTTTTGGGCGCGCTCTCGCTGATCCTGCCTGCGATTGCCATGGGCAACCGGGTTGTGGTCGTGCCCTCGCAAGCCAACCCCTTGGCGGCGCTGGAACTGGGGCCAATGCTGGGCGCGTCGGACGTCCCCGGCGGGGTGGTCAATATTGTGTCAGGGCCAGTGGCCGAATTGGCCAAAACGCTGGCTGGCCATGATGATGTTGCCGCCTTGGCCTGCGCGCAACCCAGCGTGGCGCAGTTGATCGAGGCCGAGAGCGCGGGCAATCTGAAACCCGTCTGGCACGCGCCGACGGGTCAGGGCCGCGACTGGCTAGAGGCCATGGTGCAGATCAAGACCATCTGGGTGCCGTACGGCGCTTAAGGGTAGGGTGCGTGCGACCACGCACCCCGAGACTGTCAGAACCGCGCATCCAGAAACTCGCGAAAGGCGGCTTGCGCGCCGGCATTCGCCGTTTCGTCAAAATCGCGCGAGCCGGGCACGGTAAAGGAATGCCGCGCACCGCCGAAGATGCGCGCTTCATGCGGCACTTCTGCGGCTTGCAGTTCATCCATCAACGTGGCCAGTTCGGCCATGCCAGAGACCGGATCGGCAGAGCCATGCAGCACCATTACCGGCGCAGGGGTGGCGCTGTAATCCTGCCCCTCTGGTGTTTCCAGCCCGCCATGGAAGCTGACGAAACCCGCCATATCCATGCCTGCGCGCGCGGCTTCCAGCGCCGCAGCCCCGCCAAAGCAATAGCCTGCGATCACCATCTGGCCCGCGCCGTCTAGGGCACGCGCAGCCTCTGCGCCCGCCATCATCCGCGCGCGGAATTCGTCGCGGTCGGCATAAAGCGCGCCGGTTTCGCGGCGGTAATCATCCATGCTGTCCAGTGTCGCATTGGTGCCAAACAGGTCCAGCGCCACGGCCAGATAACCGTCCGCCGCAAGCGCATCGGCCTGCGCGCGTTCATGTTCGGTCAGCCCGTCCCAGTCATGCACCAGCAGCACGGTGCCGCGTGGGGTGCCATCGGGCGTGGCGACATAGGCTTCGAAATTGGTGTCGCCATGAGTGTAGACCATGGGGTCTGCAAGGGCTGGGCCGCCCAGAAGCGCCAGCAATGCCGGGGCAAAGATCAGCGAATGTTTCATGGTCTCTCCTATGCCTATGTTGGGTCAGGCACAGGTAGTGCAGAAATGCCCAGCGTCACATCCGCAAGGCGCAGGCTCAGTCGCACCCGCCAAGCTTTGCGCGCGCCTCTTGCACGGGGAAGGGTGGCGCGGCGATCGGGTCTTGCCAAGAACACGACCGCGCCCAGTGCCTTTGCCTTAGCGTTTGCGGTCGCGCCGCGTGCTCATGGGTTGAAAGGCGACGGCGACATGCGCTTCGCAATAGGGCTTGCCGGGTTTTACGGGCAGGCCGCAGAACCAGAATTCGCTCGTAGCCGGATCACCGATGGGCCATTTGCAGGTCCGCTCTGTCAGTTCCAGAAGCGACAATTTCATCGCCGTCTTCTCGACCTCGCGGACATTTGCCAGCGCCTCTGGGTCTATTTCATTCGCAGAGGGTTGCGGGGGCAAGGGCTGCCCGGCCGGAATGATCGGTTTGGGCATATAGGCGGGTTCGGGCGCTTCATCTGCCGGTTCGGGCGCGGCTTGCGGTGCGGGCTCTGGCGCGGGGGCGGGTTTGGGCTTGGCGCGTTCTGCCTTGACCTGCGCAAGATCGACCACGGGGGCGGCGGGTTCGGGCACTTTCGGGGCCGAGGGTTCGGCAGGCGCAGGATCTGCGGCCGTTTCCGGCCCGTTCCGGTTCGACAGGCCCAGCCGATGGACCTTGCCGATCACCGCATTGCGCGTCACACCGCCCAGTTCCTTGGCGATGGTCGAGGCCGAATGCCCCTCGTTCCACATTTTCTTTAGCAGCTCGACCCGCTCATCGGTCCATGACATGGCAGACCCCTTGGAATTGCATTGCCCCAAGATTAGGGACAGAGGGGTGAAATACAAGCCGCAGGGCTTAATTACAATGCAGGAACGACACGCTTGGCGGCAGAGCAGACGAATATGGGGATGAAAATGGATATGGCAGGGTTCCGCGACATAGGCGCGCGGCGGTTCGGGCGGGTCAATTGGCTGGGGCTGGGCGCACTGGCCAAGCGCGAGGTCATGCGCTTTTTGGTGGTTTGGACGCAGACTCTGGCGGCCCCCTTGGTCACAGCAGGGCTGTTTCTGGCGGTGTTCACGCTGGCCATCGGCCCCATGCGCGGAGAGGTGATGGGGGTTAGCTTTGTCACCTTCCTTGCGCCCGGCATCCTGATGATGACCATTATCCAGAACGCCTTCGCCAACACCTCGTCCTCCATCGTCATCTCGAAAGTGCAGGGCAATATCGTCGATACGCTGATGCCGCCGCTGTCGGGCGGGGAACTGGTGCTGGGCTATATGGCGGGCGGCGTGGCGCGCGGTCTGATGGTGGGGGTGGTCATTCTTGCTGCCGAAGCGCTGGTGCTGGGGCAGGGTGTGGCCCATTCGGTCTGGCTGCTGGTCTTTGTCACGCTGGGCGCTGCGCTGCTGTCGGCCATCGGGATCGCGGCCGGCATCTTGTCGAACAAGTTCGACCAGATCGCAGCGATTACCAATTTCATCGTGGTGCCGCTGTCGTTCTTGTCGGGCACCTTCTATTCCATCTCGGCGCTGCCGCCCTTCATGGCGGCGCTTAGCCGCGTGAACCCGGTCTTCTACCTGATAGACGGGGCGCGCTATGGGATGATCGGGCAATCCGATGCGTCGCCTTGGTTGGGGCTGGCGGTGGTGTTGGCGGCATTGGTGGCGGTGTCGGCACTGTGCTGGCACTGGCTGCGCACCGGCTACCGGTTGAAACCATGATCGCGCTTGCACGCAATTAGGGGCATGATACCCTGTTCGAAAGGGGTCTGAACATATGATGAAACCGTTTTTTCTGGCCGCAGCATGCCTTGGCATTGCTTCTGCCGCCCAAGCCAGCGATCCGCAATGGCCCGATTGCCGCACCTGCCACCAAGTGCAAGCCCCCGACGGCACGGTGGTGGCGCGGGGCGGGCGGGCTGGGCCGAACCTATATGGTGTGGCCGGGCGTGCGCTGGCCGGTGACGCCGATTTCCGCCTGTATTCCGACGGGTTGCTGGCCGCCGCCCAAACCGGCGCGCGCTGGACGCTTGAAAATTTCAACGCTTATCTGGCCGGGCCGGACGAATTTTTGCAACGCTTGACGGGGGATAGCGGCCTTGAAAGCGGCATGCATGTGGCACTGCGCGGCGATGGCGCGGCGCTGTATGAGTGGCTGCAAGAGGTTTCGCAATAACGCAAACGGGCAGGCGCTTGGCCTGCCCGAAGGTTGTGCGCGCAAAGCGGCGGTCACTCGCCCAGCGCGATGCCTTCACGGCGCGGGTCTGCCCCGCCGCGCAAACCCTCGCCGATTGCAATCGCTTGCAGGCCAGAGGTCAGCGCCATCACGCGCGTCTGAAAGCCCATCTCTTGCAGCGGGCCGTCCAGGTCTTCCGCCCAAGTGCCCTGTTCCAGCGCATAGGTGCCAAAGCTGTTGACCAGATGCGGCATCGACACGGCCGCTTGCACATCCATCCCCCAATCCAAATGCGCGATAATCGCCTGCGCGGTAAAGCCGATGATCGTGGCCCCGCCGGGGCTGCCGATGGCCAGAACCGGCGCACCATCTTGCAACACGATTGTGGGCGACATGCTGGAGCGCGGGCGCTTGCCCGGTTCCACCCGGTTGGCAATGGGATAGCCGCCCGCATGGCTGCGGAACGAGAAATCGGTCAATTCATTGTTCAGCAGAAAGCCGCGCGTGAACAGGCGCGAGCCAAACCCGCTTTCGATCGTGGTGGTCATGGACAGCACATTGCCCTCGCCATCGACAATCGAGATATGCGATGTCGCGGGCCGCTCCACGCTGGTATCATCCCCCCAGCGAATAGCATGGTCCCAGCTTGGCTCTCCGGGTGCGACTTCGGGCAAGGCATCATCCCCGCGCAACAAGTCGGCGCGCGCGGCCAGATAGGCCCGGTCGGTCAGCCCTTTGACCGGCACCGGCACGAAATCGCTATCGGCCAGGTAGCGGCCCCGGTCGGCAAAGGCCAACCGCGTGGCATCGCCCATCAGGCGGCGGGTTTCCACCGCCTGCGGGTCCATGGCGGGCAGGTCGAAATTTTCCAACATGCCAAGGATTTGCGACACTGCCACCGCGCCTGACGAGGGCGGCCCCATCCCGCAGACATCGCGGCCCCGATAGGTGTAGCAGACCGCCGGGCGCTCTATCACCCGGTAGCGGGCCAAGTCGGTCAGCGACAGCAGGCCGGGCAGGGCGTCGGTGCGTGTGGCTGCAACAATATCGGCGGCAATGTCGCCGGTATAGAAGGCCTGCGTGCCCTGCGTTGCGATCTGGCGCAGCGTGTCGGCGTAGTCGGCATTCACCAGCGTGTCACCTGCGGCGACCGGCGCGCCATCGGGCAAGAAATAGGCGGCTGTGTCGGGGAAGACCGCCAAGGAATCTGCCGCGCCCGCAACCGAATCCGCCATGCGCGGCGAAACGGTGAAGCCCTCTTCGGCCAGTGCAATCGCATCATCAAACAGTCCGGCCCAGTTGGTGCGGCCCCAGCGGCGATGCGCGTCCTCCATCAGGCGCGGCGTGCCCGGTGTGCCGACCGACCGGCCCGACACAACTGCCGTGCCGAAATCCAGCGGCTCGCCCGCTGCATCCTGAAAATAGCGCGGATCGGCGGCCAAGGGCGCGGTTTCGCGCCCGTCCAGCGTTGTAACTTCGCCTGTCTCTGCGTCATACCAGACAAGAAATGCGCCGCCGCCCAGCCCAGAGGATTGCGGCTCTACCAGCCCCAGCACGGCTTGCACGGCGACCATGGCATCCGCTGCCGTGCCGCCCGCGCGAAGCACCTTTGCACCCGCTTCCACCGCCAAGGGGTTCGCGGCGGCAACCATCCAGTTTTCCGCCGTCACGCTATCGCCCGCGGCCTTGGCTGCCAGCGCGGCTTGGCCCGCATCGGACAGGCCGGAAAAGGCCATGGCAACATCGGTCGCGATTTCCGGCACGATGGTGTCAGAGGCCTGTTGCGCAAAACTGGGGCTTGCCAGCGCAAGCGCCGCCAAAGCCGGGGTCAGGTAATGTCGTGTCATGTCTGTACTCCCTTCCGGGCACGGAACGCGCCCGCAACCTACGGTAGCGCGCGACCGGATGACATGTCACCTGTTAACTAACAGTGTGGGAAAAACGGTGAGAGACTGGACAGCGACCCGAACGGAAAATGCTGCGGCTGCTTCCTTCCGGACCTGACCGGGTTGGCAAGGCGTTCGCCCGCGCCAGCCCCTCACGCCTGCATCTAGTCGCTTCGCGCGGGCTGTGCAACCCCTGCGCCACCCTGTCGAAACGGGTTTCGCACCCGCGCTTTCCCCGATAAAACCCCTTTCATGGCAAAACGCGGCTACCATCATGGAAATCTGAAACAAGCGCTGGTCGAGGCCGCGCTGACCCTGATCGCAGATCGGGGGCCGCAGGGCTTTACCATGGCAGAGGCCGCGAAACTGGCCGATGTTTCGGCCGCCGCACCCTATCGGCACTTCACGGGCCGAGAGGAGTTGATTACCGAACTTGCGCGGCAAGGGTTCATCCTATTCGCCGATTTGCTGGAATTTGCCTATAAGGATGGCCAACCCTCGCCCCTGACCGCGTTCGAGGCTGTGGGCCGGGCCTATCTGGCTTTCGCGCGGGCGCATCCGGGGCATTATGTGGCCATGTTTGAATCGGGCATCTCGCCGCGCGCAACGCCCGATCTTGCCGCAGCGTCGCAGCGCGCCAATGCCGTGCTGTTGCGCGCTGCCGCTGATCTGTCGGCGCGAATCCCCGAAGCGCAGCGCCCCCCCACAGAAATGTTCGCCGCCCATGTCAGCGCCATGAGCCACGGGATCGTGGAACTTTATGCGCGCGGCACACCGGGCGCGCGCGCGCCGTTTTCGCCCGAAGACCTGCTGGAAACGGGAATCGGAATTTACCTGCGCGGACTGGGCCTATTGGCCTGCGATACCGACCGGGATGAGCGTGGCTGACAGCCTTCGCCGTGCCGCAAAGACGCGCCGCAATTGCGATGCGTCACGCGGCGGCGATCTGGTCGGGAAAATCGGAAATGGTGCTGCTGGACAGGATTGAACTGTCGACCTCTCCCTTACCAAGGGAGTGCTCTACCACTGAGCTACAGCAGCAGCATGGCGCGCTGAGTAGTCCGAAACTTTCGGGGGTGCAACCCCTATCTGGACGCATTTTCAAACTTCCGCTAACAGTTGGCGCATGACCTCTTCCAAGCCGCGCACCCCGCCTCAGACAGCCCCGAAAGCCGCCGCTGCACCAGACCCGCGCGCAGCACGGTTGAAAGCCGCGCTGAAAGCGAATATCGCCAAACGCAAGGCGCAGGCGCGTGCGCGCGATGGGCAGACCGGCGCGACGGAAGACGGCGAACAGGCCAAAAAGTAAAAGGGCAGTTTAAATGGATTCGATCGTTATTCGGGGCAATGGCCCTTTGAATGGGCAAATCCCGATTGCGGGTGCAAAGAATGCCTGCCTGACGCTGATGCCGGCGACGCTGCTGACCGACCAGCCGCTGACGCTGACCAACGCGCCGCGCCTGTCGGATATTCGCACCATGACCGACTTGTTGGGATCGCTGGGTGCCGAAGTGGCCAGCCTGCAAGGCGGGCAGGTGTTGGCGCTGTCCAGCCATGACCTGACCAGCCACCGCGCCGATTATGATATCGTGCGCAAGATGCGCGCCTCTATTCTGGTGCTGGGGCCGATGCTGGCGCGCGATGGTCATGCGGTTGTCTCGCTGCCCGGCGGCTGTGCCATTGGCGCGCGGCCGGTGGACCTGCATCTGCGCGCGCTGGAAGCGCTTGGCGCAGAGTTGGACCTGCGCGACGGCTATGTGCATGCCAAAGCGCCGGGCGGTCTGAAGGGCGCGCGGTTCGAATTTCCGGTCGTCTCTGTCGGGGCCACGGAAAACGCGCTGATGGCGGCCAGTTTGGCCCGCGGCACAACGGTTCTGGAGAACGCCGCGCGCGAGCCCGAGATCGTGGACCTTGCGCAATGCCTGCGCCGCATGGGTGCGCAGATCGAAGGCGAGGGCACATCAACCATCACCATCACCGGCGTGAACAGCCTTGGCGGCGCGACCCATGCCGTTGTCACGGACCGAATCGAGCTGGGCACCTATATGCTTGCGCCCGCGATTGCGGGCGGGTCGGTCGAATGCCTTGGCGGGCGGCTGGACCTTGTGCAGTCCTTTGCCCGCAAGCTGGAACAAGCGGGGGTCGAGGTCGTCGAGACCGCACGCGGCCTGACAGTTACACGTCAGGTCGACCGGCTGCGCGCGGTCGATGTGACGACCGAACCTTTCCCCGGTTTCCCGACCGATCTGCAAGCGCAATTCATGGCGGCAATGTGCACCGCCGAAGGTGTTTCGGTGCTGAATGAGACGATTTTTGAAAACCGTTTCATGCACGCCCCGGAACTGATGCGCATGGGCGCGAAAATAGAAGTGCAGGGCGGCATGGCCCGTGTGACGGGCGTGGAAAAACTGCGCGGCGCACCGGTCATGGCGACAGACCTGCGGGCCTCTGTGTCGTTGATTTTGGCGGCATTGGCCGCCGAGGGCGAAACCACGGTCGCACGCGTGTACCATCTGGACCGCGGTTATGAGCGGGTCGAGGAAAAGCTGGGTGCCTGCGGCGCAATGATAGAACGGGTTTACGGAAAATGACCGAAGACGCGCGTTTCGAGGATGGGGCAGACCGCCCGGTGCGGCTGGCCGCGCTTGATGCCGAAGATCTGCGCGTGATTTCGGCGCTGGTGCAGGATTCGGTCCTGACCGGCACCGACATGACCTTCGATGCCCCGCGCCGCCGCTTCGCATTGCTTCTGAACCGCTTTCGCTGGGAAGACCGCGCGCGCGCCGAAAAAGCAGGCGATTTTGAACGCGTGCGCAGCTTGCTGGTGGTGCATGACGTGCTGGCGGTCGTGCGGCAGGGGGTGGACCCGACCGACCGCGACGCGGTGCTGTCGCTTTTGGCTGTGGATTTCGCGCCCGGCCCGGATGGCACCGGCGATATCACGCTGGTTTTCGCAGGCGATGGCGCGGTCAAACTGTCGGTTGAATGTGTCGATGTCGTGCTATCTGACGTGACGCGCCCGTATCGCGCGCCCGCGCGCCGCGCCCCCAAGCACGAAACCGAATAGGACGGACCATGCCTGTTTTCCTGAATGCGTCAGCGCCCGAATTCGAGGCCGCTTTCACCGCGCTGTTGTCGGCCAAGCGCGAAGAGGCGGTCGATGTCGATGACACGGTCGCCGCGATCATTGCCGATGTGCGCGCGCGTGGTGACGCCGCCGTGATCGAGCTGACCGCGAAGTTCGACAAGCTGGAGCTGACGCCGGACAGGCTGGCCTTTTCACCCGCCGAAATCGCCGCCGAAGTGGCCAAGGTGCCCGCCGACGAACGCGCCGCATTGGAACTGGCCGCCGCGCGCATTCGTGCCTATCACGAGCGCCAACGCCCCGCCGATGCCCGCTGGACGGACGACACCGGCGCAGAACTGGGCTGGCGTTGGGGGCCGGTTGCGGCGGCGGGGCTATATGTGCCGGGCGGTCTGGCCAGCTACCCGTCCTCGGTGCTGATGAATGCAATACCCGCGCAGGTCGCGGGCGTGGAACGCTTGGTCATCTGCGCGCCCACGCCGGGCGGGGTGGTCAATCCGCTGGTGCTGCTGGCCGCGCAGATTGCGGGGGTGGACACTGTTTACCGCATTGGCGGGGCGCAGGCCGTGGCGGCCATGGCCTATGGCACCGACACCATCGCGCCAGTGGACAAGATCACCGGGCCGGGCAATGCCTATGTTGCCGCCGCCAAGCGCCGGGTGTTCGGGCGCGTGGGCATAGACATGATCGCGGGCCCGTCCGAGATTTTGGTAATTGCCGACAAAGACAACGACCCAGACTGGATCGCGCTGGACCTGCTCAGCCAAGCCGAGCATGACGAATCGGCGCAATCCATCCTGATTACCACCGATGAGGGCTTTGGCCGCGCTGTGGCAGATGCCGTGGGCAAGCGTTTGAAAACGTTGGAGCGCCGCGCCATTGCCGGGGCAAGCTGGCGCGATTATGGCGCGGTGATCGTGGTGCGTGATCTGGCGCAGGCCGCCGCCCTGTCGGACCGGATTGCACCCGAGCATCTGGAACTTTGCGTGGCCGATCCCGATGCGCTTTTGGCGCAGATCAAGCATGCGGGCGCGGTGTTCTTGGGCCATTGGACGCCAGAGGCCATTGGCGATTACATCGGCGGGCCGAACCACGTTCTGCCCACGGCGCGTTCGGCGCGGTTTTCCAGCGGGTTGTCGGTGCTGGATTTCATGAAACGCACCACGCTTGCGAAAATGACCCCCGAAGCGCTGCGCGCGATTGGCCCTGCCGCCGAACAGCTTGCCACCAGCGAAAGCCTGCAAGCGCATGGGCTAAGCGTGCGGGCGCGGCTGGACTGCCTGAACCGCTAAGCGCTGCGCCGCCCGTGCCGGGTTCCGGGGTATTTTGGGCAAGATGTGGGGCAGGGGCTTTTCTTGGCCTGTCCCGCGTGCAAGGTTTCGGGCAGCGGTTGAAAGAGGCTTTGCATGGTCACGCTGTGTGTATTCGATGCTTATGGCACGTTATTCGATGTCGATTCGGCTGCACGACAGGTGGCATCTGAACCCGGCGGCACGGCGCTGGTCGCGCATTGGCCGGGCCTGTCCGCAGATTGGCGGCGCAAGCAGTTGGAATATACTTGGCTGCGCTCCTTGGCGGGCGCGCATGTGGATTTCTGGCAAGTGACGCAAGACGCGCTCGATTGGGCGTTGGACGCAGCAGGGCTGCAAGACGCGGGCTTGCGCGCGCGGTTGCTGGACCTGTATCGCCGGTTGGCGCCATTCGCGGACGTGCCCGATGTGCTGCGCAACCTGCAAGGGCAAGGCATGCGTCTGGCCATATTGTCGAATTGAAGCCGCGATATGCTGGACGATGCCGTCGCCTCTGCCGGTTTGGGCGGCCTGTTCGACGCGGTGCTGTCGGTGGATGAGGTGGGTATCTTCAAACCCGCGCCTGCCGCCTATGACATGGTGGGCGCGCGGTTCGGCACCGCGCGGGCAGAGGTTCTGTTCGTGTCCTCGAACGGCTGGGATATCTGTTCAGGCGCGGCCTACGGGTTCCGCACGCTCTGGGTGAACCGCGCGGGCGCACCGATGGACCGGCTGCATGGCGCACCGGGCCATGTGGCCCGCGACCTGCGGGCACTTCCCAACCTGATCGGGGGGCTGTGACATGCCGTTTTTCACCGCCGCAGATGGCGCAGAGCTGCATTATACCGACGAAGGCCATGGCCGCGCGCTGATTTGTCTTGCCGGGCTGACGCGCAACGGCAGCGATTTCGACTATCTTGCGCC
The DNA here is from genome assembly GCF_001517585.1 of Roseibaca calidilacus. NCBI lineage: Bacteria > Pseudomonadati > Pseudomonadota > Alphaproteobacteria > Rhodobacterales > Paracoccaceae > Roseinatronobacter > Roseibaca calidilacus. The sequence goes on along the minus strand of NZ_FBYC01000004.1, from coordinate 1,023,468 downwards.
GCATCTGCCGCCCCTGCGATTGATCCGGCCTGATTACCGGGGGCGCGGGCGCTCGCAATGGACGGGCGCGGCAACCTATACCGTGATGCAGGAAGGCGCCGATGTGCTGGCGCTGCTAGACCATCTGGGGCTGGAACAGGCGGCGATCCTTGGCACCTCGCGCGGGGGGCTGATCGGCATGTATCTGGCCGTTATTGCCAAGGACCGCCTGCGCGGGCTGTTCCTGAACGACATCGGCCCGGTGATAGAGCCGGAAGGGCTGGACCGGATTGACGCCTATATCGGGCGCAACCCCGCCGCGCGCAGCCATGGCGAAGCGGCGATGGCGCTGGCGCGCGCCATGCCGGAATTCGACGTGCCGGCCAGCCGCTGGGCCGAGGAAGCGCGCAAGCATTTCATAAAGACCGATCAAGGATTGCAGATCAATTACGACCCGGCCCTACGCGATGCTTATCTGGCCGCGCGCGCGGGCGGCGCGGGCGATCTGTGGCCGATGTTCGCGGCGTGCGAAGGCTTGCCCTTAGCCGTGATCCGGGGCGCAGACTCGGCTTTGCTAAGTGCGACGACCTTGGCAGAAATGACCCGCCTGCGCCCCGATATGGTGGTCGAAGAGGTTCCGGGGCGCGGGCATGTGCCGTTCTTGGACGAAGCAGAATCGCTGCGCGCGATCAACACATGGCTGGGAATGTGCTTGTGAATATTGACATGATAGATGCTGCCGCCGCGCGGCTTGCTGGCCATGCGCGGCAAACGCCGCTTCTGTCCTCGCCCTTTCTGGATGCGGTTGCGGGGCGGCGCGTGCTGGTCAAGGCGGAATGCCTGCAACATACGGGCAGCTTTAAATATCGCGGGGCGCGGGCGGCTTTATCGGCCCTGCCAGATGGGGTGACGGGGGTTCTGGCCTGCTCTTCGGGCAATCACGCGCAGGGCGTGGCTCTGGCGGCGCGCGAATTGGGGCGCGCTGCGGTCATCCTTATGCCGTTGGATGCGCCACGGGTGAAGCTGGACAACACAGCCGCCCTTGGGGCCGAGGTCGTGACTTATGACCGCGCCACGACCGACCGCGACACTTTGGCGGCGGAACTGGCGACCGCGCGCGGGCTGGACCTGATCTTGCCCTTTGACAACGCCCAGGTGATCGCAGGCCAAGGCACGGTGGGGCTGGAAATTGCCGCGCAGGCCGCTGACATGCTGGCCGATGTGCTGGTGTGCTGCGGCGGCGGCGGGCTGACGGCAGGCATTGCGCTGGCGCTAGAGGCGCGCGCGCCCGGGCTGCGCGTGCGCCCGGTCGAACCCGAAGGCTTTGACGACACCGCGCAATCGCTGGCACAAGGCCGGATCGTGACCAATCCCGCCCGCGCCGGTCTGTGCGACGCTATCCTGACACAAGCGCCCGGCAAGCTGACATTTCCGATCTTGCAGCGCCTCTGCGGCCCCGGTCTGGTCGTGTCGGACGCGCAGGTCTTGGCGGCAATGGCGCTGGCGCAGGACCGGCTGAAACTGGTGTTGGAACCGGGGGGCGCCGTGGCGCTGGCTGCGGCCCTGTTCCTGCCCGACGCCGTGCCGGGTGACACGGTGATCGCGGTTGCCACCGGCGGCAATGTGGATCGCGACGTGTTCATCCGCGCCCTTGGCGCAGGAGCGTTCGATGCCAACCGCGCCGCTTAACGGCGTGGACCTGCATTACCAAGTGACCGGCCCCGAAGATGGGCTGCCATTGGTGCTGTCCAATGCGCTTGGCTGCACGATGGACATTTGGGATCCGCTATTGCCGCATCTGCCCGAAGGTTTGCGCGTTCTGCGCTACGACCGGCGCGGGCACGGGCGCTCGGGCGTGCCGCAACCGCCATATTCCATGGGCCAGCTTGTGCGCGACACCGAGGCGCTGCTGGACCATCTTGCGCTTGGCCCATGCGTGTTTCTGGGCCTTAGCCTTGGTGGTATGGTGGCCCAAGGGCTGGCGATCAAACGGCCCGATCTGTGCCGCGCGCTGATCTTGTCGAACACGGCGGCGCGCATTGCCACCGCCGAAATCTGGCGCGACCGTGCGGCAAGCGCAGGCGCCAAGGGGTTGGGGGCGTTGGCCGATGCCACGATGGCGCGTTGGTTCACGCCCCGGTTCCGCGCCACGCCCGAATTCCAGACTTGGCGCGACATGTTCCTAGCTACGCCCGTGGATGGCTGGGTGGGCTGCGCGCAGGCCATTGCGGGCACCGATTTTTACACCACCACGGCCACGCTGCGCCTGCCATGCTTGGGGATCGCGGGCGACCGCGACGGGTCGACCCCGCCCGATCTGGTGCAAGAGACAGTCGCGCTTATCCCCGGTGCAGAGTTTGCCCTGATCCGCCACGCAGGCCATTTGCCGCAAATCGAGAAGCCCGCAGACTATGCCCAAGCGATCACGAACTTCCTGACGCGCCACAACCTTCATCTTGCCAAAAATGCGCGCTGTTGCGGCGCCCGCCACCATGGGCATGGTCCGGGCGCGTAAAACGTCGTTTCCCTTGCGCGCGTCGCGCGCTAGACTACCGCCAAACCAGACGGAACAGGCATGAGCGAACAGTATCAGGTTCTGGCGCGCAAATACCGCCCCGAGAGTTTTGCCGATCTGATCGGGCAAGACGCCATGGTGCGCACCCTGCGCAACGCCTTTGCCGCCGACCGGATTCACCATGCCTTTATCATGACGGGCATTCGCGGCACCGGCAAAACCACCACCGCGCGGATCATTGCCAAGGGGCTGAACTGTATCGGGCTGGACGGACAAGGCGGGCCAACCACGGAACCTTGCGGGCAGTGCGAGCATTGCCGCGCCATCATCGAAGGCCGCCATGTCGATGTGATGGAAATGGACGCCGCCTCGCGCACCGGTGTGGGCGATATCCGTGAAATTATCGATTCTGTCGCCTATCGCGCGGCGTCGGCCCGTTACAAGATCTATATCATCGACGAAGTGCACATGCTGTCGAACAACGCGTTCAACGCGCTGTTGAAAACGCTGGAAGAACCGCCCGCGCATGTGAAATTCATTTTTGCCACGACCGAGATTCGCAAAGTGCCGGTCACGGTGCTGTCGCGCTGCCAGCGGTTTGATCTGCGCCGGATTGAACCCGAAGTGATGATCGCGCATCTGGACCGCGTGGCCCGCGCCGAAGGCGGGCAGGTGGCCGCGGACGCGTTGGCGCTGATTACCCGCGCCGCCGAAGGGTCGGTGCGCGATGCCATGTCGCTTCTGGACCAAGCCATCAGCCATGGCGCGGGCGAAACCACCGCGGACCAGGTGCGCGCCATGCTGGGGCTGGCCGACCGCGCGCGCGTGCTGGATCTGTTCGACCATATCATGCGCGGCGATGCGGCATCCGCCTTGTCTGAACTGGCCGCGCAATACGCCGATGGGGCCGACCCGATGGCGGTGCTGCGCGATTTGGCAGAGATTACCCATTGGCTGAGCGTGACGCAGATCACCCCCGATGCGGGTGACGATCCGACCATCAGCCCCGAAGAACGCGACCGGGGGGCGGCCATGGCCGCCGCGCTGCCCATGCGGGTGCTGACTCGGACTTGGCAGATGCTGCTGAAAGCGTTGGAGGAGGTGGCGAGCGCGCCCAACGCCATGATGGCGGCGGAAATGGCAATCATCCGCCTGACTCATATGGCCGACCTGCCCAGCCCGGAAGAGATTTTGCGCAAATGGCACGACCAGACGCCGCCCACAGGTGGGGCGGGTGCGCCCGCGCCGCGCGGCGCGCCGATGGGGGGCAGCGCCCCGCGCGCTGTGTCGCGGGGCGCGGCCCATGGCCCGCAAGCGGCCCTTGCCGGGGTGGCCCCTGCGCTGTCCGACTACCCCGATTTCGACAGCGTCGTGGCCCTGATCCGCGCGCGGCGCGACATGACCTTGCTGGTCGAGGTGGAAACCAATCTGCGCCTTGTGCGCTACAGCCCCGGCCGGATCGAATTTCAGCCAACCGAAAGCGCGCCGGTTGATCTGGCCCAACGCCTTGGCGCGCGGTTGCAAGGCTGGACCGGCGCACGCTGGGCGGTGTCGGTGACCAATACGGGCGGCGGAGCGACGATTGCCGAGAGACAGGCGGAGCAACATAGCGTTAATGCAGCAGAAGCTTTGCAAAACAGCATTGTATTGGCCGTTCTTGAAGCGTTCCCCAAGGCGAAGATCGCTGAGATTCGCTCTCTGACGTCGCCAGAGGACGAGGCCGCTTCCGCAGCACTTCCCGAGGTGGAAGACGAGTTCGACCCCGACTGGGACCCGTTCGAGGAGGATGACGGGTGACACGCGACAAGTTTTGGAAGGTATTTTTGGCGGTGGGAGCCCTTGTGCTTGGCGGGATTATCTCCGAGACGACCGCGTTCACATTTGGCACTATCTTCTTCAAGAAAGAACCACAGGTCATCGTTATCCAACCCGGCCCGGCCTCGGCGCCCGCAGCGGACGCGGTCCCGCCCTCTGAACAATCTGCGCCCCAGGCGCCAGATCCCGCGCCGCAGAATGCCAGCGCGGCGGCGGACCCAGACCAGCCCGAAGCAGAAAACCAGCCGCCTGCGCCCGGCCCGGATGCGTCCGAGCAGTCTCCGCAGCCCGTATCCGCCACCTCTGTCGCCCCACTGCCGCCGCAGTTGCGCCCCAAGGGCGAAGACGACACCACCACGCCAGACACCTCGGCGACCCCCGAACCCAGTGCCAGCCCGCCGCCCTTGCCGACAGAGCCGTTCCGACTGGACGCGCAACTTCAGCATTACATTTGTGCGGGTGCGGTGCCGTTCCGGTTTACGGTCGACAAGCTTGGGTCACGGGCGGATGATTTCATTCGCGTGGCGGATGCCTCTGGCGGGTCGACACGCGTGGCGGTCGGTGCCATTATCGAATTGTCCGAAAGCTGCCGGGTGAAACTTGAGGCGACCGGCCGCACACTGACTTTTTTCGCCCAATTCAGATACATGGAGTAACCATGCTAAAATTTGTTTTGCCCGCCGCCCTTGCCATTGCCGCGGCGCAAGCCGCCTCCGCTTGTGAAGATCGCGTGACCATCGACCCCATGCAGGCACGGGAGTTGCTGAGCACCATTGCCAATGGCGGGGCTGACCCTCTGGACCAGTTTTTCGCCTTCGACACGCTGATGTGCGCCGATCAGACCGGCATCCGCGATCTGGCTTTGCGCACGGGGGCCGCGTCGTCGAATGCCACCATCAAGGGTCAGGTGCTGCTGCGCAGCCTGTTCGAGATGGAAACCATCGCCGTGCAACTGTTGCCGGCCGAAGGGTTGAGCACCGAGCATTACAAGGCCATTGAGAAAACACCCCAGCTCAATTTCGCAGTGCGCTACCGTGATCTGGCCGCGGGGTGCCTGTCCTTGGGCCATGACCGTCGCTGCGACGTCAGTTCCAACCTGTCGGTGACCGGCACAAAGGCCATTCTGCACATTGACCACAACAACGATATCATCGGGTCTTTCAGCGTTGTTGACGGTAGCCTGATGGGTAGTGTCAGGGTCGATGCCCTGAATGGACTTGTCTTTCCGGCCCAGATAGATCTGTTCTGACACATGAAGAAAGGACGCTTACATGTTCAAAGGTTTGGGTGGCATGGGCGACATGGCCAAAATGATGAAGGCCGCGCAGGAGATGCAGGGCAAGATGGCGCAGCTTCAGGAAGACCTGAAGGGGATCACGGTCACGGGCGAATCCGGGGCCGGGCTGGTCAAGGCCACGGCCACCGCCAAGGGTGAATTGACGGCGCTCGACATTGACCCGTCGATCTTCAACTCGGATGACAAGGAAGTGGTGGAAGACCTTATCCTTGCCGCGATAAAAGACGCCCAAGCCAAGGCGGAAGCGCGCTCTCGCGAGGAGATGGGCAAGATCGCGGAGAGCATGGGGCTGCCGCGCGACATGAACCTGCCGATGTAAGCGCGCATGGCCGATGCACGGGATGAAATTGACGCGTTGATCGGTCAGTTCGCGCGGTTGCCGGGCCTTGGGCCTCGGTCGGCGCAGCGCATGGTATTGCACTTGTTGCAGCGCCGCGACCAGGCGCTTCGGCCTTTGGTTATTGCGCTGGACCGCGTGGCGCAGACCGCGCAGCCCTGCACCCGTTGCGGCAATATCGCAACCGCGCCCATTTGCGATATCTGCGCCGACCCGAAACGCGCAACCGGCGAGATTTGCGTGGTCGAGGATGTCGCTGATCTGTGGGCGATGGAACGCGGACAGGCATTCGCAGGGCGCTACCATGTGCTTGGGGGCACGCTGTCCGCGCTCGACGCGGTGGGTCCGGACGAGTTGCGCATTCCGCAGCTTGTGGCGCGGATCGCCACAGAAAGCGTGACCGAGGTGATCCTTGCCTTGGGGGCCACGGTCGATGGTCAAACCACGGCGCATTACATCGCTGAAGCGGTCGAGCAGACCGGCGTTACGCTGAGTGCGCTGGCCCAAGGCGTGCCGGTGGGGGGCGAGCTGGACTTTCTGGATGATGGCACGATTGGCGCCGCGTTGCGGTCGCGGCGGGCATTCTAGCGGTGAGAAAATCCGCCGCCCCATTTTGTTAAACCTTCCTTAACCAATATCATGCTTCGATCGCCTTGGGCTGGAATGGCCCGGGCGAGGGGCTTTGCCATGGCGAATGCGGCGGTTCAACATCTGGTAGCAGCGCCGCCGCCGCGCCAAACGCAACTGCGGGTGCTGTCGGGCGACGGCCCGCCGCGCAAGCCCTTGGGCGAGATCCTGCGCGAGATGGGCGCGCTCAGCGCCGCGCAGTTGATGCGGGCCATTCGCCAGCAAGATGGGCGTGCGGCGCTGTTAGGCGAAATCCTTCTGGCGCGCGGCTGGATCACGCAAGACCACCTGATGCAGGCGCTGTCCCTCCAGTTCGGAACGCGCTTTCTGACCGCAGCCGACCCGCCCCCCGACCCGCGCTTGCTGGATCGGCTGGGCGTGGTGCGGGCGCTGACGCTGAAATGCCTGCCGTGGCATGCGGCGGGGGGTATGACCGTGGTCGCCAGCGCGCGCCCGGCAGAGTTCGAGCGCCACCGCCCAGAGCTGGAAGCCGTGTTCGGCCCTGTCGTGATGATGCTGACCTCGGAAGCGCATCTGCACGCGCGTATCCTTAGCCTGCGTCGCAACCGGCTGCGGCTATGGGCGGAAACCTGCGTTGCCGAAAAGGAAAGCTGCCGCATGTTGCAAAACCGCTGGTTCAGCCGCGTGCTGGCGGCGTTGCTGGCGGGGCTGACGCTTTTGGCGGTGCTTTGGCCGTTGGGGGTGCTGATGGCGCTGACCGCGGTGGCGGTTTTCGCGCTGGTCCTATCGACCCTGCTAAAGCTGGCGGCGGCATTTGCCGCGCTGCGCTGCGGGCCTGTGGACACGCCGTTGGTGCATGACACGCGGCAGGATCCCATCGTGTCGGTCATGGTGCCGCTATACCGCGAACCCGAAGTGGTGCCGCGCTTGGTCAACCGGCTGGCGCGGCTGACATGGCCGCGCGAATTGACCGATATCCTGCTGGTGGTCGAGGAAAACGACCATCTGACCCGCGACGCACTGGCCAAGCAGCGCCTGCCCAATTGGATGCGCGTCATTCTGGTGCCCGATGCCAAGCTGAAAACCAAACCGCGCGCATTGAATTACGCCATGGCCTTCGCGCGCGGCGATATTATTGGGGTTTATGATGCAGAGGACGCGCCCGAACCCGACCAGATACATCGCGTTGTCGCGGCCTTCGCTTTGGGGCCGAAAAATCTGGCCTGCGTGCAGGGTGTGCTTGATTTCTACAATCCGGCGGTGAACTGGCTGTCGCGCTGTTTTACCATTGAATATGCGACATGGTTCCGGGTTATCCTGCCGGGAATGCAGCGGCTGGGGCTGGCGGTGCCGCTTGGCGGCACGACGCTGTTCTTTCGCCGCGATGTGCTGACCTCGCTGGGCGGATGGGATGCCCATAACGTGACCGAAGATGCCGATCTGGGCATCCGTCTGGCCCGGCATGGCTATGTCACGCATTTGTTGCCCACGGTCACTTTCGAGGAAGCGAACTGCCACGTTCTGCCTTGGATCAAGCAACGTTCGCGCTGGCTGAAGGGCTATGCCATTACATGGCTGGTGCATATGCGCCAGCCCGCGCTGCTCTGGTCGCAACTGGGCGCGTGGCGGTTTTTCGGCGTGCAGGTTCTGTTCTTGGGCACGCTGGTGCAGTTTCTGCTGGCCCCCTTGCTGTGGAGCTTTTGGCTGATGCTGTTGGGCTTGGGCCATCCGTTGCAAGATACTTTGCCGGGGCAGGCCTTTAGCGTGCTGGCCGCAGTATTCTTGCTGGCAGAGGCCACGACGCTGGCACTGGGCGCGATTGCACTGCGCGCGCGCCACCATGCCGGGCTATGGCGATGGTTGCCGGCGCTACACCTCTATTTTCCGCTGGCCGTTCTCGCCGTCTACAAAGCGCTGTGGGAGCTGATCTCTGCCCCGTTCTACTGGGACAAGACCGCGCATGGCAAATATGCCGGGGCGCGGGAAGCGCAAGTTATACAGGCATAAGCTGCATTTCTATTCGCTTGCCCATCTTTGGATTGTGGACCGGGACGATATTCGATGCTAGACTACAACCTTAACGGGCATACACCACGGTAGGAGTGCGCGGCGTGCTGGTATTCATGAAGCAACGCCTTGTAATGTTCTCGACCCCCAAATGCGGCAGCACCGCTTTGGAAAAAGCGCTGGCGCCGATGTCCGACCTTGTGTTGCAGGGCGACCCGCGCATCAAGCATTGCACGTTTCACCGCTACAAATGGCGTTTGGAGAAGTTTCTTCAAATCTTCGATCAGACCCCGATGAGCACCACCGCGCTGATCCGGCATCCGCAAGATTGGCTGGGCAGTTGGTATCGCTACCGGCACGGGGCGTGGCTGGATGGCACGCCGCAAAGCACCAAGGGGCTTAGCTTCGATCAATTCGTCGAGGGCTATCTGGCCGAAGAGCAGCCCACCTTCGCCGCTGTCGGTTCGCAAGCGCGGTTTCTGACCCATCCCAAAACTGGCGAAACAGTCGATCACCTGTTTCGGTATGATGCCTTTGACGAATTTCGCGCCTTTCTGGAGCATCGGCTTGGCCAAGGTCTTGCGCTGGACCGGCTGAACGCGTCGCCCCAGATGCGCCTGTCGCTCGCCCCCCATTTGGCCCGCCGTCTGGACACCACCTGCGCGGCGGATTTTGCCCTTTATGAACGCGCCTGCGCAGCCAAACCGCAGGGCCGGATCCGCAGCCTGATACGCGCCCTTGCAAGCTGACGGGGTTCGGGTGCAGTCTGGCCCCTGACGCAATTTGCAAACGGGGTGGAACATGGGCCTAGAAGACCGCATTGCCGTGGCACGGGGCGAAGCGCCTGCCGATCTGGTGCTGCGCGGGGCCGAAACCCTGTGCATGGTCACGGGCGCGCGCCTTGCGGGCGATGTGGCCATCCATCAGGGGCAGATCGTGGGGATGGGCGCTGAGTACGACGGCGCGCGGGTCATTGACCTGACCGGGCAGGTGCTGGTGCCGGGATTCATCGACACGCATCTGCACATCGAATCCTCGCTGGTCACGCCGTATGAATTCGACCGCTGCGTGGCCCCGCGCGGGGTTACGACCGCCATTTGCGACCCGCATGAAATTGCCAATGTCGCGGGGGCTGACGGCATTCGCTATTTCCAGCGCGCGTCCGAACACACGGTAATGGATATCCGGGTGAACCTGTCATCCTGCGTGCCCTCTACCCATATGGAAACGGCAGGTGCCGCGCTGGATGCGCAGGCGCTTTTGGCCCTGCGCGATCACCCTTCGGTGATCGGTCTGGCCGAGTTCATGAATTTTCCCGGTGTCATCCACCGCGATCCGGGCTGTATGGCCAAGCTGCATGCTTTTGCAGGCGGCCATATCGACGGGCACGCGCCGCTTCTGTCGGGGCGCGACCTGAACGCCTATTGCGCGGCAGGTATCCGCACCGAGCATGAGGCGACCAGCGCCGAGGAAGCCCGCGAAAAGCTGCAAAAGGGCCTGCGCGTGCTGATCCGCGAGGGGTCTGTCAGCAAGGACATGGTAGCACTTGCCCCGCTGCTGACACCCACCACCGCGCCCTATATGTGCCTGTGCACCGATGACCGCAACCCGCTGGACATTGCCGAGCATGGCCATCTGGACCACATGATCCGCAGCCTGATCGCCATGGGCTGTGACGCATTGGCGGTCTACCGCGCGGCCACGCTCTCGGCGGCCGAAGCCTTTGGGCTGAAGGACCGTGGCCAGATCGCACCCGGCAAACGCGCCGATATCGTGGCGCTGCCCGATTTGGCCGACTGCCGCGCCAGCCTTGTTATCTGCGGCGGGCAGGTGGTGGAGGGTGCGGCTTTTGCCGCGCGGCAGGTGGTCGCCCCGGTTGCGCGCGACTCGGTGCGCGCGCCGAAAGTTCAGCCCTCTGATTTCCGCCATGCAGGCAACGCGCCCGACACGCCGGTCATCGGTATTCTTGAAGGCAAGATCATCACCGAACACTTGCGCATCGACATCGCGCCAGAGGGCGGCGACAAGCGCCCCGATCCCGCGCGCGACCTGGCGCGGGTGGCTGTGATCGAACGCCATGGCAAGAACGGCAACATAGCGACCGGCTTTGTGCGCGGTTTCGGCATGGGGCAGGGCGCCATTGCCGCCACGGTCGCCCATGACCACCACAATATCGTGGCCGTCGGCGTGGAGTATGACGATCTTGCGCTGGCCGCGAACCGCCTGTCCGAGATTGAGGGCGGTTTCGTGGTTGCGCAAGGCGGTCGCGTCTTGGCAGAACTGCCCTTGCCGGTGGCGGGGCTCATGTCGCTGGACAGCTACGAAGACGTTCATGCGCGTTTGGTCGCGTTGCGCGCGGCGGCGAAATCTTTGGGCGTAACCTTGGAAGAGCCGTTTTTGCAATTGGCCTTCATCGCGCTGCCGGTCATCCCGCATCTGAAGATCACCGATTACGGCATGGTCGATGTGGACCGGTTCGAGGTGATCTGACGCGCCCGCCGACGCAAATCCCTGCCCATGGCGTGTTTGCGCCTCTTTCCCTATATTGGAATTCTGGGTATCAGACCCAATGTAGGGACCGGATCACGAATTGAGGGGCCAAATGCGCAGGGTAGTCGTCACAGGGTTGGGAATGGTCACGCCGCTGGCTTGCGGTGTGGAAGAAACTTGGACACGCCTGTTGCAAGGCCAATCCGGCGCAGGCCCCATCACCCGCTTCGACGCCAGCCATCTGGCCACGACCTATGCCTGCGAAGTGCCGCGCGGCGACGGGTCTGACGGCACGTTCAACCCCGATGACTGGATGGAACCGAAAGAAGCCCGCAAGGTTGACGAGTTCATCCTTTACGGCATTGCCGCCGCGGACCAAGCCGTGAAGAATTCCGGCTGGATGCCAAAGGATGAGGCCGCGCGCGAACGCACCGGTGTCATGATCGGGTCGGGCATTGGCGGGTTGCAATCCATCGCGGATACAGCGGTGCTGCTGCGCGACCGCGGGCCGCGCCGGGTGTCGCCTTTCTTCATCCCGTCGGCGCTGATTAACCTTGTGTCCGGGCAGGTCAGCATTCGCTACGGGTTCAAGGGGCCGAACCATGCTGTTGTGACCGCCTGTTCCACCGGGGCGCATGCCATTGGCGATGCCGCGCGGCTTATTCAATGGGGCGACGCGGATGTGATGGTCGCCGGCGGGGCCGAAAGCCCGATCTGCGAAATCGGCATTGCCGGGTTCAATGCCTGCAAGGCTTTGTCCACCAAGCGCGGGGACAACCCGCAAGCGGCTTCGCGCCCCTATGACGTGGACCGCGACGGGTTTGTCATGGGCGAAGGCGCCGGCGTTGTGGTGCTGGAGGAATATGAGCACGCCAAGGCGCGCGGCGCAAAAATATACGCCGAGGTGATCGGCTATGGCATGTCGGGCGACGCCTATCACATTACCGCGCCCGCCGAGGATGGCGATGGCGCGCTGCGCTCTATGCAGGCCGCCGTCAAGCGCGCCGGGGTCGCGGCGGCAGATATCGACTACATCAATGCGCATGGCACCTCGACCATGGCCGATACGATCGAACTGGCCGCGGTCGAACGGCTGCTGGGGGATGCGGCGGCACAGGCCACCATGTCCTCCACCAAATCGGCCATTGGGCATTTGCTGGGGGCAGCGGGCGCGGTCGAGGCGATTTTCGCGATCCTTGCCATTCGTGACCAGATTGCCCCGCCCACACTGAACCTGGACAACCCGGCCGTGGAGACCCCACTGGATCTGGCCCCGAACCAGCCGCGCCATCGCAAGATTGACGTGGCGCTGTCCAACAGCTTCGGCTTTGGCGGCACCAATGCCAGCCTGATCTTGCGCAAACTGGAAAGCTGATGATCCGTCACATTGTCGCCAATACACTTACCCTGATGATCGTGGGGCTGATCGGGTTGGCTGTTGTCATCGCGGCAGGCCAACGCCAGTTCACCGCGCCGGGGCCCTTGACCCAAGCCATTTGTTACCGGGTGGCACCCGGGGCCAACCTGCAACAGGTTTCCGCCCAGTTGGCGGAAATGGGGGCAATCGGCTCGCCGCAGGTGTTCCGCATCGGGGCGCGCTATACTGACCGCGCTGACCAGTTACGCTTTGGGTCGTATCTGGTGCCTGAAGCGGCCTCTATGGACGAAATCATGGACCTGCTGACGCGTGGCGGCGCATCCACCTGCGGATCTGAAATTCAGTATCGGATTGGCGTGACCCGCATTGACACGCTGGTGCGCGAATTGGACCCGGCCACGCAGACATTCGAAACCGTTGTGCAATTTGACGCAGGCGAAACCCCGCCCGCCGACTATGCCCGCTACAGCGCCATGCCCGATATCAGCTTGCGCATTACCGTGGCCGAGGGGGCCACAAGCTGGCAGATCTGGGATGGGCTGCGGCAGGCCGAATTCCTGTCGGGCGATGTGGGCGAGCAACCCGACGAAGGCTGGCTGGCCCCCGACAGCTACGCGGTAACGCGCGGACAGGACCGGGCCGAATTGCTGGCCGAAATGCGTGCGCGGCAAGAGACGATCTTGGCCGAGCTTTGGGAAACCCGCGCGCCGGACCTGCCCTATGACAGCCCATACGACGCGCTCATCATGGCCTCTATCGTGGAAAAGGAAACCGCCGATCCAGAAGAACGCCCGCAGGTGGCAGGCGTTTTCGTCAATCGGCTGGGCATTCCCATGCGGCTGCAAACCGACCCGACGGTGATTTATGGCATTACCATGGGCGAGGGCACTTTGGGCCGTGGGTTGCGCCGGTCGGAACTGGACGCGGTGACACCCTACAACACATACCGTATTGACGGAATGCCACCCACCCCCATTGCCAACCCCGGACGAGAGTCGATTGCAGCGGCGCTGAACCCGGATGCCACGCCTTATCTGTATTTTGTCGCAAATGGCACCGGCGGTCATACTTTTAGCACAAACTTGGCCGATCATAACCGTGCCGTGGCCCGCTGGCGCGAGATCGAAGCGGAGCGCGCGCGCGACGATTAAGTATTGCCCAAGAGAAGTGCCATGTCTGCCCAACCTACGCTGACGCGCCTGTTCGCCATGCTCGTCTTTGCCGCGATGGCGGTTTACGTCGCCACCAGCTTTCAGGCGCTGCAAGAGGGCGCGCGCGTGTCCGGCAGCGCAAATGCGGTTGCCGGCACGATGGGGGCGCTTTCGGGCTGGCTGGTTGCCGGTCCGCGCATTGACGGGCGCTGGGTGCAATCGGTTTTTGCAATGGTCCAAGGCGTGATCGTGGCGACCTTGCTGACCTTGGCGGCAGGCGCCACGGTCGAGACCTTTCGCTTAGGCTACCAGACCCGCCACAGGGATCTGGACGACGCGATGCAGGGCTTTTTCCATTACATTGCAGAGGAAGCGCCCAAGTTGGCAACCCCCGAGATTTCGATCCCCCTTGGCCTGTTCTGCCTTGTCGGCGGCGTGGTGCTGGCCGTGTTGTGCCGCGCCATGGAAGCGCGGCGCACGGCCAGATGAACCACCCTGTTTTTCTGTTCGGCACGTTGCGGCATCATCCCTTGCGCGCGGCGGTGCTGGGGGCAGAGGCCCCGTTCGAAGATTCGCGGCTTCCGGGCCATACCGTGCTGGAGCAAAACGGCTATCCCGTGCTGACCGCCCGTGATGGCGCAGTTGCCACGGGGCTGCTGCTGCGGCTCGACGCGCCGGAACTTGCGCGGCTGGACCTGTATGAATCGCTGTTTGGGTATACGCGTCAGGCGCTGGCAGACGGGCAGGGTGGCCATGTCTGGGTCTATCTGCCGGAGCACGCGCAAATATCGCCCGATGCTGCGCCATGGGTGCTGTCCGATTGGGTCGCCCGCATGGGAGAGGCGGCTACGCTCGCCAGTGCCGAGATCATGCTGCTGGCCCGCAGCCATGACCGCGATGCGTTGGCGGTGCGCTACCCGATGCTGCTGGCCCATGCCTGTGCGCGGTTGCGTGCGCGCGCAGAGCCAACCCCAAACAGCCTGCGCCGCGCCGCCGGACCTAAAGATGTCGAAACCGTTACAACCGCGCATCCTTATGCCTATTTCTTTGGGGTGCAATCCAACGACCTGCGCTTTCGCCGTTTCGATGGCACGCTTAGCCCCGTGGTGCGGCGCGCGGGCTTTCTGATTTCAGATGCCGTGACCCTGCTGCCCTACGATCCCGCGCGCGATTGCGTTTTGTTGGTGGAACAGTTCCGCTACGGGCTATACCTGCGCGATGCCGCGAATTGCTGGTCACTGGAAGCGATTGCCGGGCGCATCGACCCGGGCGAAGCCCCGCCAGAGGCCGCGCTGCGCGAGGCGCAGGAAGAAGCAGGCGTGACGCTTTGCGCAGAGGCATTGAATTTCGTCGGACAGGCTTACCCATCGCCCGGGTCGATCAGCGAATGCCTGTATCAATATGTCGGGCTATGCGCCTTGCCGGAAGATGACCGCGCCATTGGCGGGCTGGCGGCAGAGCATGAGGATATCCGCCGCCATATCATCAGCTTTGACCGGATGATGCAGCTTGTCGCCAGCGGCGAGATCCAGAACGGCCCGCTTCTGACCAGCGCCTATTGGCTGGCGCTGCACCGCGCGCAGTTGCGCGCGGATTATTCGGTGCCAGATTTGTAACGCTCGAACAAGCGCGCTTGCAGCAAAAAGAACCCGAACAGCGCAACCGGCAAGCCGAAGGTGCGGAAATTCACCCACATATCGGTCGAGAAACTGCGCCAGACCAGTTCATTCGCGCAGGCCATGGCAAGGAACATCAGCGCCAACCGCTTGGTCAGCAGCATCCAGCCATCATGGGTCAGCGGCAACGCGCCTTCCATGACCAGTTCCAGCCAGCTTTGCCCACGAAGCAACCCAATGCCCAGAAGCAGCGCGAATATGCCGTAAATGGCCGTGGGTTTCATTTTGAAGAACCGGTCATCGTTCAACCACACGGTCAGCCCGCCAAAGACAACGACCATCACAAGGGTGACAAGCTGCATCTTGCTCAGCCGCCCCGACAGCCGCCACAAGACAAAGGTTGCCAAGGCCATCAGCGGAATGAACGCCGCCGTCAGCAGAATGAAGGCGGTGTATTCGGTGCCGCCAATCGTGTAAATTTGCCCGCGCGTGGTGACATAGCCCAAGAAAAACAGGAAGACGGGGCCAAGCTCCAGCCCGATCTTGACGGCGGGGGCAACGGTTTTTTCGGTCATGGTGTGGTCAATCTCGGTTGAGGCGTCATTCAGGACGCAATGCGCAGCACAAGATCGCGCCCGCGCTTGTTATATCGCAATTCGCTTTCACCAATCGCGGTGACTTGCCCACCATCCAGCCGCTCGCCCACCTGAACGGTCACAACGCGCCCATTGTCCAGCCGGACCAAGGCGCGCCGGGCCGAAGGCGTGCCCATCACCCCCAGCAGGTTGATCTGGCGCAGGTTGATCGCGCGGGTCTGCGTGGCCGCGCGGGTGACAGAGGCAGAACTGGGAATGCTGGGCACGGCGGCGGCAGAGGCCTGCACGACTTGCGCCTGCGGTTCGTCCACGGCGCGAATGCGGGCCGCGGCCAGTGCACGCTGCACGGTCTGGCTAAAGCCATTGGGCCGCCCCGACGGGCGCAGCGATGCCGCCACCGCTTGCTGTGTCGCGCTGGCAAACTGGTTTGACAGGTCTTCCGCCTGCGCGACAATCTCTGCCGGGCGCGCCTGCGGCGACAGCATGGTCAGCGCAACGCCGCCCGGAGGCGGCGGCAAGCTGGACTGATCTTCGGGCGCATCGTCCTCTGGGGTGGTTTCGGCGGGGGGGGCTTGGTCGGGTGCAATCCCCGCCGGGCGGTCGGGCGGCACGCTTGGCGGCGCGCCTTCGGTGACATCGACCACCACATCGCTTTCATCCAGAAGCGTGGGGGCCGCAGCTTGCGGTTCCGGGGTCGGCTCTGGGGTGGGTTCTGGGGCCGGCTCTGGCGCGATGCCTTCGGGGCGCGCAGGCGGCACGACGGTCGGGCTGCCTTCGGTAACGTTGATGTCCAGCAACTCCTCGCCCGGCGGCAAGCTTGGTTCAGGCGCAACGGCATCTTCCGTTTCTGTCTGCTGTTCCGCCACTTGCGGCGCCTCCGCCCCGCGCAAGGGCGGCAAGGGGGTAGACCCAAAAGGTTCTGGCGCGGATTGCACATTGGGCAGGTTGCCCGGCGCTTCGGGTGCAATCGCCCGCATAGAGCGCAAGGCCGCCAGCCGCCCCGCGCTTTGCGCCTGCCGCTCAATTTCGGGAGAGCTGCCACCAGAGGTCGCGCCGTCAACGTCCGGCGCTTCGGGCGTCTCGGCGCTGCCCTGATTTTGCGCAGCATCGGTCACGCCAAGGGAAGATTCCACATCCTCTGCCGCATCACCCGTCAACGGATCATCCTCCGGCGGATCAATGCCCAAAGCCTCGGGGGCGGCAATCTCGGTGGCGGTGTCTGCGGGTAAATCGGGTTGCGCCAGTTCAGGGGCTTGCGCTTGGGTAAAATAGAACACCCACACACCCACCGCCAGCACCAGCAGCAACCCCGCCCCGCTGAGCGCCAAAGCGCGCCCGGGCAGTTTCGGCTCGGATGCGGCGCCATGCCGCCGCGCCCCGAACACGGTCAGGCGTTCTGCTTCCGGGTCGGCTTCGGGCTTTGCGATCGGCTTGGCGATGGGTTTAGAGATGGGCTTGGGGGCCTTGGGAATGTCCTTGGCCGGGGTTTTCGTCGCAAGGTTCGCGGCCTCGGCATGGGCAAGCGCGGCCTTCGCGGGCGTGTCGGCCCGTGTGGCGGCATCCGATTTGCGTTGCAAACGTGCGGTGGCGCCCCACAAACTGCTGCTGGCCCGGCTGACCGGGGCTGACACCGACGCGCGCAGTTTTTCCGCCAAAGCTGCGCCGCCCAAGCTGCCAAACGACAGGCTGCGCGATTTCGTCAAGGCGGTCAGCGCCTTGGTGGCTTTGGCCTCAGACGCGGAAGGTGGCGCCACGGGCGCGGCAACCGGGTTGGCAACAGGTGCAGCACGCGGCGCGGCCCGGCGCGAGCGGAAGGCCGCGAAATCGTCACCGCCGGTGCTGGCTGCGGGCTCAGGGCTTTTCGGCGTGGCCTTAAGGGGGCTGAGCGCCTTGGCCACCGCTGCTTTGGCGGCGTCGCTCAACTCGTCTTTGCGGGCAAAATCAAACTTGTTTTGCGCCGCTTTGCTTGGGTCGGTCTTGATGTCGTCCGTTGGGGGTGTCGTCCAAATCTCGCCCGTGTCGGGCTTGTCCTGCGCCACGTCACCCTTTGTGGTTTTCGCCGTAGGCTTGGCATCTGCGGCGGCGTCTTGCTTGGCCGGGCCGCTGTCACCCGGCGCTGCATTCGCCTGCGCGGTCGGTTCGGGCGCTGCCTTTGGGGCCGGTGCCGTCTGCGGCTGTTTTGGCTTGGGAAGGTCTGCAATCCCGATTTCATGCTGGATCGCACCGCCGCGCCCCAAATCCTCGGCCCGGTCCTTGACCCCGCGAACACGCCCGAAAAACGGCTGCACGGTAAAACCCTGCGACTGCGGCGCGGCGACGAAGCAGACAGGGTTCAACCCCTGCGCCCGCGCGAAGTCCTCGGCCTCTGCCAGTGTTTCGCGTGCGACCAAGGCCACGCGCAGCGCGCCGTTCATCTCTTGCCAGTCGAAATCCAGCTCATCTACAGGGTAGGGCGTCTTGCCGTCCAATGCGGCGCGAATGGCGGCGTCATCCGGCTGTGCCGGAATGTCGGTATACAGAACCTGCTCATCGGGCACGACAAGCTGCGTGGCAATCCCGTCCGGTGCCAATGCGCGGGCCTTGTCCACCAGCGCCTGCATCTGCACGTCCATATCGGGCGCATCCAACGCGACGACGCCAACACGCAATAACCCCGCGCTATCGCGCTGCCACAGCGTGATGCCGTCATCTGTCAGACCAAGGGCAAAATTCGGTTTCATGGCTTGGCCTTAACAAATTCCAAACAGTATCGGGAGTCGGAAAACCCCACCCCGGCACCGGTATAGCGAAAAATTGCTTGGCCGCGCAATCCGGGCAGAGCGCGCGGCCAGTGGCATTAGGCGGTCGCCTTGGCCAATGCCTGTTCCAGATCGGCGATGATATCAGCCGCGTTTTCGGTGCCGATGGACACGCGCACAACGTTCGGGGCCGCACCCGCCGCGACCTGCTGCTCTTGCGTCAACTGCCGATGCGTGGTCGAGGCCGAGTGAATAATCAGCGAACGC
Organism: Roseibaca calidilacus; assembly: GCF_001517585.1. Lineage (NCBI taxonomy): Bacteria > Pseudomonadati > Pseudomonadota > Alphaproteobacteria > Rhodobacterales > Paracoccaceae > Roseinatronobacter > Roseibaca calidilacus. The sequence goes on along the minus strand of NZ_FBYC01000004.1, from coordinate 1,004,694 downwards.
GTGTCGCCCAGATTGGCCACATGGCTGAACAATTCCACCGAATCGATCAGCTTCACGCAGGCGTCATAGCCGTCCTTCAGTGCGAAGGTGAACAGCGAGGACGCGCCCTTGGGGCATATCTTGGCGACCCGGTCATAATAGGGCGAAGACTTCAGCCCGGCATAGGTCACATGGTCGACCGCCGGGTGGTGTTCCAGCCATTCCGCGACCTTCAGCGCGTTCTCGCAATGCCGCTCCATCCGCAGCGACAGGGTTTCAATGCCCATCAAGGTGTAATGCGCAGCTTGCGGGTTCAGCGTCATGCCCAGATCGCGCATGCCCACGGCAATGGCGTTGAACATGAAGGCCAGCGGCCCGAGTGCTGCGTGAAAGTTCAGCCCATGATAGGCGGGCTCGGGCTGCGACAGGCCGGGGAATTTGTCATTCGCGGACCAGTCGAACTTGCCCGAATCGACAATGCAGCCGCCGGTGACGGTGCCATTGCCGGTCAGGTATTTGGTCATGGAATGGATCACCAGCGTCGCGCCATGTTCAATCGGGCGGCACAGATAAGGCGTGGCGGTCGTGTTATCCACGATCAGCGGAATCCCGTGCTTGTCGGCAATTGCGGCCAGCGCGGGAAGGTCGGCAATATGCCCGCCCGGATTGGCGATGGATTCGCAAAATACCGCGCGCGTGTTGTCGTCGATCGCGGCTTCGACCGCTGCGGCATCGTCGATATCGACGAATTTGGCCGACCAGCCAAAACGTTTGATGGTCTGGCTGAACTGCGTGACCGTGCCGCCATACAGCCGGTTGGACGCCACAATATTCAGCCCCGGCCCCATAATGGTGAAGAGCGCAAGGATCTGCGCCGCATGGCCCGATGCGCAGCAAACGGCCCCCGCACCCCCCTCTAGCGCGGCCATACGGTCTTGCAGCGCGAACACGGTCGGGTTTGTCAGCCGCGAATAAATAAAGCCGACTTCCTGCAAGTTGAACAGCGCCGCCGCGTGGTCGGCATCGCGAAAGACATAGGCCGTGGTCTGGTAGATCGGCACTTGGCGCGCGCCGGTGGCCGGGTCCGGGTTCGCGCCGGCATGAATCTGGAGCGTCTCGAAGGCTTGTATTTTATCGCTCATTGGCGGTCGTCCTCCCACTGGTTCGGGTGCGACGCTACGACACAGGCGCGCGATGGGCAAGCGGCAGGATCAGGCGGTGGGGGTGCTGCCTTGCGAGCCGGGCTGCAGGTCGGGCGCGGGCAGGGCCTTGGCTTCGTCCGGCATCTGCTCTGGCAGGTCAATGGTGAAGCTGCCCTCTTCGGGGTAGATCGTGATCCGCGGCTTGGGGCTGAGGGTGGCGAGAATCTCGTTAATCTCGGCTTGCGCGCGCAGGACGGTCTCTCGCTGGGTTTCGCGCTTGACCTCTGGCGCGGCAGCCTTGCTTCCGAACAGGAACTTGAACATTGCTAATCTCCTCTGCGACTGTTGCCTTGTCTAGCCCATCGGGCAGGACAGGGGAAGCTGTCATGCTGCGCTGCGGCAAGGGTATGCGTCAGGCAAACCCCGCCGCCAGCCGCGTGTCGCCCACGACCAGATTGCGCCGATTGCGCAATGGCCCAAGGTATTGGGCAACGACCGGATCGGCCGGGTCGATGGCACCATAGCGCTGCAAAAGCCCGGTCATGGCCGCTTCGGACGCGCGAATGCCACCATCGGCAATTTTCAGCGCTATCCCAAGCCCCTGTTTGGGCAACATGGCCACGAAAACCGCTTCCGCACCGGTCTTGACCGCCGCGCGCCCATTGGCAGCGCGCATCAGGTTGGTGCAGGCCTTGGCGTGGCCCGCCACCATATCGGGATGGGCCATCATCGCATCGCGCAACTGGGCCATGGCACGATTGCGGCTGTCGCCTGCGGTATCCTTGGCGGTTGCATAGCGCGCCATAGCCAGCCCCAGCCCTTGCAGTTCGGTGGCGAAATTCGGCGCGGAGCAACCATCTATCCCGTAACCCGGAGAGGTCTGGCCCGTCACCTCTTCGAAGGCCGCGCGCACCGAGCGTTGCACGGGGTGGTCGGGGTCCACATATTCGCTCCCGCCACCCAGATGCCGGTTCAGGGTCAGAAAGCCCGCATGTTTGCCAGAGCATTCATGATGGCTCTGGCATGGCTCGGCATGGGTGCAGATCAGCCGGTCACGTTCGGCCTGATCGCCCGGAGGGGCCGCGCCGCAGCGCAGGCCGTCATCCGACAGACCAAGATCGGCCAGCCAGCGCGTGACCATCTGAACATGCGCCGCACTTGCTTGATGCGAGGCACAGGCCAGCGCCAGTTGCGATGCGGCCAGCCCCTTGGCCGCGCCCGATTCGACCAGCGGCAACGCCTGCACCATCTTGCAGCTTGACCGCGGGTAGATCACCACATCGGGCCGCCCCCAGCTTTCCACGATCTCGCCATCGGCACGCATAACAACCGCGTGACCCTGATGCACCGATTCCAGCCGGTCGCCGCGCCACAACTCGACCATGGGCACCGCACCCTTTGCGATCCCGGCGGGGGTGGCTTTGTCCTGCTTCGGCATGTTCTTGCTTATCCTGTCCTGATTGCGCGGGTTGTTTCACGCTTGCGCGATTTTTTAACGCTAGGGCTTTGAACTTCGGGTGTCTAACGGTTATGAAAACCTTTGAAATGTGACAGCCCATGTTGCACTTGACTGCAAAAGGGGCGCGAACAGGCCCGATCTAACGGATCGCACAGCTCGGAGGCAAGCAAGCAGATGGTGTTTCACGCACGAAACCAAGCCGGAATGGCACTGGGCGCGGTGCTCGTCCTTGCACTTGCAGGCGGCGCGGCATTGGCGCAGGAATCGACCAACCGCGTGGCCGCAGACACGGCGTGGAGCGTGTTTGTCGAAGATGACCCGAAAGAATGCTGGGCCGTCTCGGCCCCGCGCGAAACCGTCAACACACGCGGTGGCGAACCGGTGCAAGTGCGGCGCGGCGACATTTTGTTGTTCGCAACGTACCGCCCCGGCAGCGAAACGCCGGAAATCTCTTTCACCGGCGGCTACCCGTTTGCGCCCGATTCGACCGTGGGGCTTACGGTGGGTGATACCGAATACCAGCTTTTCGTGAATGGCGAATGGGCATGGTCCGGCGCACCAGAAGAAGACGCGCGCATCCTTGCCACTTTGCGTGCAGGCTCTGAAGCGGTGCTGAGCGCGCGTTCGGCGCGCGGGACAGACACGCGCGATACGTTCTCGCTGTTTGGGTTTACCGCCGCGACGGAAGAAGCGCAGCGCCAATGCGCTGAGTAAATATCGGGATGTCCCGACAGATAGGACCGCCCGGACTGTCTTTTCCGGGCGGTTTTGTTATATGATGCACGACAGATTTTCCGAAAGCCACGCCATGACCGCCACAGCCCCCATCACCCAAGACGTGCTGACCATCCCGCGCAAGCAGCCAGAGGGCGAGAAACGCTCGCTTGTTGGCATGACCCGCGCGCAGATGGCCGATGCGCTGGCCGCCATCGGCACGCCAGAGCGGCAGATTAAGATGCGCGTGGGGCAGATCTGGCAATGGGTCTACCATTGGGGCGTGCAGGAATTTGGCGCCATGACCAATCTGGCCAAGGGCTATCGCGACCAGTTGGAAGCGGCCTTCACCTTGGACCGCCCCGAGATTGTGACGCGGCAAGTGTCCGAAGATGGCACGCGCAAATACCTGCTGCGCATTGCCGGCGGGCACGAGGTAGAGGCCGTCTATATCCCCGAAGAGAACCGCGGCACGCTTTGCGTATCCAGTCAGGTCGGGTGCACGCTGACCTGTTCCTTTTGCCATACCGGCACGCAAAAACTGGTGCGCAACCTGACCGCTGCGGAAATTGTCGGGCAGCTTCTGGTCGCGCGCGACGATCTTGGCGAATGGCCCGAACCGGGCGCACCCAAGAACGAAACCCGCCTTGTCAGCAATGTCGTGCTGATGGGGATGGGCGAACCGCTTTATAATTTCGACAATGTGCGCGACGCGATGAAGGTGGTCATGGATAGCGAAGGGCTGTCCATCTCTCGCCGCCGGATTACGCTGTCCACTTCGGGCGTTGTGCCCGAAATTGCCCGCACGGCAGAGGAAATCGGCTGCCTGCTGGCGATCAGCTTTCACGCCACCACCGACGAGGTGCGCGACAAGCTGGTGCCCATCAACAAGCGCTGGAACATTGCCACGCTGCTGGACGCCTTGCGCGACTACCCGCGCTTGTCGAATTCCGAGCGGATCACCTTCGAATATGTCATGCTGAAAGATGTCAATGACAGCGATGCCGATGCGCGGCGGCTGGTGCGGCTGATTGCGGGGATTCCGGCCAAGATCAACCTGATCCCGTTCAATGAATGGCCCGGCGCGCCCTATCAACGGTCCGATTGGGCGCGGATCGAAAGCTTTGCCGATATCGTCCACAAGGCCGGCTATGCCAGCCCCATCCGCACCCCGCGCGGAGAGGATATTATGGCCGCCTGTGGCCAGCTTAAATCCGCGACCGAACGCGGGCGCCAGACCCGCGCCCAAATCGCCGCGCAGACGGGGGCCTAAATGCCGGTCGTGCTGCTGATTGTTATGGGCGCTTTGGCCGGGGTGATCGCCACGCGGCTGATGCGGATGAATACCGACCTGCCCACAGCGATGGTGATCGGTGTTCTGGGCGCTGTTGTCGGCGGGCTTGGGTTCCGTTTTTTGATGGCGTCGGCAGGCTGGGCCGGGGCGTTCGTGCTGGCGCTTTTAGGGTCGCTTGCGCTGCTATGGCTGTATCAGGTTTGGCAGGGGCGTCGTTGATTGCGCCAGATCAAGGCGCGGGGTCTTCGGGCGACTAAACTCGTCGGTGTAACCACCGATAGGAGAGCGAACATGTCCCACACCCCGCATGAATTGGCAGAGGAATTTCCCAACCAGGCAGATGCCCTGCACCGGCTGAAACTGGAAAACGCCCATTTCGCCAAGCTCTGCGACAGCTATCACGAGGTGAACCGCGCAATTCACCGCGCCGAAACCAATGTCGAACCCGTGGCGGAAGCCGCCGAAACCCAGATGCGCCGCGAGCGTATGGCGCTGAAAGACGAAATCGCGCAAATGCTTAGCGCTGCGGCCTAAATGCTGCGCGTGGCGGCCCTGTCAGGCCGCCACCACCTGCGAAAACTGTCGCCCAAGCCCGGCCACTTCCAGCGCCACCACGTCGCCGGGGGCCAGAAATTGCGGTGGTGTCATCCCCAGACCCACACCAGAGGGCGTGCCCGTGGCGATCACATCACCGGGCATAAGCCGCATGAATTGCGACATGTAAGCCACGATTTCGGCAACCGAAAAGATCATGTCCGACGTGTTGGACTCTTGCCGCGCCGATCCATTCACGGCCAAGGACAGGTCCAGCGCCTGCGGGTCCGGCACCTCGTCGCGGGTCACCAACAATGGCCCGATCTTGCCGAAGGATGGCGCGGATTTGCCCTTTATCCATTGCCCGCCGCGGTCTTTTTGAAAGCTGCGTTCCGACACATCATTGATGGCAACATAGCCCGCAACATGGTCCAGCGCCTCTGATTCCGAGATATTCAGCGCAGGCTTGCCGATGACAACGCCCAGTTCCACTTCCCAATCCACGCGCGACGCAGCTTTGGGAATGATGATGTCATCCTCTGGCCCCGCCAGCGACGATGTGGCCTTGGAAAACACCAAAGGCTCGGCGGGCTTGGCCGCACCCGTCTCTGCGGCATGGGCGGCATAGTTCAACCCGATACAGTAGAAATTCGGCACCCATGCCAAAGGCGGGCCAAGCCGTTCCAACCCTGCAACTACCGGCGCGCTTTCCAGATCGCGCGCGGCCAATTCGGCAAGTGCGGCAAGCGACACGGTATTGCCCGCGAAATCCGCCACCAGCCCGGACAGGTCGCGCAAACGCCCGTGTTTGTCCAGCATCCCCGGTTTTTCCTGCCCCGCAGGCCCGAACCGCACCAGTTTCATGCGTGCCCCCCTTCCGTCTTGATCTTGTTAGTAAAACCCTACGGCACCGCCGCGCGCGCCGCACATACCACATCAGCCCTTGGAAATCGCTTCCAGCCGGTCCCGCGTCAATTCGCCCGGTACGATGGTTATCGGCACCGGCAGCGTGCCCGATGACCGCGTTAGCTGCGTGACCAGCGGGCCGGGATTGTTGCCCTCGGTGCCCGCACCCAACACCAATATGCCGATTTCCGGGTCGTCGGTGATCTGCGCCAATATCTCGGACACGGCCTCGCCCTCGCGGATGACCAGTTCAGGGTTCACGCCTTGTCGGTCGCGCATCCACTTGGCGAAAACCTCGTAATGCGCCTCTATGCGCTCGCGCGCCTCGGCGCGCATCACATCGGCCACGCCCATGAACCCTTTGAATTCCTCGGGTGAGATGATCGACAGGATCTGCACCTGCCCGCCGGTATGCGCGGCCCGCATCGCGGCAAAGCGCATCGCGTTCAGGCATTCGCGGCTATCATCCAGGATCACAAGGAATTTGCGCATGGCCCCTCCGGCATGGTTGCAACCGGCGCATATTGGCCTTTTGCCGCGGCACTGTAAAGCGAACAGGCTACACCCAAGGTCGTATAGGCGCGGGCGGCGTTCCGTGGTTCACTTCGACCAAAGCCAATGCTGGGAGGAGCCACATGAGCAAGGTGACGATGGTTGTGAACGGTCGCAAGATGGGGGCCGAGGTGGAAGGGCGGACATTACTGTCCAGCTTCCTGCGCGAAGGGTTGGAGCTGACCGGCACCCATGTCGGCTGCGACACCAGCCAATGCGGCGCTTGCGTGGTGCTGGTGAACGGGCAGGCGGTCAAATCCTGCACCGCTTTCGCCGCCGATCTGGAAGGGGCAGAGGTCACGACCGTCGAAGGCATGGCCAATCCCGATGGCAGCTTGGGCCGCATCCAGCAAGCGTTTCAGGATTATCACGGTCTGCAATGCGGTTACTGCACGCCCGGCATGGTCATGAGCACCGCGGCCCTGCTGGCCGAAAACCCCAAGCCGACCGAAGAAGAGGTGCGCCATTATCTGGAGGGCAATATCTGCCGCTGCACCGGGTATCAGAACATCGTGCGCGCGGTGATGGCGGCATCGGGTCAGGACACGGGCGCATTGGCGGCTGAATAAGTCACAGAATTTCAGGGAGAGAGACATGCCAAAAGATGACGGCATCGGCGCCAGCGTAAAGCGGCGCGAGGATACGCGGTTCCTGACCGGGAACGGCAAATACACCGACGATATCAACCTGCGCGGTCAAGCTTTCGTGCATTTCCTGCGCTCGGACGTGGCGCATGGGCGCATCAAGGGGATCGACACCTCTGCCGCCGAAGCGATGGATGGCGTCCTGCGGGTCTTTACCGCCGCCGATTTCGACAGCGCGGGCGGCATCCCGTGCGGTTGGCAGGTGACGGACCGCCACGGCCAACCCATGCAGGAACCCAAGCACCCCATTCTGGCCGAAGGCAAGGTGCGCCATGTGGGCGATCCGATCTGCGCCGTGGTGGCGGAAACCTACGCGCAGGCCCGTGACGCAGCCGAAGCGATCGAGGTTGATATCGAGGAACTGGAGCCGGTTGTCGATATGAAGGCCGCGCTGGCCGAAGGCGCGCCAAAGGTGCATGACGATCTGACCTCGAACCTGTGCTACGATTGGGGTTTTGTCGAAGAAAACAAGGACGCGGTGAACGCGGCGTTCGAGAGCGCCGCGCATGTCGTGTCGTTGGAGCTGACCAACAACCGCCTTGTCGCCAACCCGATGGAGCCGCGCGTTGCCGTGGGCGATTACGACCCATGGGGCGACAACCACACGCTATACACCACCAGCCAGAACCCGCATGTCATCCGTCTGCTGATGGGCGCGTTCGTGCTGAACATTCCCGAACACAAGCTGCGCGTGGTCGCGCCCGATGTGGGCGGGGGCTTCGGGTCCAAGATCTATCATTACGCGGAAGAGGCTTTTGTCACCTATGCCGCCAAGGTCTTGAAGCGCCCGGTGAAATGGACCTCTTCGCGGTCAGAAGCGTTCATTTCCGATGCGCATGGCCGCGACCATAAAACCAAGATCGAATTGGCGCTGGATGCAGAGCATAACTTCACCGCGCTGCGCACCGAAACCTACGCCAATATGGGCGCTTATCTGTCCACTTTCGCACCGTCCATCCCGACATGGCTGCACGGCACGCTGATGGCCGGGAATTACAAAACCCCGCTGATCTATGTGAACGTAAAAGCCGTGTTCACCAATACCGTCCCGGTCGATGCCTATCGCGGCGCGGGGCGGCCAGAGGCCACGTTCCAGCTGGAACGTTTGGTGGACAAGGCCGCACGCGAATTGGGGGTGGACCCGATTGAACTGCGGCGCAAGAACTTCATCAAGCCAGAGGACTTCCCGTATCAGACCCCGGTCGCGGTGGTTTACGACACCGGCAACTATCACGCCACGATGGATAAAATGCTGGAACTGGCCGATTATGCGGGCTTTGAAGCACGGCGCGCTGAAAGTGCAGCCCGCGGCAAGCTGCGCGGTTTTGGCATTGCCCATTACATCGAAGCTTGCGGCATCGCGCCCTCGAACCTTGTTGGCCAATTGGGCGCGCGCGCGGGGCTTTACGAATCTGCCTCCGTGCGGGTCAATGCCACAGGCTCGATCAGCGTTTATACCGGCAGCCACAGCCACGGGCAGGGGCATGAAACCACCTTTGCCCAAGTGGTCGCGGACATGATCGGGGTCGATGCGAACAGCATCGAGATTCACCATGGCGACACGTCGAACACGCCGATGGGCATGGGCACTTATGGCTCGCGCTCCTTGGCGGTGGGTGGATCGGCCATTGTCAAAGCCACGAATAAGGTGATCGACAAGGCCAAGAAAATCGCCGCCCATCTGCTGGAAGCCGCGCCAGAGGATATCGAATTGAAGGATGGCAAATTCAGCGTGGCGGGCACTGACAAATCGGTTGATTGGTCCGGTGTGACGCTCGCGGCCTATGTGCCCCACAACTACCCGCTGGAAGAGTTGGAACCGGGGCTAGAGGAAACGGCGTTCTACGACCCGTCGAACTTCACCTACCCCTCGGGCGCCTATGGGTGCGAGATTGAACTGGACCCGGATACCGGCAAGATCGACATCCTGCGCTTTATTGCCGCCGATGATTTCGGCAATATCGTGAACCCGATGATCGTTGAAGGGCAGGTGCATGGCGGCTTGGCCCAAGGCATTGGCCAGGCCTTGATGGAAAACTGCGTTTATGACGATCAGGGGCAGCTTCTGTCGGGCAGCTACATGGATTACGCCATGCCGCGCGCCGATGATGTGCGGGGCTTCACGGTGGATCATAGCTGCATCACGCCTTGCACGCATAACCCGCTGGGGGTGAAAGGCTGTGGCGAGGCAGGCGCGATCGGCTCGCCCCCCGCCGTGGTCAATGCCGCCATCGACGCGCTGCACCGCGCGGGCCACACGCATGTAACGCATATCGACATGCCGCTGACGCCGTCGCGCGTCTGGGCCGCGATGAACGGTTGAGGGAGGAGAACCCATGTATAATTTCGACTTCGTAAAACCCGGATCGGTCGCAGATGCCGTGGCCGCGCTGGCGGGCGAGGATGCGCTGCCCCTCTCGGGCGGTCAAACCTTGATACCGTCCATGAAGGCGCGGTTGAACGCGCCGGGCACGCTTGTCAGTCTGACGGGCATTCCAGACCTTGTTGGGGTGTGCCGGGAAGGCGACATGCTGGTGATTGGTGCCGCCACAACGCATGCACAGGTCGCGCGCGATGCGGCTGCCGATTTCCCCGGTCTGGCCGCCTTGGCGGGCCAGATCGGCGATCCGGCGGTGCGCAATCGCGGCACCATCGGCGGAAGCTTGGCCAATAATGACCCCTCGGCCTGCTACCCGGCAGCAGCCCTTGGCACGGGTGCCACCATCGTCACCGACCGGCGCGAGATTGGCGCGGATGACTATTTCCAAGGCATGTTCGCCACCGCGTTAGAGGAAGGCGAGATCATCACCTCTGTCCGCTTTCCCATACCGCAAGCTGCGGCCTATGCGAAATTCGTGCAGCCCGCGTCGCGCTTTGCCCTGACCGCAGCCTTCGTGGCGCGCTATGCCAGCGGCGTGCGCGTTGCGATCACGGGCGCGTCGGAAAACGGTGTGTTCCGCTGGGCAGAGGCAGAGGCAGCGCTGTCATCCGATTTCAGCGAGGGCGCCATCACGGGGCTGGCCTGTTCGGCCCATGAAATGATCGCCGACCTGCACGGAACCGCTGCCTACCGCGCGCATCTTGTGGGGGTCATGACCCGCCGCGCGGTGGCGGCGGCTGGGTAATGTAGCGCAACGCGCCCCGGTGAATGCGCCGGGGCGCGCTGTCAGATCGCGGTCATTCCGCGCTGTAACCAAGCTGCGAAAGCGTCCTCACCGACCGCGCCTGCAGCCAAATCTTCCATCATCCGCACGCCGTCTACCGGATGTGTCTGAAACGCATACCCGTTCAGACGTAGAAATGTCAGCGCGGTCACAAAGGCGGTGCGTTTGTTGCCGTCCATGAACGCATGCGCCTTGCTGATCCCGAACGCATAGGCGGCGCCAATTTGGGCCAGCGTTGCATCGGAATAGGCGGCACGGTTCAGGGCGCGGGCACAACCCGATTCCAGCAAGGCCCGGTCCCGCAGGCCAGCAGCCCCACCATGCCGGGCGATTTGGCGGTCATGAATGGCAATTATCGCGGAAAAGGGAACCCAGACCGGCCCTGTCACGCAAGCGCCTGAAGCAGATCGCGATTTTCATCCATCACGATTTCAGCCGCCGCCAAAGCTGCTTCCAGCGTCGGGTCATTTGGTGTGATCTTCAGACTGCCGTCATCCCCGCGTAGCACGAACAGCGTGTCGCCTTCCTTGGCATCCAGGATCGTCAGCATTTCTGTGGTCAATGTCATGACCGCCGAATTGCCCACTTTGCGGATTTTGGTTTCGATCATGTCGCACACCTGTTGGATATCTGTTGGTATATACAAGTAATCCGCCAAATTTCAAGCAATGCCGCGATCGGTCGCGCGCCATGTTTTTTCGCGTCCCCCTTGGACAAGCCACGCCGAACCCATAGCTTGTGAAGCAACGCAAAAGCAAAGGACGGATCATGACCATAGAGTTGCACTATTGGCCCACGCCGAACGGTTGGAAAATCTCTATCGCGCTGGAGGAGATGGGGCTGCCCTATAACACCCATTTCGTGAATATCGGCGCGGGCGACCAGTTCAAGCCGGACTTTCTGAAAATCGCGCCGAACAACCGGATGCCCGCGATCGTGGACCCGGACGGACCGGATGGCACACCGATTTCCATCTTCGAATCCGGCGCGATCCTGCAATATCTGGCGCGCAAGACCGGTCAGTTTTACGGAGAAACCGAACGCGACCGCGTGGCGGTGGACCAATGGCTGATGTGGCAGATGGGCGGGCTTGGCCCGATGGCGGGGCAGGCGCATCATTTCCTGAAATACGCCCCGGCGATGGAACCGCCGAATGATCTGCCCTATGCCAAGGACCGTTACCGCAATGAAACGGCGCGCCTTTTGGGCGTTATGAACAAGCAACTTGCCGAGAACCGCTTCGTTGCGGGAGAGTTCTATTCCATCGCGGATATGGCGATTTGGCCTTGGGCCTCGCTCTGGGAAGGCCAAGAGCAACGGCTGGACGACAAACCCCATCTGGCGCGATGGCTGGACGAGGTCGGCGCACGACCTGCGGTGCAAAAGGGCCGCGCGCTGGCGGCGGATCAGCGCAGCGACGTGACCACGGACCGCGAAGCGCAGAAAGTGCTGTTCGGTAAGCGCGATTAACGCTTTGCGCGCCATGCCGCCCAAGCCTTTGGCGTGTCCAGATCGGTCAGGGCGCGTTGGCCGGGCAGGGGGTGCAGCCGGGGTGGGTGGTCGACCAAGATCGCCCGCGCGCCTGCATCGCCCTGTAGCCCGGCCATGGCCGAAAACAACCCGCGCGGCAAGATCACAGGATGGCCCGGCGCGCCGCTTTCGGTGGTGGCGCGCAACGGGGCGTCCGGTGTCGCTTCCTGAACGGTAAACAGCAATGACATGTCTTGCGATGTGATGTCGGGCATGTCGGGCAGAGCAACCATCAGGGCGCTTGCCCCGCTATCGCTGGCCCAAGCGCCGCCCGCGCGCAGGCTGGCGGCCATGCCTTCGGTGGCGTCAATTTCCGCTATAGACACTGACAGTCCTGCCAACACGTCGTGACGCTGGCTGCCCATCGGCAAGGTCACCAGAACACGCGCACCTGTCGCCATTGCACGAAGGGCGGCGCGCCGTATCAGCGGCACACCGTCCACCAGTTCCAGCAGCTTGTCGCGCCCCTGCATACGGCGCGACGCACCCGCCGCCGGAAGCAGGATCGCGCGGCTCATCTCATCGCTCTGGGATCAGCCCGCGCGGGGCAAAGCGCAGCATCAGCAGCAGTGCCACGCCCATGGTCAAAAGCCGCATATAGCTGGCCGATGACAACAGATGCGCTTTCAGGTCCGACCCGTCTGCCATGCCCGATGTGACCAGTTCCATGAACCAGCGCCCGGCCGGTTCGACCTGCACCCACAAGAACCAGATCACGAAGCCACCCAGCACCGCGCCCCAATTGTTGCCGGACCCGCCGACAATGACCATCACCCAGATCAGGAAAGTGAAGCGCAACGGTTCATAGCTGCCCGGCGTCAATTGCCCGTCCATGGACACCATCATCGCGCCTGCAAGGCCACAAACTGCCGAGCCGAGCACGAAGATCGCCAGATGGCGCTGCGTGACATTCTTGCCCATGGCGCGGGCCGACACTTCGTTGTCGCGGATCGCGCGCATCATGCGGCCCCAGGGTGAATTCCAGGCGCGCTCTGACAGCCAGATCAGCACCGCAAGCACCAGCGCGAACAGCCCCGCATAGCCCAGCCCAGAGACGACAGAGGCGGTTTGCGACACGCTCCAGCCAAGCGTTTCGGCTAGCGATTGCACCCAAGGTGCCGCTTGCAGTTCCACCGGGCGGGTCACGGGCCGGTCAATGCCGGACACGTTATTCACACCGCGCGACATCCAGCCTTCGAATTTCAGAACCGCGATGACGATTTCCGAAATGCCCAATGTGGCAATTGCCAAATAGTCAGAGCGCAGGCCAAGGCTGACCTTGCCCACAACCCATGCCACGCCCGCGGCAAACAGCGCGCCCACCGGCCAAGCCAGGACCACCGGCAGGCCAAGCCCGCCAAGATAGCCCTCGGATGCAGGGTTGACCGCCTCGATCGCCTTGGTCGCGGGGCCGAATACGGCCGAGGTGACCAAATATCCTGCGACCAACACGCCGATAATGGCCAAGCCCCGCAGCCGCCCCTTGGGCAGGCGCTTGTAGACCACCACGGCGGCCAGAATGCTGGCCACGCCCAGCATCAGGCCCAGCAGCGCGCTGGCACCCCCGGCGGCCCAAGCTTCGGGCACGGGGGGCTGTGCGATCAGCACCACGGCCAGCCCGCCCACGGCGGTAAAGCCCATCACGCCCACATTGAACAGGCCCGCATAGCCCCATTGCATGTTAACACCCAGCGCCATGATGGCCGAGATCAGGCTCATATTCAGGATGGTGATGGCCAGTTGCCAGCTTTGGAACGCGCCGACACAGGCCAAGGCCAAAGCCATCAGGGCGAACAAACCGTATCCGCGCGCGGTCATAGCACTTTCCCCTTGAAGATACCGGTAGGCCGGAACAGCAGCACGATGACAAGGATCATGAAGGTCACGGCGAATTTGTAATCAACCGGCAGAAGCTGGACCATGCCCGAGGGTTCGATCCCGTCAGGCAACAGGTAGCTGGCCACGCGGCGCCACGCGAATGTCACGCCCATTTCCGCCAGTGCGACGACATAGGCGCCCACAATCGCCCCCAAGGGGTTGCCCAGCCCGCCCAGAATGGCGGCGGCAAACATCGGCAGCAGCAGTTGGAAATAGTTGAAGGCGCGAAAGCCCTTGTCCAACCCGTAAAGCGTGCCCGCCAAGACCAGCAAAATACCGGTGATGACCCAAGTGATCGTGACCACGCGCTCGGGGTTGATGCCGGACAAAAGCGCCAGATCCTCGTTGTCGGAATAGGCACGCATGGATTTTCCGGCGCGGGTGCGGTTCAGGAACCAGAATAGCGCCACCATGACGACCAGCGCGGTGATGATAGTGATCGCTTGGGCGTTGCGCAGCGCCAGCCCTTCGGCAAGACCCGTAAACTCGCGGAAGTCGCGCACGCTGAACACGAACCGCGCGCCATCTTCAAACCGGGTTTCGCCCACGCCCATGAACAGGCGGGTGATGCCATTGGTCACGAACATCACACCAAGGCTGGCCATGACAAAGATCATCGGCTTTGCCCGCACCCGGCGGTAGTAGCGGTAAACCAAGCGGTCGGCGGCCAGCAGATAAATCACCATGGCCACCACGCCCAAGGGAATGGCCAGTAGTGCCGTGGGCAGCGGCGCGATGCTGATGCCAGCCCCTTGCAGTGCGAAGGTGCCGCCGATCACGGCTGCGGTGCCCAATGCCATCGTGTCGCCATGGGCGAAATGCGCAAAGCGCAGGATGGAATAGATCAGCGTAATCCCCAGTGCGCCAAGCGCCAACTGGCTGCCATAGGCCAAGGCCGGGATCAGCATGAAATTCGACAGGCTGATGAATGCGTTCAGAAACTCCATTGCCCTCAGCCCCCCAGAAACGATTTGCGCACATCCGGGTCGGCCAGAAGCGCCGCACCGGTGTCGGTATAACGGTTGGCGCCTTGCACCAACACATAGCCTTTATCGGCAATCTCCAGCGCTTGTCGCGCGTTTTGTTCCACCATCAGGATGGAAATGCCGGTGCGAGCAATCTCGATAATGCGGTCGAACAGTTCATCCATCACGATGGGGCTGACGCCTGCGGTGGGTTCGTCCAGCATCAGCACTTTCGGTTGCGTCATCAGCGCGCGGCCCACGGCAACCTGTTGGCGCTGCCCGCCCGACAACTCGCCTGCCGCCTGTCCGCGCTTGTCGCGCAAGATCGGGAACAGCGCGTAAACCTGTTCCATCGTCGTGCGAATATTGTCGCGGCGGATGAATGCGCCCATTTCAAGGTTTTCTTCAACCGTCATCGACGGGAAGATATTGCTTGTCTGCGGCACAAAGCCCATGCCCTTGGCCACACGGGCTTGCGGGGTCAGGGCGGTAATGTCTTCGCCCGCCAGCCGCACCGCGCCCTCGCGCAGCTTCAACATACCGAAAACGGCCTTCATCGCGGTCGATTTGCCCGCGCCATTCGGGCCGACGATGACAGCGATCTCGCCCTTTTCCACGGCAATGGTGCAGGAATGCAGAATATCCGCGCCGCCATAGCCGCCGCTCATGGCGTCGCCGATCAGGAAAGGCTCAGCCATGCGCGTGCCCCTTCTTCTTGTTCATGGTTTTCTTGCGTTCGGCACCCGTTGCCCGGCCCCAAGCGACCGGGCTCATGCCACGCCGTCCTTGACCTTGTTCTTCAACCCGGTGCCCAGATAGGCTTCGATCACCGCCTCATTGGCCTTGATCTGGTCCAGAGTGCCCTCTGCCAGCACTTTGCCTTCGGCCATGCAGATGACCGGGTCACAAATGCGGCCAATGAAATCCATGTCATGTTCGATCACGACAAAGGTATAGCCCTTTTCGCGGTTCAAGCGGACAATCGCATCGGCGATGGTGTTCAAAAGCGTGCGGTTCACGCCTGCGCCGACCTCGTCCAGAAAGACGACTTTCGCATCGGTCATCATGGTGCGGCCCAGTTCCAGCAGCTTCTTTTGCCCGCCCGAAATCTGGCCCGCTTTCTCATCGGCAATATGGTCGATGGTCAGAAATTCCAGCACCTCATCGGCGCGTTTGCGGATGGCGGCCTCTTCCTGCGCGACCTTGCCGCCCTTGAACCACGCATCCCACAGGTTTTCACCCGACTGGCGCGGCGGCACCATCATCAGGTTCTCGCGCACGCTCATCGAATGGAACTCATGCGCAATCTGGAACGTGCGCAGCAAGCCCTTGTGGAACAATTCATGCGGCGGCAGGCCGGTAATACTATCGCCCAGCATGGTGACGGTGCCGGATGTCGGCGGCAACACCCCCGCGATCACGTTGAACAGCGTGGTCTTGCCCGCGCCATTCGGGCCGATCAGGCCGGTGATAGAGCCTTCGGCAATCTCCAGTGTCGCGCCATCGACGGCATGAAAGCCCCCGAAATGCTTGTGCAGGTTTTCCACCCGGATCATGGACATATGGCTGGTCCTCAATATGGCTTGCGGCCCAAGGGAATGCCCTTGGGCCGCGAACCCGTTTCCTACCGAAAGGTTAGTGGAACTTCACAGTCTTATATTCACCGTCTTCGACGATGTATTCCCGGAAGCTGCCCGCCGCTTCGCCGGGGCCGACAAGCTCGACATTGGTCGCGCCGACATAGTCGATATCGCCACCATTTGCCAAAATCTCCAAGCCCTTGGCCAACTCGCCCGGCAGGATCGGCTCACCCGGCGCATTGGCCACGGCCAGAATGTTGGCGGCAATGCCTTCGGGGGTCGCTTCGCCTGCGGCTTGCGCGGCCAGTGCCAGAATTGCGGCGGCGTCATAGCTTTCGCGGGTATAGCTGCTGTCTGCGCGCACGCCTGCGGCTTCGGCCACGGCGGCGAATGCCTCTGCGCCATCGCCTTGCGCCCAAGGAATGGTGCCCACGGTGCCTTCCAGCGCTTCGCCGGTATTGGCAATCAGCGCATCGCCATACATGCCGTCGCCCATGAAGAACTGCTCGAACGCACCCAGTTCATAGGCCGTGCGCAGGGTCGAACCACCGCCATCGGTGTAGCCCAGAATGACCAGCGCATCGCCACCGGCAGAGGCCAGCGTGCCGACTTCGGCGGAATAATCGCCCTTGGCTTCTTCATGCGGGACGGTGGTGGTGATGGTGCCACCGCCAGCGGTGTAGGCTTCGGCGAATGCGGTCGCAAAACCCGACCCGTAATCGTTGTTGGTATGGGTCAGCGCCACGCTGTTGAACCCACGCTCCAGCACGATATCGGCAAGGATCACGCCTTGGCGCGCATCTGACGGCGCGGTGCGGAAGAACATGCCGTTCGACTCTGTCGTCGTGAAAGCGGGCGAGGTTGCAGAGGGCGAAATCATCGGCACGCCAGCCGACATGGCCACGTTCTGCAACACGGCCATGGTCACGCCAGAGCAATCCGCGCCCACCATGGCGACAATGCCATCCGAAGAGATCAGACGCTCTGCGGCGGCTTGCGCGGCGGAACTGTCAACACAGGTCGAATCAGCGCGCACGGGCGTGATGGTCGCGCCGTCCAGAAACAGGCCGCTGTCGCTGACTTCTTTCATCGCCAGTTCGGCACTGTCGGCCATGTAGGGCGTGATATCTTCGATCGGGCCGGTATAGCCCAAAAGCACACCCATTTTGACCTCTTGGGCAGAGGCGATGCCAGCGGAAAGCGCCAGCGCGGTGCTGGCGAGAAGCAATTTCTTCATGGTGGTCTCCCGGTATGTTTTTGATTATGCCCCGCACCCTGCGGAACCGACGGTTTTTCCGTCCTAATCCTTGCGTAGCATGGAGAATTGGCTTGGAAAAGCCCAAACGTCGCGTCGATTGATGCGATTGACGGGCTTATTCCAGTTCGATCGTGCCCGGCGGCTTGCTGGTGCAATCGTAAAACACCCGGTTCACGCCGCGCACCTCGTTGATGATGCGGGTCGCGGTTTCGCCCAAGAATTCATGGGTGAACGGGTAGTAATCTGCCGTCATGCCATCCACGGACGTGACCGCGCGCAGGGCCAGCGCGTAATCATAGGTGCGCCCGTCGCCCATCACACCCACGGTGCGCATGGGCAGGATCGCGGCGAAAGCCTGCCAGATCTCATCATACAGCCCATGCTTGCGGATCTGGTCAATATAGACGGCGTCCGCACGGCGCAGGATGTCCAGCTTCTCGCGCGTGATCTCTCCGGGGCAGCGGATAGCCAGACCCGGACCGGGGAAAGGGTGGCGGCCGATAAAGCTGGCGGGCAGGCCCAATTCGCGGCCCAAAGCGCGCACTTCATCCTTGAAAAGCTCGCGCAAAGGCTCGACCAGTTTCAGCCCCATCTTTTCGGGCAAGCCGCCCACATTATGGTGCGATTTGATAGTGACGGACGGGCCACCGCTGAAGCTGACCGATTCGATCACGTCGGGGTAAAGCGTGCCTTGGGCGAGGAATTCTGCGCCTTCAATCTGGCTGGCGTATTTCTGGAATACGTCAATGAACAGACGCCCAATGATCTTGCGCTTGGTTTCGGGGTCGCTGACGCCCTCCAACTCGCCCAGGAACAGGTCGGATTCGTCGGCATGGATTAGCGGAATATTGTAATTGTCGCGGAACATGGTCACGACCTCTTCCGCCTCGTTCTGGCGCAGCAGGCCGTGGTCCACGAAAACGCAGGTCAGTTGGTCGCCAATCGCCTCATGGATCAGCACGGCAGCGACCGAACTGTCCACACCGCCCGACAGCCCGCAAATAACCCGCTTGTCACCCACCTGTTCGCGGATTTTTGCAATCGCCTCGGCGCGGTAAGCGCCCATTGTCCAATCGCCCGAAAAACCCGCAAGTGTCAGGAAATTGCCCAGCATCTGCGCGCCTTTGGGCGTGTGGTGCACTTCGGGGTGGAACTGCACGGCATAGAAGTGGCGCGCATGGTCGCCGACGATGGCAAAGGGCGCATTGGGCGAGGTGGCGATCACCTCGAACCCCGGCGCAAGGGCGGTCACGCGGTCGCCATGGCTCATCCAGACCTGCTCGCGGCCCGCGTCGAACACCCCTTTGAAGATCGTATCGCCCGCATGGCCCGACGCGGGTTCGATATAAGCGCGGCCAAATTCGGCATGGTGGCCGGATTCGACGCAGCCCCCAAGCTGCTCCATCATCACTTGCTGGCCGTAGCAAATGCCGAAAACGGGCACGCCCATGTCGAACACCATTTGCGGCGCGCGCGGGCTGTCCGCTTCGGGCACCGATCCCGGCCCGCCCGACAGGATGATCGCTTTCGGCGCGCGCGCGGTCAGAAAAGCATCATCCACCGTGTTGAACGGGTGAATTTCGCAATAGACATTCCACTCGCGCAAGCGCCGCGCAATCAGCTGCGTGACTTGGGAACCGAAGTCGATGATGAGGCAGAAATCATGCTGTGTCATGGCAAAAGCGCATAGGGCAAAGCCCGCGCGGCGGCAAGAGGGCAAGCTTGCAACCGCGAGCGCCATTGCCGGGGCGCGCACCCCGTGGCGGCCAAGCGCGTGGGGGTTCGGGCGCGAATGAGCCCGCGACCTGGCCGAAAGCACCGCTGTCCATTGCTGCATGGATGGCGGCCGCAACTGTCGGAGGCCGGTGTTGACCTATGCGCGCTAGCTTTGGGCTATCAGGCGACCGCCATGATCTGAATATCCGCCACATTCGTGCCGGTGCCCCCCGTGACCAACAGATCGCCCGCAAGCTTTAACGCGGCATAGCTGTCATTATTGGCCAAAAGTGCTTGCGGATCGCCCCCGGCGGCCTGAATGCGGGCGACCGTGCCGCCATCGACGATTGCGCCCGCCGCATCTGTCGGGCCATCGCGCCCATCGGTGCCCGCCGACAAGAACCGCCAACCGGGGCGGCCCGCCAACGCCAGCGCCACGCGCAAGGCCAGTTCCTGATTGCGCCCGCCCATGCCCGTGCCGCGCAAAGTGACGGTGGTTTCGCCGCCCAGAACGGTCATGCCGGGGCGGTCTGCCAGTGCCACGATCCGCGTGGCGGCATCTGCCACATCGCCCAGCAGCGGCACCGGGTCGGCCAGCGCGCCGGGCAAGGCGCGGGCTGCCGCCGCAACTGATTGCGTGTTCGACCCGATCAAATGGTTTGCGGCCTCTGGCAACGGGCGCGGGGCATCATCGCTGCGCAGCACACCGCGCACGCTTTCCGGAACGACGGACCATAGCCCGCGATCTTCCAGCAGCCGCATGGCATCTGCCCGCGTGCCGATGGGCGCAACTGTCGGGCCAGAGGCAATGACGCGCAGATCATCCCCGATAACATCCGACAGGATCAGCGCTGTGACCGGGGCAGGGGCCGCCGCGCGCAGCAACCCGCCGCCTTTCAGCCGCGACAGATGCTGGCGGACAAGGTTCATCTGCGTTATGTCCAGCCCAGCCCCCAGAAGCAGCCGGTTGACCTTGATCTTGTCATCCACCGTGACACCCGACACCGGCACAGGCACCAGCGCAGAGCCACCGCCCGACACCAGCACCAGAACCGCATCATCGCGCGTTGTGCGTGCAAGCATCTTGTGCACAGCCAGCCCGGCCTGCAAGCCGTTCTCATCGGGGACCGGGTGGCCTGCGGCCATCACGCGCGCGCCGGCGACTGGCCCGGCATTCTCATAATTGGTCACGACAAGGGCTGTCTGCGGCTTGGGCAGGACAGCCAGCGCCGCACCCATCATCGCGCCCGCGGCTTTGCCTATGGCCAGCACGAACAAACGCCCCTTGGGCAGGCTGAACTGATGCGCGTGCAAAGCGCGCGTTGCCGCCGACGCAGGGTCCGCCGCGGCCACCGCCGCCAAAAAGGCCGCGCGCATTTGGTCCGGATTCGGGAAGGCTTGTTGCATGATGGGTCTGCTTTCGTCTTTGATTACCCCTTAGGTGCTTGTTATAGGACCAAATAACAAGTGTTTATCACAACCATAACGCGAAAGGGCGGCCATGTTCGATCTGACAGGAAAACGCGCACTCATAACCGGGGCCTCTGGCGGGATTGGCGCAGCGATTGCGCGCGCGCTGCATGGGGCCGGGGCGACTGTGGCGCTGTCGGGCACGCGCGAAGCCCCGCTATCGGCCTTGGCCTTGGAGCTAGCAGAGCGCGCGCATGTGGTGCCTTGCAACCTGTCGGACCCCGATGCCGTGGCCGGGCTGATAAAACAAGCCAGCGACGCCATGGGCGGCGTGGATATTCTGGTCAACAACGCGGGCATTACCCGCGACAACCTTGCCATGCGCATGTCCGACGCAGAATGGCAGGATGTGATCGACGTAAACCTGTCGGCCTCTGCAAAGCTGATGCGCGCGGCCATGCGCGGGATGATGAAAGCGCGCTGGGGCAGGGTGGTGAATATTACCTCTGTCGTGGGCGCGACCGGCAATCCGGGACAGATGAACTATGCCGCCGCAAAGGCCGGGCTTGTGGGCGCGTCGAAGGCGCTGGCGCAGGAAGTGGCCTCGCGCGGGATCACCGTCAATTGCGTGGCACCCGGCTTTATCGCCACGCCCATGACCGACGCGCTTAATGACGACCAGAAAGCTGCGATCAACGCGCGAATCCCCACCGGGCGCATGGGCACCCCCGAAGAAATCGCGGGCGCGGTCCTGTATCTGGCAAGCCATGAGGCGGGCTATGTGACCGGTGCGGTGCTGCATGTGAATGGCGGCATGGCGATGGTCTGACCCGGCAGGGCTTGACGTAAGCGCACAATAACCCTATTGGGCGCGCAACGCAGGCCCGGACGGGTGGGCGAGGGACATTTCCGGGCCAAGGCTGGCCATAACAATATGAGGACTAACATGAGCGATATCGCGGATCGGGTGAAGAAGATCGTTGTCGAACATCTGGGCGTCGACGAAGCCAAGATCACGGAAGGCGCGTCCTTCATTGACGATCTGGGCGCGGACAGCTTGGACACGGTCGAACTGGTCATGGCGTTTGAAGAAGAATTCGGCATCGAGATTCCCGATGACGCCGCCGAGAACATCCAGACCTTCGGCGATGCTGTGAAATTCATCACCGAAGCTGCCTAAGCCAGCCTCGCAGGTTTCTGGCGAAAGCCAAAAAAACGCCGCTCCGGATTGGGGCGGCGTTTTGCGTAGCGGCGGCTTGCTATGCGTTAGTCGCGCACAGGCAGGATACGGGTCATGGCCCCGTCGCGCTTCACACGTTGGTGCCAGATCGCGGCTGCGACATGCAGCGCGACCAGCGCGATCAGCAGTTTCGCGCCCAGACCATGGGGTATGCGGGGCAGGTAATCGCTGAACTGGGGCAGCGGGGCAGTGCTGCCGAAGAACACGACCTCTCCCGCGCCCGACAGCGCCATAAGCGCCACGCCCGACACGGTCATCACCAATAGCAGCGCGTAAAGGGCTGTGTGGCCTGCCTTGGCAGCAAGTGCCTGCCAGCCAGTGCCCAGTGGGGCAGGGTGGCGGTCGGCAAAAAACCACCATGCAATGCGCGCCAGCGTCAGCAGCAGCACTGCCAGCCCCATCGGCACATGCCATTTCAGAATGGCGATCTGGCGGGCGGCATCTTGCAGCCCGTCCATCATTTGCCCTGTGACCATCAGCGCCAGAATGGCCAGCGCCGTCAGCCAGTGAAAGGCCATGGCAACGCTGCCATAGCGAGAGGGTGTGCTTTTCAGCGACATAAATATATTCCTTCGGTCAGCCGGGTTCGCGCGTGTTACTGTCCAACGCAGCAAGACCGGCTTTCCGTCGCACGGTCAGGCAGAGCGCAACAACGTGTCGCACCGCTGTTCTGCCGCGCAACTGCGGGTCAGATCCGGCGACAATTTCGCCATGGCGTCGAATTGTGTCAGAAACACCTCGCCCGTCAGATCGTGCAGGAAATGCCCGCGTGCCAATTGGTCCATGACCGGGCCTTTCACTTCGGACAGGTGGAAGGTAACGCCACCATCTTTCAGCCGCGTGTTCACCGCTTCCAGGCTTTCCAGCGCAGAGGCGTCGATATAATTGACCGCCGTGCATTGCAGCACCACATGGCGCAGGTCGGGCTGGTCGGACAGCGCCTGAACAATCCGGTCTTCCAGCGCGCGCGCATTGGGAAAATAGAGCGATTCATCCACCCGAATGGCAAATACCGCCGGGTCGGTCACAACGCGGTGACGCTCGACATTGCGGAAATGTTCGGTCCCGGCCACTTGCCCCACCACAGCCATATGCGGGCGCGAGGTGCGGAACAAGAACAGACCCAGCGACAGGCCGACACCGGCCATCAGCCCCATTTCCACGCCCATCAGCAGCGTAAACACCATGGTCGCCGCCATTGCTGCGCCATCGGCGCGCGAATAGGCCCATGTGCGGGGCAGGGCGCGGAAATCCAGCAGGCTCAGCACCGCAACGATAATGATCGCGGCCAGCGTGGCGCGCGGCAGGAAATACATCAGCGGCGTCAGAACCATGATCGCGGCCCCGATGGACAAGGCCGTCATCGCGCCCGCCGCCGGGGTGGACACGCCCGCGTCATAGTTCACAATGGTGCGCGACAGCCCACCCGTAACCGGCATGGCATTCGACACGCCTGCGCCGATATTGGCCAGCCCCAGCGCGATGAGTTCGTTGTCCGGGTTCACCGATTGCCGCTTCTTGGCAGCCAAGGTCTGCGCGATGGATATGCTTTCAACATAGCCCACGATGGCGATCATGACCGCAGGCACCAGCAAAAGCTGGATCAATCCCAGATCCATCGGCGGCAGGCCGAATTCGGGCAAGCCGCGCGGAATATCGCCCAGAATGGCAATGCCGAAGCGTTCCAACCCCAACCCCCATGCCAGCAGGGTAGAGACGACCACCGCCACCAGAAGGGCTGTTTTCGCCAGCAGTTTGGCGCTCGCCGGGGCAAGCCCGAACCGTTCCAGCAGCGGCGCGGCCCCTTTGCGCGCCCAGAACAGAAAGGCCAGCAGCGCGGCAGAGACGATCACCGTTGCCGGGTTGATATTGCCAAGGTTTGCCACGATCGAGGGGATCACCTGCGGCAGCGTTTTGCCGCCGATGGGTGCGCCAAGAAGATGGCGCAACTGGCTGGCGGCAATCAATATTCCGGCGGCGGTGATGAAACCCGATATCACCGGATGCGACAGGAAATTGGCGATAAACCCCAGCCGGAACAACCCCATTGCCAGCATCAGCGCGCCAGAGATCAGCGCAAGCCACAAGGCGGCGTAGTGAAATTCCGCGCTGCCCGCTTGCGCAATCGCCCCGGCAGAGGCCGCCGTCATCAGCGCCACCACGGCCACCGGGCCAACCGCCAAGGGCCGCGATGTGCCAAACACCGCATATAGCAGCAATGGCAGGATCGCGCCGTATAGCCCGGCTTGCGGCGGCAGCCCGGCCAACATGGCATAGGCCATGCCTTGCGGGATCAGCATGATCGTCACGACAGCGGCGGCGATTGCGTCATTTGTCAGATCGGCGCGCGAATATCCGGGAAGCCATGACAGAATGGGAAGATAGCGCTGGAGCATATTGGGGCCCTTGGGTTCAATCAGCGCGCACCGGTAAACGGGGCCGCGCTGCAATTCACACCCTTATATATGACCCCAAATATATATTGCAAGTTTTGAATATAATATTCAGGCAGATAGGCTTGCCCAGACATCGCGCACAGGGCGCAACTCTGCCCCAAGGGCTGCGGCATCATCCAACAGGCATTCCAGAATATCTGGTGTCACGCCATAAGGGCTTGGGTCGGGCGCAACATCATGCGTGAACATTACAAGCCAACCGCCCGAATTCGCGGCATGTTTCATCATCCGGCGCGCGGCTGTCACATAATCGGGCCGGTGGCTGCCCAAATCGCAGGCAAAAAGCTGCATCCGATCTGCAAATGCCTTGTTCACACCGCTGCGCACGCCGCGCGCCGTGGTGATATACGGGATGAGCGCACGTTTCAGCGACAGCGTTGTTTCGCCAAAGGGATACGCGAAATGCGGGCTAGGGGGCGCGCCAAGAATGTCTTCCAATTCCTTGATATTCCGCGTCACATCCTCAACAGCTTGCGTCACTGAAAGATGCGTCAGGTCATCATGCGCATGGGTGTGCAGCGCAATCTCATGCCCGCGCGCGGCCAATTCGCGAAGCCTGCTTGGTGTTGTGATCGGGCCGGACACACCATTTTGCCCCAGCAAGCCCGTCGCGATGAAAAACGTCGCGTGCAAGCCCCTTTGTTCCAGAATCTGGACCCCGCGGGTGCAGGCGCTATCGGGGCAATCGTCGAAAGCGAAAGACAGTCGAAACCGAGTATCTGACCGCAGCAAGGGCGCCACGCGCACCATGCCGGTCAATCGCCGCGCAACCCGGCGCGACAAGCTTCGCCGCTGGTCGTGATCGCTTTCAGTCATGATACACCCTTGCATATAGCGACGCACGATAGAGCTTTAGCGCATAGACCCGCAAGCCAGCGGGCAATGCGCCAAGCAACGCGACCCACTTAAGCACGCGGCCAAGCCGGGTCTGGAACGGCAAAAATGACAACATGTAGGATGCGCGCGCAATGGGCATATGTCGGGTTTTCTCGGGGTATAAGCGCCGGATTCTACGAAAATTATCAACAGATTCGGCGTATTTCGCAACCAAAACCCTGTCCGGGTCCAGCCCCAGATGCCGCGCCGGGTTGTCTATGTGGTAGACAGGGCTGTCTTGCACGATCCGCCAGCCCCATTCCACATCTTCCCATCCCCATGCCTGAAATTGCGGATCAAAAATATGCCGCTCTATGATAGAGCGATGCACAAAGACCGAAGAACTGTAGACAAACCGGCCGGGGTCGCGCGCCCGCTGGCTTGCGGGTTTGCATTCCGATTTGGCAGATTGCGCCGCGTGCAGCCGGGTTGCGGGCGTAACATCGGACGGGTCAATCCGGAACCCGCCGACCACGCAACAGGCGTGCCCCATGCGCCGCGCCGCACTGCGGTAAACTTC
Organism: Roseibaca calidilacus; assembly: GCF_001517585.1. Taxonomy (NCBI): domain Bacteria; kingdom Pseudomonadati; phylum Pseudomonadota; class Alphaproteobacteria; order Rhodobacterales; family Paracoccaceae; genus Roseinatronobacter; species Roseibaca calidilacus. Next base: position 978,877 of record NZ_FBYC01000004.1, on the reverse strand, counting down.
TATGAAATCGGGACGGTCCAGCGCCATATCGGCGTCAAGCATCAGCACCCAGTCAGAACGGATGTCCTGCAACATGACGTTGCGCGCATGCGCGCGTCCGCAATTGGCAGCAAGGGTAAAGAACACGGCAGGGCCGGGATGGGCTTGCAACGCTTGGGCCACGCGCTGCGACAGGTCGGGCAAACCCGATCCGTCATCACAGACCAGCAGCCTGTAGCGATCCGCATCAGTCTGGCGCGCAATCTGTTCGATCAGCAGCACCGGGTCATCCTTGAAGAACGGGATGCAGATATCGACGCAAGCTGACATTGCGTCGCGCCAGACCTGTCTGGATGCCGTGGGTGAAATGGTATTTTCCTTCGATTATCAGCTAAGAAAAAGTAACAAACCACGCGGGGCAAGGCGACAAATCAATTTGCCCCATAATCTGTATTATGTTAACTAAGGTGCCGTGCCTTGCAGCACCTTTCGCAAGCCGCTATCAGACAGCCAACCGCTTTGCATGAAAAGGTCTGCCTGCATGATCCCGCGTTATTCCCGCCCTGAAATGGTGTCCATCTGGTCCCCGGAAACGAAATTCCGCATCTGGTACGAGATTGAGGCCCATGCCTGCGATGCGCAAGCAAAACTGGGTGTGATCCCGGCAGAAAGCGCCGCAGCGGTCTGGAAAGCAAAGGATGTAGAATTTGACGTCGCCCGCATTGACGAGATCGAGGCCGTCACCAAGCATGACGTGATCGCCTTTCTGACCCATCTGGCAGAGATCATTGGCAATGACGAAGCGCGCTTCGTGCATCAGGGCATGACCAGTTCAGATGTGCTGGACACCACCTTCAACGTGCAGCTTGTGCGCGCCGCCGATCTGCTGCTGGCCGATATGGACGGCTTGCTGGACGCTTTGAAGCGCCGCGCGATGGAGCATAAGTTCACCATCCGCATGGGCCGCAGCCACGGCATTCATGCCGAGCCGACCACCATGGGCCTGACGCTGGCGCGGTTCTACGCCGAGATGAAGCGCAACCGCGACCGTCTGGAAGCCGCGCGCGCCGAAGTGGCCACGGGCGCGATTTCGGGCGCTGTCGGCACATTTGCCAATATCGACCCGGCGGTGGAAGCGCATGTCTGCGCACAGATGGGCCTGGCCCCGGAACCGATCAGCACGCAGGTCATCCCCCGCGACCGGCACGCCATGTTCTTTGCCACGCTGGGCGTGATTGCCAGCAGCATTGAGAATATCGCCATAGAAATTCGCCATATGCAGCGCACCGAAGTGCTGGAGGCCGAGGAATTTTTCAGCAAGGGCCAAAAGGGTTCGTCGGCCATGCCGCACAAACGCAACCCGGTGCTTACGGAAAACCTGACCGGTCTTGCACGGCTGGTGCGCATGGCAGTCATCCCGGCCATGGAAAACGTCGCGCTTTGGCATGAGCGCGACATCTCGCATTCTTCGGTCGAACGCATGATCGGCCCGGACGCGACCGTGACGCTGGATTTCGCGCTGGCCCGCTTAACAGGTGTGATCGACAAGCTGGTGGTCTATCCCGACAACATGATCGCCAACATGAACAAGTTCCGCGGTCTGATCCACAGCCAGCGCGTGCTTCTGGCGCTGACCCAAGCCGGTGTCAGCCGCGAGACCGCCTATACCCTCGTGCAGCGCAACGCGATGAAGGTCTGGGAACACGGCGCCGATTTTCTTGATGAATTGTTGGCCGATGCAGATGTGCGCGCCGCGCTTACCGAAGAGGCGATCCGCGCAAAATTTGACCTCGATTACCACACCAAACATGTCGAGACGATATTCAGCAGGGTCTTTGACGCGTAATTTCAAAACATGTATTGAAAACGCAATATTCGTGCTACCCTTTCAAATACCCAAGATGAAAGGTGACGCATGAAACTGAAAATGACTCTCGCAGCATTCATTCTCGGCGCGCTTCCCGGGATGGCACTTGCCGGCGGTTGCGGCTGGCACAAGGACGTGACGGCCAATGCCTGCGCCGAAGGTCAGGTTTATGACAGCGACAGCGGAAGTTGCATCACACCGACCACAAGCTGATTTGAACGCCCCTCTCACAGGGGCGTTTTTTTGCGGCATCAACGGAAAATTCAACTGTTCCGGCGAATGTGAAGCAAGTGTCATTTCAGCAGGCTGCTTATGTCCGGATCAAGTATTGCCGTTCCCTCGGCTAATCTCGCCCCACAAAGGCAGGCGGCGGGAAGGGCTGCGCCCCCTGCCCCACGCGCGCGCACTGACCATCTCAGCGGGGCACAGAAAGCGGCCATTGTCATGCGCGTTCTGTTGGCCGAAGGGGTGGATCTGCCGCTATCGCGCCTGCCGGAACAAGACCAAGCTGCGATGACACAGGCCCTCGCCTCTCTGCGGTTGATCGATCGGCCCACCATGTGCGCGGTGGTCGAAGAATTCGTCGAGATGCTGGAACAGGTCGGCATGTCATTTCCAGAAAGTATAGAAGACGCGCTGACGCTGCTGGATGGCAAACTTGACAGCAAGGTCAGCACAAGGCTGCGCGCCGTTGCGCGCGGCGGCGGGGGGGATGACCCATGGTCGGTGGTCGAATTGGCGGAACTGCCCGCTCTGTGCGCAATTTTGCAAAACGAAAGCACGGTGGTGGGCGCTGTTGTTTTGTCCAAACTCAGCACTGAAAAAGCCGCGCGCCTGCTTGCCGCCCTGCCCCGTCACACCGCCCAAACCCTTGCCCTTGCGGTGGCGCGCACGGACAGCATCTCTCCGGGTGCGGTGGCGCGGATCGGGCAATCGCTGGCGGACCAGTTGCGCGACATCCCCGCTCGGGCCTTCAGCAGCCCTTCGGCGCAGCGGATCGGGAATATTCTGAATTCCTCTCCTTCCGCGCTGCGGGACCAGCTTTTATCGGAAATGGAACAGGCCAACCGCGACTTTGCAAGCGGGGTGCGCCGGTCAATCTTTACCTTTCAGGATATTCCGCAGCGGGTGGGCGCGCGCGACGTGGCGTCGGTGCTGCGCAGCCTGTCAGAGGACGATCTGCGCCTGATCCTGTCTGCAAATGACGTCGGCAGCCGCCCCACGATGGATTTTCTGTTGGATAACATCAGCAAGCGCCTTGCAGAGACAATGCGCGAGGATGCGAGTGCCCTGCCCAAACCCTCTGCCGAAGCGCTTGACGCCGCCCAAAGCCGGGTTGCCGCCGCGATCCGCGCCATGGCTGATGCCGGTGACCTGGACCTTCTGCCCCCACCGCAGCAGGGGTGAACCACCCTACGCGCGGCGACCGGGTGCATAGGATAGGGGTCTGATGCCGGAGAGTGCAGAATCCTACGCTAAGCGGTGAGAACCCGTTTCCCGTAATCGCGCAGATTGCCGTTCGGGTCGACATATCGGTAGAGTGTGACCGGTTTGACCCCCAATTCCTTACAAAGTTCTGAAACCGATGTGTCGCGGCTGGCCATAGCGGCCTGCGCCATTCGCACCTGCGCTTTTGTCAGAGCAAATTTCCTTCCACCTTTCCGGCCGCGGGCGCGGGCGGCTTGTAACCCGGCCATTGTGCGTTCGCGTATCAACTCGCTTTCAAATTCGGCGAGAGCGGCAAAGATGCCGAATGAAAGCCGTCCTGCCGCAGTTGTTGTGTCAATCTGCGCCCCTTGCCCGGTTAGAACCTTGAGGCCGACGCCACGCTCGGACAGCATGCTGACGGTTTTAACAAGGTGGTGGAGGCTGCGCCCCAAGCGGTCGAGCTTCCACACGACCAGCACATCCCCCTCACGCAATGCCTTGAGGCAGTCCTCCAGACCGGATCGGTCATCCTTCTTGCCCGACGCCAGATCTGAGTAAATCTGTTCTTCTTCCACGCTCGCTGTGATCAAGGCATCCCGCTGCAGGTCTAGGGACTGGCTACCGTCGGCTTTTGAGACGCGGGCATAGCCGATCAGCATGTTTCACAAACGTTCGTTTGAGGTGTTCTGAAAAGAAGCATGCTTTCAGCCATCAAAACAATTCCTTATTCAGTATCTTAATCATCAATAAACAAACCATTATAAGAAAGCAAAAGATACATGGCGCATCGTACCGTCCTGACCGAGCGGCAGCGCTCAGCACTTTTTGACCTTCCGACTGATCGAACCGTGATGCTGCGTCATTACACTTTGGCGGACGACGACTTGGAAATCATCCGCGCCCGTCGCCGCCCACACAATCGTTTCGGCTTTGCTCTCCAGCTTTGTGCGTTGCGCTACCCCGGTCGCTTGCTAACTCCGGGTGAGGTCATTCCACTGGAAGTCACGCGTTTTCTGGCGGCGCAACTTGGGCTGAAAGCGGACGATCTGGCGGGATATGCAAGCCGGGAAGAAACGCGCCACGAACACCTGGCTGCCCTGCGGGATCTTTATGACTACAAGATGTTCACTGGCCGAGGGTCGCGCGACCTGAAGGTCTGGATTGAGAACGAAGCCGAAACCGCCCGGTCGAACGAGGATTTGGCGCGGCGGTTCGTAGAGCAATGCCGGGCGACCCAGACCATCCTACCTGGGATCACGGTTATCGAACGGCTTTGCGCGGACGCACTTGTTGCTGCCGAGCGACGGATCGATGCGCGAATTGCTGACCGGCTGGATGATAAGACACGCAGCCGACTTGATGCCCTGCTGACGGAAACCGCAGACAGCTCCGTCACCCGCTTCGTCTGGCTCCGCCAGTTTGAGGTGGGTCAGAACTCAGCCGACATGAACCGCCTACTTGACCGGCTGGAATTCTTGCAGAGCATACCCGTGGAAAGATCTATTCTTGTCGGTGTGCCAGCCCACCGTATCGCGCGCCTCCGACGGCAAGGGGAACGGTATTTCGCCGGTGATCTGCGGGATATTTCAGGTGATCGTCGCCTTGCCATCCTCGCGGTCTGCGCTTTGGAATGGCGCAGCGCCATAGCAGACGCAGTGGTTGAGACCCACGATCGTATTGTCGGAAAGACGTGGCGGGAAGCAAAGCGTGCATGCGATGCTCGGGCAGATGACGCCAAGGCTGCTTTGAAAGACACCTTGCAGGGCTTCTCAAATTTTGGATCAGCTCTGCTGGAAGCACATGAAGATCAGGCCTCCCTGATGGAGGCCGTCCAAAACGCCGGAGGCTGGGCATCGCTGAGGGGGCTTGTTTCCACCGCCGCCCAACTGACCGACACATTGGCGGCTGATCCACTGGCACATGTTGTTCATGGGTATCATCGTTTCCGACGCTACGCGCCGCGCATGCTCCGGGCGCTCGATATTCAGGCAGCCCCGGTGGCCGAACCGTTGTTGGCAGCTGCCAGCATCATCGCGGGTACGGAAACGACGACTACCCGGCCACTGACCTTTCTGCGCCGGGCTTCGAAATGGCATCGACACTTGAATCACGACGATGGGAACCGGCTTTGGGAGGTGGCGGTCCTGTGCCACCTGCGCGACGCGTTCCGTGCCGGCGACATCTGGCTCGCACATTCCCGCCGGTATGGCGATCTCAAAGACGCGCTGGTTCCCGCCGAAGTCGCCAGGGCCACGCCAAAACTGGCCATGCCATTCGAACCGGAAATCTGGCTGGCAGATCGTAAATCTCGTTTGGCTGACAGCTTGCAGCTACTGGCCCGCGCCGCCAGGGCCGGTGCCATTCCGGGAGGCTCCATCGAAGACGGCGTGCTCAAGATCGACCGCTTGACTGCCGCTGTCCCTGAAGAGGCCGATGCCATGGTGCTCGATCTTTACAAACGCCTGCCAGAGATCAGGATCACCGACCTGCTGCTCGAAGTGGATGACGCGATCGGCTTTACCGAGGCCTTCACCCATCTGCGCACGGGCGTCCCATGCAAAGACAGGGTCGGCATGTTGAACGTGCTTCTGGCTGAAGGACTTAACCTTGGCCTCAGCAAAATGGCCGGGGCCACAAACACCCACGACTATTTCCAACTGTCGCGCTTGTCGCGGTGGCATGTCGAAAGCGAGGCGATGGCGCGCGCCTTGGCAATAGTGATCGAAGGCCAATCCGCCTTGCCAATGGCCCGGTTTTGGGGCGGTGGCACCAGCGCGTCCAGTGATGGGCAATTCTTCCCCACCACGCGCCAGGGCGAAGCGATGAACCTGATCAACGCCAAATACGGCCATGAACCCGGTTTGAAAGCCTACACCCATGTCTCCGACCAGTTCGGCCCCTTCGCCACCCAGACCATCCCGGCCACGGTGAACGAGGCCCCCTTACATCCTGGACGGCCTGTTGATGACAGACGCAGGCCAGAAAATACGCGAACAGTATGCCGACACGGGCGGCTTCACCGACCACGTCTTCGCCGTCACCGCCCTTCTGGGCTTTCAGTTCATCCCCCGCATCCGGGATCTGCCTTCCAAGCGCCTTTACCTCTTCGATCCGGCATCCTGCCCAAAAGAACTGAAGGGCCTGATCGGCGGCAAGGTCAGGGAACCCGTCATCAGCTCAAACTGGCCAGATATACTGCGCAGCGCGGCCACGATGGTGGCGGGCGCAATGGCCCCAAGCCAACTCTTGCGGAAGTTTGCATCCTATCCCCGACAGCATGAACTAGCGGTCGCATTGCGCGAAATCGGCCGGATCGAACGGACGCTCTTTATCATCGATTGGCTGCTGGATGCCGATATGCAACGCCGTGCCCAAATCGGCCTGAATAAGGGCGAAGCGCATCATGCGCTGAAAAACGCCCTGCGCATTGGGCGCCAAGGTGAAATCCGTGATCGAACAGCCCAAGGCCAGCACTTCCGAATGGCCGGGCTGAACCTCCTCGCTGCCATCATCATTTACTGGAACACCAAACATCTCGGTCACGCTGTCGATAGTCGCCACAGTGATGGTTTGGACTGCTCAGCAAACCTTCTGGCGCATATCTCACCCCTCGGGTGGGCGCACATCCTTCTCACCGGCGAATACAGGTGGCCCAAAAGATGACCAAACGGCCTTAGCGTAGGATTCTGCACTCTCCGGCATCAGACCCCTTTAACCGGGCGCGCGGGAACGACAGGGTTCCCGCCGGCTACCTACTCGGGTTCATGCGCCGATGGCGAACCTCACCCGGTTCGGAAAGCCGACAGACGGAAGCGCCCACGCCAAGACAGGCAGCGGATCCACGGGAGCGCGAGCTGCACGATCAGATCAGGGCTGCTCCGAGTTCGAACCGCCAGTTTCACGCGTCGGACCTGTGTCGCATCATCGGACAAGCTGCCTACGACGCGCGGGTCCTAGATGTCATCCGGCAGTTCGGCTGTCCAAGGTTCACCGCGACGCTCGCGGTTCATGGAAGAGCTGTGTTGGCAGGCGAGATCACACGATGACGGTGGAATGCTCCTTTGATGACGCTGCGAATGCGTCACACCTGGACATAGGACATCGGCATCCATGATCGGCAACGCACATCGGCAAAAGCTTGGACTTCATGGCGTAAAGTGGTAACAAATGCTCAAAATTCTGGATAATCACGATCGGCAAGAAATGATAGAGACACCCGGCAGGATCGAACCTTGCTTCTTCGAGGAGCACATACCTGCCAGCCTGGCGGACCTGTCGGTCGAAATCCAGCGCGAGGCGGCAGGGCTGGGACAGGGCCTGCACCCGGACAGTGCGGCCGAACTGGCTGACCTGGTCAGGGTGATGAACTGCTACTACTCGAACTTGATCGAGGGGCACAACACGCGCCCGCGTGACATCGAACGCGCCCTCGCCGGAGCCGAGCTTGAGGCTGAGACACGACCTCTTGCGCTGGAAGCCCGCGCCCATGTCATCGTCCAGCGGTCGATCGACAAGCTGCACCAAGACGGCACCTTGCCACGACCAACGTCCGCCGCCTTCCTCACCTGGGCGCACAAGGCCTTCTACGACGAGATGCCCGACGAGTTCCGGCGGATCGAACACCCGGATGGAACAAGCGAGCCAATCATTCCGGGTCGTATGCGGCAGGAGGGTGACAGCGAAGTTGCCGTCGGTCGCCATCTGCCCCCGTCTTCGGGTCGGGTCGCGGCCTTCATTGATCACTTCGACAAGCGGTTTCAGGTCGCGGCCCGCTCGGCGAGCGGGCGGATCATCGCTATCGCCTCGGCGCACCACCGGCTCAACTTCATCCACCCGTTTCCCGACGGGAACGGGCGGGTCAGCCGCCTGATGTCACATGCGATGGCGCTCGAGGCGGGTATCGGAGGTCAGGGGCTTTGGTCTATCTCGCGCGGTCTGGCGCGCGGATTGGCGGATCGGGGCGAATACAAGCGCATGATGGACATGGCCGATTCCCCACGCCGTGGAGATCGCGACGGGCGGGGCAATCTATCCGAGGCCGCGCTGAAGACCTATTGCGAATGGTTCCTGAAGGTAACGCTGGATCAGATCACGTTCTCAGCCAAGCTCTTCGACCTTGGCGGTTTGGAAAAGCGCTACCGGCGCTTGGTCAAAGACACGATCGACGACAAGCGTGCGCCCGACCTCATCTCGGCAGTCCTTCGCTATGGCACGCTGGAACGCGGCGAAGCGCAGATCGTGCTCAAGACATCCGAGCGCACAGCGCGCAACACGTTGAGCAAGCTGAGTGCGGCGGGCTATCTGTCATCTGCCTCACCGAAGACGCCTGTACGGCTGGCGTTTCCTCTCGACTACCGCGAACGACTTTTCCCGAACCTGTTCGCAGATGGGGATCTGCCCGCTTAGCGCGCGTCGCTTCGGCGTGAAACGTCGAGCTGCCGCAAGTGGCACCTTTAACCATCCATCATTCCCTTCAGACCGCCGAAGAAATCTGCTTTGCTCTTGGCCTTGCGCTCGTCCAGCAGCGCTTTGGCATCGGGCCCCGCACGGAAACGCAGGCGGTCGCCGGACTCGTTGGCGGCTTGCCAAATCACACCCGCCACGACCTCCGGCGCTGACGGATTGGCGGCCAATCGGCAGCGATCAAAGCAGATCGGCGAACTGCTCCAAATCGGCAACCGTGGCGACCAGCCCTTGCTGCGTCAGGATCGCGAGATACTCGTCGACGCTTTTTGGCGGATTCTTGAGGCGCGCCCGAACTTTCCGCAGCGCTGAACAGACCAAGCCCGGCGCGAGAGATAGTTGGTTCCGGAAGAAGTCGTCGGGATGCTGGGTCTCGATGCCAAAGGGCGCAAGTGTCTCTGGTGGGAAGTCCCTCAGGTTCTGGGTTACGATGGCGTCACAGCGCCCAACGATTGCGGCCACCAGAACATGTCGATCGTCGGGGTCCGGCAGTGTAGGGTCGGCACCAATGCCGCGTAACCGGTGACCAGGCCGTCGCGTGTCGCCCTGTCCATCAAGTCGCGAGTTCGCTCCAGCGCCGCCCGCTCCCGATGAGGTTCATTACGTTGAAGGGCGTCGATCCATTCCCGATGGATGTCAGCCGTCCACTTCGCCTTGAAAAGATCCGTGACAGCCAATTGCATAAGCGCGTCCCGAATTGGCGCGGGGTAGAGGACATTCGCGTCGAACAGCACCGTATACTGGCTCATTTCGAGCCATAGCCCATGTCCTGGTCCTGTGCGTCGGCGGCCAGTTGATCAAGGACGGCTTCGCGCTCGTTGTCGATGGCTGCCTTGTACGACATGACGTCTTCCATGCGGACGCGGCGATGCTTGCCGACCTTCCGATGCGGGATACTGCCATCCTCGAGCAGCTTGATCAGGAACGGCCGCGAGACGTTCAGGACCTCAGCTGCCTGCACTGTCGAGAGCTCTGCATTCTCGGGGATGATGGTGACCCCGCGCCCCGCTGCCATCGCCTCGAGGATTTCAATGAGCAGTGACACAGCGCCCGCAGGAAGCTCTATCGGCTCCATCTGCTCGGAGTCCGTCACGCGAAGCTTCAACGGCGCGCGTGCCCGGGCAAAGCGCGACAGCGCCTGTCCCGAGACGCGCGCGATCGCTGCGTCCTGCGGGGTCGGTGGGAGATGCCGGTGTGCCAACATGTTCATGGTGGTCTCCTCTCGTTTTCTGTTCACTACCACCATATATGAAATAAGTGCAACAAATGCATTAAGTGAATAGGGCTTCTCAGGATACTCTGCTGCGTGAGGGCTTTGGTGCCTTTGCCACCAACGTGATAAGCGAAGTCTGGAGCAGTCTTCAGTTCGTGGTCCGTCACATCCGATAGCGTCCTTGCCCGGTCACCTCACAGATCAGACCACGCGCTTCCATCCAGGCGAGGTTGCGCTGGATGGCGGCGCGGCTGGCACCGGTCAGAGCTTCGGCCATCGGGGCCGAAAACGGGGCATTCGATTTCCCCGGTTATCCCACTGCTGCGCCGACGCATGACGCGATGCAGCTGCTGCTGGAGCGGTCGCCACCCCTACGTCCACGCGGTTCGCCGCTTGCCGGTCCATTCAACAATGGCAAGAGCATGATCCCCGAGTACTTCGCCGCCGATCAGCAAAGGGCTGGGGTGATCCAGAAAAAGGAAGTTGCGGGCCTAGAGTTCGTATTTGAAGCGTCGAAACTCCACCGCGAGCATATACCTCGAAGGTAAACCAAACTTAAGTTGCCTACGGTGACGAAATTAGTCCTGCGCTTCGGACGCTGACTTTTCAGACTGCAGTGTAAAGGTTTTTTGCTTGCAAAGGTACCTTAGCATTATGGACATTGTAAGACCAATCCACGCTTTTTAGATTGCGTCACCAAAAGGCACTGACATTCGAACCGAAACTCCAACCGAAAGATCACAAAAGACATTTGGGCCTCCCGATATCTTTCCCGCTATTGGAGAAATTTGGTGAATGCCCCGACCGACGGCAACTGGTATCAAGTTCTGCGATCCGACGCTTCGGTTGGTTGGATCGAAGGCAATCCAGCCAGCGCCGGGGATAAATATCTCGACCCAGGCATGTGTAGATCCGGCGCCTGCCGACCCGATGAGGCTTGTTTCGGGATCGGACAGATAGCCCGAGACAATACGAGCGCCCAGGCCAAGACGGCGGGCAGATTCTGCGAGCAGGACCGCGAAATCACGGCACGAGCCCCATCCCCGGTCGAGTGTCTCGATCGGCGACTGGGTGCCTTCTGCGTCACGGCTCTGATAAGAAATCTGCATGAACACGCCATTGCTGATGTCTTTCAGAAGCGACAGCGTGTCGGTCGGGCGCGCCATCACAAAACCGTCGATCCAGTTGGCAAAGCGGCCATCGGCATCGTGGTATTGAGGAACCGTCAGCGCACCGAGGTCCGTCCATTCGTCGGCAGAATAGATGAAGGGAAATTGTGCGGCCGAAGCCGCGATGGGAAAGACTGGCCAGGCTGGCGCACTCAGTTCTACCATGGCGCGGCTATCGATCACCAAATGATCTGTCGGAGCGTCAAAGACGGCGGTAGCGATCGCGTTGCCGGCCACATCATGCGCCCAGGTTACGGTCGCTGGCGGCGAGATGGACAGTTCGTGTGAGAACAGCCGCAACTCTCGCGTTTCGCGGGGACGCAGCATCAGCCGGTGCGGTCCAAGTTTAACCGCCTGACGGTACCGGTAGGTTGTGGTGTGGAGGATGTCGAGGCGGGCCAAAACGGGGTCCAGTGTGGTTTGAGGAATGCAGCACGCGTGTCGATGCTGATCAGTTGCGGTGCGATGCACCCGAACTGACAGGTGCCGCATTACGCCAAGCGTTCAAGCCTTTGCAGCGCCGACAAATCCGCTCTCCGAAACCCTCGCTCCAGAACAAGGTTTCGCATCGCAGGCATTGGCGTTCGCGCGGAACGTCGCCGTGGGCCCGCGCGGACGCAATCTCTGGCATTGCACTGTCACCGATTGACTTGTGCGCCATTAAGTTTGTCCCACTGCGTGGTGCAGGTGCACAGGAATCTGCGATCCCGGCCGCGTAGGCATCCCTTCGTTTTCTGCAGCCCTGATTGAGGCATCGTCCCGTGCCTTTTGCGTGGGCGCACTCGCCGCAGGCACATTCAGATCGGGACCAGCTATCTCTCGCCCCGAGTAGAGATGTCGCAGATGCGCCTCAGAGACGCCGTCTGCCTTCATCACGAGGCGGACCATCGGATCAGCCAGCATTTCCTCAAGGTAGAAGTCAGACAACGCCCGGCCTGTCAGTTTGTCCCTCGCCCGAGCATGGTCAAGGTCGGCAAGCGAAACGGTCAGGGTCCGCGCAAGGCCCGGATGCGCAATCCGCGAATGAAGCCTCACCAAGACAGAGGCTTTCCAGGTTTCGGGATCTTGGCTGTCAGGGGGTGACACCAACTCCGTTTCAATCTCATACTCACCCGCGGGGAGTGTTTCGGCAAAACCCGGAACGGTGAACGGCCGGGAAAAAACCGCGACTGTCTTGCTTGTCAGTTCTTCCACTGGCGTGATCCTCTCCGGTAATACAGCGGTTCGCCTGCGCCCCTTTCAAGAAAGGAGCGCTTAGCCTGTGCAAAGCTCAAGATGTCTTGGGTTTCGTTGGCGCGTCCTTGCCAGCGGGTTCAGCCTCGATCTTCTGTGCAGTGGCTTTCGAGGTCTCCACAGGCTTTGGCGTCATTGCGGCCGCTGCCCGCTTCGTCAGGTCATTGAAAGACATGTCATCGATCCCTTGATTGGCCGGCGCCAACTCCTCTTCCATGACGGACCGGGATACTTGGCATCGGAATTACTTATATGGGGACTGTCGCCCCGCTTTACATGGCGCTTCGCCAAAGAAGCCGAAAACAGTCAGGTCAATTCATCCGTCCAGACCGTGAATTCCGTCAAAGTGTTCCGGCCGAATGTCTGGGTCAAAGGGACATCGGCGGCATCGCGGCCGCGCGCGATCAGAATTCTCGCAAACTTCGGTTTATTGTTCCGGGGATCGAACATGTGCCATTCCCCAGAAAGGAATACCTCCATCCACGCGGCAAAATCACCGGGAGGGTGCGGGAGAGGTTCACCAATGTCGCTTAGATATCCGGTGCAGTAGCGCGCGGGAATGTTCATGCAGCGGCACAACGCAATTGCGAGATGGGCAAAGTCGCGGCAGACACCGTCGCGCTCTGCCAACGTCTGCGATGCCGTGCGTGTTGCCTTCGCCCGCATGTAGTCAAAGCGGACATGTTGGTGCACGAAATCGCAGATTGCCTGAACGCGTGCCCACCCGGGATCGGTGTTTTCGAAAAGCCGCCACGCTTCCTCGGAAAGAAGATCGGTGTCGCAGTAGCGGCTTCCTTGCAGAAATACGATGGTCTCGAACGGCAGATCCTGAACGGCGTGCTGTTTTGCGCCAGAAATGACGGGGTCGGGCAGGCCCGTATCGCGGAAGATGCCATCTATCGACAGTGTAAAGTCGCCCTCCGGCGCGACAAGGCGCGTGCACCGATTGCCGAAGCCGTCCCGGTAGCTTTCGAGCGGCACGCTTGGCGATGCAACGAGATCATCTGCGCGTTCAAGACTTTCGAAGCGCGAAAGGTGCACGTGCAGCATCGCGATCATGGGCGTTGGTTGCGGGAAGCTATAGCGCAGACGACACCCGACGCTCACGCGCATGTCAGACGCCCCACGAGAGGACACTTTTGTATCATCGTCCAAGGACGCACTTCCAATCGGAGAACTGCAATTCGCTATTGCAACACCACCCGGTATTTCATTCAGACTCATCGCGTCCAATCTCCTTGCCAGAGGCCAACGATTGCCACGCGTGCTTTTACACACCCAGGTGTTCGTGCTTCGGTCAGCCGTTGAGCGCATGCGGCCGGCGGTGGGCAGACCCGGAAATTCGATCTCGATAGTATGCCGTCGCTTTGGGCAAACTGGATCGAAAAGTCCTGTGCGACCGCCAAATCGATGCTACCGGTCATCGGTGCGACAACTTGTGCAAGGCCGCAGCGGCGAGTGCATGTTCTTTCTGGAGGTAGTCGCCGCGAAATTGGTCATCGACCCGCACCTCCCAGATGCCATTTCTTTCGCGCACCTGAACCCCACAGCCCTGCGCTGGCAGGTTTGCGGAGGAGGAATCCTGTCCCGAACTACGTCCGGGCAGCACTGGTTGCCTGTCGGTCACTTTCGGCTCCTTTACTTTGGGCGCGCGCGTGTCTCAAACGAGAACGACGGCGCGGGTAAATTCATTCGCATGATTATCTGTTACAAAGTGACTATATCTGCAGCGTGCGAAAACGTGAGTTCGACGAACCGCTGTGCCGCTCGCAGGCAACGGCCCTAGTTAAAGCTAGTCACGCCAATCAAAAAATAGCCGATGAACGCACCGAAAATGCTGGGCTTCAGCCATGCGCGGTGTTTCAGGGCAGATCCTTTTGTGGCGAAACCTCCGCTTCGTTGTGAATTTTGGTATGTTTCAGAGCCGCGTCCCGGCCCAAAGCCTCTTTCAACTCGTTGTCGGACGTCGCGCGCAATTCGGTGCGTCCTGCATGCCCCCCGCTGCCGTGGACCATCAGGTAGGTCGCTGTCCGTCGATAAGCCTCGAAGCTCAGCCCTTGGAGTAGTTCTTCTTCGACAAGGACTTCATATTCTCCCGCAGGCAGTTCGCCTTGGTATCCCGCCAAGGTAAACGGGTGCGCAAACGTCACCGTCGTTTTGGTAGTCCGCATGGTCATTTCTGGCCTCCGCGACGTTGGCATGTCGGTCGTCCATCACTGTTTTCGGTTCAAGGTCTCGGGCACTGAACAGCCGCAGGATATTTGTTCTTATAGCCAAGACCTATACGATGCGCGCTGACACAAGTTAGTTCCGAGAGCCGCGCCGGTTGAAAATACCCCGGGCCAGTCGCCAGCACTGACCTGTGTAAGCGCACGAGGGCCGTTCTGCGCGTAGCCTATGGGAAACAGGGGCGATCCGCGCACCTGCAACCAAAGAAAGGATTGGCTATGAACGCACAGAATGTGCTCAACCCGCACCCGCCCGAATTTGAGCGGTTTCTCTACGCTTCGGTTGGCAAGGACCGGCGGGGATATGCCGTGACGGTCCTTTCCGCGCTCGCGCGCCTCGGCCTCGATCCATGGAAAGAAACCGCTGAATTGGTCACGCTGGGGCGCTTGGCGGCGCAAACGCGGCTGGGAAAACAGCTTGCTAGATTTTGGGACGTGCCGACATTGGCTGGCGATCACCTAATGGTCGCACGCGATCTGAGCCAATTGTTGCCGGAAAGTCGGGTGTCGGGCAGCCTAAAACGATCTGCCGACACGGTCACTGGCGACCGCATGAGCACGAGCAAAGCGATATGGGTGGCACTCGGAATTGCCTTTTTGCTGCTTCAGGTATTCTTGATCGGCGCAGGAGGGTCAGACGAATGAACACTTCATCTGAGATTTCGAAGACATTGGCCCATGCGGCGCATAAGCTCGGATCGCTGTCCCCGCGTGAACAGGGTGCTCTGTGGGACATGGAGGAACAGTTCTGGACCAGCGGCGCAGACAACGCGCGGGCGACGACGGCGACCAACGCCGTCATGGTGTTCCCCTACCCTCCCGGCATCCTTCAGGGCGACCAGATCTGGACCCATCTTCAACAGCGAACCGGCTGGCGGTCTGTCAAAATGGCTGAACGGCGCATCGTGCGGTGTCGCGACATTGCCATTCTCACCTACCGTGTCTCTGCCGAGAAGCCCGACGTGCCAATTTACAAAGCACTCTGCGCCTCGACTTATCTAAAAGATAACGAAACATGGCTGAGGATCTCTCATCAGCAAACGGTGGTGACTTGAGTGTGGCCGTATCTGCCCACCTGAACCGCCCCGGGTTTACCGGAGGGTAAAACTCTCAGAAGATGGCCCCCATGGACAAGAAGAAGCAAACCCCGAGATACACCGCCGAATTCCGCGAACGTGCGGTTCGGCTTTTCCGCGATCAGCGGCCTGATTACAGCAGCGATAACGCGGCATATTGTGTGATTGCGCCAAAGCTTGGCTGTTCGCCAGACACTTTACGAGCGTGGCACGTGCAGGCGGCCCGGGATGCTGGTGAGCGCTCTGGTCCCAGCAGCGAAGAGAAGGCACGCATCAAGGAACTCGAACGAGAGAACCGCGAACTGCGCCAAGCAAATGAGATTTTGAAGAAGGCGTCGGCATATTTTGCCCAGGCGGAGCTCGACCGCCCATTTCGCAAATGACCGCTTTCATCGCAGATCACCGAGAGGTGTTCGGGGTCGAGCCGATCTGCCGTGTACTGCAGATTGCCCCATCTACCTTCTATGCGCGTGCCGCGATTGCCCGCAATCCTGACTTGGCCTGCAACCGGGCCAAGCAGTATGCCCACGATTTGGTTAAGATAAAGCAGGTCCACAAGAAAAGCAGAGGGCGTTACGGGGCACGCAAGGTTTGGCATCAGCTTCGCCGCGACAAGCAAGACATCGCCCGCTGCACAGTCGAGCGCTTGATGCAAATCTCAGGATTACATGGGGTTACCCGCGGCAAGAAGAAGACGACGATCCCTGACCCCGCCCAGCCGTGCCCAGATGACAAGGTCAACCGGCAGTTCAAAGCGGCATTCCCCAATCAGCTCTGGGTGTCCGACTTTACCTACGTATCGACTTGGCGGGGCATGGTCTATGTTGCTTTTATCATCGATGTCTTCGCCCGCAAAATCGTAGGTTGGCGAGTGTCCACCTCTATGACAACAAGCTTCGTCCTCGATGCATTGAACCAGGCGGTCTGCCAAAGATGTCCTGCGGAAAGCGATGGCCTTATCCACCACTCGGATCGGGGCAGCCAATATTTATCCATCCGGTATACCGAAAGGTTGGCGGACGCGGGCATCGATACCTCGGTTGGAAGCGTCGGTGACAGCTATGACAATGCTCTCGCCGAAAGCACAATTGGCCTGTTCAAGACTGAGGTGATCAACTTTCTTGGCCCGTGGAAATCAATGAGCCAGGTCGAGTGGGAAACCCTGCAATGGGTGAGCTGGTACAATACCGAAAGGTTGCACAGCGCAATTGGCCACAAACCGCCCCAAGAAGTAGAGGAGCAATTCTATGCAAGCATGAACAACCTTGAAAAAGTCGCGTAAATTTTGAACAAAAAAACCTCCGGTAAACCCGGGGCGGTTCACAAAGACCGCATCGAAGTTAGCGCGAAACAGGTTCAAGGCTCTGCCAAGGAGGCCGTCGGAAAACTGACCGATGACCCGCAACTAAGAGCCGAGGGCAAGGTCCGTAAGGCCGAAGGCATATTCCAGAAAGCATTCGGCAAGTTCAAAGGCCTGTTCCATCGCAGCTGATGCCGGAACAAGGTCATTTCAGTGAAAGGCGCAAGACATGGAAAAAGATAAGAAGAAAAAGGCCAGCGGCACTCCGAAAAGTGTCAAGAACCCCAGCGACTATAAAACACGGGAATCTGCCGGTAAGGAAAGCCAGACTGACGCGATGTTCCACAAGACGTCTGGCAAGGGCAAGGCAGGCGCCCGCAAAGGCTAATCTTTGAACCTGGCAGGAGGCCCCGCTGCGACACCCTCGTGTGGCGGGGCGAAAAACCCTGAAAAGCGCGCTTTCGTAGATCGGCACATCAACGTCCCTAGCGACGCCGGACCGAATTTCCTCCGGCTAATATTGCGTTGATCAACGCGGCCACCGCCGCATGAGTTTCCGAATTCTCCGACTCAGGCACAAATTCATGGGCAGCGGCAGCGTCTTTCAGAATGCCGACGATTTCCTTTTCCGGCAGGATGTTACGATCATTCAACGCGAGCAGGAGCGACTCGCAAATGGACAAGGCAGCTGTTCCGGCAATGTCTTGGGGTACGGGCATGATCTGCTTTGCTTTCTGGTAGGGTATGTCGAACGGAGCGCTTCCTCTTTGCGCGGTGGCGCCTCGTGATCGTAGGGATATCGTGCTAAGATGGACTGATCTAAAGCAGCTTGTTCAATAAGTTTTCGGGATATTCGCAGGGTAATGGAAGACACTGCCAAACGAGGGTAAAACCCGAGATGTCCATAATGCAAAGTCCATTGACGCTCAAACTGTCTGCTTTCGTTGCATTGTCCGAAACCGATCTTCAGACCCTGGAACGATACCATCGCCGCAGGCGCATATTTCAGGCCAATCACGAATTGATCCATGAAGGTCAAAAAAATCACTCCGCCTTCATCCTCGCCGAAGGATGGGCTTGCTCGTTCAAAGTGCTGCCAGATGGCGAGCGACAGATCGTGGACTTTCAGCTTCCGGGCGATTTTCTGGGGCTGCGCAGTATCCTGTTCCGCACCGCCGATCACAGCACGGAAGCTGTCACGCGGATCGAGGCTTCGGAAGTTCTGGCGACAGACATTTTCGACAGCTTTGCAGAAGCGCCAAGACTAGCAACTGCAGTTCTTTGGGCCGCCTCTCGGGACGAAGCGATGGTGGTCGAGCATCTTGTCAACCTTGGCCGCCGCTCTGCAGAAGAACGCATGGCGCATTTCCTGCTGGAACTGGGTGCGCGCCTGAAGCTTGTCGGCATTGGTAACAAAACCGGATTCGACTGTCCGTTGACCCAATATCATCTGGCCGATGTTTTGGGGCTGAGCGCGGTTCATGTGAACCGCGTGTTGCGCCAAATGCGCGAACAGGGACTTGTTACTTTCCAGAAAGGCCGCGTCACGTTCGATGATTTTGCCGGCCTTGTCAGGCTTGCGGACTTTGATACCGATTACCTGGATCAGGACGGCCCCTTGCTGCGATGATCGCTCCCCGGCAGATATGCCGGGGAGCGTGGTCAAAACGCGTGCGCGCCTTAGACGAGCGCTTTCTTGGCCGCGTCGAGTTCGCGGTTGCAGTCGCTGTCATTCTTGGCAGTCTGTGCTTTTTCGGCAGCCTGGTAATGCTTCAGCGCCGCGTCCTTCTTGGGGCCTGCGGGGGCCGCATCCCAAGCCGATTTGACAGTTTTCATCTTTTCGGCGGTATTTGATGCAGGAGCTTTGTTGTCCATGACAATGGAACCTTTCTTGTTCTGTTCAAACATGACGAAACCCCGTCACCAAATCCGGGTAAGACCCAAAAAGTGGTTCACGCGGCTTCGTCGATACTTGAAACAATCATTCAACGGCAGGGTAACGTGCCGTCTTGAGTACAATGCACCATCGGGTTCGAGCAGCGACTGATGCAGGTTTGCATTTGGTTGATTGTAAGCGACGGCCACGCCCCATTGATTTGTCCTGTTCCTGACGCGTGGCATGCCTGCGAGAAGGTCTGCGCGCAGATGGAGGTTTCGCATGGCGGATGGTGGCGACGGATTTATGGGTCGGTGTGAAATTGTTGAACCGCGACGGCGCAATCGCCGATGGCCATCGGAAGTGAAAGCGAAGATTGTCGCGGAGAGTTATCAGCCTGGGGCGCGGGTTGTGGATGTGGCACGCAAATACGATTTGCTCCCACATCACCTGTCAGATTGGCGTCGCCATGCCCGACAGGGTCGGTTGGCTTTGCCGGGTGACCTGATGGATGCGCTGAACGGATCGCCTGCGTCGGAGGCGGCGGAGCCTGCCTTTGTGCCGCTGTCAATTCTGCCCGAGCCCATGGATCAGCCGGTGTTTTCCACGGCCGCGGCCGCGCAGGATGGCTCTGGTGTGCTGACGATTGAGGTCGGGTCCGACCTGCGCTTGCGTATTCCCGGTGATGTTACAGTGGAGCGCGCGGCGGCGCTGGTGCGTGCATTGCGCGGGGCGACATGATCGTCGCGGGTCAGAGGCTGCCGATCCTGATCGCGACGAAGCCAGTAGACTTCCGCTGTGGGCACAACGCTCTGGCGCTGATCGTGCAGACGGAGCTGAAGCTCGATCCGCATTCCGGGGTGACGGTGGTGTTTCGGTCAAAACGCGGGGACAGGTTGAAGATCCTTGTGTGGGATGGCACCGGAATGGTGCTGATCTACAAGGTCCTGGAACAGGGCAGCTTCGCCTGGCCGAAGATTCAGGACGGGGTTATGCGGCTGTCTCGGGCGCAGGCGGAAGCCTTGTTCGAAGGTCTGGATTGGCGGCGGGTGGTGGCGCAAAGGGTGCTGGCACCGACTGCGGCAGGATGACTCAGCGGGTCGAATTTGGCATTGTTTTATTGGGCTTTCTGTTCCGGATCTGGTAGAAGGGCGCATGTCGCAAACGCTCGATCTTAGCCAGTTTCCAGACCTGCCGCCCGAGGTGGTGAATGCCTTTGCCGCCCAAAAGGCAGCGCTGGACGCCGCACAGTTTGAGGCGCGGGTTGAACGCGCGGCACGGCAGCATGAACAGGCAGTGGTAGCCGAAAAGGAGGCCTTCATCACCGAGCTGAAGGCGCTGATCGAGAAGCTGGAAGGCCAGGTTCAGGACTACCGGCGCACCAAGTTCGGGCCGAAATCCGAGAAGCTGGACCCCGCCCAGCTAGAGTTGGCGCTGGAAGATCTGGAAACTGCCATCGCCGAGACACAGGCGCAGATCGCCGCTGTCGAAGACAGGATCGCGGTCAGCGAGACAGACCCCGACAAGCGCAAACCACGCGCACCCCGCAAGGCACGGGCACTGCCGGAAAACCTGCCGCGCACCCTACGGGTGGTCGAGCCTGAAAGTATCGCATGCCCCTGCGGCTGCGGGGACATGGTCAAGATTGGCGAAGACCGGAGCGAGCGGCTGGATTACATCCCGGCGCGCTATCAGGTGATCGTCACGATCCGCCCGAAATACGCCTGCCCCAAGGGGCGCACAGGCGTGGTGCAAGCCAAGGCGCCTGCGCATCTGTTGGAGGGCAGCTGGCCCACCGAGGCGTTGCTGGCACAGATTGCCGTCTCCAAGCATTCCGAGCACATGCCACTGAACAGGCAGGCCATGGTCATGGCGCGGCACGGGGTCCCGATCGACCGATCCGTATTGGCCGACTGGATGGGCCGTACCGGGGCGCTGATCGCACCTGTCGTTGACCACATGGCCAAGCGCCTGATGGCCGAGAGCACGCGGCTTTACGTCGATGAAACCACCGCCCCGGTTCTCGACCCGGGGCGTGGAAAGACCAAGACTGGCTATTTGTGGGCCGTGTTGCGCGATGATCGCGGTTGGGGTGGGACTGCGCCGCCGGGTGTGGTGTTCCATTATCGTCCCGGACGGAAAGGCGCGTATGCCGCCGAAATCCTCGACGGCTTCAACGGCACGATCCAGGTCGATGCCTATGGTGGCTATACCCATCTGGCCACATCCAAGCGCACAGGTGGCGATCCGCTGCAGCTGGCTTTCTGCTGGGCGCACGGCAGGCGCAAGCTGATCAAGGCCAAGCCGAAGAAGGGATCGCCCATCGTGGACGAGGCGCTGTTGCGGATCGCGGCGCTTTACAAGATCGAGGACGCCATCCGGGGGCTCGACCCGGACCGCCGCCGGGCTGTCCGGCAGGAAATGTCCCACCCGCTTGTCGATGAATTCTTCACTTGGCTAAAGGCACAGGCCGCCCGCGTCTCGCGCAAATCCGACCTCGGTGAGGCCATGGCCTACATGCTGAAACGGCAGGACGGCTTCAGGCTATTCCTCGAGGACGGACGCGTCGACATCGACTCCAACCTTGTCGAAAACGCCATCCGCAGCCCGGCCATGAACCGCCGCAACGCGCTCTTCGCCGGCCACGACGAGGGCGGGCGCAATTGGGCCCGCTTCGCCAGCCTGATCGGCACATGCAAGATGAACGGCGTCGAACCCTATGCCTATCTGCGTGATCTCTTCACCAAGCTGGCCAATGGCCATCTCGACAAGGGCATCGATGCGCTGATGCCATGGGCATATGCCCAGCAGGACAAGGGTGCATAGGGAACTCGTTGCGTAGTACATTATGAGCTACTGCGCGCCCTCCGATCCGCACCATCTCACCAAAGCGCAAGCCCGGAACCAATGGGGCGTAGCCGCCGCTTGCGGTTGATTTCTTTTTGGATTCACGTTTTGCCAAAATGAAACGGGCAAAGGTGCCGCCCTTGCCCGTTTCAAAAGATGTCATGCGCAAATCGTGTTAGCCGGTCGGTGTAATCACGATTTCGACCCGGCGGTTTTCTGCACGACCTTCCACGGTGTTGTTCGAAGCGATCGGCTCGTAGAACCCGCGTCCCGACACCACGATCCGGTTTGCGTTGGTGCCATTGCGGATCAGAACCCGCGCCACGGCCAAGGCCCTGTCTTGGCTCAGCTGGTTATTCAGCGCCGCCGATCCGACGGTATCGGTATGTCCAACCACTCGGACGCTGGAATTCGGGTGACGGCTCAGGCTTTGTGAAACCTGCGCCAGAGCAGGTTGGAACCCGGACTCGACGACCGAAGACCCGGTGCGGAACGTAACGGCTTCGGGCAAGACGACCCGTAAGTCGCTGCCGGTGTTCGTGATCGAAGCTCCAGTGCCCGCCAGCGACTGGCGCAGCTCGCGCTCTTGTGCGGCCATCTGTGTGCCAATCACGCCACCCAAGGCCGCGCCGAGTGCACCGCCGATCACCGTCGCACCGGTATTACCGCCGATGATCTGTCCTGCCGCAGCCCCGGTCAGCCCGCCGATCACTGCGCCGGTGCCAGGCTGGTTTGCCGTGCCGTCCATATTGGTGCAGCCCATGAGAGTCGCAACGCTCAAAGCGCCCGTTGCCAGCATTCTTGCGTGATAGTTCATGTTACATGATCCTCTGATTGTGCTGTCTGACAGGTGCTGCAAGACCAAAGCACAAAACCGAAATCATCATGGCATGGCTCTTCCTCGGGCTTGCTGATCTACGTTATCTGCCGGGGCATAACGAGCTCTCTATCCACCGCAAACGCGCCCTTTTTCGTAGCTTTCTGCAGTCAAGTCAGTGATGAAGACGGGTCGGTCTGGGTATGCCGGGATCATGCGTATCTACCAAGCCGTCCGTGAAATGCCCAATATCGATATGGGCTTCGCATTCAGCGCCGCATTGCTGGGTCTGGCCACCGGCACTGTGAACAAGACTGCGGATACCATGGTTTTCACTGGCAAAATAAAGATCCGCTGTGCGCACCCCAAGCTTGCTCGCCGCGGCCAACCCATCCAAAAAAAGAGCCTTGCCATAGCCCTTGCCTTGAAAGGTATCTTCAACGGAGATTCCGATCTCCGCATGCCCATCGCGGCCTTTGAACAGTTCCAGCACCCCGACAGTCCGCCCCTCTGCCGAGATGCCAAGGACGATGTCCGGGCGGGCGCGGTCCGCCACGATTTGCAGCGCTTTATCGGGCAAATCGACCATGAAGCGGCTTTGGCGTGACGCATGGCCCAGCCGCTTGTAATGGCGCGACAGCGCGCGCCGCCAATCCGCAAGCCTGCCCGGCAGAACCTGCGGGGTGGGCGTGTTTGGCAGGCGCGGCATGGGCTGTCCTTTCTCGCTGGTCAATGGCGTGGGGCAAAATTCAGGCGGGTAGCCCCAACTGATCGGCGCGCACCTGCGTTCCTGCCTGTCCCTCGACAATCGCGCGCGCATCTTGCAGGCGACCGATCCCCGCTATTCTGCCGCCCGCGCGAATGAAATCGCAGGCTGCACCAATCTTGGGGGCCATGGACCCAGCTGCAAAGGTCATTTTGTCAAGGGCTGCCGGCGTGATGGTTGCGATGGCGGTCTGATCCGGTCCACCCCAATCACGGAAAACGGCTTCGACATCTGTCAGGGGTCTGATGCCGGAGAGTGCAGAATCCTACGCTAAGGCCGTTTGGTCATCTTTTGGGCCACCTGTATTCGCCGGTGAGAAGGATGTGCGCCCACCCGAGGGGTGAGATATGCGCCAGAAGGTTTGCTGAGCAGTCCAAACCATCACTGTGGCGACTATCGACAGCGTGACCGAGATGTTTGTGTTCCAGTAAATGATGATGGCAGCGAGGAGGTTCAGCCCGGCCATTCGGAAGTGCTGGCCTTGGGCTGTTCGATCACGGATTTCACCTTGGCGCCCAATGCGCAGGGCGTTTTTCAGCGCATGATGCGCTTCGCCCTTATTCAGGCCGATTTGGGCACGGCGTTGCATATCGGCATCCAGCAGCCAATCGATGATAAAGAGCGTCCGTTCGATCCGGCCGATTTCGCGCAATGCGACCGCTAGTTCATGCTGTCGGGGATAGGATGCAAACTTCCGCAAGAGTTGGCTTGGGGCCATTGCGCCCGCCACCATCGTGGCCGCGCTGCGCAGTATATCTGGCCAGTTTGAGCTGATGACGGGTTCCCTGACCTTGCCGCCGATCAGGCCCTTCAGTTCTTTTGGGCAGGATGCCGGATCGAAGAGGTAAAGGCGCTTGGAAGGCAGATCCCGGATGCGGGGGATGAACTGAAAGCCCAGAAGGGCGGTGACGGCGAAGACGTGGTCGGTGAAGCCGCCCGTGTCGGCATACTGTTCGCGTATTTTCTGGCCTGCGTCTGTCATCAACAGGCCGTCCAGGATGTAAGGGGGCCTCGTTCACCGTGGCCGGGATGGTCTGGGTGGCGAAGGGGCCGAACTGGTCGGAGACATGGGTGTAGGCTTTCAAACCGGGTTCATGGCCGTATTTGGCGTTGATCAGGTTCATCGCTTCGCCCTGGCGCGTGGTGGGGAAGAATTGCCCATCACTGGACGCGCTGGTGCCACCGCCCCAAAACCGGGCCATTGGCAAGGCGGATTGGCCTTCGATCACTATTGCCAAGGCGCGCGCCATCGCCTCGCTTTCGACATGCCACCGCGACAAGCGCGACAGTTGGAAATAGTCGTGGGTGTTTGTGGCCCCGGCCATTTTGCTGAGGCCAAGGTTAAGTCCTTCAGCCAGAAGCACGTTCAACATGCCGACCCTGTCTTTGCATGGGACGCCCGTGCGCAGATGGGTGAAGGCCTCGGTAAAGCCGATCGCGTCATCCACTTCGAGCAGCAGGTCGGTGATCCTGATCTCTGGCAGGCGTTTGTAAAGATCGAGCACCATGGCATCGGCCTCTTCAGGGACAGCGGCAGTCAAGCGGTCGATCTTGAGCACGCCGTCTTCGATGGAGCCTCCCGGAATGGCACCGGCCCTGGCGGCGCGGGCCAGTAGCTGCAAGCTGTCAGCCAAACGAGATTTACGATCTGCCAGCCAGATTTCCGGTTCGAATGGCATGGCCAGTTTTGGCGTGGCCCTGGCGACTTCGGCGGGAACCAGCGCGTCTTTGAGATCGCCATACCGGCGGGAATGTGCGAGCCAGATGTCGCCGGCACGGAACGCGTCGCGCAGGTGGCACAGGACCGCCACCTCCCAAAGCCGGTTCCCATCGTCGTGATTCAAGTGTCGATGCCATTTCGAAGCCCGGCGCAGAAAGGTCAGTGGCCGGGTAGTCGTCGTTTCCGTACCCGCGATGATGCTGGCAGCTGCCAACAACGGTTCGGCCACCGGGGCTGCCTGAATATCGAGCGCCCGGAGCATGCGCGGCGCGTAGCGTCGGAAACGATGATACCCATGAACAACATGTGCCAGTGGATCAGCCGCCAATGTGTCGGTCAGTTGGGCGGCGGTGGAAACAAGCCCCCTCAGCGATGCCCAGCCTCCGGCGTTTTGGACGGCCTCCATCAGGGAGGCCTGATCTTCATGTGCTTCCAGCAGAGCTGATCCAAAATTTGAGAAGCCCTGCAAGGTGTCTTTCAAAGCAGCCTTGGCGTCATCTGCCCGAGCATCGCATGCACGCTTTGCTTCCCGCCACGTCTTTCCGACAATACGATCGTGGGTCTCAACCACTGCGTCTGCTATGGCGCTGCGCCATTCCAAAGCGCAGACCGCGAGGATGGCAAGGCGACGATCACCTGAAATATCCCGCAGATCACCGGCGAAATACCGTTCCCCTTGCCGTCGGAGGCGCGCGATACGGTGGGCTGGCACACCGACAAGAATAGATCTTTCCACGGGTATGCTCTGCAAGAATTCCAGCCGGTCAAGTAGGCGGTTCATGTCGGCTGAGTTCTGACCCACCTCAAACTGGCGGAGCCAGACGAAGCGGGTGACGGAGCTGTCTGCGGTTTCCGTCAGCAGGGCATCAAGTCGGCTGCGTGTCTTATCATCCAGCCGGTCAGCAATTCGCGCATCGATCCGTCGCTCGGCAGCAACAAGTGCGTCCGCGCAAAGCCGTTCGATAACCGTGATCCCAGGTAGGATGGTCTGGGTCGCCCGGCATTGCTCTACGAACCGCCGCGCCAAATCCTCGTTCGACCGGGCGGTTTCGGCTTCGTTCTCAATCCAGACCTTCAGGTCGCGCGACCCTCGGCCAGTGAACATCTTGTAGTCATAAAGATCCCGCAGGGCAGCCAGGTGTTCGTGGCGCGTTTCTTCCCGGCTTGCATATCCCGCCAGATCGTCCGCTTTCAGCCCAAGTTGCGCCG
Organism: Roseibaca calidilacus; assembly: GCF_001517585.1. Taxonomy (NCBI): domain Bacteria; kingdom Pseudomonadati; phylum Pseudomonadota; class Alphaproteobacteria; order Rhodobacterales; family Paracoccaceae; genus Roseinatronobacter; species Roseibaca calidilacus. The sequence continues at coordinate 952,686 of NZ_FBYC01000004.1, read as the reverse complement.
CCAGAAAACGCGTGACTTCCAGTGGAATGACCTCACCCGGAGTTAGCAAGCGACCGGGGTAGCGCAACGCACAAAGCTGGAGAGCAAAGCCGAAACGATTGTGTGGGCGGCGACGGGCGCGGATGATTTCCAAGTCGTCGTCCGCCAAAGTGTAATGACGCAGCATCACGGTTCGATCAGTCGGAAGGTCAAAAAGTGCTGAGCGCTGCCGCTCGGTCAGGACGGTACGATGCGCCATGTATCTTTTGCTTTCTTATAATGGTTTGTTTATTGATGATTAAGATACTGAATAAGGAATTGTTTTGATGGCTGAAAGCATGCTTCTTTTCAGAACACCTCAAACGAACGTTTGTGAAACATGCTGATCGGCTATGCCCGCGTCTCAAAAGCCGACGGTAGCCAGTCCCTAGACCTGCAGCGGGATGCCTTGATCACAGCGAGCGTGGAAGAAGAACAGATTTACTCAGATCTGGCGTCGGGCAAGAAGGATGACCGATCCGGTCTGGAGGACTGCCTCAAGGCATTGCGTGAGGGGGATGTGCTGGTCGTGTGGAAGCTCGACCGCTTGGGGCGCAGCCTCCACCACCTTGTTAAAACCGTCAGCATGCTGTCCGAGCGTGGCGTCGGCCTCAAGGTTCTAACCGGGCAAGGGGCGCAGATTGACACAACAACTGCGGCAGGACGGCTTTCATTCGGCATCTTTGCCGCTCTCGCCGAATTTGAAAGCGAGTTGATACGCGAACGCACAATGGCCGGGTTACAAGCCGCCCGCGCCCGCGGCCGGAAAGGTGGAAGGAAATTTGCTCTGACAAAAGCGCAGGTGCGAATGGCGCAGGCCGCTATGGCCAGCCGCGACACATCGGTTTCAGAACTTTGTAAGGAATTGGGGGTCAAACCGGTCACACTCTACCGATATGTCGACCCGAACGGCAATCTGCGCGATTACGGGAAACGGGTTCTCACCGCTTAGCGTAGGATTCTGCACTCTCCGGCATCAGACCCCGGATATGTGAGCACAGCCAATGCCGGCGGCCCGCGGAAATGCTTTGCCTATCGCTCGGTCAGTTTCAGTTCAATCCGGCGGTTTTGCGCGCGCGCAGCCGCCGTGTTGGCGGTGTTTACAGGCCGGTATTCCCCGAACCCGGTGGCCGCCAGCCGATCGGGCGGAAAGCCAAGCTCTTCGGTCATGAAACGCACCACAGACAGCGCCCGCGCTTGGCTCAACTCCCAGTTATCGGCAAATTCAGCACCGGGTGACACTGCCAGATTGTCGGTATGCCCATCCACCCGCAAAATCCAGTCGATTTCGGGCGGAATGCGATCCGACACTTCGCGCAAGATTCGCACGACATTGGCAATCTGCCCTTGGCCGGAACTCGACAATTCCGCCGATCCCAATTCGAACAGAACCTCGGAGGAGAACACGAACCGGTCCCCAACCACCTGAATTTCATCGCGTCCTTCCAGCAGATCGCGCAACCGCCCGAAGAATTCCGACTGGAAACGCTCCAACCGTCGGCGTTCTTCCGCTTCCAGATCGGCGCGCGCCTTTTGCTCGGCGGCCAGTTCCGCAAGTGCCAAGTTCAGTTCCGCGCCAAGCGTTTCGATCTGGGTGTCGCTGGCCTCGGCGCGGGCGCGGGCTTCGCCCAGCAGGTCTTGCAACCCGCCGACCTGCCCGCGCAGCGCCGAAACCTGCTGGTTCAGGGCTTCCATCCGGCGCGCATCTTCGGTGCTTGCGGCATCCTGCTCTGCAATCTGCTCGCGCGCGATCGACAACAGCGCAGCAACCCGTTCGCGCTCGCTGATCTCGCGGTCAAGCTCTGCTTGCAGATCGTCCTCGGCCCCGCGCGCGGCGGCCAAAAGAGTCAATGTCTCTTCGGCGCGGGCGCGTTCTTGTTCCAGCGACAGGGTCAGGGCGGTCAGTTCCGCATCCGCTTCGGCCAGACGTTCGCGCAAGGCTTCGGCGGCGGCAAGCTCGGCCAAGCGCGCGCGTTCTTCTTCGGTCAGCGCGCCCTCGGCCTCGGCCAGTTGCCTGCGCAGGGTTTCCGCGGCGGCGGCCTCTGCCAGTTGCGCGCGCTCGGCCTCTGACAGATCGGACCGCAGCCGGTCGATCTGGGCTTGCAACGCGTCCTGTGCGCCGTCGCGGTCCGCTTGCGCTGCGGCCAATTCCTCTGCCCGCGCTTGTGCGGCAATGCGCAAGGCTTCTTCCTCTGTCAGGCGCTCATCGCGCGCGGCAAGCTCTAGGGCCAACTCCTCGGCGCGGGCCAATGCGGCAACGCGCGCGGCTTCTTGCAGCGACAATTCGGATTCGGCTTCGGCCAGTTCGGCGCGTAAACCTTCGCCCGTGGTTTCGGCGTGCGACAAGCGCTCCAGCGTTGCCGTCAGGCGCGATTGCAGGTCTTCTTCGGTGGCAGAGGATTGCGCCAACAAATCCTCTAGCCGCGCGCGTTCGCCCTGCAACTGCGCTTGCGATTCTTCGGCCGTTTGCAGCTCTGCGGCAAGCTGGGCCAGCGACAGTTCCTGCGCTTCGGCCTGTGCCTGCGCCTCTGCCAGCGCGGCTTCTATTGCGTCGGCGCGCGCGGCGGCCAGTCGGGCAGATTCGGTTTCGGCGTCCAACTCGTCGCGCAAACTGGCAAGCGCCAGTTGCAGCGCCTCTTGCTCATCGATCAGGCGGCTTTGCGCGGCTTCCAGGTCGTCGCGTTCGGCACTCAGCGCCGCGCCCTCTGCCAAAGCCGTGTCGCGCGCGGCGATCAGGCTTGCGACCTGCGCTTCAAAATCGGTGATCTGGGTGCGGGCCTCTGCCAAGGCGCTGTCGCGCGCGGCCAGATCACGGTTCAGGCCGGAAATGGTGGCAAGCTGGGCGGCGATCTGCGCTTCGGCACCGCTCAGGTCATCTTGCAGCCCGCTGACCTGCCCTTCCAATGCGCCAACCCGGTCGCGCGACAGGCCAAGCGCATTGGTCAGTTCCGCAACCTCGGCGCTAAGCCCCCGCAACTGCGTGTCTTGCGCGCTGATCGTGTCCCGCAGAACGAATTGCACGATCATGAAAATGGACAGCACGAACATCAGAACCAGCAAAAGCGCCGTCATCGCATCGACGAAACCGGGCCAGATTGCGCCGCTGACATCGCGTTGGTTGCCCCTGCGCGACAAGCCCATGGCTACGCCCCGTCCTTGCGCGCCGCTCCAAAGCCCGACCGCGACAATTGCCGCACAGCTAATGTCAGGGTCGACAGGTCAGAGCGCAGATCGGCGGTGGTTTCCAGCCGCCCGGCCGACAATTCCTCTGAAATGCGCAAAAGCTGGCCATCTATGTTGCGCAGGCGCAAGCGGATCTCGGCATCGGAATGCGGCCCGCCCTGCCCGTCATCGCTTTGGTAATAGCCAAGGATCTGTTCTTGCGCGGTGGCGATCCGCTCTAGCGCGGGGTCGGCCGTGCCCAAGGAACTGCCGGCTAGCCGGTCGATGGCCTCTACCAGCAGGCCAAGTGCCTGATCCAGTTGGGCGCGCTCGGTATCGGCCTGAAGCTGCTGGCGGCGCATGGCTTCCATCTGTTCGGCCATGGAATCGAGCACTTGGACAATCGCGCCCAATTCCTGCCCCTGATCGACATCCCCCCCGGCAAAGCCCAGCCGGGTGATGGAGGACATCCATTCTTCCAACTGGCGGTAAAAACGGTTCTGGCCATGGCCTGCAAAGAGTTCCAGCAAGCCCACGACCAGCGACCCGGCCAGCCCCAACAGCGACGAGGAAAACGCGGTCCCCATCCCGCCCAATTGAGCTTCCAGCCCGGACATGAGGTTTGCAAACACCTCTATCCCGGTCTGGTTGTCATCCGGGGCCAGCGAGCGGATGGTGTCGACCACGGCAGGGACCGTGGTTGCCAACCCGTAGAACGTGCCCAATAGGCCAAGGAAAATCAGCAAGCTGATGATATAGCGGGTGATATCACGCAACTCGTCCAGCCGTGTGGCGACGGAATCAAGTATGGATTGCGCCGATGCAGACCCAATCTGTGCCCCCCTGCCCCGGCCTCTCAGCAACGCGGCAAGCGGCACCAGCAAGCCCGGCGGCACGGTCGCTTCATGCCCCGGACGTTCCGCAGCGAACCCCTCGATCCAGACAATCGAGCGGTTAAGCTGAATCACCTGCCAAAAGGTCGCCAGCACGCCTATGACGAAGACGAAGAAGATCACACCATTCAGCCAGACATTGGCCAGAAAGATGCCCGACACGCGCGGATAGGCAAAATAGGACCCCAGCGCCACCAGACCGATCACCAGCCACATCAAGACGATCTGGCGCACGGGCCGCGAAAACTGTGTTTTTGTCCCGAACTGGGAGCGCGCCATGTCGGTTTGCCTTGTTGCCTGCCTGTTGGGCGGACCTTACGGCGGCAACCTACCCCTGCCAACCACCCTTTGCAGCCGAATGCGCAGAATATTGTGTGCTGCGGCGCAAGGACCACAACGCGAAAACCGCCCCGAATGGGGCGGTCGCCTGGGTCAGCTTGGTTCAGAGCGGTGCGGAAACATCGCGTGTTTCGGCGTCGCGTTGTTTGCGATTGTCGGCCATGAACTGGTCGAATTCCGCCTTGTCCTTGGCCTCGCGCAGGCGGGTCAGGAACGCGTCAAAGGCGGCCTGTTCATCTTCCAGACGGCGCAGCGTGTCAGCCTTGTAGGCATCGAACGCGCTGTTGCCGGACGATTTGCCCGCGCCGCCGATAGCATAAGATTTGCGGCAAGATGATTTGAACATGTGTTTCCCCCAGATCATGTAGGCAAGAATTGCAAGGCCGATCGGCCAGAACAGGATAAAGCCCAGAACCATTGCGGCAATCCAAGCCGGTTTTCCGTAGCCATCAAGCCAGAGTTCCGCGCGGCGAAACCAGTTTGACGGTGCTGCAAGCGTTGTCATGTCGTCCCCTTCTCAAAATTAAGCCATGCCTTGGTGTGAATGTTATTCACATTAACATACTTGGGGAAAACACGCCACGGTTCAAGAGATTCTTGCAAAAAATATCATGCGCCGCCGAAAGAAACATGCCGCCGCAGTCAAGCGTTCAGTTGCAGGGCAAGTCGCCGCGCACGGGAAAACAGGGATCAACGCGCGACAGCCAGCAAGCCGTCTACATCCAGCGCTTCCTCCAGATGGTCGGCCAGCGCATCCAGCGTGGCCTCGACCGTCGCCTCGAACCCAATGTCAGACCGCGCCACCCCAAAGCCGCCCAGCCATGCGGCACGGAACGCATCGGTAGCAAACATTCCATGCAGGTAGGTTCCAGCCACGCGCCCATCCGCGCTGACCGCCCCTTCCGGCCCCCCGGCAAGCGTGGCGAAGGGGCGCGCCTGATCTTCGCCGCATGTGCGGCCCATATGCATCTCATACCCTTGCAGCGGCTGCCCGCTGCCCAGATGCACCCCCTGCACACGGGACAGGCATTTATCGCCCGCCATGACGGTGTCGACCTGCAACAGCCCAAGACCGGGCGTCGTGCCGGGCGGGCCATCCACCCCGTCTGGGTCGGCCACGGTCCGGCCCAGCATCTGATAGCCGCCGCATATGCCCAGAATATGCCCCCCGCGCCGAGAATGCGCCAAAAGGTCCAGATCCCACCCTTGCGCCCGCAAAAATGCCAAATCGGCGCGGGTGGATTTGGTTCCCGGCAGAATGACCAGATCAGCATCGCCGGGAATGGCGCGGCCCGGACCAAGCATGGTCAGGCGCACCCCCGGTTCTAGCGCCAGCGGGTCCAGATCGTCAAAATTGGCAATCCGTGACAGAGCAAGGCAGACAATATGCAAGCCCGCCGCCCGCGCGGGTGCGCTCAGGTCCAGCGCATCTTCGGCGGGCAGTTTCCACGCATCGGCAAACCACGGGCAAACCCCATAGCCCCGCCAGCCCGTGCGCGCTGCGATCATCTTGTAGCCATCGTCGAACAGACGCGGATCACCCCGAAACCGGTTGATGATAAAGCCTGCGATCTGCGCGGCATCGCCGCGCTCCAACACGGCTTGCGTGCCCACGATCTGAGCGATCACGCCGCCGCGATCAATATCCCCCGCCAGAATTACCGGCACATCGGCGGCGCGGGCAAAGCCCATATTGGCAATGTCATGGGCGCGCAGGTTCACTTCGGCCGGGCTGCCAGCACCTTCGACCAGAATCAGATCATGCTGCCCGCGCAACCGTTTGAAACTTTCCAGCACATAGCCCATCAATCCGGGCTTCAACGCGGCGTAATCCGCCGCGCGCGTGCTGGTCAAACGCTTCCCCTGAACGATGACCTGCGCGCCGGTCTCAGATTCCGGCTTCAACAGCACCGGATTCATGTCGACCACCGGCTCCAGCCCCGCCGCGCGCGCCTGAAGCGCCTGCGCGCGCCCGATCTCACCACCGTCGGCGGTCACAGCCGCGTTATTCGACATGTTCTGCGGCTTGAACGGGGCCACGGACAGCCCGCGCCGCCGCGCCGCACGGCACAGCCCCGCCACCAGCAGCGATTTTCCGACATTGCTGCCGGTGCCTTGAATCATCAAAGCGGTCACGGCAACATCCCACAACTTGCGCGGAGCGGCTGACATGCGCCTCCGGCGGGGATATTTTTGCAAGGATGAATAGGATCGGAGCGCCAAAAGCCGGGTCGGCACCGCGCCCTGGGCCGGGGAACCGGGGAGGACGCGGTGCTTTCACCCTTGGCGGCCATCGGGATCCCTCCCTGTGCCGCAACTCCAACCTGGCCCAAAATGGTAAACAAAGCCTTTTCATCCTTGGAAAAATATCCTGGGGGAGTTGCGCGGCACGCGCGGCGGGGGCAAAGCCCCCTGCAACGGATCAGAATTCGATGCCCTTCTGGGCTTTCACGCCATCCTTGAACGGGTGTTTGAGAAGCGTCATCTCGGTCACAAGATCGGCGGCTTCCAGCAATTCCGGCTTGGCGTTGCGCCCGGTCAGGCAGACATGGGTCATCGGCGGTTTGCGGCTTTGCAGAAAATCGACCACCTCGTCGATATCCAGATAGTCGTAGCGCAGCGCGATATTGATCTCGTCCAGCAACACGAAGCCGATTTCAGGGTCCAAGATCTGTTCTTGGGCAATGCGCCAGCCGTTTTGGGCCGCTGCCACGTCGCGGTCGCGGTCCTGCGTTTCCCATGTAAACCCCTCGCCCGACACGAAAAACCGGCATTCCTTGGCGAACCGTTCGCGCAGGAACATCTTCTCGCCGGTTTCCCATCCGCCCTTGATGAACTGGACAACCGAACACGGAATACCATGCGCGATACAGCGCATGATCATCCCGAACCCGGACGAGGATTTGCCCTTGCCATTGCCGGTATGCACCATGATCAGACCGCGTTCTTCGGTCTTGGTTGCCATGATCTTGTCGCGCGCTTCCTTGATGCGCTTCATCTTCTCGTTATGGCGGCGGGCGATGTCGTCCATAGGCGTTGTCCTTGCGCTGAATGTCCCGATGGATAGCAGCCCCGCGCGCCGCGCGCGAGGGGGGTTATTCGGCCGCGACCGCCTGTCGCGCATTGGGGTCGTAATTCAGCACCGGGGCCAGCCAGCGCTCCGCCTCTGCCATATCCATGCCCTTGCGCGCAGCATAATCGGCAACTTGGTCGCGTTCGACCTTTGCCACGCCAAAATAATAGCTGTCCGGATGCGCCATATACAGCCCCGAAACGGATGATCCCGGCCACATGGCCATGCTTTCGGTCAGCGTGACACCGGTCGCCTCCTCTGCATCAAGCAGCTTGAAAAGCGTGCGCTTTTCGGTGTGGTCGGGTTGCGCAGGGTAGCCCGGCGCCGGGCGAATGCCGGCATAGGGTTCGGCGATCAGCTCTTGCGCGGTGAAGCCTTCGTCCGGCGCATAGCCCCAATAATCGCGGCGCACGCGGGCGTGCAGCGCCTCTGCCATGGCCTCTGCCATGCGGTCGGCCAAGGCTTTGACCATGATGGCGGCGTAATTGTCATTCGCGCGGTCGAAGCGCGCGGCGATCTCGACCTCTTCGGGGCCGGCGGTCACGACAAAGCCGCCGATATGGTCGGGCGTGCCAAGCGGCGCCACGAAATCCGACAAGGCCAGGTTTGGCCGCCCGGCCCGCTTGCTATGCTGTTGGCGCAGCGTATGGAACGTGGCCAGTTCCGTGCTGCGGCTGTCATCGGCGAACAGGCGAATATCATCGCCCACCGTATTGGCGGGCCAGAACCCGACCACCGCGCGCGGGGTGAACCATTTCTCGGCAATAATGCGGTTCAGCATGTCTTGCGCGTCGGCCAGCAGCGCGCGCGCGGCGTCGCCTTGTTTCGGGTCGTCAAGGATTTTGGGATAAACCCCTTTCATTTCCCAAGTCTGGAAGAAAGGCGTCCAGTCTATATATTCGGCCAGTTCGGCCAGATCCCAATCATCGATCACGCGTGTGCCGGTGAATTTGGGCGCGGTAGGGTGGTAGCTGTCCCAATCCAGCCGCAGCGGGTTGGCGCGGGCCTTGGCCAGCGGCAGACGGTCTTTCGCGGCCTCGGCGCGTTCGTGCCGGGCGGTCACTTCGGCATATTCGGTGCGGATGCCATCCACAAACCCGGCCTTATTCGCGGGTGACAACAGGTTGCTGACCACCCCCACGGCGCGGCTGGCATCCAGCACATAGACCGCAGGGCCGGAATAGCGCGGCGCGATCTTGACCGCGGTATGCACCTTGGACGTGGTCGCCCCGCCAATCAGAAGCGGCAGGTCCATGCCTTCGCGCTCCATCTCGGACGCCAAGTGCACCATCTCGTCCAGCGAGGGCGTAATCAGCCCTGACAGACCGATCACATCGACCTTTTCGTCGCGCGCCACTTGCAAAATCTTTTGCGGCGGCACCATCACGCCAAGATCGATCACATCGAAATTATTGCAGGCCAGCACGACGCCGACAATGTTCTTGCCAATGTCATGCACATCGCCCTTGACCGTTGCCATCAGGATCTTGCCCGCGGATTGCCGCCCGGTGCCGCCATTCAGGCGCTTTTCTTCTTCCATATAGGGCAGCAGAACGGCCACGGCCTGTTTCATGACACGGGCGGATTTCACCACCTGCGGCAAGAACATCTTGCCCGCGCCGAACAGATCGCCCACCACGTTCATACCCGCCATCAGCGGCCCTTCGATCACATCAAGCGGGCGCGTGGCAGCTTGCCGCGCTTCTTCGGTGTCGGCGTCGATGAATTCCGTAATGCCGTTGACCAGTGCATGTTCCAGCCGCTTGTCAATCGGCCACTCGCGCCATGCCAGATCGCGCACGCGCTCTTCGCGTTTGCCGCCCTTGAAGCGGTCGGCAAGGTCCAAAAGGTTCTCGGTCGCGGTGCCGCCGGATTTGGGCTGGCGGTTCAGCACCACATCTTCGCAAGCCTCGCGTAGATCAGGGTCGATCTGGTCATAGACCGCCAGTTGGCCCGCGTTGACAATGCCCATATCCATGCCCGCGCGGATGGCGTGATACAGGAAGACCGCATGCATCGCCTCGCGCACCGTGTCATTGCCGCGAAACGAAAAGGACAGGTTCGACACGCCGCCCGACACATGCGCGTGGGGCAGGTTTTCGCGTATCCAGCGCGTCGCATTGATGAAATCGACACCGTAATTGTCGTGTTCCTCGATGCCCGTGGCGACAGCAAAGATGTTCGGGTCGAAAATGATGTCTTCGGGCGGAAAGCCCAACTCTTCAGTCAAGATACGGTAGGCGCGCGCGCAGATCTCTGTCTTGCGGGCGAAAGTATCGGCTTGGCCCTGCTCGTCAAACGCCATGACCACGACCGCCGCGCCATAGGCCAGACACAGCCCCGCCTGTTCGCGGAACTGGTCTTCGCCTTCCTTCATGGAAATGGAATTGACCACCGATTTGCCCTGCACGCATTGCAGGCCGGCTTCGATCACCTCCCATTTAGAGCTGTCGATCATGATCGGCACGCGCGCGATGTCGGGTTCGGCGGCGACAAGGTTCAGGAACTCGACCATTGCCTTTTTGCTGTCGATCAGCCCTTCATCCATGTTCACATCGATGATCTGCGCGCCGTTCTCGACCTGCTCGCGCGCGACATCCAGCGCGGTGGCGTAGTCGCGATTCACGATCAGCTTGCGGAACTTGGCAGAGCCGGTGACATTGGTGCGCTCGCCCACATTCACAAACGGAATATCGGGCGTCAGCACGAAGGGTTCCAGACCAGATAGTCGCAAATAACGGGTCATGCGGGCACCTCTCTAGGGGCATAGGGGGCAACGGCGTCGGCAATCGCGCGGATGTGGTCGGGCGTGGTGCCGCAGCAGCCGCCCACCACATTGACCAACCCGTCACGGGCAAAGCCGCCGACAAGGGCGGCGGTTTGCTCGGGCGTTTCGTCATAACCGCCAAAGGCATTGGGCAGCCCGGCATTGGGGTAAGCGCAGGTGAATGTGTCGGCCACACCGGCAATCTCGGCCAGATGCGGGCGCATCAGGTCGGCCCCCAGCGCGCAATTCAGCCCCACGGTAAAGGGCCGCGCATGGGCGACCGAATGCCAAAAGGCGGTGGGCGTCTGCCCCGACAGCGTGCGGCCCGATGCATCGGTAATCGTGCCCGAAATCATCAGCGGCAAGCGCTGGCCGATTTTCTGGAACACCTCGAACGCCGCAAATATCGCGGCCTTGGCGTTGAGCGTGTCGAAAATGGTTTCAATCAGGATAATATCGGCGCCGCCTTCGATCAGCCCTTCCATCTGCTGCCCGTAAGCGCGGCGCAGATCGTCAAATGTGACTGCGCGAAACCCGGGATCGTTTACATCGGGGCTGATGGACGCGGTGCGGTTCGTTGGCCCCACGGCCCCGGCCACGAAGCGGCGCTTGCCATCCGCGGCCTGCGCCCGGTCCGCCGCGCGCCGCGCGACCTGCGCGCCCGCCACGCTTAGATCATGGATCGCGCCTTCCAGCCCGTAATCAGCCTGTGCAATGGTGGTGCCGGAAAACGTGTTGGTTTCCAGAATATCCGCACCCGCCATGGCGAATTGGTAATGGATATCTTCGATCGCGTCAGGCTTGGTCAACACCAGCAGGTCGTTATTGCCCTGTTGCGGGTGGTCGGTGTGGTGGCGGCAAGTGGGGCCATGGATATGGCCGCCGCCCGCGTAATCCTCTTCCGACAGGCCAAGGGTCTGGATCATCGTGCCCATGGCCCCGTCCAGCACCAGAATGCGTTCGCTGACCAAAGCGCGCAATTCTGCCAGAACGGGCGAGTCGTGCAGGGCAACATCTTTCATCGGGTCTGTTCTTCCATGCCTGAGGGTTCGGGCAGGATATAGCCTTGCCCGAACCCGGAAAAAACCGAATGATTTTCACCCAGACTATGAATTCAATTCATATTCAGGGCCGGATCACATAACCGCGCGCCGCCCTTTGGCGCCGCCGCGCCGTTGTTTGGACGGCAAGATCAAAGTCAGCGGCTGCGCGGGATTGCGCGTGCTTTCCACCAATAGCTCGCAAAACACCGCCAGCGCCGGGGATTCGCGCAGATAGGGTTTTGCGGCGGCATAGGCGCGCATGGCCTCTGCTTGGTAACTGGCAAAACCGGGCAAACTGCCCAGCCATTGCAAATAGCCCAGATGGCCCAATTCGCGGGCGCGCTTGGGCGGCAGCCCCGTGGTTCGAAGTTGCAGGATCGTGTGGTTTAACAGCATAGCGCCCTCCGCGCATGAGGACGGCCTGCCAAAGGGGTCGGGCGCGCGCGCCGATGTCTGACCCCCGAGGCACCCCGCCCGGTTCCAACAAACGCCCTGTTGCGGCATGCAACGGGGCGGTGATGGCAGGTCTCCTGACTTGCGGCTCAACGCGCCCCCAACCCTTCCCGGCGCAAGGCCAGTGGTCATGTCGGGGGTGCTTGCCGCTTACAGTTGCGGGGGCAGTCATGGACTAGGGGCAAGCCCGCACCATGTTCCCTTTTCAGCCAACCCCACCGGGGCCGGGCACCATCAGGGGTAGAGTGGCCCGTTGCGCAAGCTTTGTCCAGAGTGCATCGCGTTCATTTGCATTCACGCGCCACACTCCAGCCTTTTATGACCGCATGTCTACTTGCGCAAAACCGGGAACCACTTTTGCGCGACATGCTTTAGCGGTTTTCTGCGGCTGCAATATGGGCGGTGGCCTCAATCTCGACCAAGGCGGCATCCTCGACCAGCCCGGCCACAACAACCATCGACATGGCGGGGAAATGCTTGCCCATCACCTCGCGGTAGGCGCGGCCCACCTCGGCCTGACGCGCAAGATATTCGCGCTTGTCGGTGACAAACCATGTCAGGCGGGTAATGTCGCTGGCCTGGCCGCCCGCGGCTTCGACAATCGCCACGATATTGGCCAAAGCCTGCCGCATCTGGCCCACGAAATCATTGGCAACGAACCGCTGATCGCCGTCCCAGCCGATCTGCCCGCCAATGTGCAAAACGCCGTCACGCGTAAGCATACCGTTGGCATAGCCCTTGGCAGGCAGCCAGCCGCTCGGTTGGATGGTTTTATGCGTCATGTCGGGTCTTTCACTTGCTCTAGCGTCGCGGCCACGCGTGCGGGCCATGCATTGGGGCGGCCTGCCGCATCCACATTGACCAGCGTGGCGCGGTGGGTGAACCTTGTTTGCCCAGCGCAGCGCGCAACAATGCCATAGCCGCAGGACGTGCGGCCAAGTGCTGTGATCCGCATTTCCAGCACCAGCGCATCGCCATGGCGCGAGGGCGCGAGGAATTCAGTGTCGATGGCGCGGGTCGGCACGGCCCCGGCCCCATGCATGGCCTCAAACGGCCAATCCAGCACATCGGCAAAGAAGGCTTCCACGCAATCATTGACCATCTCATAGTAGCGCGGGAAAAACACGATCCCGGCGGGGTCGCAATGCTTGAACAGAACCTTCTGGTGAAATTCATACATGCCTAGACACCCACATATTGCTCGGTGACATCGGCGCTCAGGTCTTCCATGGCGCCAGACCAGACGGTCTTGCCGCGCGCGATGATCGCGGCGCTGTCAGCCACCTGCGCCAGTTCCGACAGCGTCTTGTCAATGACAAGGATCGACATGCCGCTGTCGCGTTTCAGCGCGGCGATGGTGCCCCAGATCTCGGCCCGGATCAGGGGGGCCAGCCCCTCGGTGGCCTCGTCGAGGATCAGCAGGCGCGGATTGGTCATCAGCGCGCGGCCAATGGCCAGCATCTGCTGTTCGCCCCCCGACAGTGATGCCGCGCGCTGCCCCAACCGTTCGCCCAAGCGCGGCAGAAACCGGGTGACGCGCTCCAATGTCCAATGACCGGGGCGCGCGGCGGCGATCAGGTTTTCAGCCACGCTCAGGCTGGCAAAACAGCGCCGCCCTTCCGGCACCAGCCCAAGGCCAAGGCGCGCGGCACGGAAACTGGGAAGAACATGCAGGTTTTGGCCGGAAAATTCCAGCCTGCCCTGCGACGGGATCATCCGGCAAATGGCCTTGACGGTGGTGGTCTTGCCCATGCCATTGCGGCCCATCAGCGCCAGAACCTCGCCCTCGGCCAGCGTGAAATCCACCCCGAACAAGGCTTGCGAGGCGCCGTAACGGGCAGTCAGGTTTTCGACCCGCAGCAATGTCATGCGCTTTCCCCCAGATAGGCGTCGCGCACTTCTGGGTTGGTGCGGATGTCATCAACCGACCCGGTGGCGATGATACGCCCGTAAACCAGCACGCTGATGCGGTCGGCCAGTGCAAACACCGCATCCATGTCATGTTCCACCAGCAGGATCGGGGCCTGATCGCGCAACCCGTCCAGAAAGCCGGTCAGGGTCTTGGACCCTTCCGCGCCAAGGCCTGCCATGGGTTCGTCCATGACAAAGGCGCGCGGGTCAAGGGTTAGGGCCACGGCGACCTCCAACTGGCGGCGCTGGCCGTGGCTAAGTGCTGCGGTGCGGGTCTGCCTGTTGTCTTGCAGGCCGACGCGTTCCAAGGCGGCCTCGGCGCGGTCGCGCAAGGCGCGGTCGCCCATGACAGGTGCCAAGAACCGCCAAGGCCGCCCGCTGGCCCCCAGCGCGCCCAGCATCACGTTTTCCAGCACGCTGTCTTCCATTGCCAGCGCCGAAATCTGAAAGGTCCGCCCAAGCCCCTTGCGTGCCCGCGCGGCGGTGCTGAGTGCGGTCACGTCCTGCCCTTGCAGCAGCACTTGCCCCGCATCGGGCCGCAGACCGCCGCAGATCTGGTGAATGAGCGTCGATTTGCCCGCGCCATTTGGGCCGATCACAGCATGGATTTCGCCCGCGCGCAGGTCTATGGACACGCTATCGCTGGCCTTCAGGCTGCCGAAGGATTTGGAAATACCACGGGTTTCCAGAATGGTCTGGGTCATGATTGCCCCTTCGGTCCACAAACCAGCCCGATCACGCCGCCGCGCGCGAACAGCACGACGCCCAGCAAGATCGCCCCCAGCGCGATATGCCAATGCGTGGTGAACCCGCCCAGAACATGTTCCAGCGTAACAAACAGCATCGCACCGACCACCGGCCCCATCAGGCGGCCCACACCGCCAAGGATAATCAACACGATCAATTCACCCGACAGATGCCACGAAAACATGGACGGGCTGACAAAGCGGTTCAGGTCGGCAAACAGCGCCCCTGCCAGCCCGGTGATCGCGCCCGAGATGACAAAGGCCACCAGTTTCAGGCGCGCGGGGTCCAGCCCCACGGTCTGCACCCGCACCGGCACTTGCCGCGCTGCGTTCAGCGCAAGGCCAAAGGGCGATGCCACCAGCCGCGCGTTCAGCCATAGCGCCAGCAGAAGCGCGGCAAAGCAGATGCTGAAAAACTGGATCGGCACCAGCGTGTCCAGGCCGGGAAAATCGTTGCGGATATAGATGGATATCCCGTCCTCGCCGCCATAGCGCGACCATGAAATGGCGAAGTAATAGAACATTTGCGCGAAAGCGAGGGTAATCATGATGAAATACACCCCGCTGGTGCGCAGGCTTAGCAGCCCGATAAGCAGCGCCACGAAGGCTGACAGGACCACCGCCACCAGCCAGATAATGGGCATGGATTTCGTGCCGTCGAACACCATGAAACCCAGATCCAGCGGCATGAAATTTTGCGCATGGAACGCCAGAATGCCCATGCTATAGCCGCCGATCCCGAAAAACGCGGCATGGCCAAAACTGACCAACCCGCCCCAGCCAAGGGCAATGTTCAGCCCCACGGCGGCCAGCGCCAGAATGGCCGCGCGGGTGGCAAGGGTTATGATGAAGGGCTCATCCAGCAGCAGCGCGCAGAGCGGCACCGCCAGCAGCCCGGCCAAAAGCGCGGCGTTCAGGTAGCTTTCGCGGATCATGCGCGCGCTCCCATCAGGCCGGTGGGGCGGAAGATCAGCACAAGGCTCATCAATATATAGACTGCCATATTGGCCAAGGATGCGCCCAAGGACATGGCCGTGGCCGGGTCCAGAAACAGCCGAAACAGCACCGGCAGGAACACGCTGCCCAAAGTTTGCGTCAGCCCCACAAGGATTGCGCCGATAAACGCCCCCTTGATGGACCCGATGCCGCCGATCACAATCGTGACGAAGGCCAAGATCAGCACGGGTTCCCCCATGCCCACCTGCACCGACTGGATCGCGCCTACAAGTGCGCCAGCCAGCCCCGCAAGGGCGGCCCCCAGCGCGAAGATCAGCGTGTAAAGCCTTGATATATCGACACCAAGGGCGGCAATCATCTCTCGGTCATTTTCGCCCGCGCGAATCTGGATGCCGATGCGCGTGCGCTCTATCAGCAGCCACAAAGCCATGGCAACCGCCAGCCCTGCCCCGATCAGCGCCAAGCGGTAAAGCGGGTATTGAATGCCGCCGGGCAGCGTGACCGGGCCAGACAGCCAGCTTGGGATGTCCAAGTATAGCGGGAACGACCCGAAGATCAGCCGCGTGCCTTCGGAAAAGATCAGGATCAGCGCGAAGGTCGCCAGAACTTGGTCCAGATGGTCGGCGGCATATAGGCGGCGAATGACCAGCGTTTCCACCAGAACGCCCGCCGCCGCCGCCGCCACGAGCGCCGCCAGCAGCGCCAGCAGGAATGACCCGGTCGCGCCCGCCACGGCGGCGGCAGCAAAGGCCCCCACCATGTAAAGCGAGCCATGCGCAAGGTTAATCAGCCCCATGACGCCGAAAATCAGCGTCAGGCCCGCTGCCATCAAAAACAGCATGACGCCCGATTGCAGGCCGTTCAGGACCTGTTCGATGACAAGGATGGTGGACATGGGAACCTTTCCAGCAGGACTGGCGGCAAGGACATCCCTGCCGCCAAGAACCGTTTAGGGCATCTGGCATTCTGCCGCATAGGCATCGGCATGGTCTTCCAGCGCAACCCCGATAATGCGGTTGGTGAACACATCGCCTTCCTGAATGACCTCGCGCGCGTAGATGGTCTGGATCGGGTGCTGGTTCGGCCCGAAGCGGAAGTCGCCGCGCGTGCTGTCGAAATCGGCCTCGCGCAGGGCTGCGCGGAAGGCCTCGTTATCGGACGGGTCGGCCTTTTCCAGCGCAGAAATCAGCAGGTTCGCCGTGTCGAACCCTTGGCTGGCGTAAAGCGAAGGCAAGCGGCCAAATTCGGCCTGAAAGCTTTCGACGAATGCCGTGTTCACCGGAATGTCGATGTCTTTCGACCATTGCGCGGTGTTGACCACGCCCAGCGCCGCTTCGCCCACCGCCTGCAAGATGCCTTGGTCAAAGCTAAAGGCCGGACCCACCACCGGGATATCCACACCGCTATCGGCATATTGCTTCAGGAACGAAATGCCCATGCCGCCGGGCAGAAAGAAGAACACGCTATCGGCCCCCGACGCACGGATCTGCGCGATTTCAGCGGCATAATCGGTCTGGCCAAGCTGGGTATAGACCTCGCCCGCCAAGTCGCCCTCATACATGCGCTTGTAGCCCGTCAGCGCATCTTGGCCAGCCGGGTAGTTCGGCGCCAGAATGAAGCTGTTGCTATAGCCCGCGGTGTTGGCATAGGCGCCCGCCGCTTCGTGCAGGTTGTCATTCTGCCATGCCACGTTGAAGTAATTCGGATGGCAGCCGCGCCCGGCCAGTTGCGACGGCCCGGCATTGGGCGACAGGTAAACCACGCCTTGGTTGACCGCAGACGGAATCACCGCCATCGCAAGGTTCGACCAGATAATGCCGGTCATCACATCCACGCGCTCGGACTGGATCATCTTGTCGGCCAGTTGCACGGCGATATCGGGCTTTTGCTGGTCATCCTCGATGACCAGTTCAATGTCGTCGCGGCCCGCTTGGGCCAGCGCCAGCAAGAACCCGTCGCGCACATCCAGACCAAGGCCCGCGCCGCCACCCGACAGCGTGGTAATCATCCCGACCTTGATGTCGGCTTGCGCGCCGGTTGCAAGGGCAGCCAATGCGGTGGTGAGAAGCAGATTTTTCATTCTTGTCGTCTCCCTGTTTTGGTTTTGGCAGATTGCGGCCTTGGCCGCGCGGTGGTCAATCCTTGATCGTCGCGCCATGCACCGGCGCTATGCGAAAGCGTTGAATCTTGCCCGTCGGTGTCTTGGGCAGGCTGTCTGCAAACACCACGCTGCGCGGGTATTTAAAGGGTGCGATACTGGCTTTGACATGCTCTTGCAGCGCGCGGGCCATGTCGGGGCCGGGGTTATGGCCTTCGGCCAGCACCACATGCGCCTCGACCAGCGCGCCGCGCTCCGGGTCCGGTGCGCTGATGACGGCGCATTCGGCCACGGCGGCGTGGGCCAGCAGCGCGGCCTCCACCTCTGGCCCGGCAATGTTGTAGCCAGCGGACAGGA
Source organism: Roseibaca calidilacus (assembly GCF_001517585.1). Lineage (NCBI taxonomy): Bacteria > Pseudomonadati > Pseudomonadota > Alphaproteobacteria > Rhodobacterales > Paracoccaceae > Roseinatronobacter > Roseibaca calidilacus. The sequence goes on along the minus strand of NZ_FBYC01000004.1, from coordinate 934,869 downwards.
TGATATCGTCATTGCGCGCGGCAAAGTGGAAATAGCCGTCATCATCCATCACGAACGTATCGCCGGTAATGTTCCAGCCATTCTGGACATAACTGGCCTGTCGCGCATCACTCAGGTAGCGACAGCCAGTTGGCCCGCGCACCGCCAGCCGCCCCATGGTGCCGGGGGGCACGGGGTTGCCCGCCGCATCGACCACGCAGGCGCTGTAACCCCGCACGGGTTTGCCGGTGCAGGCGGGGCGGTGGTCCTCCAGCCGGTTCGACAGGAAGATATGCAGCATTTCCGTGGCCCCGATCCCGTCCAACATGGGCTTGCCCGTGGCGCGCAGCCAATCGTCATAGACCGGCGCGGGCAGGGTTTCGCCCGCCGACACGGCAATGCGCAGGCTGGACAGGTCCGCCCCATCCGCCATGGCGCGCAGCATCACCCGATAGGCTGTGGGCGCGGTAAAGCAGATCGTGGCGCGGTAGCGGGTGATGATCTCTATCAGGTTCGGCGGAGAGGCGTTTTCCAGCAGCACAGCACTTGCGCCAAACCGCAACGGAAACACCGCCAGCCCCCCAAGCCCGAAGGTGAACGCCAAGGGCGGCGAGCCGACGAACACATCATCCGGCGTGACCTGCAACACCTCGCGCGCATAGGCGTCGGCGATTATCAGGATATCGCGGTGAAAATGCATCGTCGCCTTCGGCTCTCCGGTCGAGCCAGAGGTGAAACCCAGCAGCGCCACATCGTCTTGGGCGGTTTCGACCGCCGTGAACCGCACCGGCTTTTCCAGCGCCATGCGGTCCAGATCGGCGTCATGGTTGGATGTGCCGTCAAACCCGACAACGGTTTTCAGATACTGGCTTTGCGCGGCGCAGGCCGTCATTTCATCCATTAACCGCGTGTCGCATAGCGCGAATTCAATTTCGGCCTTGTCGATATATTTCGCCAATTCGCCCGCGCGCAGCATTGGCATGGTATTGACCACAACCGCGCCCGCCTTGGTCGCGGCCAGCCAACAGGCCACCATTGCGGGGTTGTTGGCGGACCGGATCAGCACACGGTTGCCGGGCTTTATGCCCAGATCCGCGACCAGCACATGCGCCAAACGGTTGGTCCAGTCGGTCAGTTCCTTGTAGGTGCGCCGCCGCCCATTGCCCACAAGCGCGGTATGGTCGCCAAACCCGCGCGCGACCATGGCATCAGTCAGCTCTACCGCCGCGTTCAGCCGGTCGGGGTAGTCGAACCCGTCCAGAACCAGATCCGGCCATTGCTCGCGCGGGGGCAAGGCATCGCGCGCAAAGCTGTCAGTATGGGCAGAGGGGCGCAGGTCCGTCATAGCTCTGTCCTCACATTCCACAATTCGGGAAACAGCACCACGTCCAACATCCGGCGCAGATAGCTGGTGCCGCCGGTGCCGCCGGTGCCCATTTTCAGACCGATCACACGCTCGACCGTGGTGACATGGTTAAACCGCCAGCGGCGGAAGTAATCTTCCAGATCAACCAGTTTCTCGGCCAACTCGTAAAGCGCCCAATGCGCCGCCGGGTCGCGGTAGACCTTGGCCCAAAGCGCCTGCACCTCTGGCAAGCTTGGTGTGGGTGTCTGGCGCGGGGCAAGCGCCGTTTTGGGCAGCGCATGGCCCATGCGCACCGCAACCCCCAGCACCGTCTGATACAGACAGGGCCGCGCCAGTTCCGCCTGCAACGCCGCGTGCACCGCTGGCACATGCGCATGCGGGCGCATCATCGCCGGGTTACGGTTGCCCAGCCGGAATTCGACCATCCGGTATTGCCAGGACTGAAACCCGCTGGATTGTCCCAAACGCGCGCGAAACGTGGTGTAATCCGATGGCGTCATGGTGCGCAAAACGTCCCATGCGGAATTGAGCTGCTCCATGATCCGCGCCACGCGGGCCAGCATTTTCAACGCGGGCGCAAGCTGGTCCTGCGCCAGATGGGTGCGCGCGGCGTCCAGTTCGGACAGCATCAGCTTCATCCACAATTCGGATGTCTGGTGCTGGATGATGAACAGCATTTCATCATGCGCGTCCGAAATCGGAGCCTGCGCGGACAGAACCTTGTCCAACCGCAGATAGTCGGCATAGGACATGCGCCCGTCGAACGCCATTTGCGCGCCTTCACGCGCCGGATCGTAAGGGTCAGCCATGATGCCCCTCCACTGCCTGCCGCGCGATAATCACGCGCTGAACATCACTTGCGCCCTCGTATATGCGCAAAGCCCGGATGTCGCGGTATAGCCGTTCCACCATCTGCCCGCTGCGCACCCCATCACCACCATGCAGTTGCACGGCGCGGTCAATGACCTGCTGCGCAGACTCGGTGGCATATAGCTTGGCCATCGCCGCCTCGCGGGTGACACGCGGCGCGCCCATGTCCTTGGTCCATGCCGCGCGGTAGGTCAGAAGCGCGCTTGCATCCACGTCCAGCGCCATATCGGCAATATGGCCTTGCACCATTTGCAGGTCTATCAACGGCGCGCCCTGCACATGGCGGGTGGTGACGCGGGTCAAGGCCTCGTCCAGCGCGCGGCGGGCAAAGCCCAAGGCCGCGGCGGCGACACTGGTGCGGAACACATCCAGCACCGACATGGCAATCTTGAACCCCTGCCCCGGCGCGCCGATCATGGCGTGGGCCGGCACGCGGCAATCTGTCAGACGCAAGGTCGCCAATGGGTGCGGCGCGATCGTGTGCAGCCGTTCGGCCACGGCAAAGCCTTGCATGTCGGGCGTGACGATAAAGGCGGACAGCCCCCGTGCGCCCGGTGCGCCGCCAGTCCGGGCAAAGAGCGTGTAGACATCGGCAATCCCACCATTGGAGATCCATGTCTTCTCGCCGTTCAGGATGTAATCGTCGCCGTCGCGGATAGCGGACAGCGTGCCATTGGCCACGTCCGACCCGGACCCCGGTTCGGTCAGCGCAAAAGCCGCAATTGCATGGCCTGCGCGGGTGCGCGGCAACCAGTCGGCTTTCTGCGCGGCGCTGCCGAACAGGGTAATCGCCCCCGTCCCCAACCCTTGCATGGCAAAGGCGAAATCTGCCAAGCCGTCATGGCGCGCCAAGGTTTCGCGCGTCAGGCACAGGGCGCGCAGGTCCAGAACGCCCTTCTCTGATGCGGAATGCTGTAGCCAGCCACCCTGCCCCAATGCCGTGACCAAGGCACGGCACGCGGCATCTGTATCGGCATGGTCAATGCCTGCCAGCTCGCCCGCAGCCCAGTCATCCAGCCGCGCGGCGAAATCGCGGTGGTGCGGGTCGAAAAACGGCCAGTCAAGGAAGGTGCGATCCGCCATCAATCCCCCTCGAACACCGGTTTGCGCTTGGCGGCAAATGCGTCATAGGCGCGGCGAAAATCGTTGCCCTGCATGCAGATGGCTTGCGCTTGCGCTTCCGATTCAATCGCCTGTTCCAGCGACATGGACCATTCCTGCGCCAGCATTGTCTTGGTCATGGCATTGGCAAAGGTTGGGCCAGCGGCAATACGCGCGGCCCAATCCATGCATTCTACTTCAAGATCGTCGCTTAACTTGTTGAAAAAGCCCCATGATAGCCCTTCATCCGCCGACATGGAGCGCCCCGAATACAGCAGTTCCGCCGCGCGCCCCTGCCCAATCAGCCGCGGCAGCATGGCACAAGCGCCCATGTCGCAGCCCGCAAGCCCCACACGGTTAAACAGGAAGGCGACCTTGGCATCGGCCGTGCCGATGCGCAGATCGCTTGCCATGGCGAGGATCGCGCCCGCACCGGCACAAACCCCATCGACACCCGCGATGATAGGCTTCTGGCAGCCCAGCATGGCCTTGACCAGATCGCCGGTCATGCGGGTGAAGGCCAGCAGGTCTTTCATGCCCATCCGCGTCAGCGGGCCGATAATGTCATGCACATCCCCGCCGGAACTGAAATTGCCACCATTGGGCAGGATGACCACGGCATGCACATCGTCGCGGTATGGCAGCGCGCGGAACCAGTCGCGCAATTCTGCGTAGCTTTCAAAGGTCAGCGGGTTCTTGCGCTCGGGGCGGTTCAGGCGCAGGCGGGCAATGCCATCTGTCACCTCGCACAGGAAATGCTCTGGCGCGTCGTTCATGGCCGGTCCTTTTCGCGGGTTTCTATGTGGGTCAGCAGGTCGAACGCCTGTTCCAGCATCGGGCCGTCCAGCGCGCCCAGCAGGTCGTTCACCCACGCTTCATGCGCGGCGGCAAGCTTGGCAAAGGCGGCTTCGCCCGCAGGCGTCAGCCGGGCCAGTTGCGCGCGCCGGTCGCCTTCGACGGCGACACGCAGCGCCAGCCCTTCTTCGGTCAGCCGGTCGACAATGCCCGTCACATTCCCGTTCGAGACGCGCAGAAATTCGGACAAGTCGCTCATACGCAGCCCCTTGGGGTGACGCGCCAGCGCCGCCATGACATCGAAGCGCGGCAGGGTTGTGGCGTGATCGGCGCGCAGGCGGCGGCGCAATTCGCTTTCGACATGGCCGGTCACTTTCAGCAACCGCAGCCACAGGCGCAGGCGGTCTTTCGACAAGGGTTCCAAGGCTTGGGGACGTGTTTGGCTCATATCTCTCCCCCCGACAGGCTAAGGGCATGCCCATTGACCGACGCCGCCGCGTCAGAGCACAGCCACAGTGCCGCCCCCGCCACTTCGTCGGGCTGGATGAATCGCCTTTGCGGGTTGGCGGCGATCAGGCTGGCGCGGGCATCGTCCACGCTCAGGCCGGTCTTGGCAGTAATGTTCTCGACCGACCGCTCTAGCAGCGGCGTTTCAATGAAACCGGGGCAAATTGCATTCGCGGTCACGCCGCTTTGCCCCAGTTCCAGCGCCAGCGACCGGGTCAGCCCCACCACGGCATGTTTTGCCGCCGCATAGGCGCTGGCATAGGCATACCCCTTCAACCCGGCGGTAGAGGCGATGGCAATGCAGCGCCCCCAGCCCTCGGCCTTCATACCGTCTAACGCGGCCTGCCATGTGTTGACCACGCCGACCAGATTGACCGCCAGCATATCGTTCAGGTGGTCGGGGGTCATGCGCGAAAAGGGCACGCTTTCAGCCGCCCCGGCATTGGCCACCGCCACCGTGACCGCGCCATTCAGGCCGCGCGCTTGGGCAAACGCGGCCCCGACAGAGGCGCGGTCGGTCACGTCGCAGGTTACATAGCCAATCTCTCTGTGTTGGCGCGCGACCTCTCGCAGGGGGGCTTCACGCCGCCCCATGACTGTCACGCGCGCGCCCGCATGGGCAAATGCCAGCGCAAGCGCGCGCCCCACGCCCGTGCCGCCCCCGGTGACCACGATATGACGGCCTGCCACAGTCATGCGCGCAACACCTCTGCCTCGCGGTCAGCCAGCCGCCACACCTGGTCGCGGCCTGCCAGATAGGGCAAGGGCCAGTCGGGCGCGGCACGGTCACCGATGCGGGCGGCCTCATGCAGGGTCCAGTTGGGGTTGGCCAGATGCGGGCGGCCCACGGCGACCAGATCGGCCCGGCCCGCCAGAAGGATGGAATTGGCGTGGTCTGCCTCATAGATATTGCCTACGGCCATGGTCGCCATGCCCCCTTCGTTGCGGATGCGGTCGGAAAACGGTGTCTGGAACATGCGGCCATAGACGGGCCGCGCCTTGGGCGTGGTTTGGCCCGCCGACACGTCGATCAGGTCGGCCCCGGCGGCGTGGAAGGCTTTTGCAATCGCCACGGCCTCTGACGGGGTCACGCCCTCGTCGCCCACCCAATCGGTGGCCGAGATCCGCACGGATAGCGGCTTTTCGACAGGCCAGACCGCGCGCACGGCCTGCAACACCTCCAGCGGGTAGCGCAGGCGGTTGGACAGGTTGCCGCCATAGGCATCGGTGCGGATGTTCGACACGGGCGACAGGAAGCTGGACAGCAGGTAGCCGTGTGCTGCGTGCAGTTCCAGCATGTCAAAGCCCGCGCGCGCGGCCATGCTTGCGGCGGCCACGAATTGCGCGCAAACCCGGTCCATATCGGCCCCGGTCATTTCAAACGGGGTCTGGTTGTCCTTGGCCCATGGAATGGCCGACGCGCTCATGACCGGCCAGTTGCCATTGGGCAAGGGGGTATCCATACCGTCCCAGCCCAAACGGGTCGACCCTTTGCGCCCCGAATGCCCGATCTGCGCGCAGATCTTGGCGTCAGTGTCGGCATGCACGAAATCTACAATTCGCGCCCATGCCGCTTCATGCGCGGGGTCATAAAGCCCCGGACAGCCCGGCGTGATGCGCCCCTCAGCCGACACACAGGTCATTTCCGTGTATACCAACCCGGCCCCGCCCGTGGCGCGTGCACCGTAATGGACCATGTGCCAATCGGTCGGGCAGCCATCCACGGCCTTGTATTGCGCCATGGGCGACACCACGATGCGGTTTTTCAGCGCCATGCCGCGCAGTTGGAAGGGCGCGAACATGGGCGCGCGCAAGGGCGCATCCGTCGCCACGCCCGCGCTGGTCTGGAACCAGCGTTCGGCGCTTTCCAGCCAGCCCTTGTCGCGCGCGCGCAGGTTTTCATGGCTTATCCGCTGGCTGCGCGTCAGCAGCGAATAGTTCAGTTGCACCGGGTCCATGTGCAGGTAGCGTTCGACCTGTTCGAACCATTCCAGAGAATTGCGCGCCGCCGATTGCAGGCGCAACACTTGCAAGCGGCGCTCGGATTCGTATTTGGCGAAGGCGGCTTGCAAATCTGCTTCGGTATGCACCAATTCGGCCAAGGCAATCGCCGATTCCAGCGCCAGTTTCGTCCCCGACCCGATAGAGAAATGCGCCGTCGCTGCGGCATCGCCCAAGAGGACAATATTGTCCTTGCTCCACCGTTCGCACAGCACGCGGGGGAAGCGTATCCAGGCAGAGCCGCGGATATGGCCCGCATTGCTCATCAGGCTGTGGCCGCCCAGATGGTCGCGGAAGATGCGCTCGCAAGTGGCGATGCTGTCTTCCTTGCTCATATGTTCAAAGCCGAAGGCGTCATAGGTCGCCTGCGCACACTCCACGATGAAAGTCGCGGTGCTGTCGTCGAACTGGTAGGCATGCGCCCAGATCCAGCCGTGTTCGGTTTGCTCGAATATGAAGGTGAAGGCGTCGGAAAAGGTCTGCTTCGTGCCAAGCCACACGAACGGGCATTCGCGCAGGTCGATATCGGGCTGGAAATGATCGGCAAATTGCGTGCGGGTGCGTGAATTCAACCCGTCGCAAGCCACGACCAGATCATGGGTGCGGGCCAGATCCTCTGCGCTGGCAATCTCTGTCTGGAACACAAGTTTCACGCCCAGTTCGCGCGCACGGTCCTGCAACAAAAGCAGCATTTGCTTGCGCCCGATGCCGCAAAACCCGTGGCCAGAGGACACAACGCGCCGGCCCGATTTGACCAGCGCAATGTCATCCCAATAGGCGAAATGGCTGCGGATCGCTTCGGCGCTGATGGGGTCATTGGCGGCAAGGTTGTCGAGCGTTTCATCCGACAGGACCACGCCCCAGCCAAACGTGTCATCGGCGCGGTTGCGCTCATAGACGGTGATCTCATGCGCGGGGTTGCGCAGCTTCATCGAGATTGCAAAATACAATCCCCCCGGCCCGCCGCCCAAACAAGCAATGCGCATATCTCCCCCCGCCTTGCATGATTCCTTAAGGCATGCTGCGGCAGGCCGGCTAATATTTCAAGCCTAAAGTTTCAGGCTTGAAATATATCAGGGATGGCTGATCTGCCCGCCGCCCACGGCAGCGGCAACCCCGGTGGTGCCGGGGCAAGATGTTGGCAGGCCACGCGCCACGCGCACCGCCAGATGCGCGAAGGCCTGCGCTTCCAGCATGTCGCCGTTCAGGCCCACCGCCTCGACCGGCAGCACTTCGGACGGAACGTGACCGGCGATGCGGCGCATCAGTTCGGGGTTGTGCCGCCCACCGCCACAGACCAGCAAGCGTGCGGGCGGTTGCGGCAGATGCTCATAGGCCGCCGCGACAGCCCCCGCCGCACAGGCCGCCAAGGTTGCCAGCGCATCGGGCGTGCCCATCTGGGCAACACGGGCAATCAGATCATTGTCCCGGTCCAGCGATTTCGGCGGCACGCGACGGAAATATCCTTCGGCCAGATAACCCGCGACCAGCGCATCATCGGCGGTGCCTTGGGCTGCCAGCGCGCCGCCTTCGTCGCGCGGCTGGCCAAGCCGGGCTTGGCACAGGTCATCCATGGGCGCATTCGCAACGCCCGTGTCAAACGCCAAAAGCGCGCCGGGGTCTTCGGGGCGGGCATGGCTTGGGTCCACATAGGTCAGGTTCCCGACGCCCCCAAGGTTCAGAAAGGCCAAGGGCGCGTCAGCCTTCAGATACTTGGCCAGCGCGAAATGGTAGAACGGGGCCAAGGGCGCGCCCTGCCCGCCCAAATGCATGTCAGAGCTGCGAAAATCCCACACCACCGGCACGCCCGACACCATCGCCAGCACCGCGCCCGACCCGGCCTGATGCGTGCGCCGTCCGGCAGGGTCATGCGCCAAGGTCTGCCCGTGAAAGCCCACGATCTGAATGTCCGAAAACCGCGCCATCACTTCGGCATGGGCGGTTTCCAACAACTCGGCCACCGGCTCTACCCCCGGATCGCCCGGCCATAGCCCCTGCGCGGCAAACAGCGCAGCACGCTCCTGCGGCGTATAGGGGCGAAACGCGGTCGGGCCGAAACCATGGATAACCTCGCCATCCGTGTCGAGCACGGCAGCATCCACACCGTCCAGCGACGTGCCCGACATCAGCCCCAAGGCCCGTGTGACCTGTTGTTTCAACATGGCCTTTCCCTTACGCACCACCACGCGTATATCAAACGCGCAATCTGTTGTCCGGGACAAGTAAAAATGACCTACACGCCGAAATCGGATTTCCTGATCACCTTGGTCGAGCGCGGTTTTTTTGCCGATTGCACCGATCTGCAAGGGCTGGACGAGGCTTTGCTGAAAGGCGTTGTCCCCGCCTATATCGGCTATGACGCGACGGCGAAATCGCTGCATGTGGGGCATTTGCTGAACATTATGCTGCTGCGCTGGTTCCAGAAAACCGGGCATAAACCGATTACGCTGATGGGCGGTGGCACCACCAAGGTGGGCGACCCGTCGTTTCGGTCGGACGAGCGCCCCTTGTTGGATGCGGCTGCAATCGACAGCAATATCAACGGGATGCAGGCCGTCTTTGCGAAATACCTGCGCTATGATGACAGCGCGGATGGCGCGATCATGCTGAATAATGCCGAATGGCTGGACGGTCTGAACTACCTTGATTTCCTGCGCGATGTGGGGCGGCATTTCTCCGTCAACCGGATGCTGAGCTTCGAGAGCGTGAAATCGCGGCTGGACCGCGAGCAATCGCTGTCCTTCCTCGAATTCAACTACATGATCTTGCAAGCCTATGATTTCGTTGAAATCAACCGCCGCCATGGCTGCCTGTTGCAGATGGGCGGGTCGGACCAATGGGGCAATATCGTCAATGGGATAGACCTAGCCCGGCGAATGGCGGACCGCCAGATCTTTGGGCTGACCACGCCTTTGCTGACCACATCGGATGGGCGCAAGATGGGCAAATCCCAGGGCGGGGCGATCTGGCTGAATGCGGATATGCTGTCGCCCTATGAGTTCTGGCAATTCTGGCGCAACACGACCGATGCCGATGTGGGCCGCTTCCTGAAGCTTTACACCGAATTGCCGGTGGCGGAATGCGACCGGCTGGGCGCGTTGGAAGGCTCTGAGATCAATGCCGCGAAGATCATCCTTGCCAATGAGGTGACGACGCTGTGTCACGGGGCAGATGCGGCGGCGGCGGCAGAGGCCACCGCCCGCGAAGTGTTCGAAAAGGGTGGCGCAGGCGACGATCTGCCGACGCTAACGCTGTCCGCCGCCGATCTGGGCGACGGGTTGTCCATGGCGCAGCTTTTCGTGCGTGCGGGCTTGGCCGCGTCGGGCAAAGAAGCCAAACGCCTGATTGCCGAGGGCGGCGCCAAGGCAAATGACGCCGCGGTCAGCGATGCCGGTCAGATGGTCGATGCAGAGGCCTTGGCCGCACCGATGAAGCTATCGGCAGGCAAGAAACGGCACGCCTTGGTCGTGCTGGACTGATCGCAGCCCGACCGAGCCGCGCCAATAAGAAAGCCCGGTCTTTTCAGACCGGGCTTTTTCAGATCATGTTTTGAACCAAAGGGTTACAGCCCTTCTATCGCCTTTGCCAGATCATCGGCGGTCTTGTCCAACGCGTCTTTTTCCGCACCCGATGCCGCACCGGCCTTGGTGCGCATCTCGTCCAGAATGGCTTGCAAGGCTGTGCGCGCCTCTGCGCCCGCCGCCGGGAAAGCGCGTTCTGCCAGAACCGTCGTCGCCTCTGGGCTGATTTCGGCGAAACCGCCGGTGACGACGAAACGCTCCTCACCGGTCGCCCCTTCGACCACCAGAACGCCGGGGCGCAGGGTGGTAATGGTGGGCGTGTGGTCGGGCATGGCGGTCAAGTCGCCATCGGCACCGGGGATCTGCACCGCCCGCGCCTTGCCCGAAGCCAGCTTGCGCTCTGGACTGACCAGATCGAATTGCAACATATCAGCCATACGGCCCTCCATTTGGCAGGTCGGGGGCGGTATGATCCGCCCCTCGAACCCGGACCCGTCTTAGGCCGCAGCGGCCATCTTCTCTGCCTTGGCGATCACATCGTCGATATCACCGACCATGTAGAACGCGCCTTCCGGCAGGTGGTCGTATTCGCCGGCAACGACGGCCTTGAAGGACGCGATCGTCTTCTCCAGCGGCACCTGAATGCCGTCAGAACCGGTGAACACCTTTGCCACGTCGAAGGGCTGCGACAGGAAGCGCTGAATCTTCCGGGCGCGGGCCACGGTCAGCTTGTCCTCTTCCGACAGCTCGTCCATGCCAAGAATGGCGATGATGTCCTGAAGCGACTTGTAGCGCTGCAAGATACCCTGAACGTCGCGGGCCACCTGATAGTGTTCTTCACCCACGATCTGCGGGTCGAGGATACGCGAGTTGGAATCGAGCGGGTCCACAGCCGGGTAGATGCCCAGTTCCGAGATCGCACGGCTCAACACGGTGGTTGCGTCAAGGTGCGCAAACGAGGTTGCTGGCGCAGGGTCGGTCAAGTCATCCGCAGGCACATAGATTGCCTGCACCGAGGTGATGGACCCGGCCTTGGTCGAAGTGATGCGTTCTTGCAGCGCGCCCATATCGGTGGCCAGCGTCGGCTGGTAGCCCACAGCGGACGGGATACGGCCCAGAAGTGCCGACACTTCAGACCCTGCCTGCGTGAAGCGGAAGATGTTGTCCACGAAGAACAACACGTCCGTGCCCGACTGGTCGCGGAACTGTTCTGCCAGCGTCAGACCGGTCAGAGCCACACGCGCACGCGCACCGGGCGGTTCGTTCATCTGGCCATAGACCAGCGCCACCTTGGATTCCGACAGGTTGTCGATGTTGATAACGCCCGATTCCATCATCTCGTGATACAGGTCGTTGCCCTCACGGGTCCGCTCGCCCACACCTGCGAACACCGAAAAGCCCGAATGCACTTTCGCGATGTTGTTGATGAGTTCCATGATGAGAACGGTTTTACCCACGCCAGCACCACCGAACAGGCCGATCTTGCCGCCCTTGGAATACGGCGCCAGCAGGTCGATGACCTTGATGCCGGTAACAAGGATTTCCGATTCCGTCGACTGCTCGGCAAAGCCGGGCGCAGGCTGGTGGATGGCGCGCTTTTCAGCGGCTTCCAGCGGTGCGCCTTCATCCACGGGTTCGCCTACCACGTTCAGGATGCGGCCCAGCGTGGCGTCGCCCACCGGCACCATGATCGGCTCGCCCGTGTCGGTCACGGCCTGACCGCGCACCAGACCTTCGGTTGCGTCCATGGCGATGGTGCGCACGGTGCTTTCGCCCAAATGCTGCGCCACTTCCAGCACCAGCCGCTTGCCGTTATTGTCGGTTTCCAGCGCGTTCAGAATGGGGGGCAATTCGCCGTCGAACTGCACGTCGACGACAGCGCCGATGACCTGCACTATTTTGCCGTTTGAAGCCATTGTCTATTTCTCCGGGTTCGTCAGAGCGCTTCGGCGCCCGAAATGATCTCGATAAGCTCTTTGGTGATCGCTGCCTGACGCGAGCGGTTATACTCGGTCGTCAGCCGGTCGATCATGTCGCCTGCGTTGCGGGTTGCGTTGTCCATGGCGGACATGCGCGCACCCTGCTCAGAGGCGCCGTTTTCCAACAGAGCGGTGAAGATCTGCGTGGTCACTGCGCGCGGCAGCAGGTCAGCGAGGATTGCTTCCTCGGACGGTTCATAGTCATAAAGCGCGCTGGCTTCGGCCCCTTCGGGAACCACGGCAGGAATGACCTGCGTGGCGGTCGGGATCTGGCTGATAACGCTTTCGAACCGGTTAAAGAAGATCGTCGCCACGTCGAATTCGCCCGCATCGAACATGTCGAACACCTTGTTCGCCACATCCGCCGCGTTGTCATAGCCGACGCGCTTGACCTCGCTCAGGTCGATATGGGCGACCAGATGCGCACCAAGATCGCGCTTGAGCTGTTCGCGGCCCTTCTTGCCAACCGTCAGGATCTTTACGGTCTTGCCGTCTGACAGCAGCTTGTTGGCATGGACACGCGCCAGTTTCACAATGGACGAATTGAAGCCACCGCACAACCCGCGCTCTGCGGTCATAACGACCAACAGATGCACTTTGTCGTTTCCGGTGCCGGCCAGCAGCTTGGGAGCCGTGTCCGACCCTGCAACCGAAGCTGCAAGGCCGTTGACGACATCTGCCATCTTGTCGGCATAGGGGCGCGCGGCTTCCGCCGCATCTTGGGCGCGGCGAAGTTTCGCCGCCGCGACCATCTGCATGGCTTTGGTGATCTTCCGCGTCGACTTGACGCTGGAGATCCTGTTTTTCAGGTCCTTGAGGCTAGGCATACGCTTGTCCTCTCACCGCCCTCAGGCGAAATCTTTCGCGAATTCGTCGAGTGCTGCGCGGATCTTCTCTTCCAGCTCGCCCTTCACCTTGCGGTCATTGACGGTCATGTCGTCCAGAAGCGCCTTGTGCTTGCCACGCAGATGCGCCAGCAGGCCAGCCTCATAGCGGCCCACGTCCTTCACGGCGATCTTGTCCAGATAGCCCTGCGTGCCAGCATAGATCACGCAGACGATTTCCGCGTTGGTCATGGGCGAATACTGGCCTTGCTTCATCAGCTCGGTCAGGCGCGCGCCACGGTTCAGCAGTTTCTGGGTCGAGGCGTCAAGGTCAGAGCCGAACTGCGCGAAGGCCGCCATTTCGCGGTACTGCGCCAGTTCCAGCTTCACCGGACCTGCGACCGATTTCATCGCGTTGGTTTGGGCCGAAGAGCCCACGCGCGACACGGACAGACCGGTGTTCACAGCCGGGCGGATACCTTGGTAGAACAGTTCGGTTTCCAAGAAGATCTGGCCGTCGGTGATCGAGATCACGTTGGTCGGAATAAAGGCCGACACGTCGCCGCCTTGGGTTTCGATGATCGGCAGCGCGGTCAACGAGCCTGCGCCGTGATCTTCGTTCAGCTTGGCCGAGCGTTCCAGCAGGCGGGAGTGCAGGTAGAACACGTCGCCCGGGTAAGCTTCGCGGCCCGGCGGGCGGCGCAGCAGAAGCGACATCTGACGGTAAGCCACAGCCTGCTTCGACAAGTCATCGTAGATGATCAGCGCGTGACGGCCATTGTCGCGGAAATGTTCTGCCATGGCGGTCGCGGCATAAGGGGCCAAGAACTGCATCGGCGCGGGGTCGGATGCGGTTGCTGCCACCACGATCGAATAGTCGATCGCGCCGGTTTCTTCCAGCTTCTTCACCAGCTGTGCCACGGTAGACCGCTTCTGACCGATGGCCACATAGACGCAGTAAAGCTTTTTGCTTTCGTCGTCGCCAGCGGCTTCGTTATAGGATTTCTGGTTCAGGATCGTGTCCAGCGCCACGGCGGTTTTACCCGTCTGGCGGTCACCGATGATCAATTCGCGCTGGCCACGGCCAACCGGGATCATGGCGTCCACCGATTTCAGGCCGGTTGCCATCGGCTCGTGCACCGATTTGCGCGGGATGATGCCGGGGGCTTTCACATCCGCGACCGAGCGCTTGGTGGTCTTGATTTCGCCCTTGCCATCAATCGGGTTGCCCAGACCATCGACAACGCGGCCCAGCAATTCGTCGCCCACCGGCACGTCCACGATGGACTTGGTGCGCTTTACTGTGTCGCCTTCCTTGATGCCGCGGTCATCGCCGAAAATAACGATACCCACGTTGTCGGCTTCAAGGTTCAGCGCCATGCCGCGCACACCGCCGGGGAATTCGACCATCTCGCCAGCCTGAACATTGTCCAGACCATGCACGCGGGCAATACCGTCGCCTACAGAGAGCACGCGGCCCACTTCGGCGACTTCGACATCCTGACCGAAGTTCTTGATCTGCTCTTTCAGGATTGCAGAAATCTCAGCAGCTTGGATACCCATTTATCCGACCTCTTTCATGCTGTTCTTGAGGGCCAAGAGCTGCGCGCGGATCGACGTGTCGATCATTTGCGAGCCCACCTTAATGACAAGACCGCCGATGAGCGTTTCATCGACGGATGTTTCGAGTTTGATCTCCTTGCCGACGCGCGCTTTCAGCGCCGACACAAGTTCGGCTTCCTGCGCCTTGGACAAGGGCTTGGCAGAGGTGACAGTTGCGGTCACTTCGCCTTTTTCATCCGCGATCATGGCACGCAGCGCGGCCAGAACCTGCGGCAATGCGAACATGCGCCGCTTGGATGCCATCAGCCCCAGACCACCGGCAACCGGCTGCGACAGACCCATTTTGGCCGCGACCGCACCAATTGCGGCGGAAACATCGTCACGACTGTAAACAGGGGAGGAGATCAGATTGCGCAACTCGGCGCTGTCTGCCAGCGCGTCTTTCAACGCGTCAACATCTTTTTCCAGCGCATTCAGCGCCTTGGATTCCTTCGACAGCTCGAAAATGGCTGTGGCATAGCGCTTGGCAATGCCGGAGGAGATCGAAGCTGGTTCGGACACGTCCACCCTTCCATCTGGTTGCACCGCGTCATGCGCCTTGGCCTGCTGCCAAGAGTGAACGCTGTCACGGCATGTGAAATCGGCGCGGGTTTAGCAGAGCGCTTGTGATGCTGCAACCGCCAAGGCCACCCGGAATGGACAAACCGGGTCGAATTCTGCGGCCTGGGTGCGACAATCTGCCACGCGCTTGCGCTATCATCTGACTTGCGCCTGAAATCCGGGCAATTGCGCGCCACAGACGGGCGCTGCGGATCGCTCGTGGCGGCCTCTGTGGTTTGGGGTGCCACCCTCGCGCCAAGCCGGTCGGGTGCCCGCCGGTTGCGCAACCCCGTCAAGAATGCGCAAGGGCCGTCGGTTCTTGATCGCCAGCCCGTTTCCGGGGCTGCTTTCAGCCCGCCGCGCGCGCACCACCAGCACGCCACCACCGCGCAAACGCGCCATGCGCTGGCCGATCCGTTCCAGCCACATCGCCCATCGCAGCCAGCGCCGCGTGTTGCGCGGCGGGAAGAACAGAGCACTGCGATTGTCCAGCATCTGGAACCCGTGGTCACGCAGCAGCGTGGCTATCTGCCCAGAGGAATAGGGCCGCCCCAGCGCAAAAGGCGTGCCATCCAGCCGCGCCCACATGCCCGAGCGGTTGGGCAGGATGAACAGCGCCTCGCCGCCCATGCGCAAAACGCGCGCAGCTTCTTCCAGAAGCGCGGCGGGCCGGTCGCAGGTTTCCAGCCCGTGCAGCATGACCAGCCGGTCAATGCTATCGGTGGCCAGCGGCCAACTGGTTTCCTCGGTCAGAACGGAATGGTTCGCCGCCTCTGCGGGCCAATGCATGACGCCTTGCTGCGCGGGCATCAGCGCGATGACGCGCCGCGCCTTTGGCAGCCAAGGGCGCAACAGCGGCACGGCAAAGCCGAATCCGGCCACGTCCTTGCCGCTCATATCGGGCCAGCAGGTCAGGCATTGGTCACGCAAGGCCTTTTGCGCGGCCCGCCCCAGCGATGTCGTGTAATAGAAGTCGCGCAGGGCGATCACGTCATGGTGCATTCCGACCTCGTTGCGCAGCGCGGCTTTGTCGCGCTAGCCTGACACTGACCATACCCCAAGTGACGGAAAACGCCATGCCCCTTACCTTGCACGCAGTGCGCTGCCTAAGCGACAATTACGCCTATCTGCTGCACGACCCCGCCAGCGGGCGCACCGGCGTTGTCGATGTGCCAGAGGTCGCACCCATCAACGATGCCTTGACGGCCAAGGGCTGGGCACTGTCCGACATTTTTATCACGCATCATCATCACGACCATATCGGCGGCGTGGAAGAGTTGCGCGCGGCAACCGGGGCAACCGTTTGGGGCGCGGCGGCCGATCGTCACCGCCTGCCCCCTCTGGACCACGCCTTGGCAGAAGGCGACACGATTCCCTTCGGCACAGAGCTGGCCCGCGTGATCGATGTCTCTGGCCACACAAACGGCCATATCGCATTTCATTTCCCCGACAGCCAGCTTGCCTTTACCGCAGATAGCCTAATGGCGCTGGGCTGCGGTCGGCTGTTCGAAGGCACGCCCGCGCAGATGTGGCACAGCTTGACCAAGCTCATGGCCCTGCCAGAGCTTACGCGCATCTGTTCGGGGCATGACTACCTGTCGGGCAACGCGGCCTTTGCGCTAAGCGTGGATGGCGCCAACCCGGCGCTTGCCGTGCGCATCGCGCGCTTTGATGACATGCGCCGCGAAGCCGCGCCCATGGCCATTGCAACATTGGCAGAGGAAAAGGCCACCAACCCGTTTTTGCGCGCCGCAGACCCTAGCCTGAAAGCCGCCCTTGGCATGGCCGGGGCAACGGATGGCGAATGCTTTGCCGAATTGCGCGCCCGCAAGGACCGTTTCTGACGTTATTTGGGCGTGGAACCGTTCCGTGACGGCGATTGTCCAAAAAAACACTTGAAGGATGGTGAATAAAACCGAAGTTTAACACTATGAGGCGAACATGGCGTTACGGGGTCTCCCCGCCGCCATCCAGGAAACAGGAGCGTCTGACGTGCCATCATTCTCAACCACTCTGGAGCAATCCATCCACGGGGCCCTGGCCTTGGCCAATGCCCGGCGGCACGAATTCGCAACGCTGGAACATCTGCTCTTGTCACTGATAGACGAGCCGGATGCCAACCGCGTTATGCAGGCCTGCAATGTCGATCTTGACACGTTGCGCAGCACCTTGCTCGAATTCATCGAGGAAGAGCTCGCCTCGCTTGTCACCGATATCGAAGGGTCCGAAGCCGTGCCGACCGCGGCCTTCCAGCGCGTGATCCAGCGCGCCGCGATCCATGTGCAAAGCTCTGGCCGCAACGAGGTGACGGGCGCGAATGTGCTGGTCGCGATCTTTGCAGAACGCGAATCCAACGCCGCCTATTTCCTGCAAGAGCAGGATATGACCCGCTATGATGCGGTCAATTTCATTGCGCATGGCGTGGCCAAGAACAGCCAGTTCAGCGAAGAGCGGCCCGTGACCGGTGCCGATGAAGAACAGGCCGAACAAACCAAATCCGAGGAGAAATCCAAGGAAACCGCGCTGGGCAAATATTGCGTGGACTTAAACAAGAAGGCCCGCGCGGGCGATGTGGACCCGCTGATCGGGCGCGCCTCTGAGGTGGAGCGCTGCATTCAGGTTCTGTGCCGCCGCCGCAAGAACAACCCGCTTTTGGTGGGTGATCCGGGCGTGGGCAAAACCGCGATTGCCGAAGGGCTGGCCAAGAAGATTGTCGAAGGGGAAACCCCGGACGTTCTGTCCGGCTCGACCATTTTCTCGCTCGACATGGGCGCGCTGCTGGCCGGAACCCGCTACCGGGGCGATTTCGAAGAACGCCTGAAAGCTGTCGTGCAAGAGTTGGAGGACCACCCCGACGCCGTGCTGTTCATTGACGAGATCCACACCGTAATCGGTGCCGGTGCCACATCTGGCGGCGCGATGGATGCATCCAACCTGCTGAAACCCGCGCTACAAGGCGGCAAACTGCGGTGCATGGGCTCGACCACCTACAAGGAATTCCGCCAGCACTTCGAAAAAGACCGCGCCTTGTCGCGCCGGTTCCAGAAGATTGACGTGAATGAACCGACGGTGGAAGACACGATCAAGATCTTGATGGGGCTAAAGCCGCATTTCGAAGCGCATCACGACATTCGCTACACGAATGACGCGATCAAGACGGCGGTGGAACTGTCGGCGCGGTATATCAACGACCGCAAACTGCCCGACAAGGCAATCGACGTGATTGACGAGGCCGGTGCCGCCCAGCATTTGCTGGCCGAATCCAAGCGCCGCAAAACCATCTCTCCGAAAGAGATTGAAGCCGTGGTCGCCAAGATTGCCCGCATTCCGCCGAAGAGCGTGTCGAAAGACGATGCAGAAGTGCTGCGCGATCTGGAACGCTCGCTCAAGCGGGTGGTGTTCGGGCAAGACCCCGCCATCGACGCGCTGGCATCGGCCATCAAACTGTCGCGCGCGGGCCTGCGGGAGCCCGAGAAACCCATCGGGAACTACCTGTTCGCAGGCCCGACCGGCGTGGGCAAAACAGAGGTTGCCAAACAACTGGCCGATATTCTGGGCGTGGAATTGCTCCGTTTCGACATGTCCGAATATATGGAGAAACACGCGGTCTCGCGCCTGATCGGTGCGCCTCCGGGCTATGTCGGTTTCGACCAAGGTGGCTTGCTGACCGACGGTGTTGACCAGCATCCACATTGCGTGCTGCTGCTGGATGAGATCGAAAAAGCGCATCCCGATGTGTACAACATCCTGCTTCAGGTCATGGACCATGGGCAATTGACCGACCATAACGGTCGCACGGTCAATTTCCGCAACGTGATCCTGATCATGACCTCTAACGCAGGTGCGGCAGAGCAGGCGAAAGCCGCCATCGGCTTTGGCCGCGACCGGCGCGAGGGCGAAGATACCGCCGCGATTGAACGCACGTTCACGCCCGAATTCCGCAACCGTCTGGATGCGGTCATCAGCTTTGCCCCGCTGGGGCGCGGCATCATCATGCAGGTGGTCGAGAAATTCGTTCTGCAACTTGAAGCGCAGCTTCTGGACCGCAACGTCACCATCGACCTGACGGAAGAGGCCGCGCATTGGCTGGGCGAGCAGGGCTATGATGACAAGATGGGCGCACGCCCGCTGGGCCGTGTGATTCAGGAACACATCAAGAAACCGCTGGCCGAAGAATTGCTGTTCGGCAAATTGGCCAAGGGCGGTGTTGTGCATGTGCGCCTGCGCGACGGCAAACTGGTGCTGGACATGGACGGCCCCGACGCCAAGCGCATCACCGGCAACAAGCCGCCGCTTCTGACAGCAGACTGACCATGCTCTGGCCCGCGTGCAATGCCCGCGCGGGCCGGGCCTTTGGGTTGCATCCGGTGAAAACATGCTGATCCCGATGCGGGACCATAACCCTTCGGGCAAACGCCCCTATGTGACCTACGCGCTTCTGGCGGCCAATATCCTGATTTTTATCAGCTATTATGGCCTGTTCGCCAATGACACCGCGCTGATGCGCTTTTTCATGACATGGGGCATGGTGCCCGCGGCGCTTGGCGCAGGTTTCAGTTTCGAAACCTTGCTGACGCATCAATTCCTGCATGGCGGGATCCTGCATCTGGCCTTCAACATGTTGTTCCTGTGGGTCTATGGCGACAACATGGAAGAAGAATGGGGCCACCTGCGCTTCTTGGGGTTTTATCTGGCGTGCGGCGTGGCCGCCGGGCTTGCGCAATACCTGTCAGAGCCGCAATCGTATATCCCAATGGTTGGCGCTTCTGGCGCTATTGCTGGCGTGCTGGGGGGATACCTGCTGTTCTACCCCCGCGCGCGGGTCGATATGCTGTTGTTCTTGCTGGTTTATTTCCGCATTATCCCGATCCCCGCGTGGTTGGTGCTGGGCGGCTGGTTCGGGATGCAGGTCTTCGCCGGGCTTGGCCCCTCGGATGATGGGGTCGCCTATTGGGCGCATATCGGCGGGTTCGTGGCGGGCGTGGTATTTGCGCTGCCGCTTTGGCTGCGCCGTGGCGGGCGCGCGCTTTGGACGCGCACCCATGGCCACCCGCCCCACCCCGAGGCGCAGTATCGTTTTGTCAGAACCGATATTCCAGCAGCAGGTCGCCGCCGGAACCCGTGGTTGCGGTAAGGTTCAGCGCCCGTCACCCTCTCCTGTGCCGCCATCCGACCCGTCATTGACGATTTCGTCACGGCGCAGAATGGCGACCTTTTGGGCACCATCGCTGCGCGGCACGTCCTTGGGTTCTGGCTGATGATCCGGACGCAGCACTTCGGGGTTGCGCAACCAAATATCGCGCTGCGAGAACGGCATCTCTATCCCTTCTTGCGCAAAGCGCTCTGCGATCTGGTGGCGGATTTCGGTGCGCACCGACAGGCCAAGGCTGACATCGCTCAGCACCATGCGCAGTTCGAACATCAACGCATCGGCACCGAAATCTGCAAAGATCACGCTGGGCGCAGGGTCCAGCAGCGCCAAGGGTTGCGCATCGCCGATTTCCTGCAAGATCTGCTGCACGCGGCGCGTATCGCTGCCATAGGCCACGCCCACCGGCACGATAATCCGCCCGGTCATGTTGTAGCGCGTCCAGTTGGTCACAGACCCGGCAATCAGGTCGGTATTGGGCACGATCACATCGGTTCGGTCAAAGGTCTCGATCGTGGTCGAGCGCACAGAGATAGAGCGCACGGTCCCCATCGTGGTCCCCACCTCGATCCAGTCGCCTTCGGCGATCGGGCGCTCTATCAGCAAGATCACCCCCGAGATGAAGTTCGACACGATATTCTGCAAGCCAAAGCCAATGCCGACCGACAAGGCACCTGCCACGATGGCCAGCCCTGACAGGTCAATCCCGGCGGTCGAAATGGCCACCAGCGCGGCCACAAAGATACCGATATAGCCGGTGCCAGAGATGATGGCCTTCTGCCCGCCCTTGTCGATTCGAGTTTTCGGCAGGACCGTGGTGCCAAGCGCCCCTTGCAGCAGCCGTGTGATGTAATAGCCGATTGCGAAAACCACGATCAGCACCAACAGCGCACTGGGTGCGATCCGGGTTTCTCCAATCTGGAAGCCTTGCAGCAACAACGCGAAGAATTCTGAGATTTCGGTTCCCCGAACACCCCAGATCAGCGCGAATAGCGGCAAAGACCCGATTGCCAGAACAAAGCCCAGCAATGCCGGCACCAACGGTTCGGGTGAATCGTCAGTTCGCTTTGTGGCCAGATCGTAGATATCCTCTATCAGGCGCAGGAACAGCAGCAGCACCGCAAACAACGCCACAGATGCAATGGACGGGTAAAGCAGCGCCTCTGCCGCGTTGCGATAGCCAAGCGCCGCAAGGGTCGGCGCCAGAAGCGCAACAGCCAAAAGCGCGCGCCCCACAAGCCCGATGGCACGGTCCTTGAAGGCAGTATCCTGCCCCGATACCGCATTGGCCTTGGCGTGTTGGATGAACAATTGCCCAAGTCGGAACAAGGCAATCGCGGTCAGCACAATCAGCGGAAAGGCAATGACAGACACGGCCGCGGCGGGGGCGCGTTCATTGCCCAATGCGGCCAATGCGACCTCATACAGGCCGCTGAATAGGCCCAACAGGTTTACCAGAACGCGGCCTTGGGTGCGCTGCCCATCGGTCAGCAGCAGCGGAGAGTATAAGCTGCCCGAAGATGGAAACAGCCACAGCCCGATCCAGCGCGCGATAAAGTAGATAATGCCCAAACCGGCGATGGATTCCGCGATCGCGCTGCCGCGCTCGCCGAGCAAGCTGCTGGACACGGCGGCAAAATACAGCGCCATCACGGCAAGGCTTGGGACGATCACTTGGCTAAAGGATAGCAATAGGCCCAGCAGTCGTTGGCTTTTGGGCGAATTGCCCAGCACTTTTGCGCCGACCGTGCCGCTGCGCATGGCCAAAACCAGACGTTCAATGCCTGCTCTGCCCCGCAGCAAAATGAACGCGCCGAAAATCAGCAAGCCTCCGATCACTGGCAGGTTTTCGCGCAATTGCCGCATACGCAATGTGCTGCCAAGCGTATTGTTGAACTCTTGCGCCACAAGGGCCGAGGAGTCGACAACGCTTGTCACGGCCGGAATCCAGTTGGCCGGGTTCCACGGGTAGGGTTCGACCGCCAGCAGCACATCGGCCTGCCGCGCCCGCATTGACGTGTCAACACGCCGGACAAGCGCGTCGGCCCGGCTGAACGCCTCTTGCGCAGCCGCGCGCGGGGCTTGCACGGTGGCCAGTTCCGCCGCAAGTGCCGCGCGCCGTTCCGAGATGTCGGCGGCTTCGGATGAGGGGTCTTCTGGGGCTGGCCCCAAAGCATCTATCTGCGCACGCAGGCTTTCAATACGCGGTTCGTTGACATTGCGCCCCTCTTGAAACTGGGCGCGGAACGCGACCAGTTCAGCGCGCAGCGCTTCCAGCCGCTCGACCGTGACATCGGGCCGCTCCAGCTCGGCTTCGATCGCGTCTGCGCGCGTGTTCCAGGCCGCATAGTCGGGCTGCTGGGCCACAGGCGCGGCGCTCGGTTCCAGCTCGGGGGCTGTTTGCGCGCTTGCCGCAACCGGAAGCAAACCCAGCAGCAGATAGGTCAGAACGATGTGAAGAAAGTGCATGAGTCAGTCAGTATCCTTGGAGTAAACATCGGGCAGATCGGGCGCGTCCCGGTCAAGCCACGCGGGCACCGGCAACCCCTTGGAGCGCAGGAAGGCCGGGTTATACAGTTTGGACTGATAACGCGTGCCGTAATCGCACAAGATCGTTACGATGGTATGGCCCGGCCCCATATCACGGGCCATATGCACCGCCCCGGCGATATTCACACCAGAAGATCCACCAAGGCACAGACCCTCTTCGGCAAGTAAATCAAAGACATAGGGCAGCGCCTCTTCATCGGGAATGCGGGTGCTGAAATCTGGGGTGAATCCTTCCAGATTGGCGGTGATCCGCCCCTGCCCGATGCCTTCGGTAATCGAATCTCCGGGGTTGTCCTGCCCGGTATACAGTTTGAACAGCCCGGCACCCGCCGGGTCGGCAAGCCCGACCTTGACCCCCTTGGGCTGCAAGGCCGCGCCAACACCGGCCAGCGTGCCCCCAGAGCCGACGGCGCAGATAAAGCCATCGACCTTGCCATCGGTCTGCGCCCAGATTTCGGGCGCGGTCGTTTCGATATGCGCTTGGCGGTTGGCCGTGTTGTCGAACTGGTTGGCCCAGATCGCGCCATTGGCTTCGGTCTTGGCCAGTTCTGCCGCCAGACGCCCGGAATATTTAACGTAGTTATTCGGGTTCTTATAGGGCACGGCAGGCACCTCTACCAGATGCGCACCGGCCAGCCGCAGCATGTCTTTCTTTTCTTGGCTTTGGGTTTCGGGAATGACGATGACGGTGCGAAACCCCATCGACGCGCCGACCAGCGCAAGGCCAATGCCGGTATTGCCCGCCGTCCCCTCTACAATGGTGCCGCCCGGTTTCAGATCGCCGCGCGCAACCGCGTCGCGGATGATGTAAAGCGCCGCGCGGTCCTTGACGGACTGGCCGGGGTTCAGGAATTCGGCCTTGCCCAAAATGGTGCAGCCGGTGGCTTCGCTGACCTTGTTAAGCCGGATCAGGGGGGTGTTGCCGATTGCCTCTGCGAGATTGGACCGGATGAACATGGCTTGCTCCAACTTGAAATGGAATTGGCCGGGGCAAAGGACCCCGGCGCGATGTTACAGGCGAAAAATGCGCGCGCTCAGAGCGTGCCGGACCGTTTGGCCCCACGGGCGAACAGCCAGCACCCCACGGCCACTGCAACCAGTGACCCGGTGAATTGCACCACGTCAACGCCGCCCAAGGTGCCCAAACCATCAATCATGGCCATGCCCCCCCAGACCAGCGACACCAGCGCCGCCAGAACCGTGACCGACAACACCAATACGGCGGCACGGTCACGCAGCAACAGCAGAACCGAGCCGAGCAGCCCCAGCCAAACGGTTGCGCCAATCGCCCCAGAGGCCCATGCCGGGACCGATTCCAGCAACATGGCCAGACCGTAACCATCGGGCAGCGGCAGCATGGCCGCTAGGGGCG
The DNA here is from genome assembly GCF_001517585.1 of Roseibaca calidilacus. Classification (NCBI taxonomy): domain Bacteria; kingdom Pseudomonadati; phylum Pseudomonadota; class Alphaproteobacteria; order Rhodobacterales; family Paracoccaceae; genus Roseinatronobacter; species Roseibaca calidilacus. Next base: position 910,692 of record NZ_FBYC01000004.1, on the reverse strand, counting down.
CATAGCGCGCGGCGACATACTCAACCGCGTGCAGTCCGAACCACAGACAGCCGACCACCGCAAACAGCGTTAAAAGAGCGCCACGTTCGGTTTTTGCAGGCATGATGGACTCCTTCGCGGGTTTTGCGCAGATTGCCCTGCGATCTTGCAAGTGTCCACCCCCTCAGGCAAACACACTGCGCCGCTGGGCCGGTTTCCCCCATAAGGCGGACAGCAAAAAACCCCGTCCGAAGGGCGGGGTTTTGCAAGTGCGACGCAGATTTGCCAGATGGCGCGTGTCAGGCGGCAAGCAGCGCGCGCGCTTCGTGTTCCTTCAACGACAAACGCGCAGAGACATAGCTGTCTTGCCCGCTTTTCTCGGCCAGTTCCGGGAACAGCGCCAGCAACTCTGCGCGCTGCTCCGCCCCGATCCCGGCCAAGGTTTTCGCGCCGGGTTGGAAGCTTTCGCTCCAAGCGCCATCTGCGCGGATGATCTGGTGTTCGTCGAACATCAGATGGACATAGGTCTGCGGCGTGGTTTCACGGGTAATGCCCGGCTGGCCGACCAGATGCACCGCAGGCACAAGCACTTCGTATTCGCCGAACATCAGTTCGGCCCGCTGACCGCAGATCAACAGTCGGTGCCACGGCGACACGCGCATGTCGCGCACTGGCAGCCCTTCGCCAAGCGCCCCTTTGGCTACCAGCACGGCGGCAAGGTCGGGGCGTGCCGCGAAAGACGCTGCCGTCTGGGCATGGTGCCCGATCCACCTTACCTCGCGATAGCCATTGTCGCGGGTCAGGACATGGTCGCCGATCATGACTTGCTCGACCGGCTTCGGCCCTTGGTCGGTATCGACCAGCGCGCCAACCACGAAACAGCTGATTTCTATGTCAGTTGTAAGGGAAATCTTGACCTCATCAGCCCCACCCGATGTGATACCGGGCGACAGGAAGGGGTCAGACGCAACTTCAATTGACCGAAGTGCAAACCCCGTCGATGGGAAGTCGGGGTCGCGGATGACATCATCACTGGGGCGGATGTAGGACAGCGTGCTGCCATCAGCAGCGGTGATTGTGAGCGCGATGGTTTGCCCGCTGTATTCGACCAAGTCACCGGTATCGACATCGATGAACGTGTAAACGCCCCACATACTATAAGCTTCGGTGAGTTCATAGGGAACACCGCCCACCACCACCTCGGACCCGTAGGGAATGGTGCCGTCCGGTGTTCCGTCCGGAACATCAAACACAACATTGTCTTCAACCGACATCAGCTCGCGCGTCGGGTCGTCGCAGCCACAGCTGTATACTTCGCCGAAGCTACCCGCGGTCACCTGACCACCCTCGTCCAGCAAAATCAAACCATTCGCAACAACTTCAGGCATCTTCCCACCTCACAAACGATCATGTGTGACGCAGCGGCGCGCAAGACGCGCGGAAACGCACCCTTAACCACCCTTTCCACACACACCGGGTTCATTAACATATTCGACCTTCACGCTGCCAACAAAAAACGACAAAAATAAGTCCGCGCACCGATTTCTGCGCGAAAAATTCGAATATTCGTCGCAAAAACAGGGGCAATCGCGCTGGTGTCGGCGGAATGTTCTTGAAACGCTGACGTTTTTTTAGGGTAAAACGCGCCGATACAGGTGCCAAGACGCATGGCCCAGCACCGGCAAGACCAGAAACAGGCCCAGAAACGCCGGCAGCATTGCGACAAATAACAGGGCCGCGATCGTCAGTGCCCAAAGCGCCATTGGCACGGGGTTCAGCGTGACCACTCGGACAGAGGTTATCATCGCGGTGATGAAATCCACCTCGCGGTCCAGCAAAAGCGGCAGGCTGACCACGGTCAGGGCAAACATGACCGCCGCCATTGCCCCGCCAATGATACCCCCGACCGCCAGCATGGTCAGGCCGGTGCTGCTGAGCAGCATGTCAGCGGTCGAACTGGTTATGGGTTGCAGGCCAAAGAAGAGCGCAAAGGTCGTATGCGCGACAAAAACCCAGAACATGAAGGCCAGCATGATGACCATGGCCATGGACGGCACCTGCCGGTCCTTTTGCGCAAAGACGCAACCAAGAATGGCCGACCAATCCAGCGCCACGCCCGCTTCCAGCCTGCGGCTGACATCGTATAGCCCAGTTGCGGCAAAGGGCGCCAAAAGCGGAAAGCCGACCGCGACCGGAATGAACCACCAGCTTTGGCCCGAGGCCATGAAAACCGCATACAGCACCAAGCCGCCCAGAACATAGACGCTTGAAAACACAAGGCCGAAGGCTGGCGCGCGTTTGAAATCATGCAGGCCCGCGCGCAGCAGATCGGGAATGTCGCGCGTGGAAATCACCCGTGGTTCGGGGATAACGGATGGCGGCGCGACGGTGCTGATATTGTCTGACATGGCTGGTCCTCCCTTTGGGAAGGATAGGGGTGCGACAATCTGTCATGCAAGACAAATAAAAGGGCAGGACCACTGCCCTGCCCTGCCTGCTTAGCCAACGCTGCGCCGGTATAGATGCCATGTCGCATGGCCCAGCACCGGCAGCACCACGAACAGCCCCAAGAAGGCCGGGATCATGGCTGCAAACAACAACCCCGCAATGATGGCGGCCCATGTCAGCATAACCCGCGGGTTGCGCTGCACGGTTTCGACAGAGGTTATCATGGCTGTCACGAAATCGACCTCGCGGTCCAGCAGCATGGGCAAGGAAATGACAGTGACTGCGAACAGCGCCAGCGCTACGGCCGCACCGATGGCGCTGCCGACCAGCAGCATGAACACGCCTTCGGCGCTGGCCAGCAGGCCAAGACTGTCAAAGCCGATGCCGCTGCGGGCCATGAAAATGGCAAACACCCCGCGCGCAAGGATAATCCAGAAGCCGAACACAATCAGCACACCGACCGCCATTAGCGCCAGTTGCCCGTCGCCCCGCCCGCGCAGCGCGCTTAACACCGGAGGCCATGACAGCGGCTCGCCGCGTTCCAGTCGGCGGCTGACCTCGTACAACCCAATCGCGGCGAAGGGCGCGAATAGCGGAAAGCCTGCGGCAATCGGCACGAACCAAACGGGCTGGCCCATGGCACCAAGGCCAAACCACAGCGCCAACCCGCCCGCGACATACACCAGCGCGAAAAACAGCCCAAAGGCAGGGGCACGTTTGAAATCGGCCCATCCGGCGGCAAGGGCCGCGCGAAGGTCATCGGTGCCAATCGTGGACACCGCAGGGCGTTGGGACGTGTTGGATAACTCTGTCGTCGTCATGGCACTCTCCCTGATAAAGAAAGCACAATGATAGCTGCGACAATTTGTCCGTCAATCGGTTGCGTTGGCCTCTGCACGCGATTTGCCCGACACGTCCATGGCCAGCGTCGCGCCCATGAACCCATCCAGCGCCCCATCCAGCACGCCTTGGCTGTCGGATGTTTCATGCCCCGTGCGCAGGTCTTTGACCATCTGGTAGGGGTGCAGAACATAGGACCGGATCTGGTTGCCCCAGCCGGCATCGCCCTTGGCATCGTGCGCGGCCTCAATCGCTTCGGTGCGCTTGCGCAATTCCATTTCATACAACCGTGATTTCAGCGCATTCATCGCGATTTCGCGGTTCTGGTGCTGCGATTTCTGGCTAGAGGTGGTGACAATGCCGGTCGGGATATGCGTGATGCGGACCGCAGAATCGGTGGTGTTGACGTGCTGACCACCCGCCCCGGAAGAGCGGTAAGTGTCGATGCGAATATCGGATGGGTTGATCTCGATCTCGATATTGTCGTCCACGACCGGGTAAACCCAGACAGAACTGAAGGATGTATGCCGCCGGGCGGAACTGTCATAAGGCGAAATGCGCACCAAGCGGTGCACGCCCGATTCCGATTTCAGCCAGCCATAGGCGTTATGACCGCTGATCTTATAGGCGACAGAGCGGATGCCCGCTTCCTCGCCCGCGCTTTCGGACATCAATTCGACCGTGTAGCCTTTCTTCTCGGCCCAACGCACATACATGCGCGCCAGCATCGACGCCCAGTCACAGCTTTCCGTGCCGCCTGCGCCGGCATTGATCTCTAGGAAAGTGTCGTTGCTGTCAGCCTCGCCGTTCAGCAGGGCTTCCAGTTCCTTTTCGCCTGCGGATTTGGCCAGCTTGCGCAATTCTTCCTCGGCCTCGGCCACCACATCGGCGTCGCCCTCGGCCTCGCCCAGTTCGATCAGGCCGATCTGGTCTTCCAATTCCTGCGCGATCGAGCGGTAGGTTTCCAGCGCATCCGACAGCATCCGGCGGTCACGCATCAGCGCTTGGGCGCGGGCGGGATCGTTCCACAACTCTGGGTCTTCGGTCATGGCGTCGAATTCTTCCAGCCGGTGCGGGGCGGTTTCGATATCCATGCGCTGTCCCAACAGGGTCAGGGATTTGCGGATCTGCTCGATCAGGCCAAGCGTTTCAGAGCGCATTGCGACGGTCCATCTTCAAAGGGAATGTGTGTTGAGCCCGGTGCATAGCTTGCCGTTCCGGGCGGGGCAAGTGCGGCGCTAATACAGCCCGCCCGTGGTGACCGTGCCGAAACTGGCCCCCGGCGGTGGCGGCGGCGTGCCGCGCCCGGCATCCTCGCGTTCCAGCGCATCATATTGCTCGCCGGGCTCGAACATGGGCAGGTCGCCCCCCATGGCAAAGCCGCCGTCAATGATCGCGGCCAAGCCGAAGATCGGCTCTTCGCCCTCGCGGAAGAATTCGGCCACCACGTTCGAGCCGCTGGCATCATCGGGCAAGCGCGCGCCCGTCACCCGGTCGATTTTCAGAAAATACCCGTTATCGGGCACGCGGAAGCGCCCACCGCCATATTTCTCGATGGCGTGCTGCATGAATTCGTTAAAGACCGGGCCGCACATGCTGCCGCCCCCTGCCCCACGCCCCAACGGCTTGGGCTGGTCATAGCCCAGATAGCACCCGGCCACGATGTTAGACGTATACCCCACGAACCACACATCACGCGCGTCATTGGTGGTGCCGGTCTTGCCCGCGGTCGGGACCGGCAGGTTGATGGTATTGGCCGCGGTGCCACGCTGCACCACGCCTTCCATCATAGAGGTTAGCTGATAGGCCGTCACCTCGTCCATCACCCGCGCGCGGGTCGAACTGATCCAGGGTTTGCGGCCCTGCGCCAGCGACGCTTCGCTGCAATCCACGCATTCGCGCTGGTCATGGCGGTAGATGGTGCGCCCGTAACGGTCTTGGACACGGTCAACCAAGGTGGGTTCAACCCGCTCGCCGCCATTGGCGAACATGGCATAGGCCGCAACCATCCGAAACAACGTGGTTTCCTGACTGCCAAGGGCATTGGCCAGAAAGGTCTGTGCCCGGTCATACACTCCGAAACGCTCGGCATAGCCGCCCACGACATCCATACCGATTTCCTGCGCAAGCCGGATGGTCATCAGGTTGCGCGAGCGTTCAATGCCGGTTCGCACCGGCGTCGGGCCATAGAACTGGTTCGAGGCATTGGTGGGCCGCCACAGGCCTTGCGGCGTGTCAATCTCGATTGGCGCGTCGATGACGATGGTCGCGGGCGTGAAGCCGCTATCCAGCGCCGCGGCATAGACAAAGGGCTTGAAGGCCGATCCCGGCTGGCGCTGGGCCTGCGTGGCGCGGTTGAACACCGATTGCTGGTAGGAAAACCCGCCCTGCATGGCAATCACGCGGCCATTATTGACATCCATCGCCATGAACCCGCCCTGAATCTCGGGGACTTGGCGCAGCGACCAACGCAGAAAGCTGCCATCCTCGTCAGAGGTGATGGCGCGCACATAAACCACATCGCCCACATTCAGGTTGTCCGACAATGACCCGCGCGCCCAATCAATATCGGGGCGGTCCACCACATGCGGCGCGTTGCGATCGCTCGGGACACCTTCAATGCCCAGCCGCGCGCGGTCGGGGCTGACTTCCAGCACAACGGCAGGGTGCCAGCGATTGCCAAGCCTGATATCGCGTGCAAGGCTCAGCTCTGCCAAGGCCGCGCGCCAATCTTCTTCGCGGCCCAGCAACTCTGCCGGGATGGTTTCGCCCGTGGTGCGCAATTCGCCCAAGCTGCGGTCGTAATCTTCCAGCGCGCGTTGCAGCGCAATGGCGGCCTTGTCCTGCATTTCCGGATCAACGGTGGCGCGGATGCTTAGACCGCCGCCAAAGAATTCGTCTTCGCCAAAGCTGTCGGACAGTTGGCGGCGCACCTCATCGGTAAAGTAGTCGCGCGGCGGCATAGCATCGCGCGGGCTGGGAAAATCACCAGATTGCACGGTGCGCAGCGGCAAATCTTTTGCGCGGTCATGCGTGGCACGGTCGATATAACCGTTGCGCAGCATCTCTCCCAAAACATAATCCCGCCGCGCTACGACGCGGTCGTAATTGCGCACCGGGTGGTAATTCGAAGGCGCTTGCGGCAGCGCGGCCAGAAATGCCGCTTCTTCGACCGTAATTTCATCCAGCGTCTTGTTGAAATAGGTCTGCGCGGCGGCGGTTACACCATAGCTGTTCTGACCCAGAAAAATCTCGTTCAGATACAGTTCCAGAATTTCGTCTTTCGTCAACGTGGTTTCGACCCGGCTGGCAAGGATCAATTCCTTGATCTTGCGCTCGCCGGTGCGGTCGCCCGACAGAAGGAAGTTCTTCATCACCTGCTGGGTGATGGTGGACGCCCCGCGCACGTTGCGCCCGCGCGACTGCACCGCTTGGTAGGCCGCCGCCCCGATGGCGCGCAGATCAAAGCCGCCATGAACATAGAAATTGCGGTCCTCGGCAGAAATGAAGGCCTGTTTGATCAGATCGGGAATATCCTCGACCGGGGTGAACAGGCGGCGTTCCTGCGCGAATTCGTCAATCAACCGCCCCTCGCCCGAATAGATGCGGCTAATAGATGGGGGCGCATAATTGGCCAATTGTTCATGGCTGGGAAGGTCTTGGGCATAATGCCAGAACACGCCTGCAATCAGCAGGGCAGCGGCCAGCATTCCGGTAATCAGAAAACTGAAAATTCCGCCGAAGAAAGAAAAAATCGCGCGCAGCACCGATACCACCTTTTGACCTGATGCGCCGCTTATACAAGTGCGGGGGGGCAAGGTCAAAAGCCGATGGGTCACATATGCGCGCGACTTTGCCGATTGCCGGTGCTGCTGGGGCAGACATGTCCTTGGTCGCGCCTAGCGGTGCAAGGCCGCGCGGCGCGCGCGGTCGGCGCTGTGCCAGTGCTCTAGCGCATCGGCCACGGCGCGCGCCATCACGTCACGCCATTGCGGGTCTTGCAGCCGGGCCATATCGCGCGGGCTGGACATGAAGCCCAGCTCCAGCAGCGCCGATGGCATATCCGGTGCGCGCAGCACCGAAAACGCCCCCGATTGCACCGGGCGGCGGTGTAGCCGCAAACCGGCCGCGCCAATGCCTTCGGCCAGCGCCTGCGCCAGCGCCGCGTTGCGCAGCTTTGTGTCCTGCCACGCGACCGACATCAACACCGAGGCGATTTCATCCGTGTTGCGCGACAAATCAACGCCAGCCAGCAGGTCGTCGCGCGCGTGGCGGGTGGACAGAATTTCGGCGGTCTGGTCGCTGGCATCCTCTGACAAGGTATAAACCGCGGCCCCGCTGGCCAGCCCTTCGGGCAGCGCATCGGCATGCAGCGACAAGAACAGGTCTGCCTGCACCTCGCGCGCCGCGCGCAACCGCTGATCGAGCGAGACGAACACATCCGCATCGCGTGTCATATGCACCTCGAACCCGCCGCGCCGCGCCAATTCGGCGCGCAGCGTTTGCGCGAAGGCCAGAACAAGCGCCGCTTCTGACTGATCGTCGCGCACCGCGCCGGGGTCCAGCCCGCCATGGCCGGGGTCCAGCATGACGCGCAAAGGTCGGGCAGTGTCAGATGGCGTGGCCGCAGGTGCTGACGCGTGCAGCAAATGGTCGGAATAGCGGGCAACGAAATCTGCTTCATTCGTGGCTCGGGCCTCGAACGCTTCAAGGGCGGCACGGCGCAGCGTGACCTTGACCTCTGCGCGACCGGTTTGCGCGTCAACACTCTGGGCGACAACATCGGGCAGCATTGGAAAGCCAAGGTCCAGCACCATCCGCGCCCAACCGTCGCCCCGATGGCCGTAGCGCCAGTCGCGCAGCCCCGCGACCTTTGGCCAGTCCAGCCCCTGCCAATCCAGCGTGTTGAACTCCATCACCACGCGCGGCGGATTGGGCAACAGGCGCACGCGGTAGGGAACCGGCTGGCTCAGCGACAAGCGCAGCGCCACCGCATCCCCAGATGCCGAAAGCGTGCTTTGCGCCGGATCAACCCGGGCCTGAACCGCGCCTTGCGCCCATGCGCCGCCACCGCCCAAGGCCAAGACCAGCAAAAGCCCGCCCAGAATGAAACTGCTAACCCGTGTCATGCCCTGCCCTGCCGCGGTTTGCCGCGATCAACCGCAGTCTAACGCCGGATGATGCTTACGGCAAAGCCCCGCGCCCCGACCACACGGGATTTTGTGCAAGTTGATGCAATCGGGCCGAAAAGTCGCAAGCGTCAGGGTTGATTCCCTGACCGTGGCAAGATTTAACTGGACGGAAAGCGCGGGACTGCGCGCGCCGCATTTTGATACAGGAGCCAGATATGACACTTCCCCTGAGCGATTCCGCCTTGATCGGCACATGCCTTGCGGCATCGGCGCTGGGCCTGATCGTGCTGACCAGCGGGGGCGGCGGCGCGGCCCCTGAACCGGAATCCGCGGCGCAAACCGAAACCGCATTGCCACTGGGCGCAACCCCAGCCGCGCCCGATGCGGTGGACCCGGAATTTGGCGAACAGGTGCGCGCTTACCTTTTGCAGAACCCGGAAGTGATTTTCGAAGCCGTCGCCGAATTCGAGCGCCGCAACGCACAAGCCCAAGGCGATATGGACGGCGCCCTGATAGAGGCCAATGCCGAGGCCTTGTTCAACGACCCGATGTCATGGGTCGGCGGCAACCCCGAGGGCGATGTCACCTTGGTCGAGTTCCTTGACTACAAATGCGGCTTTTGCAAACGCGCCTTGCCCGAAGTGGACGCGCTGCTGGAGCAGGACGACAATATCCGCGTGATCGTTAAGGAACTGCCCATCCTTGGAGCGGAATCAGAGCTTGCGTCGCGCTTTGCGATCTCGGTCCTCGATCTGGCGGGACCAGAGGCTTATGAAAGCGTGCATGTCGAATTGATGGGCTATGAAGGGTCGATCACCCCGGATTATCTGGAAGATGTGGCCGACTCGCTTGACCTTGAACTGGAAGAGATCGTGGCGCATATGGACAGCGATACGGTCAGCGATGTGATCGAAGGCAATCGCGCGCTGGCGCAGCGGTTGCAGATTTCCGGCACGCCAACCTTTGTGATGGGCGACCAGATGATCCGCGGCTTTGTTCCGACCGATGCCATGCTGGAAGCCGCCGCCATCGCGCGGCAATAAGCGCAAGCCAGCAGCCAGTTTCAAAGGGTCGCCTTCGGGGCGGCCCTTTTGCGTTGGCGGTCTGGGCGGGGTCCGGCACGGTCCAGCCGTTTGCGCATGGCGCTGCCGGCTTGCTTATGCGCCTGCCGTCTCAGACGGCTTCAAGCGCCACTGCAATGCCCTGCCCGCCGCCCACGCACATGGCAACCAGCGCGCGGCCCCGGCCCGCGCGCGCCAACCCATGCGCGGCCTTGACCGTCAGGATTGCGCCGGTCGCGCCAACCGGGTGGCCATGCGCGATTGCGCCACCATCAGGATTTGCGCGGAGAGGATCGAGACCCAGTTCGCGGGCGACGACAAGGGCTTGGGCGGCAAAAGCCTCGTTCGATTCGATCAGGTCAAAATCGTCGATGCCGAGGCCCGTTCGCGCCAATAGCTTGCGCACGGCCAGAATCGGGCCATAGCCCATGCGCGACGGGTCCACCCCGCTTTGCGCCGCAGCCGTGATCCGCGCCATGGGCGTGTGCCCCTTGGGCACCGCGCGCGCCAGCACCAGCGCCGCCGCCGCATCGCCAAGCGCGCCGGAATTGCCTGCCGTCACACTGCCCCCCGGCACGAAGGCCGCAGGCAAGCGCCCCAGCAGCTTGGCAGAGGTGTCGCGCGGCCCTTCATCCTGCGCGACCACCCGCCCGCATGGCAGGTCAACAGGCACGATCTGCGTGGCCAATCGCCCTGCTTCCTGCGCGGCGCGGGCACGCATGTGGCTTTGCAGCGCGCAATCGTCTTGTGCTTCGCGGCTGATCTGGAATTCGCGCGCCAAGGTTTCCGCCGTCACCCCCAGTTTGACACGGCCAAAGGGACAGGTCAGCGCGGCATCCAGCAGGTCAACAACCATGGTATCGCCCAGCCGCTTGCCAAACCGCGCCGCTGGCAGCAGATGCGTGGTGCGGCTGATGGTTTCCACGCCCCCCACCAGCGCCACATCGGCACCGCCCAAGGCCAGCGTCTGCATGCCCTGCACAACGGCTTGCAGGCCAGAGCCGCAGAGCATGTTCACATTCACCCCGCTGACCGTTTCGGGCGCACCCGCGCGCATCGCGACAATGCGCGACAGATACAGATCATCGGGTTCCGACAGGCTGACCATACCAAAGGCGCTATGCTCTATCCGCTCTGCGCCCAGCCCTGCATGCGCAATCGCCGCTTGGGCAACATGCGTGCCAAGCTGCAAGGCCGACACGCCTGACAGCCCGCCGCCGAAACTGCCAATGGGGCTGCGACATGCGGACAGGATGAAAATATTATTCATGGTAAATGCCTAAAGACCCCGTTTCTTGCGCATTTGAGCGACAGGGCTTGCAGCATTCAACCCCAGATTTACAAATTCAGAAACAACAACCTAAGATTGTTGGGAATCGTCGAACATTGCATCCAGATCAAGCGAGCTACGTTGGTTCAGATCGTCCTTGTGGCGGGTCAGGAACCCATCACAGGCCTTGCGCCCGGCCTCTTTAAGCGTGTGGAGCAGATACGGCGTCGGCGTAAGCTTGGTTGTGACCGACAGGCTGGTCATCAGGGCATCATCCGCGATCATGTGCAACAGCACATCTTTCATGGCGCCGCGCTCGACCCGGTTTTCCCCGATCAAGCGCTTGACGAACCGGATCGCGCGCAATTCCCGCAACAACGAGGAATTGAAGCTGATCTCATTCACCCGATTCTGGATTTCTTGCGGCGTGTTGGGAACATCATCGCGAAATAACGGGTTAATGCTGACCACGAGGATATCATCGGGCAAATCGCGCTTGAACAGCGGGAACAGCGCCGGGTTGCCGGTATAGCCACCATCCCAATAGGCATGGGTTTGGCCGGTGGCGGGGTCGGCAATCTCGACCGCTTGGAACAAGGTTGGCAGGGCGGCGCTGGCAAGGATCACCTCTGGCGCAAGCTCGGCCCCAGAGAACACCTTGATCTTGCCGCTGCGCACATTGGTTGCGGCAATGTGCAGCGCAGGCCCCACGCCCGCACAGACCCGGTCAAAGGCCAGCCCTTCGACAATGGGTTGCAGCGGGTTGCGATACAGCGGCCCCAGCGCATAGGGGCTGGCGACCAGCGCGGCGGCATCCATGGCAGAGACCGGCATGAACCGTTCCGCCCATGTGTTCAGAACCCCCACAGGCGGCAAGGCCTGCGCGATCCAGCCAGTCAGGCGCAGATCATGCACCGCGCCGATTCTGTGCCACAGCGCATCCAGCGCCGCGCGGCCACCCGCGCGCCCATCCTGCACCATGCCCGCCTTCAGCGCAGCGGCATTCAGCGCGCCCGCAGAGGTGCCGGAAATCGCCGCGATCTCTATATCGTCTTCTTGCAGCAGCCGGTCCAAAACGCCCCATGTGAAGGCGCCATGCGCGCCGCCGCCTTGCAGCGCCAGATTGATCCGTTTCATCCCTGCCCTACCCATGTCAGCTTGCCCGAAAGACCAGCGGCGTGACCGCGCCCAAGTGCGCGGCCGTCACAATGCTGTCCAGCCACCATCCACCGAGATCGTGGTCCCGGTAATCTGCGCCGCGGCGTCAGAGCACAGGAATACCGCCGTTCCGCCCATCTGCTCCACGGTGGCAAAGTCGCCCGAAGGCTGGCGTGCCAGCATGACCTCGCGGATGACGGTCTCGCGGTCCATGTTGTGGGTTTTCATCTGGTCGGGGATCTGCTTTTCCACGATCGGCGTCAGCACATAGCCGGGGCAGATGGCATTGCAGGTCACGCCCTTGCCCGCCGCTTCCAGCGCGGTGGTCTTGGTCAAGCCGACCACGCCATGCTTGGCCGCGACATAGGCCGATTTATAGGGGCTGGCGGTCAGCCCATGCGCCGAGGCGATATTGATGATTCGACCCCAGCCTTGAGCATACATCGCCGGCAGGGCCGCAGCCGTGGTGTGAAAGGCTGACGACAGATTGATCGCGATGATCGCATCCCATTTCCCGCCCGGAAACTCTTCCAGCTTGGCAACATGCTGGATACCTGCATTGTTTACCAAAATATCGCAGCCGCCGGCTTGTTCAATCAAGGCGCGACACTGTTCGCCTTGTGCCATATCGGCCGGAATATACCGCACCGAAACCCCTGTTTCCGCCGCGATTTCCTTGGCCAAGGCGTGGTCTTCGGCAGTGTCCGTGTAGGAATTGAGCACGACATCAGCACCCGCGCGCGCAAGTTCCCACGCAATTCCCAGACCGATCCCCGAATTCGACCCGGTGACGATGGCGCGTTTTCCGGCAAGCTGCATGATATCCCTCCTGTTACGCTGCTACGCAGCATATCGGCTTGCAACAGGGATTCCAGCCATGTCGAACCAAGGGCCAAAAAAAAGCGCCCGCACAAGGCGGGCGCAAGTCATTGAGGCAGGTTTCATACAGGCAAGAAACCTATCGAGCAGTAAGCAAGATATAACCTTTCCACCCGAAGGTTCCAAGCTAAAAGTTTGAAAAGCCATGGAACGCACTGTAGCGTCTGGCGAAACGCTGACCAGAAACGACCACGGAGTCACCGCCATGCAAACCCGATTCGGCCCTGTTTTTGCCGCGCTATCGCTGCTGACCTTTTCTGCGGTGGCACCTGTCGCCGCAGTGTCGCAGCCCACGCATGGCATAGCTATGTATGGCGAGCCAGCCCTGCCCCAAGATTTTGCGCATCTGCCCCATACCAACCCCGACGCGCCCAAGGGTGGACGCATCGTGCAGGGCGAGGTTGGCAGCTTCGATTCGCTCAACCCGCATATCCTGAAAGGCAACACGCCATGGCAGTTGCAGTATCTTGCCTATGAAGGGCTGATGGGCCGGTCATGGGATGAACCTTTCACGCTCTATGGGCTTCTGGCCGAATCGATAGAGGTGGACGAGGCGCGCTCTTGGGTGGAATTCACCCTGCGACCAGAGGCCCGATTCTCGGATGGCAGCCCGGTCACGGTAGAGGATGTGCTGTGGTCATTCGAAACTCTCGGCACCATCGGTCATCCGCGCTACCATGGCACTTGGGCGCGTGTCGCCAAGGCCGAAGCGGTGGGCGCGCGCACCGTGCGTTTCACATTCACCGCACCCGACCGCGAATTGCCCCTGATCTTGGGCCTGCGCCCGGTGCTGAAGAAGGCACAATGGGAGGGCGTGGATTTCGCCGAATCGGGCACCTCTGTAATTCCCATCGCGTCCGCCCCCTATGTCGTGGACCGGTTCGAAGCCGGGCGCTCTGTCGTGCTGAAACGCAACCCCGACTATTGGGGCCGCGATCTGCCCTTCATGCGCGGTCAGGCCAATCTGGATGAAATCCGCATGGAGTTTTTCGGCGATTCCACCGCCATGTTCGAGGCTTTCACCGCGGGGCTTTTGACCACCATGCGCGAAACCAGCGCCAATGCATGGAACACGCGCTACGATTTTCCCGCCGTGCAAGCGGGCGAGGTCGTGAAATCCGAAATCCCGCATCGCCGCCCATCGGGCATTACCGGCTTCGTGATGAACCAACGCAACCCGCTTTTCGCCGATTGGCGCGTGCGCGAGGCGATGATCCACGCCTTCAATTTCGAATATATCGCGCAGGTGGTGAATGACGGGCAAGAGCCGCGCATCACATCGTATTTCTCGAATTCCGAACTGGCCATGCAACCGGGTGCCGCCACCGGGCGCGAGGCAGAGTTCCTTGCCCCCTTTGCCGACAGCCTGACGCCCGGCACGCTTGAAGGCTACACGCTGCCCGCCTCGGACGGATCGGTCGCCAACCGCCGCAATATGCGCGCGGCCATGGCCCTTTTGGCCGATGCCGGCTGGCAGGTGGATGATGGGGGCGTGCTGCGCAATGCCGAAGGTGTGCCCTTCGAATTTACCATCCTGATTCGCCAGGGGGCTAGGAATATTCCTGCCATCACCGAAATCTATGCCGAGGCCCTGAACCGCCTTGGAATGCAGGTCACGATCACCCAGATCGACAGCGCGCAATATACCGAACGCACCAATGCGTTCGATTTCGACGTCACGCATTACACGCGCGGCTTGTCGCTTAGCCCCGGCGCGGAACAGCGGCTTTACTGGGGCTCTGACGCGGCCGAAACGCCCGGATCGCGTAACTGGATGGGGGTGCAAAGCCCCGCCATAGACGCGCTGATCGAACGGCTGCTGACCTCGACAGAGCGCGCCGATTTCGTCGCCGCCACCCGCGCGCTGGACCGCGTGCTGACCGCCGGGCGGCATGTCGTGCCCTTCTGGTTCACCGACCGGGCCCGCATCGCGCATGATGCCGCGCTGAAATACCCAGACACCCTGCCCGCCTATGGCGATTGGATCGGTTTTCAGCCCGATGTCTGGTGGTATGCGGAATAAATCGCAAACTGCGTCAGATCGTCATGTTTGAATTGTTGCATGGGTAAGGCACACCAAAGTCGAACCGAACTTACCGGTTTGACTTTTGGAAAGGAATTATCCCATGTCCACCACCCGTTCCCTGATCGCCGCCGCCGCCATTGGCCTTGCCACCGCAGGCGGCGCATTTGCCGATAGTGCCGAAAAGCTTGTCACCATTGTGACCAGCGACAACGCGCAAACCCAGCTTATGTCCATGGTGTTGACCGCCGCCGCCGTCGAGCAAGGCGCAGAAGCGCGCATCCTGCTTTGTGGCCCCGGCGGCGATATTGCCCTTGCCGATGCGCCCGAAAGCGCCACCGCGCCGCAGCCCCCGCGCGATGCATCGCCCCAAGGCCTGATGAAAATGCTCATGGGTCGCGGTGTCACGGTCGAAGTCTGCGCCATCTACCTGCCCGGCCTTGGCGCGGATCAATCCGTGCTGATGGAAGGCGTGGGCGTCGCAGCCCCCCCGGCCATGGGTGCGGCGATGATGGCCACAGACGCCAAAATCTGGTCTTTCTGACCCTTTCATCCTTGCACAAATATCCAGACGCGGGCGGGGGCATTACTATACCCTCGCCCGCGTCAAGTTTCTTTGTCGCATGTCTCAAACGCAAAACCGCGTACCACTTTTGCGCGACATGCTCTTGCGGGGTGAGCCAGCCCCTCGGGCTGGCGAGGTGGGCGCGAGCGCCCCCCTTATCTGGTCCGGCAATCGCGCCGCACTTCACGCGCGCGCAGCCCGGTTTCGACCAGCAGGCACCGATCCCGCGCCTCGTAATAATAGCCGCGCGCATACCACATGACCGCGTCGTCCAGATCGCCATCTGCGACCAGATACGCGCCTTTCAGGTAGCGGCCGGCATATTCCAGATTGACCTCGGCGCGCAGCAGGTCTTCGGGCGGCCCGTCATGGCCCATCTGGCGCGCGGTTTGCGGCAAGATCTGCATCAGCCCCCAATACGGCCCGTTCCGGGCATCGGCGCGGTAGTCGCTTTCGCGTTGGATGACCTTGTGCAACAGCGCTTCGGGTATCTCGTGGCGCGCGGCGTATCGCTGGACCAGCGCGCGCATCTGCGGGGTCTCTCCGGGGTAAAGCGGTGCGCTGGGCGCGCGCGTCGCCTCTGTCCCGCCACCGCAGCCCGCAATCAGGCCCGCCAAGCATAGTGCGACAAGCCGTCTCATGGCTGCATCCGATCCGCCGGGACAACCCCGATCCTGTTCAGCATGGCCTCAAACCCGTCCGGTTTTGCGCCGTGCCGGGCCTTCAACGCGTCGAAGCGCGCGCGCAGCGCGTCTTTCTCGGCGCCTTTGCAATCGTTCCATGGGCGGCCCTGCAAGGCCATCTCCAGCACGTAATAGGCAATGAAATGCGGTCGCACGCCATGGGCCAGCAATCGGGCATAGGCGGCATCCGTTCCAAGCGCGCGCAGGTCTTCCGCGCTAGTAACACCGGCGCGGGCGAACGCGGCCTCTATCGCGGGGCCAAGGTTGCGGATGCTGGAAATGGCGGTGCTCATAGCGCCAGACTAGCGCAGATGCGCAGGGCACGCCAAGTCAGATCAGCGCCCAGTCGGTTATGCGGGCTGGGCTTTGGGCGGCATTGCGCGGATGGCCGGGGCGGCTATCGGCGCTGAGCGCCGGGACCGGGCCGGGGCGGCGCGGGTCGCGCGGTGTGCGGATCTTGAATTGTTCCGGGTCGGGGCGCATGGCAATCACTCCTGAAAAGAGACATGCCCATGATTTCACCCTGCGAATGTGGCAGGTTTCGGGCGGTAAACAGGTTTTTAACCAATTAGAGCGCCCATTTTGCAAAAACCCCGTGCGTTAGGCCAGCGCGCCCTCGGGCGTGATCCGGGTCTTGCCACCAAGGTAGCGGTGCAGCGCTTCCGGCAACTCGACCCCGCCCTCTGCGGTTTGCCCGTTTTCCAGCACCGCGATCAGGCAGCGCCCGACCGCCACGCCCGACCCGTTCAGCGTGTGCAGGAATTCGGGCTTGCCGCCCTCGCGGCGGAACCGCGCATTCATGCGCCGGGCCTGAAAATCGCCGCAGGTCGATATGCTGGAAATCTCACGATAGGCATTCTGGCCCGGCAGCCAGACTTCGATGTCATGCGTCTTTTGCGCGCCGAACCCCATATCGCCGGTGCACAGCGCAATGGTGCGGTATGGCAAGCCCAAGCCTTCGAGCACCGCTTCGGCGCAGCGGGTCATGCGGGTATGCTCGGTCAGGCTATCCTCGGGCGCGGTGATCGACACCATCTCGACCTTCTCGAACTGGTGCTGGCGCAACATGCCGGTGGTGTCGCGCCCCGCACTGCCCGCTTCCGACCGAAAGCACAGCGTATGGGCGCAAAAGCGCAGCGGCAGAGTGGCGCCGTCCAGCACTTCGCCCGCGGCGAAATTGGTCAGCGTCACCTCGGATGTCGGGATCAGCCACCAGCCATTGGTGGTCTGGTAGCTGTCTTCGGCGAATTTGGGCAATTGCCCGGTGCCGAACATCGCGTCATCACGCACCAGAACCGGGCTGTTCACCTCTGTCAGCCCGTGTTGGTCCACATGCAGATCGGTCATGAACTGCGCGAGCGCGCGATGCAGGCGCGCGACCGCGCCCCGCAGCACCACAAAGCGCGAGCCCGACAGTTTGGCAGCCAAGGCGAAATCCATGTCGCGCGCGATGCCGGCAATCTCGAAATGCTCTTTCGGGGCAAAGTCGAATGCGCGCGGGGTGCCCCAGCGGTGCAGTTCCACATTATCCGCCTCATCCGCGCCATCGGGCACATCGGCCAAGGGCAGGTTGGGAATGGTCGCCAGCAGCGCGCTCAGTTCCGCATCCTTGGCGCGTGCCACATCATCCAGCCGCGCCTGTTCGGCCTTCTTTTCGGCCACCAAAGCGCGCAGGCGCTCAAATTCGGCGTCATCGCCCTTGGCCTTGGCCGCGCCAACCTGTTTGGACGCTGCGTTTTGCGCCGCTTTTTCGGTTTCGGCCTGCGCGATGGCCGCGCGGCGCGCCGCGTCAATCTCCAGCACCGCCGCAGACAATGGCGCCAGCCCGCGCCGGGAAAGCGCCGCATCAAACGCGTCAGGGGTTTCGCGGATCGCGCGGATATCGTGCATGGGGCCTCTCGAAACTGGCGAATCGTGTCGTGCCCGTTATGCCGCAAGGCAAAGCCGCATGGTAGGGGCGTCGTATCGGTGATTGACCGCGCCCTGCCCCAAACGCTACAACGCTCCCGCAATGACTGTCAGACAGGACATGCCCAGCATGGATGGCAATTCGCCCCCGCAGACAGACGGCAAGCGCACACATGGCGCGGGCCTGTTCGACGAACCCTTGTTCCAAGATTCCGGCGCGCGCGATCTGAAACAGGTCGGCGTGATCGATGTCGGCTCGAACTCTGTCCGGCTTGTGGTCTTTGACGGGGCGGCACGCAGCCCGGCTTATTTCTTCAACGAGAAGGTTCTGTGCGGGTTGGGGCGCGGCTTTGTCGAAAGCGGGCGGCTGAACCCCGATGGCCGCGACCGCGCCCGCGCCACGATCAAGCGGTTCGCTCTGCTGGCGCAGGGCATGCGCATGTCGAATCTGACCATGGTCGCCACCGCCGCCATGCGAGAGGCCGAGGACGGCGCCGAATTCCGCGCCCAGATAGAACATGATACCGGCCTGCGAATGCGCGTTATCGACGGGGCAGAAGAAGCGCGACTGTCGGCCCAAGGCGTGCTGACCGGCTGGCCCGACGCCAAGGGGCTGGTCTGCGATATTGGCGGGTCATCCATGGAACTTGCGGTGATCGGCGATGGCCGGGTCCATGCGACCGTCACCTCGCCTCTGGGACCGTTCCGTTTGCAACAGGTCAAGGGCGGCAAGAAGGGCCTTCGCAAGCATATCGACGCGATATTGCGCGACTTGCGCGACGAGGTTGGAAGCCACCATGACGCGCTTTATCTGGTCGGTGGGTCATGGCGCGCGATTGCGCGGCTGGATATGGAACGCCGTGGCTACCCGCTAAAGGTTTTGCACGAATACGAGATGTCGACCAAATCGGTGCGCAAGACGCTGGATTGGATCGAAGAGGAATCGGTCGCCGAATTGCGCGGGCGCACTGGCATTTCCAACGACCGTATGAGCCTTGTGCCGCTGGCAAGCCAGGTTTTGCGCCAATTGGTGCATGTGTTCGGCCCAAAGCGAATTTTCGTGTCCAGCTACGGCATCCGTGAAGGCATATTGTATGAACAGATGCCCCCGGCCCTGCGCGCCCGCGACCCGCTGATCGAAGCGTGCAGCTTTATGGAAAAGCAAAGCGCGCGCATCCCCGGTTTCGGCGCGCAGCTTTACGCGTTTTTGCGGCCCTTGTTCCGCTCGCGCGCCCCGGCGCGGCGGCGGCTGATCCGCGCCGCCTGCCTGCTGCATGACGTGAATTGGCGCGCCCATCCCGATTACCGGGCAGATGCCTGTTTCGACACGGCAACCCGCGCCAATTTGGGCAGCCTAGACCATGCGGGCCGCGTCTTCCTTGGGATCGCGCTGATGTATCGCTACAAAACCGGCGGTATGCGTCCGCGTATCCGCGAGGTGGCGGGGCTGCTGACCGAAGCAGAACTGGAAGATGCCAAGACCATCGGCCGCGCTTTGCGTTTTGGCGCGATGTTCACGATGGACCATCTAAGCCGTGCGGGCGAATTGCGCTATTTCCCCAAGAAAGCCGAGGTGGAACTGATTCTGTCGCGCCCCATGGCGGGGCTTTATACGGAAGTGGCCGAGCAACGCTTCCGGGCACTTGCCAGCCAGTTGCGCGCGACGGCCAAAGTGCGGATTGCGCGCACCAATCACAGCTCCAAAGGGTCAGACGGCGGGGCGTCTTCTTCTGGCGGTGCGTCTTCTTCTGGCGCGTCCTCGTCTGGCTGACGACGGCGGATCAAGATGTCGCCATTGGGCAGAACTTCGGGCGGGTGGTAAAGGGTCATGTCCCGCATCCGGTCCAGAAACGCGTCCAGCTCTGGTTCGATTTCCGTCAAGCCACGCTCGAATTCACGCAATTGCGGTTCGGCCTCTGCCATGAAATCGCGCAGCAGCCGCTCCATAAGCGCCAACAACCCGTCATCCGCAGGCGGATTGTCCTGCGCTTGGGCGGGCTGCGCAAAGCCTAGAGCAAGGATGATCGCCGCAAGTCTGAACATGGGGACAGCCTAGCACGCGCGGCCTGCCCGGCTCAAGCGGCGCGAGCGGCCTGAATATCATCCCAAGCGCGGTTTATGTCGCGCAACCGATGCTCTGCCAATTGCACCGCTTCGGCCGGAATACCGCGCGCGGCCAGCCGGTCGGGGTGGTTTTCGCGCACCGCCGCGCGATAGGCCGCCTTGATCTGCGCCATGGGCGCGTCAGGTGCGACATCCAGCACCTGATACGGATCTGGCGGCACATCCCCCACGATCCGCGCGCGCAAGCAGTTGAAACAGCGCCCGTCCAACCCAAAAATCCGCGCCACTTCGGACAGGAACGCCTCTTCCGCCGGGTGAAAGTTTCCATCGGCGCAGGCCACTTCGAACAGGCCTTCCAGCACATCGACCAACACGGGCGCACCCGGCGTGAACAGCGCGGCAATTTTCTGCGCATATTGGTCAAACCCGGCCACGTCCTGCCGCGCGAGGTTGAAGACGCGGGCGGCATTGGCCTCTTCCTCTGGCGGGATGGTGAAGACACGGCGAAAGGCCGCCACCTCTGTGCGGGTGACCTGCCCATCGGCCTTGGCCAGTTTCGCGCCCAACGCGATGACCGCGATGGTGAAGCCCACACTGCGTTGGGGCGGCGTGCGCAACCGCTCGAACACCGATGACAGCGATTCGCCCTTGCGCAGAGCTTTCAGGATTTCGGCAATTTTCGACCAGATCGACATGGGGCCAGACTACGCGAAACGCGCAGGCGCGTCACAGGGTTTTCTGCATCAGCACAAGGTCGTGGTACTGGCCGAATTTCCAGCCCACTTGCGGCATTGTGCCAACATGGACATAGCCAAGCGCGGCATGAAACCGCACCGACCCGTCATTGGACCCGGTGATCGCGGCCACCATAATGTGATGGCCTGCTGCGCGCGCGTGATCTTCAAGCGTGGTCATCAGCTTTGGTCCCAAGCCCTGCCCGCGCGCAGCCGGGGCAAGGTTGATCGTATGCTCCATGCAGCGCGCATAGCCCAAACCACCGCGAAACTGTGCGTAACTGGCAAAGCCCAGCAGCGCGCCCGCGCGCTCGGCCACGAAAAACGCCCCCGGCCCGGCTTGGCGGGTGGCGATCATCTCGGCAATCTCTGCCGGGTCACGCTCGACCGGGTTGAAGGTGACCACCGTGTCCCGGATGATCGGGTTCCAGAGCGCACTTATCGCGGGCGCATCGGCGGCGGTGGCGGGGCGAATCTGTGGGCGGGTTTCGGGCATGGCGACCTCTGCAACGGCAAGCGCGCCGATGTGCGCCATGGCCTGCCCGCCGTCAAGACCCTGCACAGATGCACAGCCCATGCGCAGGCTTGGGGAATGGCCGCACCCCCTGCCCCGGCCCTATGTCGGTGGCAGAGAAACACCGCGAAAGGAAAACGAAATGACGAATACGCAACTGCTTGTGGCCCGCGTCCTGATGGGGCTTTTGTTCGTAATGGCCGGGGTCGGCAAACTGGGCGACGTGGCTGGTTTTGCCGGTTACATGGCATCGGGCGGCGTGCCGGCCTTTCTGGCATGGCCGGTTGTGCTGTTTGAAATTATCGGCGGCCTGGCCCTGATCGCAGGCTTTCAGACCCGCATCGTGGCTTATGCGCTGGCTGCGTTCTGCGTGGTGTCGGGCTTGCTGTATCACTTCGATCTGGCCAACCAGATGCAGGTCACGCAACTGCTGAAAAACCTGGCTCTGGCCGGTGGTTACGCGGCGATTGCTGCTGCGGGCGCAGGCGCGTG
Source organism: Roseibaca calidilacus (assembly GCF_001517585.1). Classification (NCBI taxonomy): domain Bacteria; kingdom Pseudomonadati; phylum Pseudomonadota; class Alphaproteobacteria; order Rhodobacterales; family Paracoccaceae; genus Roseinatronobacter; species Roseibaca calidilacus. The sequence goes on along the minus strand of NZ_FBYC01000004.1, from coordinate 888,942 downwards.
GTCGGTCGATGCGAAGCTGGGCCAAGGCAGCCCGCGCACAGCCTGACCGCTGTCACAGCCAAGAAAAACGGCAGGCCATTTGGCCTGCCGCTTTGCGTTTCCACTGCCTGCGCGCCTGGCGCGGGGGTCAAGCGTGACCGCGCGCCTGGCGCACAAGGTCAAGGATCTTCTTCGCCGCTTCGGGAATATTCGTGCCGGGGCCGAAAATGGCCTTTACGCCCGCATCAAACAGGAACTGGTAATCCTGCTGCGGGATCACACCGCCACAGATAACCAGAATATCCTCTGCCCCGGCGGCTTTCAGTTCCTTGACCAATTCGGGTGCCAAGGTTTTATGGCCCGCCGCTTGTGATGAGATGCCGATGATATGCACGTCATTGTCCACGGCATCTTGCGCAGCTTCGGCAGGGGTCTGGAACAAGGGCCCGACATCCACGTCAAAGCCGATATCGGCAAAGGCGGTCGCAATCACCTTCGCGCCCCGGTCATGCCCGTCTTGGCCCATCTTGACCACCAGCATCCGCGGGCGGCGGCCTTCTTGCTCGGCAAAGCGTTCCACATCGGCCTGAATGGCCGCGAAGCCGTCGTCGCCCTCATAGGCCGCGCCATAGACCCCGGCGAGGGTTTTCACCTCTGCCCGGTGACGCCCGAACACTTTTTCCATCGCCATGCTGATTTCCCCTACAGAGGCGCGCGCGCGTGCAGCTTCAACCGCTGCTTCCAGAAGGTTACCGCCTTCGGTTGCGCGGCGGGTCAATTCGGTCAGTGCCGCCTCGCAGGCGGCCTGATCGCGGCTGGCGCGGATATGCTCCAGCCGCGCGATCTGTTTCTCGCGCACGGCGGCATTGTCGATATCACGAATGTCGATCGGGTCTTCTTTTTCTTTGCGATACTTGTTGACGCCGACGATCACCTCGTCACCCCGGTCGATATCGGCCTGCCGCTTGGCGGCGGTTTCCTCAATCCGCAGCTTGGGCATACCCGAGGCCACGGCCTTGGTCATGCCGCCAAGGTCTTCGACCTCTTCCATCAGCGCCCAAGCCGTTTCCGCCAGATCATGCGTCAGCTTTTCCACATAATAGCTGCCCGCCAACGGGTCGACGACCTTGGTGACGCCGGTTTCCTCTTGCAGCACAAGCTGCGTGTTGCGGGCAATGCGGGCGCTGAAATCGGTGGGCAGCGCAATCGCTTCGTCCAGCGCGTTGGTGTGCAGGCTTTGCGTGCCGCCCAGAACCGCCGACATCGCCTCATAGGCGGTGCGGATCACGTTATTGTACGGGTCTTGTTCCTGCAAGGACACGCCAGAGGTCTGGCAATGCGTGCGCAACATGCTGGATTTCGGGTTCTTGGGGTTGAATTCTTCCATCACCCGCGACCACAGCAGGCGCGCGGCGCGCAGCTTGGCGATTTCCATGAAGAAATTTGTGCCGATGGCAAAGAAGAAGGACAAGCGCCCCGCGAACGCATCCACATCCATGCCGCGTGCGATGGCGGTGCGGACATATTCGCGCCCATCGGCCAGCGTGAAGGCCAGTTCCTGCACAAGGTTCGCGCCCGCTTCCTGCATGTGGTAGCCGGAAATCGAGATCGAATTGAAGCGCGGCATCTCGGCCGACGTATATTCGATAATATCCGCAATGATCCGCATAGAGGGTTCGGGCGGGTAGATATAAGTGTTGCGGACCATGAATTCTTTCAGAATATCATTCTGAATGGTGCCCGATAGCGCGGTGCGCTCCACGCCTTGCTCTTCCCCGGTGACGATGAAATTCGCCAAAATCGGGATCACCGCGCCATTCATCGTCATCGACACGCTGACATGTTCCAGCGGAATACCGTCAAACAGGATTTTCATATCCTCGACGCTGTCGATGGCCACGCCCGCCTTGCCCACATCGCCCATCACGCGCGGATGGTCGCTGTCATAGCCGCGATGCGTGGCCAGATCGAATGCCACCGACACGCCTTGCTGCCCGGCGGCAAGGTTGCGACGGTAAAAGGCATTGCTTTCCTCTGCGGTGGAAAAACCCGCATATTGGCGAATGGTCCACGGGCGGCCCGCATACATTGTTGCCTTCACCCCGCGCGTATAGGGCGCGAAACCGGGTATATTGCCCAAATGCGGCAGGTCGGCCACATCCTCTGCGGTGTAAAGCGGCTGCACGGGAATGCCTTCGAGCGTATTCCATGTCAGGCTTTCCAGCGGTCGGCCCCGTAATTCTTTCGTGGCGAGTGCGGCCCAAGCGTCTTTTGCGTCGCTCATGGCTGGTCCTTTCTGTGTGATCTGTGCTGCCGTTGGGGAAAAACCCAAACGCTAGTGGTGTTTTCGGCAAGAGAACGCCTATATGACTGCCAAGCAGGAGGCGTCATGAAACCGTTTTTAACCCTTGTTTTCGCGGCTGTTTTCGCAGCATCCACCAGCACCGGGCAGAATGTGCCGTCAGATACGGAAACACCGCCCGACCCCGCCGCGCAAGCGGAGAACGCGTTGCAAATCCTTGACGCGCGCGAGATTGATGTGCGCGAATATGTCTGGAACCACCGGCTGGTCGTGGTCATGGCCGACACCGATGGCAACCCGCAATTCGACCTCCAGCTAGAGGCAATCCGCGAACGGGCCGACGAGTTCGTGAAGCGTGACGTCGTGGTCATTTTCGACGCCAACCCAGAGGACCGCAGCGCGCTGCGGCAAGTATTGCGCCCCAACGGTTTCATGACCGCGATCATCGACAAGGATGGCGAGGTGAAGGCGCGCCGCCCCTCTGTCCGCTCGGGGCGCGAATTGATGGCCGTGATCGACAAATTCCCACTGCGCCGCCAAGAGATGCTGGAACGCAACCCCGCCGGGCGCTGACCGGGTCTGACCAAGGGGCGGCAGCGCCACGGCTTTGGCGTCAGCGGGCTGGTGCCCCCATGCGGGGCAACGCCCGCATTCCCCCATGCGACTTTGCGGCCAGATGCGATCATGAATAATAGCCGTTTTTTTCCGCATATTGCGAGATCATCCACCAGCCGGGGCCGAACACGCCCGCCAGCCAGATAACCAATGCGGCGCTTGGGTTCAGCAGGTTGGCATGGGTGGCAAGCACCACAAGCGTGCCCAGCCCGAACACAAGCCCCCCACCGAAGGTCAGGAAATTGGTGCCCAGCCGAATACGGCTGAGCAGCGGAAACAGCCCGTGAAACACGGCCATCCCCCCCAAGGGCGGCAAAAGCAGCAGCACGAAATGCCCGTCGCGCAGACCTTCGGCAATACGGCTGAGGATGATATAGGCCAGCACCAAGGCCAAGGCGAAGCACAGCAGGTAGATCAGGAATAGGCGCAGCGGGCTGCGTTTCATCCCTCGAACTCCATGATGATTTCATCCACTGCAAGGCTGTCGCCTGCCGCCACATTGATCTTGGCAACCACGCCCTTGCGCTCGGCACGCAAGATGTTTTCCATCTTCATGGCTTCAATGGTCGCCAGCGCCTGACCCTCATAGACCTCTTGGCCTTCTTCCACGGCTATAGAGACGACCATCCCCGGCATCGGGCACAGCAGCAGTTTCGACGTGTCGGGCGGCATTTTTTCCGGCATCAGCGCCGCCAGTTCAGCCTGACGGGGCGAGAAGACGCGCAGTTTCAGATCGGCCCCGCGCAGGCGCAAGCGGTAGCCGCCGGGTTGGCGGGCAACCTTCATCACCAAGGGGGTGCCGTTGACGGTCAGCCGCGCCAGCGGTTGGCCGGGCAGCCAGTCAGAGGTGATCCGGTAATCGCTGCCATCCAAGGTAACGGTCGCGCCCTCGCGGTCGGCCTGAATGCTGGCCTGAAAGCTCTGCGCGCCAATGGTGACAACCCAATCGGTGCCCACAACGCGTTCGTGGTTGTCCATCCGCCCCGACACGCGGGCCCGGCGAATTTCGGCCACCCGGTTCATGGCGCAGGCGCAAGCCGCAACACGGGCCAGCAGATCGTCGGGCAAGGTCGCGCCCTCAAAACCGTCGGGGTATTCTTCGGCAATGAACGCGGTGGTGATATTGCCAGACGCAAAGCGCGGATGGTCCATCACCGCCGACAGAAACGGCAGGTTATGGCCGATTCCTTCAACCTCGAACTCATCCAGCGCCAGACGCATTTCTTCCACGGCAGCGTCCCGCGTGGGCGCCCAAGTGCACAGTTTGGCGATCATCGGGTCGTAATACATGCTGATCTCGCCGCCCTCATACACGCCGGTATCATTGCGCACGGCGCGGCTGGCCTCTGCCACTTCGGCGGGCGGGCGGTAGCGGGTCAGGCGCCCGATAGAGGGCAGGAAGTTGCGATACGGGTCTTCGGCATAAAGCCGCGATTCAATCGCCCAGCCGTTGATCTTCAGATCGGACTGGGTGAAAGGCAGCTTTTCGCCCGCTGCCACGCGGATCATCTGTTCGACCAGATCGACCCCGGTAATCAGCTCTGTCACAGGGTGTTCCACCTGCAAGCGCGTGTTCATTTCCAAGAAATAGAAATTGCGCGCGCCATCGACGATGAATTCCACCGTGCCAGCACTTGTGTAGCCCACGGCGGCGGCAAGGGCGCAAGCCTGTTCGCCCATGGCTTTGCGGGTGGCTTCGTCCAGAAACGGCGACGGCGCTTCCTCGATCACTTTCTGGTTGCGGCGCTGGATAGAGCATTCGCGCTCGTGCAGATAGACCGTGTTACCGTGGCTGTCGGCCAGAACCTGAATTTCAATATGGCGCGGTTGGGTGACGAATTTTTCAATGAAAATCCGGTCATCGCCAAAGCTGGAAGCCGCTTCATTCTTGGAAGACTGAAAGCCCTCGCGCGCCTCATCATCATTCCACGCAATGCGCATACCTTTGCCGCCGCCACCGGCGCTGGCTTTAATCATTACCGGATAGCCAATCTCACCAGAGATTTTCACCGCCTCGTCGGCATCCGCGATCAGGCCCATATAGCCTGGAACGGTGCTGACCCCCGCTTCCTGCGCCAGTTTCTTCGAGGTGATCTTGTCGCCCATCGCCTCGATCGCGCCAGCGGGCGGCCCGATGAAGGCAACGCCTTCTTTCGCCAAGGCTTCGGCAAATTTCATGTTCTCGGACAAGAACCCATAACCCGGATGCACCGCTTCCGCCCCGGATTGGCGAATTGCATCCATAATCTTGTCAATCACGATATAGGACTGGTTCGCGGGCGCGGGGCCGATATGGATCGCCTCATCCGCCATCTGCACATGCAGCGCGTGGCGGTCGGCATCAGAATAGACCGCAACGGTTGCAATTCCCATCTTTCGGGCGGTCTTGATGACACGGCAGGCAATTTCGCCCCGGTTGGCGATCAGGATCTTTTTGAACATGCGGTCCTCGTTGATTGAAACTGGGGGCGGGCCATGGGCGTTACTCTTCCCATGTGTCGAAGGCGAATTCGCTCGACCCGTCGAAAAGTTGCGGGAAACTGGCTTGGGCGGCGCGCATATCGACCTGCAACAGCGCGTCATAGCTGGCGGGGTCGAACGGCTCTTCGGCGGGCACGACTTCGCGTCCGAAAAGCCATGACAGCCGGCCAGCATCCAGATTGCCGCGTTCAAAAGGCTGGTCGCCAAAATGCGCGATCAACGCACCCAGAAACGCCTCATCGGCGCGGCGGTCTGGGGCGCGCCGGTCGGAAAAGCGTTTGCGCGCCGTGATCGGCGTAACCCCCTTGGGGTTGGCGCGACGAATGGTGAATTGGTAATCGGTGCTGGGAAGACGACCGGGAAAACCGCGATGCTTCAGCATGCTGCCCCCTTAAATGTTGCAGAGGACAGAACGGCCACCGGCGCTGACTGCGCCGGGGCCGGGGTTACGAGACGAACGGAATTACTTGGTCGAAACGGGTTCGACCACGACAGGCGCCGGAACCGGCTCGGGTGCGGAATGGTGCTTCGAGCAAGCGCCCAGAACGAGCGTGGCGCCAAACACGGCCAAGATTGCAGCTTTGGACATAGGCATCTCCTATCCTGAATAACGACCGGGACAGTCCCCCCCGGCACATGATGGTCGAGGGTGCGGCAGCAACCCCTCTCGGCAAGCCTAGTCGAGGATAAAGAGTTTGGCCACAGAAATTCCGGCCTGTGCGCAACAGGTTGCGCGCAAGCAAAACGCCGGGATGTGGCTGAAGCGAAGGTTGCCCCCCGCTTCAGGCCAAGTTCTGAAAACCGGGGATCAGTATTTCTTGGTTGCGACCGGCTCGACATAGACCGGGGCCGGGATCGGCTCGGCATAGACGGTTTCGGTGTGGCCCGAATGCTTTGCGCAAGCGCCCAGCGAAACGACAGCAACCAGGCCAGCGGCCATAACAAGTTTGGACATGAATTTCTCCTGCTCATGTGTGCATGGCGCGGTTTCTTGATGTGGCGCTGCCATGCCAGTTGTGTGACGGACCCGAACCCCGGACCCGACCGGCAGAAGATACCCCGAAAGCGATTCGCTGACCACGAAAATTCAGGGGCTACGGGCACTTGTGGCGCAACTGCATCATGTAACACTGGTTGGGGCATATCAGTGCAGGAACTCTGTTTCGTCCAGAGCACAGAGACCGTCGCGGATAACGAAAGACTCGAAATACTGGATCACGCTGGGATCACTCAGCCCGAATTGAACTTCCTTGTCCATCAGCGTGACCACGACATTCGTACCCTCTGGCACGCTGGCGGATGCGACATGTCGGGTGCAGATATCCTGCATATCGGTGAACAGGCGCTTTGGGTCGCGCTGATAGCCCGCCACATCCTGCGTCAACCCTTGGCCGATCATTCTGACCCGCTGGACCCCCTCCTCCACGATAAGGTCCAGCGGGATGGCGCTTGCCCCGGACGGCAGGCGCAACCATTGCTCGGGCGCGCCCGAGTCAGAGATGAAGGCAAGACAGGCCAAGGGAAGCAACATCGCGCGCGATCCTTACAGCGGAATATTGTCGTGCTTTTTCCACGGCATCTTATCGGCCTTGCCCCGCAAAGATGCAAACGCGCGTGCCACCCGCTTGCGTGTGGATTGCGGCATGATGACCTCGTCGATAAAGCCTTTTTCCGCGGCCACAAAGGGGTTTGCAAAGCGTTCTTCATACTCGGCAATATGCGCGGCGGTCTTTTCCGCATCGCCCAGTTCGGACCGATACAGGATTTCGACCGCCCCTTTTGCGCCCATCACGGCAATCTCTGCGGTGGGCCATGCGTAGTTGATGTCCGATTTCAAGTGCTTCGATGCCATCACCACATAGGCGCCGCCATAGGCCTTGCGGGTAATCACGGTCACTTTCGGCACCGTCGCTTCGCCATAGGCGTAAAGCAGCTTCGCGCCATGCTTGATGACGCCTGCATATTCCTGCCCTGTCCCCGGCAAGAAGCCCGGCACGTCAACCAGCGTCAGGATCGGAATTTCGAACGCATCGCAAAAGCGCACGAACCGCGCGCCCTTGCGGCTGGAATCGATATCCAGACAGCCCGCCAGAACCATTGGCTGATTGGCGACAACGCCCACAGTGCGCCCTTCCAGACGGATGAAACCGGTGATGATGTTCTTGGCGAATTCTTCCTGCAACTCGTAGAAATCACCTTCATCGGCGATCTTTAGGATCAACTCCTTCATATCGTAGGGCGTGTTGGGATTGTCGGGGATCAGCGTGTCAAGGCTGGGTTCCACGCGGCTGGGATCGTCGAAGAATGGCCGCACCGGCGGCTTCTCGCGGTTGTTCAGCGGCAAAAGGTCCACCAAGCGGCGCACTTCGATCAGGGCTTCGACATCGTTTTCGAACGCGGCATCGGCGACCGAGGATTTGCGCGTATGCGTCAGCGCGCCGCCCAATTCCTCGGCGGTCACATGTTCATTCGTCACGGTCTTGACCACGTCTGGCCCGGTGACGAACATGTAAGAGCTATCTTTCACCATGAAAATGAAATCGGTCATGGCGGGGCTATAGACCGCACCGCCCGCGCAAGGGCCCATGATAACGCTGATCTGCGGCACCACGCCCGACGCGGTGATATTTCGCTGGAACACATCGCCATAGGCCGCCAGCGATGCCACGCCTTCCTGAATGCGCGCGCCGCCCGAATCATTCAGGCCAATGACCGGCGCGCCATTCTGGATGGCCATATCCATGATCTTGCAGATTTTCGCGGCATGAGTTTCGGACACTGACCCGCCCATGACGGTAAAATCCTGACTGAACACATAGACCACGCGCCCGTTGATCGTGCCCCAACCGGTCACGACGCCGTCACCCATGGGGCGGCTGTCCTGCATCCCGAAATCGATGCAGCGATGCGCAACGAACATGTCGAATTCTTCGAAGCTGCCTTCGTCCAGCAACAGTTCGATGCGCTCGCGCGCGGTCAGCTTGCCCTTGGAATGCTGCGCCGCAATGCGCTTTTCGCCCCCGCCCATCCGGGCTTCCTCGCGATAGGCCTCTAGCTGTTGCAAGATATCCTTCATGCGCTCCCCCTCCATGGCGGCAGATCGGTTTGGCGCAACATACTTGCGCAAAACGGGGTTGAAAAGGACAGTTTTGATAATTTGCAAAACCATCTGCAAATTTAATCGCTAATTTGCAAAACACAGCCGAAGCACTGGCGCTTGAAACCAGCGCAAATCGCGCTTACTGAACATGTTCAACACCAAGCAGGTGATCCATGCCAAGCGCCCAATCGCGGTTTCTGGACCGCAGCACCCCTCCGCATGTGGCAACCCTTGTCGCGCAATCGGCCATTGCTGCACTGGCGATGAACGTGTTTTTGCCGTCCCTGCCCAGCATGGCCGCCTATTTCCAGACTGATTACGCGGTGGTGCAATTGTCCGTCTCGCTTTACTTGGCGGTCAATGCGGTCTTGCAGGTGTTTATCGGCGCGCTGTCGGACCGCTACGGGCGCCGCCCGGTCATGCTGGCGGCGCTTTGGGTCTTCGTGCTGGCCACGATTGGCACGCTGTTGGCCCCGAATGTGGTCGTGTTCCTGCTGTTTCGGATGCTGCAAGCCGCCGTTGTCACCGGGATTGTGCTGTCACGCACGGCCATACGCGATGTGCTGGGCGAAGGCGACGCAGCTTCGCGCATCGGCTATGTCACGATGGGCATGGCGGTGGTGCCAATGCTGGCCCCGGCCTTGGGCGGCTTGCTGGACGAAGCCTTCGGCTGGCGCGGCAGTTTCGGGCTGATGCTGATCGCAGGCATCGCGGTGCTGGCGCTAAGCTGGCGCGACATGGGCGAAACCCGCCAAGGCGGTGCAGGCACCTTCCGCGCCCAGTTCGCCGAGATGCCGGAACTGATGCGCTCGCGCCGCTTCTGGGGCTATTGCGCAACCTCGTCCTTCGCCTCTGGCGCGTTTTTCGCATATCTGGGCGGTGCGCCCTTTGTGGGGGCGCAAGTGTTCGGGATGGAACCGGCCATGCTGGGGCTGTTCTTCGGCGCCCCCGCTTTGGGCTATGCGGCGGGCAACTTTCTGTCGGGCCGCTTTGCCGCGCGCGTGGGCATCGACCGCATGATCCTGATCGGTGCCTGCATCAATTTCGGCGGCATGGCGCTGCTGTCGCTGCTCTATTTCGGGGGCTTGCAGAACCGTTTCGTGTTCTTCGGCTGTTTCATCTTCGTGGGTCTGGGCAATGGGATGATCCTGCCATCCGCCACATCCGGCATGATGTCGGTGCGCCCGCATCTGGCAGGCTCTGCCAGCGGCATTGGCGGGGCAATCATGATCGGCGCGGGGGCGGCGCTTTCGGCCTTGGCGGGTGTGTTGTTAACGCCCGGCAGCGGCGCAGAGCCATTGATCGCGATGCTGTTTGTCACCACTGGGCTGGCGGTGGGCAGCATCCTTTATGTCATGTCCCGCGCCCGCGCGATTGGGGCTTGACCTGCAGAGCGCGCTTTGCAAACCATTTCAATAAGTTTGCAAAGGGTGCCCCATGGCGCAACAAAAGCTGTATGCCGGTGCGAAGCTGCGCGAGATTCGCAACCAGATCGGGCTGACGCAAAAGGATTTCGCCGCCAAGCTGGGCGTATCGCTGCCCTATCTGAACCAGATGGAGAACAACAACCGCCCGCTTTCGACCTCTGTCGTGCTGGCCTTGGCGCGCGAATTCGGGCTGGATGTGACAGAGCTGTCAGCGGGCGACAGCGAAAGGCTGGTGTCGGACCTGCGCGAAGCTTTGGCTGACCCGCTTTTCGCCAATGCCACGCCATCCCTGCCCGATCTGCGGCTGGTGGGGGCAAATGCATCCGGGTTTGCGCGGGCCTTTCTGGACCTGCATCGCGCCTATCGGCAAGCGCAGGAACAGCTTGGCGCGCTGGACGATGCGCTGGGGCGCGAGGATTCGTCGCTGCGATTGTCCCCTTGGGAAGAAGTGCGCGATTTCTTCCATTACTGCGACAATTACATAGATGCCGTGGACCGCGCCGCCGAACATTTCGCCGCCCAAGCGGGCACTGGTCAGGATATCACCGAACACGCCACCGCTACCTTGGCGCGCCAGAAGATCACCCTGCGCATGGTGCGCGGTGCACCCTTGCGCCGGTTTGACCCGGCCAGCGGTATTCTGGAAATCTCGGCCAAGGCCAGCCACGCCACGCAGACGTTTCAACTGTTGCATCAGGTTGCGCTGCTGACGCAATCCGACCTGCTGGATGCGACGCTGGACCTTGCGCGCTTTCAATCCGACGAATCTCGGGCGATTGCAAAGATCGGGCTGGCCAATTACTTCGCGGGTGCGGCATTGCTGCCCTATCGGCGGTTTCTATCGGCCGCGCAAAGCTGCCGCCACGATCTGGAAACGCTGGCCGACCAGTTCGGCGCGTCATTGGAGCAGGTGGCGCACCGTCTGTCGACCTTGCAGCGCCCCGGTGCCAAGGGCGTGCCGTTTTTCTTCGTGCGGGTCGATCAGGCGGGCACGATCACCAAGCGCCATTCCGCCACGCGCCTGCAATTCGCGCGCTTCGGGGGCGCTTGCCCCCTGTGGAATGTGCATCGCGCGTTTGAAACACCGGGCCGCTTTCAGCGCCAATTGGCCGAAACCCCGGATGGGGTGCAGTATTTTTGTCTGTCGATTACAATTTCAAAGGGCGGCGGGTCGTTTCACGCGCCAGTGCGGCGCTATGCGCTGGGCCTTGGGTGCGAGATCGACCACGCCGATGCGCTGGTCTATGCCGACGGGATGGACCGCGCGGGCGGGTTCGACCCGATCGGCATTTCCTGCCGCATCTGCGAGCGCGAAGATTGCCACCAGCGCAGCGTGCCGCCGCTGGAACGGCGGTTGCGGGTGGACCATGACCACCGCCACACCCTGCCCTACAGCATGGAATAGGCCCCGCGCGACCGCGCAGGGCCGACACGTTACTCCGCCGCTTCCGCGTAGCTTTCCACGGGCGGGCAGGTGCAGACCAGATTGCGGTCACCGAACACATTGTCCACCCGGCCCACGGGCGGCCAATACTTGTCGCCCCGAAAGCTTGCAGGCGGAAAGCAGCCCGCTTCGCGCGTATAGGCACGGTCCCAATCGGCGATCAGGTCTTCGACCGTGTGGGGAGCAAAGCGCAGGGGGCTATCCTTGGCGTCAATCTCGCCTTCCTCTACCGCCCGGATCTCGTCGCGGATGGCCAGAAGGGCGGTGATGAAGCGGTCAATCTCTGCCTTGGTTTCCGATTCCGTGGGTTCCACCATCAGCGTGCCCGCGACCGGCCAGCTCATGGTTGGCGCGTGAAAGCCGTTGTCGATCAGGCGTTTGGCAATATCATCAACCGTCACGCCCGCTTCGGCAAAAGGCCGGGTGTCGAGGATACACTCATGTGCGATACGGCCCTTGTTGCCCATGAACAATATGTCATAGGCCCCGCGCAACCGCGCGGCGATATAATTGGCGTTCAGGATGGCGACCCGCGTGGCCTGTGTCAGCCCCGCGCCGCCCATCATCAGGCAATAGGCCCAGGATATCAGCAGGATCGACGCCGACCCATAGGGCGCGCCCGACACAGGCCCTTCGGCCCCGCCGGTTTGCGGATGACCGGGCAGGAAGGGCGCCAGATGCGCTTTCACGCCAATCGGCCCCATGCCGGGGCCGCCGCCGCCATGCGGGATGGCAAATGTCTTGTGCAGGTTCAGGTGGCTGACATCGCCGCCGATGTCGCCGGGTTTGACCAGCCCCACCATCGCATTCAGATTGGCCCCGTCAATATAGACCTGCCCGCCGTGGTCATGCGTGATCTTGCAGACCTCGCGCACGGTTTCCTCGAACACGCCATGGGTGGACGGATAGGTAATCATGCAAGCCGCCAGTCTGTCGCCTGCCTTGGCAGCCTTCGCGCGAAAATCGTCCAGATCGACATCGCCATTTGGCGCGGATTTCACGACCACCACCTGCATTCCGCACATCTGGGCGCTGGCCGGGTTCGTGCCATGCGCGGACATGGGGATAAGACAGATATCACGCGCGCCCTGCCCGCGCGCGCGGTGATAGGCCTGAATGGTCAACAACCCCGCATATTCGCCCTGCGCGCCCGAATTGGGCTGCATCGACATATCGTCATAGCCAGTGATCTCGCACAGCTTGGCCTTCAGGTCGAAAATCGCTTCGGCATAGCCTGCTGCCTGATCGGGCGGGCAGAACGGGTGCAGGCTGGAAAATTCGGGCCAGGACAGCGGGATCATCTCTGCCGCCGCGTTCAGCTTCATGGTGCAAGACCCAAGAGGGATCATGGCGCGGTCCAGCGCCAAGTCGCGGTCCGACAGGCGGCGCATATAGCGCATCATCTCGGTCTCGGCCCGGTTCATGTGGAAGATCGGATGGGTCAGGTAATCGGATTGCCGCAGAAAGCTCTCGGCAAAGCCCAGATTGCCCCGATGCGGGGGAATGCCGTCAATCCCGAAGGCGCGCAGCACGCGCATGACCACGCGCGCGTCACTGGTTTCATCCAGCGAAATGCCCACATGGGTGGTGCCGATCTTGCGCAGGTTCAGCCCTTCGGCGCGCGCGGCGGCCAGAATGCCCGCTTGGCCCACGCCAACTTCGACCGTGATCGTGTCGAAGAAATCCTTGACCACGACCTGCGCCCCCGCCACGCGCAGCGCGCGATACAGACGTTCGGTCAACCCATGCACGCGCTCTGCAATCGCGCGCAGGCCTTTGGGGCCATGGAACACCGCATACATCGACGCCATGACCGCCAGCAGCGCCTGCGCGGTGCAGACATTGCTGGTCGCCTTCTCGCGCCGGATATGCTGCTCGCGGGTTTGCAGCGACAAACGATAGGCTTGGTTGCCGCGCGCATCAACACTGACACCGACAATGCGACCGGGCATGGAGCGTTTATAACCATCCTGACAGGCGATGAAGGCGGCATGGGGGCCGCCATAGCCCATCGGCACGCCAAAGCGCTGCGCAGACCCCACGGCAATATCGGCCCCTAAAGCGCCGGGTTCCACGATCATCGTCAATGCCAGCAGGTCGGTTGCCATGATGGCCAGCGCCTTGTTGGCATGCAGCGCGTCAACCTGCGGACGGAAGTCGCGGATATTGCCGTAGGTGCCGGGATATTGGAACAGGCCCGCGAACACGCGCTCGGCGGGGCAGTCTTCGGGCGCGCCGACGATCACCTCTATGCCCAAGGGGGCGGCACGGGTCTGGACCACGGCGATGTTTTGCGGATGGCAGTTTTCATCGACGAAAAAGGCCGTCGCCTTCGATTTCGCCACGCGCTGCGCCATGACCATCGCTTCGGCGCAGGCGGTGGCTTCGTCCAGAAGCGACGCATTGGCCACCGGCAAACCCGTCAGGTCCGACACCATGGTCTGAAAGTTCAACAGCGCTTCCAGCCGTCCTTGGGCGATCTCGGGCTGGTAGGGCGTATAGGCCGTATACCAAGCCGGGTTTTCAAAGATGTTGCGCAAAATGGCAGGCGGCGTGACCGTGCCGTAATAGCCCTGCCCGATCAGGCTGGTCATAATGGTGTTCTTGGCCCCGACCGCGCGCATGCGGTCCAGCAATTCGCCTTCGGACAAGGCGGGCCATGTCAGCGGATCGGACTGGCGCAGATCAGCCGGGATGGTCTGGTCGATCAGTTGTTCCAGACTGTCACACCCCACCGCCTGCAACATCGCCGCCATTTCATCGGGGGTCGGTCCGATGTGGCGGCGGTTGGCAAAATCGTAGGGATTATAGTCGCTGGGGGTATAGGTCATGTCGCACCGTTGGAAAAGGTTGCAAAATCAAGCGCCAGAGGGCCACACGCAAGGCGTGCAGTTGGGTGGGGCGGCCTGCGCGCCGCCCTACCCCTGCCCGATGTCAGCCAAGGAACTCTTTGTATTCATCCTCTGTCATCAGGTCGTCCAGCACGGACAGGTCATCCAGCTTCATCTTGAAAAACCACGCATCGCCCTGCGGATCTTCGTTCACAAGGCCCGGATTGTCGGTCAGTGCCTCGTTCACCTCGACAATCTCGCCATCGACGGGGGCCAGAATATCGCTGGCGGCCTTGACGGATTCGATCACGCAGACCTCGTCACCCTTGGCGACGACGGCCTCGACCTCTGGCAATTCCACGAAAACCACGTCGCCCAGTTGCTCGGCGGCGTGCTCGGTAATGCCCACGACCACGACATCGCCCTCGATGCGCAGCCATTCATGTTCTTCGGTATATCTCATGCGAAACGCTCCTCAGCGCTTGTAGGTGGAAGGTCGAAACGGAAGGTCAGAGACCACGACAGGCAGGCGCTTGCCCCGCACCTCGCCCCAAAGGCGGGTGCCGGGTTCGGCACTGAAATTCGGAACGTAGCCCATGGCAATCGGCGCGCCAAGACTGGGCCCGAACCCGCCAGAGGTAACGCCGCCCAGATTGCGCCCGCCCTCGGCTGCATCCCACAGCACCGTGCCTTCGCGCATGGGCGCGCGCCCCTCGGGGCGCAGGCCGACACGGGTGGCCAATGGCCCCTCTGACAATTCTTGCAAGATACGCTCGGCACCGGGAAAGCCACCCGTGCGCGCGCCGCCCGCGCGGCGGGTTTTCTGGATGGCCCAAGCCAGCCCCGCCATGACCGGCGAGGTCATTTCGGTAATGTCATGGCCATACAGGCACAGCCCCGCTTCCAGCCGCAAACTGTCGCGCGCGCCAAGCCCGATGGGCGCAACGCCGGGCTGGTCCAGAGCCGCGCGGGCAAAACCCATGGCCTGCGCGTCGGGCAAGGAAATCTCATACCCGTCCTCGCCCGTGTAGCCGGACCGCGAAACCCACAGCGCGTGGCCCTGCCAGTCAAACGTGGCCACATCCATGAAGCGCATCGCCGCCACGCCGGGCAAAAGCGCGTCCAGCGCGGCCTCTGCTCCCGGCCCTTGCAGCGCCAGAAGGGCGCGGTCGGTGATCTCGCGCACCTCCAACTCTGGCAGATGCGCACGCATATGGGCCAGATCCGCGGATTTGCGCGCGGCATTGACGACCAAAAACAGGTGATCGCCGCGATTGGCCACCATCAGGTCGTCCAGCATGCCGCCCTTGTCATTGGTGAACATCGCGTAGCGCTGTCGGCCCGTCGCCAGCCCCAGCACATCCACCGGCACAAGCCGCTCCAGCGCCAAAGCCGCCTCGGGCCCGCGCACAATGACCTGTCCCATATGGCTGACATCGAACAGGCCCGCGCTGGCGCGTGTGTGAATATGTTCGCCCATCACGCCCATCGGGTAGTGCACCGGCATCGCGTAGCCCGCGAAGGGCACCATTTTTGCGCCAAGCTCCAGATGTAGCGCATGTAGCGGCGTCTGGCGTAAGTCGTCCGACATGAAAGCCCCTTCGGTTTGCGCCCGTTTGCGCGTCAACCCCCTCTGTCCTTGCGCCTGAGATCGTTATCCCGTCGGCGGGTGCGATGAGCACCACTCTCCAGAGTGTGTCCGCAGACCGGTCCTTTTGCCTGAGAGTTTACCGGGGCGGTTGCTCCTTCGGCCTTGGCGCGGGGTCCAACGTCTCCCGTGTCTGCAGAGTGTTGGTAGCTGATTGCATGTCGGGTTTGCAAGCATTTTCATGGCCCTTGCCATTGCCCGACGCATGACACACATTCGCGCCATGGATGACGCTTTTTTCTTTGGCTACGGGTCTTTGGTCAACCGCCATACCCATGATTACCCCGATGCGCAGCCGGTCACGATTCGCGGCTGGCGTCGCGAATGGCGCATGGCGCGCAGCTTGGGGCGCACCTTTCTGAGCGTGGTGCCCGATGCGGGCGCGCAGATAGATGGGTTGGTGGCGCGGGTGCCGGGCAATGATTGGGCAGCGCTGGATATCCGCGAGACCGGCTATGGGCGGCACGCACTGGGCGCGGATGCTTTCGCGCGCGGCCCCGTGCGCCCGGCGCAGATATATGCGATTGCCCCGCAAAACGCGCAGCCCGCAAACCCGGATGCGCCAATCAAGCTGAGTTATCTGGATGTTGTCGTCGAAGGCTTCGCGCAGGAATTCGGTCTGGACGGCGTTGCGCGGTTTTTCGATACCACAACGGGCTGGGGCCCAGTGCTGGATGACCGGACCGCGCCACTTTACCCGCGCGCGCGGCCCGTGGCCCCTGCCCTGCGCCGCCTTGTCGATGACCAGCTTGCAAACATGGGCGTAGAGCGCCTGTCGCGTTAGGCCGCGACCGATTCCATCTCTGCAATAATGCCGTCCACCACCTGCACCATCAGCCCTTCATCTTCGCATTCGGCCATGACACGGACCAAAGGCTCTGTGCCCGATTTGCGGATCAGCAAGCGCCCACGCCCGGCCAGCATGTCGCGCCCCGCATCGATTGCGGCCATGACCTTGGCTTCGGCCAGCAGATCAACCCCCGGCGCGTAGCGCAGGTTGCGCAGAAGCTGTGGCACAGGGTCGAAGCGGCGCGTCAGCATGGAAGCGGGTTTACCCGATTCGGCCAGAACCGCCATGAATTGCAGCGCCGCGATCAGCCCGTCGCCGGTGGTGGCATAATCGGTCATCACGATATGGCCCGATTGCTCGCCGCCCAGATTCCAGCCGCCCTGCCGCATCCGTTCCACAACGTAGCGGTCACCGACCGAAGTGCGCTCCAGCCGCAGCCCGCGCCCGTCCAGAAACCGCTCCAGCCCCAGATTGCTCATGACCGTGGCCACCAAAACCCCGTCCCGCAAGCGCTGCTCTGCGGCCCAGTGTTCGGCAAACAGCGCCATGATCTGGTCGCCATCGGCAATCTGCCCACGCTCATCGACCAGAATCAGGCGGTCGGCATCGCCATCCAACGTGATCCCTAGATCGGCCCCGGTTTCCAGCACCTTGGCCGCACAGACCCGCGGATGGGTTGAACCGCAGTCAAGGTTGATGTTCTTGCCATTCGGGTTCACGCCGATCTCGATCACCTCTGCGCCCAGTTCCCACAGGGTTTGCGGGGCGACCTGATAGGCCGCGCCATGGGCGCAATCGACCACCACTTTCAGCCCGGAAAACAGCTTGCCCTTGGGCAAGGTGGTCTTGGCATATTCGACATAGCGGCCGCGCGCATCGTCAATCCGCTTGGCGCGGCCGATATTGGCAGGCTGCACAAGCGCGATCTCACCGGCAATAATGGCTTCAATCTCTGCCTCTGCCTCATCCGACAGCTTGAAGCCGTCGGGGCCGAAAAACTTGATGCCGTTATCTTGATGGCCATTGTGGCTGGCCGAAATCATGATCCCCAGATCCGCCCGCATGGAGCGCGTCAGGAACCCCACGGCAGGCGTGGGCACTGGCCCCAGCAGCAGCACATTCATGCCGGTGCTGGTCAACCCGGCGGTCAGGGCGTTTTCAATCATGTAACCTGACAGGCGCGTGTCCTTGCCGATGACCACCCGGTGACCATTGCTGCCATCGCGCCGGAAATACCGCCCCGCCGCAGCGCCCAGCCGCAGCGCGGTTTCCGCCGTCATGGGATAGGTATTCGCGGTTCCCCGCACACCGTCGGTTCCGAATAGTTTTTTGGTCATATTTCGCCTGCTTCTTCTTTTTCGTTCAAGGCTTGCCACAGCGACAGCGCCTGCCGGGTTTCGGCAACATCATGCACACGCAAAATCTGCGCGCCTTGTGCTGCGGCATGCAGCGCCACAGCCAACGACCCGCCCATCCGGTCGCTTGCCCGCTCTGCGCCCCCCAGCACACCAATAAACCGTTTGCGCGATGCGCCCAGCAAGATAGCACAACCCGACGCGTGCAGAAGCGCCAGATGTGTCAGCAAGGCAATATTATGCGCAACCGTCTTGCCAAAACCGATGCCCGGATCAAGGATCACATGCTTGCGGTCTATGCCAGCGGCTTCTGCGCGGGCCAGCGCATCCATCAGCCAATCCTGAACATCAAAGCGCACATCGTTGTATTTCGGGTCTTTTTGCATGGTCTGGGGCGTGCCTTGGGCGTGCATCAGGCAAACGGGAACCCCGGCCTCTGCCACCAGAGCGCCCATGTCACGATCCCATGTCAGGGCTGACACATCGTTCACGATATCGGCGCCAGCAGCAAGCGCTGCGCGGGCCACATCGGCCTTGCGCGTGTCGATAGAAATCGGCGCGGTGACCCCGGCATCGCGCAGCGCCGCGATGACCGGCGCGGTGCGCGCAATCTCGTCCGCATGCAGCACTTCTGCCGCGCCGGGCCGGGTGGATTCGCCGCCGATATCCAGAATATCCGCGCCTTCGGACACCAGCCGCTTGGCATGTGCGATGGCGCTGTCATGGCTGTCGAAGCGGCCCCCATCGGAAAAACTGTCGGGCGTGACATTGACGATCCCCATAATCCGCGGGCGCGACAGACACAAACCGGCAAGCGGCGCAGGCGGGTCAAGGAAAACCCGATCGCGGCCCGGATCAATGTTGCGGGCCGGCAGATTGCCCGCGCGCGTCAGGTCTTGCACGCCGGTCAGGCGCAAAGCGGTCTGGCCACGAAAGGCGGGGCTGTCATCGGGGGCAAGCGCGGCAGGGCGCAGCAAGGGCATGGCGTAACTCATGCCTGTCCTGTTGCCGCAGCAAGCGCGCGGGTGCAAGCCTTGTCAGAAGCGTTCCAACAGCATGTGGCTGCCCGGCGGCACGCGAATCCCCTCTGGTGCAAGGAAGCGGCTTGCGGCCATATGTTCGGCCAACCACAGCGCCAAAGCGGCACCGTCGCGCGGGCTGCAATTGGGGCTGTCGGTCGAATCGAGGATCAGCTTTGAGGGTGCCCAGACAATCATCTGACCCTGTTTCATGGCCCAGTCGATCTCTGTGCGGCTGGCGACCACCACACAGCGCGCATCCTTTGCGGCCAGCCGCCATGCATTTTGTTCAATCGCAAGCAGGTCAATGCGGCGCTGCACCGGCGACAAGGCGACCTCTGGCGCGCCTTCGGGGGGCATACCCACGCATAGAATGACCGGCGCGCCCCGCATCTGCACCGCATCCAGACAGGCGGTCAGGCCGTCAGACGCGATCATGTCATTGTCCAGATACACGACCAAAGGGTGCACGGCCTCTTCCGCGCCGCTGGATGTGACCTCGCGCAAAGGTGCCGCCGCGCGCGTGCGCACAATCTCGACCCCAAGCGCGCCCGGTCCCCGGTCCAGCTTTTCGACCCGCACGAACACCCGCATCGCCTGCGGTTCCAGCAGCACACGCGCAGCCACGCGCTCTGACAGGGTTTCCAGCAGGTTCAGACGTTCTTCGGCCAGCGCCGCCGAAATCGCCTCTGTGATACGGTCATAGGATAAGATGCGATCCACATCATCCTGAAGCGGTTCGGGATGCGGCCGCACCTCGACCACAACGTTGAAGCGCAGACGCTGGCGCACGCCGCGCTCGGCCTGAAAGGCGCCGATCTCGACCTCGACCAAATGGTCGCGCAAGGAAATGCGGTCGCGCGGGTCTGCCGGGGCCGATGCCTCGGCGCGCGCTTCGGGATGGGCGAAGGCCAGTCGAATATCTGTGCTCATGCGGTCGGGCTTTCCGAGTCTGCTATGCGCGCAGTCTTACCCGCCCGTCCCGGCCCGGCAAAGGGTGATTGCGCCGCATGGGTGCCCCGATGCGACACCCGCACGCGCCCTGCTGTTTATCCGCGAAAGAACAGATGCGCGCCGATCTGCGTGGTCTGGGTCATGCGTTTGGACCATGACGGGGCGACAGCCGTTGTGTGGAAATACAACGCGCCCCCTGTCAGACCACGATGCGCGCCATCCGACATCACCTGCGCGATACGCCGCGCAAGGTCAGAGGCCGACCCGTTGCGCATCTCGTCCGGTTTGCTGTCACAGGCAAAGCTGAACTGGCACCCGCCATAGCGCCCTTCACGCACGCCCTGAAACACGACGCCGCAAATGTCAGCGGGGAACCTGCGCGACGCGACACGGTTCAGGATAACCTCTGCCACGGCGAACTGGCCTTTCAACGTCTCACCCCGCGCTTCGTGATAGATGGCGGTGGCAAGGCAGGCTTCCTGTTCGGTCAACGGGCGCAAGGCAACCTTGCGCAGCCAACTGCGCGAATATTGCACCATGCGGCGCGACAGGCCTTCGGGGCGCGCAACCGGCACAAGGCTGACCCGCGGCGCTGTAACCTCTGGCGAGAGCGCGGCCGGGGCCGCGATCACACCGCTGGTCGACAGGCTGCGCGCAGGCGGCACCGGGCGCAAGGTCGGGCGCAGGGTTGCTTGCGGCGCAAACTGCGCCAGCCACGCGGTCTGCAAGCGGCTTAGATCCACCTCATGCGGCAGTTCGGGGCGGCCCGCCAGATCGGAAAACCCATCTTCCAACACCATCGGTGCGCCTTGCGGCACACCCAGATCAGAACGCAGCTGCGATTGGTCAAGGCGCACCATGCGGACCATGGGTGCCGCGCTTTCGGGAACATGCGCCATTACGCGCGGCGCGTTGTTGACCGAAGCCAAAACCAACGCACTTTGGGTCGCGCTCGACAAGGTCGCGTCCGCCACCGAAGACCCGGTGCCCGGCACGGCGATCAACAGCGACACGCTCCAGACCCCGACAAAGGTGGTTTTGCGATACCAACGGCGCGACGCGAACCGCACAACCGCGCCGGAACGGCGCACGGCACCCTCCGAGAACGCTCTCGAAACACCGGATCGCAGATTGCTGAACAGTCGTTTGACCATAAATTTTCATAGCACACCGGATGTGTGCGTCCCGCCCAAGTAACGTGCAACTTCACTATTTGGTGAGTGCTTACCCAAAACCGGGGCAAAAGTCCAGCCCGCGCTCTTAACCTTGCTCGGCAATCACCAGCTGCGCCGCTGCAAGCCGTGCGACCGGAACGCGGAAAGGCGAACAGGAGACGTAATCAAAGCCCAAATCGCGGCAGAACCGGATTGCTTCGGGGCTGCCGCCATGCTCGCCGCAGATCGACAGCGTCAGATCGTCGCGCGCGGCCCGCCCCCGCGCGGCCCCAAGTCGCAACAGCTCTCCCACGCCATCCTCATCCAGCGTGTGGAACGGGTCTTCGACGAACACGCCCTGTTGCACATAATCCGACATGAAGCGCCCGGCATCATCACGCGACAGCCCATAGGTCATCTGCGTCAAGTCATTGGTGCCAAAGGACAAGAATGCCGAATGCTGCGCTATATCGCCCGCCCGCAGCGCCGCGCGCGGGGTTTCGACCATCACCCCCAGCTTGTAGTCGAACATAACGCCCGCGCGCCCACGCACCTGCGCCGCGCAGGCGTCTATGCGCGATTTCACCAGTTCCACCTCGCGCATCGCCGACACAAGCGGGATCATGATTTCAGGCACGATGGGCGCACCACGGCGCGTCACTTCAATCGTGGCCTCGAAAATCGCGCGGGCCTGCATTTCGTAGATCTCGGGAATGGTGATCCCCAAGCGCACCCCGCGCATTCCCAGCATGGGGTTGAATTCCGCCAGCGCCTCTGCCCGGCGGGTGATTTCGGACAAGGGCTTGTCCAAGGCATCGGCCAGAAAGCGCATCCCTTCGCGCGAATGCGGCAGGAATTCGTGCAAGGGCGGGTCGAACAGGCGAATGCACACAGGTTGGCCCTGCATAATCTCGAACAGGTCGATGAAATCGGCGCGCTGCATGGGC
Organism: Roseibaca calidilacus; assembly: GCF_001517585.1. NCBI lineage: Bacteria > Pseudomonadati > Pseudomonadota > Alphaproteobacteria > Rhodobacterales > Paracoccaceae > Roseinatronobacter > Roseibaca calidilacus. The sequence goes on along the minus strand of NZ_FBYC01000004.1, from coordinate 866,896 downwards.
AGCAGACGGTCCAAGGCGTCACGCCGGTCCTCGGCAGTGTCGGCAAAGATCATCTCGCGCATCAGCGTCAGGCGATCTTCCTCGAAGAACATATGTTCGGTCCGGCACAGGCCAATTCCCTGCGCGCGGAAATCGCGCGCAATGCGGGCATCGGCAGGGGTGTCGGCATTCGCGCGAATGCCAATGTCGCGGCGCGCATCTGCCCAATCCAGAAGCGTGGTGAAGCGGTCATCCAAGGCGGGTTCCAGCAGCGGCACCTCGCCGGCCAAGGCCAGCCCATTGGTGCCGTCAATGGTGATCAGATCGCCCTCGTTCAGCGTTTGGCCATTGGCGCGCAGGGTTTTGCGGCGCGCGTCGATGGTGATGTTGGACGCGCCCACAACACAAGGCACACCCAAGCCGCGGCCAATCACGGCGGCGTGGCTGGTCATGCCGCCGCGTTCGGTCAGCACCGCGCGGGCCGAATGCATGCCGCGAATATCCTCGGGCGTGGTTTCGCGCCGGGCCAGAATGCAAGGTTCGTCGCGGGCGGCACTGGCCAAGGCCGCAGCCGTGCTGAACACCAGCCGCCCAACCGCCGCGCCGGGGCTGGCGGCAATGCCGCGCCCCAGAACCGTGGCGCGGGCCGTGGGGTCAACCTGCCGGTGCAGCAATTCCCCCAGCGCCTTGGGCGCGATGCGGGAAATCGCCTCGTCGCGGATGATGACCCCGTCATTGGCCAGATCCACCACCACGCGAACCGCGGCGCGCGACGAGCGCGGCACTGTCACCGCATCAAGTATCCACAGCTTGCCATCTTCCAGCGTGAACTCGATCTCCATTTCCTCACGCAGGCGCTTGCGGGCATTGGCACCGTAGGCCAGAAGCTGCGCAAAAGCCTCTGGGCTGCGCTCTTCCAGCGACGGGCCGCGCGGGTCGCGAGTCAGGAACAACGGCGCTTCGTTGCGGTCCGTCCGAAAGCGGCCCATGACCTGCCGTTCGCCCGTGATGGCATCAATGAAGCGGATGGAGCCTGCGCCACAGGTGTCGGTCGTGCCGCAGCCCACACCCATGCCGCCCGCCATGGCCTGCACAACAAGGCCCAGCCCCGCATCGACCGGCGCGCCCTTGGCTTGGCGCAACAGCCGCGCCGAGGTGCCTTCCCATGCCCGCGCCATGGAGCGCAGCACATCGGCCAGTTGCTGCGCGACCGATTGCGGGAACGGGTCTTCCATCTCGTCCTCATAGGCGCGCAGGGCCGCATCAAGCGCGGCACGGCTGGGCGTGTCGGCATCGAACATGTCGGGGTCCAGCCGCGCGACATGCTGGGCAAAGGCCTGAACGAAATTCAGATACAGTGCGGTCGCGACCTCTTCGCCATGGGTTTGCGACAGCTTGGCATGCATTGCGTCATTCATGCCAATATTCAACACCGTCGCCGGGCCGCCCCATTGCGGGTGTTCGGCACTGGGGCGCACGGACAACAGCTGGCCTTCGGGAAAATGCCCCAGCAAATGCCGCAGCGTCATCTGCGCGCCGGTTGCGATTTCACGCACCACGCCGAATGACAGCGCAATCGTGACCGGCACCGGCATGTCCAACCGCACCAGCCGTTGCAGGCATTTTGCCCGCCAACCATGGGTTTCCCGCTTGATCGGTGCGGAATTGGTAATCAAGGCATAGTCGGTAAGGGTCAGATATTTCGGCATTGGCGCCCCTGTTTTTCTGCGGTGCAGGATAGGGGTTTGGCCTTGGAACTCAAGCAATTGTTACGGGCGCCTCACCTGAATGACGATGACCAGATTTCCATGCGCGGCATGGCGCAGAGGTCAGGTCACGCCACGCAGCAACATGCGCAACCACCCGCTTTGGGCGCGGCATACCAGACCAGCGCCCAGTCTGGCATGCGGCGTATGTGGCAACCCCGACCGCGCCCCACGGCAGAACGATTGGGCGCGGTCGCAGCAAAGCCTTGCGAAGCCGGGAGCTTGGCTAAAGCGTGATTACGCGGGTGCCAGTGGGCACGCGGTCATACAGGTCGGCCACGTCCTGATTTATCATGCGAATACAACCCGAAGAGACATATTTACCGATCAGCCACCATTCCGGCGTGCCGTGAATGCGGTAGCCCCGATCCGCGCCGCCGGTCATTAGGTAAAGCGCGCGTGCGCCCAGCGGGTTCGACGGCCCCGGCGGGTAGCCGCCCGCATATTGGCGCAGGGCCGGGTCGCGCCGGATCATGTTGGCGGTGGGCGTCCATGTTGGCCAATGCGCGCGGCGATAAATGGTGCCGGCGCCGCGCCAGGTAAAGCCCTCGCGCCCCACGGAAATGCCATAGCGCAGCGCGTGGCCGCCTTCCAAGATCAGGAACAATTGTCGCTTGCCATTGTCGATGACGATGGTGCCGGGCTTGTGCGGCCCGGTATACGGCACGACCTGCCGATGATGTTCAGGGGCCAGCATACTGACGCCCGCCGCCTGCATTTCATGCGGTCCATCGGGTCGCGCGGCATAGTCGACGGGCTCAATCCCGTAGCGCGCTGCAACCGCATTCAGCGGTTCGGCCCGCGTGGTGGCAATGGGGCGGCCATCGGATGTGGTGCGGGTGGTGGTGCCCGAATGGGTGGTGGTCTGGCAACCTGCCAGCGCCAGAGCAGAGGTGGCAGAGGCGATAAACCCGCGCCGGGAAATGAACTTCATGGTGCAACCTGTTGTGGTTGCCTGTTTTTGCCTGCCTCGCGCCGTTGATACTGCAAGTTCCGCGCCCCGATCCAGAGCGGAATTCCGCCGATCTGTGCAAGGCGGTCTGCCTGTGGCGCATGTGCCACCCGCGCCCCCTACCCCTCGAATGCAGCCCTCAGCGCAATCTCGATCATCTGGCCAAAGCTCTGCTCCCGCTCGGACGCTGGCAGCGCATCGCCCGTCAGCAGGTGGTCAGAAATGGTCAGCACCGCCAGCGCCTGCACACCATGGCGCGCGGCGACGGTGTACAACTCTGCCGCTTCCATTTCCACGCAGAGCACCCCGTGGCGCTGCATGATCTCGTTCAGGTCGGGGCGTTCGTCGTAAAACACGTCTGACGAATAGATATTGCCCACATGCACCCGCGCGCCGCTGTCTTGCGCAGCACGGTGCGCTGCCGTCAGCAGGTGAAAATCGGCCAAGGGGGCAAGGTTTACCTCGCGCAATATCCCGCGTGAGGGGGTCGAGAGCGCTGTGCACCCCTGTGCCAGCACGATGTCGCGCACGGCCACATCAGGTTGCATCGCCCCCGCCGAGCCAACCCGGATCAGCCGCTTCGCGCCATAATCGCGGATCAGTTCATTGGCATAGATCGACAAGGACGGCATGCCCATGCCAGAGCCTTGGATCGTGACCCGGTGGCCCCGCCATGTGCCGGTATAGCCCAGCATGCCGCGCACCTTGTTCACGCATTCGGGCGCGTCCAGAAATGTCTCCGCCGCCCATTTCGCGCGCAGCGGGTCGCCCGGCATCAGCACGGTTTCGGCAATCTGGCCCGGTTCGGCCCCGATATGGATGGTCATGCGGCGCTCCTTGTTTTAGGGCATGATTGCCCCCTTCCCCCGTGCCGCGCAAGCAGCATCCCGAGCAATCGCGGCTTGAAAATGACCCGATCACAGGCGCTCTGCCATTGCAAAATGGGTAGGTGTGATGTCAGAACCTAGTTTTTATCCACTCTGTCAGTCCGGCACCAGCCATACCGAACAGCGTGACACCGCCCGAAATCAGCCAGAGTTTCGTGCCGTTGCTCGTCGTGGGTTCAAATCCCAGAACCGCAAGGAACAGCCCGCCGAAAAAGCCGAAATAACCAACAAACATGATAGCGCCGAAGCCAAATTGCAGAAGCGCCGCAGGGCTGGTGAAGTCGAACGACCATTTTTCGTTTGGTTCACTGCTGTTATCGCCAGCCGCGCCAAGAAAAAACGGCAGCAAGGGCGCAATGCAGGCGCCTCCAAAAAGCAACAATATAAAAAGCTTATCGACCTGATCTGGAAAAAGATAAGCGACCATAACAAATGCGCCGAAGACAGACATTGACCAATTCATAGCGCGTTAAGCCTTTGCTCGTCTGACCAAATACCGCGCCCAGTGCATCAGGCCCAAAAGTGCGATCATGACGATGACCAAGCCCATAAACATCACCACGCGCTGATCCATGCTGGTCGGATCAATGCCAAGCCGCTCACCTTGATCGCGGTTGCGCACGATCGCGAAGCCTTGAAGAATGCCCGTGGCCACCACAACTGCAAACGCCTGCCAAACGAAGGGCTTGATCGCAAAGAACACGATCACGGTTATCAGGATCAGGGTCATAGGAATGCTCCTCGATCAAATACCGATAAAATCAAAGGAAACCTTGGGTCGAACAAAAGTTTGAAGCTTATACATGTCTAGCGCGGATACACGCGATGAGCACCGTTGGCATTGATATCGCGCTGCGTGCTGTGGTGTAAGTGCAACTCCCCCTTCCCCCGCAGCAATCAAGCGCCTATACCCGGCCCTGAGCGACAAACAGGTGATAGCATGCGCAAGGCAGAGATTTCCCGCAAAACCTCTGAGACCGAGATTTCGGTGGCCGTCACGCTGGACGGAACCGGAGCCTATGACTGCCAGACCGGCGTTGGGTTCTTCGACCATATGCTGGACCAGTTGGCGAAGCATTCGATGATTGATCTGACGGTGCGCGCCACGGGCGATCTGCATATCGACGATCACCACACGGTCGAGGATGTGGGCATCGCACTTGGGCAGGCGCTGGCGCAGGCTTTGGGCGACAAACGCGGTATTCGGCGCTACGGCGAATGCCGCTTGGCGATGGATGACGCGCAACTTGTCTGCGCGCTGGACCTGTCGGGGCGGCCCTTCCTTGTGTGGAATGTCGATTTCCCGACACAGAAGATCGGCATCTTCGATACTGAATTGGTGCGCGAGTTCTTTCAGGCGATCAGCACGCATGGCGGCATCACGCTGCATATGGACCGGGTGCATGGGGTTAACAGCCACCATATTGCCGAAGCCGCGTTCAAGGCGCTGGCCCGCGCGCTGCGCATGGCGGTGGAAGCAGACCCGCGGCAGGCGGATGCGATCCCATCCACCAAGGGCGCATTGTGAGGCGGTCATGCTGACGGTTCTGGTCGATTACGACAGCGGCAACCTGCATTCCGCGCAAAAGGCGTTCGAGCGTATGGCCGCCGAAGTGGGCGGCGGCGCGGTGATTGTCACCTCGCGGCCCGAGGATGTGGCGCGCGCCGACCGCGTGGTGCTGCCCGGTGACGGGGCGTTCCCGGCCTGCCGCCATGCGCTGGGCGCAGTCGATGGCATGATTGACGCATTGACCGAAGCCGTGCAGACCCGCGCCGTGCCCTTCATGGGCATTTGCGTGGGCATGCAGATGCTGGCGACAGTGGGCCGCGAATATGCGGATACCGCCGGGCTGGACTGGATCGGCGGCGAGGTGGTGCCGATTGCACCAGATGACCCAAGCCTGAAAGTGCCGCATATGGGCTGGAATGACCTTGTGGTCGAGCACCCGCACCCGGTTCTGGACGGTGTGACAAGCGGCGATCACGCCTATTTCGTGCATAGCTACCAGTTCCGCTTGGCAAACCCGGCGGACCGTCTGGCGCATGTTGCCTATGGCGGCGATGTGACCGCCATCGTGGCGAAGGGCAATGTGATCGGGACGCAGTTCCACCCAGAGAAGTCTCAGGCGACCGGGTTGCGGATGATCGCGAATTTCCTGCGCTGGCGCCCCTGAGGGGCGTTGTAAAAGGGGCGTTGCCCCTCTGGTCCCTGCGGGACCATTCACCCCAGGATATTTGGGCAAGGATGAAGGACAGGCCATGGCAGATGACGCGAAGCAAGGCGAACGGATTGCCAAGGTTCTGGCGCGCGCAGGCGTGGCGTCGCGGCGCGGGGCAGAGATCCTGATTGTAGAGGGGCGTGTGAAGGTGAACGGGCGCGTCATAGACAGCCCGGCGCTGAATGTGGGGCCGCGCGACCGGGTTATGGTTGATGGCAAGCCCCTGCCCGATGCCGAACCGACAAAGCTGTGGCTGTATCACAAGCCCTTGGGTTTGGTGACGACCGAGCGCGACGAGCAAGGCCGCCCAACCGTGTTCGAAGCCCTGCCACCCGAATTGGGGCGCGTGTTGTCAGTGGGCCGGCTTGACCTGAATTCGGAAGGGTTGTTGCTGCTGACCAATGATGGCGCCTTGAAACGCCGGCTGGAATTGCCCAGCACAGGCTGGCTGCGGCGCTACCGCGCGCGGGTGAATGGCGCGCCCACCCCGGCCATGCTGGAGCCGTTGCGCCAAGGCATCACGCTGGAGGGCGAGCGGTTTCAGCCAATGGAGGTGAGCATTGATCGCCAGCAAGGCGCGAATGCTTGGCTGACCGTGGGCATCCGCGAAGGGCGCAACCGCGAGATACGGCGCGCGTTGGACCATGTGGGTCTAAGCGTGAACCGGCTGATCCGCATCAGCTATGGCCCGTTCCAACTGGGCACATTGAAGCGTGGCGCGGTCGAGCAGGTCAAGCCCAAGGTCTTGCGCGAGCAATTGGGCGAAGATGCGCCCGGCCCGGACACCCAGCCCCCGTCGCGGCCCACAGCCAAGCGGCCCGCGCAACGCACGACCCGGCCCAATGCGCCGGGCGGCAAAACCCTGCGCAGCCCAAAGCGCCGCCCAAGCTGAACACAGGGCAGCGGTTTTTCAACTTTGGGGCTGGGCTTTGTCTTTTAATATGTGCGGTGTTCCCATATATCGAACTTGGTGCTTTTGTTTGCCAAGGATCCGGTTTCATGACGACGACAGGGTTGCAGAAAACCTCTTATGCGCTGTTGGTGGCCCTGATGCTTTATGTCGCACTGGTCGGAGGCTGACCCATGGCGCAACGGTTTGGTGGACGCTACAGCCCGGGCACAGCGCAGGGTGATGTCCCGGTAAGCACACCTGCCATGGCGCGGTTGCACCCGGTTGGCGCGCGGGTGAACTTACTGTTCGTGCTGCCATTTGCTTTTGCCATTCGCGCGTTTTTCCATGATCCCTTTGGCTTGGCGCTGAACCTTGGGGCCTTTGGCCTCTTGATGCTGGCCGCGTGGCTGACGCGCGAGGGCGTGCTTGCACAAGCCGCGTTCGATGCGCGCAAGGTTGCCCGCCGCCCCGCGATTCCGCGCAAGATATTCGCCTCGGTTTTGACCGGGCTGGGCCTTGGGCTGGCGGGGCTTGGCGCAAGCATGGCCGAAGCGCTGGTTTTCGGCGTTTTGGGCGCGGGGTTGCATTTTGCGGCCTTCGGGGCCGACCCGATGCGCGACAAGGGGATGGAAGGGATCGACGCCCATCAGACCGATCGCGCCGCCCGCGCGGTGGAAGAGGCCGAAGAGACGCTGGCAGAAATCGGCGATGCGATCCGCCGCGCGGGCGACCGCGCGCTGGTGGATCGTGTGGCGCGCTTTTCAGACACCATCCGCCCGCTGTTTCGCGCCGTGCAGGACGATCCGCGCCAATTGAGCGCGGCGCGGCGGTATCTGGGCATCTACTTGATCGGCGCGCGCGATGCGACGGTGAAATTCGCGGATTTCTATGCCCGTGGGCGCGACGCGCAGGCGCGCAGCGATTATGAAGCGCTGCTCGACGATCTGGAAAAGCAGTTCACGTTGCGGCGCACCGCGCTTCTGGAAGACAATCGCACCGAATTGGATATCGAGATAGAGGTGCTCCGCGAAAGGCTGGAGCGCGAAGGAATTCGCCGCGAGGGATAAGGTCGCGGCGGGCCAAGAGTGAAAAGTAACACGAAACACGAGGGAACCCATGTCCGACACGATTCGCGCCAAGGCTGAAAGCCTGACCAAGGAAATTGACGCGCTGGTCGCGCAGCCGCTGGCAGAGCCTGCAAGCGCGCTTGTCACCATCGACGACGCGCCTGCGCCGGAAGCTGAAGATATCCGCAAGCGCATGGGCGAGATCGACATGGGCGAAACGTCCAGCATCATCGGCTTTGGGTCGCGCGCGCAGATGGAATTGCAGCAGATCAGCCAATCCATGCTGGCCGATGTGAAGAACAAAGACCTTGGCCCCGCAGGCGACGGGTTGCGCGCGATGGTCACAACGCTGCGCGGCTTCTCTGTGTCGGAACTGGACACGCGGCGCAAGCGTAGCTGGTGGGAGAAGCTTCTGGGGCGCGCCGCGCCGATTGTGAAGTTCCAAGAGCGTTACAGCAATGTCCAAGACCAGATCGACCGGATCAGCGACAACCTGTTGCAGCATGAAACGACGCTGCTGAAGGACATCAAATCGCTCGACAAGCTGTATGAGAAGACGCTGGATTTCTACCACGAACTGGCACTGTATATTGCCGCCGGCGAAGCCAAGCTGCGCGATCTGGACGCGACCGATATTCCCGCCAAGGAAGCCGAGGTCGAAGCCGCACCAGAAGCCGACAAGATCCTGAAAGCGCAGGAATTGCGCGATCTGCGCGCCGCGCGCGACGATCTGGAACGCCGGGTGCATGACCTGAAGCTGACACGGCAGGTGACGATGCAATCGCTGCCCTCTATCCGGCTGGTGCAAGAGAATGACAAATCGCTTGTGACCAAGATCAACTCGACCTTGGTGAACACCGTGCCGCTGTGGGAAACCCAACTGGCGCAGGCGCTGACCATCCAACGCTCGCGCGAGGCGGCGCAATCTGTGCGCGCGGCCAATGACCTGACGAATGAGCTGTTGAACGCCAATGCCGAGAACCTGCGCCAAGCCAATCGCGAGGTCCGCGAGGAGATCGAGCGCGGTGTGTTCGACATTGAGGCCGTGAAAAAGGCCAACGAGACACTGATCGCAACCATCGAGGACAGTTTGCAAATTGCCGATGCGGGCCGCGCCAAGCGCGCCGCCGCAGAGGAAGAACTGGGCAAGATGGAACAAGAGCTGCGCAAATCGCTGTCATCGGCGACCGCGCGGGCCGACACCGGGACAACTGCAACACAAGGATAAAGCTGATGCGGGTGGTTGGCATCCCAATGACAGTGCTGGCCTTGGCCGGGCTGGTCGGGTGCACGGCGGCGCCGCCACCCGCCTCTCGGCCCGCACCAGCAGACCCGGTCGCGCCAGAGGTGACGGAACCGGAACCCGCGCAAACCTCTGTCGAGCGGTATTTCGCGCAGCTGCAAGAGCGCCGGATTGCGCAAGGGTTATTGCGCACCGAGCGCGCGCCGCGCGATCTGCCGATAACACGCACCCGGCTGGAACGCGCTTTCGAAGCCGTCGCCCTGCGCGACGAATACCAGTTCGTCGGGGGGCGCATCGTGCAGCAAAGTGCCCCTGCCCCCTTGCGGCGCTGGGAAGATCCGGTTCGGATCGCGCTGGAATTTGGCGATAGCATGCCGTCAGCACGGCGCATGCGCGACACAAGCCTTGTCACCGATTTCGCGCGACGCTTGGCAACAATCGCCCGACACCCGGTTTCCGTGACCCGCGGAGAGTGTAATTTCAACGTATTGGTCTTGAATGAAGACGAGCGCCGCGCCATTGCGCCGCGCTTGCGTGACCTTGTGCCCGGCATTGACGCAGCAAGCCAGGCGCTGGTGGAAGACCTGCCGCTAAGCGTGTCCTGCCTTGTGCTGGCCTTCTCTCGAGATGGCACAAGCACCTATACCGACGCCGTGGCGATCATTCGCGCCGAATTGCCGGACCTGTCGCGCGACGCGTGCTATTTCGAAGAAATCGCGCAAGGCTTGGGCTTGGCCAATGACAGCCCCGAAGCCCGCCCGTCGCTGTTCAACGATTCGGCCGAATTCGCTGTGATGACGGTGCTGGACGAGCAATTGCTGCGCATCCTGTATGACCCGCGTCTGGAACCGGGCCAGCGGCGAAATGACGCCCAGCCGATCCTGCGCCGCATTGTGGCAGAGTTGATGGATGGGCAGAGTTAAGCAATAGTTGTCCCGCGTTCGGGACCAAGGAGCACAAATATGGTTTTCAGCTTCCTCAAGGGTCAATTCATCGATGTCATCGATTGGACCGATGATAGCCGCGACACGATGGTGTATCGCTTCGAGCGGTATGGCAACGAGATCAAATATGGTGCGAAGCTGACCGTGCGCGAAGGGCAGATTGCGGTCTTCGTGCATGAAGGGCAATTGGCCGATGTGTTCGGGCCGGGGCTGTACATGTTAGAAACCAACAACATGCCCATCCTGACCAGCTTGCAGCATTGGGACCATGGGTTCGCATCGCCCTTCAAATCGGAAATCTATTTCGTCAATACGCGCCGGTTTCCGGGCCTGAAATGGGGCACGCAGAACCCCGTCATGCTGCGCGACCCGGAATTCGGGCCGCTGCGGCTGCGCGCCTTCGGGTCATACACCATCCGCGTGACCGATGCGCCGCGCTTTATGACCGAGATTGTCGGCACCGATGGCGAATTCACCCAAGATGAAATCGCAGGCCAGATTCGCAATATCGTGGTGCAGAAGGTCAGCCGCGTGTTGGCCGCCAGCGGCATTCCGGCGCTGGACATGGCCGCGAACACAACCGATCTGTCGCGCATGGTGACAGAGGCCGTGGCCCCCACCATTGACGCTTACGGGCTGGAGATGCCGGAGCTGTATATCGAGAATATCTCTCTGCCGCCCGAGGTTGAAAAGGTTCTGGATCAGCGCACCAGCATGGGGATTGTCGGTGATCTGAACAAATACAGCCAGTTTTCCGCCGCGCAAGCCATGTCCAAGGCCGCCGAAGCGGGCAATGGCAGCATGGGTGAAGGGCTGGGCGCGGGCCTTGGCATGGCGATGGGTATGGGCATGGCGCAGGGCTTTGGCCAACCGGCCCAAGCCGCACCGGCTGCAAGCGCCCCGCCGCCGCCGCCGTCCGAACCCATGTGGCACATTGCCGAAAACGGGCAGACGCGCGGACCGATCGCGCAAAGCCAGTTGGCCAGCCAGATCACCCGCGACACGCTTGTTTGGACCGAAGGGCAAAGCGGCTGGACCAAGGCGGGCGATGTCCCTGCCCTGCGCGGCCTGTTCGCCGCCATGCCACCGCCCCCCCCACCGGCGTAAGGGTGGCTTGTGACAGTGCCGTGAGTATTTTTGGCAAGATGAAGTTGGGCCGCGTTTCGCGCCACCTGCCCCCGTTCGGGCGACAAGGGTAGACAAGGACCGATGACCGACAGCGCGACAGACCACCGGTTTCCCTGCGGGCAGTGCGGCGCGTCCTTGCGCTTCACGCCCGGTCAGGGGCGTTTGACCTGCGCCTATTGCGGCTATGCCCAAGACGTGCCCGAAGTGTCAGACCATGCGCGCGCCAAGGCGCTGGCCACGCTTGATCTGCACGCCGCGCTAGAAGAACGGCTGGCCCCAGAGGCGATGGAAGAAACCCGCGTTTCGCATTGCGACACTTGCGGCGCAGAGGTGCAGTTCGATCCCAACATCCATTCCGCCGAATGCCCGTTCTGCGCCAGCCCTGTCGTGGCCGACACGGGCGCGCACCGGCATATCAAGCCGCAAGCGCTGTTGCCCTTCAAGCTGGGGCAATCCGAGGCGCAAGGCAAGATGCGCGACTGGCTGAAGGGGTTGTGGTTTGCCCCCAACGGGCTGGCAAAATACGCGCGCGACACGGGCAAGCTGAATGGCTTGTATCTGCCCTACTGGGCCTTCGATGCGGACACCCAAACCCGCTATACCGGCCAGCGCGGCACGCATTATTATGTCACCGTAGGAAGCGGCAAGAACAAGCGCACCGAGCGGCGCACCCGCTGGACCCCGGCCTCTGGCCGCGTGGCGCGCGCGTTTACCGATGTGCTGGTCGTGGCCAGTGACAGCTTGCCGCGCAAGAACCTGCGCGCGCTGGAACCTTGGACCCTGTCAGAGCTGACCCCTTATACCGCCGATTACCTGTCGGGCTTTCGCGCCGAGGGATATACGGTCGATCTTGGCCCCGGCTACGAGATCGGCAAAGAGCGCATGGCCGATGTCATCCGCGCCGATATTCGCCGCGATATTGGCGGGGATGAGCAGCGCATCGGCAGCGTGGCGACCGATTATGATGAAGAACGCTTCAAACATATCCTGCTGCCAATCTGGATGGCGGCCTATCGCTACAAGGGCAAAAGCTACCGCTTTATCGTCAACGGCCAATCTGGCCGCGTGCAGGGCGAGCGGCCCTATTCCGCATGGAAGATCGCGTTTGCGGTAACATTGGGGCTGGTTTTCGCCGCCACCGCCTTTTATGTCGCGGAAATGGGCGGATTTTAAGGGGAATAGCCATGATCCTGTGTTGCGGCGAAGCGCTGATCGACATGCTGCCACGCGAAACCGCCTCAGGCGAGGCGGCTTTCGCGCCCTATCCGGGTGGGGCTGTGTTCAACACCGCGATCGCGCTGGGGCGGCTGGGCGTGGCGGCGGGGTTCTTCTGCCCCATGTCGGACGATCTGTTCGGGGAGCGCCTGCGCGCGGCGCTAGACGATGCAGGCGTGACCCACGCGCTTAGCCCTGCGGTGGATCGCCCCTGCACTTTGGCCTTTGTCACGCTTACAGGCGGACAGGCGCAATACGCGTTCTATGACACCGGCACCGCGCTTCGTGACATGACCTTGGCGGAATTGCCGGTGCTGGATGACAGCGTGCGCGCGCTGTTCTTTGGCGGCATCTCGCTGGTGGGGGACCCGTGCGGCGCGGGCTTTGCCACGCTCTGCGCCCATGCCGGCGACCGGGTGGTAATGCTGGACCCCAATATCCGCCCCGGTTTCATCCGCGACGAGGCGGCCTGTCGCGCGCGGCTGGACGCGATGCTGGCGCGCGCGGACATCGTGAAAGTCTCTGACGAAGACCTGCACTGGCTGATGGGCGCGGGCGATGTGGCAGAACTGGCGCAGGGCTTGCGCGCCAAGGGGCCAAAGCTGGTGATCGTGACCGAAGGGGCCAAGGGCGCGCGCGCCTTCCACGCGGGCGGCATGGCGCAAGCGGCGGCATCGCCGGTCAAAGTGGTCGATACCGTGGGCGCGGGCGACACGTTCAACGCGGGCTTTTTGGCGGCGCTGGACGATGCCGGGTATCTGCGCGGCGATGCCGTGGCGGGTTTGAGCGATGAGGCCTTGAAGGCCGCGCTGTCCTTGGGTGCCAAGGCCGCCGCCGTCACCGTCAGCCGCGCCGGGGCCAATCCGCCGCGCCGGGATGAGTTGTAAATGCGCGCCTTGCTGCAACGCGTGGCCCAAGCCCGTGTCGAGGTAGCGGGCGCAACCATCGGCCAGACCGGGCCGGGCCTGCTTATTCTGGTCTGCGCCATGCAGGGCGATACCGTGGCAGAGGCAGAAAAGCTGGCGGCCAAAATCCACAAACTGCGCATTTTCCGCGACGCTGCGGGCAAGATGAACCTTGCGCTGAAAGATACCGGCGGCAGCGCGCTGGTGGTCAGCCAGTTCACACTGGCCGCCGATACGCGCAGCGGCAACCGCCCCGGGTTTTCCACCGCCGCCCCGCCGGCCGAGGGCGAAAACCTATATCTGCATTTCGCCCAAAGCCTGCGCGGCTTGGGCGTGGCCGTAGAGACCGGGCAATTCGGGGCCGAAATGGCGGTGCATCTGGTCAATGACGGGCCGGTCACGATCTGGATGGACACCGCCACCTTTTAGGCATGTCGTGCCGTGATGGCGACATCGCCCATGATCTCGCCATCCACCGCACCCACGATCCCGGCGGCATTGGCTTCGTCCGTGTCGATATGCATCTCGGTCAAGGCCTTGTCCGACACCCGCACCAGCACATGCGTAAAGGTCAAGCCGCGCGCGGTTTGGTCAAGGCTTACATCGACCATATCGCCATCTGCCAGCGCCCATGCGCGGGCATCATCGGCAGACATATGAATATGCCGCGCAGCCACCATCAGGCCGGTCGTGTCATAGGCCCCCGCTGGCCCATGCAGGCGAATGCGCGGCGTGCCGTCAATATCGCCCGATTGCCGCACCGGCGCATCCAGCCCCAGCGCGAAACTGTCGGTGCGCGACACTTCCACCTGCGTGTGGGGGCGCAAGGGGCCAAGGATCGCCACATGTTCCAGCCGCCCTTTCGGCCCTTCCAGCGCCACGCGCTCCTCTGCTGCCCAATGGCCCTTCTGGCGCAATGGGCGCGCGGGCGTCAGGTCGTAGCCCGCGCCAAACAGCGCATCCACCGCCGCGCGGTCCAGATGCACATGGCGCGCAGAAACGGCCACAGGCAAACGACGCTTGGGCATGGGCTGGGCGGCGCGCATGGCCTCTGCGACCTCTTGCGCGATCATCAACTGTTCGGCGGTTTGCGTGACCAGCACATTCACCCGCGCGCCATAGGCCTGAATTTGCGGCGCGGCGCGGTTATCCAGATCTACCGTCGTGTTGCGGTCGTCGTCCAGACGCAGGCCCAGAAATTCCAGCCCGTCGCAAATGCGCCGCCGCATCGAGGCCGAATTCTCGCCAATCCCTCCGGTAAAGACCAGCGCGTCCAACCCGCCCATCGCGGCGGCATAGGCCCCGACATACTTGCGCGCGCGGTAAGCGTAGATATTGATCGCCAGTTGCGCCGCCGCGTCGCCAGAGGCCGCGCGCGCCTCGACCTCGCGCATATCGGCCACACCGGCCAGCGCCAGCAGCCCGCTCTCGCGGTACAGCGCGTCTTCCACTTCCGCCGCGTTCAGCCCCATCTGGCGGTGCAGGAACCCGAACAGGCCGGGGTCCACATCGCCCGAGCGCGTGCCCATGACCAGCCCTTCCAGCGGCGTCAGCCCCATGGAGCTGTCAACAGATTGTCCACCCGCAATGGCGCAGGCGCTGGCACCATTGCCCAAATGCAAGCTGACCAGCCGTATTTCGCGCAGCGGGGTCTGCAAAGCCTCTGCCGTGCGCATGGCGACATATTTATGCGAGGTGCCGTGAAACCCGTAGCGCCGCAACCCAGCCGCGCGCCATGTTTCAGGCACGGCATAGGTGGTTGCGCGCGCCGGGTTGGCCAGATGAAAGGCCGTGTCGAACACGCCCCATTGCGGCAGATCGGGCCACAGGCGCTGCGCCATCTCGACCGCCGCCAAATTGGCGGGGTTGTGCAAGGGGGCAAGCGGTGTCAGCGCGCGTATCTGGTCCAGCGTCGATCCGTCCAACCGGGTGGCGCGGTCGAACCGCTCGCCGCCATGGGCAATGCGGTGGGCAATGGCGTCGAACCTGTCCAGCCCCGCCTTGGCCAACAGGTCGGGCACATGGGCGGCGGCCTCTGCCAGATCGCGCGGGGCGGCGCGGCCCTCTGTCTGCCCCGACAATTTCAGCTCGCAGCCTTCGGGCGAAAACCGGTCCAGCGTGCCGCGCAGACATTCCTGCACCTGCCCAAGCGCCGCACCAGACAGGTCGAACACCCCAAATTTCAGCGAGGAACTGCCCGCGTTGAATACCAAAATCCGCATAGCTCACCTTTATGGATACGTCCCGCGCCTGAATACACCGCAATGACTTCAATAATTTGACACAAAGCCTCAATACGGAATGATGTCACAACCCCAGAAAACACCGAGGCCAGCATGATCCAGACCATTGCCACCGCCCCGATCGCGGGCCAGAAACCCGGCACATCGGGCCTACGCAAGAAAACCGCCATTTTCCGCCAAAGGGCCTATCTGGAAAACTTTGTCCAAAGCATCTGGAACGGCATTGGCGGGATTGCGGGCAAAGTGCTGGTGCTGGGGGGCGATGGGCGCGCCTTTAACGCCGAAGCGGTGCAGATCATTCTGAAAATGGCCGCCGCCAGCGGTGCCGCGAAGGTGATCGTGGGGCAAAACGGGCTTCTCTCGACACCTGCCGCGTCACACCTGATCCGCCTGCGGGGCGCAGATGGCGGGATCATTTTGTCCGCCAGCCACAACCCCGGCGGCGATGACGGCGATTTCGGTATAAAATACAACACTGCCAATGGCGGTCCTGCCCCGGAAAGCGTGACCAATGCGATTTTCGAGGCCAGCGAGGCGATTGCCGAATACCAGATCCTGACCGCGCCCGATCTGGACCTTGCTGTTTTGGGCCTGTCGCAAATGGGCGACATGGCGGTCGAGGTGGTCGATCCGGTCAGCGACTACGCCGCATTGATGGAGCAACTGTTCGATTTCGCCGCGATCCGGGCCTTGTTCGCCAGCGGTTTTACCCTGCGGTTTGACGCGATGCATGCCATCACTGGCCCCTATGCCCGCGAGATCCTTGTCAACCGGCTGGGCGCGCCAGAGGCATCGGTCATGAACGCCGTGCCGCTACCCGATTTCGGCGGTGGCCACCCCGACCCGAACCCGGTATGGGCCCATGACTTGATGGAGATCATGATGGGCGCGCAGGCGCCCGATTTCGGCGCAGCCTCTGACGGTGATGGCGACCGGAACATGATCGTGGGGCGCGGCTGCTATGTAACGCCGTCGGATTCGCTGGCGGTGATCGCGGCCAATGCGCATCTGGCGCCGGGCTATGCCCAAGGGCTGGCAGGCGTTGCGCGATCAATGCCGACAAGCGCCGCGCTTGACCGCGTGGCCAAGGCGCGCGGCCTGCCCTGCTTTGCGACGCCCACGGGCTGGAAGTTCTTTGGCAACCTCTTGGATGCAGGCCGCGCCACGCTTTGCGGCGAGGAATCGGCGGGCACCGGGTCTGACCATGTGCGCGAAAAAGACGGGCTATGGGCGGTACTGATGTGGCTGAACATTCTGGCCGTAAAACGCCAGTCGGTGGCCGATGTGATGAATGCGCATTGGGCCGAATTCGGACGCAACTACTATTCGCGCCACGATTATGAAGGCGTGGACAAAGCCGCCGCCGAAGCCCTGATCGCCGATCTGCGCGGGCGTCTGGACAAGCTGGCGGGCCTGCCCGCCGGTCCGCTGACGGTTACGCAGGCCGAGGATTTTTCCTATACCGACCCGGTGGATGGGTCGGTCACCGCGGCGCAGGGCATCCAGATCATGTTCGAAGGCGGCGCGCGGTTGGTGCTGCGCCTGTCCGGCACCGGCACCGAGGGCGCGACCTTGCGCGTTTACATGGAAAGCTTCGAGAGCACCGATTTCGATATGGACCCGCAAACAGCGCTCGGCGATCTGGTGCTAGCCGCAGAGGCTCTGGCCGGTATCAAAATCCGGCTGGGTCGCGACGCGCCCGATGTTGTGACGTAAGGGGCGTTGCCCCTCTGGGGCCTTTGGCCCCATTCACCCCAGGATATTTATGCAAGGATGAAATCAGGATGTGGTTTCAGACGTGAGGCTTTCGGCAGCTTCGAGCGCGGCGTCGAGCGCCAAAAGGATAGAGGCGTGCCGATTGCGATACTCCCGCGCGGGCAGAAGCACTTCGTAGCCATCAAAGGGGGCATCGGGGATCGGGCCGTCCGCTGTCAGCATGGCGTGCAACTGGGTGCGGGCCTGCGCAAGCTCTGTGGCACTGCGCCCGATAACGACTTGACCCAAGAGTGCCGCCGCCGCTTGCCCCAAGGCGCAGGCTTTCACATCTTGCGCGAAACGGGTGACACGGCCTTCTTGCATATCCAGATCGACCGTCACGGTCGAACCACAGAGCGGCGAGCGCCGCTTCACGCTGGTTTGCGGCGCGTCAAGCCGCCCAAGATGCGGAATATCCGCCGCCAGTGCCAGAATGCGGGCGGAATAGAGCTTCATCATCTGGGCATTATCGCTCATGGCTTTTCCTTGGCGTCTGGGCACGGTATTGCTTTCGGAAAAGGACATAGCCCATGAAATTCGATCCGCAAACCCTGACATATGATCAAAAGGGGCTAATTCCGGCCATCGCACAAGATGCCGATAGCGGCGAGGTGCTGATGATGGCTTGGATGACCGCCGAAGCTGTCAGCCGCACATTGCAAAGCGGGCGCGTGACCTATTGGTCGCGCTCGCGGCAGGCCTTTTGGGTCAAGGGCGAAAGCTCGGGCCATGTGCAGGACCTGGTCGAGATGCGCGTGGATTGCGACCGCGACTGCCTGCTCGTGCTGGTGCGCCAGACCGGGCCGGCCTGCCACACGAACCGGCGGTCCTGTTTCTACACCGCGCTGCGCGACGGCGCAGAGGTCGAGATCATGGCGCCGATGGCAGACCCAAGCTGACGCGAATATCCGCGGGCGTGGCCCCTTCGGCGCGCAGGGTTGAGAGCGCGCGCGCATCATCACGCTTGGCCAGACGTTTGCCACCCTCATCACGGATAAGGTCGTGATGCCAGTAGGTTACGGGCGGAAGCTTAAGTAACGCCTGAAGCAGAACGTGAATCGCCGTTGCCTCGAACAGGTCAACGCCGCGCGTGACCTCTGTGATGCCTTGCGCCGCGTCGTCCAGCACCACCGACAGGTGATAGCTGGTCCCCATATCGCGGCGCGACAGGACCACATCGCCAATCTGGGCAATCATCCAATCGGGGTCGAGCACGTGCAGACCTGCGCGCAATGGCCCGTTTTCGACAAAGGACAACCGCCCAACCCGGGACAGCGCACGCCGCATGTCAAGGCGCAACGCATCTTGCGCATGTGCCTCTGCCATGCTGCGCCCTCGGCACGCCCCCGGATAGACGAACCCGTCCGGGCCGATCACCGGCGCGCCTTCTTGCGGGGCCGAGAGCGCCGCGCGAATATCGCCGCGCGAGCATTTGCACGGGTAAATCAGCCCCTGTGCCATAAGCTGTTTCAGGGCCGCGCGGTGGCTGCCCAGATGGTCGGATTGCCGCCAAACCGGCCCATGCCATGTCAGGCCCAACCATGTCAGGTCATCCATGATGGCGCGAATATAGCTTTCGCGGCAGCGTTCGCGGTCAATATCTTCAATGCGCAGCAAGAACCGCCCCTGCGGTCCGGCGCGGTCCGCCGCGATAAAGGCCGCATAGGCATGGCCCAGATGCAGCGGCCCCGTGGGTGACGGGGCAAAGCGTGTGACAGCGCCCTCAGGCGGCATCGGGGTGCGCTTGGGCAGCCAGCCAACCGCGGAACGCAGCCTTGGCACGGTCGGTATAGGCCTTGTAGCGTTCGCGCCGCCCGCGCCGCCCGCCGCGCGCGTCAATCGGCGGGAACAGCCCGAAATTGACGTTCATCGGCTGAAAGGTCTTGGCCTCTGCGCCACCGGTGATGTGATGCACCAATGCGCCCATGGCCGTGTCGCCCGGCGGTGCGGGCACATGCGCCCCCAGTATTTCCGCCGCCGCCATCCGGCCTGCCAGCAACCCCATGGCAGCGGATTCGACATAGCCCTCGACCCCCGTGATCTGCCCGGCAAAGCGCAGATTGGGGCGTTTGCGCAGGCGCAACTGGTCATCCAGCAAGGTCGGCGAATTCAGGAACGTGTTGCGATGAATGCCGCCAAGCCGCGCGAAAGAGGCATTCTCTAACCCCGGTATCATTTTGAAAACAGTGGTTTGCGCGCCATACTTCATCTTGGTTTGGAACCCCACAATGTTGAACAGCGTGCCAAGCGCGTTGTCGCGGCGCAGTTGCACCACAGCATGGGGTTTGACATCGGGCGCATGCGGGTTGGTCAGGCCCACGGGCTTCATCGGGCCATGGCGCAGGGTTTCGCGGCCACGTTCGGCCATCACTTCAATCGGCAGGCAGCCATCGAAATAGCCCGCCGTTTCTCCTTCGTGGAACTCTGTCTTCTCTGCGGCCAACAGCGCGTCGATAAACGCGTCATATTGCGCGCGATCCATTGGGCAATTTAGATAGGCCGTGCGCTCTTCTTCGGTTTCGCCCTTGTCATAGCGCGACTGGAACCAAGCTTGCGACATGTCGATACTGTCGAAATAGACAATGGGCGCGATGGCGTCGAAAAACGCCAATGCTTCGGCGCCGGTTTCCGCCGCAATCGCCTGCCCCAATGTGCCGGATGTCAGCGGCCCGGTGGCGAAAACCCACTGCCCCTGCTCGGGCAGCGCCGTCACCTCGCCGCGTTGCACGGAAATGCGCGGGTGCGCCAGTAGCCGTGCCGTCACGGCCTGAGCAAACGCGTCGCGATCCACGGCCAGCGCGCCACCGGCGGGCAGTGCATGGGCATCGGCCATTTCCATGATAATCCCGCCCGCCGCGCGCATTTCCCAATGCAACAGGCCCACAGCGTTGTTTTCATCATCATCCGAGCGGAAGGAATTGGAGCAGACCATTTCCGCCAAGTGCTGGGTCTGATGCGCGAAGGTGCCGACATTGGGGCGCATTTCGTGGATGACCACATCAACCCCCATTTTGGCGGCCTGCCACGCGGCCTCTGCCCCCGCCATACCGCCGCCCACGATGTTCAGAACCTTGTCCATAGCCAGCCCTTTCCTGTTTGGCCCCAGATAACCGCGCCCAAGGGCTTTGGCAAATGGCGCGCCTAAAAAATCGCCGCGCATGCGTGGGGGTGCATGGCGGCGACAGTCAGGTCAGGCGCGGGCAGGCAAACCCGCTGGCAGTGTAATCGGCTCAGGTCAAGAGCGGCAGATGAAAGGCGGCAACCACCAGAACCACAAGCGACAGACCGCCGCACAAATCCTGAATGAACATTGTGCGACCGGCTTTGCTGTTAAGCTGTGACATGGCAACCTCCTTTGCTCTGTTGCTTGAATGTTCTCATTTGCTCTGCATCTAGTCAAGAACAAATTTGGAACATTAACCAACGGAAAGGTATTGAATCGCCTTGTCCTGCTCCATCAGCCACAGCGCCACGCGCGCGGCGCGACCCCTTGGGCTGGTCAGGTCGGGATCGTCTGCCAACAATTTGCGCGCATCCGATTGCGCCAGTGCCATAAGCGCCGCTTGCCGTTCCAGATCGGCCACGCGAAACCGTGGCAGGCCGGATTGCGCCGTGCCAATCAGGTCACCCGCGCCGCGAATGGCCATGTCTTCTTCGGCAATGCGAAAGCCATCCTCGCTGTCGCGCAGCAGTTTCAGACGGCGCGCGGCGGTGTCACCCAAGGGCGGCTCGTAGATCAGCAGGCAGGTCGAGGCATCGGCCCCGCGCCCCACGCGCCCGCGCAACTGGTGCAACTGGGCCAGCCCAAAGCTTTCGGCGCGCTCGATCACCATGATCGTGGCGTTGGGCACGTTCACGCCCACTTCAATAACCGTGGTGGCGACCAGAAGCTGCGTGCGGCCTGCCGCGAAATCGGCCATGGCGGCGTCTTTCTCGGTCGGGGGCAGTTGCCCATGCACCAGCCCCACCGCGCCCGCGCCAAACGCCGCGCGCAGATGTTCGAACCGGGTCTGGGCGGCGGTCAGGGTGCTGACTTCGCTATCTTCCACCAGCGGGCAGACCCAATAGGCTTGGCGCCCTTCGGCCATCGCATGGCGCAGCTTGACGACAACTTCATCCAGCCGCGCAGACGAAACCAGCGCGGTCGTGATCGGTTTGCGCCCGGGTGGCTTTTCATCCAGCACCGCCACGTCCATATCGCCATATTGCGCCAAAGCCAGCGAGCGCGGGATAGGCGTGGCCGTCATGACCAGCACATCCGCGCCTTCGCCCTTTGCCGCCAGCGCCGCGCGTTGGGCCACGCCGAAACGGTGCTGTTCATCCACCACGACAAGGCGCAAATCGGCGAAATCGACACCCTTCTGGAACACCGCATGGGTGCCGACCAGAATGGCAATCCGCCCCGCCGCCAGATCCGCCAGCTTGGCCGCGCGCTCGCTTCCCTTGTCGCGGCCGGTCAACAACTCCAGCCGCACACCTGCCGCTTGTGCCAGCGGTGCAAGGCTCTCAAGGTGTTGCCGCGCCAAAATCTCGGTCGGGGCCATCAACACGCCCTGCCCGCCAGCCTCCACCGCGATCAGCAGCGCCAGCATGGCGACCAGCGTTTTGCCAGCACCGACATCGCCCTGCAACAGCCTGTTCATGCGGCGCGGGCTGGCCATATCGGCGGCAATCTCACCAAGTGCGCGGGTCTGTGCCCCGGTTGGCGCATAAGGCAGGCTGGCCAGAACACGGGCCTGCAACGCGCCGGTCCCGCGCGTTTCGCGCCCCGGTTTGCGCCGCGCGCGCGCCCGTGCCAAAGCCAGCGTCATCTGATGGGCGAACACCTCGTCATAGGCCAGCCGCGCCCGCGCCGGGGCGTCCAGCGCCAGATCGGCCAACCCTTGCGGGGCTTGCGCCGCGCGCACAGCTTCGGCCCAATCCGGCCAGCCCTTTTGCGCCTTCAGCGCGGGGTCAACCCACTCCGCCAGCACCGGCACACGGTCCAGCGCGCCCGCAATGGCCCGACCCATCAGCTTTTGGCTGACACCGGCACATAACGCGTGGACCGGCTCATATTGCGGCAGGCTCTCGGCCTCGTCAGTGCGCAGAATATGGTCAGGATGCACCATCTGCGCGATCCCATCGAACAATTCCACCTTGCCCGACACGACACGCCGCTGCCCCGTTGGCAGCAGTTTTTGCAGGTAATCGCCGCGCGCATGAAAGAAAACCAGTTGGAATTCCATCTCGGCATCTTGCACGAACACCCGATAGGGCCGCCCGCGCATCCGTGGTGCCTGATGCTGGCCCACCACAACCTCGACCGTGGCGATGGCTGGAAAATCAAGCCCGCGCAGGGTGTCCCGCCTGCGCCGGTCAATCACGCCATGCGGCAGGTGAAACAGCAGGTCGCGCGGCGTGGCAATGTCCAGCCCGTCAAAGGCGCGCGCGGTTTTGGGGCCGATCCCGTCCAGCCCATCAAGTGCTGCGAACAGCGGGAACAGCACTTCGGGCCGCGCGGCCATGTCAGGCCGCCCCGATCAGCGCAAGCCAGCCATCTTCGTCGATCACCTCGACCCCCAAGGCGGCGGCCTTTGCCGCTTTCGACCCCGCACCCGGCCCTGCGATCAGAAGGTCGGTCTTGGCGGAAACCGACCCTGCCACCTTTGCGCCCAAGGCTTCGGCGCGCGCTTTCGCCTCTGCCCGCGTCATGCGGTCCAGCGTGCCGGTGAAAACCAGCGTCTTGCCCGCCACGGGGCTGTCAGTGGCGGGGCGCGCTGCCTTCTCGATTGTCAGACAGTCTGCAAGCGCGTCAATCTCGTCGCCCTCGGCCTGAAAGGCGGCCAGAAGCGCGCGCGCCATGACCGGGCCGACACCGTCTATGGACAAAAGATCCGCATAGGCCGCGCTGTCCTCATCCTGCGCGGCGTGCATCGCCGTGCGCAAATCGGGCCAAGCGCCATAATGGCTGGCCAAAAGCGCTGCCGAGGTTTCGCCAATATGACGAATGCCAAGCGCGAACAAAAACCGCGCCAGAGAGATTTGACGTTTTTCGTCAATGGCATCGAACAGTTTCTTCGCGCTGGTTTCGCCCCAGCCCTCGCGGTTTTTCAACTGCCGCGGTTGGCCGGGGCCGAAACGGTCGGCCAGCGTGAAAATATCGCGCGGGGTGGCAATCCAGCCGTCGCGCCAAAAGGCTTCGACCTGTTTCGCGCCCAAGCCTTCGATGTCGAACGCGGCGCGGCTGACAAAATGCTTCAGCCGTTCCACGGCCTGCGCGGGGCAGATAAGCCCGCCAGTGCAGCGGCGCACCGAATCGCCCGGCTCGCGGATGGCAGGGCTGTGGCATTCGGGGCAGGTTTCGGGGAAAAGGTAGGGCGCGCTGCCTGCGGGGCGTTTGGACAGGTCCACATCGCGGATTTTCGGGATAACATCGCCCGCGCGGTAGACCTGCACCCAGTCGCCCACGCGGATATCGCGGCCTTCTCGGATAGGGGCACCTTTGGAATCGCGCCCGGCGATGTAATCTTCGTTGTGCAGCGTCGCGTTAGAGACGACCACGCCCCCCACCGTGACCGGCGAGAGCCGCGCCACGGGGCTAAGCGCGCCGGTGCGCCCGACCTGTATTTCGATGGCGTCCAGCCGCGTCCAAGCCAGTTCAGCAGGAAATTTATGCGCAATCGCCCATCGCGGCGTGGTCGAACGCAGGCCAAGACGCTCTTGCAACGCCAGATCGTCCAGCTTGTAGACGACGCCATCAATATCATAGCCCAGCGTGGCACGCTGCGCTTCGATCCGGGCATAGGTCGACAGCATCTCGTCCAGCCCGGCGCAGCGTGTCATCTCGGGGTTCACGGCAAAGCCCAGCTTTTCAAGCTGCGCCACTGCGTCTGACTGAGTTGTCGCAAGCGGGTCCGACAGTTCGCCCCAAGCATAGGCGAAAAAGCGCAAAGGGCGGGCGCGGGTGATGGCCGGGTCAAGCTGGCGCAGCGACCCGGCGGCGGCATTGCGCGGGTTGGCGAATGTCTTGGCCCCTTGCGCGGCCTGCCGGGCGTTCAAGGCGGCGAAATCGTCATGCGCCATATAAACCTCGCCCCGCACTTCCAGCAGGGCGGGCGCATTGCGCAGGCTTTGCGGAATATCCGCGATTTCGCGCGCATTTGCGGTCACATCCTCGCCGGTTTCGCCATCGCCACGGGTTGCGGCATGGCGCAGCTGGCCGTTTTCATACCGCAGTGACAGTGACAATCCGTCGATTTTCGGCTCTGCGGTGAAGGCGAGCGGGGCGTCATCGGACAGGCCCAGGAACCGCCGGATGCCAGCGACAAAATCCGCGATATCTTCCGCGTCGAACCCATTGGCCAAGGACATCATGCGCCGGGCATGGCGGATTTTGCCAAAGGCCTCTGCGGGGGCGCTGCCCACCCGGTCCGAAGGGCTGTCTGGCCGCCGAAGCGCGGGAAATCGCGCTTCGATTGCCATATTGCGTGCGCGCAGCGCGTCATAAGCGGCGTCGTCAAGGATGGGGGCATCTTGGCCGTGATAGGCCGTGTCGGCGCGCGCGATCAGGTCGGCAAGGCGCGCAAGTTCCGTGCGCGCCTGTTCCGGCGACAGATCCGCGACCGCAACCCTTGACCCATCTTCCGACATGCCTGCCCCTCTCGCACCGATTATGCCTGCCGACGGTGATAGGGCGCAGGGCGCATCCCGTCCAGTCCCGGCGCGCAGCGGTGCGGTCAGGCCGACAGCACCCGCGAGGGGTTGTTTTCGACCGCCGGCTGGCCGACCGGGTCGCGCAGCACATAGCCGCGGCCCCAAACGGTTTCGATGTAGTTTTCACCGCCCGTCGCTTCGGCCAGTTTCTTGCGCAATTTACAGATGAACACGTCAATGATCTTCAGTTCCGGTTCATCCATACCGCCGTAGAGGTGGTTGAGGAACATTTCCTTGGTCAAGGTGGTGCCCTTGCGCAGGCTGAGAAGCTCCAGCATCTGATACTCTTTGCCGGTCAGATGCACGATCTGCCCGTCCACCTCGACCGATTTGGCGTCAAGGTTAACGTTCAGCTGCCCGGTGCGAATGACCGATTGCGCATGACCCTTGCTGCGGCGGATAATGGCGTGAATGCGCGCGACCAATTCTTCGCGGTGGAAGGGTTTGGTCAGGTAGTCATCCGCGCCGCCGCCGAAGCCGCGCAGCTTGGTGTCGGTGTCCAGATCGCCCGTCAAGATCAACACCGGCGTATCCACGCGCGCAACACGGATCTGGCGCAGCACATCCAGCCCCGCCATGTCGGGCAGGTTCAGATCCAACAAGATCAGGTCGTAATCATACAGCTTGCTGAGTTCGACCGCGTCCTCCCCCATATCGGTGCAATAGACGTTGAAATTCGAATGCGTCAGCATCAACTCGATCGAGCGGGCGGTGGTTGGGTCGTCTTCAACAAGCAGCACGCGCATAAGGATTCTCCATTGTCGCCGTTAACCGTAAGGCTCACGCAAAATTGTTAATTCAAGGTTACCGTGCGCTTACAAAGACCACACTCTCCCTATGGTTGTCTATACTTTTGCAGCGCGGTCACTTTCAGCGCCTCTACCCCGTGGGTTTCGACGGCCTTGGCCCAAAGGTCGAATTCTTCATCAGACAGTTCATAGCGTTCCAGCGCGGCCTTGCGCGAGATCAGCCCCGCGCGCACAGCCTGCACCACCACCGCCTTGCGGCTGGCAACCCAGCGCCGAGTGTCGCTTGGCGGCAAATCCGCCAATGTCAGAACCGTTCCGTCGTCCAGATTAACCGCGCGCGGCCCTTCGACTTTCTTGATATACATGGCACCCTCCATGGTCCTTCACCAGATTGACCATAGAATTGCGCGTGAATGTTAAGCAGAGGTTGAATGCAGGGCTTGAGAATACAGAGCATTTTCTTATATTTCGCCCTTGATTTTCTGGAGACACCAAAATGCCCTTCGACCCGCCGCTCAGTTCGCTGGGATTGCCCAAGCCCGTGGCCGAAACGCGCGTGGTCGTGGCCATGTCCGGCGGCGTTGATAGTTCCGTCGTGGCTGCCGAATTGGCCGCCGAAGGCTATGACGTGGTGGGCGTGACCTTGCAGCTTTATGACCATGGTGCCGCCTTGGCGAAAAAGGGGGCTTGCTGTGCGGGCCGTGATATTCACGATGCCCGCCGCGTCGCCGAGGAGATGGGCTTTCCGCATTATGTGCTGGATTACGAATCGAAATTCCGCGACGCGGTGATCGACGAATTCGCCGATGCCTATCTGGGCGGGGCCACCCCGGTGCCCTGCATTCGCTGCAACGAGCGGGTGAAGTTCCGCGACCTGCTGGAAACCGCCAAGGACCTGGGCGCGGATTGCATGGCAACGGGCCATTACATTCAGCGCAAATCCGGCGCTTCGGGGGCGCAACTGCACCGCGCCGCAGACCCCGTGCGCGACCAGAGCTATTTCTTGTTTTCCACCACGCAAGAGCAGTTGGATTTCCTGCGCTTTCCCTTGGGGCATCTGGCCACCAAGGCCGAAACGCGCGCATTGGCCGCCAAGCACGGTCTGGCGGTTGCCGACAAGCCCGACAGTCAGGACATCTGCTTTGTGCCCGATGGCAATTATGCCGCCGTCATTGAAAAGCTGCGCCCCGGCGCGGGCGAGCCGGGCGAGATTGTCGATATGGCCGGGACCGTTCTAGGCGTGCATGAGGGTGTCATTCATTACACGATCGGGCAGCGGCGGGGCTTGGGCATAGGCGGGCTGTCAGAGCCTTTGTATGTCGTCAAGCTGGACCCCGATGCACGCCGCGTTATCGTCGGCCCGAAAGAGGCTTTGGCCACCCGCAAAGTGCCAGTGCGCGAGATCAACTGGCTGGGCGATGCGCCCTTTGACAGCCAAGCCGAATGGCATCTGTCGGTCAAGCTGCGCTCGACCCGGCCGCCCGCGCCTGCAATCATCCGGCCCCTGTCGGCGCATGAGGCCGAGGTGGAGCTTCTGACGCCCGAGGAAGGAATCAGCCCCGGACAGGCTTGTGTCTTCTACGATGGCGAGGGCACGCGCGTGTTTGGCGGTGGCTGGATCTGGAAAGGGCGGTAGGGCGACGGCGTGCGCCGCCCCAGTCCGCCTTCGCAGCGTATCTCTGGCAAGATGAAAAGGATGTCCGCGCATGGATAAGCGACCCTTGGTGATGTCCTGCGGCGACCCGTCGGGCATTGGGCCAGAGATTGCAGCCAAGGCTTGGGATGTGGTCGGGCGCGACTGCCCCTTTGTCTGGCTGGGCGACCCGCGGCATTTGCCCGGTGGCGTGGCGTATCGGGTTGTGCAGGATCTGGCCGATTGCGGCGGCGGTGCTATGCCGGTGCTGCCTGTCGCTTTTGCGGCCCCTGCCCGCGCGGGCCAGCCCGACCCGGCCAATGCGGCAGGCGTGATCGAAGCTGTTCGGCGCGGGGTGGAACTGGTGCAATCAGGGGCCGCGCGCGGGCTTGTGACCTGCCCCATCCACAAGGCGGCGCTGAAAGCGGGGGCGGGCTTTGGCTTTCCGGGCCATACCGAGTATCTGGCGCATCTGGCGGGTGTGGACCGGGTGGTCATGATGCTGGCATCGGGCGCGCTTCGCGTGGTGCCGGTGACAATTCACATTCCGGTATCGGAGGTGCCGGGGGCATTGACCCCTACGCTGTTGGAAGACACGATCCGCATCACCCACGCCGCCCTGATCCGCGATTTCGGGATTGCCGCGCCTCGCTTGGCGGTGGCCGGGCTGAACCCCCATGCGGGCGAAGATGGCACCATGGGGCATGAGGACCGCGATGTGATCGCGCCCGTGATCGCGCGGCTGCGGGCAGACGGGCTGGACCTGCGCGGGCCGCTGCCCGCCGACACGATGTTCCACGCCCCTGCCCGCGCCCGCTATGACGCCGCGATCTGCATGTATCACGATCAAGCGCTGATCCCGATCAAGACGCTCGCTTTCGACGAGGGTGTGAATGTCACGCTGGGGCTGCCCTTTGTGCGCAGCTCGCCCGACCATGGCACGGCCTATGATATTGCGGGACAAGGCGTGGCAAAGCCCGACAGCCTGATTGCGGCCATCCGCATGGCGTGGAATATGGGCGCATGATTGACGACTTGCCGCCCCTGCGCGATGTGATCCGCACGCATGATCTGCGCGCGAAAAAGAGCTTTGGGCAGAATTTTCTGCTGGACCTGAACCTGACGGCGCGGATTGCGCGCGCGGCGGGGGATTTGTCCGGCGCCGATGTGCTAGAGGTTGGCCCCGGCCCCGGCGGGCTGACACGCGGGCTGCTGGCGGAAGGCGCGCGCCGCGTGCTGGCAATTGAGAAAGACGCGCGCTGTTTGCCCGCGCTGGCGGAGATCGCCCAATCCTATCCGGACCGCTTGCAGGTGATCGAAGGCGACGCGCTGGCGGTCGATGCCTTGGCGCATCTGACCCCGCCGGTCAAAGTGGTGGCCAATCTGCCCTATAACGTGGGCACCGAACTGCTGATCCGCTGGATGACGCCCGACATCTGGCCGCCCTTCTGGGACAGCCTGACGCTGATGTTCCAGCGCGAGGTGGCCGAGCGGATCGTGGCCAAGCCGGGGTCCAAGGCCTATGGGCGCTTGGCGCTGATGGTCGGGTGGCGGGCGGATGCAAAGATCGTGCTGAACCTGCCGCCAGAGGCCTTCACACCGCCGCCCAAGGTCAGCTCTGCCGTGGTGCATATCACCAAGCTGAACGCGCCCCGCTTTCCGGCGGATGCAAAAGTGCTGGAACGCGTGGTCGCCATGGCGTTCAACCAACGGCGCAAGATGCTGCGCGCGGCGCTGAAAGGGCTTCACCCAGATATTGAAACGCTGCTACAGGCGTCGGGCATTGCGCCCACCGCGCGGGCCGAAGAAATCGGGCTAGAGCAATTCTGCGCCTTGGCGCGTGCGCTCAAGAACAACTGACAAGCGATGCGAGGGCAGATATGGCACAGGCACGGCTAGAGATAGATTTGGGCGCTTTGGCCGCGAATTGGCAGGCGCTTGACCGCATGACCACGGTCGAGACGGCAGCGACCGTAAAGGCCAATGGCTACGGTCTGGGTGCCGCGCGCGTGGCAGAGGCGTTGGCCAAGGCTGGCGCGCGGCGCTTTTTCGTGGCCGTGGCCGAAGAGGGCGCGGCGGTGCGCGCGGCCATCGGCCCTGATCTGCCCATCCATGTCTATGGCGGGCATATGGCGGGCGATGCGGCCGCGATCCGGGACGCGGGGCTGATCCCGATGCTGAATTCGGTCGAGCAACTGACGCGCCATTTCGAAGCGCTGCCCGCTGCGCCCTTTGGCATTCAGCTGGACACCGGCATGAACCGCTTGGGAATGGAACCCGGCGAATGGGCCAGCGTGGCAGAGATTGCTCTGGGTCAGGGCCCTGCGCTGATTATGTCGCATCTGGCCTGTTCGGACGAACCGGACCACGCCATGAACGCGCAGCAACTGGCCACCTTCCGCGATCTGACCGATGGCGCGGGCGTGCCGCGCTCTTTGTCGGCCACGGGCGGGGTGCTGCTGGGCCGCGACTATCATTTCGACCTGACACGGCCCGGCATTGGCCTGTATGGCGGGCGGCCCTTTACGGACGCGCAAGCGGTTGTGCGCCTGTCGATCCCGGTGATCCAGACACGGGTTGTGCAGGCGGGTGAAAGTGTGGGCTATGGCAATAGTTTTGTCGCCCCGCAAGATATGCGGGTGGCCACCATCGCGGCGGGCTATGCCGATGGCATCCAGCGCGCGCTGTCGGGGCGTGCCACGCTTTGGGCGGGCGATGTGCCCTGCCCGCTTCTTGGCCGCGTGTCGATGGATTTGCTGACAATAGATGTCAGCGCCGTGGATGGCCCGGTAGAGGCGCTGGACCTGCTTGGCCCGCATCAGGGGGTCGATGCCTTGGCCGATGTGATCGGCACCATCGGGTATGAGGTGCTGACCGGGCTTGGGCCGCGGTATGAACGGGTCTATTTGGCGTAAGCCATCACCGCCTGACAGCCCCCGAGGGCGCTAGCTTGTCGCGCGGCATATCCCCCCGACCTTCGGGGTTCACGCAAAAGATAGTAGATTACCCGACCACCCGGCCATCCTCCAGCCGCAACACACGGTCCATGCGGCGGGCAAGGTCAAGGTTATGGGTGGCGATCAGCGCCGACAGACCGGTTTCGCGCACAAGGTCCATCAACGCGCCAAAGACCTGATCCGATGTTGTCGGGTCTAGGTTCCCGGTCGGCTCATCCGCCAGCAACAGCCCCGGCGCATTGGCCAGCGCGCGGCAAAACGCGACGCGCTGCTGTTCGCCACCCGACAAGGCCGCGGGCCGATGGTCGGCGCGCTGGGCCACGCCCACGCGGTCCAGCAGCATGCTGGCACGGTCACGGGCCTGCGCCGCGCTCACGCCGTTCACCAGTTGCGGCAGCACGATGTTTTCCAGCGCCGTGAATTCGGGCAACAGGTGGTGAAACTGGTAGATGAACCCGATCCGCCCGCGCCGCGCGGCGGTGCGCGCATCATCCCCCAGCCGGGTCATGTTGGTGCCATTGACCAGCACATCGCCTGTATCGGGCGCATCCAGCAGCCCCGCGATGTGCAGCAGCGTGGATTTTCCCGCGCCAGACGGTGCCACAAGCGCCACCACCTCGCCCCGGTCCAGCGTGACAGATACATCATGCAGCACGCGCACCTCGTTCGGGCGGCCCACGTTATAGGTCTTGCAGATGTCGTTCAGGACAAGCGCCTGATCCAGCGGGTCATTCATAGCGCAAGGCCTCTACCGGGTTCATGCGCGCGGCACGCCGCGCCGGGAAGATGGTGACGATGAAGGACAGCGACAGCGACAGCGCCACGGATTTCAGCACATCCTCCAGCCGCAATTCGGCTGGCAGCGCATAGATGCCACGGATCTCCGGGTCCCAGACCCCGCCGCCAGAGGCATAGTTCACAAGGCTGAAAATCGGGTCGATATAGATCACGAACAAGCACCCCAGAACCACGCCCGCGACCGTGCCCAGCAGCCCGATGCTGGCACCGCAGATGAAGAATACCCGCAGGATGGACCCTTCGGTCAGCCCCATCGTGCGCAAGATGCCAATGTCACGGCCCTTGTTCTTGACCAACATGATAAGCCCCGAAATGATGTTCATCGAAGCGATCAGCACAAGGATCGACAGGATCACGAACATCACATTGTCCTCGACCTCTAGCGCGCGCAGGAACGATCCGGCGCTATCGCGCCATGTCCAGAGCATGGCCCTTTCCCCCCCCGCGCGCAGCAGGTCGGTGCGCAGCCTGTCAATCTGGTCCGGGTTTTCGACCATGACCTCCATTTCATCGGCCACGCCATCGCGGTTGAAATAGGTCTGCGCCTCGGCAAAGGGCATATAAAGCCGGGTGCGGTCGATATCGTAGCGCCCGGCGGTGAAGATATAGACCACCTCATAGGCCGAGATACGCGGGGATGTGCCAAAGGCGGTGCGCACCCCGTCCGGGGAAATCAGGCGGATCGTGTCGCCCACGCCAAGGTTCAATTCGCGCGCCACGCCAGAGCCGATGGCAACCCCATCCTTGAACTGCCCGATATCGCCCATGGCGGTTTCCGGATCGGCAATGCGCGGGATGGTGGACAGGTTTTCGGGGCTGATGCCGAACACCTCTACCCCGGTGTTGCGGCTATTGGCAGAGGCCATGACCTGCCCCTTTATCAGCGGCGCAACACGGGTGACCCCCTCGACCGCGGCCAGACGGTCGGCCATGTCGTCATAATCCTCGATCACGCGGCTGGTGCGGCCCGCTTCATCGACATTCACGGCGGAATAGACCGTGACATGCGCATTGGCCCCAAGGATCGTGCCCACGAATTCGGTGCGGAACCCAGAGCGCACGGCCAGCGTGGCAATCAGCGCAAACACCGCCAGCGTAATCCCGACAAAGGAAATTACCGTCATCACGCTGACGCCCCCCTCCGCCCGTCGCGCACGCAGGTAACGCCAGGCAATCATCCATTCGAATGGCGCGAAGGGCGGGGTTTGGTGCGACATGGCGGGCATGGCCTTGGGTTGAATTGCGGCGCTGCGCCTGTCTATCCGCTGCACGCCCCAAGCGCAAAGCCAAAGCGGCAGCAAGACGCTTGAACTTGCCCGGATTCTGGGTCACGCTTTGGTTAAGCTGGGTGTGCAAGGGCGTGCTATGAAATCCTATTTGCGCGGTGATCGCGGGATTCGCGCCAATATGGCAGAGCTTTTGGCACTCTATCGCCAGCAAACCCAAGACATTCCGCGCCGGGTTGCCGACCATCTGGACATTCAACGCGACACCGTGCGCCGGCTGGAAGATTTGCGCGGCGCGCCTTTGCTAGATTGCGATGTGCTAGAGCTTGGCCCCGGCCAAACCCGGATTTTCCTGATGGCGACGGGGCTGACCAACCGCGCGGTCGGGGTCGATATAGAACCCGCGCCCGACCGTCTGGGGCTGGCGGAACTGTGGCGCATCTGGCGCAAGAATGGCCCCCTGCGACTGGTCAAGACTGTGGGCCGCCACGCGCTGGGGGTGGACCGCCGGACCCGCGCGGAACTGACCCGTCAGCTTGGGGTGCCGCCGCTGAAAATGCCGGTGCGGATCGTCGAAGGCGATGCCGAGGCGCTGCCCTTCCCCGATGCCAGTTTCGACGCGGTCGTGTCCACATCCGTGTTCGAACATCTGACCCATCCGGACCGCGCTGCGGCAGAGGTGGCGCGCGTGCTGCGCCCCGGCGGCGTGGCGCAAATGATAGCGCATCTGTTCACCAGCCACACCGGCGCACATGATACGCGGCTGTTTGCAAACCTGTACGCGCTGCCGCCTTGGGCGCATCTGCGCGACACCACGCGCGGAATGGTTCAGTCCAATTCTTATCTGAACGAATGGCGTCTGGCAGATTATCGGCGCACCTTCGAAGATCACTGGCCGGGGCATACAGACTGGCTGGTGACAGAGGATTACCCGGCGCAAGACGATCTGGACGCGCTGCGCGTAGCAGGCGAATTGCAGGGCTTCAGCGATGAAGAATTGCGCGCCTCGGTTCTGGTGACAAGCTGGCGCAAGCCGGGGGGCCTGGTCGCGCAGTAAGATCCCCCCGGATTGAACCGGGGGGAAATGTCAGATCAGCCCTTCGGCCCGATCATGTCTTCGGGGCGCACGACGCGGTCGAAGGTTTCTTCATCGACAAACCCCAGCGCAATCGCTTCTTCCTTCAGCGTGGTGCCGTTTTTATGCGCGGTCTTGGCGACTGTGGTGGCATTGTCATAGCCGATCGTGGGGGCCAACGCCGTAACCAGCATCAGCGATTCCTTCATCAGCTTGTCAATCCGTTCGACATTCGCACGCGTGCCCACAACCATGTTGTCGGTAAAGCTGCTGGCCGCATCGCCCAAAAGCTGCATGCTCTGCAGCACGTTATAGGACATCATCGGGTTGTAGACGTTCAGCTCGAAATGGCCTTGGCTTCCGGCAAACCCCACCGCCGCGTCATTGCCCATGACATGGGCGCAGACCATGGTCAGCGCTTCGGCCTGCGTGGGGTTGACCTTGCCGGGCATGATGGAACTGCCCGGCTCGTTTTCCGGCAGGATCAATTCGCCCAGGCCGGAACGCGGGCCAGAGCCCAGCAAACGCATGTCATTGGCGATCTTGAACAGCGACGCCGCCACGGTTTTCAGCGCGCCAGAGAACATGACCATCGCGTCATGCGCAGCCAGCGCCTCGAACTTGTTGGGTGCGGTGACAAAGGGCAGATCGGTGATCGTTGCGATATGGGCGGCCACGCCCGTATCCCAACCCTTGCGGGTGTTCAGCCCGGTGCCGACAGCGGTGCCGCCTTGCGCCAATTCGTAGATATGCGGCAGGCACATCTCAATGCGCGCAATACCCATTTTCACCTGATGCGCGTAGCCACCGAATTCCTGCCCCAGCGTCAGCGGCGTGGCATCTTGCGTATGGGTGCGGCCAATCTTGATGATGTCCTTGAATTCTTCGGACTTGGCGGCAAGCGCGCTATGCAGCTTGGTCAGACCGGGCAGCAGCACATCGCGCGCCAACATCCCGATAGCGACATGCATCGCGGTCGGAAATGTGTCGTTGCTGGACTGGCCCATATTGCAATGGTCATTCGGGTGCACCGGATCTTTCGACCCCATCACGCCGCCCAGAATCTCGATCGCGCGGTTGGAAATCACCTCGTTCGCGTTCATGTTGCTTTGCGTGCCGGACCCGGTCTGCCAGACGACCAAGGGGAAATTGTCGTCGAACTTGCCCTCGAACACCTCGGTCGCGGCTTGCACAATAGCGCCGCCCCGGCGCTCGTCCAACGTGCCTTGCGCCATGTTCACCAGCGCACAGGCCCATTTGATGGCCCCCAGCGCGCGGATGATCGGCACAGGCTGACGTTCCCAGCCAATCGGGAAATTCAGGATGGAACGCTGCGTTTGCGCGCCCCAATATTTGTCGGCGGGCACGTCCAGCGGGCCAAAGCTGTCGGTTTCAACGCGGATATCGGTCATAAGCGGCGCTCCTTGCGGCTGTTTGAACACCGCTTAGCGCCAATAGGCTGCAAGATCAATCAGTATGCAAGTGCATACCGCTTACTTGCGAAATTGGTCGAGGCTGACCACATCAGCGCTTCGCTCGACCCGTTCGGCGTCTTCGATCATCGGGGCTTCGTCGTCGTCATCGTCGTCGAAATCCTCGTCCGCGTCGTCATGCTGCAACTCAAACCGCAGCCCGAATTCCACCGACGGATCCACGAAGGTCGAGATCGCATCAAACGGGATATACAAGGGTTCTGGCGCATTGCCAAAATTCAGCGTGATGGCAAAGCCGTTCGGGTCCACCACCAGATTCTCGAACCAATGCTGCACGACCAGCGTTATCTCTTCTGGGTAGCGGTCGCGCAACCAATCGGCCATCTGCATGTCGGGATGCTGCGTATCCACCGTGATGAAGAAATGATGCTCGCCCGGCAAGCCGTCCTGCGCGACACGCTCCATCACCGACCGGATCAGGCCGCGCATCGCGTCATGCATCAGGTTGCCATAGTCGATTTCGCCGCTCATTCCGGTCATGCCTTTTCCCAGTGCTCCCCCAACATACCCATCCTGAACCCGATTGAAAGGGGCGCGATAGAGGTGCAGTGAAATTTGGGAGTGAAAAGTGCAGGCTTCTGTTGCCAGGTGCCTGCGAACCCCGCCTTACGCTGCTAGGCGCAAGGGCTTAAGTTTCGGTCTTGTGACTGCTTACGCAGCGACTGCGACCGGAGCACGGTTGTCATTTGCAACTGTACGTTTTGCACCGATAACGGTGGTGGCTCACCGAGGCAAAGCTAACCCCTTTACACGTTCGTCGATCCTGTTTCGGCCCCATGATCCCCAAATGAAGGATGTTGGTGGAGCCGCCGGGTACCGCCCCCGGGTCCGATCCGCTTATTCCGAGCGCGTTTATGCCCATAGCCCCTTGCGGGACACCCCAGATGTAGGCGCATGCCGGGTCCGATGCAAGGGGGATCACCCTGCCCGGCTGTCGGGTTTGTGATCTTGATCCGCACGGTCTGTGCTTGTTTTTGAGAATGATTTGCATTTACGTTGACCTTGCGACTTATTCGCAATATATCCTCCATCAACCAAGGAGTAACGTCTGCCATGCGCGCCATGACACGTCTGTTTCACGCCATCGCCCTTGCGGGCAGCACCGCCCTGCTTGCCGCCCCCGTAGCCGCGCAAGACCGGCTGAGCGTGGTTGCCACGACCGGCATGATCGCCGACACCGCCCGCGCCATTGGCGGCGATCTGGTCGAGCTGCGCGCGCTGATGGGGCCGGGCGTGGACCCGCATGCCTTCCGCCAGACCCGCAGCGATATCGTGACCATGGCGCGCGCCGATCTGGTGCTTTGGAACGGGCTGTTCCTTGAAGCCCAGATGGAAGATTTCCTGTTGGAACTTGGGGAAAACAGCCATGTGGTGGCCGTGGCCGAAAGCCTGCCACAGGACCGCCTGCTGGCACATGAAGATTACGAGGGCCGGTTCGACCCGCATGTCTGGATGGACCCGACGCTTTGGTCAGAGGTTAGCCTGACCATCCGCGATGCGCTGATCGAAGCGCATCCAGAAGGTGCCGACACCTTCACCGCCAATACCGACGCCTTCCTGAGCCAGCTTGAAGAACTTGAAAGCTATTCGCGCGACGTGCTGTCCTCTGTGCCCGAATCCGCCCGTGTTCTACTGACCGCGCATGACGCGTTTGGCTATTTCGGTGCGGCCTACGGGTTCGAGGTGGTCGGCATTCAAGGCTTGTCCACCGCATCTGAAGCGGGGCTGAACCGCATTTCCGACATGGTCGACATGCTGGTCACGCGCGAGATTGGCGCGGTCTTTGTCGAAACCTCTGTCAGTGATCGCAACATCCGCGCGCTGATTGAAGGCGCCGCCGCGCAGGGCCACATCGTTGCCATCGGCGGCGAGCTGTTTTCCGACGCGATGGGCGAGCCGGGCAGCTATGAAGGGACCTATATCGGTATGATCGACCATAACGCGACCACCATTGCGCGCGCGCTTGGCGGCACCGCCCCTGCGCGCGGCCTGAACGGGATGCTTGCCGAATGACAGATTTGCCCGCCCAAAGCCCGTTATCCTTGCGCGGCCTGAGCGTAACCTATGGCGACAAACCCGCCCTAAGCGTGGTTGACGCCCGGTTTCCGCATGCTGCGCTTTCGGCCATCATCGGGCCGAACGGGGCGGGCAAATCGACCCTGCTGAAAGCCAGCCTTGGGATCGTGCAACACCTGTCGGGCGAGATTGCGTTCTTCGGCCAGCCGCTTGCCGCTGCGCGCTCGCGCGTGGCCTATGTGCCGCAACGCGCCAGCGTGGACTGGGATTTTCCCACGACCGTGCTGGACGTGGTGCAGATGGGCCAATATCGCCGTGCCGGGCTATGGGGGCGCTTGTCGGCTGGCCTGCGCGCGCAGGCACTGGAGTGCCTTGACCGCGTTGGCATGACCGATTTCGCCACCCGCCAGATTGGCCAGCTTTCAGGCGGCCAGCAACAGCGCGTGTTTTTGGCCCGTGCGCTGGCGCAAGAGGCAGAGCTATACCTGCTGGACGAACCTTTCGCCGGTGTCGATGCCGCGACAGAGCGCGCCATTGTCGATGTGCTGCGCGAGTTGCGCGCCGCGGGCAAGTCGGTCATCGCCGTGCATCACGATCTGTCCACCGTCGCGGAATATTTCGACCATGTTTTCTTGGTCAATGTCAGCCGCATTGCCGAAGGGCCGGTGGCCACGGCGTTCACCCCTGCAAATCTGCACGCCACCTATGGCGGGCGGCTAGGCACAGCGCCCTTCGGCCTTGCGGCGGAATGACAGACCTGCTGGCAGCCCTAAGCCTGCAAGCAGGCTATAACGCGGCATTGGTCGCGATTGGCGCAGCGCTGCTGGGCGTGGCGGCGGGCGTGGCCGGCAGCTTCATCGCCTTGCGCAAACGCGCGCTGGTGTCGGATGCGGTTGCCCATGCCGCGCTGCCGGGCATCGCGCTGGCCTTCATGGTCATGGTCGCGCTTGGCGGCGACGGGCGTTCCTTGGCGGGGTTGCTGCTGGGCGCGGCCCTAAGCGGCGGGTTGGGCCTGCTGGCCATGACATGGATCACCACCCGCACAAGGCTGGCCGAAGACGCTGCCATCGGCGCGGTTCTGGGCGTGTTTTTCGGCGCGGGCGTGGTGCTGCTGACATTGGTCCAGACCATGCGCGCGGGTCGTCAGGCGGGGCTGGAAGGGTTTTTGCTGGGCTCCACCGCCGGAATGCTGCGCGAAGATGCCGTGCTGATCGCGCTTGGCGGCGCGGTGGTGCTGGCACTGTGCTGGCTGATGCGGCGGCCCATGACGCTGGTGGCGTTTGATCCGGCCTATGCCGCAACACTGGGCTACAACACGCGCGCGATTGATCTGGCCATCATGGGGCTGGCCATGGCCGTCACGATCATTGGGCTAAAGCTGGTCGGGCTGGTGCTGATCGTGGCGCTGCTGATTATCCCGCCGGTCGCCGCGCGCTTCTGGACCGAACGCGTGGGCGCCATGGTCTGGATCGCGGGGGCAATTGGGGGCTTTGGGGCCTATATCGGGGCCGCGATTTCTGCCACGGCCCCCGACTTGCCCACGGGCCCGGTCATTGTGCTGGTCTTGGCGGCGGGTTTCGCGGTTTCGATGCTGCTGGCACCCGCGCGCGGGCTGCTGTGGCGGGCCTTGCGCCATGCACGGCTGCGCCGCCGGATGAGGAACGCGTGATGGGTGCCGAATTTGTGCAATTCTCGCTGACACCCATGCTGATCGGCACGCTGGCCGCCATGGCTTGCGCGCTGCCCGGCAATTTCCTGATCCTGCGCCGACAAGCCCTGATCGGGGATGCGATCAGCCATGTGGTGCTGCCCGGCATTGTGGTGGGGTTTCTGGTCAGCGGTAGCATTGCAGCCGGGCCGATGGGGCTGGGGGCCGCCGGGGCGGCGATTGTCGCTGTGGTGCTGATCGAAGCCATCCGCCGCTATGGCCGGGTCGAGCCGGGCGCGGCGATGGGCGTGGTGTTCACCACCATGTTCGCGGCGGGCGTGTTGCTGCTGGAACAGACCGGCAGCGCGCAGGTGCATCTGGATGTAGAACACGCGCTGATGGGCAATCTTGAACAGTTGATCTGGCTGC
Source organism: Roseibaca calidilacus (assembly GCF_001517585.1). NCBI lineage: Bacteria > Pseudomonadati > Pseudomonadota > Alphaproteobacteria > Rhodobacterales > Paracoccaceae > Roseinatronobacter > Roseibaca calidilacus. The sequence continues at coordinate 827,982 of NZ_FBYC01000004.1, read as the reverse complement.
GCGCCTCTGGCTGGCAATCCTTGACCGACCCCTCCGCCTTGGCCGCCCTGCCCCCCGAATTGCCCCGCATGGCGCTGGCCTGCGCGGTGATCGCGGCGCTGGTGGCCCTGTTCTGGCGCTGGCTGAAAATCGCCACATTCGACGAAGGCTTCGCGCAATCTTTGGGCATTCCCACCAGCGCCTTGGGCTTTGGGCTGGTGATTGCGGCGGCGCTGGCCGCGGTAGCGGCGTTTCAGGCGGTGGGATCGATCCTTGTGATTGCCATGTTCATCTGCCCCCCGGCTGCCGCCCGGCTGATGACCAACCATTTGGCCGCGCAAATCTGGTGGTCGCTTCTGTTCGCCGCGCTCTCGGCCATTCTGGGCTATGTGCTGGCAGGTTACGGCCCGCTTTGGCTAGGCGCGCAGAACGCGATCAGCGCGGCGGGGATGATCGCGGTGGTGTCCGGCGTCATTCTGGCACTGGCGGCGCTTTTTGGCCCACATCTCAGACCGCTGGGCGGCGCGCGATAGCCCCTAGCCCGGCAGCTTGTCGCGCAGAAAGGACAGCGACAGCGACAGCCCGTCATGCGCGATGCCATGCGCGGTGCCCTTGGAGATATGGCTGTAGGTCTCGAACCCTGCCGCCACCAAGGCATCGGCCGCTGCGGGCAAGGATTCGACCGGCACAACCTCGTCCCGGTCGCCATGCACCAACAGCACTGGCGGGCGGCTGACAGTCTCGGTTTCCAGCATTTCAGGCAGCAGCAACCGCCCGGAAAAGCCCACCACCGCCGCCAAGGGCGCGGCGCGGCGCGGTGCGACTTGCAAGGACAGCATAGTGCCTTGGCTGAAGCCGACCAGCGCCAGCGCGCCGGGGGCAAGCCCCTCATTGGTCAGGATTTCGTCCAAGAACGCATTGAGATCATTCGAGGCTGCAAGCAGCCCCGCCTGCGCATCTTCCTCGGAAGAGCCATCGATCCACGGGATCGGGAACCACTGAAACCCCATCGGATTGGCCACGCTGCGTTCGGGCGCATCGGGCGCATAGAACACCGTTCCCGGCATATGCGGCGCCAAAGGGTCGGCCAGCCCCAGAAGATCGCCGCCATCGGCGCCATAGCCATGCACGAACACGACCGCAGAGGTCGCCTTGCCGCCGCTGGCCGGGCCGCGTTTGTCCGATTTCAACACCCGAGTCATATGACGCCTTCCCTGTCGGTTTCCACACGGTAATAGGCCCACAAAAGCCCCGCCGCAACCGTCCGCCATGGCGACCACGCCTCGGCCATCCGGCGCATGGGTGCTTCGCGCGGGCGGTCGGGCAGATTGAACAGGCGGCGCGCGGATTCTTGCAAGGCAAGATCGTTGGGCGCAAACACATCGGCGCGGCCAAGGCTGAACATGGCGTAAATCTCGGCAGTCCAGCGGCCAATTCCGGTAACCTGCACAAGCGTTGCCGTGACCTCTGCATCGGGCGCATGGCGCAGGGCGTCGAAATCGATCCCGGCGGCAGCGAGCGCGCGCGCATAGCGGATTTTCTGGCGTGACAGGCCCGGCGCGCGCAACGTGTCATCATCCGCAGCCAGAACCGCGTCGGGCGTGGTAAGGCCCGCTGCCTCCATCCGGTCCCAGATGGCGCGGGCGGCATGGGTGCTGACCTGCTGGCCGACGATCGCGCCCAGCAAATGCGCAAACCCTTCTGGCCTGCGGCGCAAGGGCGGCACGCCGGTCAGTTGCAGCGCATGGGCAAAGCGCGGCTCCTGCGCGGCCAACCACGCGGCCCCTTCGGCCATGCAGCCTTCAGATGTCAGGATGCGACCAACCGACGCCGGATCGTTGCACATGTAAAACACCACTTCCAAATGGAATGTCTCCGCGTTAATCCTGCGCCCATGAGCGACGTGATTGCAACCCCCGCCGATAACGCCCGCGCCAAGCGCAATGTTGCCGTTCTGGTCGCGGCGCAAGCCGTGGTCGGCGCGCAACTGCCGATCATGTTCATTATTGGCGGGCTGTCAGGGCAGATGTTGGCCCCGAATCCCTGTTGGGCCACACTGCCGATTTCCATGATCGTGCTTGGGTCCATGCTGGCGGCAACGCCGCTGTCGGCCATCATGCAAGCATATGGCCGGCGCGCGGGGTTCTGGCTGGCCTGTCTGTGCGGCGCCATGGGCGCAGTGCTGGCGGCTTATGGGCTATATAGCGGATCGTTCAAAATTTTCCTGCTGGGCAGCTTGTTGTCGGGCGTTTACATGTCGGCAAACGGGTTTTACCGCTTTGCCGCCGCCGACCAAGCCAGCCCGGAATTTCGCCCCAAGGCGATTTCCTTTGTCATGGCGGGGGGGCTTTTGTCGGCCATTTTCGGCCCGCAGATCGTGTCGGCCACATCCGACACTATGGCCGTGCCGTTTCTGGCCACCTATCTGGTAGTGATCGGGCTGAACATTGCGGGCATGCTGCTGCTGGCGTTCCTTGACATCCCCACCCCGCTGAAACCCGAAGACGGCGCGCCCAAGGGCCGCCCGGTGCGCGAATTGCTGACCAGCCCGGTGATTGCCGTGGCCATCATCTGCGGCACCGTGGCCTATGCGCTGATGAACCTTGTCATGACCTCGACGCCCTTGGCGGTGGTCGGCTGCGGGTTCGACACCGGCGATGCGGCGAATATCGTCTCGGCGCATGTTCTGGCCATGTATGCGCCGTCCTTCATCACCGGGCATGTGATCGCGCGGTTCGGGTCGCGCGCGGTGGTGGCGACCGGGCTTGTCATTCTGGCGCTATCAGGGGCCGTAGCCATTTCCGGGGTCGAGCTGGAGCAGTTCTATATCGCGCTTATCCTGTTGGGCATCGGCTGGAATTTCGGCTTTATCGGGGCCACGACCATGCTGACTGCCGCGCATTCGGTCGAAGAACGCGGGCGCGTGCAGGGCTTGAACGACATGATCGTGTTCGGTGGCGTCTTCCTTGCCTCGCTCAGTTCGGGCACGTTGATGAATTGTTCGGGCGGGACCACGCAAACCGGCTGGCAATTCGTCAATATGGCGATGATCCCCTTCCTTGTGCTGGCCGGTGGCGCGCTGATCTGGCTGGCCATGCGCCCGAAAGACGTTCAGGCCCCATAACGCCGCTTGTGACGCAACGTGATATCCAGTTTTGCTTGCGCGCCCCGTGCGCCGGTGCTTTTCTGTGCTTTACAATAAAAAGCCGGAACGGGAGGGGGAAGGCATGCGGGATTTCAGATCACCCGAAGATGTACGCACGGTCGAGGCTGAGGGCGCGTGGGAGGCGCGCGAATTGCCGGTATCCGTCTATGACGCGCTGACACGCGCGCGCAACATGTGGGGCGATCGTCCTGCGATCTCGTTTCAATTGTTTTCCGACCCCACGGCGCGTGCAGAAACCTATACATGGGCCGAATTGCACAACCGCGTCACGCAGGCCGCGAACCTGTTTCGCAGCCTTGGCGTGCAGGAAGATGACACTGTCGCCTATGTTCTGCCCACGCTGAATGACACGGCCATCGCGCTTTTGGGCGGTATGACGGCGGGGCGTGTGAACCCGATCAACCCGTTGCTGGAACCCGAAAAGATCTCTGCCATCCTGCGCGAGACGAAGGCCAAGGTCGTTGTCACGCTGCGCGCCTTTCCGAAAACCGACGTGGCGCAGAAAGTGGCCGAAGCCGTGGCCCATGCCCCCGACGTGAAACATGTGCTGGAAGTGGACCTGCTGCGCCACCTGTCACCGCCGAAAAGCTGGATCGTGCCGTTGATCCGCCCCAAGGTGACGGTGCATCACCATGCACGCGTGCAAGATTTCCATTCTGCGCTGGACGATTGCAGCAAGGCGCTGTCCTTTACCGCGCCAGAGACCGACCGCGTGGCCGCCTATTTCCACACCGGGGGCACCACGGGCACGCCGAAAGTGGCGCAGCACCGGTTTGGCGGCATGATCTACAATGGCTGGCTGGGCGCGGAATTGTTGTTCAACGAACGCGACGTGCTGCTTTGCCCGCTGCCGCTGTTCCATGTCTTTGCCGCTTACCCGATCCTGATGTGCTGCATCATGTCGGGCGCGCATGTGGTCTTTCCCACCCCGCAAGGCTATCGGGGCGAAGGTGTGTTCGACAATTTCTGGAAGCTGATCGAACGCTGGAATGCCACCTTCATGATTACCGTGCCCACCGCACTGGCGGCACTGATGCAGCGCCCGGTCAATGCCGATGTGTCCAGCCTGCGCACCGGTATTTCCGGCTCTGCGCCCTTGCCCAAGGAATTGTATCGCCGCTTCGAAGAGGCGACCGGTGTACAGATTTCCGAAGGCTACGGGCTGACCGAGGCCACTTGCCTTGTGTCCTGCAACCCGGTCGATGGGTTGAAAAAGGTCGGGTCCGTCGGCATCCCGCTGCCCTATACAGAGGTGAAGATCCTGCGCGCCGGTCCCGATGGTTTCAGCGAATGCGCCACCGACGAAGTGGGCGAGATCTGCGTCTCCTCGCCCGGTGTGTTCGAGGGATCGACCTATACAGAGCTGGATAAGAACCACAATCTATTCGCGCATGACCGCTTTTTGCGCACGGGCGATCTGGGGCGCATTGACCCGGATGGGTATTTGTGGATCACCGGTCGCGCAAAAGACCTGATCATCCGCGGTGGTCATAATCTGGACCCGGCAGAGATTGAGGAAGCCCTGCTGTCGCATCCGGCGGTCAGCTTCGTAGGCGCCATCGGCCAGCCCGATCCGGTTACGGGCGAAATGCCCTGCGCCTATGTCGAACTGGTCGCAGGCCAACAAGCCACCCCGGAAGACCTGCTGGCCCATGCCACCCCGCGCATTTCAGAGCGGGCGGCCATTCCCAAGCATATCGAAGTGTTGGCCGAACTGCCAAAAACCGCCGTGGGCAAGGTGTTCAAGCCCGATCTGCGCAAGCTGGCCATGGCCCGCGTGCTTAATGCCGATCTGGCAGAAGCCGGGCTGGACGCGCATGTGGCCGTCGTGTTCGAGGACAAAAAACGCGGGCTGGTCGCCAAGATCGCGGGCGCGGATGCCGCCGATCCGAAACTGGCCGAACGCATGGACCGCTTTGCCCTGCCTTGGGACAGGTAATCTGTCCAGAAACGCAGCTCGCATGATTGCCGCCGCTGCCCCGGACGCCGCTTTGGACCATTGGGATACAGCAAGGTTCCGACAGCGTTACAACACCCGGTCAAGGCATGTCATACGCTGTCGCACAAGGGCCGCAGACGCGGCCCTGCCTGTTGGCATCCGGCCACTTGTGCCGCTGCCAAGGCACCCAGAACCTGCCCACCTTGCCTGCACTCTTAGGAAAAATGGTCGGGGCGATAGGATTCGAACCTACGACCTACGGTACCCAAAGGCTGCCCCTGACATTGATTTCAAAGGGATTTCCGGTAAACCGCCCCTTCATGACCCCCCGAGAATCAAGGGGTTATGGCCGGATTGTAAACCGAAATTTCCGGTCGCAATGTTGCCCGTAGATCACGGTCAAGAAAATCCCCTCTTTTCATTTCTCGTATTCTCATCCCAGATAGCAGGAGTTTCCAGAATCGGTCAAGCGCAACCTGATGATTTCAATGGATTACCCGTGAATTTTTCCTGTAAACCACAACATATAGTATTTCACATCCTTACCCACACTTGTGGGGTTGGATTGTGGGGGCGGATCGTGGGGTCCGATTGTGGGGTTGCGGGCAGTTTTTCGCACCATGACCACATGATTTCCGATCCTTGATAGGGTTGGGTGCAAAACATGCCTCCGCAGCCGCCATGTCATCTTTCAATTTCCGGTCTTTTCCTTTACCTTTCGGGCATGGAAGTCATGACAAGATACCAGAGACTCAAGAGGGATCGGGCGCAGGCAAGAATGCTGGCTGCGCAACGGACTTGGGATGTCCTGTCAGCCTTCCTTGCGTCTCGCGGGGTCGAGGCGAAGGTTTTCGGATCGGTCGCCGAGGATCGATGCAGTGAGATGTCAGATCTTGATGTGATGATCCTTGGAGAGCCCCCTCTTGACCTGAAGCGGGAGATCATGCGCAGGGCCGAGCGGGCATCCAGCGACACCGGCATTCCTGTCGACATCGTTTTTGAGAATGATTTTCCTGATCTTGCACGGGCTATCTGACATGAAGATTTTGGGATCATCCCCCCTCATTATCCGGATCAATGTAAAGCTTCAGCGGATCGAGGCGGAACTGGAAAAGATCGATCGGAACCGAAGCGCCCTCCAGGGGATTGAGTCGGGCCAGGATCTTTCTGAAATCGTCAGCTCACAAACCGCACTTGCGATCCACAATGTCTATAACGGGATTGAGCAGATACTCGAGGATATTGCCCGTGATCTGGATGGGGGTCTTCCAGGCGGCACGACATGGTACAGTGACCTTCTGGATCAGCTTGGGTCTGAAACCCCTCTTCGTCCGGCCGTAATACCCGGTGACATTCTTGAAGCGACCCGGGACCTTATGAGATTTCGTCACTTCTTTCGTAACAGTTACGGGGTGAGTTTTCGGAAATCGGAAATTGAGGATAAATATGCCTCGCTTATCAATGAGGTTATTCCCCAGATCTTCTCGTCCCTGAAGGCCTTGAGTGAACATATCGACAAGCCGGATGAGCCTGACACTTCAAGGTCAGATATCGATGATGGTCCTCCGTAAATTCTCATTGGTTTTCGAAAGACAGGGTCAGGCACAACGCCTGAAGCCCCACGCAGACTGACCCTCTCCTTCGTCCGACGGGTCCGGGAGCCGGGCCGGTATTACGATCAGGACGGGCTGATCCTGACCGTCTCCAAGGGCGGCGGCAAGAGCTGGATCCAGCGGATCACCATTCAGGGGCGGCGGCAGGATATCGGTCTGGGCTCCGCCCACCTGATCACCCCCGCCCAGGCCCGCAGACAGGCCCTCAGGAACCGGGAGATCGCCCGGGCCGGCGGGAACCCCCTCGCCCCGCAGCCGGACGGGCGGCGCAGCCCCCGCACGGAGCCGAGAGAGATCACCTTCTCACGGTTCACCCTGACACGGCACAGGCGCCTCCTGGCCGCCGGCCTGGGCCTGACACGGATCAAGGAGGAGCGGAGCCGTATTGTGCGGCTCGTCATCCCCAGGATCGGGCGCATCCCGATGGCCAGGGTGAGCGTCGAGGATATCCAACGGGTCATCACGGAGATCTCGAAGACCAACACGAACACCGCGGACGCGGTGCGCCGTCAGCTCGCCATCCTCTTCGATGAGTCGATCGAGGCAAGGATCCGGCCGGATAACCCGGTCCGCTCCAGGGAGATCGTCATCGTCAAGAAGACGCGGCGAGTCACGTCCGAGGGGGATGCGAGAAATCGCCGGGTCCTCTCGGAGCTGCCCGCCTTTCTGGATGCGCTCCGCAACAGCGGGCGCCGGCCCGGTATTGTGCTGTTGATCCAGTTCACCCTCCTCAGCCTCAGACACCCCAAGGAGTGCCGGCTTGCAACCTGGTCACAGATCGACGGAGAGCGCCGTGTGTGGCGCTTCCCCAATATGCAGAAGGAGGACGGAGAGATCGTCGAGATCCGCCTGCACGACGGGCTATGGGACATCCTGCAGAAGGCAAGGCTGATCGGCCGCGGGGACCGGACCGGGTGGGTCTTCCCGAACCCCAACGACATCAACAAGCATTATACGGAGAATGCCGGGTACAAGGTGCCCCTGGAGTTGGGGTTCAATCTGGCGCAGCTCGATTTTCGGAGGGCGTATGAGTATTGGGCGGAGGGGCAGACGGGAGGGGTTGGGCTGGAAGAGTGGTTTCAGGTAATAGCATCACAACAAGGAGGTGATTTCATAAATGCAAATAAATAACAGAATATTGTAGGGGAGATTTTCACAGTATCTATTCACGATCCCTTCCGCAACTATGACAGTGGAAATCGCATTTAATATGAGGTGATGAAATTACGTCACCAGGACAACCGCAATCATCACATTTCTCTCGAATAATATCAAATCTCCCTTTGCACATGAAGCAATAAATTTGATCCTCCCCGTCTAAAAGATAAGCAGTCTTGCAGCTATCCTCAAAAAAATAGTCTTTGTAGTCACTTTTTCCCTTGGCAGTACATCTGAAGCAATAGTACCTTCTTTTTGATTTACTTACTCCTGTAATTTTTTTGAATTGACTTTTTGTGATTATCTCAAGAATTATATCAAGACTATCAAGAACTCGACTGCGTGAATCTCCACCAGATCCATCATCAAACAAGAAATGTGGATCTCTTGATGAAATCCTAACCCATTCAGAGAAAAAGTTACCTTCCCCCCAAAGATGATGAAAAAAATTCACCAGAACATCAACAACATATCTTGGATCTATTGATTCAGAGGCTTCACCGAGGTGAACGGATTTATTTCTAAGCCTCCTTACCTTGTTGAAATCTTGGATGAAGGAATCAGTTAATTTTTCAGGGCAAAAAGCATTAACAACCCCTGGAAGGTCAACTGAATCAATCGTTCTTAATTCAGAGAAATCCAATTCTCCATCGACCCTCTTGAAGGATAAACCTTGACCAAGTAGCAATAAAAATGGACTCACAGAGCAAAGCTTGCTTTTCATTGCAATTTCAGCGGACTGAGCGACTAAATTAATTATGGTTTCAAAATCTCTACTCGAGGCCTCAGTGTATTTTTTCCATTCATTAGGCCACGATGAAGCTTTTCCAGGATAAAAATTTAGGAACGATTCATGTATCCTATACAAACGTTCCCATGCATCAAAATACAAAGCCAAGGCGAGATCATTAAGCTTTTCTGCAGACGGAACGTTAACTATCGTCACAGATTACCTCCTTGATCCATAGCATCTTCATGAAAAGAGATCAGAACCACTGTCTTCTTGAGTGAACTTTGATCGTATTTTAGCTCGTCACCTTGCAGAATAGAATCCCTGCAGGTCATTGTTTATGTGGACAACCCGGATTGCCTTGCTCCCTTTCCTGTGCTTCCGTTGCTCCAAAAGCCTTAGGAGGAAAAATGCTCCGTTTTCAGGTCCAAGGCAGCGGCAAGGCCCCCCACTCCATCACCGCAGAGGGCGAAGGCCCTGACTTCCGCATATTCTGTTCCTGCCCGGCCGGTCGCAAAGGCGGGATGTTCTGCAAGCAAGTCGCAGCCCTTCTGGTCGGGGATGTCACCAAGCTGATTGGCCCCACAGGTGAGATGGCGGAGCTTGCCAGGCGGGCATCAGGAAGCCCCCGAATTTACCCATGAATCATCGGCCGAAACCTACCCTCCTCATGAAAGAGCAACCAAAAATCACTTTAAGCTGTTGTTTTTTATGCTTTTGGTATAATATGACCCATGATCGACACGTCAGGAAACCAAATTCATGTTTTTCAATGAGTTAGATGCAAGATCAATCAAGGAACAGGTTGATCAGGCCCAGCTCTGGTCAGCCTGGATCGATGCGGACCGGATGCGCAGACACAGCTTCATGGGGACGCTGGATTGGGAAGAGAGGAACGGTCGAAGGTATCTGTATCGCCGAAAGGGCGGAACGGTCAAATCCTTTGGTCTTTTCGGTCCTGAAACGGAACGGGCTAGATCCGCATTTCAAAAAGGCAAAGAGGAGAACGCGGAGCGGCTCCGGGTTTTATCCGGGGAGATGGACCGTCAGGCCGCGGTGCTTCGTGCGATTGGTGCGGGTCGTATCCCCGTCATGGCGGCGAGAATCCTGCGGACCTTCGCGACGCAAAGAGATCGCCCCCCTGCCCGGGTCATCGGGACAAACGCCCTTTACGCCTTTGAGGCGATGGCCGGTGTTCGGTTTGACTCTGCAAGTACAGCGACAGGGGATATCGATTTCCTGATTGATGATCGCAACCGGATGAAGCTTGTCACCGAGGAGCAGGAGCCGATCGGGCTGATGAGTATGATCCAGAAACAGGTCGATCGAACCTTCAAGTCCCGCGGCCCCCGCGATTTCCGGCTCACAAATGACAAGGGTTACATGGTGGAGTTCGTCCGGCCGGAACCACGTCCGATTTATCGTAAGATGCCGGGTGCAGAACCCCTTACGGAGGGGGATGTTGAGCCGGCGCCGATTTTCGGGCTTCAGTGGCTCGTGCATGCCCCGGCTATTGATGTGATTGTCATGGACGAGCGTGGCTTCCCCGCTCCGATGCGTTGCCCTGATCCACGTCACTGGGCTGCACATAAGCTATGGCTTGCCACACGAGAGGATCGTGACCCTGCGAAAAGCTTGCGTGATGATAAGCAGGGCCGTCTTGTCCTGAACCTGATCCGGGATCGACTGCCGCAGTTCCCCCTGGATGAGGAATTTCTGGCAAAACTCCCCGGTGAATTGCGAGTGATGATGTCCGGGAAGCCTCCATCCGGAGCGGACAGCACCTCCCCGGACTGGTGAAGAAATTTTCACCACCAAGAGGGTTTGCGTTAAGGTATATGTTGATAAGGCAATAAGGCCGCAATCTGCGGCCTTACATTGAGAAATCGGGACTTCGATCGCTGTCCTCTTTCAACTCGTCTCCCTCATCCGGCGCGACGTCAGGAACGACAGTGTTGAGGATGTGAAGAGCGGCTTCCGGATCACCCTTTGCAGCCCTGCGTCTCATATCGAGGACAGCCCTTCGGTGTCCAAGACCTTCCGCCACCAAAGAAAGGAGAAGCTGGTTGATGGAGGTGTTTTCTTGTTCAGAAGCCTCTCTCGCCTGTTCCATAATATGATCAGGCATACGAAGTGGAAATGCTTTCATTTTGGTTTCCTTTCCAGGCTCGTGTTATATACGTAGTCGCTCGCTTTCATCGCGGTCAGGCCGAATGCTGAAACGTCAGCATGATTGAAGACTTTGTCACCAGACAGGATGATCTGCGCATTCGCAGCCATGGCGCATTCAATGACGTGATCATCTTTCGGGTCATTCAGAAACGGCCTGAAGCGAAACCACGGAGATACCTCAACAGCCATCAAGCACAGTGCATCCAGAACGATGTCAATCTGATCATGGGAGATTGGCGAGTTCTGACCAAGCATCCCGGGCCTTTTCAACACGTCCTCATACTCCAAGACCAAAGCTGGCGATAAGGCAAATTGAGTTCTGCCACTCAACATGTTGTTGAGAATGAGGTTTGAAGCCCCTTGACGAGACCTCAATCCACTAACGACAACATTCGTGTCCACGACAATCATGATATCATATATATCATCACCTGTGATATTGTCCATACCTTCGGTAGCCTTGACCGTCCTCCGCACTTGCCCTCTTTCGAGCCTTTCACGGCGGATGCCATCTGTGACCTGGAAACCGCAACCGTTCAGCATCAGAACGTGAAGCCACGGGTGCGGCCTTGGGGTTTCGATGGGAAAACAACATCTTCCATCGCGAAGCTCATCCCTGATTTCAGGAAGAGGATCGGCCTGACCTAGTCAGGTTTGACCAGGCAATCCCCCCTCAGCCCGCCCTTGATTCTTATGGATAACTTATACACAAGCTTGACAAAAGCTCGAATCGATTCCATATGCGAAAAAGAATTTCGACATCAGGAGATATTCATGGCCACCCGCGGAGAGATGATCACCCGGCTGGCCGGGATATTCCAGACCCTTGAGGGCACGGTCGACGTGCTTGATCGGGCTCTGGCGGATGGCGGTCTCAGGGCAAGAAGCCCCCGGGGCCGGGCCCTTGCGGCCATGTCCGCTCTGGATGTCGTTCATGTCACCTTCGCCCTCACAGGGCGTCGGTATGTGCGCAACGCGGCCGCCGAGGTGAGAGAGATCACCGGGATGCCGTTGCGGCGTGGGGAATGTCAACTGCGGGTCGTCGACCCGGAAACGGAAGGGGTGAACTATGAAAAGCACGGCGCATCCCTCACTCCGGAGGGCATCCTGCATGGGCATTTCCTGCAGAATTACCCGCGTGACCAGATCCCGCTTGGTGACACCTTCGGTGAATCCCTCGCTCATATCGTCGATCAGCTTCCCGATATCCGGGATCTGAGCGGTCTTCGTGTGATCGTTCGCTGGGATCCGCTGGTTGCGGAGATCGGCTTTCGGCTCGAGGACAAGCTCTATCGGATCGAATTCGGCGATGTGGACAGCCCGGAGAACCCGGACCTTCCCTTTTTCACCTTTGGTTATCGTGAACCGTTCCTGAGAAAGATCGCCGGGATTCTTCGCGACTGAGGCCAGTAAGGGATCATTCCCAACACCAACCCATCAACGCCGGTGACGGTGATTGCACCCGTGACTCAGCAAAGGAGAAGCAGATGACCTGATTTCAAAAGCAAAAACCCCGAGGTGCGCCAACACCTCAGGGCTTTTCGAAAGGGTAGTCCCAGAAAACACCGTTTGGTTAGCATCAATCTGCGCCACACGCAAGGACTTCCCCGCAAAAAATCACGCGTAGACCCTTTATTTTCAGGGGTTTCATGACGTGTGGGCCGCCCCTGACCCGGGACGGCCGATCAATGTTCCCGTCGGCCGGATACTCGGCCGCCGGTTTCCTTGAGCATGAAAGGGGGGACCGATGAATCGTCTCCAGAAAACCACCGACGCCCGGAATGTCCATCAGCTTCCGGGCTATTCCGCCCCGGCAAAACGGACCCGGGCCCCGCGTCAGCGCAAGATCACCAAGACGGAGATCGAGCGTGCGATCGGCTGCGCCCGGGATCTCGGGCTGACGATCTACGGGCTGACCATCGAGGGGGAGAAGATCCACCTCGTCACGAAACCGAACGCCGAGCAGTGCCGCAAGGGGCTCTCGGAGGTCGACAGCTTCTTCGAGGCCGAAAATGGGTAAGTTTCGTGTGAAAGTGAAAGGGGTCCACCGGGTGCGCAAGCGCCTGGCGGACGGCCGCACCATGGAATACCACTACGCCTGGCGTGGTGGCCCGAAATTCTGGGACAGCAGCATGCCCTTCGGGAAGCACACGCTCGATTATGCGGGCGCCCTGAAGGATCGGCTGATGGAGCGCAGGGACCCGGGCGACAGCTTTCAGGCTTTGATCAACTCCTTCTTCGACTCGACCGATTTCCGGAGGCTCGCCCCCCGGACCCAGCGGGACCACAAGATCAACGTGTCCCGCCCCGGCGGTATCGAGGAGAAATACGGCAAGGTTCCCCTGAAGGTCTTTGACGATGTCCGTATTCGCCAGAATGTCCTGAAATGGCGGGACACCTTCTCCGACGGCACCGGTGACAACATCTTCGCGACCCTCCAGCGCATCTTGTCCTTCGGGCTGGATCGGGGGATCTTGCAGCACCATCACCTCCTGAAGGTGCGTAAGAAGGTCAAGAAGAACCGGGCGGAGATCGTCTGGACCCCGGATGAGCTGGAGACCTTCATTGCGGGGGCGCCGGCCTATGTCGGGCGCATCCTTCGGGTGGCGGTCGAGACCGGGCTTCGGCCGGGCGATATCCAGGTCCTGAAGCGCAGCCATATCGAGACGACCGGAAACGGCAATCGTCGCCTCCTGATGCGTACGAGAAAAAGCCGGGGGCGGAATTTCGCTTCCGTGCCGGTGACGGAACGGTTGGCCGAGCTGATCAAGGAGATCCCGGAGGATCAGGAACATCTGGTTCTCAATTCGGACGGGGAGCCGTTCAAGACCTCCGAGGCGCTTGGATCTGCGGTGTCGCAATGGCGGGACGAGCTGGGGTTGCGCAAGGAGCTTCGCCTCTATGACGCCCGCGGGACAGCCGCGACCCGGCTTGTGCGGGCCGGTTGCAACCTCTCGGAGCTTGCGACCCATATGGGTTGGAGCCTGGCGCATGCGGCGGCGATGCTGGAGCGGTATGCGGCGCTGGACCCGGATATGAGTGACGGGATCCTGGAGAAGGTGAAGCGGGAGGAGGAGCGCAGGAAAAAATAAAATAAATATTTCAGGTCGCCCGAGATTACTAATGTTTTTGGGCGACCTTGATTTTCTTGAAAGACGTGTTTCCCGGACATATTTCAGAATATCCTAAAAATGAGAGATAATCATGACTACCAATCAGAGAAGATCCCCGGGTATTGATCGCAAAAATGATCAAGGATTTTTTTCGGAAAGAACGCTCGGTGTTTCAAGGCCCTCCTCGATTGCGAGGGAACCGAAACAAAATCCACCTTCGACAGATAAAAACAAACAAAGCTCCCAGTAGGGAGCGACTGAAAGATGAATCAGGAAAACGACATATGTGATGAGCGCAAAAACGCTCAGTTGACGCAGTTCGACGTACTTCGGAATGCGATCTATCACTCTCATTGTCGAAGAATAATGGAGTTTAGAAGCAGACTCCTAGCACTTCTTGTGGTGGTTTTGGGGGCTTCTTCCGTGGGGGAGATCATCCCCAAAACAAGCATTGTGGATCAAGCCTGGGTCGGTCTCGTTATATCGATACTCGCTACCATCCACTTGGTCTTTGACTTCGGGCGAAGATCTGGAGATCATCAGTTTTTCCAGAAGAGCTACTACTTGCTACTCTCCGAGATGGAAGCTCAAACAAGCCCAAGTGCGTCTGATTTCGCACGATGGCGATCTCAGATGATTACCATAACATCTTCAGAACCGCCAGTTCTACGTGCGATTGACGCAAAGGCTCATAATGAAACGGTAAGTATTCTCGGGATGCCGAAAACTGACGGCCTGATAATACCATGGCACCACTGGTTCTTAGGCGGTATGTGGAGTTTTTCTGGTTATTTATACAAGAATATCGAAGAATAACAGGAAATTCGATTACGAAGTCACTTCAGCCCGAGCTGAGCGTTGATCTTCTGCGCTGCCGGTGCGGCAGCGAACCAGGATCCGGCCTTTGAGAACCCTTCCCGGATCTTCCCGGGCTGCCCCTCCAGGTATCGGACCATCTCGGTGACCCGATACAGCCCCCCGAGTGAGGGGGGCGGCATTTCCCGCTTCTGGAGCGCCTGGCGGCTCACCTGAAGACGTGCAGCGACATCCGCAAGGCTGACCAGGTCCGGACGGACCTCGCGCAGTGTGGCCCCTTCAGGAAGCGCCTTCAGCGCCTGTCCGACCGCTTCTGCGATGACAGCCTCCGCATCGGCGCCTTCCCGAATGAACCCGAGGGCGACAAGGCCGGCGGCGCCGGTGCCCACGATTGCATCATCGCACCCCGCCTCATAGAGGGCGTCCAGCATAGCGTCCTCATCACGCTCCCCAGCAGGAAGGGCAATCATGAGGTCAAACTCGAATTCCTGAACGTCACTCATCGGTCTCATCCTTCATTACACAGCCCTGAGCCCTTCCGATGAGACCCCGTGCGGTTCCCCGAGGGTTCTTTGGGGTGCTCCAGATCGACATCCGGCAGAAGGTCCCTGATCTACAGGCATCTCCCGCATTTGCTGGGCACAGGGCATAGCCCCAAGCGTGGGCGCTGCGCCCCTTTGCCATTTCGACGGTCCATCCCATCGCCTCAAGTTCAGCCAAGGCACTTTCGATGTCTTTGTCGGGATGCCTTGATCGCCCCATACATATACCTCCAGGTCTCGCGGTTGTCAATCGACAACCAGGTCACACGCAGTTACCGTTGATGGCGATCATGACTTCGAAGATATTGTGGTCAACCCCCTATCAGAAAAGGGTTTCCCGAGATTCGAGCGGTGAGATCGGGGATTTCGGGGTTTGTAAACCAAACTGTAAACCGCCCGATACCCGGTCATGGCTATCGGTTGAAAAAGGCTTGTAAAGCCATGTTTTCATGAGGTTTTCAATGGTCGGGGCGATAGGATTCGAACCTACGACCTACGGTACCCAAAACCGTCGCGCTACCAGGCTGCGCCACGCCCCGACAGGCTTCGTTTACAAGCCCATGACCTGCTAGGAAAGGGCGAAAACGCCCATTGTTGAAAAATCTTCTACCCGCGGTAAAGCGCGGCTCAAGGCTCGCAGGGCCAAAGCGCCAAGGACTGGTCCAAGCGCGGATGACGCAATTCGCTGCCCTCTGCGATGCCGAAGGTTTCGGCCAAGCCGGCGTTGATTTCCAGCACCATCAGCACGTTGTCACCGCCCGGAATGGGCGTTTCATCCATCGGCACCGCGTTGTGATGGACATGGCGCACCGCGCCATCCGGGCCAACAAAGATCATGTCCAGCGGGATCAAGGTGTTGCGCATCCAGAAACTGGCGGTGGTGGGCGCTTCATAGATGAACAGCATCCCGGCAGAGCGCGGCAGGCTTTCACGAAACATCAACCCTTGGGCGCGGGTTTCGGGGGTGTCCACGACCTCTGCGGTGAACCGCGCCTGCCCCCATGGGCCGCGCAGGTCCACCCGGTCGGGCGCGCAGGACGCGGCAGCTTGCGCTGCCAGCGACAGCAGCAACAGCGCCGCACCAAGCAGCGCCCCGACAAGCCCCCTAGCCTTCATGCAGCGCGGCCTCCCAGGGTTCGATGATTACGGCCATGCGCCCGCGCTCGCCGTCCACTACGCGGATTGCAATGGCTTCACCGGGCAGCAATTCGGCCAGACCCGCGCGGCGCAGGGTTTCCATATGCACGAAGACATCCTCGGATTTGCCGAAACAATTGGCAAACCCAAAGCCTTTGACCTTATCAAACCATTTGACGCGCGCAGCTTCCAGCGGGACGGACCGGTCCACCACAAGGGCCGCTTCGCCGCTTTCGGTATCCTGCCCGGCGCTGTCGATCGGCGGCAGAACCGCGAAAACCTCTGTCACCTGATACCCGCGCATGGTTTTTTGGACGGTGACGGTCATGCGCGCGCCGTCGCAAACCGAACTCAACCCAAAGTTGCGCAACGCATTGGCATGCAGTAAAATATCGGGGCCGCCCTCAGCGGCAACAATAAAACCGAATCCTTTCGCCGGGTCGAACCATTTCACCGCTCCCTGAACCTGTTCATCGGGATGATATTCGGACGCCATGCTGTCTCTCGCTCGTGGTCTAAGCGCTCTTCGGCGCAATTTCATGAGTTAGCCGGAACTCTGGCCAGAACAAACCCGTGCTGGGCGCTAAGGCGCCAGGCGCGTGACCGCCCAAGTATCGACGGACGCCCCTTTGCGCCATTGAAACCGGTCATGCAAGCGGAAAGCACCATCCGCCCAGAACTCGATCTCAGACGGCACAATACGAATGCCGCCCCAAAATGGCGGGCGCGGCGGATTGGTGCCATGGCGTGCGGTCTGCCGGGCGACCTCTGCCATCAGGCTGGCACGCGATGCAAGCGGTTGCGATTGCGGCGAGGACCATGCCCCAAGCCGACTTTTCAACGACCGAGAAGCGTAATAGGCATCTGCCTCTGGCCCCTCATATCGTTCCGCCCTGCCGCGCACGCGGATCTGACGCCGCAGCGATTTCCAATGCAGCACGAACGCCGCCTTGCCGCTTGCTGTAATCTCTTGCCCCTTAGCGCTGGTGTAGTTGGTGTAGAACACGAAGGAATCGTCCAGAATGTCTTTCAGCAGCACCATACGCACATTGGGCATGCCGTCAGGGTCCACACTGGCCAACGCTATGGCGTTCGGGTCGTTGGGTTCCAGAGGTTCCGCTTCCGCCAACCATCTGCGAGCAATCTTGAAGGGATCTTCCCCTGCAAAGATTCCGTCCCGTTCGTTCACGCTGCCACCATCACTTTTTGTGTTTTCGCGGGATGATCCGTGAACGGCTCCCGAACTTGCTATGGTTGTGAGTATTAACACTTAAGATGCACGATGCAAGCATAGCCCATGCGGGCGAGAACCCGCGCCTGTCGCTTGCAGCATTCCGGGCAATGCCCTAAAGCAGGCGCAGCGGGTAGTAGGAGCAAGATCATGTCCCTTTTGATGAGCGGCAAACGTGGCCTGATTATGGGCGTGGCCAATGATAAATCCATCGCCTGGGGCATTGCCAAAATTTTAGGCGAACATGGTGCCGAGCTGGCGTTCAGCTATCAGGGCGACGCGCTGAAAAAGCGGGTGCTGCCCTTGGCCGAAAGCTTGGGCGCTGCGCATTTGTTCGAATGCGATGTGACCGATATGGGCTCTGTCGATGCGATGTTCGCTGCACTTGAAGCGCAATGGGGCACGATTGATTTCGTCGTTCATGCAATCGGCTTTTCCGACAAGGCGGAATTGCGCGGTCGCTATGTCGATACCAGCCGCGACAATTTCGCCATGACGATGGATATCTCTGTCTACTCGTTCACCGCCGTGTGCCAACGCGCCGCCCGGTTGATGCCGAATGGCGGCAGCCTGCTGACCATGACCTATTACGGCGCCGAACAGGTCATGCCGCATTACAACGTCATGGGCGTGGCCAAGGCCGCATTGGAAGCCTCGGTCAAATATATCGCCGAAGATTTGGGCAAGGACGGCATCCGCTGCAACGCAATCAGCGCCGGGCCGATCAAGACGCTGGCGGCCTCTGGCATCGGCGATTTCCGCTATATCATGAAATGGAATGAGTTGAACTCTCCGCTGCGGCGCAATGTCACGCAAGAAGAGGTCGGCAAGGCCGCGCTGTATCTGCTGTCCGATCTGGGCACCGGCACCACGGGCGAGAACCTGCATGTTGATGCGGGCTATCACGTTGTCGGCATGAAAGCGGTGGACGCGCCCGATATCGACGTTGTCACCGGCAAGAAGGACGCCTGATATGTCTGACCGTCTGCCGCATGAAAAAGGCTTCCATATCAGCTGGGACCAGATCCACCGCGACAGCCGCGCACTGGCCTGGCGGCTGGACAAGCACGGCCCCGATGGTGGCGATTGGCGCGCAGTGGTGGCGATCACGCGCGGCGGGCTGGCCCCGGCGATGATCATCGCTCGCGAGTTGGATATCCGCGTGGTCGATACGATCAGCGTGAAATCCTACGACCACCAGACGCAGGCACAGGCCACGGTGCTGAAAGCCCCGCAGGCCGATATCATGGGCACGGATGGTGAAGGCGTGCTGATTATCGACGATCTGGTCGATACCGGCAAAACGCTGGAATTGGTGCGCCGCATGTTCCCCAAGGCGCATTTCGCCACGGTCTATGCCAAACCGCAGGGGCGTGGCATGGTGGACAGCTTCATCACCGAAGTCAGCCAAGACACTTGGATTTTCTTCCCGTGGGACATGGCGCTGCAATATGTCGAACCCTATCGCGGCACCTAAACCTGTAGGCCGCTAGGGCCAAGCGGGCTTCTTTGCACAATAGCACGGGCAGGCTTTACTCAACCCAAAGTTGCTTAACCGCACATTTAGTCGGGCAGCTATCCGCCCTGCCGTAACCGCCACGCCCCTTGGCCCTTTGCGCGGCAATTTCGGCATGGAACATGGTCTGGCGCGGCAAAACAACCTGCGATTCTGACCGCAGGTGCATTACGGGGCGCGGGGCAGCCTTGCCCCTGCCCCGCGCATTCTTTAGACAGGCGAAAACAACCTTTCCTCGCCAATCGAGAGTGCACGCATGTCGTCGAACAAGAATTCCAAGGGCAAGAAACTTGGCGCCGGGCTGCTGATGGGCCTGCTGGCACTCAGCTTGCTGGGCTTTGGGGTTGAGGGCTTTGGCACGGCGCGCCAAACCATCGGCACCGTGGGCGAACGCGACATCACCGCCGACGACTACGCGCGCACGCTGCAAAACGACATGCGCGCGCTGCAAGCGCAGATTGGCGAAACGGTCACACTTGAACAGGCGCGCCTGTTCGGGCTGGACCAGCGTGCGCTGCAACAGTTGATCGACCAAGCCGCGCTTGACACCGAAGCAGAGCGGTTTGGCGTTTCTGTGGGCGACGCGACCGTGCAGGCAGAAATTCTGGGCATCTCCAGCTTTCAGGGGATTGACGGGTCATTCGACCGCGAAGCTTATCGCTTCGCCTTGCAGAATGCCGGGCTGAGCGAGGGCGAATTCGAGACCTCTATCCGCGAGGAGATCGCACGCTCGATCCTGCAACTGGCCACAGTGGGCGGCGCCAGCGCCCCCGAGGGGCTGGTGCAACCGCTGCTGGACTACCAAGCGCAGACCCGCGATTTCACCGTGCTGACCTTGACAGCCGATGACCTTGACAGCCCTGTCGGCCAACCCGATGACGCGGCATTGACCGCCTATTACGACGCCAATCTGGACCGCTACACCCAGCCCGCTGGCAAGCGGCTGGACTATGCTTGGATCACCCCGGAGATGCTGCTCGATACGTTGGATGCCGACGAAGAGGAATTGCGCGCCGCCTATGAAGCGCGCGCGGCGCAGTATCGTCAGCCTGAACGGCGGCTGGTGGAACGGCTGATCCTGCCCGACATGAGTGCCGCGCAAACCGCGATGGACCGCATCCGCGCGGGCGAGGCCACTTTCGAAGACGTGGTGGCAGATCGCGGTCTGACACTGGATGACACCGATATGGGCGATGTCACCCGCGATGCTTTGGGCGACGCCGCGGAAGCTGTTTTCGCGCTGGAAGAACCGGGTGTCACCGGCCCGGTAGAGACCGACCTTGGCCCCGCGATTTTCCGGATGAACGCGATTCTGGCCGCGCGTGAAACCCCGTTTGAAGAGGCCCGCGCAGAGCTGCGCGATGCGCTGCTGATGGACCGTGCCCGCCGTATTCTGGCTGAAAACCTTGACCTGTATGAAGACCTGCTGGCAGGCGGGGCCACCGTGACCCAACTGGCGGCAGAAACAGAGATGCAGGAAGGCCAGATCGACTGGCGCCCGGATGTTCGAAGCGGCATTGCCGCCTATGAAGAATTCCGCGACGCCGCGCGCGACGTGCAAGCCGGGGATTTCGCAGAAATCCTGCTGTTGGACGATGGCGGCATGTTCGCGCTTGAACTGGTCGAAGGACTGCCTGCCACGCCGCGCCCCTTGGATGACATCCGCACGCAGGTTGTGCAGGATTGGCAAAGCGACGAGATCCGCGCGCGCCTGTCCACGCTGGCCGAAGCGCTGATGGAAGAGGTCGAGGGCGGCACCGCGATCGACGCTCTGGGCCTTGACAGTCTGCGCTTTGCCGACCTGTCGCGCTCTGACCCGGTGCCGGACCTGCCCGGCGCCGTGCTGGAACAGGCCTTCGAACTGGACGAGGGCGCGCTGGCAACCGTCGCCGATGGTGCGCGGGTGCATGTGGTGCAATTGCACGCCGTCAATGCCCCCGACCCGGATATGGACAGCACCCAACAAATTCGCCGCGCGCTGGACCAGCAGATCACCCAAAGCTATGCGCAAGACCTGTTCGGGTATTTTGGTGACGCGCTGCGCCAATCCATGCCGGTCACGCTGAACCAACAGATGATCGACGCTGTTGAGCAGAGCTTTTGACGCATGGCCAGCCTGACCCCCGACTTCGACCATTTCGAAGCAGCTTGGGCACGCGGTGAGAACCAGCTTGTCTATATGCGGCTGGCCGCCGATCTGGACACGCCGGTGTCGCTATATCTGAAACTGGCGGGCGCGGCGCGCGACAGTTTCATCTTGGAATCCGTCACCGGCGGCGAGGTGCGCGGGCGATATTCGATTATCGGGATGAAACCCGATCTGGTCTGGCAATGCCACGATGGCCGCGCGCGGTTGAACCGTCAGGCACGATTCGACCCCGACGCGTGGGAGGATCAGGCCGCCCCCCCGCTTGACAGCCTGCGCGCGCTTTTGGCCGAATCGCGGATCGACATTCCCGATGATCTGCCCGCCGCCTGTGCCGGGCTGTTCGGCTATCTGGGATATGACATGATCCGGCTGGTCGAACATCTGCCCGACGTAAACCCCGACCCGATTGGCGCGCCCGATGCGCTGATGCTGCGCCCGTCCGTCGTGGCGGTGCTGGATGGGGTGAAGGGCGAGGTGATCGTGGTCGCACCCGCATGGGCCGCCAGCGGCCTGCCTGCGCGCGCCGCCTATGCCCAAGCTGCCGAGCGCGTTATGGATGCCGTGCGCGATCTGGAACGCGGGCTTCCCGGCACCCCGCGCGAGCTGGCCGAAGGCGATGCCCCCATCGGTGCGCCAGTGTCGAATTTCAGCAAGCCCGACTACCTTGCCGCTGTGGAAAAGGCCAAGGATTACATACGCGCGGGCGATATCTTTCAGGTCGTGCCGTCACAGCGCTGGTCGCAGCGTTTTGCACTGCCGCCCTTTGCGCTGTATCGCTCGCTGCGGCGGATGAACCCGTCGCCTTTCATGTTCTATTTCGATTTCGCGCTGGCGGATGGCCCGTTTCAGGTGATCGGTGCCAGCCCCGAGATCTTGGTGCGGCTGCGCGATGGCGAGGTAACGATCCGCCCCATCGCGGGCACACGCCCGCGCGGGGCAACCCCGGAACAAGATCGCGCGCATGAGCAAGACCTGCTCGCCGATCAGAAAGAACTGGCCGAGCATCTGATGCTGCTGGACCTTGGCCGCAACGATGTGGGCCGGGTGGCCCGCATCGGGACCGTGCGCCCGACAGAGGAATTCGTGATCGAACGCTACAGCCATGTCATGCATATCGTGTCGAACGTGGTGGGCGAACTGGCAGAAGGGCAAGATGCGCTGTCGGCCCTGTTGGCCGGTCTGCCCGCGGGCACGGTCAGCGGTGCGCCCAAGGTGCGCGCCATGCAGATCATTGACGAGTTGGAACCGGAAAAGCGCGGTGTCTATGGCGGCGGCGCGGGGTATTTTTCCGCAGGCGGCGAGATGGACATGTGCATCTGCCTGCGCACCGCCGTGCTGAAGGACGAAACGCTCTACATTCAGGCTGGCGGCGGCGTGGTCTATGACAGCGACCCAGAGGCCGAATATGAGGAAACGGTCAACAAATCGCGCGCCCTGCGCCGCGCCGCCGAAGAGGCGGGCCGCTTTACCCGTGGCAACAGTTAGGCACCTGCCATGGTCCATGCCAGAACCACGCCCTTTGCCATGCCGCTGCCAAAAGCCTTAGAGCATGTGGACCGGTTTTTCGGGCTGGATACGATTTTGACGGATGAGGGGTGCGATATTCTGCGCCCCTATTACCAGCAATCCGAACCCGGCTATAAACGCGTGCATTCCGAGAAGGGCTGCATGCATATGGCGCTGAACCCCGACGGGGTTTACAGCGCCGACGGGTATTTCACACAAATCCGCACTGTCGCAGATCACATTCGGCAGGTGCAGGCCAAACGGGTGTTGGAATTGGGCAGCGGCATGGGGTTCAACACCATCGCGCTGGCGCCAGACCACCCCGATGTGCAGTTCACGGGCCTTGACCTGATGGCGCATCATGTCAATAGCGCCGGGAAAGATGCCCGTCATCTGCCCAATGCCCGGTTTCAACTGGGCAGCTATGCCGATATTCCCACGGATCTGCACGGGGCCGATGTGGTGTTTGCCGTGGAAACCCTGTGCTACGCGACCGATCTGGATGCGGTCGCGCGGCAAATTGCGGCTGCCATGGCGCCGGGCGGGCGGTTCATTATGTATGATGGGTTCCGCCGGGCCGATTTTCACCAAGCACCGCCAGATGTGCAGACCGCCGCGCGCCTGTTTGAGGTGACGACCGCCGTGACAGGCGGCTTTCACAGTGTCGAGGCTTGCGAGGCTGCGCTAGCCCGCGCAGGGCTTGTGGTGCTGCGCCGCGACGATCTGTCCGATCAATCCATTGCCGGGCTGCGCTATTTGCACCACCGCTCTGCGCGATTTTTCCGGTCATGGAAGTATCGCCTGCTGAAACATGTCTTGCCGGTTTACCTGCTGCGCAATGCCGTGGCCGGGCTGGTCGGCCCCTATATGATTGAAGGGGCCGGGCCGAATTCGGGCGATACGCAAGCTGCCATCACCTATTCTGTGCTGATGGCTGAAAAGCCGCACTGAGGATTTCACTTCCCTGCCCGCCCGCATGGGACTATATGGCGCGCATGTCGCAAAATCCGCCCTCGCTTCGCCCCGATATCGCCCCGCGCGCGCAACTGCGCGACGCCGCCCCGCGCCCCAACCAGCCGACCATCGGCATGGTCAGCCTTGGCTGCCCCAAGGCATTGGTGGATAGCGAGCGCATCCTGACCCGGCTGCGCGCCGAAGGCTATGCAATCAGCCCTGATTACACCGGCGCGGATGCGGTGATCGTGAACACTTGCGGGTTTCTGGACAGCGCCAAGGCCGAATCCTTGGATGCGATTGGCGAGGCGTTGACCGAGAATGGCCGCGTGATCGTGACCGGCTGTCTGGGGGCGGAACCCCATTACATAACGGGTGCGCACCCCAAGGTTCTGGCCGTGACCGGGCCGCACCAATATGAGCAGGTGCTGGATGCCGTGCATACAGCCGTGCCGCCCGCGCCCGACCCGTTCATCGACCTGCTGCCGGCCAGCAGCGTCAGCCTGACGCCGCGCCATTACAGTTACCTCAAGATTTCAGAGGGTTGCAACCACAAGTGCAAGTTCTGCATTATCCCCGATATGCGTGGGCGGCTGGTCAGCCGACCCGCCCATGCGGTGCTGCGCGAGGCGGAGCGGCTGGTAGATGCGGGCGTGCGTGAATTGCTGGTAATCTCGCAAGACACCTCTGCCTATGGGGTGGACCTGAAACACGCCGAGGACCGCGGCCACCGCGCGCATATCACCGATCTGGCGCGCGATCTGGGGTCTTTGGGCGCGTGGGTGCGGCTGCATTATGTCTACCCCTACCCGCATGTGCGCGATCTGATCCCGCTTATGGCGGATGGATTGGTGCTGCCCTATCTGGACATTCCGTTCCAGCACGCGCATCCCGACACGCTCAAACGCATGGCGCGCCCAGCCCATGCCGAACGCACGCTGGACCATATCGCGGCATGGCGCGACATCTGCCCCGATATCACCCTGCGCTCCACGTTCATTGTCGGCTATCCGGGAGAGACGGAAGCCGAATTCCAGACGCTTCTGGACTGGCTGGACGAGGCGCAACTGGACCGGGTGGGCTGCTTTCAATATGAAAACGTGGACGGTGCCCGCGCCAATGCCCTACCCGACCATGTGCCCGATGCGGTGAAAGCCGAACGCTGGGAGCGGTTCATGCAAAAGGCGCAAGCCATTTCCGAGGCCAAGCTGGCCGCCAAGGTCGGTCAGGTCATGCAGGTAATCGTTGATGATATCGACGCAGACGGTATCGCCACCTGCCGCACCAAGGCCGATGCGCCTGAAATTGACGGCAACCTGTTCATTGACGACGACACGGACGGGCTGGCCCCCGGCGATATTGTCAGGGTCACGGTGGACGAGGCCGGGGAGTATGACCTCTGGGGGCAGCGGGCCTAGCGGATGGCGGGGCGCCAGGCCCCGCCAGTGCCGCTCAGGGCACGATCTTTTGCGCCGTTTCCAGATAAGTCAGCCCGTAGTCGCGCAACCGCGCGCCATTGCTGCCTTCGGATGCCTGATGCACATATTCCAGCTGTTCCGCCAGTTCGGTGCTTTCGGCGATCAGCTTGGCCAAGGCCACTTCCAGCGTGTAGGTCAGTTGGTGCACATCTTCCATGTCATCCGGGGTCAGGCTGTCCTTGGCCATGATCCCGGCCATGATGGCGTTATACTCGGAAAAATTGGCAAGCGCCGCATCGAGCGTTTCTGACGGTTGCGGGGCGTAATGGTCAACGCGGTCTTGCGCCATGGCCGGCATGGCCGCGAATACGGCGACACAGGCGTATCGGACGAGGGTGTTCATAGGCAGGCTCCTTCAGCATGGAATTGAACAGCGTCAGGCGTGGCTGCGCGCGTGTGTTCCATGGCTGCACCTAACCCGACTTTATTAGTCTGGATTGGCACCAAGGACAAGCCCTGCGCGGTCCTATTCCGCTTTTGGTATCCTCCGCGGCGTGTGCGAGACGAATTGCGCTGCCAGCCAATCGGCGGCGCAGGCGCTGATCTCTGACAATTTCAGGCGTTCCGCTTCGCGCATCCGGGTCGATCGCATCAGCATGATCCGCCGCCCAAGCGCCGCGCGCCCGCGCGGGCTGTCGGCCAGCACCGCGTCGGGAACAAGGCTGTTCGCCGGGCTGCCATGCGCCAGCAACGCCTCGTAATTGCCAAGCGCATGATACAGGGCCAGCACGCACTGACCGGCTTCGGACGGGCAAACCGCCGCGCAGGCCGCGCGCAGATGAAGGGCAGCAGGCGCGGTCGACAGCCAGTCTTGCAAGGCGGGTTTGGGCGGCACCTGCCCATCCATGTAGCGGCGCTGCGGATCGCCCGGATGAAGCTTTTCGGCCTGTTCGGGGGCCAGCGTCCGGTTGCGCGACAGGAATGCCAAGGTTTCCGGATACCAGTCTTGCGCCAAAATATCGCGCCCAAAGCCCCGTTCTTGCCGCTTGGCTACGGTCAGCAGCGCCTGCGCCAACGCGCGCGGTTCGTTCAGCGCAGCGAATTGCGCGGCAACGTCCAGATCAGCCGCAACCCCACCCAAAGCATGCCATGCACGGGCCAGCTCATCGCCTTGCGCCGCGGCCTCTGCCAGCCAGTTGCGCCCTGATAGCCCGCCGGGCGCGCGCAACAGCGCAATCCGATCTGCCCGGGGCAAGGCCAGCACCGCCGGGCCTTGCAATGCCGCGTGACGGTCAATCAACCCCAGCAGGGTTTGCGCGGGCGCGTCACCCGCCTGCGCAAGCTCGGCCAAGCCACGCAGCCCTGCCAATTCGTCATCCGCCAGCCAAGCCGCGATGGCGGCATCACGCGCCGCACCGGCCGATTGTGCCTGCACGGCAAGCGGCGCCAGCCAAACCAGCACACAGGCCATAAGCGGCGCGATCCATTTGCGCAGCAAGTCAGATTTGGGGCTGGGTGGATAGGACATTATGCCTCTGGTTTCGATTATGGCGCGACTATGCCGCGCAACTGAGCGCACGGCAAGCCGTCACTGTTTTCGGCTTTGCGCACAGGGCGCGCGAAAAAACCCGCCCTTGCAATAAGGGCGGGTCAGTCACCCGCGTGTCGGCGGGACAGGGAGGAAAATGTTTCTGGCAGCGCCATAAACATGTATCTGGGTATAATCATTGCGTCGGGCGTTCCTTGATCTGAATCAAAAAATTGGCGCGCATCATGGTGAACACGGTGCTTGTTCACAAACAATCCAACCTGTTGCACGGGACTGGCACAGAACCGCGAACAATCGCTTTTCGGTTGCCATGATTTTGACAAAAATTCGCCGCGCCTTTGCCATACGATATTTGCCAGCGCCCGACCGGCTCTGTAGCCTGTAGACAGATTTTGACCGGGCAGGACCGCCATGACCAGTATTGATCTTTCGACCGCGCGCACCGACGCCGAATGGCTGGCACGACTGGACGAGCTGGGCGATGAGCTAGGCGCGTTCTCGCCTCTGGGCAGCCAACATGCGGCATTCTACGCCGATGGTGGCGACACGCTGATCGTCAGCTTCGAGACGGTGGCCGAGTGTCGCGCCACCGGCCCCGAACACAAACCGCTTGGCCTGTTAGTGGCAGAGGCGAATGGCTGGTCGCATCTGGGCCTAATCGCACGCGCGCCGCGCTGGTTTCGGGATACCGAAGTGCTGGATTTCTTCGATGCCCAGATTGACGAAGGTTTCTTCGACAGCTTCAAGCGCGTGCTGTTCTACGGTGCGGGCATGGGCGGTTACGCAGCCTGTGCGTTTAGCCTGACCGCGCCCGGCGCGACGGTTCTGGCGATTGCGCCACAAGCCACGCTTGACCCGGCAATCGCCCCATGGGACCGGCGATTCATATGGGCGCGGCGGCTGGACTTCCGCACGCGCTTCGGGTTTGCGCCCGACATGCTGGACGGCAGCCGCAACGCTTTCGTGCTCTATGACCCGTCGCTGCGGGCAGATGCCATGCATGCAGCCTTGTTCCGCCGACCCTTTGTCACCCTTCTGCGCAGCCCGCGCCTGTATGGTCCGACCCAAGACAGCCTTGCCCGCATGGGCTTGCTGGCCCCGCTGATCGAACTGGCCGCGACCGGCGCCTTGACCGCGCCGAAAGCCGCACGCCTGCTGCGCGCGCGGCGGCATGACCCGGAATATCTGCGCGCCCTCACCCGCCGGATCGCGCGCAGCGCGCGCCCCGGCCTGACCGCCATTGCCGCCAAGAGGTCGCAGGCCCTGTCGCGCAAGAGGGCAAAGCCGGGACGGGATGTACCGCAGCCCGAACCCGTCGCCTGAGCGCCCCCGCCCTAACAGGTTCTGTGCGGCGATAAACAGGACAGGCCGACCGGTCTGCGCTAAGTTCCCAAGCAAGACTTGCTCAGGGAGTTCACGATGTCAGACACGCAATACCGCAAGATACAGACCCAAGGGGTCCATCACATCACGCTGATCGGGGCGGATCGGCAGACATCGATTGATTTCTGGGAAGGGGTGCTGGGCATGCCCTTCATCTTTGACCAGCCCAATCTGGATGACGCGAACGAAGGGCATTTGTATTTCGACCCTGGCGACGGGCGGCTGATTACCATCTTCACCAATGAAACCCGCAAGCCCGACCCAAGAGCGGTGCCCGAAGACACGGGCAGCCTGCATCATCTGGCCTTCAACGTGTCGCAGGCGACCTTCTGGCAAATCGCCGCGCGGCTCGATGCGCGCGGAGTGCGCCATTCGGGGCCGGTAGATCGCGGGTTCATGGATTCGATCTATTTCCGCGACCCGCTGGGCCTGCGCATTGAACTGGCCAGCTACCGGTTTGAACCGCCCGAAGGCACCCGCCACGCCGACGTGATGATCGAAGCCCACCGCATCCGCGTGGCAAACGGTGACCGCAACATCCAGCGCGAACATCTGGCGGACGCGATAGAGCTGCTGGTCGAGCGGCGACAACAATCGCTCAGCGCGGATCGGGGCGCGAAGAAGGGGTATTGAGGGCGCTGGACAGATCGCCGCCCAAAGGTCAGACTGCCTGCAACATTTGAGCAGGCAGCATGATTTCAAACATCCTGACATGGTTCGAGCAAGAGGCGACGCTACTACAGGCCATCGCGGCCGGAACGGCGATCCTTGGGTTCGGTGGCGCGGTGATCTGGGGGGCGTTCCGGCTCATCCGTTGGGCGGTGACAAAGCCCAAACCGGTGCAGGTAGAAGCCAGAGTTACATTTGCTGACGAGCAAACCCGGCTGACCATGCCAGAATTCCTGCGCATGCGTAAATTGCTGCGCGACGACATCATCGCCGAACTGGACCGCGCGGATGACGAAGAGCGCAGGCGCCTGCAAGCGCGCATCGACGATCTGACCGCTCAGATCAACGACCCCGAAGGCGCGTTCGAGGCGGAGCGCAAACGCTTGGCCGATCTGGAAGACAAGCTGTTGCGCGAGGGCAATGAACTTGGGGCGGAGCGGCTGAACTCTGCCATTGCCAAGCTGCGCGCGGGCAATACGGATGAGGCGGAGGCGATCTTTTCCGAAATCGCGGCGCGCGAGGCGATGGCGGTGCAACGCGCCGCGCGCGCTGAATTCGGCTTGGGCGAAATCGCGGAATCGCGGGTGGAGTGGCGGGCGGCGGCGCAGCACTACGCACGGGCGGCGGAACTGGAACCCGACTATGAACCTTTGCTGGCAGCTGGTGAACTATTATGGCGTAGCGGGCAGTATGATGCTGCATTGAACGCAAACAAGCAGCTTGTCGAGTTTTCGAAAGACAAATTTGGGCCCAACAACCCAAGGACCGCGCTTGCCCAAAACAATTTTGCAGAAACCTTGCGAGCGCTAGGGCAGCATGAAGAAGCGCTTGTCCAATTCAAACAAGCGCTTACAGTTGTACAAAAAGCGTTCGGCGCAAACGATACCAAGGTTGGCGCATGTCTGAACAATATAGCCGAAGTTTTAAGAGAGCTGCATCATTACGAGGAAGCCGAGCCCTTCTATCAACAGGGAGTTGAGATTGGACGTGCTACGATCGCAATCGACACTCTCGGATACGCGACAAGCCTAAATAACTACTCTGTGTTTCTTCGCGAGGTTGGGCGGCACAATGAGGCAGAGCCTCTTATCAGAGAAGCGCTCAGATTAACCAAAGCTTCGCTAGGCGAGCGCCATCCTACCGTGGCAACACGGTTAAACAATTTATCGCTATTACTGGCAATCACTGGACGTAGCGGAGAAGCCGAAGAACTCTTGCGCGAAGCAATTGAGATCGGCCGCGAAACGCTCGATGTTCAGCATCCCGACTTAGCTGTCTGGATCAACAATCTTGCCGGGCTGTTAGAAAACACCGGGCGTGTGAACGAAGCGACGCCACTTTATTTAGAAGCGTTAGAGATTTTCCGCGCCGCTTTGGGCGACGACCACCCCGATACGCAAACAGTCGCCCGCAACACCCTCATCCACCTGCGCGAGCACGCCCCCGACCACCCCGACCGCGCGGCGCTGGAAGCCGTGTTCGGCACCCCGGACGCGCCATAACCCGCCTTGCCCCTGCGCGCGCCACGTCTTACACCGGGCGTTAATCGCAGATGCCAAAGGACACCCCCATGCGCCTGACCCGCTATTTCCTGCCCGTGCTGAAGGAAACCCCGTCCGAGGCGCAGATCGCCAGCCACCGGCTGATGCTGCGCGCAGGGCTTATAAAGCAGGCCAGCGCCGGGATCTATTCGTGGCTGCCCTTGGGTTACAAGGTGCTCAAGCGCATTGAACAGATCGTGCATGAAGAACAGATCCGCGCGGGGCATATCCCCATGCTGATGCCCACGCTGCAATCGGCCGATCTGTGGCGCGAATCCGGGCGCTACGATGATTACGGGCAGGAAATGCTGCGCATTACCGACCGGCACGGGCGCGACATGCTTTATGGTCCGACGAACGAGGAATTGATTACCGACATCTTCCGCAGCCATGTGAACAGCTACAAGGACCTGCCGCTGACGCTATATCACATCCAGTGGAAGTTCCGCGACGAGGTGCGCCCGCGCTTCGGCGTGATGCGGGGTCGCGAATTCTACATGAAGGACGGGTATAATTTCGACCTGACCAAGGAAGACGCGCTGCATGCCTATAACCGCCATCTGGTCAGCTACCTGCGCAGCTATGAGCGGATGGGCCTGCAAGCCATTCCCATGCGCGCCGATGGTGGGCCGATTGGCGGCGATTACACGCATGAATTCCTTGTGCTGGCCGAAACCGGGGAATCGGAAGTGTTTTATGATTCCGAGATCACCGACATGAAATTCGGGGACCGCGCGGTGGATTACGACAGCGTAGACCAATGCCAGGCGGTGCTGGAAGAATTCACCTCGCGCTACGCCCGCACGGACGAAACCCATGAGGAAGCGTTGTTCAACGACCAGGTGCCGGAAGCGCGCCGTCGCAGCGCCCGCGGTATTGAAGTGGGGCAGATCTTCTATTTCGGCACCAAATATTCCGAAGCCATGGGCGCCACCGTCGTCACCCCCGATGGCGGGCGCGTTCCGGTGCATATGGGCAGCCACGGGATTGGCGTAAGCCGCCTGCTGGGCGCGATTATTGAGGCGAGCCATGACGAGAAGGGCATCATCTGGCCCGAAGGCGTCACGCCGTTCCATTGCGGGATCGTGAACCTGAAACAGGGCGACGCAGCGGCGGATGCAGCTTGCGAAAGCCTCTATGCTGCGCTGACCGCCAAGGGGCTGGAGCCGCTATATGACGACCGCGCCGAACGCGCGGGCGCGAAATTCGCCACGATGGACCTGATCGGCCTGCCATGGCGTATTACCGTGGGGCCGCGCGGGCTGGAAAAGGGTGTGGTGGAACTGACCTCGCGCCGCACGGGCGAGAGCGAAGAGATGTCGCCAGAGGCGGCTGTGGACCGGATCGCCCAGATCTACAGCTAAACCCCCTGCCCCCATGCCTTGCGCTGGGGGCAGACATCAGTGCGGTAATGTCAGGATGACCGGCCCGCGCCGCGTGGCGATCACGGTATGCTCATATTGCACAACAGGGCTGCGGGGGGTGCTATAGAGCGTCCAATCGTCGCCTGCGACCGTGTCTGCCCAAAGCCCGCCGCGCGCCAGAAACGGCTCTACCGTCAGGACCATGCCATGCCGCATGCGGCGGGTATCGCGGCGGGTGGGCCATGTCGGAATTTCTTTCGGCGCTTCGTGCAACGCGCGGCCAATCCCATGGCTGGCCAGATTGCGGATCAGCGTATAGCCGCGCTTGCTGGCGAACGCACCGATCGCATTGCCAATGCCGGAGATGGGTTTGCCATGCCCGACCTGCGCAATCCCGATCTGCATCGCGCGCTGACCGTCGCGGCACAGCCTCTGGGTATCTTCCGACGCCGCACCAAGACAAAAGCTGGCCCCGGTATCGGCAAAAAAACCGTCCAGCGAGGCCGACACGTCGATATTGACCAAATCGCCCTCTGCCAATTTTTGGGGGCCGGGAACACCATGCGCAATGGCGTCATTGACGCTGATACAGGTCGCGCCCGGAAAGCTGTAAAGCGATTCCGGCGCAGACACCGCGCCCTCGCGCTCCAGCATCGCGCGGCCAATATCGTCCAGCTCTGCTGTGGTCATGCCCGGTTCCATGGCCTTGGCCATGCCCTGCAAGGTGCGCGCAACGATCCGCCCGATCTTGCGCAGCGCCTGCAACTCTGCGTCTTGTGAAATTGTCATTGCGTGCTTTGTGCCCCCTTTGGACTGGCCTTTAGCACGACACGGGCGGCGGGCACAGCCAGCCGCGCCTACGCCCCGTCAACCCGCTTTGCGTGCCGCCATCGCATCCGCAAACCGCTCGAACAGGTAGAAACTGTCTTGCGGGCCAGGGCTGGCCTCTGGGTGGTGCTGCACCGAAAAGACCGGCTTGCCCTGAAGCTGAATCCCGCAATTCGACCCGTCGAACAACGAGGTATGCGTTTCCACCACGCCTTCGGGCAGGGTCTGCGCATCGACCGCGAAACCGTGGTTCATGGATGTGATTTCAACCTTGCCGGTGGTGTGGTCTTTCACCGGGTGGTTCGCGCCGTGATGGCCGTGGTTCATCTTGATGGTTTTCGCACCAAGCGCCAAAGCCAGCATCTGGTGGCCAAGGCAAATGCCAAAGACGGGCAAATCGGCATTCAGCACGTCGCGGATCATCGGGACCGCATATTCGCCCGTGGCCGCCGGGTCGCCCGGCCCGTTCGACAGAAACACGCCATCGGGGTTCAGCGCCAGCACATCTTCGGCAGTTGCCGTCGCAGGCAGCACGGTCACATCACAGCCCGCGCTGGCCAAACAGCGCAGGATGTTGCGTTTCGCGCCGTAATCTATGGCGACAACCTTGTGTTTTGGTTCTGTCTGGCGGGTATAGCCCTTGGGCCACGCCCAGCGCATTTCATCCCAACGGTAAGATTGCGCACAGGTCACATCGCGCGCCAGATCAAGGCCCACCAGCCCTTTCCACGCGCGGGCCTTGGCCACCAAGGCTTCAAGGTCGAACACGCCATCGGGGTTATGCGCCAAGGCGACATGCGGGGCACCTTGCTGGCGGATCGCGCGGGTCAGGCGGCGTGTATCGACCCCGCCCATGCAGATGCGCCCGCGCCGTTCCAGCCACGCGACAAGCGTTTCCTGCGCGCGCCAGTTCGAGGGCGCGGTCGGATCCCATTTCACCACCATGCCTGCGGCGACGGGATCGGCGGTTTCGTCGTCATCTTCAGTCACACCGGTATTGCCGATATGCGGAAAGGTGAAGGTCACGATCTGCCCGGCATAGGACGGGTCTGTCATAATCTCCTGATAGCCGGTCATCGCGGTGTTGAAGCACAGCTCCGCCACCGTTTCGCCGGTTGCGCCAAAGCCGCGCCCGTAAAAGATGGTTCCATCGGCCAAGGCAAGGCATGCAGTGGGTTTGAGTGGCTGGGCACACATGCGACACGGACTCCGGGCTGGCTGAATTTGGCGCAAACTATGGGGCGTGGCGAAAAGAATCAAGCGAAACCGGCCCATTATGACAATCCGCGCAAGCCATTGTTTTAAAAATACTTTAATAGCCATTGCCGTGCCTGCCGTGCTTGCCTACTATGTGGGCTTGGCTTAACACAGCACGAAAAGAGGCCCCCCATGCTTATGCGGGACAAGATCACGACCGCGCTGAAAACCGCAATGAAGGCGCGCGATACGGACCGCCTTGCCGCCTTGCGGCTGATAAATGCCGCGATCAAGGACCGCGACATCGCCGCGCGGGGCGATGGCGGCGCAGAGATTTCGGACAGCGAGATCATCACCGTTCTGACCCGCATGGTCAAGCAACGGCGCGAATCGGCGCGCGCCTATGAAGAGGCCGCACGGCTGGACCTGGCCGAGAAAGAAAACGCCGAGATTGCCGTGATCGAGGATTTCCTGCCCCGCCAGATGGACGATGACGAGATCGGCGCAGCCGTCGATGCCGTCATTCGGGAAACCGGCGCCGCCAGCGTGCGCGATATCGGGCAGGTCATGGGCCTGTTGAAAACCCGCCACGCGGGCGAGATGGATTTCGCCAAGGCTGGCGCAGCGGTCAAGGCGCGCCTTGGTTGAGTCATCCTCTCTGTGGCAAGACCCTGACCATCGCGCCGCTTTGAGCGCCGATGCGCGTGCGCTGCTGGCCTTTCACAGTGCCAGCCTGTCGGCGGATGGCGGTTTCATGCCCTTGGGCACTGACGGCACCCCCCAGCATGGCGCCGCACAAGAGCTGCATGTCACCACCCGGATGGTGCATTCCTATGCCATGGGGCAGGCTTGGGGCGCGCCCGATTGCGCCGCGATAATCGACGCCGGGATGCGCGCATTATGGCACTGGCACCGCGACGCAGATCAGGGCGGGTATGTCTGGGCTGTTCACGGCCCTCAGCCGCAAGACAGTCGCAAACTGGCCTATGGCCATGTGTTCGTGCTGCTGGCCGCGTCCAGCGCGCAAGAGGTCGGGCATGAAGACGCCCCGCGCCTGTTTGGTGATATTGCAGCCGTGCTGGAGCGCCATTTCTGGGATGACGCAGCCGGTCGCCTGCGCGAGGAATTCGCCCGCGATTGGCAACCTATCTCTCGCTACCGGGGCATGAATGCCAATATGCACGGGGTCGAGGCGTTTCTGGCTGCCTATGAGGCCACGGGACAAGACATCTGGCTAGACCGCGCAGGGCGTATTCTGGATTTCTTCACCGGCCAGATGGCCGGGGCACATGGCCAGCGCATTCCCGAACATTACACCGAAAGCTGGCAGGTCGATCCCGATTTCCGGGGCGATCCGGTGTTCCGCCCGCCCGGCACAACGCCCGGCCACTCGCTGGAATTCGCGCGGCTGCTGTTGCAGCACTGGGATCTGACGGGCCGCACCGACCCAACCGCCCTGCCCCGCGCCCGCGCGCTGACCCAAACGGCGCTGAGCGACGCGTGGCTGCCCGAAGGGGGGCTGGCCTACACACTCACCCCCGGCCGCATGGTAGATCAGGCAGTGCGGCTGTGGTGGCCCGTGGCCGAAGGTCTGGGCGCGCTGGCCATGCTGCAAAAACTGGACCCGACCCCGCAAGATGCCGCGTGGTACGCCCGCCTACATGATTTCGCGCGCGCGCATTTCATCGACACCCGCCATGGCGGCTGGCACCCGGAACTGGGTGCCGATGGCCTGCCTGCGGCCAATATCTTCAGCGGCAAGCCCGATATATACCACGCGCTGCAAGCCGATCTGCTGGCGCTGGTGCCGGGTGTGTCGCGCGTTTTTGCGGGCTTGCGGGCGCTTGCAGCGAGGGGCTTGGACGGGCAATAGTGGCCTGCGCGGGCCAATTCCTGCCGATCCCGACAAGACGCCCCCTTTACCGCCTGCCCTGCACGGCCCTATAAGGCGCGAAAGAATCCGGCCAACTCCCCCATATCTTGGGGTGTCGCGGCACAAACACGGAAATATCAGCATGAACCCTTTTTCAAGCCTGTTCACATCCGACATGGCGATAGATCTCGGCACCGCCAATACGCTGGTCTATGTCAAGGGGCGTGGAATTATCCTGAACGAACCCTCGGTGGTGGCCTATCACATCAAGGACGGGCGCAAAGCGGTGCTGGCCGTGGGCGAGGACGCCAAACTGATGCTGGGGCGCACGCCGGGCAGCATTGAGGCCATTCGCCCCATGCGCGATGGGGTGATCGCGGATTTCGATGTGGCGGAAGAAATGATCAAGCATTTCATCCGCAAAGTGCATCGCAACACGCTGTTTTCCAAGCCGAAGGTCATTGTTTGTGTGCCCTATGGCGCAACCCCGGTGGAAAAGCGCGCAATCCGGCAATCTGTGCTGTCGGCGGGCGCGCGGCGCGCGGGGCTTATTTCCGAACCCATTGCAGCGGCGATTGGCGCGGGTATGCCCATCACCGACCCCACCGGCAGCATGGTTGTGGACATTGGCGGCGGCACGACCGAAGTGGCGGTGCTGTCCTTGGGCGATATCGTCTATGCGCGTTCGGTGCGCGTAGGCGGCGACCGGATGGATGAAGCCATCGTCAACTTCCTGCGCCGCAACCAGAACCTGCTGATCGGCGATGCCACGGCAGAAAAGATCAAATGCGCCATCGGCACCGCGCGGATGCCCGATGACGGGCGCGGCAAATCCATGCTGGTGCGCGGGCGCGACCTGCTGAACGGTGTGCCCAAGGAAACCGAGATCACGCAGGCCCAAGTGGCCGAAGCGCTGTCGGAAACCGTGACCACCATGTGCGAAGCCGTGATGATCGCGCTGGAAACCACCCCGCCCGACTTGGCCGCCGACATTGTGGACCGCGGCGTTATGCTGACCGGCGGCGGCGCGCTGCTGGGCGAGTTGGATCTGGCCTTGCGCGAACAGACAGGGCTGTCAATTTCGGTGGCGGACGAAGCGCTCAATTGTGTCGCCATCGGAACCGGCAAAGCGTTGGAATACGAAAAACAACTGCGTCACGCGATTGATTATGAAAGCTGACAGGTAGGGGTGGGTCTTGGCCGGCGAACGTCAGACAGACACCGACTATGTCCGCCCGCTGCGACGCATTTTCATGGGCGTGCTGGTCGTTGCGCTGCTGGCGGTGTTCCTTGTCTGGCGGATCGACAGCCCGCGCATCGAACGCTTCCGCATGGCCGTGATCGACACGGTCGTGCCTTCGTTCGACTGGGCTTTGGCACCGCTGACACAAGTGACCGCCCTGTTGGATGATTTCCGCTCTTATGCGCGGATCATGGAACAGAACCAGCAACTTCGCCGCGAATTGCAGCAAATGCGCGCATGGCGCGAAGCGGCGTTGCAACTGGAACAGCGCAACGCCGAATTGCTGGACCTGAACCAAGTGCGGCTGGACCCGCAACTGACGCATGTGACCGGCGTTGTCATGGCCGATAGCGGATCGCCCTTTCGCAATTCGGTGCTGTTGAATGTGGGCGCGCGCGACGGGCTGGTCGATGGCTGGGCGGTGATGGACGGGCTGGGGCTGGCCGGG
Source organism: Roseibaca calidilacus (assembly GCF_001517585.1). Classification (NCBI taxonomy): domain Bacteria; kingdom Pseudomonadati; phylum Pseudomonadota; class Alphaproteobacteria; order Rhodobacterales; family Paracoccaceae; genus Roseinatronobacter; species Roseibaca calidilacus. Next base: position 790,748 of record NZ_FBYC01000004.1, on the reverse strand, counting down.
CGCATTGCCGGTGTCGGACAACGCACCGCGCGCGTGGTGCTGCTGACCGACAGCGCCAGCCGCGTTCCGGTGGTGATCCAACCCTCGGGGCAGCGCGCCATGCTGTCGGGCGATAACAGCGCCTTTCCGCTGCTGGATTTCATCGAGGACCCGGACGATCTGCGCCCCGGCGACCGCGTGGTCAGTTCCGACGATGGTGGCGTCTTTCCCGCCGGGCTGCTCGTGGGCGAAGTTGTCATGTCGCGCGACCGGCGCTTGCGGGTGCGGTTGGCCGCCGATTACGGGCGGCTGGAATTTCTGCGCGTGCTGCGGTCGCGCCCGCAAGAAACGATCACCTCGACCGGTGATCTGATCTTGCCTGCGGGCCCCGACAGCCAGCCCGAAGCCACCGATGGGGCAAACCCGACCCTGCCCGACAATCTGGCGCCAGATATTGCGCCGCCCCTTGCCCCTGTCCCCGATGCGGCCCGGACCGATGGCTGAGCGCAGCCTGTCCAGCCGGTTGTGGTATATCGCGCTGTTCATCGGCATCGGGGCGCTGATCTGGCTGTTTCGCCTTTTGCCCTTGCAGGGGCTGGGCGATGTCACCCGCGAACCGGGCGCGACCGGGATAAGCTGGGATGGCTGGCCCGCCCCGGACCTGATGTTGGCGCTGATCTTGGCTTGGGTGGTGCGCCGCCCCGACATGCTGCCCGCGCCTGTGATCGCAGGATATGTCTTTGTCGAAGACATCTTGATGATGCGCCCGCCCGGTTTATGGGCGTTGATCGTTTTGGGTATGACCGAATTTCTGCGCAAGCGTAACCAGACCTTGCGCGGGTTGTCCTTTTGGCTGGAATATGCCCTGATTTCGGCCCTGATGCTGGGCATGTTCCTGTTCAACCGCATGGTGCTCGGAATTGTGATGGTGCCGCAAGCGCCGCTTGGCTTGAGCCTTGCGCAGTTTATCGGCACTGTAGCGATCTATCCGCTGGTCGCGGCGGCGCTGCATTTCGGTCTAAGCCTGCGCAAACCCGCGACAGGCGAAGTCGATGATCTGGGGCAGAAATTGTGAAACGCACGGACCGGGAAAAGGAACTCAGTCGCCGCCTGATTACCCGCCGGGCGCTGGGGCTTGGGGCCATAAAGTTGGTGGTCACCGGGGCACTGCTATGGCGGCTGCGCGACATGCAGTTGGAACAGGCAGATGCGTTTCGCCTGCTGGCAGAGGAAAACCGCATCAACCTGCGCCTGCTGCCGCCCACGCGCGGGCTGATCCATGACCGCAACGGCGTGCTTTTGGCTGGCAATGAGCAAAATTACCGCGTGGTCATAACGCGGGACGACGCGGGCGATATCGACCTTGTGCTGGGCCGCCTGCAAAAGCTGATCGGGCTGCCGGACGACACGATCGCCCGCGCCCGCGAAGATATGCTGCGCAATCGCCCGTTCGTGCCGATCACGGTCGCCGAGCGGCTAAGCTGGGAAGAAATAAGCGCCGTCGCCGCCAATGCCCCTGCCCTGCCGGGTGTGACGCCGGAAATGGGCTTGTCGCGGGTCTACCCGCTGACGGAAGATCTGTCGCATGTGGTGGGCTATGTCGGGCCGGTCTCTGACCAAGACCTTGCGCGCGAGCAAGACCCCGACCCGGTTCTGATGATCCCCCGCTTCCAGATTGGCAAAAGCGGGGTCGAGCGCGAGGCCGAGGCGCGGCTGCGCGGCAAGGCCGGGTCGCAACGGGTCGAGGTCAACTCTGTCGGTCGGGTCATGCGGGAATTGGACCGGGTCGGGGGCGAGCCGGGCGAGACCCTGCACCTGACCATCGACGCGCGCTTGCAAAATTACGCAATGGCCAGACTAGAGGGGCAAAGCGCCGCAGCGGTGGTCATCGATATCGAGTCGGGCGATATCCTCGCCTCTGCCTCTGCCCCAAGCTATGATGCGAACCTGTTCGTGCGGGGCATTTCGTCCAAGAACTATAACGCGCTGCTGGAAAACGAATATCGCCCGCTGGTCAATAAATGCGTTCAGGGCATGTATCCGCCCGGATCTACCTTCAAGATGGTGACGGCATTGGCCGCGCTGGACGCCGCCGAAACCGATGGGCGCGAGCGTGTCTTTTGCCCCGGCCATATGGATGTGTCGGGCAACCGTTTTCACTGCTGGAAGCGCAGCGGGCATGGCCGGGTCGATCTGGTGGCGGCATTGTCGGAAAGCTGTGACGTGTATTTCTACGAAATGTCGCAGCGTTGCGGGATCGACCGCATCAATGCGATGGCCGAACGCCTTGGGATTGGCATTCGCTACCAGCTTCCGCTGACCTCTGTCGCAGCGGGGCTGAACCCGTCGCGAGAGTGGAAAGCGCGCACGCGCGATGCCGATTGGCGCATTGGCGACACGGTCAATGTCTCGATCGGGCAAGGCTATGTTTTGACCACCCCGCTGCAACTGGCGATCATGACCGCGCGTTTGGCCAGCAATCGCGCCGTGGTGCCGCGGCTGCTGCGCGACCCGCTGGAACGCGCGGTTCCGCAAGCCGCCAGCCTTGATCTGCGCCCCGAATGGCTGGACATGATCCGCCGGGGTATGGCGCAATCCGTCAATGACCGGCGCGGCACGGCCTATTCCTCGCGCGTGGTGGAACCCACCATGGCGATGGCGGGTAAAACTGGCACAAGCCAAGTGTTCCGCATTACGCAGGCAGAGCGTGACGCGGGCATTCGGCGTCAGGAAGACCTGCCTTGGAACCGGCGCAACCATGCGCTGTTTGTCAATTTTGCACCGCTCGACAACCCGCGCGTGGCCGTGGCGGTCATCGTGGAACATGGCGGCGGCGGGTCCACGGCGGCGGCCCCCATCGGGCGCGACATTTTGCTTGCGGCGCTGAATGACGGGCGCCCGCCGCTGGCCGCCTACCCGACCGCGCAGCGCAACCGCATCAGCGCCGAGCAGACGGAGATGGAAAACCGCCTGCGCGATCTGGGATCGTTCCGGGTCAGCCGCGCATGAGCTATCTTGAATACAACACCCAACGCATGCCCAAGGGTGCCGCCAAGGTGCTGCATCTGAACTGGGCGCTGGTGGTCCTGCTGATCGCTGTGGCCTGTTATGGCTTTGTCATGCTCTACTCGGTTGCAGGCGGCAGCACGCGTCCTTGGATGGAACTGCAAATGCAACGCTTCGGCGTGGGGCTTGTGGTGATGTTCGCCGTCGCCATGGTGCCGATCTGGTTCTGGCGGTCTGTCTCTGGCCTTGGCTATATGCTGTCTTTGATCCTGCTGCTTGGGGTCGAGTTTTTCGGGTCGGTGGGCATGGGCGCGCAACGCTGGCTGGAACTTGGCCCTTTGCGCCTGCAACCGTCGGAACTGGCCAAGATCACCACCGTCATGGCGCTTGCGGCCTATTACGACTGGGTCGATATCAAGAAGATTTCGCGCCCGGTATTCGTGTTGGGCGCGGCGATCATTGCGCTGTTCCCGGTCTTTTTGGTCGTGCGCCAGCCGGACCTTGGCACCTCGCTGCTGATTGCAGCCGCTGGCGGTGCGGTGATCTTCGCCGCAGGCGTGCATTGGGGCTATTTCGCGGGTGTCATCGGTTCTTTCATAGGGCTGGTCGTGGCCGTGTTCGCCTCGCGCGGGACAGACTGGCAATTGCTCAAAGACTACCAGTATCGCCGGATAGATGCCTTTTTGGACCCCACGCTAGACCCTTTGGGCGCGGGGTATCACATCAACCAAGCAATGATCGCGCTTGGCTCTGGCGGCTGGTCGGGGCGCGGCTTCATGGAAGGCACGCAATCGCGGCTGAACTTTCTGCCGGAAAAGCACACCGATTTCATCTTCACCACGCTGGCCGAGGAATTCGGCTTTATCGGTGCGGGATCGCTTCTGCTGCTGTATGTCATGATCATTGGTTTTTGCCTTGTGACGGTGCTGCGCACATCGAACCGTTTCGCCGCATTGCTGGCAGTGGGGGTGACGGCGAATTTCTTTCTGTATTTCGCGGTTAACACGGCCATGGTCATGGGGCTGGCCCCTGTCGTGGGCGTGCCCTTGCCGCTTATCAGCTATGGGGGGTCGGCCATGATGGTGCTGATGGTGGGCTTTGGCCTGTTGCAATCGGCTCATATTCACCGCCCAAGGCTTCCAGCATGACACTGACGGTTCTGCTGGCCGCAGGCCACGGCGTGTTCGAGGAGTACGATGCCCCCTTGCGCGCGGCCTTTGCCGCGCAGGGGCTGGACGCGGCACTGGTCACGGATGCCGCGCCTGAAAGCGTTGACTACATCGTCTATGCCCCCTCCAGCCCGGTGCAAGATTTCGCGCCCTTCACACGCTGCCGCGCGGTGCTAAGCCTATGGGCCGGGGTGGAACGCATTGTCGCCAACCCAACGCTGACCCAGCCCTTGGCGCGTATGGTCGATCCCAGCCTGACCCAAGGCATGGTCGAATATGTCACCGGACATGTGCTGCGCTACCATCTGGGGCTGGACCGGCCCGCAAGCAAATGGGCGCCGCTCGTGCCGCCCTTGGCGCAGGATCGGCGCGTTGGCTTTCTGGGGCTTGGCGAATTGGGGCGCGCCTGTGCGCAGGCGCTTGTGGCACTGGGCTTTGACGTGGCAGGCTGGTCGCGCAGCCCGCGCGCGGTGGCGGGCATTGCCTGCCATCATGGGGCAGACGGGTTGCGCAAGGTGCTGCAATGCTCTGAAATTCTTGTCACGCTTTTGCCCGACACCCCTGCGACCGCGAACATCCTGAATGCCCAAACGCTTGCACAACTGCCCCGCGGCGCGCGCATTATCAATCCGGGGCGCGGCACCTTGGTGGAGGATGCGGCGCTTCTGGCGGCATTGGATACAGGGCAGATTGCCGCCGCCACGCTGGATGTGTTTCGCACCGAACCTTTGCCCGCAGAGCACCCGTATTGGGCGCATCCCTCTGTCACCGTCACCCCGCATATTGCCGCCGCCACGCGGCCCGATACGGCGTCAGCGGTCATTGCCGCCAATATCGCGCGGGTTCAGGCCGGTCAGCCGCTTTTGCACGAAGTGTCGCGCAGCGCCGGGTATTAGCGCTTCTCGCGCAAAAACAGGGTCCAGGTGCTGAGCGGCCTTGTTCAATCCGTGATTTCAGACAACCGTAACACGGCACGACTATCGTGCAGCGTATCGCCCAGATTTCCGATTTGCGGTAAATTTGCCCCATGAATGCCCGCCGTTCCATGCGACCCGCTCCGCAGCCTGTGCCAGAGCATCTGCGCCCGCTGCCCCCCGCCGCACCTGCACGCGGGTGGCTGTGGCAATTGCCGCTTGCCGTGGGGCTGACATTGGGCGCGCTTTATCTGGCGGCAAGCCTTGTGCCGCCCTGTAGCGCGCCCGGTCCAGATTGCGCACCCCCCAACAAGCCAGACGCCCCTTTGATACAACCGCGCGCGCCAGATGCCGCAGCCCCGCATAGGCGCCCCATTCTGCGGGTCGCTTTCGCGCCATTGCCGCTGAGCATGGCAGATGCGCCGCCCGAAAGGGCCGCCCCCCTGCCATCGGGCCAGACGGTTGCCGATATCGCCACGCGGCCCAAGGCCATTGCGCTGGACCAGCTAAACCTGATCGCCGTGGTCGAGGCCGCAGGCCTACGCCACGCGCTGGTGCGGCTGGCCGATGGGCGTATTTTGCGCGTGCGCGAAGGCGACCGGCTGCAAGATGCCACCGTGGCCGCGATCGGGGACAACACGCTCTACATGCTGCGCCCCGACAACACGCGCCGAATGCTGGTGCTGGGGGGCTAGCCCTCTGCCCCGCCTGCGACCGTCAGGCCCAACATGCGCCAGCCCTGCATGCCCCAGCGATAATAGGCAATCTTCTCGGCCGGGTAGCCCGCATCAATAATGCGCCGAATCGCGGTGGGCGACTGGCCGCACCATGGGCCGTTGCAGAACATCACAAGGTTCGGGACCACATCGGCATCGCAAATAAAACCTTCGAAATCCGGCTCACAGCCCAGTTCGTGCAATTCATCCGCCATTTCCGTATAAGGCATGTTGATCGCGCCGGGGATGGTGCCGGTCTGCCAATCGGGCCGCACGCGGCCATCCACGACCAAGGTGTCGGGGTCTTGGAGCGCGTCCATCACATCCAGCTCGCCCACCGTGCGCACCCCCTCGGCGGGCGTCATCGGCTGGATGCAGAATTCCGGGCAAGGCCGCGCGATGCGGGCAAATTCCCCGTCAATCACGGCCGATTCGTCCTGAATGCGCGAAATCTCGACCGGGCCGGACGGGGTTTCGACCGTAACGGCGCCCATTTCGGGCGTGATATTGACGGTCTGCGCCAAAACAGGCCCGGTCAAGGCCAACGCGATGGCGGTCATGGGAACAAGGCGGGTCATGGTCTCTCCTCCACTTGAGATACCTTAGGGTAACGCAACGGCCCCAGCGCGCAACACCCCGTGAACAGGGGCCTTTGCACTGCTTGACAGAGCGCGCGTGCTGGTGCATTAGCCAGCTTCCGTTCGGGCATTCGGCCCGCGCGGATCTATGTCTATGCCCCGAACCGGGGCACGCAGCCCGACGGTAACAAACGCCTGCTTATGCAGGGACCACAGGGCGCGGCAGAAAATAAGGAATGACCGATATGTTCGCGGTCCTGAAAACAGGTGGCAAGCAATACCGGGTGCAGGCGGGTGACGTTCTGCGCGTGGAACGCATTGCCGCACAAGCTGGTGAAAAAGTCCAGTTCAACGAGATTTTGATGATCGGTGGCGATGCCCCCGTGATCGGCACGCCCATTGTGGACGGTGCTGGCGTGCAGGCCGAGGTGATCGACCAGATCAAGGCCGACAAGGTCATCCATTACGTCAAGCGTCGCCGCAAGCACAGCTCGCAGCGCACCAAGGGCCACCGCCAGAAGCTGACGCTGCTGCGCGTGACCGATATTCTGGCCTCTGGCGCGGATGCCTCGGGCGTGAAAGCCGCGATCGGCACCGGGTCCGTGTCGGGCTTTGCGGTTGAAGCTGCCGCTCCGGCCCCCAAGCCCGCCAAGAAAGCCGCCCCGGCGGCAGAAGCCGTGGAAGGCACCAAGCCTGCCAACCTGCTGACCGAAGCCCGCGACGGCAAGGCCGATGATCTGAAAAAGATCTCTGGCGTTGGTCCCAAGCTGGAAGGCCTGCTGCACGAAAACGGCGTGTTCCACTTTGACCAGATCGCAGCTTGGGGTCCGGCAGAGATTGCCTATATGGATGACAAACTGTCGTTCAAAGGCCGTATCGAGCGTGATGGCTGGATCGACCAAGCCAAGCAATTCGCATCTGAACAGGAGTAACAGCTCATGGCACACAAGAAAGCAGGCGGTTCCTCCCGCAACGGTCGCGATTCTGCCGGACGTCGCCTTGGCGTCAAGCTTTACGGCGGTCAGCTCGCGATTCCGGGCAATATCATCGTGCGTCAGCGCGGCACCAAGCATTTCGCAGGTGAAGGCGTCGGCATGGGCCGCGACCACACTCTGTTTGCCCTGACCGAAGGTCGCGTGACCTTCACCAAAGGTTTGAAAGGGCGCAGCTTCGTATCGGTGCAACCGATTGCGGATGCCGCGGAATAAGCCGAACTGTAACATTTTATATGTAACACGGGGTCGGCAGAAGTGCCGGCCCCGTTTCGGTTTCGCAGCCCGGTTGCGTGGAGGAGCAGGCAACCGGCATTTTAGCGGCACCGATCCGGGTGAGGGCCCGACAGGAGGATTGAATGAAACTTGATACCACGCTTGGCGCAGATTTGCCCGTGCTGACCAGCGCACGCCTTGTGCTGCGCCCGTTGCAAACTTCTGATGAAGGGCTACTGGAGCTTTACACAAGCGATGCGCGCGTGGCCGAAGGGACGCGGTCCATCCCGCACCCCCTGCCGCCGGGCGCAACCGCCCAATTCATCGAACGCGCGACTGCGCCCACGCGCGAGGAAGATGTCTGGGTCATGGATGGCGCGGGGCATGATCGCGCGGCGGTTCTGGGGCTGATCTCGCTCAAACCTCTTGACCGGCAGCAAAGCCAGATCGGGTTCTGGGTCGCGCCCGCGTTCTGGAATGCCGGTTATGCGTCGGAAGCCGTGGCCTGCATTGTCAAAGCCAATCCGCATAACGCGCGCACGCTATTTGCCGAAGTGTTTCAGGACAACACGGCCTCTGCGCATGTGCTGACGAATGCCGGCTTCGACTATCTGGGAGATGCCGAAGCCTATTCCGTCGCCCGCCGCGCCAATGTGCCCACCTGGACCTATATCCGCCGGATGTAAGCGCATGAAAAAGCCCGGCACGGCCGGGCTTTTCTGATCCTGCAAAACGATGCGCAGTCAGCGCGGCGCGATCATCATAATCATCTGCCGCCCTTCCATTTTAGGCATATTCTCGACCTTGCCGATTTCTTCAACATCGGCGGCCACGCGGTTCAGCAGGTCTGCACCCAAGTTCTGGTGCGCCATTTCGCGGCCCCGGAAGCGCAGTGTGACCTTGACCTTGTCGCCACCTTCCAAAAAGCGCATCACGTTGCGCATCTTGACCTCGTAGTCATGGGTGTCGGTATTGGGCCGAAACTTGACTTCCTTGATCTCGATAACATGCTGCTTTTTGCGGGCTTCCGCCTCGCGCTTCTGCTGTTCATACTTGAACTTGCCAAAATCCATGATCTTGCAGACCGGCGGCGTTGCATTGGGCGAGATTTCAACCAGGTCCAACCCGGCTTCCTCGGCAAGCATCATGGCTTGGGACGGTTTAACCACGCCGATATTCTCCCCGTCGGCCCCAATCAAGCGAATCTCGGGCGCGCGAATGCGCTCATTCACGCGGGGTCCAGTGTCGCGCGGGGGCGGGGCGTTGTGCGGTCTGCGAGCTATGGCTGAATTCCTTGTATTCTTACGTTTGTGGCGCGCAATCTAAGCCCGCGACCGCTGCTATTCAAGCGGGAATCGCGCGCGGGATATTGCTCGTTTATCGGCGGCTGACTTTGCAAGCGCAGAGATTTCTGTCATACGCAGCGACAGTTAATCATGGTTTCAGAGGACCGTAGCATGAACAAGATGGTTTTGTCATTGATCGCATTGGCGATCGCCGCTGTGGGGATCTGGTTGGGGATCCAGTCGCGCACACCGTCAGAGGTTGTCGCGCCCGTTGAAACGCCGATGGAAGAGCCAGCACCTGCCGAAGACGCCGCAGATGCCGAGCCAGCCGAAGACGTGGCACCCGACACGCAGGACGCCGTAGAAGAGGCTGCAAGTGCCGCGGAAACCGCGGTCGAAAACGCAACAGAGGCGGCAGAATCCGCCCTCGAAGATGCCACCACGGCCGCGCAAGATGCTGTTGAGGGTGCCGTCGAAGAAGCTGAGTCGCTGATGGAAGACCTGACCGGCGCGGGCGAAGACGCGACAGACGACGCGGCCGAAGCGACAAGCGATGCCGCCTCTGACGCTGCAGATATGGCCGATGACGCGGCAGATGCGGCAAGTGACGCGGCGGACGACGCAGCCGAAGCGACATCGGAAGCGGCGGAAGACGCGGCCGAAGCAACAGATGACGCTACAACGGATGAGCAAAGCGATGCCACTGACGCGCCAAGTGAAGGCGCGACAGAAGAAGCGGCAGACGAACCGGCCGAAGGCGCAAACGACGCAGACAATGCGGAAGGCGAAGGCGACTCAGACAATGCCGGCGCGGAAGCTGAAGGCGACGCAGAAGAAAGCGCCGCAGAAATCCTGCTTCGCAATGAAGCCCAAGGGTCCGACGCGGAATAACCGCTGGCACATCCCCGAATTGCCCCCCGGCGAGAGCATTCTCGCCGGGGGTTTTTCATGCCGTAACCGTCTTGACCTTAGCGGCGCAGGAAGGCGTCGTGAAAGCCCATCGCGCGCACCTGTGCCAAGGCGCTCTGTGCCTCTGCGCCGCCGCTGAAAGGGCCAACGCTCACAACCCTTAGCCCGCGTGCCGTCTGCTGGCTGGCGGGCAAGCCATGCGCTAGCAGACGCGACACCAGCCGGTGGGCATTGGCCGGCACGGAAAAACTGCCCACCTGCACCCTTAGCCCCTGCCCGCCACTGTCATGCTGGGCAACAGAGGCGAGCTGCGTCTGCTCTGTTTCGTGCTTGCCCAGAAACAAGGCCGGTTCGGTCACGCAGCGCACCAGTTTGCGCCCGTCGCTTGCATTCACCAACTGCCCGAAAGGCGCACTGCCGGGGCAGGACGGGTGACGGCCAGAGGCATCGGCCACCGGGTAGCGCGGCTTGGCGCGGCGCGGCGGTTGGCTTCGTGGCGGTTCCTTGCCCAGAAAACTGGGTGCGACGCGGCGCACCGGGTCACGGACAGCGCCGACAATCTCTATCCGGCCGCGCGGTGCGGCGGTGGTGTCGGCGGGCGCGGCCGCTGTGGTTTCGGTCGTTTCCGGATCGGCCTGCTCTGCGTCGGCGGCAGGTGCTGCATTTTCTGCCGCGCTGGCCTGTTGGCTTGGCGCGTCTGGCGCAGATGTTGCCGGGGCTGCGGGAGTATCGGATGCAAAAACCGTTGGGGACAGGTCGCAAACCGGGTTGCGGTCCGTCCCGTAGCGCGGAATCCATGTCACTTCGCCCCCGAAGGTTGACCGCAGAAATGCGCAGCCCGCGCTATCGACGAATTCGCGCCCTTCAAACGCTGCGGGCGGCAGATTGGCCGGGTTCAACCCATTGGTCTGAGCCTGTGCCGCAAGGCCCGTGCAAATCGCCGCCACACTTGCAGCCATCAAAAAACGAGTCATCCAAACCCCCCGGTCAATTCATTCAAGAATGCCGCTGCAAGCCTTGGAAAGTAAAGGCGATTCGGCCCTGCGCTTGCCTAAACCGTGCCAAAGATACGATCACCTGCATCGCCCAAGCCCGGCACGATATACCCTTTTTCGTTCAAATGGCTGTCCAGCGCGGCGGTTACGATCCGCACATCGGGGTGCTTCTGGGCCATGACTGCCACGCCTTCGGGCGCGGCCAGCAGGCAGATAAAGCATATCCGCGCGGCACCTGCCCGCTTTAGCAGGTCAATGGCTGCGGCAGCGGAATGGCCGGTGGCCAGCATCGGGTCGACCGCTATGGTAAACCGGCCCGGCATATCAGAGGGCAGCTTGTTGTAATATTCCACCGGGCGCAGGGTTTCTTCATCGCGGTAAAGGCCCACAAAGCCTACTTTGGCCGTTGGCACCACATCAAGCACCCCGTCAAGCAGCCCATTGCCCGCCCGCAGGATTGACACCACCGCCGGGTCAGGCCCGGCCAGCATGGGGGCGTCCATCGCCGTCAGCGGCGTGTCGATGCGCTGCGGCGCGATGGGCAGGTCGCGCGTGGCCTCATAGGTCAAGAGCAGCGCGATTTCGCGCAAAAGGCGGCGAAATTCCGGGCTGGGCGTGCGGCTGTCACGCATCAGGCTTAGCTTGTGCTGCACCAGCGGGTGGTCGATCAGGGTAAGGTCAGGATGGGTCATGCGCTCTCCAATCGTTTGGCAAGGCGTGCGCGCGTGCTGTCGTCGCAAAAGGCGGCGTGCAGCGCGGTCTGCGCCAGCGCGTCGAATTGCGGCTGCTCCCAGCCGAAGGCGCGGTGCAGCCCGGCATATTCCGCGCTCATATCGGTGTGGAAAAACGGCGGATCGTCGGTCGAGACGGTGACAGCCACCCCCGCCGCGCGCAGTTTTTCGATGGGATGGGCGCGCAGGTCGGGATAGACGCCAAGCACCACGTTGGACCCGGGACAGACCTCTAGCACGGTGCCGCGCTCGGCCAGATGTTCGACCAGCGCCGGGTCGTCTACCGCCCGCACCCCATGGCCGATGCGCGACACGCGCAGGTGTTCCAGTGCTGCGCGCACTTCATCCGGCCCGCGCCATTCGCCGGCATGGGCGGTCAGGCCCAGACCCGCCTCGCGCGCGGCATCGAAACTATAGATGAAATCGGGCAGTTCGCCCGCGTTCTCATCGCCCGCAATGCCAAAGCCAGTGATGAAATCGCCCGCCGTTTCCTGCGCGCACCGCGCGATGATGCGGGCTTTGTCCGGCCCAAAATGGCGAATGCAGGTAATACAGCCGCGCAGGGTGATGCCCATTTGCGACTCGGCGGTCGCAGCCGCAGCTTCGATCGCCGCCAGGTAGTCGCGCCACGCCACCAAGTCGCCGCCACCGCAAAAGTCGGGCGAGAGGAACGCTTCCGAGTAAATCACGCCATGCGCGGCGGATTGCTCCAGCACGGCCAAGGTCAGGTCGTGAAAATCTTGCGGGGTGGTCAGCACCGTGCAGGCAGCTTCATAGACGCGCAAGAAATCCACGAAGCCAGTGTATTTATAGGCCCCTGCCACGTCAAAAATGCCCGACAGGTCCACGCCCTTACGCTTGGCCTGCGCGCGGATGAAGGCAGGGGGTGCCGCCCCTTCCAGATGCAGGTGCAATTCCAGCTTGGGCAGCTTTGCAAAATCGCTCATGGTAGAAAGCTCCGTCCCGGCCCATGGGCAGGAACGCCCAGATGCTGCGCGATGGATGCCGCGACATCGACAAAACCGCAATGCCCGATTTCGCCCGCACCAAGGCCCGCAACCAGAACCGGCACGCGTTCGCGCGTGTGGTCGGACCCCGCTGCCGTCGGATCGTTGCCGTGGTCGGCGGTGAACACCGCAATATCGCCCGGGCGCAGGCGACCCAGCATTTGGCCCGCGACTGCGTCGAACCGTTCTAGCGCGCGGGCATATCCCGCCACGTCGCGCGGGTGGCCGTATAGGCTGTCGAATTCCACAAGGTTGCAGAAGGTCAGTGACCCGTCCTCGGCCCCGTCCACCAACCGCAGAAGGTGATCGCACAGCGCCGCGTCATCCGCCCCTTTGTGGCTATGCGTAATCCCCTGCCCCGAGAAAATGTCGGATATCTTGCCCACGCCATGCACCACGCGCCCGGCCCCGCTAACCCAATCGCACAGCGTGGGCGCGGGCGGGGCAATGGCGTAGTCGCGGCGGTTATGGGTGCGGGTGAACGCGCCCTCGGTGCCCAGAAAGGGCCGCGCAATGACCCGACCCACGCGTATGGCGTGCAGATGGGGGGCAAGATCGGCACAAAGTTTGTGCAGCCGGTCCAGCCCGAAGGCTTGTTCATGCGCGGCAATCTGGAACACGCTGTCGGCAGAGGTGTAGCAGATCGGCCAGCCCGTGCGCAGGTGTTCGGCCCCGAAACGGTCGATTATCGCGACCCCGCCAGCGTGACAATTGCCCAAAATGCCATGGGTCCCGGCCAAATCGCAGACCTTCGCGGTCAGATCGGGCGAAAAGGCCGGGATCTGGCGCGGGAAATAGGTCCAGTCCCACGGCACCGGCACGCCCGCCAGTTCCCAATGCCCCGACGGGGTGTCCTTGCCGCGCGAGACCTCTGTCGCCGCACCCCACAGGCCCGAGGGCCGCGCGCCAAGACCCGGCGCATCCATGCCAGAGGCGAGCAGGATCGCGGCCCCCAAGCCCAGCCCATCCAGCACCGGCAGGCGCAACGGCCCTGCGCGGCCCTTGTCCGCCTGCCCCGCCGCACAAGCTTGCGCGATATGGCCCAGCGTGTTGGCGCCCGCATCGCCGAACGCCTCGGCATCCGGCGCGCCGCCACAGCCCACCGAATCGAGCACAACGAGGAAGGCACGCGGCATCAGCCGCGCTCCATATGGTCCGCGCCGAACGCGCCGGGCAAAAGTGCCGCGACCGTGGTGTTCTGCCGCGCGCCGTTCAGCGACAAGAGCGTGACCGGCACATCAGCCCCCGCAAATTCGGCAATCTTCTGACGGCAGCCACCGCAGGGGGGCACCGGCGTTGGGCTGTCGGCAATGACCACGATTTCCGCAATCCGCTGTGCGCCACCCGCGATCATGGCCGCAATCGCGCCCGCTTCGGCGCAGGTGCCTTCGGGGTAGGCCACGTTTTCCACATTGCACCCCACGAACACCGCGCCCGTGTCGGCGCGCAGCGCCGCCCCCACCTTGAAATTGGAATAAGGCGCATAGGCCCGCTCGCGCACATCGCGCGCTGCATCTTCGAGTGACATCGCATACCTCTTTTTGCGCGCAAGTTTGCGCCGCCGCACGCAGCGATGCAAGCCCGCGCTGCGGCGTTTGCCGACGACTGGACAAAACCGCTTTAGCGCTACCGGGACTTGCAGCGACCGGGCAATGGTTTAAGGTTAAACCAAGTTGCGGCAGGAGGATAAGATGACAGAGCAGACCCATGACGACAACCGCCACCCGGCGCTGCTTTATCATGAATACCCGCGCCCTGGGAAATTAGAAATTCGGGCGACCAAGCCCTTGGCCAATGGCTATGACCTGTCGCGCGCCTATTCACCCGGCGTGGCAGAGGCCTGTCTGGAAATCAAGGCGAACCCGGAAAATGCCGCCCGCTACACCACGCGCGGCAACCTTGTGGCCGTTGTCAGCAATGGCACCGCGGTGCTGGGGCTTGGCAATATCGGGGCGCTGGCGTCCAAACCGGTTATGGAAGGCAAGGCGGTTCTGTTCAAGAAATTCGCCAATATCGATTGTTTTGACATTGAACTGAATGAACCCGACCCGGTCAAGCTGGCCGAGATCGTCTGCGCGCTGGAACCCACATTCGGCGCGATCAACCTTGAAGACATCAAGGCCCCCGATTGCTTCATCGTGGAAAAGATCTGCCGCGAGCGGATGGGCATTCCGGTGTTCCATGACGACCAGCACGGCACCGCCATTGTTGTGGGCGCAGCGGCGACCAATGCATTGCGCGTGGCCGGCAAGCGGTTTGAAGATATCAAGATCGTCTCTACCGGCGGCGGGGCTGCGGGCATTGCCTGCCTGAACATGCTGCTAAAGCTGGGTGTGAAGCGCGAAAACGTGTTCCTGTGCGATATTCACGGGCTGGTCCATGCCGGGCGCGAAGTGGATATGAACCCGCAAAAGGCCGCTTTCGCCCAAGCCACCGATGCCCGCAGCTTGGACGATGTGATCGACGGGGCCGACCTGTTTCTGGGCCTGTCCGGCCCCGGCGCGCTGACGCCCGCGCATGTGGCACGCATGGCAGCGCGCCCCATCATCTTTGCGCTGGCCAACCCCACGCCAGAAATTCTGCCAGATCAGGTCCGCGAGGTTGCCCCCGATGCGATCATCGCCACGGGGCGTTCTGATTTCCCCAATCAGGTCAACAATGTGCTGTGCTTTCCCTTCATCTTTCGGGGCGCGCTGGATGTGGGCGCGACAGAGATCAATGACGCGATGCAGATCGGCTGTGTCGAGGGGATCGCGGCGCTGGCCCGCGCGACCACCAGCGCCGAAGCGGCAGCGGCCTATAAGGGCGAGCAGCTTAGCTTCGGCCCCGATTATCTAATTCCGAAGCCCTTCGACCCGCGCCTGATGGGGATTGTGGCGAGTTCGGTTGCGCGCGCGGCAATGGAATCGGGCGTGGCCAAGCGCCCCTTGGCCGATCTGGACGCTTATAAACAGGGGCTGGATGCGTCGGTGTTCCGCTCTGCCATGATTATGCGGCCCGTGTTCGAAGCGGCGCGCGCGGCCTCGCGGCGCATTGTCTTTGCCGAGGGCGAGGATGAGCGCGTGCTGCGCGCCGCCAGCGCCATGCTGGAAGAAACCACCGAAGTGCCCATTCTGATTGGCCGCCCCAAGGTTGTCGCCAACCGGCTGGAGCGCGCGGGGCTGTCGATCAAACCGGGCACCGATTTCGAATTGGTCAACCCGCAAGATGACCCGCGTTATCGCGACTATTGGCAAAGCTACCATCAAATCATGCAGCGCCGGGGTGTGACGCCCGAACTGGCGCGCGCCATCCTGCGCACCAATACCACCGCCATTGGCGCGATCATGGTGCATCGGGGCGATGCCGACAGCCTGATCTGCGGCACCTTCGGGCAATATCTGTGGCACTTGAACTATGTCACGCAAATTCTGGGCGGGCCAGAGCGGCACGCGGTGGGCGCGCTGTCGCTGATGATTCAGCAAGAGGGCAACCTGTTCGTGGCCGACACGCAGGTCCACCCCAACCCAACGCCCGAGCAGATTGTCGAAACCACCATCGGGGCCGCGCGCCATGTGCGCCGCTTCGGGCTGGACCCGAAAATCGCGCTGTGCTCGCATAGCCAGTTCGGCAATCTGGATACGCCATCCGGGCGCAACATGCGCGCGGCGCTGGGCATTCTGGACAGCATGGGCCTAGATTTCGACTATGAGGGCGAAATGCATGTCGATGCGGCGCTTGACCCCGATCTGCGCGCGCGGCTGTTGCCCGATGCGCGGTTCAGCGGGCCTGCCAATGTGCTGATCTTTGCAAATACCGATGCCGCCAGCGGCGTGCGCAACATTCTGAAAACCCGCGCCGGCGCTTTGGAAGTGGGGCCGATCCTGATGGGCATGGGCAATACCGCCCATATCGTAACCCCCTCTATCACGGCGCGGGGCTTGCTGAACATGACCGCGCTGGCGGGCACACCTGTGGCGCATTACGGGTAAGGGGCACGCACCAATTTGCAAAACCGCCTTCGGCCGCGTGGTTTCGGCACGCATAATAGCGTGTTTGCAAACTCTGGCCGCAAAATTGCAAATTTTATGCACCTCCGCGCCCTATGTTGACGGTAACAGCCATTGCGCGCTGCCCGCGCGCTCGGCTAATCCATGTGCATTCTGAGGAGGATGACCATGGCCTATGCCGACCTGCACCGCGCATCATTGACCGACCCGAACGCATTCTGGATGGAGCAAGCCCAAGCCATCGACTGGGTAACGCCGCCATCCAAGGCGCTGTTTGACGAGAACGCGCCGCTTTACGAATGGTTCAAAGACGCGCAGTGCAACACCTGCTGGAACGCGGTTGACCGCCATGTCGAAGCGGGCCGGGGCGAGCAGACGGCCATCATCTATGACAGCCCCATCACCCATACCAAGCGCGAGATCAGCTATGTGGAACTGCGCAACCGCGTGGCCAATCTGGCCGGTGCGCTGCGCGCCAAGGGTGTGGAAAAGGGCGATCGGGTCATCATCTACATGCCGATGATCCCAGAGGCGCTGGAAGCGATGCTGGCCTGCGCGCGTCTGGGGGCGGTGCATTCGGTCGTCTTCGGCGGGTTTGCCGCCAATGAATTGGCCGTGCGGATTGACGATGCGCAGCCAAAGGCGATCATCGCCGCAAGCTGCGGGTTGGAACCGGGGCGCGTGGTGCATTACAAGCCGCTGCTGGATGCCGCGATTGACGCGGCCCGCCACAAGCCCGACTTCTGTGTCATCTTCCAGCGCGAACAGGAAGTGGCCAAATTGGTCGAAGGGCGCGACTATAATTGGCACGGCTTTCAGTATGGCGTGGCCCCGGCGGAATGTGTGCCGGTCGCGGGCGACCATCCGGCCTACATCCTTTATACATCCGGCACCACCGGCCAGCCCAAGGGCGTGGTGCGCCCCACCGCAGGCCATATGGTTGCGCTGCATTGGACGATGAAGGCCATCTACAATGTCGATCCGGGCGATGTGTTCTGGGCAGCCTCGGATGTGGGTTGGGTCGTGGGCCACAGCTATATTTGCTATGCGCCGCTGCTGGCCGGAAACACCACCATCGTGTTCGAGGGCAAACCCATCGGCACCCCAGATGCGGGCACTTTCTGGCGGGTGATTTCCGAACATAAGGTCAAAAGCTTTTTCACCGCGCCGACCGCCTTCCGCGCCGTCAAACGCGAAGACCCGCAGGGCGAGTTCGTCAAGAAATACGATCTGTCCTGCCTGAAACAGGTTTACCTTGCGGGCGAGCGCGCGGACCCTGACACGATTACATGGGCGCAAGAGCAGTTGAACGTGCCGGTCATTGACCATTGGTGGCAGACCGAAACCGGCTGGGCGATCGCCGCAAACCCCGTGGGTGTGGAACACTTGCCGGTCAAGATCGGCTCGCCCGCAGTGGCAATGCCGGGCTATGACATCCGGGTGCTGGACGAAGGCGGCCATCCGGTCGCGCCGGGCGAATTGGGCGCCATCGCCATCAAGCTGCCGCTGCCGCCGGGCACGCTGCCCACGCTGTGGAATGCCGAAGACCGCTTCCGCAAAAGCTATCTGGAACAATTCCCCGGCTATTACGCGTCGGGCGATGCGGGCTACATGGATGAAGACGGTTATGTCTATATCATGGCGCGGACCGATGATGTGATCAACGTGGCAGGGCACCGCCTGTCGACCGGCGGCATGGAAGAAGTGCTGGCAAGCCACCCCGATGTTGCCGAATGTGCCGTGATCGGCATTTCGGACACGCTGAAAGGCCAAGCGCCGCTGGGCTTTTTGTGCCTGAACAAGGGGGCGGACCGCGAAGCCGCAGAGGTGGTCGCGGAATGCGTGAAGCTGGTGCGCGAGAAAATCGGGCCGGTTGCCGCGTTCAAGCTGGCCGTGGTGGTGGACCGCCTGCCCAAAACACGGTCAGGCAAGATCTTGCGCGCAACCATGGTCAAGATCGCCGATGGCGAGGCGTTCAAAATGCCTGCAACCATTGACGATCCGGCAATCCTTGATGAAATCGCCACGGCGTTGCAAACCCTTGGCCTGCCCGCCGCGAAAGCCGGCTGACACAACCGCAGGGATTAAATACGCGCCCAAATTCCCGCTAGGGCACTTAAACCTCTTGTTGTCGGAACCGGCTTCGGACTAGGCTGAAGCAGATGAGTTTCAGCCTTGGCAATGAAGCGGTGTACTGGTGTCCGGCAGGATTGCAACAGAAACGGGGTCATTTGACCCGGTAAAATTGTCAGAGTTTCTTGACATGGGGGGCCCGGAGCTGCGGGATGTGCTTTTGGCACAGGTCCAAATGGACCTTGCGCGGTGTCGCGATGTCTTGACGGCTGCACTGGCAAGTTCGGAACCGTCACGCGACATGAACGCTTTGCGCAAGACCGCGCATGAGGTCAAGGGTTTGTCCGTCACATTGGGGGCGGACAGCCTTGCAGACACTGCCGAACAGGCCGAACAGGCCTGCACCGTGCACGACCGCACGGCGCTGGCTGTCTTGCTGCCAATGCTGGAAGCGCAAACCCAACAGGCCGGGGCGACACTGGCCGCGCTGGCGGCGGGCGATTGATGCCGCAGCAAGATACCAAGGCGCATGGCCTGCTTCTGGTAGAGGACACGCCATCTTTGCAGATGCTGTATGCCACGGTGTTGCGCAAGGCAGGCTACAAACCGATGCTGGCCGCCAGCGGTGCCGAAGCCCTTGCAACCTTTGCCGAGCACCGGCCACGGGTGGTGTTGCTGGACCTTATGCTGCCCGATGCCGATGGGCTGATGGTCATGCGCGAAATGCTGGAATTGCAGCCCGAAACGCGCATCATCGTCATCACCGCCAACGGGTCGGTCAATAACGCAATAGAAGCGACGCGCGAAGGCGCGCATGATTTCCTTGTCAAGCCGCTGGGCGATATCCGCATGATCGGGGCGGTTGCCAGCGCCTTTGCGGAATTGCGCGAAGAGGTCAGCCTGACCGTTGACTCTGCCGGGCGTGGGGACGCGCTGGACCGTGCATTCATGGGCCAATCGGCCGCGATGCAAGAGGTCCATAACCGGATCGCGGCAGTGGCCGCATCAACCGCGCCAGTGTTCATCTTGGGCGAAAGCGGCACCGGCAAAGAGCTGTGCGCGCGCGCCGTGCATCTGAAATCGGACCGCGCGGCGCAGCGTTTTGTCACGCTCAATTGTGCTGCGGCCGACCCAGAGATGCTGGAGATCGAACTGTTCGGGCAAAGCGCGCCCAAATCCGGGCGCGGTTCTGCGCAGGCCCAAACCCGCGCCGGTGCGATTGCGCAAGCCGATGGCGGCACACTGTTTGTACAAAACATTCAGGACATGAATCGCGATCTGCAAGCCGCGTTCTTGCGGTTTCTGCAACGCTCCAGCTTTGCGCCGGTCGGCGACACACGCCAGATCAAGGTCGATGTGCGCCTTGTGTGCACCGCCAGCCGCGACCCGACCGAAGACATGCGCGCCGGTCGCCTGCGCGAGGATCTGTATTACCGGCTGTTCGTCATTCCGTTGACCATGCCGCCGCTGCGCGCGCGCGGCACCGATATTCACATGTTGGCGCAATATTACCTGGCCCAGATTGCCGCGGAAGAAGGCAAGCGCTTTTCCCGCTTCAGCCCCGATGTGCTGGACCTGTTCCTGACCCTGCCATGGCACGGAAATGTGCGCGAGTTGATAAATGTCCTGCGTCATGCCGTCGTTTTGCATGATGGAGAGGTCGTGACCCGGGCAATGCTGCCGCATAATCTGGCCAATCTGCCGGACCCGAACCAAGTGCCCCCCACTCAGCCGAACGCAGACCCGTTCGCCGGGTTGACCATGGCCCAGATCGAAGAGCGCGCGATCACGGCGGCCATTTCGCGCCATGGCGGATCTGTGCCGCGCGCCGCGCGCGAACTGGACATCGCGCCTTCGACCATCTACCGCAAGCGCGAGCAATGGGACAAGGCATAGGCCCGCGCATGCGCAGCGTTCTGATTACCGGGTGCAGTTCCGGCATTGGCCATCATGCCGCCCATGCGCTGGCCGCGCGCGGCTGGCAGGTGCTGGCCACCTGCCGCAAGCCCGACGATTGCGCGCGGCTTTGCGCCGAGGGGTTGGACAGCTTTCCGCTGGACCTGACCGACACGGCCAGCATTCACGCGGCACTGGCGCAAACACTGGACCGTACCGGCGGGCGGCTGGATGCGCTGTTCAACAACGGTGCCTTCGCCCTGCCCGGCGCCGTGGAAGACCTGCCAACCGAGGGCTTGCGCGCGCTGTTCGAAACCAACCTCTTTGGCTGGCACGAACTGACCCGCGCGGTCCTGCCCCTGATGCGCGCGCAAGGGCATGGGCGGATTGTGCAGAATTCGTCAGTGCTGGGGCTGGCGGCGCTGAAATGGCGCGGTGCCTATGTGGCCAGCAAATTCGCTCTGGAAGGGCTATCAGACGTGATGCGTCTGGAATTGGCGGGCACGGGCATTCATGTCGCGCTGATCGAACCGGGGCCGATCACCTCGCGCATACGGGAAAATTCGATCCCGCATTTCGAGCGGTGGATCGATTGGGAAAATAGCCCCCGCGCCGCGCAATACCGTGGCAGCCTGCTGGCGCGGCTATATGATAAGCGCGACCCCGATGTTTTTGAACTGCCGCCCGAAGCGGTCACGAAACGACTGATCCACGCGCTGGAAGCGCGCCGCCCACGCGCGCGCTACCCGGTCACAACACCCACCTACCTGCTGGGGGCATTGCGCCGGGTGCTGCCCACGCGGGTTCTGGACATGATCTTGCAGCGGCTGTAACCCCACGCGAAATTAGGGGTCGCAACGCGCGGCAATAAGATTAAGTTGCGCGCAAGGCGCAACGACAGGGGACTGGCCATGTTCGCAAATGATCCGTTATTCATAGCTGCGGTGGTGGCCTGTCTTGTGGTGCTGGGCGTTCTGGTGGTGGGCATTGGCGGTTTCGGCCGCGGTGGGGCCTTCAACCAGAAACACGGCAACCGCATGATGCGCTACCGACTGATCGCGCAGTTCATCGCGGTCCTGCTGATCGTCGCCTTCGTCTATTTCCGGCAAAAAGGGGCCTGACATGGTTGTTCTGAACAAGATTTACACGCGCACCGGTGATGCGGGCGAAACCGCTTTGGGCAACGGCATGCGGGTCGCCAAACATTCGCAGCGCGTGACCGCTTATGGCACGGTCGATGAGTTGAACGCCGTCATGGGCCTTGCGCGGCTGCACGCGACAGGCGACATGGCCGCCGCCATGGCGCGCATTCAGAACGACCTGTTCGATCTGGGCGCGGATCTGTGCCGCCCCGATATGGAGCGCGACGCAGAGGAAGAATACACCCCCTTGCGGATGATCCCGGCGCAGATCGACCGGCTGGAAGCTGAGATCGACGCGATGAACAAAGACCTGCAACCCTTGCGCAGCTTCATCCTGCCCGGTGGCACGCCTTTGGCCGCGCATTTCCACCTGTGCCGCACGGTCGCGCGCCGCGCTGAACGCGAAACCATTGCACTAGCGGCGATTGAATCCGTCAACGAGTCGGCGGTGAAATACCTGAACCGGCTGTCCGACTGGTTTTTCGTCGCCGGTCGTGTGGTCAACAATAACGGCGCCGACGACATTCTGTGGGTGCCCGGCGCGAACCGTTAAGCGCCCACCTGCCCGTCGCGCACGATCTGGACGCCGTCGATCTGCCAGCCTGCGTCAGACGGGATCATCTGGTAGTCTAGAAAATGCAGACGCCCCTCCGCGTCACGGATCATCACGCGCTGAATGCGGGCCGCGCCCATCTCGCGCAGGTCCAGCATCTGCACGTCGGCGGGGCGATAGACCATCGGGTAGCCGCTTTGCACCATCTGGCCAAACCGCTCGGGCGTGCCGAACAGGCGCTTGATCGTCGGGCTGGCATGGTCAAACGCGGCGGTGAAATCATCGGCCTGAAAGGCGCTGATCTGGTCGCGGATGACATCGGGTATCTCTGAGCCTTGGGCGCGCAACCCAGCGGGCGCAAGGGAAATGGCAAGCAACAGGGCAATCACGTAGCGCATGGCATGTCCTTTCTTGTCTGGATGGTTACGCTACGCGGGCGCGTTCGGATCAGTTTCAGGCCATGGCCATGGATCGGCCCTGCCCGTGCCATAATCGCACGGCACGCTGCCCCGATTGGATCAACCCCTGCATATGACGATGAAACTGGCCTATCCGTCCAACCGTCCAAAGCTGCAACCCGCGCTGCGCCAAGTGCTGAGCGCGCGCGCCAGCATGGCATGTGCAGAGGTCGCGCAACATGGCAGCGCGGCCAGCCTGTTTATGCTGCGAAAACGCGCCAAGGAATGTCGCGGGCTGTTGCGGCTGCTGCGCGGCGGGTGGGACGAGGCCAAAGACTGGAACGCGCAGCTTCGCGATGCCGCCGCCCGTCTGGCCCCTGCCCGCGATGCCGAGGTGATGCTGACCACCTTCGACGATCTGACCGCGCGGCGCCGCGCCCCTGCCGATTTCGACAGCCTGCGCGCGGCCGTGCTGGACGAGATTGAACTCTGGAATTCTGCAAGCGACCCCATGGCGCTGCAAGAATTTTCCGGTATGATGGCAGACTTCGCCGATGCCGCGCAAAGCGCACGCCTCCATGGCAAGACCGCACCGCTTGTCTGGGGCAACCTTGCACGAACATGGATCAAGGGCCAGCGCGCCTATTGCGCGGCCAGCATGGCGGGCGAGGACGCAACCGCCTTTCACACCTGGCGCAAGCGACTAAAACAGCATTGGTATCAAGCGCGGTTTTTCAAACCAATCGACCGGCCCGCGCTGCGCGGCCATATCGCTCAGGTCGACAGGCTTGCGCGCACCTTGGGTGCGCATAACGATCTGGATGTGTTGCACATATTTCTGCGCGCGACCTGCACAAACGACCCCGCCTTGGCGCGGCTGGAGCCGGACCTGATTGCCGCGCGCGCCCGTTTCGCGCGGCAGGCGTTGCATATGGGCCATGCCCTCTATGCCCAGCCCAACCCGACAGAGGGTTGGGCGAAAGCGTGGCAGGTTTGGCGCAAAGCCTAGGCGGTCAGATCGCCCGCCAATGCGCGGTCAATCAGAGCGACGGTTTCGGCCAACCCGTAGAGTGCTATGAAGCTGCCCCAACGCGGCCCCTGGTCCGACCCCAGAAGCACCTCATACAGCACCTTGAACCATGCGCGCAGGTTGTCGAAACCATGCGCCTTGCCAGTATCGCGCACCACCGACATGAACAGTTCTTCGGAAAAGCTGTCATATTCGGCGGCATGGGCTTCGGGCACTGCGCCCGTCTCTGCCATGGTTTTCAGCGTTGCGGCCAATTCCACCAGTGCCGCGCGCTCGGCATCGTCGGGGGCGCGGGGCTTTAGCGTGGGGGCCACGAAATCTGCGAAATAGCGCACGGCAAAACCGGCCGCTTGGTCAAGGTCCGGGTGCGTGTCTGGCGCGGCTTCGGGCGCGTAGCGGCGGATAAAGCCCCAAAGCGTGTCCTTGTCCTGCGCACGGGCAACCGACGCAAGGTTCAGCAAAAGCGAGAAACTGACCACCATGCCAGACGCGGGCACCTGCCCGCCATGGATATGCCAGACCGGGTTCGCGGCTTGCTGATCGGCATCTTGCCCCGGAAAGGCGCGCAATTGCTGGTGATATTCATCCACCGCTTTTGGGATCACATCCCATGACAGGCGCTTGGCGGTGCGCGGTTTCAGGAACATGTAATACGACAGCGATTCCGTGCTGGCATAGGTCAGCCATTCGTCAATGCTGATCCCGTTGCCCTTGGATTTGCTGATCTTCTCGCCCTGCTCATCGAGGAACAATTCATAGATGTAATGCTCGGGCGCGCGCCCGCCCAAGATCTCGCAAATCCGGTCATAGATGGGCGTGTTGGCGGCGTGGTCCTTGCCATACATCTCGAAATCCACGCCAAGCCCGGCCCAGCGTGCGCCGAAATCGGGCTTCCATTGCAGTTTTACATGGCCGCCGGTCACAGGCAGCGTCCATTCGCGCCCGTCCTCGTCGTCAAATGTGATTTCACCCTTCGCGCCATCGACATGCTTCATCGGCACATACAGAACGCGGCCGGTTTCGGGATGGATGGGCAGGAAGATGGAATAGGTTTGCTGACGTTCTTCGCGCAAGGATTTCAGCATGACCGCCATAAGGTCATCATAGCGTTCGGCAGCGCGCAGCAACACCGGGTCGAACTGGCCGGATGCGTAATATTCCGTGGCCGAGATGAATTCGTAATCAAACCCGAACGTGTCCAGAAACCGGCGCAACATGGCGTTGTTATGCGCGCCGAAACTGTCATGCGTGCCGAACGGGTCGGGCACCGCGGTCAGCGGTTTTTGCAGATGTTCGGCCAGCGCGCTCGGGTCGGGCACGTTGTCGGGCACCTTGCGCATACCGTCCATGTCATCGGAAAAGCAGATCATCCGGGTCGGGATGTCGCTGATCGCCTCAAACGCGCGGCGGATCATGGTTGTGCGCGCGACCTCTCCAAACGTGCCGATATGCGGCAGGCCAGAGGGGCCATAGCCGGTTTCAAACAGCACATAGCCCTTTTCCGGCGGCGCGTCCTTGTAGCGCGCGGCCAGTTTCCGGGCTTCCTCGAAGGGCCAAGCTTTCGAGGTCAGGGCAGCGTCGCGCAGGCTGGACATGGGTCTGGTCACTTCCGTGTGGGGGGGCTGGTTTGGCCTTGGTTCCTATTGCGGCGGCGCGCCCGCGTCAATATTCTGCACCTGCACGCATAACACAGGACAAAGATATGCCCCCCCTTCCGCACCCGATGTCGCCGCAAGACAGCCTTGTCGCGGTGATGATCGCGGTTTCCGCCGCCGACCAAAGCATTCGCACCGCGGAACTGGTCGCCATCCAGACGCTGGTGAACCACCTGCCGATCTTTGCGGAGTATGATTCCGACCGCATCCGGGTCATGGCCCAGACCGTGTTCGAACTGTTCGAGGAAGATGACGGGCTGGATGCGCTGTTCGGGTTGGTGCGCGACAGCCTGCCAGAGGTGCTGCACGAAACCGCCTATGCGCTGGCTTGCGACGTGGCCGCCGCCGACGGGTTGCTGGCGCAGCCCGAATTGCGCATGCTGGAAGAAATCCGCCATGAGCTGGGGATAGATCGGCTACATGCCGCCGCCATCGAACGCGGCGCACGCGCGCGCCACATGACAGTGTAAGGGGTATTCGCCGTGGCCATGCCGATAGACCAACAGTTGCGCTATTGGGGCCTTGCGGGGCTGGTCTTTATTGCCCTGTTATGGGTGATGGGGGATGTGCTGTTGCCCTTCATCACGGGCATGGCGATGGCCTATTTCCTGAACCCGGTTGTGACCAAGCTGCAAAACAGGGGGGTGCCGCGCACCGCCGCGGTCTCTGCGCTGATGGCGCTGGCCTTTGGCGTGGTGGTGCTGGCCGGGGGGCTGATTATCCCGGCCGTGGTCACTCAGGCGGTGCAGTTTTCCGAAACCGCGCCGGACCTATTGACACGCCTGCAAGAATTCCTGACCGCACGCTTTCCCGATATCGCGCAACTGGAAGACACGCTGCGCAATTCGCTGTCATCGCTGGGTGAGGCGATCCGCGACCGGGGTGCGGCCTTGGCGCAGGGTGTGCTGCGTTCGGTTTCGGGGCTGGTGGGCGCGCTGGTCTTTCTGGTGGTCACGCCGGTCGTGGCCTTTTACCTTCTGCTGGATTGGGAACGCCTTGTGCGCCAGATTGACGACCTGCTGCCACGCCAGCACGCACCGGTGCTACGCCACCTGGCCGGAGAGATTGACGCCAGCATCGCCGGGTTCGTGCGCGGTCAGGTGACGGTGTGTTTCATCCTTGCCGCCTATTACGCGACTGCGCTGGGCCTGATCGGGCTGCAATTCGGGCTGGCGATTGGCGTCACGGCGGGGCTGATTTCCTTCATCCCCTATATTGGCGCCATCATCGGGGGCGCGTTGGCGATTGGCGTCGGGCTTTGGCAGTTCTGGGGCAGCCCGCTGGAAATCGGGCTGGTGCTGGCGGTGTTCGTTTTCGGGCAGATGCTGGAAGGAAATGTGCTGGTGCCGCGCATTGTCGGAGATTCGGTTCGGCTGCACCCGGTCTGGCTTTTGTTCGCCGTCTCGGCCTTTGGGGCGCTTTTGGGCTTTACCGGCATGCTGATCGCAGTGCCGCTGGCGGCCAGCATCGGGGTGCTGGTGCGCTTTGGCGTGGCGCAATACATGGACAGCAAGCTTTATGGCAAAGGCGGAGAGCCGAAATGACGCCCCGGCAAGCCGCTCTGCCGCTGGTTCTGCCCGCGCGCATGGGGCGGGCCGATTTCGTGCCAAGTGCTTGCAATGCGGCAGCGCTGGGGCTGCTGGGCGCGCCTTTGCCCGGCGGTCGCTTGGTGCTGCATGGGCCAGAGGGGTCGGGTAAAACGCATCTGGGCCATATCTGGGCAGAGGCACGCAATGCAGTGCATCTGGACGGCACCGCGCTGGCCCGGGCCGATCTGCCCGGCGCAGTCGCGCAAGGGGCGGTCTGGCTGGACAATGCCGCGCAGGTGGCCGACAGCGCTGACGGGCAAACCGCGCTGTTTCATTTGCTGAACCTTGCGCAGGCGCATGACGCCGAAGTGGTGATGGCCGCGCGCCCCCCCGCCCGCGATTGGGGTGTGACCCTGCCCGACCTTGCCTCGCGGCTGGGTGCCTGCACTCATGTCGCCGTCGCCGCGCCTGATGACACGCTGCTGGCCGCCGTATTGGCCAAGCTGTTCGCGGATCGGCAAGTGGTCATATCCGAGCGGCTGATTCCCTATCTGCTGCCCCGGATGGAACGGTCGCTGGCGGCCGCGCAAAGGCTGGTCGCGCAGCTTGATGCCAATGCCTTGGCGCGCGGCAAACCCATCGGGCGGGCGCTGGCGGCAGAACTTATGCAAAGCGATTGACCTGCGCCGCCCCCGGCACGCGCAAGGGGCCATGCATATTCTGAACAGCGCGACTTGTGGCACGGCAAGCGCGTGCTTACTGTCGTGTCATTGCATTAAATCACACTCGAGGCCTTTGCCGTGATCCGCTCTCTTCTGTTTGTCCTTGCTCTGATTATGGCCGCGCCGATTGCCGCCGCCCAGACCACCCGCCAGATCAGCGGCGAGGTGGTGCTGCTGGAACGAATCGCCCTGCCCTTTGGCACTAGTTTCATGGTTGACCTTGTCGATGCCGACGACACCAAGGCCGCTGAAAGCCGGGCCGAAATTGGCGATACCCAAAGCCCGTTCGCCTTTGCGCTGGACGCGCCCACCGACCGCGCCTTGATCCTGCGGGCCGGGCTGCGGGCACCCGGCGGTCAATTTTGGCTGACAGAACCCTATGCCCTAAACCCCGGCACTGATGATATCACGCTGCCCCCGCTGCGGGCGATTGCAACACCGCCCATGGGCTTTGCCAGCCTGCTCGATTGCGGCGGGCAATATGTGGAAATCGGCTTTCTGCCGGAAGAATTGCGCTTGCGCTTCAACGAGCAGGTGCTGACGCTGGTGCCGCGCCCGGCGGCCTCTGGCGCGTATTACGAGCAGGCCGACAACCCCGCGACATCTGCGCATCTGAAAGCCGGGTCTGCAATTCTGACCATTGACGGTGCGCAACTGGCCGACTGCCGCTTCATCGCTGCCAGTGAAGAACTGGCGCGCGGGGTCTGGAACCTGACCCAGATTGACGGCAATGCGGCGCTGTTTCCGTCGCGCACCGAATTGGTGTTCTTTTCCGATGGGCGCATGTCCGCCACGGTGGGCTGCAACCGGCTGATCGGCGGGTTTCAGCGCCATGGCGGCATTCTGACCTTTGGGCGCATTGCCAGCACCATGATGGCCTGCACGGACGCCACGATGGCGCAGGAACAGCGCTTTGCCCGCGCCTTGGAACGTGTGGATGGCTACCGGCTGTCCCCAGAGACGGGGCGGCTTTCGTTGACCGCCCAAGGCGCGGTCGTCATCGACGCCCGCCGCCAATAATGAAATGCGCCTGCGCCGTTACAAAACCTACATCAAATCTGGTTATGCGAACCCTATGACACACACGACCCCCACGGCAGATTTTCTGTCCAGCCCCTTCCCCGCGCCCGTAACCCTGTCGGATTTCGACCCGGCCGGACCGGACCGTTTCTTCAACCGCGAATTGTCGTGGCTGGCCTTTAACTGGCGCGTGCTGGAAGAGGCGATGAACCCACGCGTGCCGCTGCTGGAACGCGTGCGCTTTCTGTCCATCTCGGCGGCCAATCTGGATGAATTCTACACCGTCCGCGTGGCGGGTCTGCGCGAATTGGCGCGTGCCGGGCATAGCACCCCGTCGGATGACGGCAAAACCCCCGCCGAACAGCTTGTGCTGATCGACGAGGATGCGCGCCGCCTGATGGATTACCAGCAAGAAGTCTGGGCCAAACTGCGGCCGCTTCTGGCAGAAGAAGGCATCACCATCCTGTCGCGCCATGAGCTGACGGCCGAAGACCGCGCATGGTTGCAGGACTGGTATCTGAACAATGTCTTTCCGGTGCTGTCGCCGCTGGCCATTGACCCGGCGCATCCCTTCCCCTTCATCCCCAATGCCGGTTTCTCTTTGGCGTTGGAACTGGAAGACCCGTCTGGTCGCCAGTTGGACGCGCTTGTGCCCATCCCCAACCAGATTGACCGTTTCGTCCGGGTGGGCACCAATCCCGTCCGTCTGCTGCCCTTGGAAGAACTGGTGCTGGCCGAACTGGACAGCCTGTTTCCGGGTTACGCGCTGCGTGGCTCTTGCACCTTTTCGGTGCTGCGCGACAGCGACCTAGAGGTCGAGGAAGAAGCCGAAGATCTTGTGCGCGAATTCGAGGTTGCGCTGAAACGCCGCCGCCGGGGCGAGGTGGTGCGCCTGAAACTATCGCAAGGCGCCACTGCCGACCTGCGCGACATGGTCATGGACAAGCTGCGCGTCGCCCCCGAAGAAGTGGTCGAAGTGCGTGGGATCATGGGCATCACCACACTGAAGGAACTGATCCTTGATGAGCGGCCTGACCTGCTATGGCCCAGTTTCAGCCCGCGCGTGCCCGAACGTGTTCAGGACCATGATGGCGACATGTTCGCCGCCATCCGCCAGAAGGACATGCTTCTGCACCACCCCTATGAAACCTTCGACATGGTGGTGCGCTTCTTGCAACAGGCCGCGCGCGACCCCGATGTGCTGGCCATCCGCCAGACACTGTATCGCACCTCGCGCAACAGCCCCATCGTGGAAGCCCTGTGCGAGGCGGCCGAGGACGGCAAATCCGTGACCGCCCTTGTCGAATTGAAAGCCCGCTTTGACGAGGCCGCCAATATTCGCCAGTCCCGCCGCCTGGAGCGCGCGGGCGCGCATGTGGTCTACGGCTTCGTGAATTACAAGACCCATGCCAAGATCAGCACCGTGGTGCGCCGCGAAGGCGACCGGCTGGTGACCTATACCCATTGGGGAACGGGCAATTACCATCCCATCACCGCCCGCATCTATACCGACCTGTCGCTGTTCACCTGCGACGCGGCCTTGGGGCGCGATGCGGCGCGGGTGTTCAACTATGTCTCGGGCTATGCCGAACCTGCGCGGCTGGAAAATCTGGCGATTTCGCCCATGGGCATCAAACCGCGCCTGCTGGACATGATTGCCGCAGAGGCCGCGCGCGCCCGCAAAGGCGAACCCGCAGAAATCTGGGCCAAGATGAATTCGCTGATAGAGCCGGATATCATTGACGCGCTTTATGATGCCAGCCGCGCGGGCGTGAAAATCAGCCTTGTCATTCGTGGCATCTGTGGCTTGCGGCCCGGCATTGCGGGGCTGTCAGAGAATATCCGCATTAAATCGGTCGTGGGCCGGTTTCTGGAGCATTCGCGCATCGTGTGCTTCGGCAATGGCGCTGCGCTGCCGTCTGGTCAGGCGCGGGTGTTCATGTCTTCCGCCGATTGGATGGGGCGCAACCTGAACCGCCGGGTGGAAACACTGGTCGAGATCATGAATGACACGGTCAAGGCGCAGATCGTGGGCCAGATCATGGCCGCCAACCTTGCGGATGAGGCGCAAAGCTGGGTGCTGCAACCCGACGGCCCGGCCCGGCGCGTGCTGCCCGAAGATGGTGACGACCGCCGCCTGTTCAACTGCCACCGATTCTTCATGGAAAACCCGTCCCTGTCCGGGCGCGGGTCGGCGGGCGCGGATGACGTGCCAGAACTGACGCATGGATTTGATTGAGGGCGGGGGAAGGTCCGCAAACGGCCTTCCCGCACCCGATGACCCATCGCGCCGCCAAGGCCCGGCGGCAAGCTTCGCCGGTTAAAGGCGGCGGAAGCGGTCAGGTTTTCGGAAGCTTTGATCGCTTCAGGGCTTTGGCATGGTTGGCGATCCAATCCATCGCAGCAAGAAGAACGCCCGAGACGACAAAGACCAAATGGATGATAATCATCCACTGGATCTGCGCATCGGTGTATTTCTCGATATCCATGAACACCTTAAGAAGGTGAATCCCGGAAATTGCCACGATAGAGGCCACGAGCTTGAGCTTCAGCGCAGAGAAGTCGACATCGCCCTGCCAGTCGAACCGATCTTCATGTTCCTTAAAGTCCATACGGCTGACAAAATTCTCATAGCCCGAGAAAATCACGATCAGAAGCAGGTTCGCCGCAAGGCTCAGGTCGATCAGAGCAAGAACGCCAAGGATCGCATTATCGACCGTCATCGACGGGATTTGACCTACGAAGCGGACCAGTTCCACCCCGAAAACCCAGACAAGCGCAGCCACGGTGACCACAAGCCCAAGATACATCGGTGCAAGCAGCCAACGACTGGCAAAAAGAGTATTCTCGATCAGACGTTCCATAATGTGTTCACACTTGCCAGAGGGTCGCCACCATAAGCGAGCGTCCAAGTATGGCAATCTTGGCCCGTTCGCAAGTGATCTTTCAAGCAGCGGCCGCGCCAGCACCCGGCAAGGGCCGCAAGGCTGAACCCGGTCTTGGGAATGGGCCTGCCGACTGGTCGTTCATCGGCAAAGAGGTCGCTCAACGAGGGTGTGCAAATGACGGTTTTGACGGCCTTCTCAGCCCACCCGCACCTCTTGCCGCACCACGGTCGCCCAGCCTGCCGT
The DNA here is from genome assembly GCF_001517585.1 of Roseibaca calidilacus. Classification (NCBI taxonomy): domain Bacteria; kingdom Pseudomonadati; phylum Pseudomonadota; class Alphaproteobacteria; order Rhodobacterales; family Paracoccaceae; genus Roseinatronobacter; species Roseibaca calidilacus. The sequence continues at coordinate 759,112 of NZ_FBYC01000004.1, read as the reverse complement.
TTCCATGAAGGCCACATCGCCCGCGTCGCGGCCAGAGGCGATCACGGCGAAGTTGCCCGGCGTGCTCATCCCCGTCGGGTCCACCAGTTGCCAGCCGCCCTCCAGCCAGACCTCGGCGCAGGCGTGGAAATCGGGCGGTGTCACGCTGGGGCTGTAGCCCGAAACATAGCGCGCGGGCACCCCGGCGGCGCGGGCAAAGGCACAAAGCAAATGCGCATAGTCGCGGCACACCCCCTGCCGCGTGACGAATGTGTCCAGCGCGGTGGTCGCAGCATCTGACGCGCCGGGCACATAGCGCAGATTGCCCGCCACCCAGTCGCGCATGGCGGCGATCATCGCGCCCCCCGACAAATGCCCGAACCGGTCCTGCACAAATGGCCCAAACCGGTCCGAGGGGCAGAACAGCGACGGGCGCAGTGCCGCCAGCGCCTCTGTGGGCAGATCGTGCATGGGAACGGCCGACAGCCTGTCCAGCAGCGGTGCCGCGCGGGATATCTGAACCCGCGCCGCGTAGCGGGCCAGCAGGCGCACGCCCTCATGCAAGACCCAGACACGCTGACCCGCCGCCCCGGCCTGATCCAACCATGAAAGCTGGGCATCTTGCACCTGCAAATCGCTGTGCAGGATGGTCTGCGCGGGCGATGGCAGCACTGCAAGCGCCAGCAAGACCGGATCGCCCGGTTCCAGCGCATAGTCCATGGTCACATCGATGGTCACGATCATGCTTGAAGCCTTTGCTGCGGGAATGGGGCGCTGTGCCGCCCTTGCATGTTCAGGCGGGCTGCGTCAACGCTTGTGCGGCTGGGTGCTTGCATCTTTCACACGGGCGCGCCTATGTCATGGCATGACCGCCCATTGCCCTGCCCCGTTCAACCTGACCGCCCATGTGCTGGCGGCGGGTTTGCAGACCCCTGACAAGATCGCGCTCGAGATCTTGCGCGCCAGCCGGGCCGAACGGTGGTCCTTTGCGCGGCTGGACGCAGCGGTGCGCGGCACCGGCACGGGTTTGGCGGCGCTTGGCTTGCCACCGGGCGCACGGGTGCTTTTGCGCTTGGGCAATAGCGTGGGTTTTCCGCTGGCCTTTCTTGGGGCTGTGGCGGTTGGGCTGGTGCCCGTGCCGACCTCTACCGCGCTGACCGGGCCAGAGATTTCGGCCATGGCCAAGGGGTTGAACCCCGCGCTGGTTATCGCGGAAGAAGGCGTCGCCCTGCCCGACCACCCGGCCCCCGTCCTGACGCTGGAGCAGTTGCGCGCCATGCGCGATCTGCCGCCATGTGCCTATGACATGGGCGCGCCCGACCGGCCCGGATATATCGTCTTCACCTCTGGCAGCGGCGGCACCCCGCGTGCGGTGGTGCACGCCCATCGCGCGGTCTGGGCGCGGCGGATGATGTGGGATGGCTGGTATGGGCTGCGCACCGATGACCGGGTGTTGCACGCAGGCGCGTTCAACTGGACCTACACGCTGGGCACCGGGCTGATGGACCCTTGGGCGATTGGGGCAACCGCCTTGGTGGTCGCGCCCGGTGCGCCCATGAGCCTGCTGATGCGCCGCCATGATGCCACGATCTTTGCCGCCGTGCCGGGCGTGTATCGCCAGCTTCTGGCAGCGGGCCGCTTGGGCGCGCTGCCGCGCCTGCGCCATGGGCTGTCGGCGGGCGAAAAACTGCCAGAGGCCACACGCGCGGCATGGGCCGCCGCCACGGGCACAGCGATTTACGAAGCGCTCGGTATGTCCGAATGTTCGACCTATATTTCCGCCAGCCCCACGCGGCCTGCGCCTGACGGCGCGATTGGCTACCTGCAAGACGGGCGGCGCATATCCGTGCAGGACGGTGTTTTGGCCATTCACCGCGATGATCCGGGCTTGATGCTGGGCTATCTGGGGCCGGATGGGCCGCATCTGCCCTTGCACGGCGACTGGTTCGTGACCGGCGACCGCGTAGCGCAAGCCAAGGATGGCGCGATCACCTATCTGGGCCGCGACGATGACATGATGAATGCGGGCGGCTTCCGGGTCTCTCCACTAGAGGTAGAGCGCGCATTGGCCGACGCCCCCGGTATTGACGATATCGCTGTGACCGATGTCGAAATCCGCCCCGATGTGCGGATCATTGCCGCGTTTTACACCGCGCCAGCGCCGCTGGACGACGCAGCGCTCAACGCCTTTGCAGCCGGGCGGCTGGCGCGCTACAAGCAGCCGCGACTCTACCAGCATTTGCCCAGCTTGCCACGCGGGGCGAATGGCAAACTTTCCCGGCGCGCGCTGCGGGCCCAGTTCAAGGCAGATGATGATAACGCTTGAGATCTATTCCGACCCGGTCTGCCCGTGGTGCTATATCGGCAAGGTCGCGCTGGAGCGCGCGATGGAGGCGCGCCCTGACCATCCGTTCGCGGTGACATGGCACCCGTTCATGCTAAACCCCGACATGCCCGCAGACGGCATGGACCGGCAGGAATACCTTGAGCTGAAATTCGGCGCCGACCTGATGAGCGCTTACGGCCCTATCGTGAAACGCGCCGAAGCGCTGGGGTTGGATCTAAACCTGCCCGCGATCACGCGCCAACCCAACACCGCTGCGGCGCATGCGCTGATCCATTGGGCCGGGCTGGAAGGCAAGCAGAACGCTGCCGTAAGCGCGCTGTTCCGGGCGTATTTCAAAGAGGGTCGCGACATTGGCGCGCGCGATGTGCTGTTGAGAATTGCTGACAGTATCGGCATGGACCGCGATCTGACCGCGCGCCTGCTGGATGCCGGCGCGGATCGCGACGCGGTAATAGACGCCGACCGCACCGCCCGCACGCGTGGCATACAAGGCGTGCCGTTTTTCGTGGTGGCAGGTCAGCACGCTGTCCCCGGCGCGCAGGACACCGAATTATGGGTGCAGGTGATCGACGAATTGGCGGAACGGGCATGACCTGGCCGCGCCCCACCCGCCCGCTGCATTTCGGCGAATTCGTCGCATTGATGGCGCTGATGATGTCCTCTGTGGCCTTCAGCATAGATGCCATGCTGCCCGCGCTGCCCACGATCGGGCTGGAATTGTCGCCCGACGCGCCTCAGAAAGGCCAGCTGGTGATTACCAGCTTCGTGCTGGGCATGGGGCTGGGCGTCATGATCTGCGGGCCGGTGTCCGACGCATACGGGCGCAAATCGGTGCTGCTGATCGGGATCGCCGCCTATATCGCGGGCTCGCTTCTGGCCATGCAGGCGCAAAGCATTGACGGGCTGCTGGCCGCGCGCTTCCTGCAAGGGCTGGGGGCTGCCGCGCCGCGCGTGATCGCCACCGCCATGGTGCGCGACATGTATGAAGGGCGCACCATGGCGCGGGTCATGAGCATTATCATGACCCTTTTCATCCTTGTGCCGGCGCTTGCGCCCTCTATCGGGGCGGTCATCATCTGGCTGGCCGACTGGCGCGCGGTGTTTCTGGCCTTCGTGGGCTTTGGCCTGATCGCGGCTGCGTGGCTTATGCTGCGCCAACCCGAAAGCCTGCCCCCAGACCGCCGCCGCGCGCTGTCCTTGCGCAACATCTGGGCGGCAATTGTGGAAATCGTGACCACGCCCGCCGTGATGATCTATGTAGTAACACTGGTATTTGCCTTTGCGCCCTTGTTCGCATGGCTGTCGAACCTGCCGATGATCTTTGCCGATGTCTATGATCGCGAGGCAAGCTTTCCCATCTGGTTCGGCGTCACCGCGCTGATCGCGGGCAGCGCCAGCGTGGTCAATGCGAAACTGGTCATGCGGCTGGGCATGAAGCGGATCGCCACGCTGGCCTTCGGCTTTCAGGCCGGGGTATCATTGTTCTTTCTGGCCCTGTTGCAGTTCAACCTGCCTGCACCGTGGGATTTCGCGTTTTTCTTCGCTTTCATGTGCAGCGCGTTTTTCTCGATCGGGCTGACCTTTGGCAATTTGAACGCGCTGGCGCTGCAACCCTTGGGGCATATGGCTGGCATCGGGGCGTCGGTCATCCAATCGCTTTCGACCGTGGGGTCGGTCATGGTCGCGGTGCCGATTTCGCTGGCCTATAACGGCACGCCCCTGCCGCTGATAACCGGCATGGCGTTTTGCGCCTGCTCGGCGCTGGCGCTGATGTTGATCGCGCAGCGCCTTGCCCCAGAGCAGCCCGCCGAATAGCATTCAATTTCCATCTTTTGCCTTGTAGAAGGTAGTTGAAGGTATTTTCGTTAAAGGTGTCATGACATGGAACTGATCCTCGCCCTTGCCGTTCTGATCGTGTTGATCGTGCTGATGGGCCTGAAAATCGTGCCGCAGGCGCAGAATTTCGTTGTTACCCGACTGGGCGCTTACCACCGCACGCTGGATGCGGGCGTGAATGTGATCGTGCCGTTTCTGGACAAGGTCCATTCCAAGGTGCCGGTCAATGACCAAGTGCTGAATGATATCCAGCTAGAGGTCGTCTCTGCCGATAACGTGGTATTCGGGGCCAAGCTGCTGGTTGTCTACCGTATTGAAAACGCAGAAGCCGCCGTGTTCCGCGTGAACAAGATCGATGAATTGGTCATCGGGCTGGTGCAATCGCTGGTGCGTTCGGAACTGGGCAAGGTGGAACTGGACGCGGTGCAATCGGATCGCGGTTCGCTGAACGTGGCGCTGCTGACCGCATTGGAAGACGCGGGCAAGACCTATGGTATTCGCATTTCACGCTCGGAAATCATCGATGTGAACCTGAACGCGACAACACAGGCCGCCATGGCCGAAGTGCTGGCCGCCGAACGCGAACGCCGCGCCGCCATCACCCGCGCCGAAGGCGAGCGGCGCGCGACCGAGTTGAACGCCGATGCCGAGCTTTATGAAGCGCAGCGCAAGGCCGACGCCATTCGCGCCATCGCGCAGGCCAATGCGGAATCGAACCGGATGCTGGCCCTGTCACTGGACAGCGACAGCGCGCGCGAGGCGTTGATCTTCCAGACCGCCCGGATGCAGGTCGAAGCCTTGGAAGGGTTGGCGAAATCATCCAATGCCAAGCTGATCATGCTGCCGGGCGGGCCATCGAACAGCTTCCGCGAAGCCGCCGCCATCCTGAAGGAGATGTAAACCATGGACCTGTTCGCCCTGCCCGACTGGTCCATCTGGGGGCTGATTGCCGTTATCCTTCTGGTGGGCGAAATGCTGACCACCGCCTATGTGGCCTTGGGCTTTGCCGTGGCGGCCGGGCTGATGGGGCTGATCGTCTGGCTGGTGCCGGGGCTGCCCGTGGTGGTTCAGGCCTTTATCTGGGCCGCGCTGGGTCTGGCGATCTGGCTGGGGCTATCGCGCTGGAACACGCAGCGCCACAAACGCCCCGACATAAACGACTACGACCCGCGCGACAGCCTGCCGCCCTCTGACCGGGGCGGCTGGACCGGCAAAGACTAGACGGGGGCGCAGCGCGCGCCCCCCGCACTTAAACGCTGGAATACAGCCCCTCATAGATCGGCTGCAACGTCTCTGTATCGAACAGCGACGAGACAGATGTGCCTTTCCATGTGTTCAGGATCGCTTGGGCAAACATGGGCGCCGTGGCCACAATGCGGATATTGGGCGCAGCTTTCACCGCATCGGTCGGCGCGATGGAATCGGTTATGATCAGCGATTTCATCACCGATTTGGTAATCCGCTCCACCGCCGGGCCGGACAGCACGCCATGGGTGATGTAGCTGTGCACTTCGGTGGCCCCCGCTTCCATCAGCACTTCGGCTGCCTTGCACAAGGTGCCTGCGGTGTCGCAAATGTCATCGACGATGATGCAGGTCTTGCCGCTGACATCCCCGATCACGGTCATTTCCGACACTTCGCCCGCCTTCTCGCGCCGCTTGTCGACAATCGCCAGCGGGCAGCCCACACGTTTGGCCAATTCGCGCGCCCGCGACACCCCGCCCACATCGGGAGAGATAATCATCACATCATCCAGCCGCCCTTTGAAATGGTGCAGCACATCCAGCGCGAAAACCGGCGCGGCATACAGGTTGTCCACCGGAATGTCGAAAAACCCCTGTATCTGCGTGGCGTGCAGGTCCAGCGTCAGCACCCGTTCGATCCCCGCCTGCGCGATCATATTGGCGACCAGCTTGGCGGAAATCGGCGTGCGCGCCTTGGTGCGGCGGTCTTGGCGCGCATAGCCGAAATACGGGATCACGGCAGTGATGCGCGCAGCGGATGAGCGTTTCAGCGCATCGGCGATAATCAACAACTCCATCAGGTTGTCATTTGCCGGGCGCGAGGTCGATTGCAGGATGAACATGTCCTCGCCCCGGACATTTTCGTAAACTTCGACAAAGATTTCTTGGTCATTGAAACGTTCGACCCGCGCATCGACCAGTCCGACATTGACGCCGCGATGCAACGACATGCGCCGCGCAATGGCCTTGGACAGTTCGGGATTTGAATTCCCGGCAATCAGCTTGGGTTCGGTACGGTCGATCATGGGGGTTTCCTTGGCGAGTCGCGACGTTGACACCGCTTACCACCCCGATACGGTCTTGGAAATGTTACAAGCAGCCAAAAGGGACCGCAGATGTCGCAGATTGACTACTACCTAAGCCCGATTTCGCCATGGACGCATCTTGTCGGGGGCCGCGCCGCCCGGATTGCCCGCAAGGCGGGTGTGACGTTGCGCTACAAACCGCTGGACCCGATGGCGCTGTTTCCGCGCACCGGCGGACAGGTTCTGGCTGACCGCCATGACAGCCGCAAAGCCTACCGCTTGCAAGAACTGGACCGCTGGTCGCGCCGCCTTGGCGTGCCTTTGAAGCTGCACCCCGCGCATTTCCCGACCAACCCCGCGCCCGCCGCCTATGCGATCATTGCCGCGCAGGAAACAGGCGGCGGCGACATTGACGCGCTGGTCACCGGCCTGAGCCGCGCATGTTGGGAGGACGACCGCAACATCGCCGAGGATGACGTGATCCGCGACTGTCTGGCAAAAGCGGGCTTCGATACCGGGCTGGCCTTTTCCGGCATGTTGCAAGGCGCAGAGATCTACCCCCGCAACCTTGAAGACGCGATAGAAGCCGACGTGTTCGGCGTGCCCTTCTTCGTGGTGGATGAGGCGCGGTTCTGGGGGCAAGACCGGCTGGATTTTCTGGCCGATCACCTTGGCGTGACCCTGTAACCCAGCAGCCCGCTTTCAGACACGAAAAAACCCCGCACCGATCACGGATGCGGGGTTTTTTCAGGTCCGGTCCAGCGTTGTTCAGGCCGCTTCGGCCTCTGCCTCGGCTGCGGCACGGCGTTCACTTTCCTCGCGCGACAGCGCAACAGAGGTGCGCACACCCTTGGCCACGAATTCCATCAATCCGGCGACAACGCGCTCATTGGGGTCGATTCCCGCACAGCTCAGCACTTCGCGGCCATCGCGCGAGCGTGCCCAGCGGGCAATCTGTTCCGGCCCGTTGCCGTATTTCTTGTCATCGGCGATCGCGTCATCCAGCGCCGCCAGCACCACCGCCGCAAACAGCTTGCGTGCCCGCGCGCCCTGCTCATGGGTAAACGCCGTTCCATCCGCCGCATCAAACATGTTCTTTCCTTTGTTCTTGCTCTTGCATTCACCGCGAACGCCTGCCTACCCTTTTTGAAGACTGATTCGCTAGCCCGCCAACGCATACCACCCATGCAAATTTTGCATAGCACATCACAAGGCGGCTCCATATCCTGTTCTTGCGCGGCTTGGCATCACGCGATATAGCATCCGACAAGAAAAGTCGCGTCCTCGCCAAGGTTTGTCCCATGCCCAAAATCAACGGTAACGAAATTCGCCCCGGCAATGTGTTGGAGCATGACGGCGGCCTGTGGGCCGCGGTGAAAGTGGGCCATGTGAAACCCGGCAAGGGCGGCGCCTTTGCCCAGGTCGAGATGAAGAACCTGCGCGATGGGCGCAAACTGAACGAACGCTTCCGGTCGGATGACAAGGTCGAGCGTGTGCGGCTGGAGCAAAAAGACCAGCAATTTCTGTATGAAACCGATGGCCGCCTTGTGGTCATGGATATGGACACATTCGAGCAGATCGAACTGGATGCCGAGATCCTTGGCGACCGCCGCCCTTTCTTGCAAGACGGCATGACCGTCACGGTGGAATATTACGGCGAGGAAGCATTGAACATGACGCTGCCGCAAAAGGTGATCTGCAAGGTTGTTGAAACCGAACCGGTCGTCAAAGGCCAGACCGCGGCCAACAGCTTCAAGCCCGCCCTGCTGGACAATGGCGTGCGCGTGCTGGTGCCGCCCTTCGTCGGGCAGGACGAGGACATCGTCGTCAACACCGAAACCTTCGAGTATTCCGAACGCGCCTGACCCTCTTGCGCGGCTTCGGTCCGGGGCCAGGCCTATGCGTGTCATTGCCATATCCTGCGCAATCACAGCCCTTGCACAGGGCGTGCAGGCGCGTGACGTGGCCCTGACGCTTGACTGGCCGACCGATACAGCCCCGGCAACAGAGATTGTCGCCGTCACCCGTGACACGGCAGGCGCTGTTCTGGACACCCAACGCCTGACCCTGCCCGCCGACACGCGCAACGCGGTGCTGCCCCTGCCAAGCCTGTCTCGCCAAGCCAGCACAGTGCAGGTCGGCGCGTTGGTGGATGATGCTTTTGCGTTGCAAAGCGCGCGCGCCCCCGTCGAAGGCGGGCAAGCGCCCGAACAGATGCAGCTAAACGCGGCGCTGAGCGCAAGTTTCTCTGACGCGTATCTGTGCAATTCGGGGCAGGTGATCGCGCTTTTCCCCGATGGCGACGCGGTCCGGTTAGAGGGCCAACGCTTCAGCCCCGCGGCGCTGGAAGGGAGGTTTACCGCCCCCGACGGGACGGTCCTGAACCGCGCGCCCGGCCTGCTGCAACTGGAAACCGCCGAAGGCACGCTGATCGACAGCTGCCAAGCCATTCCCGCACGCCCCATCCTGCCGCTGACGGCACTGGGGCCGGATGCAAGCTGGAAAGTGCACACAGAAGTCGCCGGGTCCATGGTTCTGACCACGCCAGAGCCGCCGGCCGATCCCGTGCCAGAGCTTGCCCCGACCAAGATCACCCGAACCGCCGATGACGTGTATGCATTCAGAATCGGACGCCAGACCCTGCGGGTAGAACACCGCCCTTGCCAGCTTCCGGGGCTGGACATGCCCTATCCCTTCACCGCGCAGCTTTCGGCCCCGGGGGCCAGTTTTCCACCGGGCTGCGCGGGCAACCCGCTGCATGCGCTGGAAGGGCCGGTCTGGCAGGTCACGCATCTGTATGGGCTGCCCCTGCCCCGCGCGGATGAAAGGATGACGGATTTCTCGGTTCAGGTTAATGCCGGGCGGCTTTCGGGGCGGACAAACTGCAACCGCTACCTTGGCCGCGCCGCGATTGCCGAAACCCGTTTGCAGGTCACCGACCTTGGCACCACGCGTCTAAGCTGCCCGGCCAACCAGTCCAATCTTGAAATCCGCTTTCTGGACGCGCTGGAAGCTGCCACCGGGATCAAGCACCTGCCGGATGGTAGTTTGGCGCTCTATGCCGGGCCGGTGGCCGTGCTGGTTGCAACGCGGTGACGCACGCCTTCAACATTCGGGATCGCACCGCGCCGAGAGGCTGAGAGGAACCCAAAGCGACAGATGCGGCACGACGCAGGAAGGCGCGCTCTTATCAGTTGCCAGAAACCTGACATAGCTTAAGAAAGTTATGCCAAGAGTTTCTGACATCAGATTTTCAAAGAACTGGTTTGAGCGGCCTTGGCCACTGCCCCGCGTGAACCAATCCTAAACCCCGAAATCCGCCACATCGCGCAGGGGCAGGCTGCGCGCGCGTGTGCCTGTCAGGGCAAACAGCGCATTGGCGAGCGCGGGCATGGCGGGCGGTGTGCCGGGTTCCCCCACACCGCCCATATGCGGGTTGTCTTGCAGGATCGCGACCTCGATGCGCGGCGTGTTGACCATGCGCAAGGCGTCATAATCGGGGAAATTGGCTTGCTCGACTGCGCCACCCGCGAAGGTGATCTTGCCCATCACCGCCGCCGATAGCCCGTAGATCAGCCCCGATTCCATCTGCGCGCGCACAATGCCGGGGTCCAGCACCAGCCCCGGATCACAGGCCATGAAGGCACGGTCCATGCGGATGCGCTCGCCATCCTGCGCCAGTTCGATCACCACCGCCGTGGGCGTGCCGAAAGACCATGTCATCGCCACGCCGCGCGCGCGGCCTTCGGGCAGGGGCGTGTCCCAGCCCGACATCTCGCGCACGCGGGTCAGCACGCCTGCGGCAACCGGGCTTTCGGGCGCGACATGCGCCAGCCGAAACGCCAGCGGGTCGGCCCTGGCAGCATGGGCCAATTCATCGACAAAGCTTTCATGAAAGAACCCGTTGAAAGACGCGCCCACCGACCGCCAGAAGCCGATGGGCACGTCCAGATCGGCCAGATGCCCCGCCACGCGGTAATTCGGGATCGCATAGGGCTGGTCGAACGCGCCTTCGACATGCCCCTTATCGGCCCCGCCGGGCGCGCGGCCCATGATCCGCGTCATGGCGGCGCGGGTGACGGATGGCGCGGCAATCGCGGCGTTGAAATGGCTGATGCGGCCCTGATCTAGCGCGCCTTGCATCCGCGCTATGGCGGCGGGGCGGTAGAAATCATGCCCCATATCTTCCTCGCGCGACCATGTCAGGCGAATGGGCGTGCCGGGCATGGCGGCGGCAATGCGGGCGACTTGGGCGACCGCATCGGTTTCCGCGCGCCGCCCGAACCCGCCCCCCATAAAGGTCGTGTGCAGGGTGATCGCATCCTCGGCCAGCCCAGACGCTTCAGCCGCCTTTTGCACGCAGAGGCGCGGCGCTTGGTTGCCAGCCCAAAGGGTCATGCGCCCGTCTTGCAACCATGCCGTTGCGCCTTGGGGTTCCATCGTGGAATGGGCAAGGAAGGGCACGCGATACTCGGCGCTGATCGCGCCGTCTGGCAAGGTGGTCGCGTCACCCTCATCGCGCAGGGTGGAATTTGGTTCTGTGTCGAACGCGGCCTCTATAGCGGCGAACATGCCGTCCATATCGGCAGGCAGAGGCGAGTCTGTCCATGTGATATCCACCGCCCGCGCCCCTTCCAGCGCGGCCCATGTGTTGCGCGCGACCACGGCCACGCCATTGCCCATGTCGATCACCTGTTCAACGCCGGGCATGGCCAGCGCAGGCGCGGGATCAAACCCCGCCATGCCGCCGCCCAGATGCGGGCAGATGCGGACGGTGGCGAATTTCATCCCCGGCAGTTGGATATCGGTTGCATATTGCGCTTTGCCCGTGATCTTGGCGCGCATATCGGGGCGCGGCAAAGCACGACCCAGCAATTTCCACTCTGATTGCGGGCGCAAGGTTACATCGGGCACCGGGCGCGCGGCGGCCTCTTCCGCCAAATCGGCATAGGGAATACGTCTGTCGTCGGGGGCGATGACAGCCCCGTCTTCGGTGCGCAACTCCGCTCTGTTCACCCCCAGACGGTCGGCTACGACCGCCTTCAGCGCCTCGCGCGCGCCAGCACCGGCCAGCCGCATCTTCTCATAGGCATCGACGGTCGAGGTGGACCCACCCGTCACCTGCAACCCCAGCAGCTTGCTGACTGCGCCAAGCCCGCCGACCACGCTATGTTGCCAATCCTTCATGGCGTAATCGGCAACGGGCAGCGCACCATGCATCAGCGCGCCGTTGTAATAAGCGGCAGAGGGCGGGCCATGCTCGACCCGGATGGACGCGAAATCCACGTCCAGTTCTTCGGCTACAAGCGCGGCAAGGGTGGTGTGCACGCCCTGCCCCATTTCGGCGCGCGGCGCGATGATGGTCACACCCGTCTGGTCAATGATGACATAGGGGTTCAACGTGGCGCCCTGATCGGGGGCCAGCGGGTTTTCGACCGGTTTGCGAATGTGATAGACGCCAAATGCCGCGCCGCCCGCCACCGCGACCGCACCCAGCAAAAGCCCGCGCCGCGTGATCTTGCCCAAGGTGCTCATTGGTCTGACCCCATCGCGCGCGCCGCATCATGGATGGCCGCGCGCAGGGCGGTATAGGTGCCGCAGCGGCACAGGTTGCCGCTCATGGCGGCGTCAATATCGGCATCGGTGGGCGCAGGATTATTGGCCAGCAGATCCGCCGCCTGCATGATCTGGCCGGACTGGCAATAGCCGCATTGCGCGACTTGGTGACGTTCCCACGCCGCTTGCAGGGGCGTCTGGCCGCCAAGCCCTTCAATGGTCGTGACCGGACCCCACAGATCGCCCACCGCCACTTGGCACGACCGCACGGCTTGGCCCGCGACATGCACGGTGCAGGCCCCGCAAGCGGCAATACCGCACCCAAACTTGGTACCGGTCAGTCCCAACTCGTCGCGCAGCACCCATAAAAGCGGGGTGTCCGGCGCGGCATCTGTCTGGATTTCGGCGGCGTTCACGGTCAGGGTAATCGACATAGCGGCGGTTCCTTGCGCTGTTCCCCGTCAATATGGGGTGCGCGCACCGCTCTGCCAAGGCACACCTTGCGTCAGCCCGTCAGGGATAGCGCGCGGCCCCAAGGACCGGCCCCTGACCTTGCTCTTGCACCAGAACGGCCATCCCGGAGCCTTGGGGCAGATTCTCTGTCACGGTATGGTTGAAGGGCTCCAACCCGTCCCACGCGCCCAGCATGTTCCAATCGGTCACGATGTTGCGATAGGTCAGGAAACGGCCCTCATTCTCTCCGGCCAGAATCTCGACAGTCGCCTCGTTCAGAAAGCGGACAAGCTGAACATCGACCGCATGGTCCAACCCCAACGGAGATTGCGCAGTGATCGTCACACCGCCGCCGTCGCGGGCCGTGATCTGAACGGACACCCGCCCGCCGCCGACCGGGTTCATGCGGTGTTCGGCGATTTGCGCCATGACCTGCATCGTGGCATTGCCCTGCACGTCATCCACGCCGCCAATGACCATTTGCGGGGTGTAGACGGATTTGCGCCCCATCTCGCGGGCATAGGCTTTTTGCCGCTCGCTGAACGCCGTTTTGCCAAAAGTGTCGGCCCAGCCAATATAGTCCCAGTAATCGACATGCAGCGCCAATGGCAAAATAGCGTCATGATCCGCCATCTGGTTGAGCAGTTCATCGGCCGGCGGGCAGGCCGCACAGCCTTGCGAGGTATAGAGTTCGACCACAACCGGGTTTTGCTGCGCCCATAGCGGACCGGCAGATCCGATCAGCGCGCAAAGGGCAAATGCTAAGGCAGAGTGCTGGCGCATGGGCTTTCCGTTCTGTTGGTGCGTTGCGATCTAACCACCCCCTTGCACAAGGGCCAATCAAGGTTTTGCGAGAAGTGCCTGCACGCTGCACATTGGCCACAGCGCGGGCGACACCGCAGGAAAACCGCAAAATTGTGCACAACGGTATACAAAAATGCGCAATAGCCCTTGATCGATACGGCGAGCAATGGCAAATGCAAGGGGCCAAGACCCCTGTCACCCAATTTAGCAGAAGGCTCAGCCAAATGACCATTACAGTCGGCCACGACAGCGCGGGTGCGCGCAAGACATTGACCGTCGCAGGCAAGAGCATTGCCTATTACTCCATCCCCGCCGCGCAGGCCGCAGGCTTGGGCGATTTCGCCAAGCTGCCCGCCGCGCTGAAAGTGGTGCTGGAAAACATGCTGCGGTTCGAGGACGGCAAGACGGTCACGACCGACGACATCCGCGCCTTTGCCGATTGGGCCACACAAGGCGGCAAGAACCCGCGCGAGATTGCCTACCGCCCTGCCCGCGTGCTGATGCAGGATTTCACCGGCGTGCCCGCCGTGGTTGACTTGGCCGCCATGCGTGACGGCATCAAAGCCTTGGGCGGCGATGCGCAAAAGATCAACCCGCTGAACCCGGTCGATCTGGTCATCGACCATTCGGTGATGATCGACGAATTCGGCAACCCGCGCGCCTTCCAGATGAACGTGGACCGCGAATATGAGCGCAATATCGAGCGCTACACCTTCCTGAAATGGGGCCAGAAGGCGTTCAACAATTTCCGCGTGGTGCCGCCGGGCACCGGCATCTGCCATCAGGTAAACCTTGAATATCTGGCGCAAACCGTCTGGACCGATACCGACCAGACCGGCGCTGAAGTGGCCTATCCCGACACGCTGGTGGGCACCGACAGCCACACCACCATGGTCAATGGTCTGGCCGTACTGGGCTGGGGTGTTGGCGGGATCGAGGCTGAAGCCGCAATGCTGGGCCAGCCTGTGTCGATGCTGATTCCCGAAGTTGTGGGCTTCAAGCTGACGGGTGCCATGGTCGAAGGCACCACCGCCACCGACTTGGTGCTGAAAGTGGTGCAGATGCTGCGCGCGCACGGCGTTGTGGGCAAATTCGTCGAATTCTACGGTCCGGGGCTGGACAACTTGCCGCTGGCGGACCGCGCCACCATTGCCAACATGGCCCCAGAATACGGCGCGACCTGTGGCTTCTTCCCGATTGACGATGAAACCCTGCGCTACCTGCGCCAGACCGGCCGCGACGAGGACCGCGTGGCGCTGGTCGAAGCCTATGCACGCGAAAACGGCTTCTGGCGCGGTGCCGATTACGCGCCGGTCTATACCAGCACGTTGGAATTGGACATGGGCAGCGTGGTGCCTGCCATTTCCGGCCCCAAGCGCCCGCAGGACCATACCCCGCTGGACCAAGCGGCCGCAAAGTTTCTGGACGTGGTGTCGGAGTATCGCGGTGTGGCTGCCACGACCGAGGCCGCCGAAATGGCAGATGAAGGCCCCGCGCCCACTGCGCCTGCCGACCCGCGTAAATCCGCCACCGTGACCGGAGAGGATTACACCCTGCGCGACGGCTCTGTCGTGATCGCGTCGATCACGTCCTGCACCAACACCTCGAACCCCTATGTGATGATCGGGGCCGGTCTGGTCGCGCGCAAAGCCCGCGCGCTGGGTCTGACCCGCAAGCCTTGGGTCAAAACCTCGCTCGCGCCCGGCTCTCAGGTCGTCTCTGCCTATCTGGAAGCCGCCGATCTGCAAGACGATCTGGACGCCATCGGCTTCAACCTTGTGGGCTATGGCTGCACCACCTGCATCGGCAATTCCGGCCCGCTGCAAGAGGAAATCTCGAAGGCGATCAACGACAATGACCTGATCGCCACGTCCGTTCTGTCGGGCAACCGCAACTTTGAAGGGCGCATCTCGCCCGATGTGCGCGCGAACTATCTTGCCAGCCCGCCCTTGGTCGTGGCCTATGCTCTGGCCGGTGACATGAATATCGACATCACCAAAGACCCGATCGCACAAACGCCAGAGGGGAAAGATGTCTACCTGAAAGACATCTGGCCCACGCAGAAAGAAGTGGCCGATCTGGTGGAAGCGACCGTCACGCGCGAAGCGTTCCAGTCGAAATATGCCGATGTGTTCAAGGGCGACGAAAAGTGGCAGGCCGTGCAGACGACCGACTCGGAAACCTATGACTGGCCAGCGTCGTCCACCTATATCCAGAACCCGCCCTATTTCCGGGGCATGGGGGCCGAAGCGGGCAGCATTTCCAACCTGAAAGGCGCGCGCATTCTGGCGCTGTTGGGCGATATGGTCACGACCGACCACATCAGCCCGGCGGGCAGCTTCAAGGCCAGCACCCCGGCTGGCCGCTATCTGGAAGAACGTCAGGTTCCGGTGCGCGAGTTCAACTCTTACGGCTCGCGCCGCGGCAACCACGAGGTGATGATGCGCGGCACCTTCGCCAATATCCGCATTCGCAACGCCATGCTGGACGGGGTCGAAGGCGGCTACACCAAGGGGCCAGATGGTCAGCAGACCAGTATTTTCGACGCCGCGATGGCCTATCAGGCCGAAGGCACGCCCTTGGTGGTGATCGGCGGCAAGGAATATGGCGCAGGCTCCAGCCGTGACTGGGCGGCCAAAGGCACAAACCTGCTGGGTGTGAAGGCCGTGATCGCGGAATCGTTTGAGCGTATCCACCGCTCCAACCTTGTCGGCATGGGCGTTATCCCGTTCGAATTCACCGGCGGCGACACCCGTGAAAGCCTTGGCCTGACGGGCGATGAAGTCATTAACATCAATGGCTTGGAGGATGACCTTAAGCCACTTTCCGAAGTGCCCTGCACCATCACTTACCCCGATGGCACGGAAAAGACGATCACCCTGAAATGCCGCATCGATACCGGCATAGAGAAGGAATATGTCGAACATGGCGGCGTGCTGCATTACGTGCTGCGCAACCTCGCCAAGGCCGCGTAAACGCTTCACAATCGCAACCGACCCCGGCGCGCCCACCCGCGCCGGGGTATTCCCTTGCCCGGCGCTTGGGCTACTGTGCCCCAAATTTCGGAGAGACCATGGCCACCCGCATCATCGCTTTCGTGTTCCTTGGGCTGTTTCTGGCCTTTGTTGCGGTGATGGCCTCTGTCACCTTCTTCGTGCGCGACCCGCTGCCGATTGTCGGTCCGAATCAACAGCTTGTGCTGGAAACCAACAAGATTACACCGCCCCGGCGCGCCGAAATCGCGGTCGATGGCGAATACAAGGTGCTTTTGACGGTCACACCGCTGGACGAGGCAGACCGCCTGCGCCTACGCTTTACCGACAGCGACGATATCCCGCTGGTGCAACAGGGCGAGGCTGCCGAAGCACAATTCACCCGCACCGGGCGCTGGGAACTTGTGCTGGTGTCGGGCGGCGCGGAAGAAGTGCTGGCCTTCGTGCTACGGGATTAGGTCGTTTCGCGTTCTTCAGATTCGATGGCCGGTATCGCCAGGCGTTCTTCGCTTTCAGCCCCGCACAGCAACTCAACCGCCCGGTCAGCAGCGTCATGGAACGGCTCCAGAACCACATCTGCCCCAGAGGCGAATAACTCCTCAGTATCGCGCGCATTATGCGATGCGACCGCAATGCGCCCCGGAAAGCCCGACATCCGGGTCAGTTGTATCAGCGTGCTGCGTGTATCTTCATGGCTAAGCCCGGTCGGGTGGATCGGCACGGTCGAGACGATCCATTTTGCATGGGGCAAGGGCAGTTCCGCCACGAATTCGGGGTCGCTGGCATCGCCGAATTCGGTTTCCAGCCCCAAGTTACGCCAACGCCTGATGGCGCTTGGGTTGAAATCCACCCCCAACACCTTGATGCCCCGTTTTTGCAACCGCAGCCCGATGGCCGTGCCAAACCGCCCCAAGCCGAAAATAATAACCTGATGATTGTCGTTGCGATGCATGCCAGCCTCTGACGGCTCTCGCGGCGTGCCCTTGCGCTCGAATATGCCAAGGTAGCGATCAAGCCGGGCATAAATCTGATGCGAGTAGGTAATCATATAGGTCGAGGCCGCGATGGTCACGAGGCCCACCATGGTCACAAGCCCCAGCGCATCCTCCTGCACATGGCCGATAGTCACACCCATCGCTATGAAGATCAGCGAAAATTCACTGATTTGGGCCACTGTCAGACCTGCCAGAAACCCCGTGCGCTTGCGGTAGCCCATCGCCCCCATGATGGCCAGCACGATCAGGGGGTTGCCGATCAGCACGAATAGCGAAAAGATAATCGCACCAAGCACATGCGTGCCCAGAAGCGACAGGTCCAGCCCCGACCCAAGCGCGATGAAAAAGAACAACAGCAGGAAATCGCGCAGCGGGGCCAGACGCGCGGCAATCGTTTCGCGATACGGGGTAGAGGCCAGCGCGACACCCGCCAACAGCCCCCCCACTTCCTTGCCCAGGCCCACCAGATCACCCACCGCTGCGAACATGGCGGCCATGGCAATGGCAAAGATCACCAGCAATTCCGGCGCATGGGCCAGCTTTTCGGTCAGCGGGTCCGCAGCATAGCGCACGAACAGGATGACAAGCCCAACCATGGCAACCCCGGACCCGAACACCATGGGCACCGAGCCACCGCCATGCCCATCCGCCGCAGCCCCGATCCCGATGGCCGACAGCACGATCATGGCCAGCACCACCACAAGGTCTTGCACGATCAAAAAACCAAGCGCGATCTGGCCGTGCAGGCTGTCAATCTCACGCTTGTCGGACAGCAGTTTCACGATGATGATGGTGGACGAGAATGTCAGCGCAATGGCGACATACAAGCTGGTGATATGCCCCAACCCAAGCGCAAGCCCGATCAGGTAGCCGAAAATCGACGTGAAGGCGACCTGCCCCAGACCTGTCAGCAAGGACACCGCCCCAAGCGATCGGATCAGTTTGACATCCAGCTTGATCCCGACAAGGAACAGCAGCACCGCGATTCCCAATTGCGACAGCAGCCCGATCTGGGCATCCGAGCGCACAAGGTCCAGCGCGGATGGTCCCGCGATCAACCCCACGGCTATGAAACTGACAATCAGGGGCTGACGCAGGATAATCCCGACAAAACCCGTTACGGCGGCCAGAACCAACAGTGCGGCAATCTCTGCAAAGGGGGATTGCGCAATGATATCAATCACGGTTCTGGTCCTTTCACGGGTCTATCCGCCCGCCTGTCATGCCTTGCCACCATTCAATCAGATTTTTGGCAGGACATTGATTTTGGTCAAACCTTTAACCGGAAGACCGGTTTTTGTGTTTAGATTCTTCGCGGGTCAGCGCGCCGCCGCGCGTTCCATCGCGGGGCGGATACGATTTTCCATGATCTCACGCGTGATGGGCCCGGCATAGCGGAATTCGATGGTGCCATCACCTGCAACCACAAAGGTTTCCGGCAGGCCCACGACGCCCCAATCCAGACCCGTGCGCGCAGCGGGGTCCGACCCGATGGCGGCGAAGGGGT
Source organism: Roseibaca calidilacus (assembly GCF_001517585.1). Taxonomy (NCBI): domain Bacteria; kingdom Pseudomonadati; phylum Pseudomonadota; class Alphaproteobacteria; order Rhodobacterales; family Paracoccaceae; genus Roseinatronobacter; species Roseibaca calidilacus. The sequence goes on along the minus strand of NZ_FBYC01000004.1, from coordinate 740,373 downwards.
CGCCCAGTTCCTCCAGGAAATCTTCCGCCTTATCGGCCTGATCGCGGTAATTCACGCCGTAAATGGTCGTGCCTTCCTGCGCCAGTTCTTCCAGAAACGGGTGTTCGGCGCGGCAGGGCGGGCACCATGTGGCCCAGAAATTGACTAGGGTCACCTCGCCTTCGCGCAGCATTGCGTCGGTCAGCAAGGTGCGCTCACCCAGTTGCTGCACGCCAAGTGCGGGCGCTTCCTGCCCGGCCCGCGCCGAAGGCAGGTCGTTGCGCCCTTCGCGGAAATTGCCGATATAGAACATCACCGCCAAACCAAGGAACAGCAGCGGCGGCAGCAGCATAAGCGGGCGGATTTTACCCATTCTTTCCTCGTTTCTGTTCGAACGCATCCAACTCGCGGCGCACCCGGCGACCGCGAACCACATACCAAAGCGCCAATGCCCCGATCAGGCCCAGTGACACAATATAGGCCGATGTCACTTCGACCGCGTATCGTCCAAGATCGGGCATCATGCCATGCGCTCCCGTGCGGCTATTGCTTTCATGCGGCGGGCGCGAATTTCGGTGCGCGTGCCGGTCAGCACCAGCGCCAGAAAGATCAGCCCAAAGCCCACCATGCAGGTGTAAAGCGGCGCTTTATAGGCCCAGTCCATCCGCGTGCCGGGCTGCACCGACAACGACGCGCCCTGATGCAAGCCTTGGTTCCAGAAGTTGGCTGCATAGCGCGACAACACTGCGAAAACCGACCCGACAAGGCATAGAACGGCGGTCAGATCCGCGCCTGTATCCGGGTCGTCGATTGCGGCCCACATGGCGATATAGCCCAAGTAGAACAGGAACAGGATCAGGAAGGATGTCAGGCGCGGGTCCCAAGCCCACCATGTGCCCCACATTGGCTGGCCCCAGACAGCACCTGTAATCAGCCCGATCACGGTCATCGTCGCCCCGATGGGGGCTGCCGCCCGCGCGGCCAAAGCACTGACATGGTGACGGCGGATCAGCCAGACCAAAGACGCCACCAGCATCATAACCCAAGCGTTGATCGCCATCATCGCGGCGGGAACGTGGATGAAAACGATCTTCACGGTAGAGCCTTGGCGGAAATCATCGGGCGTAAAGAAGAACCCCCAGATCAGCCCCGTGGTCGTGACAACTACAGCCGCCACCGCCACGATTGGCAACAGCCAATCGGTTGTGCGCATGAATTTCAGTGGGTTGGCGTATTCCCAGAGCGATGACATGAGGATTACCTATCTTTGCGTGGGTGGGCTCTCAAGCGAAACTGGCGCGGCTCACCGAAGGTTTATCCGGATCACATGCGCAGAGGCAAAGGGCAATAATGCCACAGCCCCCGCCGTGATCCCCGCCAGAAGCGCCAAAGGCGTGCCAACGGCAAGCCCTTGCGCCCCGCGAGAGACAACTTCGGCCCCGAATACCAGCGTCGGGATGTAAAGTGGAAGGACAAGCAACGACATCAACAACCCGCCGCGCTTCAGCCCGACGGTCAGCGCCGCACCGAACGTGCCGATGACCGACAGTGCCGGCGTGCCAAGTGTCAGCGAAAACAGCAGCCAGCCATAGGCAGGCACCGGCAGGTTAAGCAGCAGGCCCAGCACCGGAGAGACCAGCACCAGCGGCACGCCCGTGGTGATCCAATGCGCCAGCGCCTTTATGCTGACCACACCTTCCAGCGGCACAGGGGCGGTGGCCAGCAGGTCGAGCGAGCCATCCTCGTAATCCAGCGCGAAGATGCGGTCGAGCGACAAGAGGCAGGCCAGCAACGCGCCCACCCACAGGATACCCGGCGCGATCAACGACAGCGTGCCGCGCTCTGGCCCAACGCCCAGCGGCACCAGCACGGCCAATATCAGGAAAAACGCCAGCCCAAGGCCGAAGCCGCCGCCTGCGCGAAACGCCAAGCGCAGGTCGCGGAACAAAAGCGCGATCATAGGAAAGCCTCGTCAAAGGCACCTGACGGCTCTGGCAGGCGGGCCTTGTAAGGACCAAGCTCCAGCACCCGCGCTTCGGGCAGGCCAAGGTCGATATGCGTGGCCATCAACGCCATGCCGCCACTGGCCAAATGCCCGCGCACCACATCGGCAAACAGCGCGACAGATGCGGCGTCCAGCGACACAGTGGGTTCATCCAGCACCCAGACGGGGCGGCCCGTAACCATCAACCGCGCCAGACCCAGCCGCCGCTTTTGCCCCGCAGACAGGTTCTGCGCCGCACGCTCGGCCAGTGCGCGCAGGTTCATACGGTCCAGCGCGTGATCTATCGCGCGCGTGCCATAAATTGCGGCCCAAAAAGCAAGGTTTTCCGTCACGCTAAGCGTGGTTTTCAACCCATCGGCATGGCCCGCATAGGCGATCGTATCGGGCGGGCTGTCGATCTGCCCGGCAAGGGCCGGTTGCAGCCCGGCAATGGTGCGCAACGCGGTGGTCTTGCCGCAGCCATTCGGCCCGCGCAGCACCAGCGCCTGACCGGGGTCCAGCGCGAAACTGACCCCTTCCAGCAAGGGCAAGCCACCACGGGCGCAGGACAGGTTTGTTACCTTCAAGGACATGAATGTCCGCATAACCCGGTTCCGGCGGCAAGGGAAGTGATCTGGATCACTCTACCGTCACAGATTTCGCCAAATTGCGCGGTTGGTCCACATCGGTGCCGCGGTGTAATGCTGTATGATAGGCGATCAACTGCGCGGGCACCGCATAGACGATGGGCGCAATCAATTCAGGCACAGGTGGCATTTGCAGCGCATAGGGCACCTCGCCCGCGGCTTTCAGGCCCGCGGGGTCCGACACAAGCAGCACCTGCCCTTGCCGCGCCATGACCTCTTGCATGTTGGACACGGTCTTTTCGTACAAACCATCATGCGGGGCAAAGACGATCACCGGGAAATCCGCGTCAATCAGCGCGATGGGGCCGTGTTTCAACTCTCCTGCCGCATAAGCTTCGGCATGTATATAGCTGATTTCCTTTAGCTTTAGCGCACCCTCCAACGCCAGAGGATACATCGTGCCGCGCCCAAGGAACAGCACGTCGCGGGCTTGGCTCAGCATCTTGGTCAGGCGTTCGATCTCGCCTTCGCGGTCAAGGGCTTGCGCCATGAAACCGGGCAGGCTGCGCAGGTCTTCAAGCAGACGCGCGTAATCCTCGGCGCTCAAATGGCCACGCGCGCGCCCGGCTTCCAACGCCAGCACGGCCAGCACCAAAAGCTGTGCGGTAAACGCCTTGGTCGAGGCGACGCCAATTTCCGGCCCGGCATGGATGGGCAGCGCGATATCGCTTTCGCGCGCGATGGAAGATGTGGGCACATTCACCACCGATATGACCTGCGCCACATGCGATTTTACATGGCGCAACGCGGCCAAGGTGTCGGCGGTTTCGCCCGATTGGCTGACGAACAGCGCCATATTGTTCGGCCCCAGCACCGGGTCGCGGTAACGGTATTCGCTGGCGATATCCAATTCGACTGGCAGGCCCGCGTATTTCTCGAACCAGTATTTCGCCACCTGACAGGCATAGAAGGCCGTGCCGCAGGCGACCATAACCAGCCGGTCGGTGCGCACGAAATCCAGCCCCTCGGGCAGTTCCAGCGAATCGTTCTCCAGCCCGGAATAAAAGCCCAGTGCGGCTTTCAGGATTGCGGGTTGTTCGGCCATCTCTTTGGCCATGAAATGCTTGTGGCCCGATTTGTCGACCTGCGCGGTGTCAAGGTTTATGCGCGTCACGGGCCGGTTGGTCTGGTTCCCGTCCGCATCGAATATCTGCGCGCCGCCATGCGTCAGCACCGCCATGTCACCTTCTTCAAGGTAGGTGATACGGTCCGTCATCTCAGATAGCGCGATCGCGTCAGAGCCAAGGAACATTTCACCCGCGCCATGCCCGATGCACAGGGGCGAGCCGCGCCGCGCGCAGATGATCAGGTCATCCTCGCCGTCGAACACGAAAGCAAGCGCAAAGGCCCCTTCCAGCCGTGCCAGTGTTTCGCGCGCGGCTTGCAAGGGCGTGCGCCCTTGCTCCAGCAGGCGCGAGGTCAGTTGCACGATGGTTTCCGTGTCGGTCTGGCTGCTGAATTGCGCGCCTTCGGCGGTCAGTTCATCGCGCAGGGTGCGGAAATTCTCGATTATTCCGTTATGGACCACGGCGGCGCGGCCCGCGCGGTGGGGGTGGGCGTTTTCCACCGTTGGCCCACCATGCGTGGCCCAGCGCGTATGGCCAATGCCCACGCGGCCCGGCAGCGGGTCATGCACCAGTGTATCCGACAGGTTGACAAGTTTGCCCACCGCGCGGCGGCGGTCCAGCACGCCCTTGTTGACCGTGGCAATCCCAGCGCTGTCATAGCCGCGATATTCCAGCCGCTTCAGCGCCGACAGAATGGCGGGCGAGACTTCGTGTTTTCCCAGAATTCCGACAATGCCGCACATCTGCTCACCCTTTGTTTTGGTCCGCTTTGCGCGCACGCAAGCGGTCCATCAGCTTGCGCCCCAGCCCCGGCTTGATGGTCTGATCGGCACGCCCCAGCGCCAAAGCCCCCTCGGGCACATCGCGGGTAATGACCGACCCCGACCCGGTCAGCGCACCCGCACCCACCGTGACAGGCGCGACCAGCATGGTGGAAGACCCGATAAACGCGCCCTCGCCAATCGTGGTGCGATGCTTGAACACGCCGTCATAATTGCAGGTCACAGTGCCTGCGCCCAAATTGGCATATGCGCCCACATCGGCATCGCCGACATAGGACAGATGGTTGACCTTGGCACCCTCGCCCAATTGGGCATTCTTGATTTCCACGAAATTGCCGATGCGCACATCTTCGGCCAGTTCGGCACCGGGGCGCAGGCGCGCGTAAGGGCCGACCACTGCGCCACGGCTGACATGGCAGCCTTCCAGGTGGCTGAAGGCGCGGATTGTGGCGCCCGATTCGACTGTCACATCGGGGCCGAACACAACATAGGGTTCAATCACGCAATCGCGGCCCAGACAGGTATCTTGCGCGAAGATGACCGTGTCGGGCGCTTGCAGCGTGACGCCATTTTCCAACGCCTCTGCCCGCGCTTGCGCTTGAAAGGCCGCCTCGGCGGCGGCCAGTTCGGCGCGGGTGTTGATGCCCAAGGTCTCTGCCTCTGGGCAGGTGACCACCCCGGCGCTAAGGCCCCGCGCGCGCGCTAGTCCCACCACGTCGGTCAGGTAGTATTCACCCGCCGCGTTGTCATTGCCGACCTGTGCGATCAGGTCGAACAGCACCGCGCGATCGGCACATAGAACCCCGCTATTGCACAGCGTGATCGCGCGCTCGGCCTCTGTTGCGTCCTTGAATTCGACAATGCGCTCCAGCCGGTCGCCTTGCGCCACCAGCCGCCCGTAGCGCCCCGGATCGGCGGCATGAAACCCTAGCACCACCACATCATGCGCGGCGCGGGCGGCTTGCAGGGCTTCCAGCGTTTCGGGCCGGATGAAGGGGGTATCGCCATACAACACCACCACATCGCCGCCCTGCCCGTCCAGCGCCGCACGCGCCTGACCGACCGCATGGGCCGTGCCAAGCTGTTCGGTTTGGGTGACGATCCGGGCTTGCGGGTCTTCATCTGCGACCACGGCTGCGACCGCCTCTGCTCCGTGCCCGACAACCACGACCACGCGCGCCGGGTCCAGCGCACGGCCCGCGCGCATGGCATGCACCACCAGCGGGCAGGCGGCAAGTTTGTGCAGCACTTTCGGCAAGTCCGACTGCATGCGACTGCCCTGCCCGGCGGCCAGAATGACAAGTGAAATACCCATGCGCCCTCAATCCGTTTTGTTTTGTGCCTGAATGCGCGGAATGCCACGCCGGTGCAAGGCTTGGCACAATCACGGCTGATTTCAGGCTGAAACAGGGGCGAATTCCTGCCGGTTTGACCGATATCAAGGTGCTTGGCACCAATTGCGACGATACTGGCCCGGAACGCTGGAGGAACGCCCATGTACAAGACCATTCTGGTTGCTGCCGATCTGGCGAAACCTGCCGAGGCCCGCAAGCTGCTAGAACAGGCGCAAAAGCTGTGCGCGCCCGAAGGCACAATTCGACTGCTGCATTTGCTGCGCGGCCATGTCACCGCCGCGCAGCGGGCAAGCGCGATGGCAGGGCTTCTTTCCCTTTCCGATGAAACGGATCCACGCGTGATGCCGATCCTGCGCGAGGGTGCCGTTGCGCCACAGATCAACGCCTTGGCAAAAGCTGACAAGGCTGATCTGGTCATGCTCGACAGCCGCTTGCCCGGTGTGACAGAATTCTTCATGGAAACGACCGCCACCAAACTGACACGCCATTCCAGCATCTCGGTGCTTGTGGCCCGCAACGCTCATTCTGAAAGGACTGCCCAACATGTATGATTCCATCGTCATCGCCGCCGCATTGTTCAACGAAGGCGCAACCACGCGCGCCGCTTTGGAAAAGGCCAAGACGCTGCTGAACCCCGGCGGTGCCGTAACGCTTGTCCATGTGATCGAAGAAGTGCCGGGCTATGTCGCGGCCTCGATTCCGAAAGAACATATGACCACGCGCCACCGCGAAGTTCAGGAGCAGCTGGATGCCATGGCCGCCGCGGCGACCGGCATCAAGGTCAAGGCGATCATCCGGCATGGCCAGCCTTCGGCCTCTATTCTTGGCGCGGGCAAAGAGGCCAATGCCGATCTTATCATGATCGCCAGCCATAAACCGGGCCTGAGCGATTATTTCATCGGCTCGACCGCCGCGCGCGTGGTGCGCCATGCGCAATGCTCGGTGCTGGTGACGCGCTGAATCTTGCGGGGGCAGTTTGCCAAGGCGCTGCCCCTGTGTCACTGTGCCAGCCGAACCTGCAAAAGGAGGGCAGCATGTATAAATCCATTGTCGTCGCCGTGGCTTTGTTCAATCAGGGTGCAACCAGCCGTGGGTTGATCCAGCGGGCCAACAAGCTGATCGACCCGGACGGCACGATCACCCTTGTGCATGTGCTGGACGAGGTGCCTGCCTATCTTGCCGCCGCGGTCGCCAAGGAACAGCTTCTGGCGCATCGCAAGGCGATCCGCGAACAGCTTGACTCGCTTGCGGCTTCGGCCAAGGCGAAACGGGTCGATGTCGATCTGCGCGGCGGGCGCCCGTCCGAGAATATCCTTGCCTGCGCCGAAGAATGCCATGCCGACCTGATCATGATCGCCAGCCACAAACCGGGCATGGGCGATTACTTCATCGGCTCGACCGCGTCGCGCGTGGTGCGCCACAGCCAAGTGTCGGTTTTGGTCAGCCGCTGACGCTTTTTTCCCGGCAAGTGACGCGAACAAACCTTTTCCTTGCGCGCCAAAGCGGTATCTGTCGCGCAAGGTTTCGCGGGTAGTAGCACATGTCGGACGCTCTGGTCATCTTCACGCCCTCTGGCAAACGGGGGCGTTTCGCGCTTGGCACGCCAGTTCTGACAGCCGCGCGACAATTGGGGGTGGACCTTGATTCGGTCTGCGGTGGGCGCGGCATCTGTTCCAAATGCCAGATCACGCCGGGCTATGGCGATTTCTCCAAACATGGCGTGAGTGTCGCACCCGATGCGCTATCCGAGTGGAACGCGGTCGAACAACGCTACAAGGACAAGCGCGGGCTGATCGATGGCCGCCGCTTGGGCTGTCAGGCGCAGATCATGGGCGATGTGGTCATCGATGTGCCTGCCGAAAGCCAGCTTCACAAGCAGGTCGTGCGCAAGGATGCCAGCACGCGCCCCATGGTCATGGACCCGGCCACACGCCTGTTTTTCGTAGAGGTCGCGGAACCCGACATGCACGAGCCATCGGGCGATCTGCAACGACTGGCCACGGCGCTGCGCGCACAATGGGACGTGCCCGAGATTTCGATGGGTCTGGACGTGCTGCGCAAGCTGCAACCCACGTTGCGCGCGGGCGGCTGGCAGGTGACGGTTGCGCTGTTTTCCGACCATTCGGGCGGCGCGGCGCAGGTGCTTGATATCTGGCCGGGGCTGTATGAAGGCACGCTTTATGGGCTGGCCATAGACCTTGGGTCCACCACCATTGCCGCGCATTTATGCGATTTGCGCGATGGGCAGGTTGTGGCGTCTTCCGGCATTATGAACCCGCAAATCCGCTTTGGCGAAGACCTGATGAGCCGCGTCAGCTACGCCATGATGAACCCCGGCGGCGATGTCGAGATGACCCGCGCGGTGCGCGAGGCGCTCGACACGCTGATCGGCGCGCTGGCGTCAGACGCGGGCTGCAACGCGCGGCAGATCATGGAAACGGTGATCGTGTGCAACCCGGTCATGCACCATCTGCTGTTGGGCGTGGACCCGGTGGAACTGGGCCAAGCGCCCTTTGCGCTGGCGACCTCGGGCGCGCTGTCGCTGAAAGCGTCCGAATTGGACCTGACCGCGCTGAACCCCGCTGCGCGGGCCTACCTGTTGCCGTGCATCGCCGGGCATGTCGGGGCCGATGCCGCCGCCGTCGCGCTGTCCGAAGCGCCAGAGCGATCGGATGATCTGGTGCTGATCGTCGATGTGGGCACCAATGCCGAGATCTTGCTGGGCGACAAGCGCCGGGTCCTGGCCTGCTCCTCGCCCACCGGGCCAGCGTTTGAAGGCGCGCAAATCTCCTCTGGCCAGCGCGCCGCCCCCGGCGCGATCGAGCGCATTGAGATTGACCCTGCCACCAAGGAGCCGCGCTTTCGGGTGATCGGGTGTGACCTGTGGTCGGATGACCCGGATTTTGCCGCCACTGTCACCGGCATTTGCGGGTCGGGCATTATCGAAGCTGTGGCCGAAATGCGCATGGCCGGGCTTGTGGACCCATCGGGCCTGATCGGGTCAGCCGAACAAACCGGCACATGGCGTTGCCAGCCCGAAGGCCGCACTCATGCCTATGTTATTCACGATGCCACCGCCACGGGCGGGCCGCGCATAACCGTCACCCAAGGCGATATTCGCGCGATCCAGCTTGCGAAATCGGCGCTTTATGCGGGCGCGCGGCTGTTGATGGATGAAATCGGCACTGACACGGTGGATCGCATTGTGCTGGCAGGTGCCTTTGGCGCGCATATCAGCCCTAAACATGCGATGGTTCTGGGCATGATCCCAGATGCGCCCTTGGACCGGGTGAGCAGTGCCGGCAACGCTGCGGGCACGGGCGCGCGGATGGCGCTGTGCTCAAAATCCGCGCGGGCGGGCATAGAGCGCACTGTGACCCGCATTCACAAGGTCGAAACCGCGATAGAGCCGCGCTTTCAAGAGCATTTCGTCGCGGCCAATGCCCTGCCCCATGCCACGGCCCCCTTCCCGGAACTGTCGCGCGTTGTGACGCTGCCGCAAGTCAGCTTCAACACCGGCGGAAGCGAAGGACGGCGGCGCAGGCGGGGTTGAAGCCGGGGCGCAGGGAGTTAATTTGCCCGCCATGGAACAAATTGACCTTGCCCAACGCAGCCGCCTGCCCGACGCGTTACGTGTGCTACTGGAACAATACCCCCGCGACATGTGGGAGAGCCATCGCAATTTCGACGGGCTGACCCGGTTCTGGCTGGAGCGGCACCTGATGTTCCGCCGCGCGCTGGGCCAGTGGCAGGATGACACGCGCGGCTTTCTGGACCGTGGCCGCGACCCGCGCGCACATGGGCAGATGACCGCGCGACTAGGCGGTTTTCTGATAAACGAGCTGCACGGCCACCACCACATAGAGGACGCGCATTACTTCCCGGTTCTGGCGCAAGCAGAGAAGCGCTTGGCCCACGGGTTCGAGTTGCTGGATGCCGACCATCACGCATTGGATTCGCAACTTGCCGCCTTGACGGATGCGGCGAATGCCCATCTGCGCGCGTTGCAAGATAAAGGCGCGGACCAAAAGGCCAGCGCGGGCGCGATGCTGGCACGGCTGGACGGGTTCGAGCGGTTTCTGGACCGCCATCTGGTTGATGAGGAAGAGCTGGTCGTGCCGACCATCCTACATCACGCGCTGAAATTCTAGGCAGGGGCACCGCCCCTGCCCGTTCGCATGTCTGCTAGGCTGCCAAAGCCGCCTCCACCGCCTCTGCCAGCCGTCCGACAATCTGGTCGACATCTTCTGGCGTGACAATGAAAGGCGGTGCCAGCAGCACATGATCGCCGCGCACCCCGTCAATCGTTCCGCCCATCGGGTAAACCATCAGGCCGCGCGCCATCGCCTCTGCCTTGATGCGAGCGTGCAGCTTGCGGGCGGGGTCCAACGGCGCTTTCGTGTCACGGTCGGCGACCAGTTCAATCGCCTGAAACAGCCCGCGCCCGCGAATATCACCGACATGGGCGTGCTGGCCAAAGGTCGCTTGCAACCGCGCGCGCAGATGCGCCCCCATGGCCTGCACATTGCTCAGCAGATTGTCGCGCGCAATGACCTTTTGCACCGCCAACGCGGCCGCTGCCGCCATCGGGTGGCCCATATAGGTGTGACCGTGCTGGAAAAAGCCGGTGCCTTGGGCAAAGGCCTGATAGATGCGGTCACTAAGCAATGTGGCCCCCACCGGCTGATAGCCCCCGCCCAAACCCTTGGCGATGGTTAGCAGGTCCGGCACAACCCCATCCTGCTCACACGCATAAAGCGACCCGGTGCGCCCCATACCGCACATCACCTCGTCCAGAATCAGCAGCACGCCGTATTTGTCGCAGATCGCGCGGATTTGTTTGAAATAATCACCCACGGACGGGACCGCCCCCGCGGTCGCCCCCACCACGGGTTCCGCGATAAAGGCGCATACGGTGTCGGGGCCAAGCTCAAGGATCTTGGTTTCCAATTCGCCCGCCGCGCGGGTGGCGTAATCGGCATCCGTCTCGCCCGCCAATTGCTCGCGGTATGCAAAGCAAGGCGCGATGTGATGCGCTTCCATCAAAAGTGGCTTGAACTGCGCGCGGCGCCATTCATTGCCGCCCGCGGCCAGCGCGCCCAAGGTGTTGCCATGGTAGCTTTGCCGCCGCGCGATGATATGGCGGCGCTGGGGTTGGCCAGTTTCAGTAAAATACTGGCGCGCCATTTTCAGCGCGGCTTCCACGGCTTCGGACCCGCCCGACACCAGATAGACATGGTCCAGACCGGCGGGCGCATCGGCGACCAGCCGGTCGGCCAGTTCCTCTGCAACGTCAGAGGTGAAGAACCCGGTATGCGCATAGGCCAGCTTGTCCAGCTGCGCATGCAGCGCCGCCAGCACATCGGGATGGCCATGCCCAAGGCAGGACACCGCCGCACCGCCAGAGGCGTCGATATAGTCGCGCCCCTCGGTGTCGATAAAGCGAATGCCCTGCGCGGTGCGGGCCACGCGCGGGGCGGAATGGATGGAACGGTGCAGAAGATGGGTCATGCCGGGGGCCTTTCGCAGTGTTCTGCCGCAATACCGCAGCCCACGGCCCCCGCGCAATGGAAACCGCTCAGATCGCGCGGCCAGCGGCGGGAAACACCTCGTGCCGCGCGGTGAAATCCTGACCATTGGCCAGCAAGCACATGCGCCCATCCGGCAGGCTGATGGTGATGGTCCATGCGCCCGTATCCGACGCGAAGGTTTCCATCACCGCTTGGCCCGCATGGCCCAGCGCGCGGCGGGTCTGTTCGGCTTGGGCCAACATGTCCAACACCTGCGCACGCGGGGCGCAGGGCATGGTCTGGGCCTGTGTGTTGGTGGCAAAGGCGGCAAGGCAAAGGGCAAGGCAAAGGCGCATGGCGTGGCTCCGGCTGGTGATGACCCCACGCCAACAGCCTGCCCAAAAGGCGCAAAAACCGGGTAAATGCAGCGCACGCGCCATGTTTGCGCACAAAAGTATACCGGCTTGCCGCGTTGCAGCAAATTTACCCTTGCCAATTGTAACCAAAACTGGTGGAAGTTGCGCAAGATTGTTACCCAAGGAGAAGGCCATGGACACGCGCCCCTTCCGGTCTGTGCTGTATATCCCCGGCTCGAAAGAGCGCGCCTTGCACAAGGCGACCACGCTGCCGACCGATGCCATCATCTTCGATCTGGAAGATGCCGTCGCCATTGACGAGAAGCCGCGCGCCCGCCGCCTGCTGGCCGACACGCTGCAAGACTTGGATTATGGCCCGCGCGTGCAATTGGTGCGGATCAACGCGCTGAACACGGAATGGGGCGCGGATGATCTGGATGTGATATCAGCCGCCCGGCCCGAAGCCATCCTGCTGCCCAAGGTTGACAGCGCCGCGCATATTGAAGACCTGGCCCGCCGGTTGGATGCCCGCCCCGAAACCGCCGACACGCGCATCTGGGCGATGATGGAATCGCCCCTTGGCGTTTTGAACGCGCTCGACATTGCCAGCGCGCCGCGCATGGCTGGGTTCATTATGGGCACGAATGATCTGGCCAAGGATATGGGGCTGCGCTACCGCGCCGACCGGATGCCGCTGTTCACGTCGCTGCAAATGGGGCTGCTTGCGGCAAAAGCGCGCGGGTTGGTCGCGGTGGACGGGGTGTATAACGCCTTCCGCGACGGCGCGGGGCTGCGCGCCGAATGCGAACAGGGCCGCGACATGGGCTTTGACGGCAAGACGCTGATCCACCCATCACAACTGGAAATCGCCAATACAATCTTCGCGCCCTCTTCGGACGAGATTGACACCGCACGCCGCCAGATTGACGCCTATAACGCCGCCGTCGCCCGCGGCGAAGGCGTCGCGGTTCTGGATGGAAAGATCGTCGAGAATCTGCACATAGTCACCGCGAAGCAAATCCTGGCGAAGGCAGACGCCCTCGCCAGTTAGGGAGTAAGCCAAATGGGAACTGTGGTGCTGGTTTTGGGCGTGGCCTTGTGGTGGGCGGCGCATCTGTTCAAGCGCGTGATGCCGCAACAGCGGGCCGCGATGGGCGAAACCGGTCGCTTGGCCGCAACCGGCGCGATCATCTTGTCGGTCGTGCTTATGGTGATCGGCTATAAATGGGCCGATCCGATCTGGCTGTGGGCGCGCCCGAACTGGATGATCCATCTGAACAACCTGCTGGTGTTCATCGGGTTCTACTTCTACGCCGCATCGGGGCTGAAAACCCGGCTGACACAAAAGGTCCGCCATCCGCAATTGTCGGGCTTCAAGGCATGGGCGCTGGCACATTTGTTGGTAGTGGGCAGCGTGCAGGGCGTGATCCTGTTCGGCGGCCTGCTGGCTTGGGCGGTGGTGTCGGTCATTGTCATCAACCGCGCGAACCGTGACTGGACGCGCCCGCCCGAAGCTGCACTCTGGCGCGAAGGCGTGGCTTTTGTTGCTGCATTATTCCTGATGCTGGTGGTCGGGCAAATCCACGGCTGGCTGGGCCCGTGGCCCTTTGGCGGGGGTGCCTGATGCTGGCGTATCGCTTGCTGACGGCAGAGGATACATCGGCCTTCTGCCACAAGGTAACGGAAGCGCTGTCGAAAGGCTGGGTGCTGCATGGCAGCCCCGCCTATGCGCATGATCCGGCCACGGGCGTTATGCGTTGTGCGCAGGCCGTCGTGAAAGAGGTAGAGGCGACCTATCGGCCCGAGCTGAAGCTCGGAAGTCTTTGATTAGGGGGCTGCCGCCCCCATCGGGGACGGGTGGCCCCGATTCCCCCGCGAGTATTTCCGGCAAGATGAAGGAAGAGGCGATGAGCAAGACCAGCAAGGGGCGGTTTTTCGAGGATTACCGCGTGGGCGAGGTGATCGCCCATGCCGTGCCGCGCACCGTATCGGGGGGTGAGCGGGCGCTGTATCATGCGCTCTACCCGGCGCGGGGAGCTTTGTATTCGTCGGATGAATTCGCCCGCGCCTGTGGTCTGCCTGCCAGCCCGGTCGATGACTTGATGGCGTTTCATATCGTGTTTGGCAAATCGGTGCCCGATATCAGCGTGAACGCTGTCGCCAATCTGGGCTATGCGCAGGGGCGGTTCCTGCGCCCGGTCTATGCCGGCGACACGTTGCGCGCCGCATCCGAAGTGATCGGGCTGAAGCAGAATTCCAACGGCAAATCGGGTGTTGTCTATGTGCGCACCAAGGGCCTGAACCAGCGTGACGAGGTGGTGCTGGACTATGTACGCTGGGTGATGGTGCGCAAGGGCGATCTGGACGCGCCCGCGCCTGACACCACGGTGCCAGACTTGGCGGGCGCGGTCGATGCGGGTGATTTGGTCGTGCCGGAAGGGCTGAGTTTTGGCAGCTATGATTGCGCCTTGGCGGGCGCGCCGCACCGCTGGGGCGATTACGCGGTGGGCGAGCAGATCGACCATATTGACGGTATGACCATGGAAGAGGCCGAGCATATGCTGGCCACGCGGCTGTGGCAGAACACCTCTAAGGTGCATTTCGACCGCACGCAGCGGGTGGATGGCAAATTGCTGGCCTATGGCGGACATGTCATTTCGGTTGCGCGTGCGCTGTCTTTCAACGGCTTGGCCAATGCCCAGATGATCGTGGCCATCAACGCAGGCAGCCATGCGAACCCCTGTTTCGCGGGCGACACGATCCGCGCCTGGTCAGAGGTTTTGGACCGGGCGGAAACGGCAGTGCCAAGCGTCGGTGCGCTGCGGTTGCGCACGGTGGCCACCAAGGGCGATCCTTTCGTTCTGCGCGGGGCCGAAGGCAAATACCACCGCGATGTCCTGCTGGATTTCGACTATTGGGTGCTCATGCCGCGCTAGGCGGGATGACCCCGAGTCGCAAAAGTGATCACAAGCCGCCAAGTTTGTGATCACGTGCCGCAAATCTGCGATCACAAACTGCCCTGATTGATCCGATTTTAGCGGAAACGTGGCGGTTTTTGTCGATATGGCCGCGCTCGAAGCGTGACATTCGCGTGAAATTCGGTATGCACAAGGCCAAGAGCCGGGTCGCGTGCGACCAGCCAAAAGAGAGAGGAGCCATCCATGGCCGATGTGAACCGGGGCAACCGCCCGCTTTCACCCCATCTTCAAGTTTACCGACTACCCCTTGCGGCGATCACGTCTATTCTGAACCGGATTACCGGGGTGGGCATGACGCTGGCATCCATCCTGATCGTGTGGTGGTTTGCGGCTGGCGCGTTCAGTGCAGACTATTTCGCCGTTGTGGACGGGTTGCTGACCTCTATCCTTGGCGAACTTGTGCTGGTCGGGTCGCTGGCGGCGCTGTGGTATCACATGCTGAATTCCATCCGTCACCTGATCTGGGACACCGGCCGCATGATGGATGTCGCGACCGTGGAAAAGACCAGCTACCTTGTGTTTGGCGGCACGGCTGTGCTGACCATCCTGACCATTCTGGCCGTGTAAGGGGGATATCATGAGCTTTAAGTCCGACTATTCCCGCGCCCATGGCCACGGTGCCGCAGGCGAAGGGCTGCACCATTGGTGGAGCCAGCGTGTCACTTCCATCGCGCTGATTCCGCTGACGTTGTTGTTCATCTTCCCGTTTGGCCGCACGCTTGGCGGCGGGCATGACGCCTTCGTCGCCACCTATTCCAACCTGTGGCACGCGCTGGTGGCGGTTCTGTTCATCATCGCGGCATTTGCGCATCTGCAACAGGGTTTGCAGACCGTGATCGAGGACTATGTTCCAAACAAGGCGCAGCGCACTGCCGCGCTGCTGATCAACATGCTGCTGTGCTGGGCGCTTGGCGCGGCTGGCGTTCTGTCGGTTGCCACCGTCCTGTTCAGCGCCTGAGGAAACGAGATGTCTGCATATAAGATCGAAGAACATACCTATGATGTCGTTGTAGTCGGCGCAGGCGGCGCAGGTTTGCGCGCCACGCTGGGCATGGCGGAACAGGGTCTGAAAACCGCCTGCGTGACCAAGGTTTTCCCGACCCGGTCACACACCGTGGCCGCCCAAGGCGGGATCGCGGCCAGCCTTGGCAATATGGGCCCCGATAGCTGGCAGTGGCACATGTATGACACTGTGAAAGGGTCGGACTGGCTGGGCGATACGGACGCCATGGAATATTTGGCCCGCGAAGCGCCCAAGGCCGTGTATGAACTGGAACATTACGGTGTCCCCTTTTCGCGGACCGAGGATGGCAAGATCTACCAGCGCCCCTTTGGTGGCCACACCACCGAATTCGGCGAAGGCCCGCCCGTGCAGCGCACCTGTGCCGCGGCCGACCGCACCGGCCATGCCATGCTGCACACGCTGTATGGTCAGTCGGTCAAGCAGAAGGCCGAATTCTTCATCGAATATTTCGCGACCGACCTTATCATGTCCGATGATGGCCAATGCCAAGGCGTGATGGCGTGGAAGCTGGATGATGGCACACTGCATGTGTTCAACGCCAAAATGGTCGTGCTGGCCACGGGCGGCTATGGGCGCGCCTATTTCAGCGCCACAAGTGCCCACACCTGCACCGGCGATGGCAACGGGATGGTGGCGCGCGCGGGCCTGCCGCTGCAAGACATGGAATTCGTGCAATTCCACCCGACCGGCATTTTCGGCGCGGGCTGCTTGATTACCGAAGGCGCGCGCGGCGAAGGCGGTTATCTGACCAATTCCGAAGGCGAGCGGTTCATGGAACGCTACGCGCCGACCTACAAGGATCTGGCAAGCCGCGATGTGGTGTCGCGCTGCATGACCATCGAAATTCGCGAAGGGCGCGGGGTTGGCCCGAACAAGGACCATATTCACCTGAACCTGTCGCACCTGCCGAAAGAGGCGCTGCATCTGCGCCTGCCCGGCATTTCGGAATCCGCCCGCGTGTTCGCAGGCGTGGATGTGACCAAAGAACCCATCCCCGTGCTGCCAACCGTGCATTACAACATGGGCGGCATTCCCACCAACTATTGGGGCGAGGTGCTGAACGCCGATGCCGAGAACCCCGACCGCATAGCCCCCGGCTTGATGGCGGTGGGCGAAGCGGCCTGTGCAAGCGTGCATGGTGCCAACCGTCTTGGGTCGAACAGCCTGATTGACCTTGTGGTGTTCGGCCGTGCGGCGGCCATTCGCGCGGGCCAGATCGTGGACCCGAAAGCGCCCAACCCCGAATTGAACCGCGCCAGCGTAGAGCGCGCTCTGGACCGGTTCGACAAGTTCCGCAACTTCAATGGCGGCACGCCCACGGCGGAACTGCGTCTGGAAATGCAGAAAACCATGCAATCCGATGCCGCCGTCTTCCGCACCGACAAGACGCTGGCCGAGGGTGTGGAGAAGATGAAAGCGGTCGCGGGCAAGATGGATGATCTGAAGGTCACCGACCGCTCGCTGATCTGGAACACCGACCTGATGGAAACGCTGGAGCTGGACAACCTGATGCCCTGCGCCATGGCGACCATCGTTTCGGCAGAGGCGCGCAAGGAAAGCCGTGGCGCGCACGCGCAGGAAGACCACCCCGACCGCGACGACGAAAACTGGCGCAAACATTCGCTGGCATGGGTGAATGGCGAAAAGGTGGCGCTGGATTATCGCCCCGTGCACCTGAACCCGCTGACCGGCCATAACGAAGGCGGGATCGACCTGAAAAAGATCGCGCCGAAAGCGCGCGTCTACTGACACCCTGCCGCGCGCCCGAAAAACGGCGCGCGGGTTTCGATACCCCAGCCCGGAGCGGGGGCACAGGCCCTGCCAGCACCGTTCCGAAGTTAAGGAGGCACCGCAATGGTCCAACTGACCCTGCCCAAAAACAGCCAGATGCGCACCGGCAAAACCTGGCCCAAGCCCGAAACCGGGGGCACGCTGCGCAAGTTCAGCATCTATCGCTGGAACCCAGATGACGGCGACAACCCGCGCGTGGACACCTATTTCGTGGACCTTGACGATTGCGGGCCGATGGTGCTGGACGCGCTGATCTATATCAAGACCAAGATCGACCCGACGCTGACCTTCCGCCGGTCCTGCCGCGAAGGCATCTGCGGGTCTTGCGCGATGAATATCGACGGGCAAAACCGTCTGGCCTGCATCTTCGGCATGGATGAGGTGAAGGGCGATGTGAAAATCTACCCCCTGCCCCATATGCCGGTCATCAAGGATCTGATCCCGGACCTGACGCATTTCTACGCGCAGCATGCCAGCATCAAGCCGTGGCTGGAAACCAAGTCGAACACGCCCGCGAAGGAATGGAAGCAGTCCATCGAGGATCGCGAGAAGCTGGATGGCCTGTATGAATGCGTGATGTGCGCGTGCTGCTCGACATCCTGCCCCAGCTATTGGTGGAATGGCGACCGTTACCTTGGCCCGGCCGCCCTGCTGCATGCCTATCGCTGGCTGATCGACAGCCGGGACGAGGCCACGGGCGAACGTCTGGACGACCTGCATGACCCGTTCAAGCTGTATCGCTGCCACACGATCATGAACTGCGCCAAGACCTGCCCCAAAGGCCTGAACCCGGCAAAGGCGATTGCCGAAGTCAAGAAAATGATGGTCGATCGCGTGCTGTAAGCGTTGCTAGGGGGGCGCTCGCGCCCCCCTCTGGGCGCGCAGGCGCGCCCATTCACCCCCCTGAGGATATTTGGGCAAGGATGAATTAGCCACGCCGCGCACTAAGTCATAGCGGTATGAAGACGAAGCCCCCCATCGACGTGGTCGTGTTGCGCGGCCTTCTGTTCGTCGCATTGACGGGGCTGGCGATTGTGGGGGTCGCTATGGCGATGACCGACAGCACCCGCGTGCTGCGCACCACGCCACCGCCTGAATATGAACTGCACCTGTCCGAAGACGGAACGAGCTTTCGCTTCACGGGGCTGGTCGATTTCGGGCTGACGCGCGATCTGCGGCTTCTGGCGCAAGAGCATCCCGAAGTGAAGCAGCTTATCCTAGACAGCCGTGGCGGCTATATCGCGGAAGCGCGCGGCGCGGTCACGGTATTGCAAAGCCAAGGAATTGCCACGCATGTCGAGCGGCATTGCGCTTCGGCCTGCGCGTTGATCTTTGCAGGCGGCACGGCGCGATCCTTGACGCCCGATGCCCGGATCGGCCTGCATGGCTACGCCCTGCGCCCTGACAACATGTATTTCGGTATGATCGACCCGCGCCGCGAAATGGCGCGAGATATGGACATCTACCGCGCGCAACAGATTGCCGAACCCTTCGTGCAGAAATTGGCGGGCCTGCCCCAAGCGCCCATGTGGTATCCCGACCATGCCGCGCTGCGGTCGGCGGGCTTTGTCACCCTGCCCTGACGGGAAGCTCTGCCAGCACCGCTTCCGCCGCCGCGCGGGGGGTATCTGCGCGCCAGATCGGGCGCCCGACAACGATATGATCTGCCCCATCCGACAGTGCCTGCGCGGGTGTGGCGATGCGCTTTTGGTCATCGGCCACCGCGCCGGAGGGGCGCACGCCGGGGGTGACGATCAATCGCCCCGTTGCATTGGGCAGCGCGCGGATTGCGGCGGCTTCTTGCGGGCTGGCGATCACGCCATGCGCGCCCGCGTCGAAGGCGGCACTCGCGCGCGCCAGCACGATTTCCGGCACCGGACCGGGACGAATTTGCGCGGCGTCCAGATCGGCACGGTCAGACGAGGTCAGCACCGTGACCGCCAGAATTTTCAGCCCCGTGCCCTCTGCGCCCGCCCGCGCGGCGGCGACCACGGACGGATCACCATGCACGGTCAGGAAATCGAGATCATAGGCCGCAATCCCGCGCACGGCGTTTTCGACCGTTGCGGGAATATCGAAGAACTTCATATCAAGGAAGATGCGCTTGCCATGTTCCTGTTTCAGTTCATTGGCCAAGGCCAGACCACCGCCGGTCAACATGCCCAGCCCGATTTTGTAAAACGACACCGCGTCGCCAAGGCGCGCGGCCATGTCCAGCCCCGCGACAGCATTGGGCAGATCAAGGGCAACGATCAGGCGGTCATCAGACAGGCTCATGGGGCTGGCTCCGGCAAGAGAAGGGACGCCCACTGCTACCCCAGCCATGCGGGCAAGGCAAGCTAGCGGAACAGACCGCGCAGCGCGTCTTGCAGCATGGCATCCAGCAATCCCTGACGCACATAGCCGTTGACCGGCAGACCAAATTGCGCTTGCGCCTGACGCACCGCGGCGCGGGTCTGATCGTCAAAGCGGCCATCGACCGGGCCGGGATCATAACCCAGATTGCTCAATCGGCGCTCGACCAGACGGCGCAGCGCAGGTGTCATCAGCAAGGCTTCTTCTTGCTCCAGCACCGCGACTGGGGGGGTGTCGGGGGCCGGCTCATCGGTGGTCGGGTCCAGCGCCGCAAGGCGCAGCCGCGCTTCGGGCGCAAAGCGGCCTTCGGGGAATTCCGACAGGTAGCGGCGATAGGCTCGGGCAGTGTCGCGGGCGTCGGCCCGCCGCCATGCATCGCGGTCGGTTTGCAGCCGTGCCTGTGCTTCCAACTCTGCCAGACGTTCGCGCGCCAATGCTGCGAAAATCCCGTCCGGGTAACGGCCCAGATAGGCGCGCAGGCCCGCTTCATCTGCCCCTGCACCTGTGCCATCCCAATAGGCGCGGTCGGCGCGTTCAGCGGCTTCGCGGCGGGCGCGTTCCTCGGCCTCTATTTCTGCGGCACGACGCGCGGCTTGCCCGGCCAGTTGAAAGATCTGGTCACGGGTCAGATACCCGGTCTCGTCCAGATCGGACCGCCCCTGCCAGCCGCGAATCGCGCCGCGCGTGCCGGGGCCGAACAACCCGTCAATGCCACGGGTGTTGAAGCCCAGTGTGGTCAGGTCGCGCTGGATGGCGCGGCGCTCATCGCGCGACAATAGAAGGTCGGCCTCAATCCTCTCTGGCGTGTTGCGCAGCGCCTCTATCCTTAGGCGCGCTTCCTGCGCGCTTAGCCCATTGGGGAATTGCGCCAAATAATCGCGATAGGCGGCCTCTGTATCGGCGGCGCGCGCGCTCTGCCACGCATCGCGGTCGGCTTGGGCCACGGGCGCGAAACCTTCTGGCAGGAAGGGCACCAACGTGGGCACCATGCCATCGGCGCGCAGGCCGGAATTTTCGGCCAAGGCTTCGGACAGCGTGGTGCCCGGTGTCAGCACAGCGTCCAGCCCCGCCAACGTGGCCCGCAGATCGCCGCAAATGACCGCAACCTGACGCGGCACGGCAAGCCGTTCGGGCAGGCCCGCGCGCAGGCCAAAGCCCAATTCATCGTTTAGCGCGCGCGGGTTGGGCGCGACCAGCCAGATATGCGCCGCGCCGCTGGCAGAACTCGCCAGTTCCATAACCGTATCCAGCCGCAACCCGGCACCGTCCACGCTGCCAAGCCCCGGTTCTTCCGCGTCAAGGCCCAAGAACCACGCGCCACTTTCGGACGCGACGAACCACCCCGCCGCAACGATTACCAACCGCGTGACATCGCCATCTGCCAGCCGCGCTTCCAGCGCCGCCAATTCGGCCCGCAGATCGCCGGTTTGCAGGTCGCGCGCGGTCACGATATCGAACCCCGCGCGGGCCAGAACCCCTTGGGCCTGATCGGCCAGCCGCGTGCCAGACGGGTCTGGAAGCGTGCGGTAATCAGAGTTTTCAAGAACCAGCGCTATGTTTTCCGCCCGCAAGGGCAAGGCCACCAAGGCCAAGAATGCCGTCAACAGGATGTGGCGCATGGGCGGACCTCGCAAACAGGTGACAGCGCCAGCTTAGCCAGCATGTCGCGCCCACGCAACGTTGCCGCGCATGGGGCTATGCGAATCAACGCGTATTTGAACCGGTCACACCATGTCTGCCGATTTGCGGAACACCGAGAATTGGAAATCCTGCATATTGCCCTTGGGCGTGCGATGCGCATGGCGCAGCGATTGCAGCGGCGTCAGCAAACCCGGCGCAAGCTCTGCCATGCGCTTGGCCAAGGTTTCGGGCGCGTATCGCTGCACCGGCAGGTTGGAACATGTGTCAGGCCCAGTCAGGTCGAAAGTGGCGATGATCGCCACGCCGCCGGGGCGCAAGGCGCGGTTCAAGGTTTGCAGGTATCGCTGCTGATCGGCCGGTTCGGTCAGGAAATGAAACACCGCCCGGTCATGCCATAGGTCATAGGCGCGGTCGGGCGACCAGTTGCAGATATTGGCCGCAACAAGCGTGACAGGCGCATCTGCCAAGCGTTGCCTCGTGATTTGCAAGGCCGTTCTGGACAGGTCCAGAACCGTGACCGCCCCCGCCCCGCAGCCCAGCGCATGGTCGGCCAAGCGCGAGGCCCCACCGCCCACGTCCAGCAAGGTGCCCGCCTTTGGCAAATACTGGCGCACAAGGGCCAGCGACTGCGCGGGCGTGTCTTCGAACCATGTCAGCGCATCCTCGGCACGCGCGGTGTAAGCGGTGTTCCAGTGTTGACCCAGATCCATTCTTGCCCCTGCTATGCGGTCTTGGGGTCAAGCGCGCGCGCAAAGACACAAGCCCATCAATTCACATATTGGAATGTAATTCGCGCCGCTGGAATTGCAACCAGATACCATCATGCGCGCGCACGGTCATATGCGCCTGCGGGATGGGCACGCGCGCGGGGTCGGCGTGCACCTGCCAATCGGCCAGTAGGCGGGCAAGGATCAGCACGGCTTCGGCCATGGCAAACCCCGCACCGGGGCAAACGCGCGGGCCGGCGGAAAACGGGATATACCCGTCACGGGCCTGCGCGCGACTGCTGCCCTGTTGCCAACGTTCGGGGCGAAACGCGTGTGGATCAGGCCAGATATGTTCGTTGCGCCCCATATGCCATGGGCTGACAATGACCTGCGCGCCAGCGGCGATGGGGCGGTTGCGAAAGGTCTCTGGCTGTGCCGCCTCGCGCACCATCATGGGCACGGGCGGGTAAAGGCGCAGCGCCTCGCGGAATGTATCGCGGATGCGCGGAAACTGCCGCAATATGCTGAAATCGGGCGCGGGGCCACCGATATGGGGGCGGATGGCCTGCGCCTCTGCGGCAAGTTGCGCCTGCCAATCGGGGTGCGTGGCGATCAGATACAGCGCCCATGCCAAGGCAGAGGCGCTGGTTTCATGCCCCGCCAGAAAGAAGATGGCGACCTGATCGACCATTTCTTCGGTCGCAAAACACATGCCGGTGTCGGGGTCGCGGGTGGTCATGATCTTGGTCGCCAGATCGTCAGGGGCGGTGCCTGCGGCAATGGCCGCCGCGCGCGCCGCCGTCATGCCGGTAATCAACGCGCGAATGCGCTTGGCGGTTGCCCGCGCGCGGCGCGGCATGGGGCGCGGCAGCCAACGTGGCAGGGGCACGACCGCGGCCAGATTCAGGATAGGCGCCGCACGCTGATGGGCGCGAAAGGCGGTGTAGACCTCTGCCGCCGCCCGATCCTCTATCGGGACGGAAAACAGCGTGCGGAAGATGACATCGGCGGCGGCGTGGCTGGTCAGGGCCTCGACCTCTGCCCAGCCTTCGGTCAGGCGGGCGGCCATGGCTTCGGTCGCGCCCCACATGGCCGGAAAGCTATCCTTCAACTGCCCGCCTTCAAAGGCCGGGTCGATCATGCGGCGCTGGCGCGCCCATGTCGCGCCATTGGTCACGAAAACCGAATTGCCCAAAAGCGGGCGCAGCCCTTCGCGCACACGCCCCGATTTCGGAAAATCGCCTGCCCGCTCTTGCAGCACCAGCCGCACCAGATCGGGCGTGTTGACCATGACCGACTGCAAGAAGGGCAATCGAAACTCTGCCATTTTGGCACGGTAAAGCTTGGCCGGCTGGGCGGATAGAATATCGCGCCGGAACATCCGCAGATGCCGCCACAGCGCCACGCGCTCGGGGCGGTGCGCGGGCATGGGCGGGCGGGTCATGCCGCCCTCGGCAGGTAGCAGGCGCGCGACACGCTGGCCGAGGGTTTGCGCCCCTTGAACCGTTCGGCCAAGGAAACCGGCCCGGCGGTGATCTGGAAATAATCATAGTCCTTCGGCGCATCAAACGCGCAAAGATATTGAAAATGCAGCCGGAAATAGCGGCGCTTGTATTTGCGGTAGGTTTCGGGCCGCAGGCTTTGGGTAAAAGCGGCCGAAATCATCAGCGGCCATTTCTGCCCCGCACTGCCCGCGCCAGAACAGGCCACCGGGTCGCACAGCGCGTAGCAACAGCCATCACCGGGCGCGGTCACATCCAGCCAAAACAGCTTGTCCGACTGCGAGAGCGCGGCCAGATCGGCGCGCAAGCCCTGCGCCTGCGGCAAATAGGATTGCATCGGCACCGCATGACCCAGCGACAGGAAGGCCAGCTTGCCCGGCGGCACATTGCCCGCAATCACCCGCCCCAGCACCGACACGCCCAAATGCACGCCAGAGGAATGGCCAACCACCAGCACCTCGTCCAGCTTGGGATCGGCCAGCGCGGCCGCGATCAGCGCGGCGAAGTCATCCAGCCGCGCTTCCAATTCGGGCGGGTTGCGGCCCTTGTGCTTGGCGGTAAAGGCGAAATCCAACAGCAGGTAATGCACGAACAGTTTGCCATCTATCCGCCGGAACCCTTCCAAGACCGGCCAAACCACGCCCATCCCCAACAGGTAGGCCGCCCAACCCGGCAAAACAAAGCTCAGCGCCCAACCCATAGCCCCCGCCGCCAGCGCCGCGACCAGCAACTGCGCCAGCAGCATTACCACGGGGTACATGGCCGCAATCCCCGGCCCTGCGCGCAAGCGAAACAGCCGCAACAGCGCGCCGGTGGACAGGTAAATCCACGCTGTGCGGGCCAGCAACGCATAGGTGGCCCAGATCCCCGCGGTCATGGATTTGCGCACGATATCGGACCATTCCAGTATCTGGATACGGCTTTCGGACGGCACGCCATCGGTCTGCGCCGCCACGATCCAGCCATAGGGGCCGTCCGCCTTCAGGGGTCTTTGGCGCAGGCTGTAACCCGAAATGGCGGCCTGCGCGGCCCCTTCCGTGCGGTAAAGCTCGCGGTAGCGGCGCGGCGGAAACGGGTCATAGCCCGGAATGTAGAACACCTGCCGCCGGAACGGCCTGCCCGTGCCTGTCATCACCCGGCCTCTGCCGCGCCAATTTCTGACGGGTCACGCATTCGGATGCACTTGGCCGGCACGCCCACCATCACCGCGCAGGGCGGCACGTCCTTGACCACCACCGCATTGGCCCCGATCCATGCGCCCCGCCCGACAGTTATATCGCCCAGCACCGCCGCGCCTGCGCCGATATCGACATGGTCTTCCAGCACGGGGCGGGCGTGAATGTCGTCATCGCGGGGAATGCCCAAAGTGGTGTTCTGGCGCAGCACCACGTCATTGCCGATGGACCGCGCCACAAGAACCATGCCGCCCGAATGCTCCAGCCGCACCCGCCGCCCGACCTGCACCGTATAGGGCAATTCGATACCACCAACCCACTGGCACGCCCGGAACATGACCCGATAAATCACGGTCAGCACCATGCGCGCTGGTTTGAACCGCACCGACATGCGCCAGTTTCCGAAACGATGCCAGAACAGGCACCAAAACCCTTGCGCCAGCCAATCTCCGCGATGGGTGCGCAAATCCTCTGCCACCAAATGCCAAAACCCAACACCGGGCGGGTTGGCATTGGTGCTGCCATCGGAAGTCGGGGCGGCGCGCGGCCGCTGGCGCTTGAGAGAATCCTCGGACAGGGTCACACAATACCTCGCCATTTCCTGCAACGTCAGCTTAGCGCGAAACCTCCGAAGCTGGAAAGAAACCTTTTACCTATTGGGCAAAAACCCGTCTGGCAAAGCCAGATCCAGCTTGTGCGCCAATTGTTTCAGCGCCGCTGATGCTGGCCCCCAGAGTGCGATGCGCGACGCAAACAACGTGGCTTGCGAACGGTGAATGGGCGCGCCTTGCAAAATCTTCAGGTGATTGGCGCGCAGGGTTTCGCCTGTCGTGGTGATATCGGCCACAGCTTCGGCGGTCAGGTTGCGGATCGTGCCCTCGGTGGCACCTTGGCTGTCGACAAGTTGATAATCGGCCACGCCATGCGCGCGCAGATGTTCGCGCACCAAACGATGATACTTGGTGGCAATCCGCAAGCGGAACCCGTGGCGCGCGCGGAATGCCGCCGCCGCGGCATCCAGATCGTCCAGCGTCTCGACATCCACCCATGTGACCGGCACGGCCAGGATCAGGTCGGCATTGCCGAACCCCATAGGCGCCAGTTCCGCGACCGAGGCGGCCCAATCCGGCAGCGACTCGCGCACAAGGTCAGAGCCGGTCACGCCCAGATGAATCCGCCCCGCCGCCAATTCGCGCGGGATTTCACTGGCCGACAGAAGCACCAGTTCCACGCCGTCCACGCCCTCGACCGCACCGGCATATTCGCGCGCCGACCCGGTGCGCGCCAGCGTCAGGCCACGCTCGGTGAACCAATCAAAGCTCTGTTCCATCAAACGGCCCTTCGAGGGCACGCCAAGTTTCAAGGTCATGCCGCGCCCTCCAACCCTGCCAGCAGGTCGGGCCGGATCACACCGCCCACGGCCGGAATGGCACGCCCCTGCCCCAACACGGCCGTCAGCGCATCATAGCGCCCGCCGGTGGCCACGGGCGGCAGGTCGTCGCGCGCAATAAAGCCAAAGACGAAACCGTCGTAATATTCCATATTGGTGCGCCCGAAACTAGCCTCGAACGGCAGGGTTTCGGTGTCAATACCCTGCGCATCCAAGGCATCCAGCCGCGCCTCCAGACGGTCCAGCGCCGGGGCCAGCGCCGCCCAGCCCATGGCGCGCATCTGCGCCAGCGCGGCGCGCGCGGGGGCGGCAAGCTGCAACAGCGCTTCCAATGCCTGCGCTTGCTCGTCCGGGATGGGGGCGGCACCGGCATCCTCCAGAAGGGCGGCCACGCGCGCGGCGATCTCATCCTCTGCGCGCAGGCCCAGATGGGGGCCAGCCTCTGCCATCAACGCCTCCACGGGGGCCGCGCGCAAACGGTCCACCAAGGCAGCGCGGTCATCGGCCAACGGCCCTTGCCCGCGCATCCGCTCCAGCAGCGCGCGGAAGCGTTTGGGCCGCCAGACATGGCGCAAAAGCGCCGCGCGCCGCCGCTCGGTGGTGGACAGCCCCGCCACCGCAGCAGTCAGCAAGCCCATATCGCCGGTCACGGGGCGCAAGCCGTAGCCTTCCAGCAGGCGGGCGAACAGCGCGAACACCTCTGCATCGGCCGCGGCTTCCATATCGCGCGCGAACACCTCGTAGCCCACTTGCAGATATTCCCGCGCGCGCAGGCTGGATTGCTTGCGAAACACCGGCCCCGCATAGGCATAGCGTGCGGGTTCCGCGCCGCCTGCCATATGCGCCTGCACCACCGGCACGGTAAAATCAGGGCGCAGCATCATCTCGCCCAAGCTCGGGTCATGGGTGACATAGGCCCGCGCGCGGATATCCTCGCCATACAGGTCCAAAAGCGTGCCCGCCGGTTGCAGAATATCCGGCGTCACGCGCACGGCACCCGCATCCAGCATCTGGCCCAAAAGGCCCGTGGCGATATCCTCGGCCCGGCTCATG
Organism: Roseibaca calidilacus; assembly: GCF_001517585.1. Lineage (NCBI taxonomy): Bacteria > Pseudomonadati > Pseudomonadota > Alphaproteobacteria > Rhodobacterales > Paracoccaceae > Roseinatronobacter > Roseibaca calidilacus. The sequence continues at coordinate 713,077 of NZ_FBYC01000004.1, read as the reverse complement.
CGTAGCGGGCCAATATCTCGCGCACGGTGGCGACCATGTCGGCGCGCGGCACCTCGACCTGTTGGGTCTGCGATTTCCATTCCTCGACAGAGGCGTCGGCGGCGATCTGCGCGCCAAGGATCAGGTCTTTCACCTGCACCACGCCGCGCGCGGCCTCGTCCTCGCCCATGATGATGGCGACAGGGCTTTCGCGTTTATCGGCGTATTTCAACTGGTTGCCGAAATTCTTTGGGTTGCCCAGATACATCTCTGCGCGGATGCCCGCTTGGCGCAACTCGTTCACCAGCGCCATGTAATCGGCCATTTTGGTGCGGTCCATCACGGTCACAACCACCGGGCCTTGGGCGCGGCCCGGCCCCTTGCCCTTGGCGTCGAGTGCCGCCAGCAACCGGTCCACCCCGATGCTGACACCCGTCGCGGGCACCGTCTGGCCGGTGAAGCGCTTGACCAGATCATCATAGCGCCCGCCCCCCGCGACAGAGCCAAACTGACGCGGACGGCCCTTTTCGTCGAGGATTTCAAAGGTCAACTCCGCCTCAAAGACCGGGCCGGTATAGTAGCCAAGGCCGCGGACGACAGAAGGGTCGATGACGATGCGGTCGGGACCGTAGCCTTGGGCGTAAAGAAGGTCAACAATTTGGGCTAGTTCGTCCAATCCAGATTGACCCTCTTCCGAAGTTTCAATCAATTCTCCCAACACATCAAGGGCAGCTATACTGCGCGCATGATTGCCAGTTTGAGGCTTTTCGTTGCGCTTTTCGTAAGAAACTCGGACTGCTTTTTGAAACGAACTCAAATCCTCAAAACTCGCATCAAAGACTTCTTCAATAGCTCCTTCCAAGTCATTTATTAGCGTGTCGACCGCTTTTGACGCTTCCGCGAATTTGAGAATATGAGCAATTTTCGTCTCATCCAGCCCCGCCCCCTTCGTGAAATCCCCGCTCTCATCCTTTCGGCCTTCACCAAGAAGCGCGCGCACGCCGTCCACGCCCAAGCGGTCCAGCTTGTCGATGGCGCGCAGGACGATCCCGCGCTCGGCCTCAAACCGCGACGGGTCAGCCGGGTCCAGGATCCCCGCAACCTCCATCACGCCATTCAACACCTTCCGGTTATTCACCCGGATCACATAATCCCCGCGCGCGATCCCCACGGCTTCCAGCGCATCCGCCAGCATGGCGCAAATCTCTGCATCGGCCGCGACGGACGCCGCCCCGACCGTATCCGCATCGCATTGGTAAAACTGCCGAAACCGCCCTGGCCCCGGCTTCTCATTGCGCCACACTGGCCCCATGGCGAAGCGGCGATAGGGCGTGGGCAAATCCTGCCGGTATTGCGCGGCCACGCGGGCCAAGGGTGCGGTCAGATCGTAGCGCAGCGCCAGCCAGTCGTCATCTTCTTGCCACGCGAAGACGCCCTCATTCGGGCGGTCCACATCGGGCAGGAATTTGCCCAACGCCTCGACCGTTTCCACGGCGGATGTTTCCAGCGCGTCGAACCCGTAGCGGTGGTAGACCTCTGCGATCTTGTCCAGCATGGCGCGGCGCGCGCTTACCTCTGCGCCAAAGTAATCACGAAACCCTTTCGGGGTCTGCGCCTTGGGGCGGCTGGGGCCTTTGGTCTTGGCCATGATCTGGACGCTCCTGCTGGGGTGTTCTGTCGAGCTTGGCCTTAGCCCAAGGGGGGCCAAGGGGCAAGACCGGCGCTTTTCCACGGCTTATCCACAGAACTATACAGTTTGCGAATTTGCCCCGAATCCGATACACACAGGGCTTACCAGATATAGCGGTGGCATGGCCCAAATGAACGAAATCAGCACAATCCGCCCCGATGGCCCGGTGGAAACCCTGCCGCATAACATTGAAGCGGAACAGCAGCTTCTGGGCGCGATTCTGGTCAATAACGACATTTACGACCGCATCTCGTCCTTGGTGAAGCACGATCATTTCTACGAGCCCGTGCATCAGCGCATATTCGAGATCGCCAGCGCGCGGATTGCCAAGAACGCGCTGGCCTCTCCCGTCACGCTGAAAGCCTTCATGGAGGATGACGAGGGTCTGAAGGAACTGGGGGGTGCGGCTTACCTCGCGCGCTTGGCCGCCGCCGCTATTTCCGCCTATGCCGCGCGCGACTACGCGCAGATGATCTACGATCTGGCGGTGCGGCGCGACCTGATCCGGCTGGGCCAAGACATTGCCGCGCAAGCCTCGAAAATGGACGTGGCGTCCGAGCCGAAAGAGCAGATCGTCGAGGCCGAACAGCGGCTGTATAAACTGGCCGAGCAAGGCGTGGCCGAGCGTGGCTTTCAAAGCTTCCTCAAGGCCGTGACCGACGCCGTGCAGATGGCCAATGCCGCCTATCAGCGTGACGGGGGGTTGGCGGGCATTTCGACCGGGCTGATCGATCTGGACAAAAAGCTGGGCGGGCTGCACCCGTCGGATTTGCTGATCTTGGCGGGGCGGCCTTCGATGGGGAAAACCTCGCTTGCCACCAATATTGCCTTCAATATTGCCAAGGCCTACCGCACGGGCCGTCGGCCCGACGGGACCGAAGGCGCGATTGAAGGCGGCGCGGTCGGGTTCTTCAGCTTGGAAATGAGCGCCGAGCAATTGGCCGCGCGTATCCTGTCCGAAGCCGCCGAGGTGCCATCCGAGCAAATCCGCCGGGGCGACATGAGCGAGGCCGAGTTCCGCCGCTTTGTCGAAGCGGCAAAGGCGCTCGAATCCTGCCCGCTTTATATTGACGACACGCCCGCCCTGCCCATTTCCCAAGTTGCCGCCCGCGCCCGGCGGCTGAAGCGCACGCATGGGTTGGACGTGCTGATGGTGGACTATTTGCAGCTGTTGCGCGGCTCGTCCAAGGAAAGCCGCGTGCAAGAGGTGTCGGAAATCACCCAAGGGCTGAAGGCCATCGCCAAGGAGTTGAACATCCCCGTCATCGCGCTGTCGCAGCTGTCGCGCAACGTGGAATCGCGCGAAGACAAGCGGCCGCAACTGTCCGACCTGCGCGAATCCGGCTCTATTGAACAAGATGCCGATGTGGTGATGTTCGTCTACCGTGACGAATATTACCGCGAGCGCGAAAAACCTGGCGAGGATGAGTTGGACAAGATGGCCGCATGGCAAGCCAAGATGGAACAGGTCCATGGCAAGGCAGAGGTCATCATCGGCAAGCAGCGCCATGGCCCCATCGGCACGGTGGAGCTAAGCTTCGAAGGCCAGTTCACCCGGTTCGGCAGCCTTGTCAAACCATGGCAGCAGGATGGTGAGCGGTTCTGACCGAACGGGCGGGGCTGGTTTCGCGCGTTTGCCGATCTGGACTGCGCCGCCGCAAGGCAGCGGCAGCGCCGGGATGATTTAGGCAATATGATCGGGCAAATGCCCGATGTCGGGCAGCACCAGATCGGCATAGGGTGCAAGTGCGGCTTCATCCGCCATCCCCGTCAGCACGGCGATACAGACCATCCCCGCCGCCCGCCCGGCCAACAGGTCATGCGTGCTGTCGCCGACCATTGCCACGCTTTCGGGCGGCAGCCCCGCGCGGGCGGCAAAGCCCAACAGCATATCGGGCGCGGGTTTGGGTGTGTAGCCGCTGTCAAAGCCCAGAACATGCGCGAAATGCCCGGCAATTCCGGCGGCGTGCAAATGGGCATGGGCCGAATCTTGGGCATCATTCGTGGCCACGCCCAGCACCAGCCCGCGTGCGCGCAACCCTGCCAGCAACGGGTCAAGCGGCACCGGCGGCACCATTTGCGCCTTGGCAGAGCTTTCGATTAGGTAGCGCTCCAACCCGGCCACGCGATGCGCCGGCACAAGCGCGCGGATCAGCGCCGCACTCTCATCCAGCGTTCCGGCAATGACCGGCGAGGACGGATCAAACGCCTGCGCCGCGCGGTCAAATCGCAAGGCCTGCGCCAATGCCTCGGCGCGGGCCAAATCACCTTCGGAGAGCGTGTCGATCACAGCGCCCATCCACCCTGCCCAGCTTGCGGCAAAATCGAACAGCGTGCCGTCCTTGTCGAACAACACGGCACGCAAGGGGGGCAAGTGCATATTGGGCTCCGTCAAGGTGTCCGCGCGGGATAGTCCGCGCGGGTAACGGTTGAATGACAGCTTAGAACACCATCGGCATGGCGCGGTTCATCTGGTCGATTGCCGCGCGCATCTCTGGCGTGATCGTGACATCCACACCTTTCAGAATATGCGCAAGCTGTTCGGAGGTGGTTGCGCCAATGATGGGCAGGGTCGGCGCAGGTCGCGTCAATGTCCAATTGATCGCCATATGCACCGGGTCGATGCCGTGTTCATTGGCAATGGCCAGATAGCCGGAAACCGCTTCGAACACCCGCCCGGTAATGCGCCCGCCCAGATCGGCATTGCGGGAGCGGCGCGAATCGTCCGGGGTTACGTTGCCTGCGTATTTGCCGGTCAACAGCCCGGCGGCCAAGGGTGTATAGGCCAGAAGCGGGATATCCTCGTTCACGCACAGCTCTGCCATGTCCAAGTCGAAATAGCGGCACAGAAGCGAATATTCGTTCTGCACAGTCAGAACCCGCGGCAGCCCCTCTTCCTCTGCCAGCCGCAGCCACATCGCCGTGCCCCATGCGCTTTCATTCGACAAGGCGATATGGCGGATCTTGCCTGCCGCCACCAGCTCTGCCGCGAGGGTCAGGATCTCGCGCATATGGGCCACGGTTTCTGCCCGGTTCTGCCCTGACGGATCGAACCCCCAGCTTTTGCGGAAATGATAGGAACCGCGATTGGGCCAATGCAGTTGGTAGATGTCGATACAGTCCAGTTGCAACCGCTTGAGCGAGGCATCGACCGCGTCGCGCATCCGCGCGCCCGAGATCGGCACGCCGCCCGGCACCGCAACCGAGCCTTCACCGGTGATCTTGGTGGCGACCACGGCACCGGCCGGTTTGCGGCTGGCCAGCCAGCGCCCGACAATTTCCTCTGTCCGGCCCGCGGTTTCCAGCGTGACGGGGTTGACCGGATACATTTCTGCCGCGTCCAGAAAATTGATCCCCGCTTCCCATGCCATATCCATCTGGCGATGGGCGTCGGCCTCATCCGTCTGGCTGCCATAGGTCATTGTGCCCAGACAGTAATCCGAAACACTTAGGTCGCTGCGGCCCAATGTCCTTTTGCACATTCTGTCCATCCTTCTTCCAAGCAGGTTTGGACTGCAACTTACCCACTCTGGACCCAAGTTAAACCGTTTTCTTGCCTTGGTTCATCTTATGCGCAAATATAGAACAAATAATGAACAAGAGGATTCCATGCTGGATGATGGCACGCTTTTCCTGCCCGGCATCCTGACGCTGGCGCCCGGACGCGCGCATGAATTCTGCGGTCCGGCGCGGCGGGTTTTGGCCGCTTGGGCCATGGCTCAGAGCATGGCACCGGGGGCACCGGCGCTGTGGCTGCGGCTGCGGCACAATCCCGACCGGCTGTATCCGCATGGATTGGCGGAATGGGCCCTGCCGGGCGGCTTGGTGTTGGCAGAGGCCCCGCGCACCACCGAGTTGCTGGGCTGCGCCGAGGACGGGTTGCGCAGCGGTGCCTGCGCCTTGGTCGTGCTTGATCTGGCCGAACCCGTGGCCATGACCCCGTTGCGCCGCCTGCATCTGGCCGCAGAGGATGGCAGCGCGCGCCGCCCGGGAGGGGTGCGCGCGCTGGTGCTGACACCGGGCGACGGCGGAACGCCGGGGGTGGAAACCCGCTGGCATCTGGCCCCCTGCGCGGCGCGCGCGCGTTCGGCAGCAGACCCGGTGGGCGCGGCGTGGCGCTTGTCACGGCTGCGCGCGCGCATGACCCCGCCCGCATACTGGCATGTGCAGGATGATGGCGACGGGCTGCATCTGGTGGCTGGGGCCGACCCGCATATCCTGCCATAAAGCGTTCGGGAACAAGGTGTTACCCTATGCCTTGGGCATCCGTAACCCCATCGGTCTTGCCCAAGTCCTAGCCATGCACCGCGCGTAGGCCCGGTTAATTGTGGCCGCCTTGGTCAGAAAGATCGTGGCGAATGCCGACCTTCAGTCGCCCGCGCCAAATGCGCACCTATCGGATATGGCGACCGCACCGCCGCGCGGCCAGCACTGCGCGCCCCAAGCCCCGGGGCAGGTTCTGTGCGCCCCAAGCCTCAACACAAGCTGCCCGGCTCGGCACGCCCCGGCACTGTCACCAGCCCTTCCTCGGTCGCGATCAAGTCAAGCGGTTCATCCGTCTGCTCGATCGGAACCTCTGGCTGGGACTGCGCGCCATAGGCCAGCCCGATGGCCAAAACAGGGCCGCGCGCGCGCAACTGCGCGAGGGTGCGGTCATAAAACCCGCCGCCATAGCCCAAGCGGTAGCCGCGCGGGTCATAGGCCAGCAGCGGCGCGATCAGCACATCCGGCACCAGCAGATCAGCGGTAACAGGTATATCGGCACCGAATTGGCCACGCTGCATGGGGGTCTGTGCGCTCCAGCGATGAAACTCCAGCGGGGTTGCGCGTGCTGTGATAACCGGCACACAGACCGGGCCGGGGTGCGCCAGCATTGCCGGCAGGGGCGAGATTTCGGACCGCATCGGCATGTAGCCCGCCAGCACCACCTGCCCCAGTTGCGCGCCGAAGCGGGCCACCAAGATGTCAGAAATCACCGCGCAGGCGCGCTGCGCTGCCTGTGCACCGCCCGCAACATGCGCCACGGCCCGACGTTTGGCCGCTGCGTCCCGATGTGCTGCTTTGTTCATATGCCCGCCTGCCCTTTGCCCCTGCGCAATGCTACGACAACAGCACAGGCAGCAAGGGGTAAGCTACCCGCGTTGCGCCGATTTACGCGCCCAAACCGACATATCGCTGCGCGCCAGTTGAAGAGCAATGGACAGGAACAGGCCAAATGCCCCGCACAGGCCATACAGCACGCCGATATGACCCGCCGACATGCCAAGCAATAGCCCGTAGGCCAAGCCGGCTAAGGCAAACACCACGGCAACAATAAGATGCAAAACGATCATGCGAACCGCCCCTGACCCCAACACATGGAACTAAACTACCCAAAAAATATTGTCTAAAAATTAAGAGGCCACCTTATCCACGGTTGCGATCGAATTCGGCGTTTAGGCCGCGCACGAACTCGTTCAGGCCGGGTTGGCGGTCGCGGCGCAGGCGCTCACCCTCGATAATGCTTCGCAGGCTTGCTTCGGTGGCGTCCAGATCCTCGTTGACCAAAACATAATCATATTCGGCCCAATGGCTTATCTCATCACGGGATTTGCGCATCCGGTCGTCGATGACCGCGTCACTATCCTGCCCGCGACTGCGCAAGCGGCGGTCCAGTTCGGTAATCGAGGGCGGCAAGATAAAGATTGAGATCACATCCTTGCCAAGGCTGGAATTGCGCACCTGCTGCCCGCCCTGCCAGTCGATGTCGAAAAGCGTATCGCGCCCCGCTTCCATCGCCGCGACCACCGGCCCCTTGGGCGAGCCGTAGAAATTACCGAACACCTCTGCATGTTCCAGCATCTCTCCGGCCGCGACCATGGCGGCGAATTCGTCATGGCTGCGGAAATAATACTCGCGCCCGTCCACCTCTCCCGCACGCGGGGGGCGGGTGGTCGCGGATACGGAAAACCGCAAGCTGTCATCCCACGCCATCAGCCGTTTGGCCAAGGTGGATTTACCCGCACCCGACGGCGATGACAGGATAATAAGAAGCCCGCGTCGGATCATGCATTCACTCCAGGTTCTGAACTTGCTTGCGCATCTGCTCGGAGACGCTTTTCAACGCCAGACCAAGGCGCGTCAACTCCATATACCGGGCCTTGGCGCAGAGGGTGTTGGGCTTGTGGTCGAATTCCGACACCACAGGGTCAAGTCTGCGGACAGCAACCTGCGGGCAGGTGCTTGCCCAAATCTGCCCGGCCAATCGTGGCAGAATCATGGCCGTGGCGGTGCATGCTGCGCGATTTTGGAACCACCAGCGTGGGTGTCGCGCGCGCGATCAGGCCGGTTGGGGCCGCATAATGCTGCCCCCGAGCAGCGGGCTTGGACAGAGTTTGGCGCGCAGCACAATCCGCCGCAAAGATGCCCAGAGCGCGGGTCAACACGCGGCCGCGAAGACCGGGACCAACGCCCCGCGCAATGCGTCCCAAAGGCTGATTATGGTGTTATTTTTCAATGAAACCATAGGCTTCTGGCAAAGTCCGCAACCGCTTCAGCGCCCTGCCATGGGCCACGCACATTGCCATTTCCGAACGCCAGCCCTGCCCGAAGATTTGGCGGTCTTTGGCTAGTGAGGTAAAACCGGTCACAGCATTCAGCATCGGCGTGTCGCGCCCGCGACGGGAGCAATTAACCCTTTGCCAAGATTGTGGCAGAAAATGGACAAAATTTGGACTATTAAGGTCGCGTTAAGCGATCTTGCCCAATGATGAAACCCGGTGCCCGGCACCATTTGCGTAAAGAGACCGACCATGAGTGACACCATCTTCCCACGCCGGCCAGAAACCGAAGGCGACTTCCCTTTGATTGCCAAGGTCTGCGGCCATTGGGCAAGTTTGCGCACGCGCCATGCGCTGCCTGCGCGCGGGGCGCTCAGCCCAAGCGCCTTTGCCGAAGCCTTGCCGCATGTGTTCCTTGCGGAATTTGTCAGCGCGCGCGTGGCGCGAATCCGGCTGTGCGGGCATGGGGTGGAAGATGTCATGGGCATGGACCTGCGCGGAATGCCGCTGACAACGCTGTTCGGGACAGCGGCGCGCGCGGATATCATGACCGCGCTGGAACAAGTCGGGCGCGGGGTGCGCGCCACCCTATCCTTGCAGGCCGAACCGGGTTTCGGCCAGCCAGAGATGACGGCGCAATTGGCCCTGATGCCGCTGACCGGGGATGACGGGCGGATCACCCATGTTCTGGGCGTGCTAGAGCGGCGTGGCCAGATCGGGCGGCGTCCGCGCCGGTTTTCCACCGCCATTGCTGCGCCCGCAACAGAGGACAGCGCGCCCAAGCTGCGGCTTATCATCGGGGGCAAGCAGTAAACAGGGCCGGGTCGGCCTGCGCCGCCCGGCCCTGTTTTGCTATGCCGCGTGGTTACATGGCCGCGGCCAGTGCCTCGCGGCGGCCCAGCAATTCTTCCGCCACCAAGAAAGCCAGTTCCAAAGACTGGCTGGCATTCAGGCGCGGGTCACAGGCGGTATGGTAGCGCTGCGACAGGTCTTCGTCGCTGACAGCGTGCAGCCCACCGGTGCATTCGGTCACATCCTTGCCCGTCATCTCGAAATGCACGCCGCCGGGAATGGTGCCTTCGGCGTTGTGAACGGCGAAGAATTCACGCACCTCGCGCAGGATGGAATCGAAGGGCCGGGTTTTATACCCGGTCGAGGATTTGATGACATTGCCATGCATCGGATCGCAGGTCCAAAGCACATTCGCGCCTTCTTCCTGCACCGCTTTTATCAGGCGCGGCAGGTGGTCGCCCACTTGGCCCGCGCCAAAGCGCGCGATCAGGGTCAGGCGCCCGGCCTCGTTTTCCGGGTTCAGCTTGGCCAGCAGCACTTTCAGGTCATCCGCGCTTAGCGAGGGACCACATTTCAGGCCAATCGGGTTCTGCACGCCGCGGCAGAATTCGACATGCGCGCCATCGGGCTGGCGGGTGCGGTCGCCGATCCAGATCAGATGGCCGGACCCGGCAATATTCTGCCCGCTGGTCGAATCCACGCGGCACAGCGCTTCTTCATATTCCAGCAACAACGCTTCGTGGCTGGTGTAGAAATCCACCGTGGCCAGATCGCGGCTGGTTTCCGACGTGATCCCGGCAGCCGTCAGAAAATCCAGCGTATCCGAAATGCGTGCGGTCATCTCGCGGTAGCGTTCGGCCTTGTCGCCCTCGGCAAAGCCCAGCGTCCAGGAATGCACGCGGTGCATATCGGCATAGCCGCCGGTTGAAAACGCGCGCAGCAGGTTCAGGCTGGCTGCCGCTTGGGTGTAGGCTTGCAACATGCGGCTGGGGTCGGGAATGCGCGCCTCTGGCGTGAAATCGAACCCGTTGATGATGTCGCCCCGGTAGCTGGGCAATTCTACCCCACCCACGGTTTCCATCGGTGCAGAGCGCGGCTTGGCAAATTGGCCCGCCATGCGCCCCACTTTCACCACCGGCACCTTGGCACCATAGGTCAGCACAATCGCCATCTGCAACAGCACCTTGAACGTGTCGCGGATGCTGTCGGCGTTGAATTCGGCAAAGCTTTCGGCGCAATCGCCGCCTTGCAGCAAGAACGCCTCGCCGCGTGCGGCCGCGCCCAGTTTGCGTTTCAGCGCGCGCGCTTCACCGGCAAAGACCAGCGGCGGGTAGCTGGCCAATCGCGCCTCGACCTGCGCCAGTGCGTTTGCATCGGGATAGTCGGGCATCTGGATGCGCGGTTTTTGCCGCCATGAGGATTTTGTCCAGTCTTGTGTCATCATGCCCTCCGGGAAACTGATTGCGCAACCACGTCACGCCTGCCGCCCCTATACAAAAGCCATCCCCCGCTTGCAAATGCGTTTGCCCTTGCGCGAGAAAATGAAACCTGATTGTGTCGCGCAACTCCGCGACTTCAGTGATCGTCCAGCATGTCCCAGCCTTCCAGCCAGACCAGCCCAGCCCATGTGGCGTTCTTGTTGCTAGACCGCTTTACCCTGATCGCCTTCGCCGCCGCGATCGAACCCTTGCGGCTGGCCAATCGGGTTGCCGGACGAACGCTGTATACATGGCAGCTTGTCAGCGAAACCGGCGGAGCTGTGACATGCTCGAACGGCACACAGGTTACCGTCACATCAAAGATGGACGATCTGCCCGCCGACAGCCTGATCGTGGTTTGTGGCGGGGTCGATGTGCAGCGCGCAACCCATGCCGGGGTACTGTCATGGCTGCGCAAGCGCGCGCGCTATGGCAACCGCATTGGCGGGGTCTGCACCGCCGCCTGGGCGCTGGCCAAGGCAGGGCTACTGGACGGCAAGCGCGCGACCATCCATTGGGAAAACTTCAACGCCATGGCAGAGGAGTTTCCCGAAGTGGACCTTGCGCGCTCTGTTTTCGTGGTCGATGGCGCGCGGGTGACGGCGGCGGGGGGCGTTGCCTCTCTGGATATGACCTTGGCGCTGATCGCGTCAGCACATGGCAGCGACCTTGCCAATGCGGTCGCCGACCAACTTGTTTATTCCGCGATCCGCACCAACCGCGACACGCAACGCCTGTCGATTCCCGCGCGCATTGGCGTGCGCCACCCCAAGCTGGCCCGCGTGGTCGAGATAATGGAAAGCCATATCGAAGACCCGATCAGCCCATCCGACCTGGCCGAAGCCGTGGACATGTCCACCCGCCAGTTGGAACGCCTGTTCCGCCGCTACCTGAACCGCAGCCCCAAGCGGTATTACATGGAATTGCGGTTGGAGCGCGCGCGCAACCTGTTGATGCAGACCGATATGAGCGTCATCAACGTGGCCTTGGCGGCGGGTTTTACCTCGCCTTCGCATTTCTCAAAATGCTACCGCGCGCATTATGACACAACGCCCTACCGCGAACGCGGCGCGCATGGCGAAGACGGCTAACACCCACCCTGCCGGATGACATAAAGCTGCGCGCCGTCACTGTCGGACTGTGACAGCAGGTCATGCCCGGACCCGGCGCAGACATGCGGCAAGCCCACACCCGCAACCGGGTCTTCGCCCAGCACGCGCAGGGAAAGCGAAACTTGACAGTGCGCGCGCACAGCGCAGTTATGGCGCATGTTCCTTGTGACCCGATCCACCGTCGCCAATCGCGGCGCGCTGCATATTCGGCAAGTGCCGCGCAAATTCATGGGGCGCACGGCACTTTGGCCGCGGGGCGGCAGCCTGTCGCTTTGGGCGCGGCTGGTGTTCGAGGTGGAATTTCTGCGCTATATGGCAGCCCTTATGCCCTTCGTGGTGGCGACACTTATCTGGCGCGACTATGCGCTGGCTATTGCACAAGCCCCCATTCCCATGCTGATCCTGATCTATCTGGTCGAAGCGCGCCTGCTGCGCGTGCCACCCGGCCAGCGCGCAGCACTTGTGTCAGAGGCAGAGGCCGAACGCGGCTTGGACCTGTTGCGCAGCCGCGCGCGCCGCATCCTGACCAAACTTGCCGCCGGGCGCGGGGTCGCAGCCGGGCGGCTGCATTTGGTCATCGAACAATCCGAGATGCTGCGCATCGCACCCCTGTCGCTGGTGTCGGTGCAATCCGAAGACGGCCCGGCAATTCTGGACCTGACGCAAGAAGAACGCGCGCTGGTGAACAGCACGTTGTTCCAACCGCCGCTGACCGAGCGGGATTTGCAGAAAATCGGCCTTGCCCGCAAGATCGCGCTGCATGATATCGGATTGGACGCGCGTGAAATCTCTGCCCATGCCCGATTGGCGGCAATGAGGGCCGCGCGCTCAGGCGCTCAGTGACAGCACATGCCCGAACGGCGCTTGCTTTGGGTCGGCCTGCGGCGTGGCCCAGATGACCGGAAAGCGCGGGCGCGCGCCCATCGGCCCGTCCATATCCGACAGGATGACCAGCGCCGATGGCGCCAATTCCGCCGCGCGTGCCATGACGGGCCGAAAATCGGTGCCGCCGCCTTGGGGCAACTCCAGCGTGGCCAGCGTGGCGCGGGCGGTCGCAGGGTCAAGCGCCATGTCATGGTGCAGCCCTTCGTCAAAACTCAACAAATGCAGCGACGCCTGCACGCGCCGCGCAATTGCCTGCACTTCAGCTAGCAGCAACCGCAGGCTATCATCCGCCAGCGACGCGGAACAATCGAGGGCTAACACAATGCGCGGGGCCGCGCCTTGCCAGCGCATGCGCGGTTGGAAGGGTGGCAGGGGGGCGTTGGTCTGCAAGGCCCGCCCTGCCCCGGCCAGCCATGCGCGGGATGGGCGAAGGGGTGCCGGTTTGGGGCGGCGCAGCGTGGCGCGCGCCAGCAAGCGGCGCAGCACCACCTCCCACGGGGTGCGTGGGGCGGGCCAGTCGGCCATGCGCCGCCCCAACACCCCCAAGCCGAACCCTGCCGTCGCCCCCGCCGCCATGGCCCGCGCCAGATGCGCGCGCCATTCGGCTTGGCCCGTGCCGCCGGTATCGTTGCCTTTGCCGCCGCCATTCGCGCCGCAGGGGCGCAGGTCGGGCTTTTGGCCGTCTTCTTGTGCTTGCCTGCGCGCGCGGCCCGCACCTTCAGGCGTGTCGGCCATGCGCCGATACAGGCGCTCGCAATCCCAATCGGCCAGCCCGCCCTGTTCGTTCAAGCGGACCAGCAGTTTCGACAGCGTCAAAGCCGGGCGCGGCAGCGCATGGCCTGCTTGTTCAATCGCTTCATTCACGATGGCATCAGATGCGATCTGCCATAGATCAGGCGCAAAGCCCGCGCCCATGCGCGCTTCCATGGCGGCCATGCGGTCGGAATGTTGCAACGCCACATGCAGAATGTGATGGCCCGCAAGCCCCAATTGCTCATGCGCTGGCAGGGCCGCGAAGCCGGGGCCATAACGGATAAGCGTGCCGGTGGTTTCCGCCGGGGCCTCCAACCCCTCGGCGTCGCGATGCTGGCACCACAGCGACAGCGCCGCCAGCGCCGGGTCCGCTTCGGTCAGCGCTTGCAGCGCGCGGGTTGCGCGCGCCGAATGGGTCATTCCAGCCCCGCCGCGCGCCGTTCCTCGGCATAGGCGGCATAGGCGGGTGAGTCGAGAAATGCCTCTGCCATGTCATTGTCCAGCGCCTTGCGGATCAGCATCTCAAAGCCATGCGCGCCCAGTTCGGCCAAGGGCATGGCGTTGAACGGTGCGTCGCGCAAGGACCGCGCTTCGGCCATGATCTCTATGCAAGCGCCCATATTCCCCGCATCCGCCCGCGCCACCAGCGCATAAATCAACGCGGTCATGCCGTGCATGGAAGGGGGATAAAGCGCAGGGCGGTCCTTTGGCTTGGCCGCCAGCAGGTCGTCAATCTGCACCGTCGCCGCGATCTCATCCGCGATCAGCAGGAATTCGGCGGCCACCGCTTCGCCCAGCACGCCGCCAATGGCGGTGTTGCGCAGGCTACGGTCCGGCAAAGCCCGCATCAGCGCCGACACCCGCGCCCAAGATCGTGGTGTGCAGGCGATCATATCGCCGCGGCGCAGCGCCGCCTCATTCGTGTCCAGCAGGTCGGGGCGCGTGCGGATAAAGGCAATGACCGCAGGGTCCAGCCCTTGCGGCACGGCATAGCCCTGCACCCAATCGCCTGCTTCCGCCACAAGGTTCAGATGCACCAAGCGGTCCGACAGCGCGCTGCCCATCTCATAGGCAATCGCGCCATCCTCGACCGTGTTGCCCGCCGCGACCACGAAACAACTGTCGGGCAAACGGTGCGGCCCGACGCGGCGCTCTTGCAGCAGCCCGTAAACCGTGGGCTGCAACTGGGGCGCTGCGGCGGTCAGCTCATCCAGAAACAGCACCGACGGGGTGGCGGGGTCATCGGGCAAATCCTCTGGCCGGAACCAGATGGTGCGCTGGCGGTCCATGTCGAAAAACGGCAAGCCGCGCAGGTCTTGCGGTTCAATGGTTGTCAGGCGCAGGTCAAACAACCGCGCGCCAATGCGGCCCGCCAGCGTCTGCACCACCTCTGTTTTGCCAATGCCAGGGCGGCCATGCAGCATCCAGCTTGCGGTCAGCGCACCTGCGCTTTGCGCCTGCCAACCGGCCAGCAACAAATCCAGCGCGCGGCCGGTGGTTATGGGGGGTGCGTTGACCATATCTTGCCCTTTGCCGCGATGTTACGGGCCGGAATATGGCCCGCGACAAAGGCGCAGCAAGGCTTAGGCGGGCGGTCGTGCGGGCGAATCTTCCGCCAGTTTCGCAGCCTGCGAAATCCAGTTGTCGCGGTCGATCCGGCCCTTGAAGCTGAGATAACCATCAACCCAATCGACCTCTGCCCGTGTCCAGCGCGCGATCTGCCAGAAATGGAAAAAGCCCAGCGCGTTCAGCTTGCCTTCCAGCACAGGACCGACACCGCTGATGCGTTTCAGGTCGTCCTTGGCCCCGATGGGGGCGTCAAGGCCCTTGGGCTGTTCGGGCGCGACCTCTGCGGCAGGTGCGGGTTCGGGTTCCGGTTCGGGCGCCGGAGAGGCTTCGGGCGCGGCAGCGGCGGGCGTGTCGCTGGCGTCTGCAACCGGCGCGGCGGGTTGCGCAGCCGGTGTGGCCACGCGCTCTGCCACCGGTGCCGGGGCGGCGGGTTCGGGCGCGGGGGCCGCAACCGGGGTTGCAGGTGCCGATGCCGCCCCTTTGGGCGCGCTTTCCGCCAGCGTGAAAATCACCCCCACGATCAGCGCCACAACGGCCCCGACCGCAACGGCGGCTATTGCGCCCAGATCCAGCGCCACAAGCGAGACGCCGAACATCAGCGCGCCAGCCGCAACCGCAATGGCCCAGCCATAAAGCGGCGGGGCGTTCTTGAATTCCGAATGTGCCATGTAATCCAATCCCTTCCTGTCGTTTTCTCGTTCAGGTCAGGCACGCAGCGGCTGCGTCTTTCCTGCCGGAAATGCCTCTAGCCCCATGGCCTGCAAAGCCGTGGCGGCAATGTCGCGCGCACTTAACCCGGCATTAGCATACATCACTTCGGGGCTGGCCTGTTCGATAAATCTGTCAACCAGCGTCATGCAGCGCAAGGCGGCACCCGATTGCAACTGCCCGGAATTGGCAAGGTAGTGCAGAACATGGGCACCAAAGCCGCCTTGCGCGCCCTGTTCGACCGTCACGACCGCTGCGTGATGGCGTATAAGTTGGTCAATCAGCGCATGGTCCAGCGGTTTTGCAAAGCGGGCATCGGCAATGGTGCAGGTAATGCCGCGCGCGGCCAGCGCCTCGGCGGCCAGCAGCACTTCGGCCAGATGCGCGCCGAAGGACAGGAAGGCGACATGCTCGCCCTCTGCCACGATGCGGCCCTTGCCGATTTCCAGCACCTGACCGCGCTCGGGCATGGTCGCGCCCACACCATTGCCGCGCGGGTAGCGCAGCGCGATGGGGCCGTCATCATAGGCGACGGCGGTCTCGGTCATGTGCACCAGTTCCGCCTCATCCCCTGCGGCCATCACCACCATGCCCGGCAGGTTGGTCATGAAGCCGACATCGAACGCGCCCGCATGGGTCGCGCCATCCGCGCCCACCAGCCCGGCGCGGTCTATGGCGAAGCGCACGGGCAGGCCTTGCAGCGCCACGTCATGCACGACCTGATCGTAGCCGCGTTGCAGGAAGGTGGAATAAATCGCGCAGAAAGGTTTCAGCCCGCTTGCCGCCATGCCAGCCGCGAAGGTGACGGCGTGTTGTTCGGCAATGCCCACATCGAACACCCGGCGCGGGAAGCGCTGTTGCATGATGTCCAGCCCCGTGCCGCCGGGCATGGCGGCCGTGACGGCCACGATATTGGGGTCGCGCGCTGCCGCATCGGTCAGAGCGCGCCCGAAAACGCCCGTGTAGCTGGGCGCATTGGGCTTGGATTTGGCTTGCGCACCGGTCGCCACGTCGAATTTCGACACACCATGATAGCAACAGCCCGACGCCTCGGCAGGGGCATAGCCCTTGCCCTTGACCGTGCGCACATGGATCAGCACCGGCCCTTCGGCCCGGTCGCGCGCCATGCGCAGCGTGGCCATCAGGTCGGGCATGGAATGGCCGTCAATGGGGCCGATATAGGTAAAGCCCAGATGCTCGAACATCGTGGCATCGGGCGGGCCGCCGCAGGCGCGGGCGCGCGCGGCCAAGGCCTGTTCGCGCAAAGACTGCGGCAGCGCCGACATGAAGCCCTGGGCCACTTCGGACAGCGATGCATGGGGCGCGTTCAGGCGATTGAGGTAGCTGTTCATCGCGCCCACGGGCGGGGCAATGGACATGTCGTTATCGTTGAGAATGACGAACATCCGCCGCCCTTCGGCGCCTGCGTTATTCAACGCCTCATAGGCCATGCCTGCGGTGATGGAGCCGTCGCCGATCACCGCAATCGCATCGCCCGTGGGCTGGCCCATATCGCGGCCAATGGTAAAGCCAAGGGCCGCCGAAATGCTGGTAGAACTATGCGCCGCCCCGAACGGGTCGAACGCGGACTCAGAGCGCTTGGTGAAACCGGACAGCCCGCCTTCCTGCCGCAGCGTGTGCATAAGGTGGCGGCGGCCGGTCAGGATTTTATGCGGGTAACATTGGTGGGCAACGTCCCAGATCAGCTTGTCAAACGGGGTGCGGAAAACGGCGTGCAAGGCCACGGTCAGTTCCACCACGCCAAGCGATGACCCAAGGTGCCCGCCGGTGCGACTAACGGTTTCAATGGTTTCCTGCCGCAATTCATCGGCCAGCGCGGTCAGTTCAGACAGGTCGAAATCGCGCATATCGGCGGGGCCTGCGACACGGTCCAGATGCGGGGTGCGGCTTTGGTCCATGGGGGTTCCCTTTCGATGCGGCGGGGTTATATGAAAAAAGATGCCGTGGGGCTTGGCCCGCACGGCACCAGTTTCCTGTCGCCAACAGGAAAGGGAACCGGGCGTCACGGCCCGTGTTCGAACCGGCTAATGGTTCGAACCCTTTGGGGGGCAGGCCGGGCGTGACCGCCCTGCCCCAATTCTTTGACCGACCGGCGTTAGGCCGTGGCAGTCGCAACCGGCGCTTCCAATGCACTATAGGGCATGGGCGGCGGCGCGTTCTTGCTGTCTTCGGGCAGGAACTGCCCGACGACCCAGATCAGCCCGATGATGGCACCGATCCCCAGAAGCACCGCGGCGGCATAGCCTGCGCCCCGCAGCATTTCCGACAAGATCCAGTTGCGCAGCCGTTGGCCGGGCGTCTCGTTGATGTAGTCATGCTGTGCCATGTTGACCTCCTCGATCAGTAGGTGGGCCGGTAGCCGCGGTCTTCGGCCCAGATGGCCCAGTTATCCACGACCGTGCCGGTCAGCAGAATACCGATCCCGCCGGTCAGCGTGGTCAGAACTGCAAACCACCAAGCCCAGCGGTGGATACCTTCCATCGTGGCGTTGAAGCCCATGGTCCAGCGCCAGAACAAGGCCGCCCGTTCCGATGCCGTGCCACGGTCCACGATCTGCTCCAGCTCGCGGTCGCCGCCGAAGCGGGATACGGCCAGAATGGTTGCTCCATGCATGGCGAACAGCAGGGCCGAGCCATAGAGGAACACGATCGAAAGCGCGTGGAACGGGTTATAGAACAGGTTGCCGTAGCGCAGGCTGAACAGGTTGGTCCAGTCCAGATGGGTGAAGATGCCGTAAGGCACGGCTTCGGACCATGATCCCATCAAGAGCGGACGGAACAGGCCCAGCACAAGGAACAGCCAGATGGCAGAGGCGAACGCCCAAGCCACATGCTTGCCCATTCCCAAGGCTTCGGCGCGCAGATAGGTCCGCACCCACCATGTCATCACAGAGATGAGCAGGAAGAAGGATGCCAGAAGGAAATAGCCCCCTTCCCGCATCGGCGGAATGCTAAGACCATATTCCGGCGCGGGCGGGTCCAGCGACAGCCAGAACAGGTCGCGCAGGAACACGGCCGGGTTATATCCGGCCTGATCCCAATACCACATCCCCACCATCACGAACCAGATCAGGCCCGTCGCCAGCGAGATCACGCCCAGCGTGCCAAGGTAGATGGGGCCAAGCTGCGCATTGCCGAACCAGCCAAGCAAGGTCGAAAAGCTGGCCGATTTGGTGCGGTTTTCCAGCTCTACGCCTTCAACCATGCCCATTTCGGGGGCCGCGCGCACCTGCACTTGCGTAAAGATGTTCTGATACTCAGCCATTGACGCCTCCTTCGATGTCCGTCCACCAAGGCAGGTTCAGCCACCAATCCCACCAATAGACCCACTGGTCGAACCAGATGGTGCCCGAGATGACGATACAGACTGCCGACCAGAACCCGGCATTCAGCGCCAGCAGCAGCCCGACACGGTGAATGCCCAGCGTGCCGACCGAATACCCGATCAGGTCGCGGAAGAACGTATCTTCGTGGTCAGGGGTTTTCATGATCTGGCCCTTGGGCGGGTTCGCCGCCGACAGAACCAGCGCGCCATGCAGCGCCAGCGCCAGCGTCGTGGTGAAGAAGAAGGTCACCGCGATCATATGCGCCGGGTTATAGTGGAAGTTGCCATAGGTATAGCCGACATTCGACACCCAATCGAGATGGGTCCAGATACCATAGGGGAACGCGTGCCCCCAGGCGCCCATCAGCACGGGGCGAATGACAACCAGCGTGATATAGGCAAAGATCGCCACGCCAAAGGCGAAAGGCACATGATAGCCCATGCCCAGTTTGCGGCAGATCTCGACCTCGCGCATCATCCAAGACACGAAGGCCCCGATCGCGCAGATGGTCACAACCTGCCATAGCCCGCCTTCAAGCAGCGGTGCCGGACCCAACCCATAGGACAGGGGTGGGGGATTGATTGAAATAAGCCAGGGGTTCCAGGTGCCTTGCAGCACGGCCCCCCAAAAGATCAAGAGCGTTCCGAGAACCGCGAAGAACACGGTCGTTACCCCGAAAAAACCGACGTAAAACGGCCCGACCCAAAAGTCGAACAGGTTTCCGCCGACCAATGTGCCACCCGGCACACGGTATTTGCGCTCGAAGCTCAGCAGCGCCATGCTTCCCTCCGCTAAGGTGCGGCGGCCGTCAAGGCCGTCAATGAATGGTGAAGTTGGCCACGGGCAAAGGCGCTCGGCGCCCATGCCCGCAGCGCTATGCTTATTCGGCGACAACGCGCTCGTATTTCTCGGCAGCAATCGTGAACCAGTTGTAGGACGGGTTCGACAGCAGCACGAGATGGATCATCGCAGCCAGAAGGAACAGGAACACGCCCTGTGCCACGAACACGCGGCGCGGATCGAAGATCAGCCAGATTTTGTAAAACTTGCTCATTTCTCAATCCTCCTCAGAACCACGGGCGCCAGATGAACACGGCCAAATGAGCCACGATGGCAACGGCCGAAAACAGCCAAAGCCCGCTCATATAGACCGAGTGCAGTTCCTGGGCCTGCTCGTCGGTGAGACCTGTAAACGACAGATCAGTATTTTCAGCCATAGTATCCTCCGGATCATAAGACTGGCTCCGCACACCCTGCGGTCGGGTTGGCGGGGGTTGCCCCCTACCCTACCCACGGGCGCAAACCCGCAGGAATTTCGTGTTCGGCAGCGCCTTAGCTGCGGTAGATGATCGGCGCGATCGCGCGGGCATCTGCCAGCGCGCGGCCCAACGGCCCAAGGCGCGGCAAGCGGCCCGTGGTGACGATGCGCCACGACCAGGTCAGCAAACCCACAACCAGCGCCAGCGCGAAAACGGTGGCGAAATAGAAGCTGTATTCCCAGCCGCCATCGCGCGGTTGGTGATACGCCTTGGGGGTATTCACGGTGTAGTCAGCCATGGTTGGTTCCTCCTGCTATCAGGTGCTGGCCGGTGCGGGGGCGATACCCCGCACCAATGCGGTGTCGACCTCGTCCGCGCCTTGCGCCAGCGCGGCTTTCTCGACCGCGTCGCGCATGGTGCGCGCGGCAGAGATACGGGTCAGAATGGGGTGCTGGGCGACAATGCGGTCCAGCTCGGCTTTGGCTTCGGCGGACCACGGCAGGTCGCGCTTCAGCTCTGCGGGGGTGGCGTCATGCGCGTCCATCTGGCTGCCAAGGGGCAGAATGTGGAACAGCGCATCGAACAGCCCGTTGCAGACCTCTTGCAGCACATAGGTGGCACCGGCATAGCCCATCATCGGCGTGCCGGTATGACGGCGGATCGCCGCGCCCGGAAAGCTTGCGGGGATGAACGCAGGTGCCGGCCCATGTCCAGCCTTCAATTCGGCCAGATACATTTTTTCGTTGATCGACCCGAACACGATCAGCGGCCGCTTTTCGCCCATCATGGCGCGCACGCGGTCATTGTCGGTTTTCTTGCCGCGTGTGCGGGCCACGGCAAAAGCGCAGGGCATGCCCAGATCATTTTCCAGATAATTGCGCAAGCCGCGTGCGTAGGTTTCATTCGCGACCACGGCAAAACTGGCCGTCGCGTAGAAATCCTGCGTGACCGAGCGCCACAGATCCCACATCGGTTTCAGGGTTGAATGCTTCTCGCGGGTGATGAAGGGTTCGGGGTCCAGCCCCAGAAGCTCTCCAAGGCGGCGCAGGAATTTCGTCGTGCTGTCCATGCCGATGGGCGCTTGCAGATAGGGCTTGCCCAGCACTTCGCACAGGCCACGCCCGAATTCGCGATACATGCAGATATTCACGTCCGCATTCACAAGGTTGCGCATCTCGGCCAGATGCGCGCCCAGCGGCATGACCATGTTCACCTCTGCCCCGATGCCTTCGACAAGGCGGCGGATTTCGGCCAGATCGGACGGCATGTTGAAGGTGCCATACATCGGCCCAAGAATGTTCACGCGCGGGCGCGCGCCCTCGTCGCGCTTCTTCTCTGGCGGCATCCGGCCCTTGGTCATGCCGAATTCGGTGAAAATCCACGTCATGGCACGGTCAGCGGCTTCCCACTGGTCCTCGTCGATGGTGCGCGGCAAAAAGCGTTGAATATTCGTGCCTTGCGGGGTCACACCGCCGCCGATCATCTCGGCAATCGAGCCGGTGACCACCACGGCGGGCAAAGCGGGGTCGAGCGTTTTCCAAGCGCGTTTCATGGCGCCTTCGGTTCCGTCCCGACCCAACTCCTCCTCGCCGAGGCCCGTGACGACAATGGGCAATTCATGCGGCGGCAGCGCATCGGTATAGTGCAATACCGATGTCACCGGCAGGTTCTCGCAGCCCACCGGGCCGTCGATTACCACCTGCAAGCCTTTGACGGCGCAGAACGCGTAGATCGCGCCCCAGTATCCGCCTGCCCTGTCGTGATCTTGAACAAGCATCAGATCATCTCCTGCGCTTTGGCAACGCGCGCAGCTTTGTCCAGCTTCTTCTGGTGTGCCGCGCGGAAATCTGGGCGCAGGTTCGGCGAGCCTTCCCAGATGCCTGCCGTATCGCCTTCGCCCACGCCCTCGAAAAAGTCGCGCATCTTGTCCATGCGCGCCTTGCCCGCGATGGCGGCATTGACCACCTCGCCCAAGGACCCGGCCCCGGCAGGCCCCATCAGGGGGCGCGCGGAAATCAGGTTGGTGAAATACAGAGACGGCGTGCCCTTTTGCTTGGCATGCTGCACCACGGGCGTGGTGCCGATAACCAAATCGGGGTCCAGACCATCGCATGCGGCCAGATCATCAGCCAGTGACGCGCGGAACTTCACGGCAACACCGCGCGCTTCCAGCCAGTCGCGGTCAGCTTGGCTCCACCGTGACGCGGCGCAAGCCGTGCCCACATAGGCCACATCCGCGCCGCTTTCGATCAGCAGACGTGCGACGATCAATTCAGACCCTTCATAGCCCGACAGCGTGATCCGCCCCTTGATCGGGTTCGCGGCCAGCGCGCCCTTGATCGCGGGGATGAAGGCGTTTTGCGCGGCGGCGACCTGCGCGGGGTTCACGCCCATCGCGTCACCAATCGCGGCCAGCCAGTCATGCGTGCCATCCACCCCTACGGGGGCAGACCCCACCACGGGGCGGCCCGCCGCTTCAAACTCGCGCACCGCCGCCGAATAGAACGGATGGATCGCGGCCACCGCGCCGCAATCAAGCGCGGCATATAACTCGCGCCACTCGCGGGTGGGCACAACCGGGCCAGCCGCCAAGCCCATCGGGGCCAGCATTGCCCCGATCATCATCGGGTCGGCGGGGAACATCTCTCCCAGCAGCGTCACGGTCGGACGGTCAGAACGGCCTGCTTTCGGCGCAGGCACAGGGCCCGCGGCCACTTCTTGCCGCGCATAGTTCAGCATGGCACCGGCCAACACGTCCTTGGCTTCGGCATGGGTGGGAATGCCAAATCCCGGCACGTCAATGCCGATAATCCTCACCCCGTTGATTTCCTTGGGCAACAGCCGCAGCGGCACGCCGCTGGCGGTGGGCACGCACAGGTTCGTCACCACGATTGCGTCATAGCGGTCGGGATCGGCCATTTCGTGCACGCTATCGCGGATATCCTCGAACAGCTTGCCCGTGACCAGCGTTTCCGAGTTGAAGGGCACATAGCCCACCGACCGCCGCGCGCCGTAGAAATGCGACACGAAGGTCAGCCCATAGACACAGCAGGCAGAGCCGCTTAGCACCGTCGCCACACGGCGCATCCGCAGCCCCACGCGCAACGACCCGAAGGCCGGGCACATGGATTCGGGGCGGTCATGCGGCCCTTGTGGGTAATCCTTGGCGAATTGGTCCAGCACCGCGCCATTGCCGGACGCACGGGCTTGCGCCGCCATCTGTTCGGCGGGGGCATGGCAGCCCATACCGTCGGGCGACACGCTTTCGGGCGCATCCGGCAGATCGCTTTCCAGCACTTCTACGGGCGTATCGGCGGCCGTGTCGTAGCTGACTTCGCCGCCCGCTTTGGGATCAACGTCATCACGCATCGTCATAGACCACTTCCAGACTGACCTTTTCGACCGCGTTCTTGCCGCGCATATCGGCGTCGGTTGCCGGTTCCAGCACCACGTCGCCGCCCGTGTCCTTGCTGTCGAACAGCGCCAAAAGCCCATCTTGGTTCAGCGGCGCAGGGCGCACGGGCGGGGCAATGGCCACGGCCTCTGCCAGCCCTGCGAACATCTCGCCCCACGGCCCGGCAGCGGTGCCGACAATCTGGTAATTGGCGGATTTCTTGCGCAAATCGTCATCGGCGGGGATGGCGGCCAGCACGGGAATATCCACCGCTTCGGCGAAGGCCTGCGCCTCGCCCGTGCCGTCATCCTTGTTGATGACCAGCCCGGCCACACCCACATTGCCGCCCATCTTGCGGAAATATTCCACCGCCGAGCAGACATTGTTGGCCACATAGAGCGATTGCAGGTCGTTGCTGGCGACCAGAATCACCTTTTGCGCCATGTCGCGGGCAATCGGCAGGCCAAAGCCGCCACAGACCACGTCGCCCAGGAAGTCGAGCAGGACATAGTCGAAATCCCAGTCGTGAAAGCCCAGCTTTTCCAGCAGTTCGAACCCGTGGATAATACCGCGACCGCCGCAGCCACGGCCCACTTCCGGACCGCCCAGTTCCATGGCGTAAACGCCATTGCGCTTGAAGCACACATCGCCAATCGCCACTTCCTCACCCGCCAGTTTCTTGGCCGAGGAGGTTTCGATGATCGTGGGGCAGGCCTTGCCACCGAACAAAAGGCTGGTGGTGTCGGATTTCGGGTCACAGCCGATCAGCAACACCCGCTTGCCCATTTCGGCCATCATGCAAGACAGGTTGGCCAACGTAAACGACTTGCCGATTCCGCCCTTGCCATAAATCGCGATGATCTGGGTGTGCTTGGTCGGTTCCGATTGCGGCACTTCCAGCGTGGGTTCGGCGGACGCTTCGTCGCGCAAACGCTGGTCGAAGTCCTTGAGGTTCGGAATGTCGAGGGTCATGCGGTTGCCTCCCAGTCGATGATCATCTTCAGGCAGTCAGGATTGCTGAAGGCCGTCTCATAGGCGGGGCCCGCGCTGTCGGGGCGGGCGTGGTGGGTAATCAGACCGGCCAGCGACAGCTTGCCCGCGTCGATCAGATCGCGCGTGGCGGTCAGGTCGTCGGCCTGCCATTCAGCGGCAATGCGCAGCCGCGCTTCACGCATGAAGGCGGGCACGAAATTGAACTGGATGGGCTTGGTGTAAAAGCCCGCCAGCACCACTTCGCCGCCCTTGGCGATGCGCCCGATCAGGCTGTCCAGCAGCCCTTCGGCACCGGATGCGTCCATAATCACGCGATAATCGCGGCGCGGGTCGGCATCGGGGTCCAGAACCTGATAGCCCGCGCCACCGGTGGCGCGCGCGGGGTTCGTTTCCCACACCGTTGGCGCAGGTGCGCCCATGGCGATGGCAATGCGCGCCATCAGACGGCCCAGCACACCATGGCCGATAATCAACTCGGGCATGGTCGCTTGCGGCGCGGCAATGGCATGGCGGGCGGTGGCGGCCAGCGCCAACAGCGCGCCTTCCGGTCCCATGGCGGCATCTACCCGCGTGACGCGGGCGGCATTGCTGACCAGATGGTTCGAGGCGGCACCGAACAGCCCATGAACCGGGCCCGATTCGCCCGGGGCAAAGCAATTCGCGCCGGGCACGAACACCCGCTCGCCAAGCTTGTAGCCGCTGTCGGCCCCAGCCTCGATCACCTCGCCGCAGGCCTCGTAGCCCGGAACCAGCGGGTAGCCCATGCCGGGGAATGGCGGCATCTCGCCGGTCCAGAACAGTTTTTCCGTGCCGGTGGACACGCCCGAATGATCGACCCGGATGACCAGATCCTGCGGGCCCGGCGCAGTCAATTCGACCATGCCCAGCGAAAGCTGGCGCGGGGCGGAAAGGATGATCGCCTGGGTCTGCACGTCGTGTCCTCTTCGTCGGTCAAGGGCGCGTCACAGTGACGTGACTCGGCCCCATGTGTAATCTTAATGATACAGAACATACTGTCAATCTTTATTGACAGTTATTTTGCACGGGTCTCTGGCAATGCCGGTTTGCGCGCTTCGATCACGCCTGTGACATAGGCGCGGGCGGCTTTGGGCTTGGAAATCTGGGTAAAACCGGCTTTGGCCAGCATCGCTGCAATTTCGGCGGCAGAGCGCGTGCGCCCGGTTTGCATGGCCAAAGTGTAAACTGCGAAATACACATCGGTGTGCGGGTCAGGCTTTGCGCCGCCCGACATCGGCTCTATCACCAGCAGGCGCCCGCCGGGCGGCAAAGCGGCGTAAACCTTGGCCAGAAGGGCGGCGACCGTGTCATCGGCGTGGTCATAAAGCACCCGCACAAGGCTGATCGCATCGGCCCCTTGTGGCAGCGGATCGGCCCGGAACGACCCGCCATGGCGCGCCACATCGGCAGGAAGGGCGGCTTGCGCGACCACATCGGGCAGGTCGAACAAGGCGAGCGACAAATCGGGGTAGCGCGCCCGCACCGCGCGCAAAAACGCGCCGGTGCCGCCGCCAATGTCCAGAAGCTGGGCAACCCCTTTCAGATCAAGCAGGCGCAACGCATCTTGCGCGACAATGCCCTGACTGTCGGTCATCAACCGCGAATAGCGCGCGGTCACATCCGGGTCCATCGGGCCGGTCGCGCCAAAGACATAGGGCCAGAAGCGGGCAAGGTCGGGGTCGGTTTCGCCACGGATAAAGGCGACCGGATCGGCCAGATCCCGATACAGAACCGAGTGATGCCGCACCATGTCGGCCAGCCCCGGAACCCCCAGAAAGGCCGCACCGCGCCGCGACAGTTTGAACGTCGCGCCGCGCCGCACCATCACGCCCATCGCGGCCCCGGCCTGCGCCAGAATCGCCATGCGCTCTGGCGGAACTTCGGCGCGCAGCGCCAAGGCATCGACCGTCGCAGGCCCATCGGCCAGAATATGCAACACCCGCAATTCGACCAGCGCGGCCAGCATCTGGCTTTGCACGAAGCCTTGCATCAGGTCGAACAGCGCCGCACCCTCGGCCCGCGCAATGCCCCGCAGCCCCGGAACCCGCGCGCAAAACGCCTGAAACCGGAGCGAGGCCGCCAGCCGGTTGACCAGCCCGACCGGGCGGAACGGGGCATCCGGCGCGGGCGTATCGCTCATGGGTTACACCCGCGCGGGCGCGACGGGGGAGGGTTCGAGTGCCAGCGGTTGACGGTCATGGCGTTACACCCGCGCGGGCGCGACGGGGGTCATGCGTTCGGCGTAAAGCCGGACAAGCTGCGCCAACTGCCCTTCGCCGGGGCAAGAGGGGATGGACGCAATCGCGCCCGACAGGATGTCCTGCAAATGCTTGATCGCACCCTGCACGCCCAATTCCTCGACCGCAGAGGGGCGGGCATTGGCCACGTCTTGGCCCACGGGCTTGCCCAAGGCTTGCTCGTCATAAAGCGCGTCGCGTAGGTCATCGGCCACCTGGAACGCCTCGCCAATGCGGGCGCCCAGTTCTTCCCATGGCTCGGGGTCTTGCCCGGCAGCCATGGCGCCCATCTGGGTGGCGGCAACAAAAAGCGCGGCGGTTTTCGACATGTGATAAGCGCGCAGATCGACCTTTGCCTCGCTTTCCCAGCCCTGCCCCGCGCAGATGCCATGCGGCATGCCGGTATGGCGCGCCAGCAAGCGCACCAGTTTCAGCGCGCGCAGCGCGTCTTGGTCCGTGGCGCGGCCCAACTCGTCAAAGGCTGCGATAATCAGGCTGTCGCCGGTCAGCACCGCCAAGGGTTCGCTGAAGGCCAGATGCACGGTCGGTTTGCCGCGCCGGAAATCGGCATTGTCGAACGCGGGCAAATCGTCATGCACAAGGCTGGCGCAGTGGATCAGCTCTAGCGCGATTGCCGCCGAATCGGCCAATGCCGGGCGATCATCGCCGCAGGCCTTGGCAACAGACAGGCAAATCGTGGGGCGAATGCGCGCGCCACCGGGCGTGACGGCATAGTTCAACGCGGCGGCCAAGCGTCCGGGGACGGCACCTTCGGGAACACTGGCCCCTTGCGCGCGGGCAATCGCGGCGCTCATCGCGCGGTCAATTCGGTGGCTCAGGTCCATGGCGACCTCCCTTCGCTGCGTATGTCAGAACAAATGGACAGGTATGTGTAAATTACACTGGACAGTTTTGCGCAAAGAGTCAAGAATTCCTAACATGACCCTTGCAGACGACAGCATCGCCATCATCGGCGCCGGGATGGGTGGTTTGGCCGCGGGCATCCAGCTGGCCGCGGCAGGCCGCGATGTGACCATCTATGAGGCGCATGGCTGGCCCGGCGGCAAGATGCGCACGGTCCCCTCTGCTGCCGGCCCGGTTGATGCCGGGCCAACCGTCCTGACGCTGCGCGATGTGCTGGATGATCTGTTCGCCAGCGCCGGCCGCGCGACAAAGGACCACGTCACCCTGACCGCCCTGCCAATTCTTGCCCGCCATTACTGGGCCGATGGCACAAGGCTGGATCTGACGCATGACCCTGCCGAGAATAGCGCAGCCATTGCCACCGCCTTCGGCACCCGCGCCGCACGCGAGTTCGACCGGTTCAGCACAGAAACCCGCGCGCTGTTTCACGCCTTTGACGCCCCGATCATGCGCAGCCCGCGCCCGCGCGTTCTGGCCTCTGCCCGCGCAGCCCTTGCCACACGCGCAACCCTGCCATGGCTGGTGCCGGGGCGGTCGCTGGACAGCATGTTGCAAGCGCGCCTGTCGGACCCGCGCTTGCGGCAATTGTTCGGGCGCTATGCCACCTATGTGGGCGGCAACCCCATGCTCGCCCCTGCCGTGCTGGGGCTGGTCTGGCAGGCCGAAGCGGCGGGCGTCTGGGCGGTGCAAGGCGGCATGGCCGGGCTGGCGCAAGCCCTTGCCGCGCTGTTTCAGCGCTTGGGCGGCACGCTGCGCCTGAATACCCCCGTGGCGCGCATTGCCACCGACAATGGCCGCGTGACGGGTCTGGAACTGGCCGATGGCACTGGCGCATCCGTGCGCCAGATCATCTTCAACGGCGACCCGGCAGCGCTACCTTACCTGCTGGACCAGCCCGCCAAAGCCCCCAAGCGCCGCCAAACCCAGCCGCGCAGCCTGTCAGCGCGCGTCTGGACCTTTGCCGCCGAAGTGAGCCCGCAAGGCTTGGGCCGCGACGCGCTTGCCTATCATACGCTGTTCTTTGCCGATGACGCGGGCGCGGAATTCGCGCCTTTGGCCAAGGACCGCACGCCGCAAGACCCGACCATCTATGTCTGCGCGCAAGACCGCGCGGCGGGCGCTGCGCCCAAGGGCCTTGAGCGGTTTCAATTCATCCTGAACGCGCCCGCAACCCGGCCGGGCAGCCCAGAGAAAGACGCATCATGTCAAACCCACCCCTTCGACCGCTTGGCGCAGTTCGGCCTGCATCTGACCCCGCGACCGGGGCCGGACAGCCTGACCACGCCGGCGGGGTTCGCGGCCCTCTTTCCGCACAGCCGGGGGGCACTTTACGGGCTATCACCGAACGGTGCCGCCGCGACCTTCCTGCGGCCCACGGCGCGCACCAAGCTGGCGGGGCTGTATCTGGCGGGGGGCGGGGTGCATCCGGGGGCGGGCGTGCCGATGGCGCTGCTCTCGGGGGGGCACGCGGCGCAGGCGGTGCTCAGCGACCGGATTTCACGCGTCAGGTCGGCCCCAATGGTTACGCATGGTGGTATGTCGACGGCATCAGCGATTGCGGCACGCGCGCCGTCTCGGTCATCGGGTTCATAGGGTCGGTTTTCTCGCCTTGGTATAAATGGTCGGGGCGGCGCGATCCGGCCAATCATTGCTGCATCAACGTGGCGACCTATGGGCCAAAGGGCCGCTTTACCATGACCGACCGGGGGCGCGAAGCCCTGCGCCAATCGCAAGATGTGTTCGAGGTCGGCCCCTCGTCCATGCGCTGGGACGGCGACCGTCTGGTGATCGAAGTGAACGAGATTTCGTCCCCCCCGCTCATCAGCCGCGTGCGCGGCACGGTCACGCTGCACCCGGACGCGCTGTTTGGTCAAGTGCATGACCTGACCCCCGATGGCGCGCATCATTGGCAACCCTTCGCCCCCATCGCGCGCATAGAGGTGGACCTGTCGCCGGGCCATAAATGGCAGGGCCATGGCTATTTCGACGCGAATTTCGGCACCGCCGCGCTGGAGGATGATTTCAACTATTGGACATGGGGCCGCTTCCCGCGCAGCCATGGCGCGACCTGTTTTTACGACGCTGTGCTGCGCGACGGGTCCGAACAAGCGACCGCGCTGCATTTCCACCCCGATGGGCGGATGGAGCATATCGCGCCGCCACCCCGCGCCCGCTTTAAGCGCAGCCTATGGGCCGTGCGGCGCGAAACGCGGGCCGATGCGGGTGTTGTGCCGCGGCAAGTGCTGCCCATGCTGGATGCGCCGTTTTACGCGCGCTCTGCCGTGCAGACCACCATCGACGGGGAACAGTCCGTCGGCGTGCATGAAGCACTTGACCTGCGCCGCTACGCGCAACCGCTTCTAAAACCGATGCTGGCCGTCCGCGTGCCCCGCCGCGCCGGGTGGCGGTTCGAGGATGCGGCGGGGTAACGGGCCGCGGATGGCCGGGGCCTGCCGCCCCAGACCGTGGCGATAGGCACTTTATGGCGGCCATGCACATGTGACCCGCGAACAACGCGCCTGTTAACCACGGGCGAGGGTCAGCCGCTGACCTTTGTCAGGTCCGCCACCTGCAAGCAAATCTCGCGAATGCGGTGCAGTAGGTTCAGACGGTTGCGACGCAGGATCTGGTTTTCGGCATTGATCTGCACGGCATCGAAAAACGCATCAATCGGCGCGCGCAGGCCCGCCATGGCCTGCATGGCGGCGGCGAAATCCTCGGCCTGCATGGCGGGGGTGATCGCGGCTTCGGCTTGGTCGAGTGCGGTGAACAATGCGTGTTCCGCGTCGGTGTCCGCCAGTTTCGGATCGGGACCAAAGCTGTATTCCACCCCGTCCTTTTCCTCTGCCTGCGTCAGAATGTTGTTGGCGCGCTTGAAGCCCTGCAACAGGTTCTCGCCATCATCGGTTTTCAGCAGGTCCGACAGCGCCTCGGCGCGTTTGACCAGAAGCGTCAGGTCGTCATTGCCCGGCATCGCCAAGCACGCGTCGATCACGTCATGCCGGATACCCTGATCGCGCAGGTAGACCTTGAGGCGGTCGTGGAAAAATGGGAGTGTCAACGCTGCATCTGTTTGGCCTAGATCAAGGTCTCCCACTTCAATCTTAACTTCTTCGATAAGGTCTGCATCTTTTGCGGAAAACTCTGACAGAAACTCTGAAGCATCTTCAGCCGCCTCAGACATCTCTTTGAGTTTCTCCCAAGCGTCGTCGAAAGGGATACCCATCTCTCTTGCGATTATGGCTACTCGTCTGACGCGGTCAGCGTACCCGGTGTCATACAGGCGAAGCCAAATTTGGAAATGAGACGAGGCAAGGATATTTAGGAGTGAGAACCTGACATCATTTACCAACACCAACCGAATAACCCCCAACGCCGCTCTCCGCAGCGCAAAAGGGTCTTTCGACCCGGTGGGCTTTTCGTCAATCGCCCAGAACCCGGTCAGCGTGTCCAGCTTGTCGGCCAGCGCCACGGCGACGGTGACGGGCGCGGTGGGCACATCGTCGGACGGGCCAAGGGGGGAATAATGGTCGCGGCAGGCATCGGCCACCTCTGGCGCATAGCCGCCTTTCAGTGCATAATAGCGCCCCATAACCCCTTGAAGTTCTGGGAATTCCCCGACCATGCCCGACCGCAGATCGGCCTTCGCCACGCGGGCGGCTTGCTCTGCCATATCGGCATCCGCACCCACCAGCGGCGCTATCTCGCGCGCCAGCGCCGCGATGCGGTCAATCCGGTCGGCCTGCGACCCCAGCTTGTTGTGGAAGGTCACATCGGACAGCCCTGCCCCCATGCCTTCAAGCCCTGCATCAGAAACAAGCCGCAAGTCATTGTCCCAAAAGAATTTTGCATCCGACAACCTAGCCGCCAGAACCTTTTGGTTCCCAGCCAGAATGGTCGCGCCCTGATCCGCCGTCTCGCGGTTCGCAACCGTCACGAACCCTACGATCTGCCCCGATTTCGGGTCGCGCACCGAGAAGAACTTCTGATGCTCTTTCATAGAAGTTTGCAGCACTTCCGGCGGCAGGTCGAGGAATTGATCCTCAATCCGCCCCATCAGCACCACGGGCCATTCGACCAGCCCGGCCACTTCGGCCAGCAGGCCCTTATCCTCGACCAGTTCCAGCCCTTGGGCAAAGGCCAGTTGCGACGCCTCGTTCCAGATATGGCCCGCGCGTTCGCTAGGGTCCAAGATGACCTTGGCGCGCTTCAACTTTGCTGCGTAATCCTCGAAATTCGCAACAGAAAACGCATCCGGCGCCATGAAACGGTGTCCGCGCGTGCTGTCGCCCGACACGATGCCATCCACGTTCAGCGGCACCACCTGCGCGCCATCTTCGCGCGACAGGATGCACAGGATGGAATGCAGCGGCCGCACCCAGCGCAAGCTGCCCGCGCCCCAGCGCATCGACTTGGGCCATGGGAAGTTGCGGATGGTGCGTTCCAGCACCTCTGCCACGATCACCGGCGCTGCGCGCCCTGCGGTCGTGACATGGGCAACGTAAACCTGCCCCTTCTTGTCGTCCTGAATGCTCAGGTCATCCATGGTCAGGCCGGTGGAGCGCAAGAACCCCTCGACCGCCTTTTCCGGCGCGCCCACTTTCGGGCCGCGCCGTTCCTCGCGCAGGGTTGGGCTGTGGTCGGACAGCCCCTGCACCGCCAGCGCCAGACGGCGCGGCGTGGCGAAGGCTTCCGCATGGGCATAGGTCAGCCCCGCGTCCACCAGCCCATCGGTGACAAGCTTTTTCAGCGCGTCGGCGGCACCCGCCTGCATACGCGCCGGAATTTCCTCGGAGAAGAGTTCGATCAGAAGGTCAGCCATGGGTCATTCTTCGCTTGAGGGCGGAGGGGGGCAGCCCGGCGGCACCGGGTCGCCATCGAAATGCGCGGTGCCGCAGGGGTTGATCTGGTGCCAAGCATAGGCGCGGCCATCGGGGAAAATGGCGGCCACACGGTCTATGCCATAGGTAATATTGGCATGGGCGGTCACGGCCTGCGCCGCGCCCGCATCCAGCGCGGTAGCAATCGCGCCCGCATCGAAACAGTCGAACCAACCGGGCGCGTTCAGGGGCGTGGCCCCGTCATAGGGCGCGAATTCAGCCATGTCAGCCAGCGTGAAACAGGCGCGGAACCGGATGGGAGAGGAGATGGCGTCAATCCCTTCGAACGCGGTCACGGCCACATCGCGCGGGGTGTCTTCGCCCGCATGGGTCAGCGCGATGCTGCCTTGTGCGGGAAGCGTGTCGTAATAGCCATACACCTGCAAATACCACATGCCTGCGCCGCCAAGCGCGGCACTGGCCAGCAGCAGAACAACAAGGAAACGGCCCATCAAGCCCCCCCGGCGGCGGTCTGCACGAAGGCATCCGCGCACATCTTGGCCAGCGCGCGGACGCGGCCGATATAGGCTTGGCGCTCGGTCACGGAAATGACGCCGCGCGCATCCAGCAGGTTGAACAGATGGCTGGCCTTGATGCATTGGTCATAGGCCGGGTGCGCCATGATGATGCTGCGGCCCGCGCTGTCGGTGGCCGGGGCCGCAAGGATGCGCTGGCATTCGGCCTCTGCATCTTTGAAATGCTGAAGCAGGGTGTCGGTATCGGCCTGATCGAAATTCCAGCGGGAATATTCCTGTTCGGTCTGGCGGAATACATCGCCATAGGACAGCGGAATTATGGCATCGGGCGCGTTGAAGGGCATGTCCATGACATGATCGACCCCCAGCACATACATGGCCAAGCGTTCCAGACCATAGGTCAATTCGCCAGAAACCGGCTTGCAATCATGCCCGCCGACCTGCTGGAAATAGGTGAATTGCGACACTTCCATCCCGTCGCACCACACTTCCCAACCCAAGCCCCAAGCGCCCAGCGTGGGGGATTCCCAGTCATCCTCGACAAAGCGGATATCGTGCAGCGCATCGTCAATCCCGATCGCGCGCAAAGACCCAAGATAAAGCTCTTGCAGATCGGGCGGCGAGGGTTTGATGATGACCTGATACTGGTAGTAATGCTGCAAACGGTTCGGGTTTTCGCCATAGCGCCCGTCGGTGGGGCGGCGCGAGGGCTGGACATAGGCCGCCGCCCACGCCCTTGAGCCCAGCGCACGCAGGGTGGTGGCCGGGTGAAACGTGCCTGCGCCCACTTCCATGTCATAGGGTTGTAACACGGCACAGCCCTTGGCGGCCCAGTAGTTCTGCAACCTCAGGATGATTTCCTGAAAGCATGCAGGCTTTTGTGAACGGTTTTCAGCGACTTCCGCCATTTCGGCCCCTTGCCATGTCAGCGCAATCTCGTAAAGCTGCGTCTGCATAGGCAAGCATCCGTCAAGGGTCAACGCCGAAACCGGGCGCGGACGGTCGGTCTATTGAATACGGGGAAGGAATTGAACATCATGACACGGTATTTCAACACGGCGGTTTTTCTGGCCGCCAGTGTCTCGGGGCTGGCGCTTGGCCCGGCGCTTGCGCAAGACAGCCGGTGGGTGCAACTGGAAGCGCATCGCGAGTTGGACGTGGCCCTGACCCGCGCGCAGCAATACCAAGACAGCATCGGCAATGTCAGCGGATTTCAGCTTCCCTCGGAGTGGTACGCGTTAACCCTTGGCCCGTTCGAGACCGATACCGACGCCTTCGAGGTGCGCCGCCAGCTGCGCGCCGAACGCGCCATCCCGCCGGATGCTTTTGTGTCGAGCGGTGAAAATTACCGCGCGCGCATCTTTCCCGTGGACGGGGCGGCAGTCGCCCCACAAGTCACACCGCAAACGCCACCGGTCGAAACGCCAGACCCACTTGCCACGGCGGAACCAGAACCAGAACCAGAACCCGAAGAAACCCTGCGCGAAGCGCAGATTTCCGAACGCCAATTGGACCGCGATCAGCGCGCGGACTTGCAGACCGCGCTGCAATGGTTCGGCTTTTACACCCAGCGCATCGACGCGGCGTTCGGCCCCGGCACGCGCCGCTCTATGGCGGCGTGGCAGGCCGACAACGGCTATGAAGAAACCGGCGTTCTGACCACCCGCCAGCGCGCGGAATTGCTGGATGATTACCAAAGCGAATTGGCAGCTTTGGGTATGCAGACCATTCGTGACGCCGATGCAGGCATAGAGATCGCCCTGCCCCTTGCCATGGTTGATTTCGACCGCCACGAAGCGCCTTTCTCGCGCTTTACCGCCAAGGATGACAGTGGCGTGCAGGTGCTGCTTTTGTCCCAGCCGGGCAATCAGGCCACGCTTTTTGGTTTGTATGAGATCATGCAGACGCTGGAAATTGTCCCATTGGAAGGCGCGCGCGAGCGCGAGGCGAACAGCTTTACCCTGACCGGTCAGAACGAAGAGCTGCGCTCGCATACATTCGCGCAGTTTCGGGGCGGGCAAATCAAGGGCTACACGCTGGTCTGGACGCCAGAGCGCGACGACCAGATGGCCCGCGTGCTGCCGATGATGCAAGAGAGCTTCACGACATTCGGCGGCACCCTGCCCGAAAGCACGGGGCAAGCCAGCCAGGTCGCGCGCTCTGCGCTTCTGGCCGGTCTGGCCGTGCGCCGCCCTGATTTCTCGCGCTCGGGCTTTTACATTGACGCGACCGGAACAACCTTGACCACCGCCCAAGCCGTCGCGCAATGCGACCGCGTGACCCTTGACGAGGCCTATACCGCCCGCGTGCGCGCCCGCGACGATGCGCTGAACATTGCCGTGCTGGAACCCGAAACCCCGCTTGTGCCGCTGGCGTTTGCACAATTCGCTGAAGGGGACATGCCCGTGGGGCAAGAGATCACGATCTCTGGCTATTCCTTCGAGGATATGCTGACACGCCCTGTGCTGACCTTCGGGCGGCTGGATGCCACGGGCGGGCTGAACGGGGAAGACGGCGTGTTGCGCCTGAACGTAACCGTGGCCCAAGGCGATCTGGGCGGGCCGGTCTTTGGGCCGAACGGTGCGGTTCTGGGGCTGCTGTCGGGCCAGCCGCCGATGGAAAATCGTCAATTGCCGCCAGAGGTGAATTTCGCGGTGTCCGCACAGGCGATCCGCGGGTTTCTGTCAGAAAACGGCGTCGCCAGCGGCACGTTGCGCGACGGTGTCAGCGTGCCGCCCGAGCAGTTGACGCGGGTCGCGGGCGATCTGACGGTGCTTGTGTCCTGCTGGAACTGAACGGCGCTTTGAACGCACGCCATGAACCGCAAAAAGCCGCATCATTCCGATGCGGCTTTTTCATGCGCAGGCGCATGGGTCAGGCGACATTCTCCAGCGCGAATTGCGGCTGCACACCCAGCGCATGGCACACGTCGCGCGTCAGATGCGGGCGGTTGAGCGTGTAGAAATGCAGGTCTTCCACCCCCTCGCGCATCAGCGTGTCGCACAGCTCCGTGCACAGCGCGGTGGCCAACAGGTCTTCGCGCCCGTCGCGTTTGGCTTTTTCGAACGCCTCATCCAGCCATGCGGGCACAGTGGCCCCCGTGGCCAGCGCGAATTTGCGAATGCCCGACCAGTTTTCGATGGGGACAATGCCGGGGATGATCGGTCGATCAATCCCTTCCGCCGCGCAAGCGTCGCGAAAGCGCAGGAAGGTCTCTGCCTCGAAGAAGAACTGCGTGATCGCGGAATGCGCGCCAGCTTCGAACTTGCGCTTCAGCCAGCGCACATCGGCCAAGCTGTCGGCGGCTTCGGGGTGGGGTTCCGGATAGGCCCCCACACGCAGGTTGAAATTGCCGGTCGCCGCCAGCGCCTCGATCAGTTCGATAGAATTGGCGAAACCCTCGGGATGGGCGGTAAAGCCCCCCTGCCCCTTGGGCGGATCGCCGCGCAGGGCCACAATCTCTGTCACGCCCGCTTGCGCGTAGCTGTCGGCAATGGCCAAGGTGTCGGCACGCGTGGCATCCACGCAGGTCAGATGGGCGGCGACATTCAGGTCGAATTGCGCGCCGATGGTGGTCACGGCCTCATGCGTCAACTGGCGGGTCGTACCGCCTGCCCCATAGGTGACGGATACGAATTGCGGGCCAAGCGGGGCCAACATGCGCACCGTGTCCCACAGCTTGAAACTGGCTTCCAGCGTCTTGGGCGGGAAGAATTCGAAAGAAATGCGCGGTGCGGACATGAGTCGTCTCCGGTTGGATTTCGCATCTTGTGCCACAGGCGCGGATGTGAAACCAATTCATTATCTTCAACATGATTATGAGCGCTCTATGCATATCGAATTCCGCCACCTGCGCACGATCAAGGCCATTCACGATGCAGGCGGGCTGGCCCGCGCCGCCGAATTGCTGAACATGACGCAATCGGCGCTGTCGCATCAGGTCAAGGGGTTGGAAGATCAGGCCGGGGTCGAACTGTTCGTGCGCCGCTCGAAACCGCTGAAATTGTCGGCGGCGGGGCTGAAAATGCTGCGCGCCGCCGAGGATATCCTGCCGCGTGTGACGGCGCTGGAAGATGAATTTGCGGGGCTGGTCAAGGGCAGTTCGGGGCGGCTGCACATTGCCATCGAATGCCATGCCTGTTTCGACTGGCTGTTCCCGGTGCTGGAGCAGTTCCGCAAGGCTTGGCCCGATGTCGATGTCGATATCCGCCCCGGTCTGGCCTTCGATGCCCTGCCCGCCCTGCGGCGCGAAGAGGTGGATCTGGTCATCTCGTCAGACCCCGAAGCGCTGGACGGCGTGCAATTCCTGCCGCTGTTTGACTATGAACCCGTGTTCGTCGCCGCCAAGGGGCACCCGCTGGCGGGGAAGGATTTCATAGAGGCAGAGGATTTCCGCGACCAGACGCTGATTACCTACCCGGTGGAGCGCGCGCGGCTGGACGTGTTCACCCAGCTTCTGACGCCCGCCAAGGTGGAGCCGCGCGCGGTGCGGCAGGTGGAACTGACGGCGGTGATCTTGCTGCTGGTCGCATCCGGGCGCGGCGTGTCGGTCCTGCCCGACTGGGTGCTGCGCGAGGTGCGGTATCATTCGGATTACGTCACCAAGCGGTTGACCGAGGGCGGGCTGACCCGGCGGCTATATGCGGCGGTGCGGGACGAGGACGCGGCGAAACCGTTTATGGCGCATGTGCTGCGGCTGGCCCGGACGGAGCCGGTGAAGTTGCAGAGGGGGTGAGGGGTCTGTGAAAATCCTAAACTGACCGACGGCTGTAATCAAAAAAACCAGTCTTCTAATTTGAAATATCAATGCTCTCATAAGGAATATTGAGACGCGAGAAAGGCCGTGTGTAGCGATCCACACAAGCTCTTTTTGCACCTTCTACATTCAGTTCAAAAGCATAGCGCCACAAGTAAGCAGCATATATCAAGGACGCGTCGTCAACCGTAAAAAACTCAAGCAGTGTATCCCAAAGTTCCCTACAGACTGATGTTGGCGTCGCATCACTCGGAAAGGACCCTCGTTCTAGTGATGCCAGATAACTTCTCAAAGTTTCATAGCTTCTCGATCCGATAGCGTTATCAAAGTGAATCGCCGCAGACGAAGAACCAACAACTGCAAACGGTAGAACAGTTGAAAGGTCAATGTCCTGAAAGCCGCTTTCTGTGTGATTAGCAAACAGCGATGTCTCAATTTCGAACGATACCGAAACATCCAACCCATTCAGGTAAACGCCATCTCGTCCGCGCGAACCGCGAATAGAGAATGCGATACTGGATGGCAGTTCTGTGCCAGAATCAACAAACCGCATTCCAACGTCATTTGACACGTCAGTATCATTTTGCGTATCGACGACCTTTGCCATTACGTTCAGAGCGTTTTGCATGTTTGGCAGCAGCTCGAAAGCCGGTTGAAGCGCGTTAAATGAAAGCAAAGAAACTTGATCACTAAATTCGTTAAACTGGGAGGTATCCAAAAACACATTACTATTTTTTTGCAAACGAAGTTGAACATTTAGGTTGTTATTACTCAAGTCTATTGGGAAGTTATCAACAAGAACACCTGATCTTGACAAATTTGCAGTCAAACTGGCATCGGTCGTAAAAAATAAGAACCTTCTCCGTTCATACGCGAAAGAAACAAGCGCCTTCTTTACAATCTCTTTAGATCCAGAAAACACGCCTATCGTAAGAACGTAGCTTCCAGACTCTCCTCCGAAAGCGCGAACGACGGCGTCTCGAAGGAAACTTTCCAAGCTATTTTCAACACTTGATTCATCTGGTAACCCATTTTCAACATCCACAGCGAAGTCAATATTATATTTTATTCTTCCATAGGCAGACCGAAAGTCATACGGTGCAGCATGGGTGCCTAGTTCCGAATAAGGTATAACAATTGCACCTTCGGTTTGCGCCAGAGCATTGGAACCGAACACGAGCAAAACTAAAGAATATAAAAAGGGGCTTTTAAGATGCATCTCTGCTCCCATCAATTCTATGATAGTGAAAAGTTGAGTGAGGCACGTAAAAAATATTTTTTACAGCATTTCATTATAAAGGTCAACGTCCAATTTAACGTCACTCCTGCACAATCCACTTTTTGAAAATTGTATCAGATTGCACCCACCCCCAAACCTGCTACCCTCGCGCCACGCAACCGAAGGACATACCCCATGACAGAACTCACCGGTTTCGGCGGCCTTATCCTCCTCGCCCTCGGGCTGTGGGCGATCATTTCGACCATCAATTCCAGCGCCTCGACCGGGCGCAAGGTGCTGTGGTGTCTGATCGTGTTCTTCCTGCCGCTTTTGGGCTTTATCCTGTGGCTGCTCTTTGGCCCGCGCGCGCGGGGCTGAGGCCCGATTTCGGGGGTTTTCAACCGCGACCCTCGGGCTTATAGTTACGCCCATGAGCATGCTGCATCATATCCGCGCGATTGCGCTTGAAAGCCTGGCTCTGCTTAGGGGCCTCTGAGCGTGCCGGACGGGCGCGCCGCTCAGAGGTGAGATGCGCCCGGACCAACCGCAGCAGACCCCAAGGAATACCCCGATGACCCACAGCAAACAGGACCGCGTCCTGATTTTTGACACCACCCTGCGCGATGGCGAACAAAGCCCCGGCGCGACCATGTCCCACAGCGAAAAGCTGGAAATCGCCGCCCTTCTGGACGAGATGGGCGTGGATATCATCGAAGCGGGCTTCCCCATAGCCAGCGAGGGCGATTTTCAGGCCGTGTCCGAGATTGCGAAAAACGCCCGCAATGCTGTGATCTGCGGTCTGGCGCGGGCCAATCTGGGCGATATCGACCGCGCGTGGGAGGCCGTGAAACACGCGCCGCGCGGGCGGATTCATACGTTTATCGGCACCTCTCCGCTGCACCGCGACATCACGGCGCTGGATATGGACGGGATGGTGGCGCGCATCCATGACACCGTTACCCATGCGCGCAACCTGTGCGATGATGTGCAATGGTCGCCCATGGATGCCACCCGCACCGAGCATGATTTCCTGTGCCGCGTGGTGGAAACCGCGATCAAGGCGGGGGCCACCACGATCAACATTCCCGACACGGTGGGCTATACCTACCCGCGCGAGAGTGCCGACCTGATCCGTATGCTCTTGGAGCGCGTGCCGGGCGCCGACACGATCACCTTCGCCACGCATTGCCATAACGACCTTGGCATGGCGACCGCCAATGCTTTGGCCGCCGTGGAAGCTGGCGCGCGTCAGGTCGAATGCACGA
This sequence comes from Roseibaca calidilacus, assembly GCF_001517585.1. Taxonomy (NCBI): domain Bacteria; kingdom Pseudomonadati; phylum Pseudomonadota; class Alphaproteobacteria; order Rhodobacterales; family Paracoccaceae; genus Roseinatronobacter; species Roseibaca calidilacus. Next base: position 672,805 of record NZ_FBYC01000004.1, on the reverse strand, counting down.
TCAACGGCCTGGGCGAGCGCGCGGGCAACACGGCACTGGAAGAGGTGGTCATGGCGCTGCGCGTGCGCGGCGACATCCTGCCCTACCGCACGGGTATCGACACCACGAAGATCATGGGCCTGTCGCGCATGGTCGCGGCAGTGTCGGGCTTTCCGGTGCAGTATAACAAGGCCGTGGTCGGCAAGAACGCGTTTGCGCATGAATCCGGCATCCACCAGGACGGGATGCTGAAGAACAAGGAAACCTTCGAGATCATGCGCCCCGAGGATATTGGCTTGGCCGCCACCAACCTTGTGATGGGCAAGCATTCGGGCCGCGCGGCCTTGCGCGCGAAACTGTCGGAACTGGGCTATGAGTTGGGCGACAACCAGTTGAAAGACGTGTTCGTGCGGTTCAAGGCCTTGGCCGACCGCAAGAAAGAGGTCTATGACGACGACCTGATCGCGCTGATGGCCGAAGCCAGCCTGTCGGATGAGGACGCCTATCTGCAAATCAAGCGTTTGCGGGTGATCTGCGGCACCGATGGCCCGCAGGAAGCGGAACTGACCATGCTGGTGGGCGGCGAGGAGAAATTCGTCGATGCGACCGGCGACGGTCCGGTGGATGCCACGTTCAACGCGGTGAAAATGCTGTTCCCGCATGACGCGCGGCTGGAGCTGTATCAGGTCCATGCCGTGACCGAAGGCACCGATGCGCAGGCCACCGTCAGCGTACGGCTGGCGCGTGACGGGATCGTCTATTCCGGCCAGTCTTCGGACACCGACACAGTGGTCGCCAGCGCCAAAGCCTATGTCAACGCGCTGAACCGGCTGGTGATGCATCAACACCGGGGCAATCTGTCGGCGCTGATGTCAAGCGCCGGATAAGACCGCACTTCAAGAAGGGCCGCTGCTCCTTGGGGCGGCCCTTCGGAACGATTTCGCTTTACTGGAATGTGTAGGTCTTTCCGCGTCCCGGCCCGCTACGGTAGGTGAAGTAAAGATCTTCTCCCTTGCGACCGATCACGAACTGATATTTCTTGCGATTGGCCGTATCGTTCACACGCACCACGCCGCTTTGTGTGATCGTATAAGTGCCTTCTTCGCGATAGCCGTTTGAATGGGTGAAAACGAAGGTGCCGTCAGGCTTGAAATAACTGACGGAACCGCCGGAAAAGCGTCGCTCTGCCTGGGTCAGTATTTCGAACGCCTGATAGCCATCGAATTGTTGTGCTTTCGCAATGAAGGGTATTGTCAGGAAAAACAGTGCCAGAACATACGCGCGCATTGGGCAATCTCCGCATGATGGTTTGAACCGCGTCAGTGTTGGCCAGCTTTCGCAGTCGGTCAAGTTGATTCGTTTCTTGACCCTTCTTGGGTTGTCAGGCAAGGCAACGCCATGCTCAGGATCGACAACATCAGCTTCGCCATGCAGGGCAACCCTTTGTTCGAAGGGGCCTCTGCCACTATTCCCACTGGCCACAAAGTGGGCATTGTCGGACGCAACGGGGCGGGGAAAACCACGCTGTTCCGCATTTTGCGCGGCGAATACCCGCTGGAAGGCGGCAAGATCGAATTGCCCGCCCGCGCCAAGATCGGGGGCGTGGCGCAGGAAGTGCCGTCGTCGTCCACCTCGCTTCTGAACACCGTGCTGGAAGCGGATACCGAACGCGCAAGCCTGTTGGCCGAAGCCGAAACCGCGACCGACCCCGAACGCATCGCCGCCGTGCAGACCCGGCTGGCCGATATTGACGCGTGGTCGGCCGAAGGGCGCGCAAGTGCCATCCTGAAGGGGCTGGGCTTTGACGCAGAGGCGCAACAACGCCCCTGTTCCGATTTCTCTGGCGGCTGGCGGATGCGCGTGGCACTTGCGGGCGTGCTGTTCGCGCAGCCAGACCTGCTGCTGCTGGACGAGCCGACCAACTACCTGGACCTTGAAGGTGCTTTGTGGCTGGAAGGCTATCTGATGCGCTACCCGCACACGGTGCTGATTATCAGCCATGACCGCGGGCTTTTGAACCGCGCGGTGGGCCATATCCTGCATCTGGAGGATCGCAAGCTGACGCTTTACACCGGCGGCTATGACGGGTTCGCCAAGCTGCGCGCCGAACGCCGCGCGGCGCTGGCGGCAGAGGCCGACAAGGTTGCCGCCAAACGCGCGCATATGCAGAAATTCGTCGACCGTTTCCGCGCGCAGGCCACCAAGGCCAAGCAAGCGCAATCGCGATTGAAGATGCTGGAAAAGCTGTCGCCCATCACCCCGCCGGCAGAGGCCGCGCGCCATGTGTTCAGCTTTCCCGAGCCGGAAGAACTGTCACCCCCCATTCTGCGGCTGGAAGGGGCGAGCGTGGGCTATGACGGCCCGCCCGTGCTGCGGGGGTTGGACCTGCGCATAGATCAGGACGACCGCATCGCGCTGCTGGGGCGCAATGGCGAAGGCAAATCGACCCTGTCGAAACTGCTGGCCGGGAAGCTTGAGGGCAGCGGAAACCTGACGCGCGCGACCAAGCTGCGCGTGGGCTATTTCGCCCAGCATCAGGTCGATGAGCTGGAACTGGATGAGACCCCGTTGCAGCATTTGCAGCGCGAACGCCCCGCAGAGGCCCCGCCGAAACTGCGCGCGCGACTGGCGGGGTTCGGGCTGATGGCCGAACAGGCCGAAACCATCGTGCGCAAGCTGTCGGGCGGGCAAAAGGCGCGGCTGTCGCTGCTGCTGGCCACGCTGGACGCGCCGCATATGCTGATCTTGGACGAGCCGACCAACCACCTTGACATCGAATCCCGCGAAGCGCTGGTCGAGGCGCTGACCGCCTATACCGGCGCGGTGATCCTTGTCAGCCATGACATGCATTTGCTATCGCTGGTTGCCGACCGCCTGTGGCTGGTCAAGGATGGCAATGTGCGCCCCTACGAGGGCGATCTGGACGGCTATCGTGCGTCGCTTCTGGCGGGGGACGACAAACCCGCCCCGCCGCCCAAACCCAAGCCCAAACGCGCCAGCCGCGACGAAATCGCAACCCTGCGCCAAGAGGTCAGCCGCGCCGAAGCGCGCATTGCCAAGCTGGAAGAGATGCGCGACAAGCTGGCGAAAAAGCTGGCTGACCCGGCGATCTATGAAAATGACCGCGCGGGCGATCTGCGCGTCTGGCAGGCAAAATATGCCGAGGTGATGGACGCCATGGACCGCGCCGAAGCCTTGTGGATGGCCGCGCAGGACAGTTACGACAAGGCTCAGGGTTAACCGATCATCAGCCCGTCTTCGCCCAGCCGGTCATAATGCAGTTTCAGCCGTTGCAGGCCAATGCGAAGCACGATCTTGCCCGAGCGCGCGCACCAGCCCATCGCCTGTTCAGCACTTTCCACCCCTTCCAGATGGCAACAGACGCGCAACACCATGTCCGACAGGCCCGGGCCCAAGTCTTGCAGGGCCCCCAGCACCCGTTTGCGGGCAGCGCATGTGCCCGGTGGTGCAATATTGGGGCCGGGCACCGTGCGGTTCTGAAGCGCGCGGGTCAGGCGTTCCGCTGGCATCGGGGCCAATGTATCAAGCTGCGCCATCACGAAATCTTCGTGCAAACGGTCGGCAGCCTGCACCAGTTCGGGCATCAAGAATAGCTGGCCCGCTTTGTCACGTCGGCGCGCCAGAACCGCGACCGGGGTTTCCGCCGCACCATAGCGCGCCCGGCGGGCGACAGCGGGTTCATCCGCTGTCCCGCGCAAAGCTGCCAAGCCGTCGGCGCTAAGCACATAGCTGCGCACCCGACCTGCGCGGCAACAGGTGATCCAAGCTTTCAGGGCCAGCATTTCAGCCAAGCTTCGGTCGAATACGCGCAACCGTTCGCTATGCCCCTGCCCCAAGTCGCGCAGGATCATGGCCTTTGGCATATCCGGGGCCACGACAAGCTGGGCGCAGGGCCGATCCAGATCGCGCAACACGGAAAGCAGGTCGTCCGTAGACCAGGCAGGGGCGGCGCTGTCTTGCGCAAGGCACGTCGATTGGGCCATCTCGAAACGCTCCGTCTTGGTTTGGGGGGGCGGCGGGGTGCGCAGAACCCGGTCCAGCCGGGTCAGGGCATTATCCACCAAGGGATCATCGCGCCGGTTTTCGAACTGGCGCACTTGGCGCAACACGGTTGAAGCATGGCACCCCGTATTGCGCGCCAATGCGCGCAATGACAGGCCCGCTGCCGTATGCGACAGGTAGAGCCGTGCGCCCCTTGGCACCCAGTCGGGCAAGGCACCGACCGTCAAGGCACAACCGGGGTTCACGCGGTTTTGTGCTGACATGCCGCGCCGTGCTCCTCTTCGTGAAACAGCCTATAGTTGCATTCATTACCGGTCCGTTAACCGTGCTCTGATTGCGCCAAGGATGCCCCGAAATTCCCTAAACACGCTTGAAGGCAGCGCGCGCTGTCCCCCGGTTCAAACGCAACACCCGGAAACCTGTGCGATTATCGCCCTAGATTCATTTCAGGAGATGCAGATGGACCAATCCGCACATGGTTTGCAAACCACGATCCGGCCTCGCCTTTTGGTTGTTGCCGCGCGCCATGGGCTGGCGCAATATGACCGCAGCCGCAGCCTTGGGCGGCTGCTGGGCTTGCCCGTGGGCCACAGCCTGCCCGAGCCGGCCCAAGCACAAGCCGCCCTAACCCGCCGCGAGGCAGAGATGGACCGCGCCCGCCGCGCGCATGACGCAAGCTGGCACCCTGCTGAACATGTTCTGGTCATGACCGCGCTGCTGCACGAAGCCCGCAGCCGGTCCGAGGCGGTGGCGCAAACTGCGCTGTGAGCCTTACAGCGAGAAGCGTTCCGCCGCGATGGAATCCTGCCGCAACCGGGTCTCGAACGCGCGCGAGATATGTTCCTTGAGCGCGATATAGGCCGTGTCGCCGTCGCCGGACGCGATCGCTTCGACAATGGCGGAATGCTCTTCCAAGGTGCGTTCGCCCCGCCCGGCCACGGAAATCGACGTGCTGGCCAGCAGCGCCATGGACCGATGCACAAGGTCCAATTGCTGCACAAGGTAGCGGTTATGCGAGGCAAGATGGATTTGCTTGTGGAAACGCCGATTTGCGCGGCTAAGCGCCTGCGGATCGTTCAACAGCCGGGCATCTTCTTCGATCATGCTGCGCAACAGGCGCACTTCTTCGTCGGTGGCATGGCGCGCCGCAAGCCGCGCCGCAAGCCCTTCAAGTTCGGAGCGAACGACATAGAGTTCGGCCAGTTGGTTATGGTCCAGCGACGCCACGATAAGCGAGCGCCCGTCGCGCGTCAGCAAGGATTGCGTTTCCAGCCGCTGCAAGGCTTCGCGGATGGGTGTTCGCGACACCCCAAACCGGTCCGCCAGTTCCGATTCCACCAAGCGGTCGCCCGGTTTGTAAACGCCGACATCGATCGCTTCCAGTATCAGCGAATAGGCGTCTTTCAAGTGTTTGGGTTCGGTCATCACAGGCTCATTAATCATGGGGCTGAAGAAAACAGTGCTTTGCCGCGAAAGACAAGCCGCAATCCTTGCCATGGCGGCAGGTTTGGCTATTGTCCACGCCATGCCTGCCGCGTTTTTCAGCCATGTCCGCACCTGGGTGTTCGATCTGGACAACACCCTTTACCCGCCGCATATGGGCGTGTTCGACCAGATTGACCGGCGCATGACGGCCTATATCATGGATGCGCTGGGGCTGGCACAGGCAGAAGCCAATCGCCTGCGCCACGATTACTGGCAAACCTATGGCACCACGCTGGCCGGGCTGATGCGCGAGCATGACATGGACCCAGAACCCTATATGATCGCGGTGCATGACATAGACTTTTCCGTGTTGTCGCCCGATGCCGAGCTGCGCGCGCGGATTGCAGCACTTCCGGGGCGCAAGATTGTCTATACCAACGGGTCCGCCCCCTACGCGCAGCGCGTGCTGGAAGCGCGCGGGCTGGATGGGCTGTTCGCGGCACTTTACGGCGTGGAACATGCCGGGTATCGCCCCAAGCCCGAAGCCGATGCCTTTGCATCGGTCTTTGCGCTGGATGGGCTGGACCCGACAGCCGCCGCCATGTTCGAAGACGACCCGCGCAATCTGGCTGCGCCACATGCGATGGGCCTGCGCACCGTGCATGTCGCCCCCGAACCGCATGACGCCAGCCATATTCATCACCATGCGCCTGACTTGGCGGGGTTTCTGGCCGCGCTGACCCGCTAGCCAAAACCCATGCACGCTTTTGCCCCGCGACAATCTGCCATGCTGCGCCGCATGACGCGAAAACGTATTTCTGCTGCAAATGTTTTGGAGGAATACAGCAATGACCATGACCGCGGACGCCAACAAAAGCCCTGCCGCATCCAAAGGGATGAACACGACCGCCATGATCTGGGCCGCGATCGCTGTGTTCGTGACCGTTATGGGCGCATCCACCGCGATCTTTGGTCTGGCCGGGCTGGTCGCTGTCATGGTTCCCGCCGCGCTGGCCATGGTGCTTGTCCTGCTGCGGATTGTCACCGAAGGCATGTAATCGGGCAAGCTGCCGCATTGCTCTTTCGCGCGCGCGCCTTATGCTTTGCCCAAAGTTGGGAGAAAGCTGATGCGTGCGTCTTATGACATTGTGGTGTCGGGTGGTGGTATTGCCGGGTTGACCGCCGCGGCGGCCTTTGGATCGCAGGGGTATTCGGTTCTGTGTGTGGACCCGACCCCACCCGTGATGGCCGAAGCCGACCCGGCATCTGACCTGCGCACAACGGCCTTTCTGCACCCTTCGGTCAATGTTCTTGAACTTGCCGGGCTGTGGGAGCGCTACAAGGCGCATGCCATGCCTTTGCAGGTCATGCGCATTGTCGATGCCGGGGGCGATACGCCCGAACCTCGGGTCAGCCATGATTTCAACGCAGCCGATATTTCCGACCAACCCTTTGGCTGGAACCTGCCCAATTGGCTGTTGCGCCGCGAATGCGTGGCGCGGCTGGGTGAACTGCCCAATGTCACCTTCCGCCCCGGCATTGGCACTCGGCGCCTGACCACACGCGAAAGCGCCGCCATCGTGGGGTTAAGCGATGGATCATCGGTGGAAGCGCGGCTGCTGGTCGCCGCCGATGGGCGCAATTCCCCCATGCGGCAGGCATTGGGTATTGGCGTGCGCACCACGCGCTTTGGGCAAAAGGCGCTGGCCTTTGCCGTTACGCACCCGGTGCCGCATGACAATGTCTCGACCGAGATTCATCGCTCTGGCGGCCCGTTCACGCTGGTGCCGCTGCCGGACCGCGATGGCGGACCTTGCTCGGCGATTGTCTGGATGGAAACCGGGCCAGAGGCCGCGCGACTGGCTGCCCTGCCCGTCCCCGAATTCGAACGCGAGATGAACCGCCGCTCTTGCGGCTTGTTCGGGCGGCTGACGCTGGTTTCACGCCGCACCATCTGGCCGATCATCAGCCAGATTGCAGAGCGCTTCCACGGCCAGCGCACGGCCCTTATGGCGGAAGCCGCGCATGTTGTCCCGCCCATCGGCGCGCAGGGGCTGAACATGTCGCTGGCAGACCTGACCGCGCTGACGCGGCTGATGACACCGGATAATCTGGGCGAGGCGGCACCACTCGCCGCCTATTCCCGCCAGCGCTACCCCGATGTGGCGCTGCGCGTTGCCGGTGTGGGCATGCTGAACCGCGCGTCCATGATCGAAGCGCGCCCCTTGCGCGATGCGCGTGCCGCCGCGCTGAACGCGATGTATTCGGCGGCACCCGTGCGCCGCACGCTGATGCAACTGGGCATCGGGGTGCGCTGAGACCGCAAAAAGCCGCGCGATGGGTCCGCGCGGCTTTTGGGCTTTGGTGCCAGATCAGGCGTGGATCGCGCCATCCCCGCAAGCAAGGGCGGCTTCGCGCACGGCTTCGGAATAGGTTGGGTGCGCATGGCAGGTGCGCGCCAGATCCTCGGCAGCCGCGCCGAATTCCATCGCCACGCAAATCTCGTGGATCAGGTCGCCCGCATATGGCCCGATGATATGCGCGCCCAAGATGCGGTCGGTGTCCTTGTCGGCCAGAATTTTCACGAAACCGTCGGCGGCGAAATTCGCCTTCGCGCGGCCATTGCCCATAAAGCTGAACTTGCCCACCTTGTAGGCGCGGCCCTGTTCCTTGAGCGTTTCCTCGGTTTCACCAACAGAGGCAACTTCGGGCCAAGTGTAGATCACACCGGGGATGACACCGTAATTCACATGCCCCGCCTGCCCTGCCAGCACTTCGGCCACGGCCATGCCTTCGTCTTCGGCCTTGTGGGCCAGCATCGGACCTTCGATCGCATCGCCAATGGCATAGATGCCGTCCACGCTGGTCTTGTAATGGTTGTCGGTCGCGATCTGGCCGCGCTTGGTCATCTGCACGCCCAAGGCGTCCAGCCCCAGCCCGTCGGTATAGGGGCGGCGTCCCGTGGCCAGCAGCACCGCATCAGCTTCAAGCGTGTGTTCGCTGTCATCCTTGCGCAGCTTGTAGGTGACGGTTGCCTTGGTCTTGGTGGCCGTGGCCGATTGCACAGCAGCACCCAGCACGAATTTCATCCCTTGCTTGCCCAACAGCTTCTGGAAGGTCTTGGCCACCTCGGCATCATTGCCGGGGATGATGCGGTCCAGATATTCGACCACCGTTACATCTGCCCCCAGACGAGCATAGACCGAGCCCATCTCTAGCCCGATAACGCCCGCGCCGATCACGACCAGCTTTTTCGGGATCTTGCCCAGTTCCAGCGCGCCGGTGGAGGTGACGATGATCTTCTCATCCACTTCTACCCCCGGCAGCGGGCTGCTTTGCGACCCCGATGCGATCACGATCTTCTTCGTTTCATATTCGGTATCGCCCACCTGAACGCGGCCCGGCGCGGGAATGCTGGCCCAGCCTTTCAGCCAATCGACCTTGTTCTTCTTGAACAGGAATTCGATGCCCTTGGTGTTCTGACCGATCACATCGGATTTGTAGCTTTGCATCTTTTTCCAGTCGACCTTGGGCTTGGCCCCGGTCAGGCCCATCGCATCGAAATTATGCGCGGCCTCATGCAGTTGGTGGGTGGCGTGCAAAAGTGCCTTCGAGGGGATACACCCGACATTCAGGCAGGTGCCGCCCAATGTCTCGCGCCCCTCGACGCAGGCCACTTTCAGGCCAAGCTGGGCTGCGCGAATGGCGCAGACATAGCCGCCGGGGCCAGAGCCGATGACGATCAGATCGTAGGACATGGGTCGTTTCCTTTCTGTTGCCGGGGCAAGGGGGCGCTTCGCCCCCCTCGGGCCTGACGGCCCTCACCCCCCGAGGATATTTGAGCAAGGATGAAACATTAAAGAAGCGCAAGAACAAGGAGCAGGATAGAGCAAAGATATCCGATTCCGAAGAAGACCGAGCGCAATGGGGACCAGCCCAGCAGATAGGCCGGAACAAAGAGCGTGCGCGCCAGCAGATAGGCGACCGCCAGCGACGCGGTGACGGCGCTTTCCTTGTCGGCCAGCGTGAGCACGGCAATGGCAACGGCGAAAAGCAAAAGCGCTTCATGGTGGTTTTGGTAGGCCCGCTTAAGCCGCGCGGTGCCCGGCGACAGCGGCTGCGGCGGATCGGTGTCGCGCGGCGACAAGAAGTAGCGCGAACCGATTTCAAGATTGGCGCGCAGCGCAAGATGCGCAAGCTGCGCGGCCCAGAGCAAACCGGCAAGCGCGAGGCAGGTCAATTCAACGCTCATGCAATGTCCTCTATCTGGTCGGGGTCATAGCCGAAGGCGGCGAAATCGGCGCTGAATATCTCGGCAATCCGGGCGCGCGCCTGCACGGTCAAAAAAGGTGCCGGGTCGATCTTGGGCTGGCGGTTGCGCGGCGGCAGCGCACCCTCTGGCAGTGTGCGCCCCAGCCGGTCGCAGACCGCGCGGTAGAATGCGCCCATATCCTCGAGCCGGCCAATGATGTCAGGGCGCAAGATCTCGGGGCGGATATTGGTGCATTGCGGGCGGAAATGGGCATCGGCCATCCAACCGCCAAGCGCCTCTTCCGCGGCGACCCAGTCCAGAAAGCGCAAGAACCCGACCGGCGTGCCGGTCTCGCGCGACCAGTCAAAGCCCGCAAGCGCCGTCATGCGCAGGCGGTGGTGCACGAACGCTTCGGCCCCCGCCTGCTCTGCGCGGCAGATGTAGCGGTAGCCAGACAGGGCGCGCGTGGCCGGGTGGCGCACCGTGGTCAGACGCAGGCATTGGCCAAGACTGGCCTGCACATCTGTCACATCCGGGTGTTCGGGCAGGCGCGCGAACAGCCTTGCATCGGTCAGGCGGTGGGTGATCGTGTCGCCCTCGAATGGGTTAGCGACCGCCGCTGTCAGGGCTTGGCCAAATTCCAGCGCGAACAGGAAGGCAAGCGCCGAACTGGACCCGGCCTTGCTGTTGGGTTTGAACGCCCATGACAGGCTGCGCGGCACGAACATGGACAGGTAGAACTGATGCAGGCGGTTGCGATTTGCGAACGTCTCTGGCTGCGCCTGAAACGCTGCCTCTGTCGCCGCCCGCTGCGCTGCATGATCGCGCAGCGGGGCCGCGAACACGTTTTGCATGGTCCTAGAGGCGGTGGTCATGAGCAGCCTTTGCTGACCCGAGCGCGCGCCGAAAGCCGACGCGCGCCAGCTTTGTTTAAAGGTCCATCAACAGGCGGCGCGGGTCTTCCAGTGCTTCTTTCACCCGCACAAGGAACGTGACCGCGCCCTTCCCATCGACAATGCGGTGATCGTAGCTCAGCGCCAGATACATCATCGGGCGCGCCACGATCTGGCCTTTCACCACCATCGGGCGTTCCTGAATCTTGTGCATGCCCAGAATACCCGACTGCGGCGGGTTCAGGATGGGCGAGGACATGAGCGAGCCATAAACCCCACCGTTCGAGATGGTGAAACTTCCACCCTGCATATCTGCCATGGACAGCTTCCCGTCGCGCGCGCGACGGCCCATTTCCGCAATGGTCTTTTCGATCTCGGCAAAGCTCATCTTATGGGCGTCGCGCAGCACCGGCACCACAAGCCCCGAAGGCGTGCCGACCGCCACGCCCATATGGACGTAGTTCTTGTAGACCACGTCAGTGCCGTCAATCTCGGCATTCACCTCTGGCACTTCGAACAGCGCATGGCAGCAGGCTTTCACGAAGAAAGACATGAAGCCCATTTTCACGCCATGCTTCTTCTCGAAGGCATCCTTGTATTCGTTGCGCAACTCCATGATGCCGCCCATATCCGCCTCGTTATAGGTGGTCAGCATGGCGGCGGTGTTCTGCGCTTCTTTCAGGCGGCGCGCGATGGTCTGGCGCAGCTTGGTCATGCGCACACGCTCTTCGCGGGCGGCATCATCGGCGGGCACCGGGGCGCGCGGCGTTTGGGCAGGTTGGCTGGGCGCGGGTGCCGCCTGCGGCGCCGGGGCCGCCCCTGCCTTCTGCACGTCTTCCTTCATGATGCGGCCATCACGGCCAGAACCCGCAACCTGATCGCGCGACAGCCCCTTCTCGGCCATCAGCTTCTTGGCAGAGGGTGCATCTTCCACGTCGCGGCCAGTTGCAGCAGCGGGCGCGGAGGCGGTCTCTGCCGCAGGTGCCGCGGCACCGGCTTCGCCAGAGATAACGGCAAGCTTGCCACCCGCCTGCACGGTCGCGCCTTCGGCGGCAAGGATCTCTCCCAAGATGCCGGAGGCAGGGCTGGGCACTTCGACCGAAACCTTGTCGGTTTCCAGCTCGCACAGCATTTCGTCGACCGCGACCGTATCGCCCGGTTTCTTGAACCAGCTTGCGACCGTGGCTTCGGACACGCTTTCCCCAAGCGCGGGGACCATGACATCTACGGTGTCGGCCTTCGGCGCATCCGCCTTGGGTGTGTCGGCTTGCGCGTCTGCCTTGGGGGCCGGGGCTGCGCCTTCGCCTTCGCCGATCATGGCCAGCAGCGCGTCAACACCCACGGTTTCGCCCTCGGCGGCGACAATCTCTCCCATGGTGCCGGCGACGGGGCTGGGCACCTCGACGGTCACCTTATCGGTTTCCAGCTCGCACAGCATCTCATCGGCGGCAACCGCGTCGCCGGGTTTCTTGAACCATGTGGCGACGGTCGCCTCGGTTACGCTTTCGCCCAAAGTGGGCACTCGAACTTCGGTGGACATAGGTTTGTTATCCCTCGATTGTCAGCGCGTCATTCACGAGCGCTTGCTGTTGTGCTTTATGTTGGCTGGCCAGACCCGTCGCCGGGGAGGCAGACGCCGCGCGGCCCGCATAGATCGGGCGTGTGGTCTTGCCATTCAGGCGGCCCAGAACCCATTCAAGGTTCGGTTCGATAAAGGACCACGCGCCCTGGTTCTTGGGTTCTTCCTGGCACCAGACGACCTCTGCATTTGGAAAGCGTTCCAGCTCTTTCAGCAGCGACATGGCCGGGAACGGGTAGAACTGTTCCACCCGCAGCAGGTAGACATCGTCCTGCCCGCGCGCATCACGCTCTTCCAGCAGGTCGAAATAGACCTTGCCAGAGGAGATGACGACCCGGCGGATCTTGTCATCCGTTTTCAGCTTCAGGGCGCTGTTGCCATATTCCGCATCGTCCCACAGCACCCGGTGAAAGCTGGACCCATCGGTGAAGTCGTTTGCCGCTGACACGCACAGCTTGTGGCGCAGCAGGGATTTCGGCGTCATCAGCACCAGAGGCTTGCGGAAGCTGCGGTGCAACTGTCGGCGCAGAATGTGGAAGTAGTTTGCCGGTGTCGAGCAATTCGCGACAATCCAGTTATCCTGAGCGCACATCTGCAAGAAGCGTTCCAGACGCGCGGAGGAATGCTCCGGCCCCTGCCCTTCAAACCCGTGCGGCAGCAGCATGACCAGCCCCGACATGCGCAGCCACTTGCTTTCGCCAGAGCTGATGAACTGGTCGAACATGATCTGGGCACCATTGGCAAAATCGCCGAATTGCGCTTCCCACAGCACCAGCGCGTTCGGTTCGGCCAGCGAATAGCCGTATTCAAACCCAAGCACGGCATATTCCGACAGCATGGAATCGATCACTTCATACCGCGCCTGCCCTTCCTTGATGTGGTTCAAGGGGTAGTAGCGGTCCTCTGTTTCCTGATCGATAAAGGCCGAATGCCGTTGGCTGAACGTGCCGCGCGTGCTGTCCTGACCGGCCAGCCGCACCGGGTAGCCTTCGACCGCAAGGCTGCCGAAGGCCAGCGCCTCTGCCGTGGCCCAGTCAAAGCCCTTGCCGGTTGCGAACATCTCTTTCTTGGCGTCCAACTGGCGCGCGACGGTCTTGTGAATGTTGAACCCGTCGGGAACCGTGGTCAGCGCGGTGCCGATTTCGGCCATCGTTTCGGGCGAGATGGCGGTCTGGCCGCGCTGATATTCCTCGCCCTTGCGGTTCATATGCGACCAACGCCCATCCAGCCAGTCGGCCTTGTTGGGCTTGTAGGTCTTGCCGGTCTCGAACTCGTCATTCAGGAACGCCTGGAACGCGGCCTTCATATCCTCGATCTCGCCTTCGGGGATCAGGCCGTCCTGCACCAGCCGTTCGGTATACAGCTGAAGCGTGGATTTGTGCTTCTTGATGCGGGTATACATCGACGGGTTGGTGAACATCGGCTCATCGCCTTCGTTATGGCCAAAGCGGCGATAACAGATGATGTCAATCACCACATCCTTCAGAAATTTCTGACGATATTCCGTGGCGACCTTGGCAGCATGGACCACTGCTTCGGGGTCGTCGGCGTTCACATGGAAGATGGGCGCTTCGACCATCAGCGCGATATCGGTCGGATAGGGCGACGACCGGCTGAAGCTGGGCGCAGTGGTAAACCCGATCTGGTTGTTGACCACGATGTGAATGGTGCCACCCGTGCGGTGGCCGCGCAGGCCTGACAGCCCGAAACCTTCGGCCACAACACCCTGCCCCGCGAAGGCCGCGTCGCCATGCAGCAAGATGCCCAGAACCGAGCGGCGCTCGGTATCGTTGTTCTGGTCTTGCTTGGCGCGGACCTTGCCCAGAACCACCGGGTTCACCGCTTCCAGATGCGACGGGTTGGCGGTCAGCGACAGGTGCACCCTGTTGCCGTCGAATTCGCGGTCAGAGGACGCGCCAAGGTGGTATTTCACATCGCCAGAGCCATCGACATCTTCAGGCTTGAAGCTGCCGCCCTGAAATTCGTTGAAAATGGCGCGGTAAGGCTTGCCCATCACATTCGCCAGAATGTTCAACCGGCCCCGGTGCGGCATGCCGATGGCGATCTCCTTTACCCCCAGCGCGCCGCCGCGCTTGATGATCTGCTCCATCGCGGGGATGGTCGCCTCGCCCCCGTCCAGACCGAAACGCTTGGTGCCCATGTATTTGACATGCAGGAATTTCTCGAAGCCTTCGGCCTCGACCAGCTTGTTCAGGATCGCCCGGCGCCCCTGCTTGGTAAAGGCAATCTCTTTTCCCAGACCTTCGATGCGCTCTTTCAGCCAGCCGACCTGTTCAGGGTCGGAAATATGCATGAATTGCAGCGCGAAAGTGCCACAATAGGTGCGTTTCAGAATGTCGAGGATCTGGTTGAGGCTGGCCACTTCCATTCCCAAGACATTGTCGAGGAAGATGGGCCGGTCCATATCGGCTTCGGTAAAGCCATAGGAGCGCGGGTCAAGCTCGGGATGCGGTTCTTCCTTGCGCAGACCCAGCGGGTCCAGATCGGCCACCAGATGCCCGCGAATGCGGTAGGCGCGGATAATCATCAGCGCGCGCACGCTGTCCAGAACGGCGGCACGAACCTGCGCATCCGACAGGCTGACGCCTTTCTCGGCGGCTTTCTCGACAATCTTCTTGCCTGCGTCCTTCTTTTCAGGCGCGGCAGGCCATTCGCCGGTCAAGGCAGAGGTCAGTTCATCCACAGGCTGCGGCGGCCAATCGCCGCGCGCCCAGCTTGGCCCGCTTGCCGCCGCTTGCGCGTCTTGGGCCGTCTCGGCCAAAGACTGGAAATAGGCTTGCCACACATCATCGACCGAGGATGGGTCGGCCGCGTGGCGGGCCTGCAACGCTTCGACATATTCGGCATTGTGACCGGCCAGAAAGCTCTCGCTGGTCATGCCGTTATTGGGGCTGTGATCGTTCATCATATCACCTGTTCAAGTCGAAAAAGGCGCGTATCAGCGGACGCGCGGTTCGGGGCCGTATGTGTTTGCACCGCGCTGGCTGGGCCGCGACATCCACCAGATAATCACCAGACCGGCCAGAAGTTGCGCCACGCCAAGCGCCACCACCGTCGTGGCCGATGCGCCGACGCCCATCATGGCCCCCGGCCCCATGGGTTCGCCGTTCATCATGTTGCCCATACCGCCTGCCATCATGGCGCGGGTCAGGCTGCCACTGACAAGCGTGCTGACCACAACGATGCCCGATGGCACCAACAGCCACCAACCGGGGCGCCCGGTATCTTGTAGCCGCCGCCAGCCAACGGCAAGGAAGGGCAGGAAGATTACAAGCTGGAACAGCGCGACAAGCGTGCCGCTGCCCCGGCCAAGAAGAAGCATTTCCAGCAGGCCAATCACGAAAGCGCCTGCGAAAACGAATAGGAAAAACCACCAGTATTCCGGCCTGCGCGCGCGGCCCTTGAAGGTAAAGGCGTTGCGAAACCCGCGGGTTACTGCATCTGCGAAGGTCATTCCCGTTACTCCTTGGCCGGGCGCGGGGTTACTTGCCGATCGCCGCCAGAACGGCCTCGCCCAGACCGGCGGGGCTTTCGGCCACGACAATGCCTGCGCTTTTCATGGCTTCGATCTTATCCTCTGCGCCGCCTTTGCCGCCAGCCACAATCGCGCCAGCATGACCCATGCGGCGGCCCGGAGGTGCGGTGCGACCCGCGATGAAACCCGCAACCGGCTTCTTGCGCCCGCGCTTGGCTTCGTCTTTCAGGAATTGTGCGGCTTCTTCTTCTGCGCTGCCCCCGATTTCCCCGATCATGATAATCGATTCGGTCTCATCATCGGCCAAAAACCATTCCAAAACGTCAATATGCTCGGTCCCTTTGATGGGATCGCCGCCGATACCGACGCAGGTCGATTGGCCAAGGCCCACATCGGTGGTCTGCTTCACGGCCTCATAGGTCAAGGTGCCGGACCGGCTGACCACGCCCACCGACCCACGGCGGTGGATATGACCGGGCATGATGCCGATCTTGCAGGCGTCGGGCGTAATCACACCGGGGCAGTTCGGCCCGATCAGGATGGATTTGCTATCCATCAGCGCGCGCTTGACGCGCATCATGTCCAGCACCGGAATACCTTCGGTGATGCAGACGATCAGTTCCATCTGCGCGTCAATCGCTTCAAGGATCGAGTCTGCCGCGAAGGGCGGCGGCACATAGATGACCGACGCGTTGGCTTCGGTCTTTGCTTTCGCTTCGTGCACGCTGTCGAACACAGGCAGGTTCAGATGGGTCTGGCCACCCTTGCCCGGCGTCACACCGCCGACCATTTGCGTGCCATAAGCGATGGCCTGTTCGGAATGGAACGTGCCCTGAGAGCCGGTGAAGCCCTGACAGATAACCTTGGTGTTTTTATCGACGAGAACTGCCATTGGTCTTATCCCTTCACCGCTTTGACGATCTTCTGCGCGCCGTCTTTCAGGTCGTCCGCCGCGATCACGTTCAGGCCGGAATTCGCAATGATCTCCTTGCCTTTTTCCACATTCGTGCCTTCAAGGCGCACCACCAGCGGCACTTGCAGGCCGACCTCTTTCACCGCGGCGATCACGCCTTCGGCGATGATGTCGCAGCGCATGATGCCGCCGAAAATGTTGACCAAAATGCCTTTGACATTCGGGTCAGAGGTGATGATCTTGAAAGCTTCCGTCACCTTCTCACGCGTTGCGCCACCACCCACGTCAAGGAAGTTGGCAGGTTCGGCACCATACAGCTTGATGATGTCCATCGTCGCCATGGCCAGACCGGCGCCGTTGACCATGCAGCCAATTTCGCCATCCAGCGCGATATAGTTCAGGTCATATTTGCTGGCTTGCAGTTCCTTGGGGTCTTCTTCCGTTTCATCGCGCAGCGCCAGAATGTCCGACTGACGATACAGCGCGTTGGAATCGAAGCCCATCTTCGCGTCCAGACATTTCAGATCGCCCGCATCGCTGACGATCAGCGGGTTGATTTCGATCATCTCTGCATCACGCTCGACGAACAGCTTATACAGCTTGTTCACAAGGTCCACGCATTGCTTGACCTGCTTGCCTTGCAGCCCCAGCGCAAAGGCCACGCGGCGGCCATGGAAGCCCTGAATGCCCGTGGCCGGATCGACAGAGAAGGACAGGATTTTCTCGGGCGTGTTGGCCGCGACTTCCTCGATGTCCATACCGCCTTCGGTGGACACGACAAAGCTGATGCGGCTGGTCACACGGTCGACCAGAAGTGCCAGATACAACTCGCGTTCAATGTCGGACCCGTCTTCGATGTAAATGCGGCCCACCTGCTTGCCGGCGGGGCCGGTCTGGTGCGTGACCAACGTGCGGCCCAGCATCTGCTTGGCCATCTCTTCGGCTTCGCCTACCGACTTGGCCAGACGCACGCCGCCCTTTTCACCGGCGGATGCTTCTTTGAAATGTCCTTTGCCGCGACCGCCGGCATGGATCTGCGCCTTGACCACCCAAAGCGGGCCATCCAATTCGCCTGCGGCGGTTTTCGCTTCCTCGGCGCGCAGCACAACGCGACCATCCGAGACCGGCACCCCGTAAGAGCGCAGCAGCCCTTTGGCCTGGTATTCGTGAATATTCATGACACTGTCCCATTTCGGCTTTCAGTTGCACCGTGCATGGCAGAAACATGACAAAAAACAATGGCAAACTGCGTCAAAATCTCGCAACGCGACCGAAATCGAAATTTTGTGATCACTTGATTGAAAACTGTGATCACAATTCCAACGCGGTATCGCTATCAACGGGTTAGCGACCGAGACATGAAAAAAGGGCCGCGACTCGGGCGGCCCTTTGCAAGCTGTTCTGGCTATGGTGGTTTACGCCAGCGTCGGGTCAATGGCCTTGCAGGCCTCGACCAAGCCTTTCACTGCATCGACCGATTTGTCGAACATCGCTTGCTCGTCCTTGGCCAACTTGATGTCGACGACCTTCTCGATGCCGTTCGCGCCGATAATGGTCGGCACGCCTACATACATGCCCTTCAGCCCGAATTCGCCGTCGCAATAGGCCGCGCAGGGCAGCAGGCGGCGCTGGTCTTTCAGATAGGCTTCGGCCATCTCGATTGCGCTGGTGGCAGGCGCGTAGAACGCCGAGCCGGTTTTCAGCAGGCCGACGATCTCTGCGCCACCATCGCGGGTGCGCTGCACGATCGCATCCAGCTTGTCTTGGGTGGTCCAGCCCATGCTGACCAGGTCGGGCAGCGGAATACCGGCCACGGTGGAATACCGGGTCAGCGGCACCATGGTATCGCCATGGCCGCCCAGCACGAAGGCGGTGACATCGCGCATGGACACGTTGAATTCCACGCTGAGGAAATGGCGGAAGCGTGCCGAGTCCAGCACACCCGCCATGCCGACGACCTTGTTATGCGGCAGGCCAGAGAATTCGCGCAGCGCCCAGACCATCGCATCGAGCGGGTTGGTGATGCAGATCACGAAGGCTTCGGGCGCGTTATCGCGGATACCTTCGCCCACGGCCTTCATGACCTTCAGGTTGATGCCCAAGAGGTCGTCACGGCTCATCCCCGGCTTGCGCGGCACGCCCGCGGTCACGATGCAGACATCAGCCCCCGCGATATCGGCATAATCGGTGGTGCCTTTCAACGCCGCATCGAACCCTTCGGACGGGCCGGATTCGGCGATGTCCAGCGCCTTGCCTTGCGGGGTGCCGTCAGCAATGTCGAACAGGACGACATCGCCCAATTCCTTGAGCGCAACGAGATGCGCAAGCGTCCCGCCAATCTGTCCGGCACCGATAAGTGCGATTTTGGGTCTGGCCATGATGGGTCTCCGGCTCTGTCAAAAAAGATGGCACTTGCGTAGTGCGCTTTGCAAGGTTGCGCAAGAGCGCGTCCCCGTGGTCGCGCAAACAGGCTATTGCAGCGCAAGACTGCCCTGTTCCAAAGCGGCGCGCAGATGGTCCAGCGCAACCGCGAGGTTTTCATCCACGATATGCAGGTATTCGGTCCAGCTATGCAGCCCGTCCAGCGGCGCGGCCCCGTCGGAAATACCGCGCAGCGCGATCAGCGGCAGGCCATACCGTTGGCAGGCGCGCAGCACGGCAAAGCTTTCCATATCGACCATATCCTGCGCGATGGCGTTGTAACCCGTGCCCGACACCACATTCGCCCCGGTGGACAAGCTGGCCTGCGCCAGCCCCGGCACAGATGGTGCAAGCGGCAGCACGGGCGGCAGGTCCAAAAGCGGGGTTGCACCTTTTTCAAACCCCAGGGCAGAGGCATCCATATCGCGATAAGCGACATGGCTGGCCTGATACACTGCGCAATGCTCCAGCCGTGCCGATCCGGCAGAGCCAAGGCTGACCACCAGATCGGGCAAGCCATCGTCACGCGCCATCCCCTCTAGCGTGGCGGCCATGACCACCGCGGCCTCTACCGGGCCAATGCCAGTCATCACCGGCTGGATGCGCGCTTGCAAAAAGGGGCCATATTCGGGCGCTGCCGCCATCTGGAACAAGATGCGCTTGTCGCCCCACTGCGCGACCCTCATGCGCGGCGACCCATTTGCATTGCGCCATTCGGGCGGGCGACGCGCGCGGGCGGATGGAAATACATAAAGGCACCTCTTGCTCTGCGCTGTCTTGTAACCCGGCCCTGCACCCAAGGCGAAAGTGAATACCATGCTGCGGGCCATGTGGCACGGTTCTTGCTTGGCAACAGACAGTCCGCCCCAGCCTAAAACAATGGGGAAAACGACCGTTATCAATCCGACATTGTGGCAGTAAATCCTAGAAGGTTCCTATGACCAGCGCAATCCAAGACCTGACGACATTGACCAAAATCGCAGACACGGATCATGCAGCGATCTCCAAGGCGTTGCTACAGATGGTGGATGAAACCCAAGCCACGATCCAGTTCCGGCCAGATGGAACGATCCTCTATGCCAATGCCAATTTTCTGGCCGCCGTCGAATACACGTTGGACGAGATCACCGGGCGTCATCATCGGATTTTTGTGGATCGCGACTACGGTCAAAGCCCCGAGTATCGAAAATTCTGGAACGACATTCGCGCCGGGCAGGTCTTTACCGGGCAATTTCCGCGCGTGACCAAATCGGGCCAAACGATCTGGATTCAGGCAACCTATGCCCCCGTCAAGAACGCTGATGGCGTGATTGAACGCGTGGTCAAAGTTGCGACCGATGTCACGGAACAGGTTCACGCCATCGAAGACATCGCCCAAGGGCTGTATCGGTTGCGCGAAGGGGATCTGACGACCTTGGTGCCCGTCAGCAGCTTGGCCGGAATGGCCCGCATTGCCGATGCGCTGAACCAAGCCATGACAAAAACCGCCGAATTGATCGGCAAAACAAGCTATGTGGCCGCGCTTGTTGAGGAAACAGGGTCCAAGCTGAACACCCAGTCCCAAGAATTGCAGGACCACACCAATAGCGCCGCGTCCAGCCTTGAAGAAACCGCCGCCGCTTTAGAAGAACTGTCGGCGGGATCACGGTCCACCGTGAACAGCGCCAAGCAGATCGAAACCATGACGAACGCCACGCGCGAACGCAGCGAGGCGAGCACGGAAATCGTGTCAGAGACGAATGCCGCGATGGACCGGATCAAGAAGGCCTCGCGCAAGGTGTCGCAGATCGTGGATGTGATCGAAGGGATCGCGCTGCAAACCAATCTACTGTCGCTCAACGCCTCTATCGAGGCGGCGCGCGCAGGGGCCGCAGGACGTGGCTTCGGTGTTGTTGCGTCGGAAGTGCGCGAGTTGGCGCAACGATCCTCTGCCGCAGCCAAGGAGATCACCGTCCTGATCGAAGCAAGCGCCCGCGAAGTCAATGACGGTGCGCAGCTTGTTGGCAAAACCGAAGAGGCATTGAATGATATTCTCAGCAGTATCAACGCGGTCTCGCAAAGCGCATCCGAAATCGTGGCCACCACGACCGAACAATCCTTGGCGTTGAACAATATCAGTTCCGCAGTCGCACAGTTGGACAGAACCACGCGCGACAATGCCGTTCTTGCCGATCAGGCCGCCCATGCAAGCGAAAGCCTGACCCGCACGTCCAGCGAGCTGAGCAACGAGTTGAGCTTTTTCAAACTTGGGAATTCTGCGGGCGGGTCATCGCCGTTTGCGGCACAAGCATCTGCGCATAGAAAACCGGCGTCGGCGCGCCTTCAATAACCGCACTGGGCAGGCTGCGCCCCGAAACACGGCAACACGTCCCACCAAGCCATGCCAGCATGGCTTGGTGTTTGGCGCAACACCCGCAGGCGGACACGGCGATCATCTACACCGCATGGTCATCACGCAGGGCAATCTGACACATCTGTGGCCCCGAAACCGCATTGCCAGAAAGCCTGCAACGCCCCATATCTTGGGCATGTTGAAACTCTCGCCCTTTCTGTTGGCCATCGGCTACGCGCTTGTCATGTATATGCTGTCTGCCTGGCGCACCAAGCGCGAGTTGGATGCGAAATCGACCGAACTGGCCGACCCAAGGCTGAAAAGGCTGACCGACCATTTCGCAGGCGCGGTCGGCGTGCCCGCGATCAAAGTGCATATCTATGAGATAGAGCCGGTCAACGGGCTGGCTGCCCCCGATGGGCGCATCTTCATCACACGGGGGTTTTACAACCGCTACCGCACAGGCGAGGTGACGGCCGAGGAAATGGCCAGCGTGATCGCGCATGAACTGGGCCATGTGGCGCTTGGCCATACCCGCAAACGGATGATCGACTTTTCCGGCACCAACGCCATTCGCATCGCATTGGCGGCGGTGTTCAGCCGGTTCCTGCCGGGCTTGGGCGTGGTCTTGGCCAATGCGTTGACCGCACTTTTGGCCTCCAAGCTCAGCCGCAATGACGAGTATGAGGCAGACGCCTATGCCTCTGCCCTGATGCTCAAGGCCGGGCTGGGAACGGAACCGCAAAAATCGCTGTTTCGCAAGCTGAACGCGCTGACGGGGGTGGGCGGTGGACTGCCCGCTTGGATGATGAGCCACCCGTCAACCGAAGACCGCATTCGCGCGATCGAGGAAAACGAGGCACGCTGGAAGCTGGCCCCCGAAGATTAGGGGGCGCTACCCATGGCTTTTGGTTTGGGGGCGCTGCCCCCGCCGCACCTTCGGTGCGACTCCCCCGGGATATTTTTGCAAGGATGAATGGGTCAGACGACGACCCCTGCCCCTTCGGTGGAATCCCCCACATTGGCGCGGAACACTTTGAACAATTCGCGCCCGATGCCGTAATCATTGGCCGAAAGGTCGATGGTGACAAGCGCGCGGCTGTCGAAATCGGGCTCCAAAACGTCCAGCCTGCCCTTTGTCGCGTCAAGCCGCACGCGGTCGCCATCGCGCAGCTTTGCCAGCGGGCCGCCCTTGGCCGCTTCGGGTGCCACATGAATCGCGGCGGGCACCTTGCCGCTGGCCCCCGACATGCGCCCATCAGTGACAAGCGCCACTTTCAACCCACGATCTTGCAGCACCGACAGGATCGGCGTCAGAGAGTGCAGTTCGGGCATGCCATTGGCGGCAGGGCCTTGGAAGCGGACAACGACGATGGTGTCTTCGGTGATCTGCCCCGCTTGGAATGCGGTTTTGACATCAACCTGATCGTGGAAAATGCGCACGGGCGCTTCGATCACATGGCGCGACGGGTCCACCGCCGAGACCTTGATAACCCCCTGCCCAAGATTGCCCGACAGTTGTGCCAGCCCGCCAGATTTCTGGAACGGGTCAGACAGGGGCCGCAGGATCTTGTCATTCAGCGTTTCGCCTGCGCCATCTTCCCAGACCAGCGCGCCGTCGCGCAATTTGGGTTCCTGCGCATAGCGTTTCAGCCCGTCGCCCGCGACGGTGCAAACATCATCATGCAGCAACCCCGCATCCAACAATTCGCCAATCATGAAACCAAGCCCGCCCGCGGCGTGGAAATGGTTCACATCGGCCAGACCGTTTGGATAGACCTTGGCCATCAAGGGCACGTTGGCAGAGATATCGGCGAAATCTTCGAGTGTTAGATGAATACCCGCCGCGCGCGCCATGGCAGGCAGGTGCAGCACAAGGTTGGTTGACCCGCCCGTGGCCATCAGCCCGACCATGCCATTGACGAAGGCGCGCTCATCCAGCACCTGCCCCGCCGGGCGATAATCATTGCCAAGCGCCGTGATTTCCAGCGCGCGTTGGGCAGAGGCGGTGGTCAGCGCCTCTCGCAACGGCGTGCCGGGATTGACGAAGCTTGCGCCCGGCAGGTGCAGCCCCATGAATTCCATCAGCATCTGGTTGGTGTTCGCCGTGCCATAAAAAGTGCAGGTGCCGGGGCCGTGATAGCTGGCCATCTCAGCCTTCATCAACTCTTCACGCCCGATCTCGCCCTTGGCGAATTGCTGGCGGACCTTCGCCTTTTCGTCATTGGGCAGACCACTGACCATAGGGCCTGCGGGCACGAACACGGTGGGCACATGGCCGAATGTAGCGGCGGCAATGATCAGGCCCGGCACGATCTTGTCGCAGACGCCAAGGTAAACGGCAGCGTCAAAACAATTATGGCTCATGGCGACGCCAGCCGCCAAGGCGATCGTGTCGCGCGAGAACAGGGACAATTCCATCCCCGGCTGGCCTTGGGTCACGCCGTCGCACATGGCGGGCACGCCGCCTGCAACTTGCGCGGTCGCCCCCACGGCGCGGGCTGCGGCGCGAATTTTCTCGGGGTAATGCTCGAACGGTTGATGCGCCGAAAGCATGTCATTATACGCCGTCACAATCCCCAGATTGGGCGCGCGACCACCGGCAAGCGTGTCCTTGTCGCCCCCCATGGCGGCATAGGCATGGGCTTGGTTGCCGCAAGACAGATGCGCCCGCACCGGCCCGGCTTCGGCGGCGCGCGCCATGCGGTCCAGATAGGCATCGCGACTGGCTTTGGAGCGCGCGCGGATGCGGTCGGTCACGGCTTCGATGGTGGGGTTAAGCGGCATGGCGTGTCCTCCGGTCAAAGGCTGTGCGGCTACTGGCACGGATGTAATCAGTTAGCGCTAACAAATCAATGGGCACCGCTCAGCCCTGCGCAAAATGCAAAGCGGCATTGCGAAACTGGTGGATGCACTGCTGCACCGCAGCATTTACATGACGGCTGCAAACGGCATATGCGCAAGGAGCAGAACATGCACAAGAACGACAATTTCGCGACCGACATGGCCGACCTGACCCGGCTGGAACATGAAGCCCGCCGCTTGCGCGCAGCCTTCATGGCAGAGATGTTTGCCGCCGCTTGGCACGGATTTGTGAGCCTGTTCGCGACACGCCGCACCGCAAGCTGACCCACAAACAGGTGACAGCCCCGGCGCAATGCGTTAGAGCGGGCGCAACTTCTGGCCAGCCGCGAGTTGCCCCCATGCTCAGCCACCCGTTCGATGATGACAAGCTACGCGAAGAATGCGGCGTTTTCGGCTGTATCGGGGTGGATGACGCCGCCAGTTTCGTCGCCCTTGGCCTGCACGCGCTGCAACATCGCGGGCAAGAAGCGGGTGGAATCATCACCCATCACCCCGAATCGGGCTTTCAGTCTGCGCACAGGTTCGGGCTTGTTCGTGACAATTTTACGAAAGCGGGCGTGATCGAAACACTGCCGGGGCGCATTGGCATCGGCCATGTGCGCTATTCCACGGCAGGGTCCAAGGGGGCCACGCAGATCCGCGATGTGCAACCCTTCTTTGGCGAATTCGCCATGGGCGGCGCGGCGATTGCGCATAACGGCAACATCACCAACGCCGATGCAATTCGGCGCGAGTTGATCGAGCGCGGCTCTATTTTTCAATCCAGCTCTGACAGCGAATGCCTGATCCACCTGATGGCACGGTCGTTCCAGCAGACCATCCCAGAACGGATGAAAGACGCGCTGCGCCGGGCAGAGGGAGCGTTTTCCGTTGTTGCCATGACCCGCACCAAGCTGATTGGGGTGCGCGACCCGCTGGGCGTGCGCCCGCTGGTGCTAGGCACGTTGCATGGCGGTTGGGCGCTGGCATCGGAAACCTGCGCATTGGACATTATCGGCGCCGATTTCGTGCGCGAGATCGAACCGGGCGAAATGGTCGTCATCAGCGACAAGGGCGTGGAAAGCATGCGCCCCTTCGCGCCACAGAAATCGCGGTTTTGCGTGTTCGAACATGTGTATTTCTCGCGTCCCGACAGCTTTTTCGGTGGCCGCTCGGTCTATGAAACGCGGCTGCAAATTGGCGTGGAACTGGCACGCGAAGCCCCGGTTGATGCCGATCTGGTCTGCCCGGTGCCCGATAGCGGCACGCCCGCTGCCATTGGCTACAGCCAAGCATCGGGCATTCCTTTCGCCCTGGGGATTACCCGCAACCAATATATGGGCCGAACCTTCATTGAACCGTCGCAGCAGATCCGGTCCATGGGGGTGCGGCTGAAGCTGAACGTGAACCGCGCGCTTATTCGCGGCAAGCGGATTATCCTTGTGGACGACTCGGTGGTGCGCGGCACGACCAGCCAGAAGATCAAGGAAATGATCCTCGAAGCGGGTGCGAAAGAGGTGCATTTCCGCATCGCCTCTCCGCCGACCGCATGGCCATGCTTCTACGGGGTTGATACGCCCGACCGTGAAAACCTGCTGGCCGCGCAGATGACCGAAGACCAGATGCGCGACCATATCGGGGTGGATAGCCTGAAATTCGTCTCGCTGGACGGGTTGTATCGCGCCGCGGGCGAAGCAGAGGGGCGCAACAATTCTTGCCCGCAATATTGCGACGCATGTTTTTCCGGCGAATACCCGGTCGCCCCGCATGACATGCTGGAACGCGGCTTCCAGCCCAAACACGCGGCGGAATGATCCTGTTACATCCTGGCTGTCGCACATAAAAAAGGCGGGCCAAAAGCCCGCCTTTTCAGAACTTTGGCGTAATCACTTCACGCGATCTTTCAGCGCCTTGAACGCGCCCGACACGATCAGCGCGGCAACAGCCACCTTCACCACTTCGCCCAGCAGGAACGGTGCGGCACCGGCCATGAACGCGCCTTGCAGGGTCAGCGGCGTGACAGCGGTCAGCCATAGGGTGCCCGGCACAAACAAAAGCGCGGTTGCGATCAGCGCGGCGGCGAACAGGCCAAAACCACGGTTCAAGCCGCGCTCCACCAGCCAGCCCATGACAAAGGCCATCGCGACAAAGCCCATCAGAAAGCCGAAGGTCGGGCCGAACATATAGGCGGCACCCGCCGCGCCACCTGCGAAGACAGGGAAACCCAGCGCGCCTTGCGCCAGATACGCCACCAGCGTGGCCCCGGCCAAGCGCGCACCGTAGGTCAGGCCGATCAGCATGATGGCCAGCGTCTGCAGCGTCATCGGCACGGGGAACATCGGCACGCTGATCTGCGCGGACATGCCCACCAGTACCGACCCGAACGCCACCATCGCCAATTTGCGCGCCAGCGAGCTGTCGGCCCCAAGCGATGTCATCAGAGGAGTATGAGCCATAAAAGCCCCCTTTTTGCGAAACAATCTTGCGTCACTTATGCGACAGTCATGGCGCGCTGACAAGAGCGCGCGCATTTGTTTGCGCTTGAAGCGCCGCGCGCTTGCGCCCCGCGCCATTTGCCGCTAAGGGACCACATCTTTCCGCGAAGCTTTCACCGGTGCAGCTCTCGTAGGCAGGGGCGGAAAGGTTATTGCCCTGCTTTTTGAAATGCGCCCAGCACATGAATGGAGATCGCATGCCGCTATACGAGCATGTCATGATCGCGCGTCAGGACCTGTCAAACACGCAGGCCGAAGCGCTTATCGAACATTTTGGCACGGTTCTGGCCGATAATGGCGGGAAACTGGTTGATCACGAATATTGGGGCGTGAAAACCATGTCCTACAAGATCAACAAGAACCGCAAGGGTCACTACGCTTTCTTGCGCTCTGATGCGCCCGCCGCCGCGGTGCAGGAAATGGAACGCCTGATGCGCCTGCATGACGACGTGATGCGCGTTCTGACCGTGAAGGTCGACGCCCATGAAGAGGGCCCCTCGGTCCAGATGCAGAAACGTGACGAGCGCGAACCGCGCCGCCGCGCATCGTGAAGGAGAGCTGAACCATGGCAACCAAACCGTTTTTCCGTCGCCGCAAGGTTTGTCCCTTCTCGGGCGAGAATGCCCCAGCGATCGACTACAAGGACACGCGCCTGCTGCAACGCTACATTTCCGAGCGTGGCAAGATCGTGCCCTCGCGCATCACCGCCGTGTCGGCAAAGAAGCAGCGTGAACTGGCCCGCGCCATCAAGCGCGCCCGCTTCCTTGCGCTGCTGCCCTACGCTGTGAAGTAAGGAGAACAGATCATGCAAGTTATCCTACTGGAACGCGTGGCCAAGCTTGGCCAAATGGGCGATGTCGTGAACGTAAAGCCCGGTTACGCCCGCAACTTCCTGCTGCCGCAGGGCAAGGCGCTGCGTGCGTCGGACGACAACATCAAGTCGTTCGAAGCCCGCAAGGCCGAATTGGAAGTGCAGAACTTGGAAACCAAGAAAGAAGCGCAGGACGTGGCCCAGCGTCTGGATGGCACGACCTATGTCGTGATCCGTCAGGCATCGGATGCTGGCGCGCTGTATGGCTCTGTCAGCACCCGCGACGTGGCGGATCTGCTGGCCGAAGCCGGCGTGACCATTGAGCGCCGCCAGATCGTGATCGGCCAGCCGATCAAGGTTCTGGGCATTCACACGATCCTGCTGAACCTGCACCCCGAAGTGGATGCGGAAATCCGCCTGAACGTGGCCCGTTCCGCGGAAGAAGCTGAATTGCAGGCTTCTGGCAAATCCATTCAGGAATTGGCCGCCGAAGAAGAAGCGGCTGCGGAATTCGAAATTTCGGAACTGTTCGATGAAATCGGCAGCGCCGGGATGGATGAAGACGGATATGACCCGCGCGGTCGCGGCGACAGCGAAGACCCGCGCGACGCCTGATCGTTTGCACCCCACCCAATTCGGGGTCACACTGCACGAAACGCACCCGCCAGTTCGCTGGCGGGTGTTGTCGTTGTGTCCCGCGACATGCCGCTTTTTCACGCATTTTTCCTGCAAGCCCGGGTATATGCGGAATGGAATGACTTTATCTTGGGCGGCTGGCTTGTTTTACAGCGCTCGACGTTCTACATATTCAAACGACTGCAACTGATGGCGCAGCACATGGCCGAAGGGTAAGCGGCTGATTGAGGGGAAAGAGATATGTCTCTGGACACGCAGAATTTGGTTTTGGAGCAAGAGGCTTCGGCACAGTCCGGCACTTGCGGCAGTGTTGCACCAACCGACATGCTGGATCAGGCACAGGCGGCCTCTGCCTTTTTAAAGGCGCTGGCGCATGAAGGGCGGCTGATGATCCTGTGTCACCTGTCCACGGGCGAGAAATCTGTGGGCGAGTTGGAAGAGCTTCTGCAATCGCGGCAGGCTGCCGTCAGCCAGCAACTGGCCCGCTTGCGGCTGGAAGGGATCGTGACCTGTCGGCGCGAGGGCAAGACGATCTACTACGCGCTGCACGACCAAAAGGCCGAACGCCTGATCGGCGTGGTCTATGACATGTTCTGCGCGCAGGCGCAGTCCTGATTTTCCCGTGACGCTGCGTTGGGCATTCTGTATACTCTGACATACGGCAGGCCCACGCCCCTGTGGGCCAACCTGTTGGAGGAGCTGAATGTGGGATTTACCCGCGCCGGTGCTAGCCGGTAGCGCCGGTCTGCTGATCGGCATCATTCTGGGCGTCGCCGCGCGTATGGGCGATTTTTGCACATTGGGCGCTATTGAAAGTGCCGCCTATGGCGGTGACCAAAGGCGCGCGCGCCTGTGGGGCGTTGTGCTGGGCGTGGCCATCCTGACGCTGTTTGGCGCAGAAGCCTTGGGGTTCGCGCTTATTTCGCAAAGCCCGTATCACCAGATCGCGTTCAACCCCTTTGCCGCCATCTTTGGCGGACTGCTGTTTGGCTACGGTATGGCACTGGCCGGAAATTGCGGCTTCGGCGCGCTGGTTCGGCTGGGCGGTGGCGATTTGCGGTCATTCCTGATTGTCATGATTATGGCCATCGCCGGGTTCATTACCTTGGCCGGGCCGCTGTCGCCGCTGCGTGTGGCGCTGTTTCCAGAGGTTGAAACAACGGTTCCACAAGGGTTTGCCCATGCCTTCGCAAGGATGACCGACCTGCCGCCCTTGCTTTTTGCCGCGCCCATCGGGCTGGGGTTGATCTGGGTCGCGGTGCGGCACCCGGATTTGCGGCACAACCGCGCGACGATCGGCTGGTCGGTGGTGGTGGGGCTGACCATTGCCGGGGCGTTCATTGCAACATCATGGCTGTATCGTGCGACGCTGGATGCCGTGCCAGTTGAAGGCTTTACTTTCACCGTGCCGCTGGGCCGCGCCATTCTGTATCTGATGACCGCCAGCGCGGGCGGGTTGAACTTTGCCGTTGGCTCTGTGGTCGGTGTGGTGCTGGGCGCGGCGCTGGCCGCAGCATGGCGCCGCCGCTTCCGTTGGGAAGCCTGCGAAGACCCGCGCGAATTGGGCCGTCAGGTTGCGGGCGCGTCCATGATGGGCGTGGGCGGCGTGATCGCCATGGGCTGTTCGGTCGGACAAGGCGCATCGGCCATGGCAACATTGTCATATTCAGCGCCGGTGGTGTTCCTAAGCATCGTGGTTGGCGCGCTGATCGGGTTGCGCCAGTTGTTGCGCGGGTTTCAGTCGGTCTGATCTGAACCAGCGCGAAACGTGACAAGGTTGCGGAACCCGGCCGCGCGCATTTCCGCCGCCGCCCCCTGCGGCAAGGTGCCGGGTGCAAAGATCAGCCCGCGCGCGCTGCCGGTATGCGCGGCCACCCACCCCAATGCCCCGACCCGCGCGGCAAGCTGCGCGGTTGGGTCATCGGCGCGCCCCCGCAGGTTCAGGCACCGCTTGGCGCTGAGGGTGGCCAGCGCCGCGAATTCGGCCAGATCGCGCGCTTGCGCCCAATCCGCCACAAGATCGCTGATATCAGGAAAGCGGGTGTCACGGGGGTCTGTGCGTTGCCCATGCCCCCAAAGGCCCCCGATAATCTGATAGCCCGGCAGCGGCGGAAGCGGTTGCAAACTGCGTCCTTCCCGAGAGGCCCAAAGCACCCGTTCCGGCTGGTCAAGCCAGATCGGATCGCTGGCCCCTTCGCTGCGCAGGCAGGCCCGCACCAGCGCCGGGTCGGGGCCGCAAACCCCGGCAAGCCGTGCCAAGGCCACAAGGCTTGCCGTCGACACCCCCATCCCCTGCCCCGGCGGCACCAATGCGCGCAGTCGCACATGGCCAACCAGCGTGCAGCCCAAAGCCCGCAAAAAGCGCCGCGCCCGCCCGGTGCTGAGCCCTGCGCCCTGCACCCGCAGTGGCCCTTGTCCGGGCAGATATGACACTTGCAGCACGGGGTGCGGACAGGGCAAGCTGACCAATGCGACCGGTCCCTCTGGCCCAAGCCGCCCTTGCAACCATTCCCCGAAATGGCCCGCTTGGTGCAACACGCGGGCCTTAGGCAAGCCCATCCTCGTCCAGCAGGTGGCGCCCGCGCGCATCTTCTAGTTCGATCACCCAAAGGTCGCTGTCAAAGCCGCGTTGGCGCGAAACCGCCGCGTCAACCTCTGCTTCTGGCCCTTCGATCAAAACCTCCCAAATGCGGGTGTCGCTTGCGAAATCGTAGCGGCGGATATAGGCGCGCGCGCCGCCATCCATCAGCGCCAGCTTGACCAGCACGGCCCCTGCCGTTGTGTCCCCTTTAGCGATGACATAGGCCGGGATGCCCGCCAGTTGCAGCCGCTTCAGATAGGCCGCAACCCAGATACCTGTTGCCAGCCGCGCCCCGCTCATGCGTTGCCGTCGCGGAACTCCAGCCCCATCTCGGAATAGCGCTCGGATTCCTCCATCCAGTTTTCGCGCACCTTCACTTGCAGGAACAGATGCACCGGGCGGCCCAGAAACTCGCTGATTTCGGCGCGCGCCGCAGTGGAAATGGCCTTGATCGTCTCGCCCTTATGGCCCAGCACGATGCCCTTATGGCCATCGCGCATGACATAGATCGTCTGGTCAATCCGGGCAGAGCCATCCGTGCGCTCTTCCCAATTCTCGCTCTCGACCGTCAATTGGTAGGGCAATTCTTCGTGCAGGCGCAGGGTCAGCTTCTCGCGCGTCATTTCGGCGGCAATCATGCGCATGGGCAGATCGGCAATCTGGTCTTCGGGATAAAGCCACGGTCCTTCGGGCAATTGCCCGGCCAGCCAGTGTTTCAGATCGTCCACACCATGCCCGCGCTCGGCAGAGATTAGGAAGGTCTGCGCGAAAGGATAGGCGTCGTTCATCTTGGCGGTCAGCGCCAGCAGTGCTTCAGATTTCACACGGTCAATCTTGTTGATGGCCAGCGCCACTGTCTGCTTGGGCGTAACACGGTCGCGCAGCGTGTCCAGAATGCTTTGCACCCCGTCGGTCAGGCCGCGATGCGCTTCGATCAACAGCACGATCACATCGGCATCCGCCGCCCCGCCCCAAGCGGCCGCGACCATGGCGCGGTCCAGACGCCTGCGCGGACGAAACAGGCCCGGCGTATCCACAAAAACCAGTTGCGACGGCCCATCCAGCGCCACACCCCGAATCCGGGTGCGCGTGGTCTGCACCTTGTGGGTGACAATGCTGACCTTGGCCCCCACCATCCGGTTGGTCAGGGTGGATTTGCCCGCATTGGGTTCACCGATCAGGGCTATGAAGCCCGCGCGTGTGGTCATGGAAAACGTCCTGATTGCCTTTGACTGCCGTGTTTACCCGGTTTCGCGCGGTCCCGCCAGTGCGGATACACCCCGCCACCCCGCAACTGGCCCGGCGCATTCCGACCCCATCTTTGCCGAAATTGTGACCCGATTGCTTGCTACGCCGCCACCGTTAGGTTTGTGGAGTGTGTGGACGTGTTTAGACCATCAAAGTCAGATTTCGAGACAAAAGCCCAGCACCGGGCCAAATTGGTGGCCAGTGGTCTGACCGAATATCCAAATTTCGATTGGCTCAGGATCTTCCTCGCCTCGGCGGTGTTCTGGGTTCATGCCGGGTCGGTCAGCCATCTGAATTTCGCAGGCGATCTGTTCGTGCAGATTTTCTTTGCCCTTAGCGGTTTCCTGATTGGCGGGATCATCCTGCGCATGACTCGTGCCGACCTGCCCCGGTTTTTCTACAATCGGACCATTCGCATCTGGCTGCCCTTCTTTGCCGCCATCGCCGCACTCTATGGCGCAGCCTATCTGAAAGAGGGCTTTGCGCCCTATTTCTGGCAGGCGCTGATCTACGATCTGACCTTCACACATAATTTCTTCATAGAAAAAACGCCCGAGGTCATCACCGCCCTGCCAATGAACGGCACCGGATCGCACTTTTGGTCAATCGCCGTGGAAGAACAATTCTACCTGATGGCGCCCATCCTGATCCTGTTCGTGTCGGTGGCGAAATACTGGATGACATGGGTGGTCATTGCGCTGGCCGCGGCGCTGTTGGAAACATGGTATGGCAGCGTTTCTGCCGGTGTTCTGGCTGCAATGCTGCAACGCCGTTTCGGGAACTGGCATATCCGGCCCTGGGCCGTTGCGGCGCTGATCGGCAGTTGCGCGGTCACGATCGCATTCTGGGCGACGGACGCGGTCCCCTATCGGCAATATGTCCCGCTTCTGGCCATTTCTGTCGTGCTGCTTTGCGCCCAACCGGGGCAACGGACGCGCTTTGGCAGTTGGGCCGGGGGTATTTCCTTTCCAATGTATCTGAACCATTGGATAGGCCTGTTCATTGCAGGTGTCATCGCCAGCCGCTTGCCGGGGCTTGGTATTGTGACGGCCGATATCATCGGCTTTGCAATGGCGATCGGGATTGCCGCCTTTGCTTACAAGATGATTGACCTCAACCTGTATAAATACCGCGCATCGTGGTATTCACCCGCTTTGGGCTATGCCAGCATGACCGGCGTGTATACGCTGATGGTCTTGGGGTTGGTTCTGGGGTTTTATCTGGTCGGGCCGCTAGAGACGGCGCCAAGCACCATGTGACCAGCGGCCTGACCCGTTATTCTGCGTCATCCAACTGCGCCAGAAGCGCGCTTGCAGCCTGATGTTCGGCCTGCCGCTTGCTTCCGGCAGAAGCGCGCGCAACAGCCCCATTTTCCAACCGCACCTCTATGGTGAACTGCGGCGCGTGGTCGGGGCCAGAGCGCCCCGCCTCGGCATAGGCGGGCAACGCCATGCCGCGCGCCTGTGCCCATTCCTGCAACAGCGTCTTGGCATCGCGCGAATCCGCCTCCACCAAGGACACGCGGTCGCCCCAAAGGCTAAGGATCACATTGCGCGCCACAGTGAACCCAGCGTCAAGGTAGACTGCGGCGATCACCGCTTCCATGGCATCGCCAAGAATCGCCATCTTGCGCCGCCCGCCAGAGAGCATCTCTGACCGGCCCAGCCGCAACACTGCCCCAAGGTCGATTTCCCGCGCGATTTCGGCGCAGGTTTCCTTGCGCACCAGCGCGTTATAGCGCGGGGCAAGCTGGCCTTCGCGTGCGGCCTTGTCGGCGGCCAAAAGCGCCTCGGACATCACAAGACCCAGCACCCGGTCGCCAAGGAACTCCAACCTTTGGTTGTCGGGCCGCGACGGCGTGGAAATTGACGGGTGCGTCAGCGCGCGCAGAAGCAATTCGGGGCGGTCAAACTCATGCCCCAACCGCGTCATAAAGGCCGTTATCTCGCGCGACAGTTTCACCGAAGCGCCTCGAAGAAGCGATCCCCCCGCCATGTCCAGAACATGTACAACGAGCGGCCCTCGGCAGAGAAGACCACGTGGCGCGCACGCCCGATCAGGTGGTCGAACGGCACGAAGCCCACACCACCAACACTGCGCGGCATCCGGCTGTCGAGCGAATTGTCGCGGTTGTCGCCCATGAAGAAGAATTCGCCGTCCGGCACGGTAAAGACCGGCGTGTTGTCCGCCGCACTATTGTCCGAGATATTCAACACCGGGTAGCTGACCCCGTTCGGCAGCGTTTCGATCATACGCGATTTCAGGCAATCGCCGCCCTCGCCCACCGGCGCATTCTCGCAGCGCGGAAACTGCTGCGACGAACCTTGGCGCGCATACTCCTCGCTGAAATCACCATCGGGGGTTTGCGGCACGGGCTCGCCATTCAGAATGATCTGGCCATCACGGATTTGCACCGTATCCCCCGGCAACCCGATTAGCCGCTTGATGTAATCGGCCCCCGTGCCGGGATGTCGAAACACCACGATATCGCCGCGCTCTGGGTCGGACGCGAAAATACGGCCCGAAAACGGGCATATCGCGAAGGGACAGGAATAACGTGAATAGCCATAGGCCATTTTGTTCACGAATAGGAAATCCCCGATCAACAAGGTTTCCTTCATAGACCCAGAGGGAATCCAGAAAGGCTGAAAGAACAGGGTGCGGAACAAGCCCGCGATCAAAAGCGCATAGAAGATCGTTTTCACGTTCTCCCACAGCCCGTCTTTCTTGCCATCACTTTTTGCCATGCGCCCGGTATCCGCTGCTAAATTGCGTTGCGCGTGTCATGGGCGGGGACGTGTCCGAAGTCAAGCGCAGCAAACCCTGCCAAGAAAACCCCTGGCCGCGCGCCTTAAGCGATCCCGCCGCGCACATGCTCCGGCAAGCCGTCCGAACAACCAATGCGCCGCGCATCGCGGAGCAGTCGGGGCAGAAACCGCCCCCATAGCGCGGCACTATTCGCGGTTGGCACACCTTGCCGTGGCATAACGCAAAGCAATGCTGGGAAACGAGCACGCAAGACGGCGATAACTGATATATCCGTCGCAGGATAGCGTCAAACCCGGTCCGAGCAAGGACCACACATGACCACAAAACCCAAACATTTCAGCTTGTTAAGTGGTGCCCGGGGGCGGAATCGAACCACCGACACGAGGATTTTCAATCCACTGCTCTACCCCTGAGCTACCCGGGCACGGGTTTCGCAGCGCGGCTGTTTTTGGCCTGCCCTGCTGGGTAGCGGTGTATTATGTCACGCTGGTTTCACTGTCCAGAGGCAAATCGAAAAAACTAATGCGATTCAGGCAGGTTTGGCGGGTCCGTCACCACGTCATCCTCTGCATCGGTCAAGGGCACGGGGATGGCGTAATCCGCCCGCAACCAGCGCGCGAGGTCGATATCGGCGCAGCGACGCGAGCAAAAGGGGCGATACTCTGCCAGCGCGGCTTTGCGGCAAATCGGGCAGCTCATGGCAACAGCACCGACAGCGCCACGCGGTCGCGTTTGCGGGTCAGCTCAAAATTGCCTAAGGGCGTGAAGCCGGCCAGCACCGTGTCGCGCCCGTCGCGTTTGAACGCGGCGCTCAGAACCTGTTCCAGCACTTGTTTTTCGCGTTTCGGATAGGGCGCAAGGTCGATGACCACCTGACCGCCAAGCCCGCGCAAGCGCAACTCGCGCGGCAGGGCGCGGATCGCGGCGATATTGGCTTTCAACCCGGCGGCGGGGCTGGTGTCGGGGCCTGTGTTGATATCCACAGCGACCAACGCGCGGGTGGGTTCGATCACCATGGACGCGCCATGGGCCAGACCCACGTCGGCGCGGGTCAGCTTGTCAAGCGCATCGTCCACCCCGTGCCGCACGAAACTGCCAGCGGCGTCATCCAGCGTGTCGGCATCCGCCCAGTCGCGCCAAGCCAGTTCATGGGCACCCGGTGCAGCCAGCAGCAATTCGGGCGCGCCGGTCAAATCGCCCA
This sequence comes from Roseibaca calidilacus, assembly GCF_001517585.1. NCBI lineage: Bacteria > Pseudomonadati > Pseudomonadota > Alphaproteobacteria > Rhodobacterales > Paracoccaceae > Roseinatronobacter > Roseibaca calidilacus. Next base: position 636,907 of record NZ_FBYC01000004.1, on the reverse strand, counting down.
GCACCTGTTCGGCAAGGCTGCGCATTTGCAATATGTCATCGGCGATATCTGCCTCTTGCGCATCCATGCAGGCAGAGCGCAGGATCAGGCCAAGCTTGTCCCCTGCCCCTTCCATACAGTCGCGCGCCAGCGCATCCAGATCGGCGCGCAGCGCGTCATCGTCAATCTGGCGCGAGATGTTCAGGCCCGGCGCATCGGGCGTGACAATGGCGAAGCGGCTTTTGAACAGCAGGCGCGTGGTGACAGGCACGGCCTTGCCCTGCTCTGCCAGCCCTGTCACCTGCACAAGGATCGGATCGCCGGGCCGCAGCCCTTTTGTCTGGCGCAGGAACCCGCTTTGTCCATTTGGCAGGTCGACAAAAGCGCCCCCCATGCCCTTCACGGGCCGTCCCAGCTTTCCGCGAAAGAGCGACTCGGGCGGGGTGACCCAATCTGGCGGGTCGATCAGGAAATCATCTAGAATACCATCGACCATAAGCGCTGCGGCCTGCCGTTCGCCGATATGGTCCAGCGCAATCGTGCTGCCTTTCATGCGTTCCACCTGTAGCCAGCCGCGCGCAAAAGCTGCGCGGTTTCCATTGCGGGCAGGCCCATCACGCCGGTGTAAGACCCTTGCATCCACGGGATAAAGGCTGCGCCCAAACCCTGAATGGCATAGCCGCCCGCCTTGCCCTGCCATTCGCCAGAGGCAAGATAAAGGTTCACCTCCTCGTTGGACAGGCGCTTCATCTTGACCGCGCTGACTTGGGTGCGCGTCCAGATCTGCGCGCCATGGCGCAGCGCGATCGCGGTAATCACCTCGTGCCGCCGCCCTGATAGTTTATGCAGGAATGCCGCCGCTTCGCCCGCATCGGCAGGCTTGCCCATAATCCGCCGCCCCAATGCAACCGTTGTATCGGCACAAAGCAGCAGATCATCCGGGTCGGTGGCAATTGCATCCAGCTTGGCCCGCGTCACCCGTTCGCAATAGGGGCGCGGCAATTCGGCTTTCAGCGGCGTCTCGTCTATATCCGCCGCGACAACCTTGTCGGGCGTGATGCCAAGCTGCGCCAGAACCTCTAGCCGCCTTGGACTGCCAGAGCCGAGAATCAGGCGCATCGGCTTACTTGAAGCGGTAATTGATCCGCCCCTTGGTCAGGTCATAGGGTGTCATTTCCACCTGAACTTTGTCGCCAACCAGAACACGGATGCGGTTTTTCCGCATCTTGCCTGCCATATGCGCATTGATCTCATGGCCGTTTTCCAGCTCGACCCGAAATGTCGCATTAGGCAGGAGTTCTCTGACGACACCGGGAAATTCGAGCAGTTCTTCCTTGGCCATGGTCACTCCGTCCGTTGTGGGCGCGCGTCTTGCGCGCGTGCGCTGCTAGATGCGCGCATCGCGGGCTTTTTTCAAGGCAAATATGCAAAACCGGCCGTGTTAGCCCGGCCCAAGCCGCATTTTCTGCTCGGGCCAGTGGGCATGGTTCAACACGGCCCCATCCCGGCGCACGGCATGAATGGTGGCCCGATCAATCTCCGCCACCGCCCAACCCGGCGCATTGAGCGCGGTTTCGGCCAGAATGCCGGTATCGGGAAAGCCACGGTCGGGCGGGCCATAGATGGCGGCAGCCCCGGTATTCATATCCACCGCCGGGCACCAATCCGCCGCGCCGACCGTGGGCGCGTGGACCACCACGCATTGGTTTTCCAGCGCGCGGGCCATGGCACCAACCTTGACGCGGGTATATCCCGCCAGCCCTTCGGTGCAGGACGGCACAAGAAGAATCTCTGCCCCGGCTTCGGCCAGCGCACGGCCCAGAAGCGGGAATTCGGCGTCGTAGCAGATCAGAATGCCAATGCGCCCCAGCGGCGTGTCGAACACGCGCAGCCCGTCTTGGCCGGGGGCGATGTTCCATTCTTCACGCTCGAACCGGGTCATGATCTGCTTGTCCTGATGGCCGATCACCCCCTTCGGTCCATAAAGCGTTGCACAGTTCACCGGGTGCCCTGCCGGGCCGCGCGCGGGTGCGCTCGCGCCAAGGATATAGACGCTGTGTTGCGCCGCGAGGACGCCGTGCAAGGCAGCCACGCGCGGGGCATGGCGCATCACCTCTTGCAGCGCGGCGTCCAGATCGGCGGCAACCTTGGCCCCGCCCAAACTGGCCAGCTCCATCGCCCCATATTCGGGAAACACCAACAGTTCCGCCCCGGTGGCCGCACCCGTTGCAACCCAAGCGCCCAGCTTTGCGGTATACGCATTCCAATCGGTCAGAAAATCCAGCGGGTAAGCGGCAGCGGCAAGTTTCATAGCGCGCGCATCCAGACTTGCAGGGGTTTCGCGGTGTCCGTCGCATCGCCAAGATCGCGCCATGTGAATTGGGCCACCACGCCCGGCAGCGGCGCATAACCGCGTTTGCGCCAGAACCCATCCAGCGGGCGGTAGCCATGGGGCCGTGCGGGGTGGTCCTCTGGCCGTTTCACACTGCAAAACGCGGCAAAACGCAGGCCCAAAGCGCGCGCGTGCTGCTCGCGCAGGTCGAAAAAGCGGTGGCCCGCCCCCTGCCCCCGGTAGTCGGGCAGCAGCACCGACTCGGCACAGTAGAAGATCTGCTCGGGGTTATGATCGGTGCCCTCAAAGGCCGCGCGAAATTCCGGGTCGGCATCGACCATCGGCAGGCCCGTCGCGGCCCCCACCAGCCGGTCACCATCAAACGCCGCGGCCACGATAGCGCGCGGGTTGTCGCGGTAAACCGCCAAATATCCGCGCTCATAACCCAGATCGCCCGCATATAAATAGGGCCAGTCATGGAACACGCGGATGCGCAACGCCGCAAGCCCGTCAATGACCGCATCTATCGCGGCCCCCGTCAAAGCCTGATACCGCAAGCTCATGCCGCGACCTGTGCGATCCAGTCTTGCAGGTTATAATAGGTGGTCACGCGGGTAATCTGGCCCTCCTTCAGCGCAAAGAACGACCCGGCGGGCAGAACATAGGCCTGCCCCCGCGCCTCTGGCAGGCCGGGATCGGTTTGCAGATATTCGCCATGCACCATGAATTCCGCCGCCGCGCGGGAGCCATCTTCGGACAGGAAAACCACCATATCGCGCAATTCTTCGCGGTAGCTGACGCCCATATGGCTGCAAAACTCGGCAAAGGCCGCCCGCCCGCGCCGGACCTCTCCTTGATTGACATGGTGCTCCACGTCATCAGACACCAGCGACAGCATGGTGTCTGTGTCACCTGCGTTGAACGCGGTGAAATACTGCTCAATAATTGCGCGGCTCATGGTATTACCCTTCGGATGGTGGCCCGAACCGGGCCAACAGGCGTTGCTTGATCTGGTCACGGGCCTGCCGGTAGGCCGCAAGTTTCGCCTCGCGCGACTCTCCCAGCCCGGACGGGTCCATGATTGGCCAGTATTCTACGTCGATATGCGCAAAGCGGGTCAGTTCTAGCGCCTGTCTTTGGCTTGCGGGCGACAAGGCGATAATCAGATCGAAGCCGCCAAGATCATCGCCCCAATCCATCATTTCTTCAAAGGACCGCGACCGGTGGCGCGACAGTTCCACCCCATCCTCGGCGCTGACGGTTATCGAAAACCCGTCAATCTCTCTGTCGGAATGCACGCCTGCGGATTGGACGTAGGCGCGCTGCCCATACAGCTTTTTCATGAACCCCTCGGCCATGGGCGAGCGCACGGAATTATGGTCGCAACAAAACAGCACGGAAGAGGGGAAGTCCGTGCCCATTCAACCCCCGAAATGCAACACGCAAACAAGTGTGAACAGGCGGCGGGCAGTGTCCTTGTCCAGCACGGCCTTGCCTTCTAGGCGTTCCTGCAAGATGCGCGCGCCCTCGTTATGAATGCCGCGCCGCGCCATGTCGATCGCTTCGATCTGGCTGGGCGGCATGTTTTTCACCGCCTCGAAATAGCTGCCGCAGATCTGGTAGTAATCCTTGACCACCTGCCGAAACGGGCCCAGCGACAGATGCATTTCACTGACCGAAGCGCCCGCTTCATCGCGCAGATCGATGACCAGACGGCGCTCGCGTATGGCCAATGTCATCTGGAAAGGGCCCGGCGGGGCATCTTGTCCATCGCGTGCCAAAAGGGCAAAGCTGTTATCTTCTAGCAGGTCGAACACGGCGACCTTGCGCTCTTGTTCTACCTCTGGCGTGGGCGTGGGCAGCCCGGTGTCGTCAATCTCGATCTTGCTGATGCGGCTCATGGTCACTCTGGTAAATCATCCTTACGCCAGAGTGTTGCCCCACGCGCCCAAGCAGCGCAAGGGGCTTTGCACCGCGTCAGGCGTCCAGATTTTCCACGTTCAGCGCGTTGCGCTGGATGAACTCGCGGCGGGGTTCCACCACATCGCCCATCAGCTTTGTGAAAAGATCGTCCGCTTCGGCCAGATCATCGACCTTCACCTGCAACAGCGTGCGTGCTTCGGGGTCCAGCGTGGTTTCCCATAGCTGGTCGGGGTTCATTTCGCCCAAGCCCTTGTAGCGTTGCAGCGTCAAGCCCTTCTCGCCCTCTGCCAGGATCGCGTTCAACAGGTCCACCGGGCCATAGATCGTCTGCTTGCGGTCACGGCGCACCAATTCGGCGGGTTGGCCGTAAACCTCTTGCAGGCTTTGGGTGTGGGTGGCCAGTCGCCGCGCCTCGCCCGAGCGCAGAACCTGCCCGTCCAGTCGGCGCACCTCTTCCACGCCGCGCAGCACGCGGGCCAGCCGCAAGCCGCCATCCTGTGTGGGGCGGCCTTCCCAACCGCGCTCATATTCGGCGGCGATAAGGTCCAGCCGGGCGGCCACGCTATCGGCCAGCGCTTGCGGTTGCGCGGCCAGCGCTTCGGCCAAAAGCGCGCCGGCAATCGTGGCCTGTTCCAGAATATGTTGCGGATAATGCGTTGGGAACGCTTCCAACGACCGGCCCACCGCGCGGGCTTCGGTCACGATGCGCGCCAAATCCTGACCGATGATTTCCTCGCCATTGGCCAGCCGCAGCACCGCCCCATCGACCCCCATGTCGATCAGGTAATTTTCCAAGGACGGTTTGTCCTTCAGATACACCTCTGACTTGCCGCGCGCGACCTTGTAGAGCGGCGGTTCGGCAATATAGAGATGCCCCGCCTCGATCAGTTGGGGCATTTGGCGGAAGAAGAAGGTCAACAACAGCGTGCGGATATGGGCGCCGTCCACGTCGGCATCTGTCATGATGACAATCTTGTGGTAGCGCAGTTTCGCAAGATCAAACTCATCCCGCCCAATGCCGGTGCCAAGAGCGGTAATCAGCGTGCCGATTTCCTGAGAGCCAAGCATCCGGTCAAACCGCGCGCGTTCCACGTTCAGGATTTTGCCGCGCAGCGGCAACACTGCCTGATTCTGCCGTGACCGGCCCTGCTTGGCGGACCCGCCCGCAGAATCCCCCTCGACAAGGAACAATTCCGATTTCGCCGGGTCACGCTCTTGGCAATCGGCCAGCTTGCCGGGCAGGCTGGCCACATCCATCGCGGTTTTGCGCCGGGTCAATTCGCGGGCCTTGCGGGCCGCTTCGCGCGCAAGGGCTGCTTCGACAATCTTGCTGACAATGCCCTTGGCGTAATTCGGATTCTCCTCGAACCACTCCGCCAGCTTTTCATTCACAAGGCTTTCCACCGCCGGGCGCACTTCGGAACTGACCAGCTTGTCCTTGGTCTGGCTGGAAAATTTCGGGTCAGGCACTTTTACAGACAGCACGCAGGTCAGCCCCTCGCGCGCGTCATCGCCGGTAAAGCTGACCTTCTCTTTCTTGGCGATCCCGCTCGATTGCGCATAGGCGTTGATCGTGCGGGTCAGCGCGCCACGAAAGCCCGCCATATGCGTGCCGCCATCGCGCTGCGGGATGTTGTTGGTAAAGGGCAGCACATTTTCATGGTAACTGTCATTCCACCACATCGCCACTTCCACGCCAATGCCGTCGCGCTCGCCGTTGATATAGATGGGCTCGGGCATGACGGCAGACTTGGACCGGTCCAGGTGCCGGACAAATTCGCGCACGCCGCCCTCGTAGAACAACTCTGTTTTCAGCGGCTCCGCGGGGCGGTGGTCTTCCAGAATAATCCGCACGCCGGAATTGAGGAACGCCAGTTCTCGCAACCGGTTTTCCAGCGTCTTGAAGCTATAATCCAAGTTCGAGAACGTGTCGGTCGAGGCCAGAAACCGCACCTCTGTCCCGGTTTTGCCGCCGCTCTCGCCCACCACTTCCAAGTGGCGCACCGTATCGCCACGCTCGAACCGGGCGACATGTTCCTTGCCCGCCCGCCAGATGCGCAGCTCCAGCCAGTCGGACAGGGCATTCACAACCGACACGCCCACACCGTGCAGACCGCCCGACACCTTGTAGCTGTTCTGGTCGAATTTCCCGCCCGCGTGCAACTGGGTCATGATGACCTCGGCGGCAGACACCCCCTCTTCGGCATGAATATCGGTCGGCACGCCGCGCCCGTTATCCATGACCGACACGGAACTGTCGGCATGAATGATAACACTCACGAAATCGGCATGACCGGCCAAAGCCTCGTCAATGCCGTTATCGACGACCTCGTACACCATGTGGTGCAGGCCGGACCCGTCATCTGTATCGCCGATATACATGCCGGGGCGTTTGCGAACCGCATCCAACCCCTTCAAAACCTTGATGGAATCGGCACCGTATTCGTCGATCTTCTGGGCTTCGGCAGACATGCACATTCATCCTTGGTTGACTGCCCCACTTATAGGCAGATCGCGCAGGATTGTCACGCGCATGACACAAGATTTAGCGGTTTATCCCCGCCTTTTGCCCATTCATCCTTGCCCAAATATCCTCGGGGGTGAATTGGCCGCAGGCCAAGAGGGGGCGCGAGCGCCCCCTACCCGCCTTGGGCAATCCCGATCAGCGCGTAGGTCAGTTGCGCGGCGGTAAAATCCCAGACATCCGCGCCCTCGATCGGGGCCAGTTCGACCACATCGATCCCCACGCAGCGCCGCCCCTTCAGGGCCGACCGCACCAGCGCCAGCGACTGGTAATAGCCCAAGCCACCGGGCACCGGCGTGCCGGTCGCGGGCATCAGCGGCGCGTCCAGCCCATCCACATCGAAGCTGATATAGATATCCTCGGGGAAATCATCAGGCAGCGTGACCTGCATGATCCCGCCGGTCACAAGCTCTTCAGCGTCAATATAGGTGATGCCCAATTCGTCACGCAGCGCGGCTTCGTCAGAGGACAGAGCGCGCACGCCATATTGCGCCAGCGCCATGCCCTCTTCCTCGACCAGTAGTTGCATGACCGATGCGTGGCTGTGCCGGAAACCCTGATAGGCGCGGCGCAGGTCGGCATGGGCGTCGATCTGCACAATGCCTACCCGGCGGCCCAGCGCGCGCGACACGCCCATCACAGCCCCCCATGTCAGGCTGTGTTCGCCGCCCAAAGTGACCGGAATTTGCCCGGCCCGCGCAATCCCTTCGGTGCGCGCGGCCAACGCTGCCAGCGCTTCTTCCAGCGGTTGGTCGCAGTCGATGGGTGGCGTGGTATAAATGCCCGCCGTGCAAGGTTCCATCCCGCGCCACAGCCGTTCCAACTGGTCCGACGCGTCAATCAGCGCGGCAGGGCCATGCGCTGTGCCAGACCCGTAAGACACGGTCTTTTCCAGCGGCATGGGCACGATCTGAAACCGCGCCTCTGGCTGGCGCTCAGACATGGTCAGTTCAGAGTTCAGGAAGATCATGACAGGCGGCCCTTGAAATCGCTGTAGTCAAACTGGCGGATCACGCGCAGCGCGCCCGAGTCGCTGTTCCATACGGCCAAGGCAGGCAGGCGCACACCGTTGAAGGTGGTGGTTTTCACCATCGAATAATGCGCTTGATCCAGAAACGCGACGCGGCTGCCAATATCCGGCACGCCGCCGAAATCATAGCGCCCGATCACGTCGCCCGCCAAGCAGCTAGGCCCACCCAAGCGCACCGGCACCGCGCCCCCTTCGCCCAGCAGCGCGGGGCGATAGGGTGCCTCGATCACATCGGGCATGTGACAGGTGGCGGATATGTCTAGGATCGCATTCGCGCCGTCATTTTCGACAACGTCCAGCACCTCGCCCACCAGAATGCCTGCATCCAGCGCCACGGCTTCGCCCGGTTCAAGATAGCAATGCAGGCCGGTTTCTTCGCGCACGCGGATCAGGAAATCGACCAGCCCGTCGCGGTCGTAATCCGCGCGGGTAATGTGATGGCCGCCGCCGAAATTGATCCATTTGAGATGCGGGGCCAGTTCAAGGATGCGCGGCGCGATATGCTCCCAGATCGCCAGCAGCGGCGACAGGTCTTGCTCGCACAAAGTGTGCATGTGCAGGCCATCTACGCCGCCCAGCGCGGCCGCGTCGATCTGCTCCAACGGCGTGCCAAGGCGAGAGCCGGGGGCGGCGGGGTCATATTTCGCGTCATCCCCCAAGGGCAGGCCGGGGTTGAAGCGCAGGCCGACATGGATCGCGCGCCCCGACGCTTGCAGCACCGGCAGAAAGCGGTCCTTGGCGGCGGGTGTGTTGAAGATGATATGGTCCGAGAGCGCAGCAATCTCTGCCATCTCATCAGGTTTGTAGCCCGCCGAGAACGTCTCGACAATGCCGCCGTAATGCTCGCGCCCGAGCCGTGCTTCCCACAGGCCAGACGCGCAGACGCCCGACAGGTAGCGGCTGACCAAGGGGGCAAGTTCCCACATGGAAAAGGCTTTTAGCGCACAGAGCACGGTCGCGCCGGAACGCGTTTGCACATCGGCCAACACGCGCAAATTCGCTTCCACCCGTACCTCATCAACCACGAAGCAGGGCGACGGCACGCGGTGCAGGTCGAACCGGGCAAAGGCGCCCGGATCGCCCGCGAAGGTCTGCATTGCCATCAGAAATCAGCCGGGGCCGACAGTTCCGTCAGCGTCCATGGCAGGCCGTGTTCGTTCAGCATGTCCATGAACGCGTCCGGGTCAAGCTGTTCGGTGTTAAACACGCCCGCGCCCGACCAAGTGCCGTTCAGCATAAGCGCCGCGCCGATAAAGGCAGGCACGCCGGTCGTGTAGCTGACGGCTTGCGACCCGACCTCGCGGTAGCATTCCTCATGGTCGCAGATATTCTTGATGTAGAACGTCTTTTCGCCCGAGCCGTCTTGCGCGGGGCCAGTGATGATATCGCCGATATTGGTCTTGCCCTTGGTGCGTTCGCCCAGATCGCCGGGGTTTGGCAGCACAGCCTTCAGGAATTGCAGCGGAATGATCTTGTGGCCCTCATAATCCACAGGTTCGATCCCCGTCATGCCCACATTCTGCAACACGGTGACATGGTTGATGTAAGCATCGCCAAAGGTCATCCAGAAGCGCGCGCGTTCGATCTCGGGGAAATGTGTCACAAGGCTTTCAAGCTCTTCGTGATACATCAGATACATGTTCTTCGGGCCAACCGCCTCGAAGTCGAATTCAACCTTGGTGGACATGGCGGGGCTTGTGACCCAGCCGCCATTTTCCCAATGCTTCACTTCGGCGGTCACTTCGCGGATGTTGATCTCCGGGTTGAAATTGGTGGCAAAGGGGTGGCCATGGTCGCCGCCATTGCAATCCAGAATGTCGATCAGGCGAATGCCCGACAGGTGGTGCTTGCGCACATAGGCCGCGAAAATGCTGGTTACACCGGGGTCGAACCCCACGCCCAAAGTGGCCATTAGCCCCGCCGCTACGAACTGATCATGCAGTTTCCACTGGTGGGAATATTCGAACTTCGCCTCTTCGGGCGGTTCATAATTTGCCGTGTCCAGATAGTGCACGCCGGTGCGCAGGCAGGCCGCCATCAGGTCCAGATCCTGATAGGGCAGCGCCAGATTGACCAGAAGCGCGGGCTTGACGGCTTCGATCAGCGCGACGGTCTGATCGACATCATTTGCGTCTACCTCGTAGGTTTCAATCTCAACCCCGGTGCGCGATTTCACCTCTGCCGCAATCGCCTCGCATTTGGCCAGCGTGCGACTGGCCACGCAGATGCGGCCCGGAAACAGGTCCGGGTTCATCGCCATCTTGTGCAGCGTGACCGAAGCCACGCCGCCCGCGCCAATGACCAGAACGTCCTTGTTGTCAGCCATGGGTATGTTCCTCATGTTCGTAATAGGTGTAGCCATTCATCGCGTGGCGATAGGTTTCCATCAGCATCCGCCGTTGCGCCGGGTTCAGCGTGCCATCCTGCACGCCGCGTTCCACGATGCGCTTGAACGCGTCCAAGCATTGGCGGGGTTCATATTCGACATAGGCCATCACTTCGGACACGGTATCGCCTTCGACCTCATGCTGCAATTCCAGCACGCCGTCTTCGTTGAAATCCACCGTCACGATATTGGTATCGCCGAACAGATTGTGCAGATCGCCCAAGGTTTCCTGATAGGCCCCGACAAGGAAGATGCCGATGAAATAGCGCTCGCCCTCGGTCAGTTCATGGATGGGCAGCGCATTGCCAATGCCGTTGCCCAACACGAATTGGTCGATCTTGCCGTCGCTGTCGCAGGTGATGTCGGACAACACCGCCCGGCGCAGCGGCTTTTCGTTCAGGCGCTGCAAGGGCGCGATGGGCACCAACTGGTCAATCGCCCAGACATCTGGCAGCGACTGGAACAGGCTGAAATTCGCGCGGTAGATGTCACGATGGGCGGACAGAGCCTCTAGCACCTCTTGCGGCACGTCAGCGGGGTGCTGTTGCACCACATCCTTGATACGCCCCACGATATACAGGAAAATCTGTTCGGCGCGCGCGACTTCTTCAATGCCGATCACGCCGCGGCGGAACAGGGCGCGCAATTCCTCGCGGTAGTATTCGGCGTCGTTCAGACATTCCTGCACCCGGCGCGGGGTCAGATAGCCGGAAATTGCCGCCATGTCCGACAGCATGTGATGGTCATCATCTTCGGGCGTCAGCGGGGCTGCGCGGTCGAAATAGCTGGCTTCCAGAATGTCCGACAGCAGCATCGACGAATAGGCAACAATCGCGCGGCCCGATTCGGTAACCAGCGTGGGATGGGGCACTTCGGCCTCGTCCATCTGATATTTCACGGTTTCGACCACGTTGGTGCAATATTCTTCCATGGTGTAGTTCATGGAGTTGTCATTGGCCCGCGCCTCGCCGGTGTAGTCAATACCAAGCCCACCGCCCAGGTCCAGGTATTCCAGCGGCACGCCAAGGCGGCGCAATTCGGTGTAAAAGCGGCAAGCCTCATCCACGGCTTGGCGAATATCCATGATCTGTGGCACTTGGCTGCCCAGATGCGCGTGTTGCAAAACAAGGCAATCCAGCATGTCAGCGGCGCGCAGCTTGTCGACCAGATCGACCACTTCCTTGGTCGTCAGCCCAAAGGTCGAGCGGTCGCCGGAACTGTCGGCCCAATTGCCGGTCACACGCCGCGTCAGCTTTATCCGCACGCCCAGCGCAGGCTTTTCGCCCAAACGCTTGGCTTCGGCGATGACGGTATCAGCCTCACCCGGTGATTCGATGACCAGAACGCAGTTTATGCCGGCCTTGCGCGCCAGAATGCCAAGGCGGATGAATTCGGCATCCTTGATCCCATTGCAGATCAGCAAAGCACCTTTCGGCAGATCGCGCGACAGCGCCAGAATCAGTTCCGGCTTTGACCCCGCTTCCAGCCCGAATTGAAACGGGCGGCCATAATCCACGATCCGGTCAATCACCTCTGCCTGCTGGTTCACCTTGATCGGGAACACCCCACGATAGCTGCCCTGATAGCCGCTGGTCGCAATGGCGCTGGCAAATGCTTGGTTCAGGTGTTCCAACTGGCGGCGCAGAAAGGCACCCACGCGCACCAAAACCGGGGTATGCACACCGCGTTCATGCAGCTTGTGCAGCAGGTCAGGCAGGCTGGCAGGCGTGTCATTGGGGCGTTCGGGATTCACCAACCCCAGATCGCCGTTTTCCATCCGGGCGAACATACCCGCACCCCAGCGATGAATACCGTATTCCTGAAAGACGCGATCTGGCATGAACCCTCCCCTTCTTGCGTGGTGGGATAACGTGAAGCGCCCGCATAAGAAATCCATGTGACAAAGGCAAGAAATTCCGCGAGTTTCGTGACGTTCATACGCGGGGAAACATGCTGATTTCGGCCAATCTGGGTTTTTTGTTCACCGATCTGCCCTTGCCGGACCGGGCCCGCGCGGCGCGTGATGCGGGCTTTGACGTGGTCGAATTTCACGACCTGCCAGAGGGGACCGATCTGGCGGCCCTGCGCGCAAGCTTGGGGTATATGCCGGTCATGGGGCTGAACACCTTCATGGGGCCGGGGATGGGCCGCGCGGCAGTGTCCCGGGGCGGGTTCGCACGCGATTTCGCGGTCGCCGCACAGGCTGCCGCGGCGCTGGGCGCGCGGGCCATTCATGTCGTCGCTGGTATGGGCGGGGATAGCGCCACCTATCTGCACAATCTGGACCATGCTTTGGCCCGCACCCCCTGCCCTATCGTGATAGAGCCGATCAGCGCGCCGGGGTATTTTCTGTCGGGCGTTGCGCAAGCCAAGGCGGTGCTGGACCATTTCAACAGCCCGAATCTGCGGATCATGGCCGATTGGTTTCACCTGCGCGCTTGGCATTCCGAGGACGAAGCCCAGCAGATTCTGACCCGGCTTTGGCCACATATCGGCCATGTCCAGCTTGCCCGCGCGGGCGACCGTGGCGCGCCCTGCCCTATGCTAGATGCCGAAATCGCGCGGCTGATGGGGCATTTGCGCGGCCTGCGCTGCGCGGCAATCGGGCTGGAATACCGCCCCGATCTGCCGCCGACGCGCGGATATGGCGACATAATCGCCGCCCTTCGCGCCTGAGCGCGTTGCAAGCCTTGGCGCAAGCCGCTAACAGGCGCGAGACCATCCCAGAACGGAGCGCCCGACATGACCCATCCCTTGCGCCTTGGAATTGCCGGGCTTGGCACGGTCGGCACAGGACTTGTGAAGCTGGTGCAAACCAACGCCGCGCTGATCGAAGCGCGCGTGGGGCGGCCCATTGAAATAAGCGCTGTCAGCGCGCGGTCGCGGTCGCGCAATCGCGGTGTCGATATTTCGGGCTACGCGTGGGAAGATGACCCGGTGGCCTTGGCCCGGCGCGACGATGTCGATGTTGTGGTCGAATTGATGGGCGGCGAAAACGGCCCCGCCAAGGCGCTGACCGAAGCGGCCATCGCCGCTGGCAAGGATGTTGTCAGCGCCAACAAGGCGCTGTTGGCACTACATGGCCAAGCGCTGGCCGAAGCCGCCGAAGCACGCGGCGTCGCGCTGCGCTTCGAGGCGGCGGTGGCAGGCGGCATCCCGGTCATCAAATCGCTGATGGAAGGGCTGGCGGGCAACCGGATCACCCGCATCAAGGGCGTGATGAACGGCACCTGCAACTATATCCTGACCCGGATGGAAGATGCGGGCCTGCCCTATGACACCGTGTTCGAAGAAGCCAACCAGCTTGGCTATCTGGAAGCAGATCCGACGTTGGATGTGGGCGGCATTGATGCCGCGCATAAGCTGGCGCTGCTTGCGGCCATCGGCTTTGGTGTGCAGCCCAATTTCGATGCCATCGAACTGGGCGGGATCGAGAAAATTTCGATCGAGGATATTCGCGCCGCCGCCGATATGGGCCTGCGCATCAAGCTGCTGGGCGTGGCGCAGATGACCGGGCGCGGGCTAGAGCAGTCGATGACGCCTTGCCTTGTGCCCGCCGACAGCCCGCTGGGGCAGTTGAAGGGCGGCACCAATATGGTCGTGATCGAAGGTGACGCGGTCGAACAGGTGGTGCTGCGCGGCCCCGGCGCGGGCGAAGGGCCGACCGCCAGCGCGGTCATGGGCGATGTGATTGACATTGCGCGCGGGCTGCGCCTGCCGGTCTTTGGCCAACCCGCAACGACGCTGGCGCAACCCATCGCCGCGCGCGCCACGGCGTCGAAACCCTTCTACCTGCGCATGACGCTGATGGACAAACCCGGCGCGCTGGCCAAGGTGGCCGAAGCGCTTGGGCTGGCCGGCGTATCCATCAACCGGATGCGCCAGCAAGGCCATGCCGATACCCGCGCACCGGTGCTGGTGATTACCCACAAGACCACGCGCGACGCGATTGAGCACGCGGTGGCCCTGTCGCTGAAAACCGGCGTGGTGGTGGGCGACCCGGTGGCCTTGGCCATTGAAGAGGACTGAGCCCCATATGTCGCAGCGCCCATTCTGTTAGCGCCCCCATATACACAAGCCCTTGTGGCAGCCCCAGCAAGGTCGCTACACAATCGGCAACCAATTCTTGCCAAGGACCTACCATTATGACAACGCCGACCGAATTCCACGACCGAATGCTGTCACTGGGCCTTGCCCGTGTGTCTGAAGCCGCCGCTCTTGCTTCTGCCAAGCTGGTGGGGCGCGGCGATGAAAAGGCCGCCGACCAAGCAGCGGTCGATGCCATGCGCAGGCAGCTGAACATGCTGGAGATCAGGGGCCGTGTGGTCATCGGCGAAGGCGAGCGTGACGAAGCGCCCATGCTTTATATCGGCGAAGAGGTCGGAACCGGCACCGGGCCAGAGGTGGACATCGCGCTGGACCCGCTGGAAGGTACCACGCTGACCGCCAAGGATTTCCCCAACGCGCTGACCGTGATCGCCATGGCCCCGCGCGGGTCGATGCTGCACGCCCCGGATGTGTATATGGACAAGCTGGCGATTGGCCCCGGCTTTGCCCCCGATACGGTCACGATGGACATGTCGCCATCCGAGCGCGTGCGCGCGCTGGCCAAGGCCAAGGGCTGTGATCCGTCCGACATAACCGTTTGCGTGCTGGAACGCCCCCGGCACGAGGATATGATCGCCGATATCCGTTCGACCGGGGCGGCGATCCGGCTTATCATGGATGGCGACGTGGCCGGGGTTATCCATTGCGCGGAAAGCGCGATGACGGGAATTGACATGTATATGGGCTCTGGCGGCGCGCCCGAAGGCGTGCTGGCGGCCTCTGCGCTGAAATGCATGGGCGGGCAGATTTACGGCAAGCTGTTGTTCCGCAACGAAGATGAAATCGCCCGCGCCCGCCGCGCCGGGATCGAAGACCTAGACAAGATCTATACCCGTGACGAGATGGTGACCGGCGACGTGATTTTTGCCGCAACCGGTGTCACCGACGGGTCCATCGTGCAGGGCATTCGCACCGAACCGGGCTGGGTGACGACCGAAACGCTGCTGATGCGGTCGAAAACCGGATCGCTGCGCCGGATGACCTACCGCTCGCCGCTGTAACGCGTGGCTGGGGGCGCGGCCCCCACCAGCCCGGAAGATTTGAGGCAAGATGAAGACCGATGCCGCGCTTTTATTGATCGACTTTCAGACCGGGTTCAAAAGCCCGGTCTGGGGCGCGCGCAACAATCCCGATGCCGAAGCGCAGGCCCTGCGGTTGCTATCGGCATGGCGCGCGGCGATGGCCCCTCTCGTGCATATCCGCCATCTAAGCACGGCAGATGGCAGCCCGCTGACCGGCGCAGGCGCGGAATGGATGCCGGAACTGGCCCCGCGCGGCGCAGAAGCGCGCTTCGAGAAATCGGTCAATTCCGCGTTTATCGGCACCGGACTGGAGCAGTGGCTGCGCGACCGTGGCATAGCGCGGCTGGTCATCGCCGGATTGACCACACCGCATTGCGTTTCGACCAGCTGCCGGATGGGGGCCAATCTGGGCTTTCAGGTGACGCTTGCCCACGATGCCTGCGCCGCATTCACGGCCAATGCCGATAGCAGTTGGACCGCAACGCCCGGCGCGTCCTTGCCCCCCGAAGCCATCCATCACGCAGCGGTCAGCCATCTGCATGGCGAATTCGTCACGGCGCGCGCGGTCGACGATATCCTGACCGCATGACAGGGGCGCGCGCGTATCTGGGTGTCACGTGTTCTGCCCTTGGGCGGCGCTGGGTTGGCCCAGATGCAACGCACGACCGCTTGGCAGAGGCGATCTGGCAAGCCACAAGCCTGCCGCCCGCCGTTTGCGCGGTTCTGGCCCGCGCAGAGGTCGCGCCTGAACAGGCTGCGGATTACCTTGCCCCGTCGCTACGCGCGCTTTTGCCAGACCCACGCAGCCTGAAAGATATGGAGCGCGCCGCCGCCCGGATCTTGCAGGCCGCAACCACACGCGAACGGATTGCGATCTTCGCCGATTACGACGTGGACGGCGCTTGTTCCGCCGCGCTGCTGCTGGATTGGCTGGGCGCCATGGGTGTGCGCGCCACGCTCTATGTGCCCGACCGCCTGACCGAAGGCTATGGGCCAAACGCCCCCGCCATGACCAAGCTGGCCGCCGGGCATGATCTGATTGTCTGCGTCGATTGCGGCACCATGGCGCATGACGCGCTGGCCGCCGCCAAAGGCACCGATGTGGTGGTGCTGGATCATCACTTGGGCGCGGAAACCCTGCCGCCCGCTTTGGCCGTGGTCAACCCCAACCGGCAGGATGAGGATGGCGATCTGGGCCATCTATGCGCGGCAGGCGTGGTGTTCCTGCTGCTGGTCGAGGCCAACCGCCAAGGCCGCGCGCAAGGGCTGCAAGGCCCCGACCTGATGGCGCTGCTGGATCTTGTGGCGCTGGCAACCGTGGCCGATGTCGCACCGCTTCTGGGCGTGAACCGCGCCTTCGTGCGGCAAGGGCTGAAGATCATGGCAGGGCGCAATCGGCCCGGCCTGCGCACCCTGTCCGATATCGCGCGGCTGGACAGCGCGCCGCGCGCCTACCATCTGGGCTATGTGATCGGGCCGCGCATCAATGCCGGGGGGCGGATCGGGGCCGCAGATATGGGCGCGCGCCTGCTGGCCACGCGCGACACCGCCGAGGCAGAGGCCCTTGCCGCCCGGCTGGACCTGCTGAACACCGAGCGCCGCGAGATTGAAGCCGCCGTACGCGCCAGTGCCCTTGCACAAGCCGAGGCGCGCGGCACCGACAGCCCGCTTGCTTGGGCCGCAGATGATGGCTGGCATCCGGGCGTGATCGGCATTGCCGCCGCGCGCCTGAAAGAAGCCACCAACCGCCCTTCGGTCGTGATCGCGCTGGACGGCGAGATCGGCAAGGGATCGGGCCGCTCTGTGCCGGGTATAGACCTTGGCGCGGCCATTCACCGTTTGGTGCGCGAAGGGCTGCTGATCGGCGGCGGTGGGCACAAGATGGCAGCCGGTCTGACCGTAGCCCGCGACGGGCTGGAAGCCGCGATGCAGCGCCTAGGCGATCTGCTGGCCCAACAGGGCGCTGGCGCCCAAGGGCCACGCAGTCTGCGGTTGGATGGCACGCTTATGCCCGGCGCGATTACCCCCGAACTGATTGCACAGCTTGACGCGGCCGGCCCTTTCGGGGCCAGCGCCCCTGCCCCACGCTTTGCCCTTGCTGATATGCGGATAGAGGATATCCGCCGCATGGGCGACACGCATCTGCGCTTTCGCTGCAACGGCGGCGATGGCAACCGCTTGGACGTGATCTGCTTCGGGGCCTTCGACAGCGATCTGGGACCGATGATTGCGGCCCATCAAGGGCGCAGATTGCATCTTGCCGGGCAGATCGAAATCAATTTCTGGGGCGGCCGCCAGACCCCGCAACTGCGATTGGACGACGCGGCGATACCGCATGACACGGCGTGAAAAAATTCCTGTCACAAACCATCATTTTTCACGCAATACCCTCTTGCGCAGCCCAAACGCTTTGACTAAACACCGCCTCACCACAGAGTGGCCCGTTCGTCTATCGGTTAGGACGCCAGGTTTTCAACCTGGAAAGAGGGGTTCGATTCCCCTACGGGCTGCCACTTTTTCCCATTAACAACGAAATATCAAACCCTTATGGGTGGTGTTTGTGTCGTCTTTGGGGATGACAGGAAAACCGTCGTGGTTCAGGCCGTTTTCATTGGATGGTTGGCGCTGGTTGACGATCTATCAGGCTAATCGTGCGCACCTTGCTTGGGCCCGATCTTGAACTATCGGATTACCCGCCATTTTTTGGGCGTGGTGGCCCTCCCTGACTTGTAAAGGCAAAACGCGCGCTGTCCTTCGGCTACTTGGCATCAGTGCCACAACGAGAAAACCCCGCCCCTAGTGGGACGGGGCGCTGCCGGTGTCATGTGTCATCCGTCAGTTTCTTGTCTTCGCGCATCTCGAACCACATAGCGTTCAGGACGGCGAACATAGCGGCCAAGGGCAGGCCCAGTATCCATGCGAAATACCACATTGTCGGTTCCTTTCAGTAAGCGTTCTTATTGGCGATCATCTCGTCTTCGTCGACCTTGCCCCACAGCACTTTATAGACCCATGCCGTGTACATCAGGATCAGCGGCATGAAGATGACCGTGCAGACCAGCATTATGAACAGCGTCAGGTGCGACGAGGACGCGTCCCAGACCGTCAGCGACGATTTCGGGTCGATGGATGACGGCATGATGAAGGGGAACATTGTCAGCCCGACCGAGGAAATGACCCCGGTAATCCCCAGTTTCGACCACAGAAGGGCCGACACCTCGCCGCCACGGGCCAGCCCACGCACGGCCAAGGCCATGCCAATGAACCCCATGACCGGTGCGATCATTGCCCATGGCCGCACGTTATAAGCATTCAGCCATGACCCTTCGCGCACCACTTCTGACATCAGCGGGTTCGAGGGACCATCGGTCACGACCTGCCCGACCATCTGAAAGCCGGTGATGCCAAAGGCCAGCCAAAGCCCGGCCAGCGCGTAGCCCGCAATCGCCACGACCCCGGCCCAAAAGCCGATGCGACGGGCGCGCGCCAAGATATCGGGGGATTCGACCTTCACGGCCAGCCAAGTTGCGCCATGCGCAACCAGCATGGACAGCGACACCACACCAGCCAGCAGCGCGAACGGGTGCAGAAGCTGAAAGAACGTCCCTTCATATAGCGAGAAAAGGTTCTCGGTCAGCCGGAAGGGCGCGCCCAGCAACACATTGCCCACGGCCACGCCGAACAGCAGCGCAGGCACCGCGCCGCCAATGAACAGCGCCCAGTCCCAACCGCTGCGCCACCGCGCCGAGGGCCGCTTGGAGCGATACTTGAACCCGACAGGTCGCAGGATCAGCGCGGCCAGAACCACGAACATCGCCAAGTAAAAGCCAGAGAAGCTGACCGCATAAAGCGGCGGCCATGCGGCGAAAATCGCGCCGCCACCCAGAATGAACCACACTTGGTTGCCTTCCCAGACCGGGCCGACGGTGTTGATGACCACGCGGCGCTCTGTGTCGGTTTTCGCCACAAAAGGCAGCAAAGCGCCCACGCCCATGTCGAACCCGTCGGTCAGCGCAAAGCCGATCAGCAGCACGCCCAGCAGCAGCCACCAGATCAGGCGCAGGGTTTCGTAGTCGATAAGTTGGTGAAGGATCATCTGAGTTACTCCGCAGGCGTGCCAAGGGGCACATTGCCGTCATGGGTGCGCAGCCGGTGGGCATGGCGCGCCATGGCGATTTCGGTTTCTTCTACGTCCTGCTCTGGCCCTTTGCGGATATATTTCAGCATCAGGGACATTTCGATCACCAGCAGGATCGTGTAGAACACCATGAAGCCGGCAAGCGTCAGCGCGACAGAGGTCATCGACAGGTTGCTGACCGACATGGCCGTGGGCAAAATGCCATCCACAGTCCAAGGCTGGCGGCCGAACTCGGCCACGAACCAGCCCATTTCAGCAGCGATCCACGGCGTTGGGATGGCAAACACTGCCCCCCAAAGCGCCCAGCGCGGATAGTCGCGGCGGCCGAAATTGCTGCGGATGAAGAAGAACAACATCACCCCGATGAACGCGAAACCAAGCGCGACCATGATGCGGAACGCCCAAAACAGCGGCCAGACAGTCGGCACGGTGTCATCCGCGGCTTGCAGGATTTGCGCTTCGGTCGCGTTGCGCGGATCGTCGATGTATTTCAGCAGCAAAAAGGCATAGCCAAGGTCCGCGCCATGCGTCTCGAACGTGTCGAGCACGGGTTGCGCGGTCGCGTCGCGGTCTTCGCGAATGGTCATCAGCGCGTCATAGGCAACAATGCCAGAGCGAATACGATCCTGCGCTTCAAGAACCAGATCGTTGATGCCCGGAATTTCCTTGGTCAGTGACCGCGTGGCGATCAGGCCCATCGCATAGGGAATTTCGATCGAATAATGGTTTTCGCGCGCTTCCTGATCGGGCAGGCCGACAAGGGTGAAGGACGCAGGCGCTTCATGGGTTTCCCACATGCCTTCCATCGCGGCCAGTTTCATGCGCTGGGTATGCGTGGCGCTGTAGCCGGATTCGTCGCCCAGCAGCACGACCGAAAACGCAGCGGCCAGACCGAAGCTGGAGGCCACGGCAATTGACCGGCGCGCCAGTTCAACATGACGGCCCTTCAGCAGGTACCACGCCGACACGCCCAGCACGAAGACAGATGCGGTCACATAGCCCGCGCTGACAGTATGCACGAATTTCGCCTGCGCGACCTCGTTGAACAGAACGGCGAAAAAGTCCGTCATTTCCATGCGCATGGTCATGGGGTTGAATTCGGCGCCCACGGGGTTTTGCATCCAGCCATTGGCGATCAAAATCCACAGCGCCGAGAAGTTCGAGCCGAGTGCCACCAGCCAGCCCACAACAAGGTGTTGCACCTTGCTGAGTTTATCCCAACCGAAGAACCACAGGCCCACGAAAGTCGCTTCCAGGAAAAACGCCATCAGCCCTTCAATGGCCAAGGGCGCGCCAAACACGTCGCCCACGTAATGGCTGTAATAGCTCCAGTTCATGCCGAACTGGAATTCCATGGTGATGCCGGTGGCAACGCCAAGGACAAAGTTGATCCCGAATAGCGTGCCCCAGAACTTGGTCATCTGCCGCCAGATCACGCGCCCGGTCATAACATAGACCGTTTCCATGATCGCAATCAGCAGCGACAGACCAAGCGTGAGCGGCACGAACAGGAAGTGATACATGGCCGTCATCGCAAATTGCAGGCGCGACAGCTCGACAATCCCGAATTCCATATCTTTTGCTCCACTAAATCAGGGGAATCCCCCCGGTCATGCGCAGAGCAATGCGTCTTTAACCATGCTGTGACATTGATCCATGTCAATAAGTCGTAATCTTGTTACCAGTTATCCCAGCGCAATGATGCGGTCTGCTGTCGCAGCCTCGCGCGGGTGGTGGCTGGCCAGAACGATCATGGCGTCCGGCAGATAGGCGCGCAGCCCGGCCAGAACCATCTTGGCGGTGGCATCGTCCAGACCTTCGGTCGGCTCGTCCAGCAACAGCAATGCAGGGCGGCGCAGCAGCGCGCGGGCCAGTGTCAAGCGCCTCGCCTCGCCTCCTGACAGCCCTTCACCCCTTGGGCCAAGCATCATACCCAAACCCCCGCGCCCCCGGATCAGGCGGCCAAGGGCAACCGCGTCCAGCACGGCCCACAGGTCTGCATCCGTTGCGCCGGGTTGTGCAAGACGCAGCGCATCGCCCACAGTGCCTGCCATCAGCGCGCTGCGCTGGGGCAGATAGGTGACGGCCTCGCGCAGCGGGTGTTCGCCCCATTCCGACACCGGCAGCGCACCAAGGCGGAGTGTTCCATCCAGAACCGGCACCAGCCCGGCAATCGCCTGCAACACCGTAGACTTGCCGCAACCGCTTGGCCCGGTCAGTGCAAGGGTATCGCCGGGACGGGCCGAAAAGGACAGCCGCCGGACAATGGCATGCGCCGTGCCCGGACGCGCGATCGTGACATCTTGGGCGATCAGCGCATCGGGGCTGGCCGATTGGCCTGACGCAACCACCGGCGAGAGCATGACGCCGCGGCGCACCCGGCGCGCGGCCTCTGTCATGCGGCCCAGATCAGCAATTGCCCGGCGCAAGGGCGCAACCGTTTCCGCCAGCCCCAGCATAGTGAAAAAGCCCAGCGCCGCGATGGCCGGCGCAATCACCCCGTGGGTGACAAAGAGCGCCCCGATCCATAGCGCACCGCCCGCCATTAGCGTGGCCAGCACCGCTTGCGCAGCACCGGCGCGGCGCTCGACCCGGTCAAGCGCGCAGCGCAGCGCCGCTTGGCGCGCTTCGGCGGCTTGTGCGAAATCGGCCTGCGCGCGCAAGCGGCCATAGGCGGTCAACGTGTCGCGGCTGCGGACCATGTCGATCATGCGCGCGCGCAGGGCCTGTGTCGCGGCCTCTGCCTGTCGCGACAGTGGCACGGCCCGGCGGCTGGCTGTGACCAGTATCAACACGCTACCGACCAGCCACCCTGTAAGGGAAAACAACGCCACCGGCAGGCCGACCAGCCACCATAGCAGCCCAAAGGCAAGCATATGCGTGGCAAGCGCAGCAACAAACGGCAGCACCAACCGCAAAGAAACACCATCCAGCGCGTCGATATCCGCCGTAAGCCGCGCCAAGGCCTGCGGCCCGCGCAAGTGACCAAGCTGCGTGAACGGGGCCGCAAGCACCCGGCGCAAGACGCGCAGCCGCAGGCTTTCGAGCGCGCGCAAGGTGGCGTCATGGCTCAGCATCCGCTCACCATAGCGCGCGGCTGTGCGCCCAAGCGCAAGGAAGCGGATCGCGGCAGAGGGGCGGAACACGTCGAACACGGCCCCCATACCGATCAGACCGGCAGCGGACGCAGCGGTGATGAACCAGCCCGACACCCCAAGCAATGCCGCCCCCATCGCAAGGACCGCAAAGCTAAGCACCGCACCGCGCAGAAGCGCTTTGCGTTGGTCTTGCAGAACAATCCGAAAGATGAACCAAAGCGCGCTCATACGGCCGCCCCCAGCGTAATGATACGGTCCATGCACCGGGCCAGCCGCATGTCATGCGTCGCCACGATCAGCGTGGCGCCGCGTGCGGATTCTGACAGCAAGGCTTGGGCGATCAGATCCGCGGTTGCCGCATCCAGATCGGCGGTTGGTTCGTCAGCCAAAATGACATCCGGTTGGGAAAAGACCGCGCGCGCCAGCAAGACGCGGCGCGCTTCACCGCCCGACAGCCCCGCGCCGGTTTCCCCAAGGCGCGTGTTCAACCCTTGTGGCAGCGCCGCCAAGACGGGCTCTAGGGCGGCCTCTTGCACAGCGCGCGGCATGTCACCGGCCTCTGGGCGGCCCATGTCGATATTGCGGCGCAGGCTGGCATTCAGAAAATGTGGGGTTTGCGGCATCCAGCCAAGGCGACTGCGCCACGCATCCGCGGTGGTATCGTCCAGCTTGTGCCCTGCGACCGTGACATCTGCGCCGGGCAGGTGCTGCAACCCGGCCAGCAGGCGCAATGCTGTGGTCTTGCCTGCGCCACTGGGGCCGACAAGGGCAACCGCTTCGCCGGGCCGAATATCAATCTGCGGCAAGCACCCACCACCGGGCAATGCCAGCGCGCCCATGTGCAGGCTTGCTGCGCCACGCAGCGGGTCTGCCACCTGCCCTGCCCCCAATCGCAGGTCCTGCGTGGCCTGCCGCCAGTGTTCCACCTCGTCTGCCACGGCATCGGCGGCGGCCTTGTCATGCCACGCGCTGGCAAGATCGCGCAGTGGTTGGAAGAATTCGGGCGCCAATAGAAGCAAGAAAATACCGGCAGCCGGTGAAAGCTGCGCCCCCCATGACCCGAAAGTCACAACATCCAGCAAGGAAAACCCGACGAATACCGCGACCAGCGCCACCCCAAGGGCAGAGAACAGCTCCAGCACGGTCGATGACATGAAGGCCACGGCAAGAACCGCCATGGTCCGGCGGCGCAGATCATCGGCCTTTGCGGCAAAGCCGGTCTGCACGGGTAATGTGGCCCCCAAGGCCCGGATATCGGGCAAGGCTGACAGACGTTCCACCAGCAAATCATTCATATCGCCGATTTCTGTCAATTGGCGCGCGCTGGCCTCTTTCGCGGCCCAGCCGACCAATGCCATGAAGACCGGGATGAGCGGTCCGGCAACCAAAAGCACCAGCCCAACCGCCCAAGCCTGCCAGAACGACAACAGCAAGATTACTGGTGGCACCAGCAGAACCCGCATCCGGGCAGGCTGATAGCGGGTGATATATGGGATCAGCAAGTCCAGCTTGGTGCTGACCAAAGCACCCACCGCCCCCGGCCCGCCGAAGGCGCCTGTGCGCGCGCGGGTGGTTTCGGTGTGGATAATCTCGGTGCGCAATCGGCTGACAAGGCCGCGTGCGGCTGTTTGCAACAGCCCGTCTGCCTGTGCCCCAATCCAGGCGCGCAGCAAGCCCAGCGCCACGAACCCGGCCAATGCAGCGAAAGGTGCGGATGCGTCAGGCTGCAACAGGCCCGACAGGAACCATGCCACGCAAGCCGCCTGCATAGGCCAGATCAGGGCGGAGGCGGCAGATAGCCAACTCGCTCGCAGGACAATTGGGCGAACGCTGTGTTCGAGCCGCCCCAATGCGGTTTCGGCTGCGGGTTTCGATTTGCGCATAATGGCCCTCTTGAAGTGGTATCAAACATTCCAGTTATGCCATTTTGCCCCAGAGGGATTTGACCCAGATCATATCGGTTGCGCCAAATTGCAGGCGCCTATCCGGCCAAACGATCACACCTGTCTGCCGCGCTTTGCACCATGCGCCACGGTGAAGGGCCGCGAATGAAATGTCCGCGCATTTCATTCGCGCCTCAGGCGATGGCACGCCGCAGGCTACAAACTCTTCAGTTCCCACCCAAACGCGGCAACGAGTACGAGCGCACAAGACTATGCCCCGTCTGATTTATTTAAGATCATGCATCTTAACAGAAATTTTGGCGGATGGGGTGTCCGTTCAACCTGAAATTTTCTTCATAAATATCATTTACCTTTGCAAAAAATCTATGCCCTAGTTGTGCAGCGTGATGTGCAGCAAATGGAGACCGCCGTGAATGCCCAGATGGAACTGATCGCCACCAACGACAAAGGCCCGCTTACCATGTCGTCGCGGGAAATCGCCAAGCTCTGCGAAAAGTGAACCGCCCCGGGTTTACCGGAGGTTTTTTTGTTCAAAATTTACGCGACTTTTTCAAGGTTGTTCATGCTTGCATAGAATTGCTCCTCTACTTCTTGGGGCGGTTTGTGGCCAATTGCGCTGTGCAACCTTTCGGTATTGTACCAGCTCACCCATTGCAGGGTTTCCCACTCGACCTGGCTCATTGATTTCCACGGGCCAAGAAAGTTGATCACCTCAGTCTTGAACAGGCCAATTGTGCTTTCGGCGAGAGCATTGTCATAGCTGTCACCGACGCTTCCAACCGAGGTATCGATGCCCGCGTCCGCCAACCTTTCGGTATACCGGATGGATAAATATTGGCTGCCCCGATCCGAGTGGTGGATAAGGCCATCGCTTTCCGCAGGACATCTTTGGCAGACCGCCTGGTTCAATGCATCGAGGACGAAGCTTGTTGTCATAGAGGTGGACACTCGCCAACCTACGATTTTGCGGGCGAAGACATCGATGATAAAAGCAACATAGACCATGCCCCGCCAAGTCGATACGTAGGTAAAGTCGGACACCCAGAGCTGATTGGGGAATGCCGCTTTGAACTGCCGGTTGACCTTGTCATCTGGGCACGGCTGGGCGGGGTCAGGGATCGTCGTCTTCTTCTTGCCGCGGGTAACCCCATGTAATCCTGAGATTTGCATCAAGCGCTCGACTGTGCAGCGGGCGATGTCTTGCTTGTCGCGGCGAAGCTGATGCCAAACCTTGCGTGCCCCGTAACGCCCTCTGCTTTTCTTGTGGACCTGCTTTATCTTAACCAAATCGTGGGCATCCTGCTTGGCCCGGTTGCAGGCCAAGTCAGGATTGCGGGCAATCGCGGCACGCGCATAGAAGGTAGATGGGGCAATCTGCAGTACACGGCAGATCGGCTCGACCCCGAACACCTCTCGGTGATCTGCGATGAAAGCGGTCATTTGCGAAATGGGCGGTCGAGCTCCGCCTGGGCAAAATATGCCGACGCCTTCTTCAAAATCTCATTTGCTTGGCGCAGTTCGCGGTTCTCTCGTTCGAGTTCCTTGATGCGTGCCTTCTCTTCGCTGCTGGGACCAGAGCGCTCACCAGCATCCCGGGCCGCCTGCACGTGCCACGCTCGTAAAGTGTCTGGCGAACAGCCAAGCTTTGGCGCAATCACACAATATGCCGCGTTATCGCTGCTGTAATCAGGCCGCTGATCGCGGAAAAGCCGAACCGCACGTTCGCGGAATTCGGCGGTGTATCTCGGGGTTTGCTTCTTCTTGTCCATGGGGGCCATCTTCTGAGAGTTTTACCCTCCGGTAAACCCGGGGCGGTTCACGCCCGAGATCAGGAACTTTCTAAAAGCCAAGGACATTCGCTACGCCAAATCCAAGCGCAGAAGGGCAAAGTGATGTTTCACCAGAAAACAACACAGGTGGCCAAGGGTAAATGGAAAGGCATCCTCATGGCCCTTGGGATGCCAGATCATTTCTTGAGTTGCAAACATGGCCCCTGCCCTTTGTGCGGTGGAACCAATCGGTTCCGTTGGGACAATCAGGATGGCCGTGGCACCTATATCTGTAATCAATGCGGGGCCGGTGATGGTATGACGCTCGCCTGCGCATTCACTGACAAGCCGTTTGCAGAAGTCGCTCCTCACATCGACCGCATCC
This sequence comes from Roseibaca calidilacus, assembly GCF_001517585.1. Lineage (NCBI taxonomy): Bacteria > Pseudomonadati > Pseudomonadota > Alphaproteobacteria > Rhodobacterales > Paracoccaceae > Roseinatronobacter > Roseibaca calidilacus. The sequence goes on along the minus strand of NZ_FBYC01000004.1, from coordinate 610,310 downwards.
TGGGAAATGTGAAACCCGATACCCAATCACAGCCTGATGTAACCCCTGAAAAAATCCAAAACGCGCTCAGAGCGCTTTACAAGCAAAGCCAGCCCGTAAGACAAGGTGACGTCGTTGATCGATATTTGGCAGCGCGCAATTTAGACGAACTCATCTACCCTAAAGCCCTGCGCTATGCCGAAAATCTGCGCGACGGCGAGGGTGGTGTTCACCCTTGCATGATCGCGCTAGTAGGACGCTATGGCGAACGGAAGTTTGACACGATTCATCGCACGTTTCTCAAACGGGATGGTTCTGGAAAGGCAGAGATTGAGTCACCCCGCAAGCTTATGCCCGGCACAGTGCCCGAGGGCGCCAGCGTCATGCTATCGGATTGGACCGAAAGTGGCCCGCTAGGCATCGCCGAGGGCATCGAAACCGCAATGGCCGCATCCGCGATCTTCGACATGCCCGTCTGGGCCGCGCTCAACAGTTCGATGATGAAGAAATGGCTACCACCTCCGGGCTGCGCAGAGATCGTGATCTATGGCGACAATGACACCAACTTCACGGGACAGGCCGCTGCGTATCAACTTGCAAACCGCTTGGCCGTGAAAGGCTACCCGGTCGGACCTATCCAGTTTCCAAGCCGCCCCGGTGATGATTGGGCAGACGAATACCTGCGCAATTCAATAAGCCGCTAGGCCACCAAACCGATGCAAAAACACCCGCCGAGATGGAACAGAGCAACTAATGTTGTGGAGCGCCCGATGAAAAAACTGACCAACCGACAGAAACGCTTCGTGCATGAATAGGTCGTGTCTCGGAGTTGGTGGAAATTCGAGGGCGGCGTAATCTCCGGGTGAACTGACACCCACCCAACCGGCGGCTGCAACCGCCAGGGAGATCACGCCATGAACCAGATTACCGACACTGCGAGCTTTGCGCTACTGGCCCATGAGGCCGGGTTTGACCCGATCGAGGATCGGTTGCGGGCGAACGTCCGTGCGACCATCGAAGCCGTGTTCGAGGAGGAGCTTGCCAGCTTCCTCGGCCGTCTTCGCTATGACCTGGGCGATGGAGGCACGAAAGGGTATCGCCACGGGCACCGAGAACGGCAACTCACCGGCACCTTCGGGACTGAGACGGTCATCGTGCCTCGCGCCCGCGTTGCAGATGAGACAGGCAAGGTAACGGAGTGGCGGTCGAAAGCGCTGCCCCGATACCAGCGGCTGACGAAGAAGGCCGAGGCCCTCATCGCAGCGGTCTATCTCGCAGGTACGAACACCCGGCGCGTCAAGCGAGCGCTGTTCGGGCTGTTCGAGGGTGCCGTCAGCAAGGACGTGGTCAGCCGTGCCTGGCGCAAGGTGAAGGTCGACTGGGACGCCTGGTCCGCGCGTAACTTGGCCGACGAGGATATCGTCCGGCTGATCCTCGATGGCACCGTGATCAAGACCCGGCTGGACCGGAAAGCCACGAACATCTCGGTGCTGGCCGCAATCGGGGTGCGCCGCGATGGTCAGAAGGTGCTGCTTTCCATCAGGAATATGGGCGGGGAGAGCAAGGCCGCATGGCGGCAGTTCCTCGATGACCTCGATGCACGGGGCTTGAAGCGGCCCGAATTCGTGATCGTCGACGGCGCCCCGGGACTGGAGGCCACCCTCGTGGCGCTGTGGGGCGAGGACCTGCCGATCCAGCGCTGCACGGTTCACAAGCATCGCAACCTCCTGGCCCATGCCCCGAAGCACCTCCACGACGAGTTGACCGAGGACTACCGCGACATGATCTATGCCGACACCGCGGCCGAGATTGAGACGCGCCGAAAGGCCTTCCTGCGCAAATGGCGGCTAAAGTGCCGTGCGGTCGCTGACAGTCTGGAGGAAGCCGGAGATCGGCTCTTCACCTTCACCCGCCTCGACCCGTCACAATGGAAATCGGCCCGGACCACCAACGCCATCGAGCGCCTGAACGGGGAATTCCGCCGCCGCATCAAGACCCAGACCGTGCTGCCCTGCGCAGAGACCGTGCCCATGCTGCTCTGGGCGCTGCTCGCCTCCGGCCAGATCCAGATGCGCAAGGTCGATGGCTGGGAAACCTTGTCTCAGCCCCTCGAACCCATGCCTCTTGACCTCGCCGCCTGAGAAACCGAAAGATCACATGCCCGGAGATGGCCGCCAGGAAATTTCCACAGCATTCGCGACACGACCCATGAATACTTACTCGACCTCAATGCGACACAGGCTGCCACCCGCGCAGGATACAGCAAACGTACGGCTCAAGCGCAATCGTCTCGCCTGTTATCAAATGTGATGATCAAAGCCGAAATCGCGCGCCTGCGCAGGGAAGCGGAGATCCGCACCAAGGTAGATTTGGATCGGATCCTCGAAGAATACGCGCGTTTTGCATTTGCTGGTTTGTCAAAGTTCATCCGCATCGATCAACAAGGTCAACCGATCCTCGACCTGTCGCGTTGCGGGCCTGAAGAACTCGACCTTCTTGCCGAGCTGCGAGTCGATGGCGATGGCCGAATTCGACGGATCAAAATTAAGCAGCTGGATAAGCTGAAAGCTCTTGAAGCGCTAGGGAAGCATCTCGGGCTTGGTGAAAATGCAGGAAACGCACCACCGCTGCTGCCCGCTCTGGCGGAACACCGCCCGGCACCCGCAGCACCAGATCGTCCCCGATCTCGATCGTGATGACGCCGCTGGTCCGGGGGGATTACCCTATCGCCGTGCTTTGATCCCGAACTTTTGTGCTTCTAAAACGGCTTGAACTTTCGAATTCACTCCCAGTTTTTGGAACAGAGCCCGACTATATGAATGGATCGTTGATAGCTGAAGACCCATTTCATGAGCACATTTTGCGTAACTGAGCCCTTGGGAAATGCGCTCAAGTAACTCGATCTCTCTCTTGGAGAGCTTTTCACTAGGATCATGTGTCGACTGCTTGATCCCAACAATGTCGTTTATGATGTCTCCGATAATTGCAGGGCTGATCGGGCTTCTACCGCCAAGTATGTGTTCAATATTGATGGCCAATTCTGCCGAAGTCGCATCCTTCGAAACATATCCATTTGCGCCTGCGCGCAACGCGCTGACCAAGGATTTTCTGGAGATATGTGTAGTTACCACTAGGATCGGCGTCATGGGAAAGTGCGCACGAATTTTTTCAATCACTACGCTTCCACTGGTGTCTGGTAAACCAAGGTCAACTAGCGCAACGTCAAGATCCCCCGAAAAGTTCGAGATGAAATGAGTCGCGTCATACCCGCGGCTAAACGTTTGAACTCTCCAGAGGCTTCTTATCTGATCAAGCGCGTTTTGAAGACATTGTTGGAACTCATATTCGTCTTCGACAATCAACGCGCAGCGTGGTTTTGGGTTTTCAACAGCCATCAGCTTGTAGACCCCTCTAGATATTCCTTCGTCGACACCTTCCAGATAGCGTGTCCACACGCGGGACAACAATCACGTAGCATTCAATTACGCAGAAATTTCCAGAGGATTTTAGATATATTGCAACCACTCTATTGCTACGCCAGAATGTCAACCGCGGAGTAAAATTGGGCTGTTGATTGTCACTGAGAACTGACCCGGTTTTGTCACCGAGGTTTGCCCCACCCAGCGGTTATGTTTTGTGTAAGCGCAATGCCGATCCCCTCCTGCCATATCTTGCTTGATTCAGCCATTCTGTGCGCATGCGCGTGACGGAGGGTGTGGATTTTGGAAATAGACGGCAAAATGGGCGTCCATTTGGACGGCTCGAAAGGCGTTGGAATTTCGCGGCAGGAAGTGATCGAGGGTCCAAGTGGTCGGCGGCGGCGCACGAAGGCGGAGCGGGCGCGGATCGCGGCGGAGAGCATGATGCCGGGTGTGATGGTAAACCCGGGGCGGTTCAGTCTCAAAAGACAGCGCACTCCACGAACGCCACTCAGCCCATGTAATATGGTAAGACAACACTTATGACCAATCCTCTGCAACTCCGCCAATTCGACCCCGAGTTCCTGGCCAATTTCCAGAAAGGGCTGGCCGATTTCTTGGGCCTCGACGGCACCGATGCCTTGCCCCCGATCTTCAAACTGCCCGTGGCCGTAGCGCTGACCGACGATGCGACCCAGCAACTCTGCCAACGCCACGGCATCGCAGTCCACGATGAGCGCGCCAAGCATGTGGCAGCAGCCATCGAGCGCTACAAGCGCCGGGTGCAGTACCATTACGCCATGCTCAAGGGCGAGGCAAAATACGACCTCGACATGCAACGCGCCGGTGAAATCACGGACCGCGAGCGCGACGACTGGCAGCGGCGCTTTGATCACCTCAAGCATCAGCAGAAGATCGGCAACCGCAAGGCGCAGATGACCGCCGTCCAGCGGCAGTTCTCGCGGGTGTGAGGCTCTGCGCACATAAGGCACATCAAACATGCGCATGATTGACGCGCACCACAACATGCGTTACGATTTAGTGATTTGGAGGCCCAACATGAATGCTCAGCCGAAAAAAGCGACCAATCTTACCCTCGACGCATCTCTGATCGAAGAGGCCCGCACGCTGGACGTGAACCTGTCCCGTGCGGCGGAAGAGGGGCTCCGAGTGGCTGTTCGCCAAGCGCGTGCAGACCGCTGGCGCGCCGAAAATGCAGAGGCTCTTGCCTCTTCGAATGCTTGGGTTGAACAGCACGGGCTGCCACTTGCGCGGTACCGAGCATTCTAATGGCGCAATACGACGTTTTCCAGAACCCGGACGGTTCTGGGTATCTCCTAGATGTTCAAAGCGATCTGCTTGGCGAGCTGTCAACCAGATTGGTCATCCCTCTGTTACCTGCGTCTCAAGCGCCAAAACCAGCGACACGCCTCAATCCAATTATGCGTATCGGTGACGAGCCGCATATCATGGTGACGCAATTCATGGCTGCCGTTCCCGAAAGGCTTCTGACGTCGCATGTAACAAGAGCGGCCGCGATGCGCGATGATATTACGGCAGCCATCGATATGCTCACTCATGGGTTTTAGCAAAAGGCGGCCCTACACGTTACCACATAACGCTTTCCGCAACCCCAGCTCAATTCAGCACCCGCCCCTGCCCGAGGTTCTCGCTGACATCACCGGCGTCCTGCACCCAGTCGGGGAAGGCCTTCAGCGGCCAATCGGCCTTGCGGTAGTGATCGGCGAGCCCATCGAGCACAGCGCGGGCGTTGCGGTGGGACATGTAAAACCGCGCCGTCACCCTAGAATCGTCGCTGAAACTCACCATCACGCCGCCGGGCCGTGGCCCAAGCTGGATCATTGTGCAGAGCCATCGTGCCTGTCCGGGAGCGTTCCGAACTTTGGGGGCTTGGGAAGATGCGCCGCCCCCTCTTTCGGCTGAGGCCTCAGCGCGTGCCAAGCGAAGTCGCTGCTGCGCCATGCCGTGCAGCGTCGCGGCCACTGCTGGCGGCGGCAGTTTGGGAGGAGATGCCGGCGATCGCTCTTGCCCATTCTCTGCCAAGAATCCTTCCTTCTCGACCAACCCTGCGGCCAGTTCGCGGTCCAAATCCTGCGCCAGGGCCGCCACCAGCTTGTTGGTCAAGCGTTGCGTGAGCCAGATACCTTCGATGCTGCCAGCCTTGTCAGTGGCGTCAATCCGCAGGCGGTCCTCCATCGCATCAAAGCGCAGCGTGAAGGTCTCGATCACAAACAAGCGGCGCGTTGCCTTGCGCGCCGCGACGGTCGTGCCACTTGTGGCAGGCTCATGTGCCATTGGCATGCCCCCGCTTCACATGCGTCACACCATGCAAAGCGTGAAACGGCCTGCCGATATTGTACGTGACGCCCAAAGCACTCACCCCTGCTCCAGATGCAGCGTGATCGATGTGCCGCTGCTGTCGCTTGCAATGTCAAGCTGCCAGCCCCGCTGTTCAGCCCTTGCGCGCATGTTGTTCAGGCCCCGTCCAGTAGACGCCTGCGCCAGATCGAAGCCTTTGCCGTCGTCACTCACCTCGATAATCGACCTGCCTTTCTCAACGCGAACGGCTGTCGAGATGACGCTGGCACCTGCGTGGCGCAGGGCATTTGAGACCGCCTCCTGTACGATACGTGCGGCTTGCAACATATCTCGGGGTGGCAGATGAATGTCACCCGCCGCCTCGATATCCCACTCCAAGGTAATGGGCAGAGATCGGGTCCGCGCGTCTAACCGCTCCGATAATGCCGACAACACACTCCACAGATTTTCTCCCTCGGCATCGAGACTGTCGATGAGAAGCCGCAAGTCAGCCAGACAATCATCGATGATTTCAACGGCCTGCTCGACAGGAACGGCGCCACGGCGCAGACGCAGCTTACCTATGGCCAATTGGTTGCCAAACCCGTCATGAATATCTTTCAAGAACGCTTCACGCTCTGCGGCACGAGCTTTCGCGCTCGCGATTTGTACAAGGTCCCGGTTTGCCCGACGCAAAGCCTGTTCGCTAACCTTCTGGCTGGTGATGTCCTGGATCACCCCCTCCCAGATCCATGTCCCGTCCTCCTTCTGCCTCGGGATGGATTCCGCGACGACCCAGCGGAGCTGCCCTTTGACAAGTAAGCGTGTTTCTTCCCTGAACGGCAGTCGGCGGACAAAGGCATGCGCATTTTTCTGGACAAAGTCATCGTAATCATCAGGGTGCACACAAGCGAAGGCCCGAAGGGGATCGGCGCGCACTTCTGCTTCCTCAAGCCCGGTAATCTCCAAGAACCTTCGGCTCATGAAGCCCAAATATGCCAGATCATCACCCGGCTTCAGAACCATCGTGTAGGTGCCGACCCGAATATTTTCGGTGATTTCATAGGCGGTGCGCTCAAGCGCGAGCTGCGTATCGTAAAGCTCACCGCGCAGCTCTCGGTTTTCCGCGGCCGAACGCCCACGCTCTTCCATCTCGGCGGTGACGTCAAAAATCACACCCGATAGCGCCGTGGGCACACCGGCTTCATCTCTCTCACTGATCCCGGCATGCACACGCAGCCAGACCCAGGAGCCGTCTTCGAGCTGACGACGATAAAGAAGCGTGTAATGATCCACCTCACCGCGCTCCAATGCCTGCACCTGCGCACGCACTTTGGAGGCATCGTCAGGATGCACCTTTGCGAGCCAATCATCGCTCGGCAGGTTGGTCTCGCCGTTATCATGTTTGGCAAACCGGGCCCACCGGCTGCCAAATTGTGACTGCCCACTGTGCATGTCGCGGCGCCAGGTATAGGCTTGGGCCGCGTCTAGAACGCTCTCAAAGCGATCCTGCGGCGCCTTTACGTCGGTCAGGTCCTGCAAAACACCCATCCAGATCCTCTTGAGATCGCCGCTTGGCGGCGGAGAAAGATCAAGCCGGACGGATTTGACCTCACGCGCGACCACCAGCCGCCCCTCCCAAGTCACAGGCTGCAGCTGGAACGCTGCGTTTCTGAGAAGATCGGCAAAAAACGCGCGGTCCTCTGGATGGACAACACTGGGAAACAGCCTCGACAACGCCGGCATGTTGTCTGAATGCGTCTGCAGAATATCCAGCAATGCCTGGCTGGCGTGCACAAAATCCATGCCGCCCAGCCTGTCTATACGACAGCTGAACATCCCAACCGGAACCTGAATGGGGGCGCTTTCACAAAACCTCATCTTTTCAGACTACCCTATTTTAGTCCCTCAGCGCCAATTCCTGCACACGCGCGATCGGCTGCCAGATATATTCAAGCACGGTCCGCTTGCCTGACAGCACATCGACAGTGGCGGTCATACCAGGGATGAAGGTGACGGCCTCACCTGTCTCCAAGATCAACTCGCCCTCGATGGCCACATCGACAAGGTAGTGGCTCATTCCACCGTTCTGTTCATCAACCACCGCGTCTGGACTGATCCGGATCACCCGCCCATCGACGGTGCCGTATTTGGCCGAGTCATAGGCAGACAGACGGATGCGCACCGCATCATCCACGCGAATACGCGAAATATCCTGCGGCGCGATTTTCGCCTCGATCACCAGCGCCTCGCCGGTCGGCACCAATTCGAGGATCACATCACCCGTGTTCACAAAGCCTCCCGGCGTCCGGAAGTTCAGCTGATTGACGATCCCTTCCATCGGCGCGCGGATCACAGTACGGCTGACACGTTGTTCCAGCCGAGGTAAAGATTCCGCCAATTCGCTTTGTTCGGCGACCACGGTGTTCAGCTCATCCATGGCGCGCAGGCGATAGTTGGCGCGCGCGTTTTCGATCTCGGTTTCCAGTTCCACCATGCCCGAGCGGGCTTGATCGATGCTGACAGCCGCCCGGTCACGTTCGCCGCGGGCCTGTTCCAACTGGCGCTGCAACTCCAAAAGCCGGGTTGCCGGCGCGATATTATCCCGCACCAGCGGCTCGACCACGGCAATCTCTTCTTCCAGAAAGCCCGCCGTGCGCTCTGCCGTGCCCACGGTGGTTTCTGCCGAGCGCAGATCTTGAATGCGCTGCTGAAGGCGCTGTTCCAGCACCGCCAATTGCCCGGCCAGTTCTGCACGACGGGCCGCGAACAGGCTCTGCTCGGTCAAGGCCACCATGGGCGAGCGGGCATTGAGTTCGGCGAGGACGATAAATTCCGTGCCATCAATCTCGGCCCTCAGGCGCAGCTCCTTGATGTCTAGGCCCGCAAGGCGTTGTGCGACACGGTTCAATTCGCTGCTTGCATCCACAGGATCGATCTCGAAAAGCACCTCACCTTCGGCTACTGTGCTGTTCTCGGACACGAAGCGGCGCAGGATCACGCCGCCCTCTGACGCTTGCACCATCTGGTTCTGGACGGACGAGACAATCCGCCCTTCCCCGCGTGTCACGTTATCCAACTCAGCCCAAGACGCCCAGATCAGAGCCAGCCCAAGAAGCGTGGCAATCGTGATCATGATCAACGAGCCGCCAAGCCCTTCCCGGCCCGCCATGTCGCGCGACAGGCGCTTGAAATCCACATCAGCCATGATCGTCCCCTTACCGAGCCTGTGCCCGGAGCTTGTCCGGGGTTGTGTCCGCCACAACCGTGCCCTGATCCATGACCAGCACCCGGTCAGCGAGTTCCAAGAGCGTATTGCGGTGGGTGACCATGATCAGCGTCCTGTCCCCGGCCCAGTCCTTCAGGCGCCCGATCACCGCCTTTTCGGTGGCCGTGTCCATTGAGCTGGTCGGCTCATCGAGGATCAGCAGGTTCGGGTTGTGCAGAAGCGCGCGCGCGAGGTTGATCGATTGGCGCTGCCCGCCCGACAGCCCCTCGCCGCGTTCTCTGAGCTCCAAATCATAGCCCTGCGGGTGGCTTGCCACGAAATCATCCACGCCCGAGACCTTGGCGATGTTCAGAATATGGGCGTCATCATATTCGTAAAAGCCCATCTGCAAGTTCTCCTTGACCGAGCCCGAGAAGAGCCAAGTCTCCTGCAGCATGACCCCGATGTTGCGGCGCACGTCGGATTTGTCGATCTGGCGCAGATCTACCCCGTCGATCAACACCGCGCCCTCGCTGGGCTCGATCAGCCCCGAGATCAGCCGCGACATAGTGGATTTGCCCGATCCCATCCGGCCCAGGATTGCCACCTTTTGGCCGGCCGGTATCTTGAGCGAGAGATTGTTCAAAATCGGGCTGTTGGCACCGGGGAAGGTGTAGCTCACACCCTTGAGCTCGACGTTTCCCGCCAAATGTGGGCGGCTGAGACGCGCGCGCACATCCTCAACCTCACCCTCGGCCGGGTTCATCACCGCCGAGAGCGAGCGATAGGCCTCACGCGCGCCATTGGCCCGCGACATGGCCGAGGCCAGTTGCGACAGCGGCGCCAGTGTCCGCCCACCAAGGATCACGGCTGCGATCATCGCCCCCATGGTGATGGTGCCATCCTGAATAAGAAACACACCGTAGAAGATCGTGGCGATCTGCGCGAGTTGCTGCACAGACGCCGCCGAGTTGATCGCGAAGTTCGACAACATCCGGCTTTTGAGGCCCAGATCGGATTGCGCGTCCGATGCCTCCTCAAACCGGCGGCGCATCAGGCGGCCCGAGCCCGTGGCTTGCACCGTCTCAAGCCCGTTGAGGGTTTCCACCAGCACCGATTGCTTGGACATGTTGCTTTGCATCGAGCCTTGGGTGATGCGGGCAAGGAAGGGTTGAATGCCAAGGCCTGCGGCCAAAACAAGCGGCACCGCGATCAGCGGCACCAAGGCCAGCGGCCCTGCAATCAGCGAGATCACCCAGATGAAAAAGAAGATAAAGGGCAGATCCACGATGGCGATCAAAGTGGCCGAGGTGAAAAACTCGCGCAGCGTGTCGAACTCGCGCACGATCGTGGCCATGGCCCCGGATTTTTGCCGCCGACTGTCGAGCTTCATCGACAGGATCTTATCGAAGATCAGCCTCGACATGCGCGCATCGGCCCGCTTGCCAGCCTTGTCGACAAATTGCGCGCGCAGCGTCTTGATGATGAAGTCAAAGCCAAGTGCGATCAGCACGCCGATGGTCAGCGCGATGAGCGACTCGATGGCCTCATTTGGCACCACGCGGTCATAAACGACCATGATGAAAAGCGAGGTCGAGAGGCCAAGGAAATTCGTCAGCGCGGCGGCAAGGATAACCTGTCCATAAAGCCCCCTGCCCTGCGCCAGCGAGCCCCAGAACCAGTCATTCTTGCCCTTGGGTTTGGAGGCCGAATGAACCTTGCGGGCTAAGATGAAGAAAGGTTGAAGATGCTCCGACAACTCTGCCGCCGGCAGCTCCTCCACGAGGGGCTCCTCCTCACCCTGAAAGTGTAGAACCTTGGCGATACCGTCTTCGGTGATCTCTGCAATCACCACTGCGGCGCCGTTTTGAGCAAAAGCGATGGCTGGGCAATGACCAGCCTCCAGCGTGCTCACAGGCATCTCACCATAATTTGCTTCAAAGCCCACATGACGCAGCGCCGATACAGCCGACGTGGGATCGAACGTCTCACTCGTCAGTTCTGGCAGATCCCGGACTGCGCCCGCAGAAAACGCGATGCCGCTCAGCGACAAGATATGCTGTACAGCAAGGATCAGCGGGGTCTCGGTGTCAATGCCGGGCTCTGCATCGGGGTTGGCCGCATCATCGGTCTTAACGTCCAGATCAGTGCCATCGTCTTCATGCCCCTGCTCCGCGGCCTCACCCGTGCCTGAGACCAGCACCTCCTGGTCTACATTCCGCTCGCGCGGGCGGGTCTCCGCGTGCACGTCTTCGCCAGCGGGCTGATCAGCGCTCTGCGGGTCCAATCTATCGTCTGCTCCGATGCGCCCTAATATGAGCACATCTTTCTTGTCATCTGCCGCCATAATCCGGGGCGTCCTTTCTTATTGATCTTGGCTGGCCAGAGTGCGCGCCTCACGCTCCTCTGCCGGCTGTTCTGTCGGCAGGCCGATCCGGCGGCCCAGCTCGCCCGTGCGCGCCGCAATGGTCAGCAAAAGCATCTGCCGCTCTGCCCGCATCGCGATCTGGCGATCCTGGGCGCGGTAATTCTCGACCTCCGCCTCGACCAGCTGGCGCAGGGTCGATTGGCCGGTGGTGATCTGGGACCGGGATGTTTCGGCCTCCGATGCACTCAGACGGATCTGTTCAGCCACCAGTGGCATTGAACGCTCGATCCCGGACAGTCGCGTCACGGCGGCTGCAAGCTCCGCTTCCAGTGCGGCCTGCTCTTGGCGCAGCTGGTCTTCCACAGCCGCCCGGCGTGCAATCGCCGCCTCCAGCTGGTGCACCCTACGTCGGCCATCAAAAAAGCTATAGTCAAAGCCCAACCCAAAATTGCCACTGGCCGGGTCTTCGGTGTCCATCGGCGTACGCAGACCCGTCTGCAGGCGGATACGCGGTCGGAACGCGGCTTCTGCCTCTTCAACCCCATGACGCGCGGCAATCAAACCCGCCGCACGCGCCTCAAGACTCGGGGCGTTTTGCCAAGCGTCCGCCTCAGCACGCGCCACCGCTGGCGTGACAATCTCGGCGGGTCGGCTCAACCGCCCCGGTGGTTGCCGGAAATGCTGACGAAAGCGCACCTGTGCATCCGCCAGATCGGCTTGCAGCCGGGTTTCCTCAAGCTGGACATCCACAATCTGACGGCGTGCACTATCCAATGCTGCACGATCGACAAACCCATCGGCCGCCATACGCTCCATCTGACCGACCATGCTCTCCATCTCCGACGTGCGGAAACGCAAAAGTTGGACGCGCTCGTCAAATTGCCAGACATCAATCCAGGCCCGCGCCACTTCCAAGGCCAGCGCATTGGCCTGTGACATCCGCTCGGCCCGCGCGCCAAGCGCCTCAGCTGTCGCGCGGTTGATCGCGGCCGTGCTTTCACCCCCATCATAGAGCAGCTGGCTGAGGCTGATCCCGCCAGACAAGCCGGTGACCTCATCCCCCTCCGAGTCAAACTCCTGAAGACCGCCCAGATTGGCATCTGCACTTAGCTGCGGCTTGCGCACGCTTTCGGCAACGCCCACCTGGCTTAATGCTTCGCGTTCTTGCGCAAAGGCCGCACGGTAGCCCGCATTTGTCTCAACTGCACGGGCCACGGCGGATGCAAACCCTTCTGAGAGTGCAACAGGCGCTCCCGCCTCAGCTGAGGCGACCGCAAGCTCGGCCGAGAGCGCCGCAGACATTTCTGTCACGGCCATCGGCGTGCCGGTGCAGCCCGCCAGCGTCAGCGCCAGCCCTGAAGCCGTCACAGCCAGTCGCCAGCGCTGTCCCAGTCGCGGGGAATGTTCTGTTTTGCACGCGAGAGCCGCGCGCGCTGTCATTGTCTCTGTCCTGCTCATAGCTCGGCGTCTCCCAAGTCTTCTGCAATCGCCGCCAAGATGTCGGCGGCCTGTTCTATTTTTTCCGGTTGGCGTGGGGCGGCGATCCCCGGCGCCACGATGGCCTTTGCCAGCGCCTTGAAGCGCTCCGCATGGTGCAAACTGTCGAGATGCGCATGAAGCCAACGCAGGCTACCGCTGCGATAGAGCTCCAACACCAGCGCCTCGTCCAGCGCTTCAAAAAGCCCCGCATCTATTGCGTAAAGTCCGGTTAGCGCGCGCTCGGGATGCGGCGTCTCGATCCCCGGCACCTCCCAGGGGGTGAGTACCTCGGCCGTCTCCAGCCGTTCCAGAACACGATGCGCGGCTCCAATACCGGTCTGTACCGTCTTCAAGAACGTCTGCGTCTGCTGAAGCCAGGGTGCCAGGTCGCCGTCCTTGTAAAACGGCTGCGCACCTTCGGCGGCAAGCGGTTCCAGCTGGTAACCCTCCCACAGAGCTAGCTCCCCTGCCCCGGTCAGTTTGAACGGATAGACCCTGAGCAGCGCCGGCACAAAGCTCGCGCGCCACTTGCCCTCGCGCGAGACAAAGACATTCACCCCCTCGATCGGGCCCATCACCGCGACCGCCTGCCAGCGATCCTCCGCCTTGCGAAACACCACCGGAAGCATCTGGGCCACGCGCGCAAACTCGGCCGTGGCCAGGGGCACAAGCGTCACATCGCCCGCAAAGCCAAATCCCGCCGCAGGACGCCATCCAAGATAAGAATGGGTTGTTGGCGAGATCACGGCCATAGCTCAAACGGCCTCCGCGATCTTTATTGCGATATACTCAAACCGGTTCTTCGCACGCTTTTTAAGGCTCAGGGTGACCAATCCTTTTTCATAAGCCTTACGTGCAGCCACGCGATGCGCTCCGGCACAATGCTCTCCAATGTGATAGATGATCCGCTCGCCCACGGCGCAATTCAGCAAGGCGTCATCAAAAGCCCCTCCGCGCTCACCCGATACATCGATGATGTCGCGTAGACCGGCTTTTTCCTTCGGACGTGCAAGACCATCCGACACAGCCGAAATCCGTCTGGCAGACGCGGTTTTGGCTTCTTCGCCCATTACGCTCCCCATCTCGCGCGCCCCGCGGTTAGGGTAATTGAGAGAGCTTGTAACTTGCCGCTCAAAGCTTTTTGAATCATGATCCGCTCCTCCATGATTGACTTGATCGGGTTTTTGAAAAGCAACGGGCGCCACCGTGGTTCCGGCGACGCCCGTTTATGTGCGTGCAGCACCCAGACGCCTGGTTGGTGCCCAGGGCTGCCGAAACAGCCCCGAACCATCGATCAAACCGGCTGAGAAGGTTGCAGGATCTCGAATTGCTCCGAAGTTGCGTCCCAAATCGCGAAGTTCTCTGCTGTGAATTCCCCATCACGGGTGTTTACGACCGCGAGGAGATTGAGCTCCAGCTCATCCACCGTAGCATCATCGCTCGACGCCTGCTGGTGTGCCCAGATGGCCGTGACGCTATCGTCGTCAGACGCCGTCACTGCGAAGAGGGTCGAGTTGATAACACCGCTGTCCGTCGTACCCCCAGAGGCCGCATTGAACTCAAAAACGGCTGCCAGCAAGCCTGCGACATCAGCTGCAGACTTGATCTCAGATGCATTGAGAGTGCTCTCTCCCGACCCAACAAGGCCGAATTCAGTTTCACTCAGATCGAACGCAATCTGTGTGTCACCAGCTTCCAGCAACTCCAGTGTGCCATCATTTCCCCAGGTGCTTAGCGCGAGTTCACCCTCAGCCGCGATGAAGTCGTTTGCGATCTGGAAGTTGTTCACCACATCCGGTTCTGCATTGCCACCTGCAACGGAAGTCACCGTTGCATCGTCACTGAACGGGGCGAACGGATCCTTGTCATCGGTGATTTCGAAGTCATCGCCGTTGTCAGCATCATCCGCCAACTCAGTAGCAGACTCTCCCGAAACACCGCCGTCAGCATCGTCATCACTCAGGCTGATTGCCGTCTCGCCATAGGCACGGGCTGTATCAGTAACCGTTGTGTTGTCGCTGAAGGTCAGATCAAGCGCCAGCTCCAGATAGTCGCCACTTGCGCCCGTGGTCGTGATGATGATCTCGCCGTCTTGAGTTATCTCGACCGTATCCACGAAGCTTGCGGACACCACGCCGTCGACCAATTCAGTCAGGTCTGTTTGCGTCCCGAATGTAATTGTCTCCGTTTCTGTGCCGTTACTGACGCTAACAGTACCAGCAGTTACTTCACTAGAACCAAGTATGCCGGATGGAAGGGCATAAACAAACCGTTCCGGCATGGTCGTGCTGCCCTCCAGATTGTCGGTATAAGTGCCGTCATCCGTAATCACACCCGCCGCGCCACCGAAGAGGTCGGCGTCACCTTCATTGGTGTCGGCGTCGTTCTCGCGCGGCGACCCGCTCTCGGCATCATAGCCGTCTTCGGGGTTGGTATAGGTCTGAGTTACACCCTCGCCATTAAAGTCTCCATTCCCATCAATCTCCCCTATCTGAGCGTCGTCACCGTAGAGGTCTTTATCGCCGGTATTGGTATTACCAACCGTATTGTCCTGCGGAGACGCATCAAGCGCATCATAGCCATCGGTCGGGTTGGTATAGGTTTGCTTCACGCCCAGGCCAGTCGGATCACCTTGGTCGTCCTCCCCTATCAAAGCGTCATCGCCGTAGAAATTCGCATCCCCGCCGGTTGACGAATACTGCAGGTCCGTAACGCTGTCATCGGGGTTCTCGTAATCCTGTTTGATCCCGAAACCACCGGTCAACGGGCTATCACCAGCATAGTCAGGTTCGTCATCAGGGTTGTCGCGCGTCACACCCACAGTTTTGGTTTCTTTACCCTCTGTAAGCGTGTCGTTGATGTCGATACGGCCGTCGAGGTCATCGATAGCACCGTCGTAATCTGACCCATCAACCGTAAAGTCGTAGTCATCAACATCGGTCACACCGGTCCCTTCACCGGACGTCCCATCAACGTTATCGGTGAAGGTCAAAACCCCTTCGTCGCGCCCAACCTGATCGGTTTGGATAGTCACATCGGTTGACGAATGAGTGCTTTCGCTCACATAAACGATCTCACCTGCATTCAGCGTTTCGACGAAGCCAACGGCGATCGCCTGATCCGCGCCGCCAGCGCCTGTGGGCGCTGTGACCGTCAAACCCAAGCGTCCGTCATCGACCGTTCCCAGAGTACCGGAGCCGTTACGAGCGGACTCCAGTTCTATGCGGTTTCCGGCCACGGCGACACTCATCAGATCAGTATCTGTACCCGATGTTGCATCACCGAGATTGTGCGATGCCTCGATTGCGTCGGCCAGCGCCGCAACAATAGCTTCCGAACGATCGCCGGAGACACTCGACAGATCGAAGTATGTGCCACTGTAACCGCTTGTGTCATCCGTGAACGCAGCATCACTCCACAGCTTCAGCTGCGTCTCGACACCATCTATGGTCAGGCTGATCACCGTCCCAGCAGGTACTGAGGAGGCCGAGTCGAGCGTGTTGGTGAATGCAACTTCAACCTGCTGAGCCGAACCCGCGGCGGCGTCTTCGGTTTCATAGGTATAGCCGCCCAGGTTCATCTCATCCGGCCCATCATTGGCACCCGTCAGGGTCAGCTCGTTGTCACCCGAGTCAGCGTTGAATTCAACTGAACCCACCACCGACGCAATTGCCTGTACTGGCGCCTGAATGACCGAGATCGACAGGTCTGACGCAGATACTTCCAGAGATGCGCTACTGCCGTCGGCAGAGGTCACAATTTCGAGGCCGGCATCGGTTAGCGCGGCGCTGGCATCAGACCCAAGGGCGTTGTTGATCGCCGCAATATAATCAGTGACCGTTCCCGGCGATGTCGTCGGATCTGGCGCGGTGTAGGAACCCGTGATCGGCGTGCCGTCAACCACAATGCTGAAATCATATTGCCCCTCTGCCAAGCTTGCGTCCGGATCGACCCCCTGGAATTCAGACAGAGTGATGGATGCGCCCGTGGCAGCTTCAAAAGCCACCTCATCTACCCCAAAGACCGGATCTTCAACTGCCTGACCAACGCGGAAGTTGAACGAAGACGCATCCTCAACCAAAACCGCGTTATCAAAGTCGATCTGGACCTGAGCGCCGGTCGCGACACTTGTCGCCACCAGTGCTCCGTCAGTCCCATCCCAGGCAAAGCTTACTCTACCCTCAAACGGTGAACCGGTCGCGTTCAGCGCCGTTACGACTGCGTCAATATCGCCCGAGAAACCGGACTGCGCTGTTGCCGTTATCGGCTGAAGCCCGTTTGCATCACCGATATCTAGGCCTAGTGTGATGGAGTAGCCTTCGAATGTCGGTATATGCGCGTTGCTGAACGCAATGGCCAGTTCGGCAGGCGTTGCAGCTTCAAAGGCAACTTCCGCCGTCCCCTGATCACTGGCCGCAGCGTTGGCGATGATCGTTTCGGCAAAGTCCGTCCCTTTCAGACCGAGCGTTAAATCGCCACCGAGGCTCGCGGTTGTGGAAATCGCGGAGATAACGACGTCCCCATCCACCAAAGCCGCCTGCACATGCTGGCTGAGTGTGGCATCACTGTTCAGATAATCCACGAAATCCTGAACCGTGCCGCCCTGCCCGGGCTTTTCTGCCAAGGCAGGCGTAAAGGCAATCGCAAGCTCGGTATCAGTGCCGCCCTCGGTTACCGTGAGCGTACCAGTGATCGTGTCAGATGCGAGCAGCGTATCAGCGGCCAACCCGTCTACGCCACCGTCGAAGATAAGACCCTGCGGACCTTCGGTAGTGATGTAGCTGCCGATGTCTGCGCTGACGTCAAAGGTAGAAATCGCAGAGGAACTGGAGGAGTTTTCAACAAAGGTATTGTCATCCTTAAGTTTTACCACGTGTGATGTGCCACCTGTATCCGCCGCCGATACAAGCAACAATTCTCCAGAAGTAACGCTGCTTCCAGCCGAAACTTTCACGCCTTCGGCAGTCTCCACAATCAGGCGGCCGTCTTCAAAGAGAATTTCACCAAGTTCACCAACTGCCGAGTTATTAAGAGTTTCATATTCTCCCAGCCAGGAATTAAGCATCGATATCACATCTTCCAGGCTAGACGCAGCCATCACAATGGTAGGCTCGGTGTCTTCAGTCGCCTCGAACAGATTATTATTATTATCAGATATCCGAAGTACCGTTTCCCCTGAACTTGACAAGGAAAACTGTGCCGAGATTCCGAGCGACGTGCCGTCTTTGTCAAAGGTAAGGCCAAGGGTGAAGACTACGGTTGCATCCGAAAGCTCAAGAACATCCTCGACGACCGTTGACAGCGCCGGGTCAATATCGATGCGCAATACATCGCCGTCAGCGGGTGTTGCGGTCAATTCATCAAATTGACCCAACTCCAAAGATGCGGAGTTCCCATCGGTGATTTCAAGCAGATTGCCGCTTATGACTTGAGGGATGGTGAATTCATGCAGCTGCAAATCGCGTGCGTCAGACGCCTCGATTGTAGCAACAACGAACTTTTCGGCCGCCGCATCAAAGGAAATTGTGCCCAGATCACCGGACGACTTACCACCGTCCGTGGTGTTATTCGCGTTCCCTGTCGTTCCGTTTTCCCACTCTGTCAGGCGCGCGTTGAGCTCTTGAGCCAACTCGGCGAAAGACACGGGCCGATCAACCTCATAATCGAGCCGGAAGTTGAATATAGAGGCTGTACCGTCGTTAGCCGAGAAATCAACATCCACGACCACAGTACTACCCGCTGCAACCATATTGGTGAGATCTACATCATCGCCAAGCGGGATCTCCGCAGACGCAAGGTTTGGAACACGATCTCCAGTGGCCGTCGGGTAGTCTAGGTAATTAAAGAAAGGGTGTGCTCCACCTACCGAGCCGAGGATGACGTCGTCGTTCGAGTCCAAACCATAGAAAGCAGTTCGATCAGATGCGACGCTATCCGAAAACTTGTATTCGACGAAACGGTCATTTGACGTCGAAATATTCGGCGCCTTGGGGGACAAACTTTTTGCGTCTTCAACCTCGATCCTAATAAATTTTTGATAGCCAAACCCAACTGGGCTCGAAATACTTACCAAGTTTTCAACACCAAGTGCCTGCTCAGTCGCATCAACCCAATCAGAAACAAACTCAACAGCACTTGTGTAATCCCATTCAGAACTGGGCAGCGCAGTCGGTGTTGTTATTCCTGAAAAGTCTACGGTTTCCACTGAACCATTTTTATAGACTGTGATCGTCTCTTGAACATTGGCTCCGCTTGGGTCCCCTTTTACAAAGAATTCATAGACAACATTGTTATTATCTGTGACGGAAAAGGCGACTTGAAAATCACCTATGCTGTCGAAACCGATATCGTCACCAGCCTGAATGCCGGTGGTGGTAGAAGCACCGTTTACAGCAGTCAAAGAGATGTCACTCATCGCAGCAGTCGTGAACGATTGCACAGAAAGCGTAACGCCCTGGCCTTCAGCCTCCGTTTCAAGTGTAAAGTTAGATGTTATGTAATCTCCGTTGGAGTCCGTCGCGACTCTAACACCATAAGGCGACAAAAGAGCGTCCAACTGCACCGGCCAATCTGGGTTGACTGTACCGTAATCAACATCACCAGTAAACATAAACGTTTCTTCGATGACAGTTGTCGTTCCGGTGTATGTATCCTCGACTTGAATTTTTATAAAGTAATTCAAACCAGCGGAAATGCTATTGCTCCACGTAAAGGAAGATGTATCGGTAAGGTTGAGAACCGCAGGATCGGCACTGGCCCCTTCAGACAGCGCCTGATCGGCAAGGCTTATTGCTACCGGTTCGCCTGCAACTTCTACAATAGTCCCATCTGCCTGATAGAAATTCGCCAGCGCAAAATCCTTCACCGTTATGCTGGCGTCACTCCCGCTCGCGGTTGACGTGACCACGATTTCGTTGCGCGCTGCATCATAGGTGATGGTGCCCAATGTCGGGTCCGACAGGCCATTGTTGAGCGCGTCAACCAGTTCCGCCACCGTGGCGCGGCCATCACCGCCAAAACCGGTCGCATCAGACCAGTTCAAAACAACAGTTGCATCATCGGTCCCGTCCGAAATCACGATCTCGGCCAGTACGGTGGACAGCGTGTTCGTGCCGTCATTCGCCAGAATGGTGCCGGCGGTGACGTCATCGGGCAGTGCTATGCGCACCTGCGCCGGCACATCGCCACCTGCTGCCGCAACGTCAATGGTGTCATATACACCATCACGCGCGTCAATCACCGCCTGCGCCAGGTTGCGCACGCTTTCCGCTTCGGTATTGCCGGCATCAGCATAGACCTTGGTGCCGTCGATATCGACCCAAAGCTGGGGCTGGTCTTCAACCTCGGCAATGGCAAGCGGAACAGCGCCATCGGTCAGTTGCAACGTGCTGATCTGAGCCTGCGCCTCAACACCCGTGAACACCTCGGTGATATCGATTTCGCCAAAGCCATCTTCGGCAGCTTTCGCCGTGAAGATCAGCGAGGCAGACACGCCGTCGGTTCCAATATCAGCCGGGAAGTCCAGCTCCACCGTGCCTTCAAGCTTGTCGCTGAGTGCCGTTGTCGCAGCGATCTTCTGTTCGACCGCTGCCTTCAGCGCATTGAGCGTCGCGACGGCATCACGCGCAACCATGGCCACCTCGACAGGCTCACCATTGATGGTCAGTCCGATCTTTCCGCCATCGTAATAGTGGTCGTTCAGCGCACTGAACATCGCACTGGCCTGCTGGGCTGTTGATTGTTCCGTGATGGTGGCCGCGCTGATCAAGAATTGTTCCTCGACCTTGTCAGCTGAGGTCAGTGTCAAGACCCCCGTGGAGGTATCCAGCGACGCAAGCTGAAGGACATCGCTCCAAGCTGTCTCATTCGCAATCTTGGAATTTATTTCGTCAACAAGGGCATTCAGCGTTGCGTCTGCATCGCCAGCGGACATCGTGAGTGTCACAGACAGATCAGAGCCTGTATCGTTGCTGTCGGAGGGCGTTGGATCAATGGTAAGGCTGACCTCCCCCCCGGTGTAGTAGTCGTTATTATCCGTGCTGAACTCTGCCGTCGCAATCTGCTCGCGGCCTTGGTAGTCAAGCGTGACATTCGACACTTTGAACACTTCGGGCGCGGCCACAGCGGATTCGAGTGTGATGGTCATCCCATCGCGAGAAACTGAACCGATCACGCCCTCCAAACCACCCGAGGCCATCTCGGCCTCGATCGCGTCCACCAGCGCCTGAGCGGTAGGTTCACGCGGATCGGCGGGGGGTATCACATCTGGCTCGTTCATTTTCTTTCCATCTTCCGTAAAGAAATATGAGCCAAGTGCGTCGGGTCCCTCCAAAACAAGTGTGCCATTAGTATAGGCCGCACTTGTTACAAACCAGTCAACCAGCTCAACGTCAGGCGCAAATACAACCTTCATTTGATCGTTGGTGGTAACTTCGGTTGAAACCACCTCTGCCAAACTCTCAATCCAGTCCGCCAGATCTTGGGTCGTAGCTGAATTTGTTGGGAGATCTTGCAAATCACTTACAGTATCGAAGTCCACCAAGACCTTCGCGTTATCTGTCAGATATTTTACAAAGTCTGTCTCATCATAAGAAATACCATCAATAGTCAACGAAATAACAAACGCTGACGTACTATTAAAACCAATCCCAGCGCTGGCATCTTCAAGCGGACTGGGCGTTCTACCCGCTTTGAACAACAGGGTTAACCCCTCAACCACCATCGGTGCTTCGATGTTCACGACAGTCCCATCATCGGCCTTTTCAATGGCGAGATAAACCTTGCCACCGTCATAATAGGCTTCCGCCCCGCGGCTTGTTGGGGAAAGATCGTAGCTCGCGCCATCCGCATAGGTCATGCTGTGGGTTGGGCTGTCCAGCAGGCTGATCGTCGAGATCTGTTTGATCCCCTCATAATCCAGCGTGACATCAGAGATTGCGAAGGTTTCCTCACCGGCTTCCTTAGCCGTCAAGGTGATTTCGCCGGTTGCGCTATCGAAAGTTGCAGATTCGATCAGGCCATCCAGACTACCGCTCGACGCCTGAGCGTTGATTTCATCGACGAGTGCCTGCCTCGTCATAGCAGCAAAATCCGTCTGTGGGGTGGCGGTGGGATAATAGTATGCAAAGAAATTGTTGTTAGCGCTGTCTTCTGCCTCAACAAAAATCTTAGCAACCCCCTCATCATACGCCTGAGAGGACAGCTGGATTTTTATCTTTCCGTCCGTCTCGTTAAAACTGGCGCTATCGATATATGGGTCTTGCGTAATACGTGACAAGAATTGATCTACGGTCTCATTGGCTTGCGTAACAAACAGAGAGCCAACTTCATTACTGGTCGAACCATCCGAATAGACCATACCATTAGACTTCAGAAGGATGAACGCAAAGAAGTTTCCAGTGGTTTCGAGTTGGGTTGGACTATCCGTGAACACATGACTGCTTGTCAGGCCTGTTGTGCCAACCTCGACGCTCAGCGTGGGGGACGCCACCATATCCACGGAAACCAGCGTATCAGCGTCACTCTCAAGATCAGTGATCGTAAGATGCGCCTTACCACCCTCGTAAAAGATCTCCGCCCCGCGGGTAATAGTATCACCATCGGTGTTGGCATCGTAGACGTTATCGGCATCCGCTTCGAGCTTGAACGTCGCCTTTTGCTGTACGCCCTGATAATCAAGCGTGACATCTGAAATTGCGAAGGTTTCCTTGCCCGCCTGGGCGGCTGTCAGTGTGATTTCGCCGGAGGCGCTGTCGTAAGACGCGCTTTCGATTAGGCCATGCAAGCTTCCTCCGCTCGCAGCCTCGGCATTGATCTCCTCGACCAAAGCTCGCGATGTCGCAACACTGGCATCCACAGAAGCGGTACTTCTGTCAAATGCAATCTGCCCACCACCAGTAAAGCTGAACGTCGGATTGCCGACTAAGTTCGTGGTGGATATCTCGATACCTGGAGCCGCCTCAATTCTAATCTTGCCAGCATCAGCGCCATCAGCCACGATCTCAGCTGACTTAATTCTTGGATCGCTTTCCAGTTCCGCAAGAATTTGCACAACGTTCTTTCCCGAAGTGAAGACCGAGACATTACCACCACCCACAAAGCTTACACTGAATGGACTGTTGCTGAAGGTGTCGGTGGCCAAAACTGCGCCAGTTGTTTTGCTGTAGTAAAATACGGTTGAGATACTCTCGCTCATATCCACAGAAACCAGCGTATCAGACCCACTTACAAGATCAGCGATTTTAAGATAAACCTTGCCGCCTTCAAAATACACATCAGCCGCGCGCGTCGGAGTATCCGCCGTGCCGACACCGTTTACATGAATATCAAAGCTGTATTCCGAATACTGTGTCGCTGTATCCAGAGAGAAAGTCGCTTCCTGCTTGGTGCCCGCATAATCCATCGACGCCGTCACGTTCAGCGGGTCAGGTTCCTCGGTGTTGGCGGTGATGATTAAGTCGGGAGACGTTACCGTGAACATATAGTCCAGACGATTCTGCCCTAGTCCAGTTAATGCGTCCCCCGAATATGCTATGGAGTCGCCTGTCGCAACAACCTCAATGGCCTGTGAATCAGCGTTATAGCTTGCCGTGAAACTAAGCTCCGGACGGCCGTGGCCAAGGCTCCAGGACGTTGGATCCGTGAACTCATTCAAAGCTGCAACAAAATCCCCTACTGAGGCGAATTTGAAGTAATCTGTCCCATCAACGCGAACCAATTCTGGCCGGATCGAAGTAGCGAGACCGTTAACAAATGTTTCAGTTAAAGACCATGAAAAGAGGCCTGGTTGCGAAGTTGTATCGAGAGTCCCATCGCCATTGCTTTGATAAGCACTACCGCTTATTTTAAATTCCTGGAATGGAACAAATTTTACGAAGAACTCTTCGGTCGCATCAACGCCTGTCAAATCAAAGCTGACAGTATCTGTTGATTGAACAACAGAAACGACGGTCTCCTTCTCATCAGACGTCACCACCTTAACGCTTTCGACGATTGGAAGTTGAGCATCCTCCCCAAGAGTCACTGTTGCATTTGCAACATCTAGGACAGAATTACCACCAACCTGGAAATCGAATTGGTCAACTTCGATTGATATACTGGACCCAGCCTCATCAGCCTCGATGATGAGCGTCTGAAGACCTGTGTCAAAAGACATCGTCGCTTTGCCATCGAACTTCGTATTGAAACTATCAATCAGCGAGGCAAGGGTGACCCCATTCTCAAGCTGAGGATCACCATCCCCGTCAGTACCAATATTGGGGACTACGCTCGGATCCGAATAGTTCTCACCTGTCCAATTGGCTGTGATATCAGCACCAGGTGTTATACCGGTAGCACCATCGGTAACCAACTTGTAACTGCCAGATGAATCTGAACGGATAATCATACCCGTCACGCTTCCATCGGTCCAAACGCCTTGGAAGTGGTTGAAACTATTGGGATAAATTCCTGACACGTTGCTGGTGTCTGAGACATTATCTAGGTCAACCATGTCATTTTGAAGTGGAAAATCTTTAAAATACTCACCGTACCCCACTGTTCCGTTGAAACGCAATTCATCAAAACTCTGCGAGTTTATAGCTCTAACTGTGCCCGTTACTGTTTTGTCAATCAGCGGTGATCCTGAATCAGAAATCCATGCCGATCCATTCCAAGAAATGTTGGTAACATGGGTAAAATCAAAGGTGATTGGCCCAGTAAGGGTCGATTGGTTTGGCTCCCACAGCTCACCGTCAACCAGAATTTTCAACTTCGTCGAAGAACCGTCAAATGCTGTGGTTTCTGACAAAGTCCCACCAAGTGCCGCAGTATCAACACCAATGGAGGAAGTCGCCGAAATCGGCAGCTGTGCTGCCTGAACTGCCATTTGCAAATTTGTAACCGATGCCACTGCATCCCCAGCCACCATGTCGGCTTCAATGGTTTCACCAGCAACCACTACACTCAAGGTACCGCCTGCATAGTAATCAGCATCATCAGCGCTGAACGAAACCGTCGTTTCCTGCTGGGTCCCGTTCTGATCGAGTGTCGCTGCGTCGACAGTGAAATTTGCATTTGTCTCGCCACCAACATCCGCGCCCACAAGTGTGATCGATGAGCCACTCACCTGTACCAAGGACAACAAGCCGTCAGTGACTGTTCCGCCCGCGCCATATGTGGTTTCGATTACATCCTTCAGAGCGTCCAGAGACGCTGCAACATCAACGCTTCCATCCGAGTCATACTGAACCTGCGCAACGAGCGGGGTGTCACCATTGATCTGAACGCTCATTTCGCGCACAAATTCGGTCGTATTGGTTCCGTTCGTGGCCGTCGGCCAATCCGATGAATTCGGGAAGGTGATGGAGACCTGTTTGGCAAGGCCAGGGTTGACGATTGCTGGATTGGTGCCGTCGCCGGCTTCCACATTCAACGTCCCCGTTCCAACGAGACGGATTGTACCCGAAGCCGGATCGACCGAGCCACCTTCGATAGGCGCACTCTGCGCCGTCAGTTCGTCAACAAGCCCTTGAAGGGCATCCTGAACGCTATCGCCCGGGTAGGCCGTGACGGTGTAAGAATAGGCGGTGCCGTTGATCGTAAGGCTGAGCACCGTGCCTTCGCGGTAATCCTGTTCATCATCTGAGAAGGTGACAGAAACAACCGGAATGCTTTGGCCTTCATAAATGGACTGATAGATAACCGTATCGCTCGAGCCATCTTTCCAGGTCAGGTTGATCGTATCACTACCAAGACCACCGATGATGTGTGTATCGACATCCGCGCTGTCGATAGTGTCGTTGCCTTCATCACCATCCACACGGATCGTTTGCTCCTGCCCGGCAAAGGCGAACATTTGGATATGGTTGTCCAACTCGTTACCTTGGATCTCGTCCGGCGCGACAACCGCATTGATTTGAGCCTGCAGATCCTCAATCAGTGCATAAAGCCCCGAAGCTGCGACCGCATTGCCTTGCCCATCAACCGAAGCAGGTGAACCAACCTCATTTTCGAGCGCATCCAGTTCAGGATTGCCACCCGCATTGAGCGACGAAATCGCCGCCTTCAGACCAGCAATCGAGTTTTGGGTCGGCTCATTGCTCGTATTCCCAGGAGCGTCCGTGTCATCAAGGATCAGAGCAAGGCTCGTATATTCACCGCTGCTCGCAAAACCCTGAATCTGTGCCTCAAACGACGAGATCGCGCCGGACACATAAGTTTTAACCGCCTGAGACGTCGTTGTTTCAAGAGCCGTGAGACGGGTCACAAAATCCGTGGCATCCGCCCCCGACCCTGCCAATTCATCAAGGCCAGCAAGCGCTTGAAGCTTGCTCACTGCGTCGCTCAGATCCTTGATCGATGCAAAATCATCGTTGCCAATGATCAAATTGCCCGTTGAACCGTCGCGTGCGTAGCCAGACAGGCTATCTTCAAGCGCTTCAACCGCGCTATCAATCGAAGTTTCGATCAGCGCATAAAGGCCCGTGGCTGTTCCGTTGTTGTCCTCAGCCTTGAGCCCGACCTCGTCCTCAAGCGCATCGAGGTCAGGATTGCCACCCGCATTGATCGATGCAATCGCCGCCTTCAGACCAGCAATCGAGTTCAGAGACGGCTCGCCATCTTGGGTCGAGGCGCTGTCATCCAGAATCGCCGCCAGGCTCGTATAATCAGTGCTGCTCGCAAAACCCTGTATCTGCTCCTTCAGCGTCGTGATCGCGCCGGACACATAAGTTTCAACCGCCTGAGACGTCGTTGTTTCAAGAGCCGTGAGACGGGTCACAAAATCAACAGCATTCGCCCCCGAACCCAATTCATCAAGGCCCGCGAGATCTTGCAGCTTGTTCACTGCTTCGCTCAGATCCTTGATTGTCGCAAAATCATCGCTAGCAATGATCAAATCGCCCGACGTCGCATCACGCGTATAGCCTGACAGGCTAACCTCAAGCGCTTCAATCGCGCTATCAATCGAAGTCTCAATCAGTGCATAAAGCCCCGAAGCTGCGACCGCATTGCCTTGCCCATCAACCGAAGCAGGTGAACCAACCTCATTTTCGAGCGCATCCAGTTCAGGATTTCCACCCGCATTGAGCGACGAAATCGCCGCCTTCAGACCAGCAATCGAGTTTTGGGTCGGCTCATTGCTCGTATTCCCAGGAGCGTCCGTGTCATCAAGGATCAGAGCAAGGCTCGTATATTCACCGCTGCTCGCAAAACCCTGAATCTGTGCCTCAAACGACGAGATCGCGCCGGACACATAAGTTTCAACCGCCTGAGACGTCGTTGTTTCAAGAGCCGTGAGACGGGTCACAAAATCCGTGGCATCCGCCCCCGACCCTGCCAATTCATCAAGGCCAGCAAGCGCTTGAAGCTTGCTCACTGCGTCGCTCAGATCCTTGATCGATGCAAAATCATCGTTGCCAATGATCAAATTGCCCGTTGAACCGTCGCGTGCGTAGCCAGACAGGCTATCTTCAAGCGCTTCAACCGCGCTATCAATCGAAGTTTCGATCAGCGCATAAAGGCCCGTGGCTGTTCCGTTGTTGTCCTCAGCCTTGAGCCCGACCTCGTCCTCAAGCGCATCGAGGTCAGGATTGCCACCCGCATTGATCGATGCAATCGCCGCCTTCAGACCAGCAATCGAGTTCAGAGACGGCTCGCCATCTTGGGTCGAGGCGCTGTCATCCAGAATCGCCGCCAGGCTCGTATAATCAGTGCTGCTCGCAAAACCCTGTATCTGCTCCTTCAGCGTCGTGATCGCGCCGGACACATAAGTTTCAACCGCCTGAGACGTCGTTGTTTCAAGAGCCGTGAGACGGGTCACAAAATTCGTGGCATTCGCGCCCGACACTGCCAATTCATCAAGGCCAGCGAGATCTTGCAGCTTGTTCACTGCTTCGCTCAGATCCTTGATTGTCGCAAAATCATCGTTGCCAATGATCAAATTGCCCGTTGAACCGTCGCGTGCGTAGCCAGACAGGCTATCTTCAAGCGCCTCAATCGCGCTATCAATCGAAGTCTCAATCAGTGCATAAAGCCCCGAAGCTGCGACCGCATTGCCTTGCCCATCAACCGAAGCAGGTGAACCAACCTCATTTTCGAGCGCATCCAGTTCAGGATTGCCACCCGCATTGAGCGACGAAATCGCCGCCTTCAGACCCGCTATCGAGTTTTGGGTCGGCTCATTGCTCGTATTCCCAGGAGCGTCCGTGTCATCAAGGATCAGAGCAAGGCTCGTATATTCACCGCTGCTCGCAAAACCCTGAATCTGTGCCTCAAACGACGAGATCGCGCCGGACACATAAGTTTCAACCGCCTGAGACGTCGTTGTTTCAAGAGCCGTGAGACGGGTCACAAAATCAACAGCATTCGCCCCCGAACCCAATTCATCAAGGCCCGCGAGATCTTGCAGCTTGTTCACTGCTTCGCTCAGATCCTTGATTGTCGCAAAATCATCGCTAGCAATGATCAAATCGCCCGACGTCGCATCACGCGTATAGCCTGACAGGCTAACCTCAAGCGCTTCAATCGCGCTATCAATCGAAGTCTCAATCAGTGCATAAAGCCCCGAAGCTGCGACCGCATTGCCTTGCCCATCAACCGAAGCAGGTGAACCAACCTCATTTTCGAGCGCATCCAGTTCAGGATTTCCACCCGCATTGAGCGACGAAATCGCCGCCTTCAGACCAGCAATCGAGTTTTGGGTCGGCTCATTGCTCGTATTCCCAGGAGCGTCCGTGTCATCAAGGATCAGAGCAAGGCTCGTATATTCACCGCTGCTCGCAAAACCCTGGATCCGCTGTTCGAAGAGCGCGATAGCCTGATCGACAAACCGGCTGACGGTCAGCTCGATGTCTTGCGGCGACACTTCGATAGATTGGGTAGCTCCAGATTCCTGCAAGATGAACGACTTCGGACCGGTAGCAGGATCTTGCAACTGCACTTGACCAAGCAGATGCGAAACCGCCAAATAACCTTCCAGCAGATCACCGTCAGTCGGCCCCATACTTACGACAAGGTCTCCCACGCCGGCAAAGGAGGTCTCAGCCTCCAAGGCTTTAACGAACTGGTCATAGGTGATGATCAGAGTGGAGTTGATCTCAACGGTTTTACCGATACGGGCGAGGGTCGCACCTGTCAGATCGACCGTGCCGTCGCTAACGATGATGTCACCAAAGTTCAAATCGATCGTACCAGTTATCGCGACCTTCTGCTCAACACCCGCGCGCTCGTCGCCGTCCATGTCAAAGATGAGGTTGCCGGTGATATCGATGTCGAGCGCGAAAGATCCATGATCTGTCGTAGTGGAGGAAGCTGTACCCACAAGCGCCCACACATTCCCTGTCCCAGCAACCTGTATCTGCGCAAGGTCTTCGATGGTGACAACGAGTGTGACTCCACCGGCAAGATCAATCGTGGTGAGCCCGGTAACATCCACAGGCGCGCTTTCCTCGACATATTCCAGGAGCTTGCCTGCAACATCCTCAGGATCAGCGGTAACCGAGGTGATTTCTGCATCATCTCGATCAAAAAACGCAAATGCACCGCTAACTGTCGTTGCGCCGGAAACAACGGGCGTTACGCCAAAACTGTTAGAATTTTCGTCACTCTCGTCACCATCACCTGAACCATCGCCGTTGCCGACGCTTCCGCCCGAACCACCACCACAAGCCGCCAGCGCCGCCGCCATGAACCCGAAGGTGCCGACGCGTTTAGCAGCCTGAGCGTTCTTGCTGTTCCAAGCCTCGATCAGCTTTTTGAGCGCTTCATCTTTCCGAGCAGGGTTGGAGCGATCTGCTGCGATCTTTGCGGTGAACTCGATATCTTTTGCCATGGTCTACGTCCTTCTTTACGCCGCTGCGCAGCGGCGCTGCTCGGTCATTATGGTGGTTGCGGATGCGGCACCTTGTGGGCTGCGCTTGTGTGGAGTGGCCGCCAATACGACCAAAGCGGAGCGCGCCATGGGCGCCTCTGCGGAAAACTTTTCGGAATGTGACAGTGACGAGATCGTGCGACTTCGTCGCTTTTCAGGCCTGTTGGCCACTTCTGCCAGTGATGCTGAAAATGATGCAGGGCGGAAACAGCATGCAGACACGCCTGTCAGGGACGCTGACAGTGACACCGCGCCACTCGCGCGCGCGAAAAACCAGTCGCAAGCGCCCAAAATGAAGCTTCTGTCATGAAACATGACAGTGACGTTCACTTCGCTCGCTCTCTTTTCTCGTTTTTTATCAATGCTTTGCCGCATTTTTTCCTGCTCTCTTACCGTCACTTTCAGCCTCATCCCCACCCGAAAAGTAGAAAATGACCAAAACTCAAACATTCTCGGCACTACTTAACTGGAACGACAGGTGCATAGAATAACCAAGTTCTATGGTCCAAAGATAACGACTACCTTATTTATTGGGTTTGTCTGGGCTTTGCCGATGTAACCGCACAGTGGCTCTGATGATGTGACCGCCACCCGACGGCGTCTTTGTGCCAAGGTGGGTCTGCGATGATCCACAAAGGAGGACGGTCATGTCGGAGATTATCACGGTCGGGCTCGATCTGGCGAAGAATGTGTTTCAGGCGCATGGCGCTGACGTCTCGGGGCGAGCAGTTCTGCGCAAGAAGCTGAGACGGGATCAGGTGCTGGAGTTTTTTGGACAGCTCCCGGCCTG
This sequence comes from Roseibaca calidilacus, assembly GCF_001517585.1. Classification (NCBI taxonomy): domain Bacteria; kingdom Pseudomonadati; phylum Pseudomonadota; class Alphaproteobacteria; order Rhodobacterales; family Paracoccaceae; genus Roseinatronobacter; species Roseibaca calidilacus. Next base: position 579,899 of record NZ_FBYC01000004.1, on the reverse strand, counting down.
CGTTGTGGCGATGGAAGCCTCCGGCGGCGCTCATTTTTGGGGGCGTGAGATTGGCAAGCTGGGCCATGACGTTCGGCTAATCCCACCCGCCTACGTCAAGCCTTTCGTGAAGCGGCAGAAGAATGATGCGGCCGATGCCGAAGCGATTTGCGAGGCGGCGTTGCGGCCGACGATGCGCTTTGTTCCGGTGAAGAGCGAACAGACCCAGGGCGCGGCCATGGTGTTTCGCGTGCGCGAGCTTCTGATCCGGCAGAGGACGCAGGCCATAAATTCGCTTCGCGGTCATCTGGCCGAGTTCGGGGAGATTGTGCCGCAGGGGGCAGCGAATGCATCGAAGCTGATTGCACTCGTCAAAGATCCGGAATGCACTCTACCGGCTGATGCCCTCCCTACCCTGAAGGTTCTGGCCTCGACGCTGACGCAGTTGGAGGAAGAGATCACCAAGCTTGATGCCGAGATCGCCCGTCGCGCCAAGGAGAACGACGTGGCGCGGCGACTGATGACGGTGCCCGGCATCGGCCCGCTGATCGCGACGGCCATAGCGACCCTTGCGCCGCCGCCCGAGACTTTCCGTAAGGCTCGAGACTTTGCGGCATGGCTCGGGCTCACGCCCCGGCAGCATTCGACCGGTGGCAAGCAGCGGCTCGGAGCAACGACGAAGATGGGCGAGCGTTCCCTTCGTCGCCTACTGATCATCGGCGCCAACAGTGTCATCATCAAACGTTGGACCTGTCGCGGTTTGGTGCCGCTCCTTTGATAGCGTAATGTGCAGCAAAGGAGATGACTCATGGGCACAGGAAGAACGGACGAATTTCGTAAAGATGCGGTGCGAATTGCACTGACAAGCGGGCTTTCGCGACAGCAAGTTGCGGATGATTTGGGCGTTGGCAAATCGACGCTGAACAAGTGGGTGACGGCGCATCGAGATACGGACGTGGTCTCGTCTGAGGATCGCGAGCTTGCTAATGAGAACGAACGGCTTCGGCGCGAGAACCGCATCCTCAAGGAGGAGAGGGATATATTAAAAAAAGGTCGTCATTGATTGCGCCATTGGTTCGAGCAACAATGGCGACCAGTTCTTCGCGAGCCAAAAGCCGTGAGGTTCAGGTTCGTTGAAGAACAGCGCGGGGCTTTCCCGGTCGATCGGCTGTGTCGGGTGATGAATGTCAGCCCCCGCGGATTGCGGGCGTTCCGCAGCCGTCCGGCCAGCCGCAGGCAGCGCATGGATATGGTGGTTCTGGCGCATATCAAGGAGCAGTCGCGCCTGAGCCTGGGCAGCTATGGCCGCCCACGAATGACCGAAGAACTGAAGGAGGTCGGTGTCGATGTCGGGCACCGGCGCGTCGGTCGCGTTCGACAGGAAAACGATCCCCCGGATCGTTTTCAGAACCTGTCTCACTGCGCGAAAACGGGATTACCGTTGAAAGAACGCGCAAGTTCAAGGGTAAGGAGGATCAGGAAACGATCCAGTGGATCGTTTCCCCGACGTCCAGACAGCGATCATACGTTCAACATCGCCCCGAACCTGCTGGATCGCGACTTCAAAGCAGATCAGCCGAACCAGAACCGTAGGTCCGCGCAGCGAAATGGGCTGGCGACATCAGCTACATCTGGACCCGTGAGGGTTGGCTGTATCTGGCGGTGATCCTCGATCTGCATTCCCGGCGTGTCATTGGTTGGGCAGTCAGCAATCGCATGAAGCGTGACCTGGCGATCCGGGCCCTGAAAATGGCCATCGCCTTCCGAGCGCCACCCAAAGGCTGCATTCATCACACAGACAGGGGCAGCCAATACTGTTCGCGTTCGCCATTGGGCTCGAACCAATGGCGCCTTCAATGGCTCACTACCAGAAGATCCTGCGCGAACACGGGTTCAAGGTGTCGATGAGTGGGAAAGGGAATTGCTACGACAACGCCGCAGTCGAAACCTTCTTCAAGACCATCAAGGCCGAACTGATCTGGCGGCGCACTTGGGAAACGCGTCGACAGGCCGAAACCGCCATCTTTCAATACATCAACGGCTTCTATAACCCTCGACGCCGACATTCAGCATTGGGCTGGAAAAGCCCGGTCGCTTTTGAACGGAAGGTGGCTTAAACGAGAACCTGGAGCGGCACAAATACGCGACAGGTCCACCCTTAGATACCATCAATTGATGCCGCTTTCAGCACTCGTCGTCGCCCAACAAAACAACAGAGATCTTTGTTGTGTTTTAGCGGCCTTAAAATTTAACGTAGGCACAAGGTTATCGGAGTAAACTGGTCACGCAACATTTCAAGCGTAGCTCCCTGGCCATAGCGCTCTCGAGACAACCTATGGCCAAGGCAATCTCGTCTTATTCTATCATCAATACCCGCCGACAGCATTCGGTCCTCCCATGAATGCCTTAGCGAATACATGCTGTGATCTGGACTTTCCAAGAGGCCATGAGCGCGCAGGTATTTGTTCACCGTAGCCGAAAGTGCCGCGCTATCCCGGTAGCGGGGAAACCCGTCAGGGAATTGCTTGAACGCCTCAAGGCTGACGCCGAGAAGCGGGATCTTCCGGCGCGCATATTGGCTCTTGAGCTGACGGCCAACAGGCTCGATGCTGATGTGAGGCACGGCATGGTCCAGCCTGATCTGGGCCGCCGTAAGCGAAGCGCCTTCGCTGGGCCGGTAGCCCGTATTCACCATGCCTAAAAGGATCGCACGGGCCTCTGCGTTCAGCCCGTCGAGCGCGCCGGGCGCCAATAGCTTGTCCTTGATCCAATCCACCGAGAAGGCCGGGCGGGTTTTCTTCTCGCATTCCTTGATCGACAGATCGGATAGCGGAAGATCAAGCCCCAGCCGCTTCATCTTGTTCACGGTGCGCAGCACATTGGCGATGTGAATGATGTCCTTGTTCGCGCTATTTGCGGTCAGCCCTTCATTCCTTATGCGATCCATCCACCATTCGCGGAAATCCAGCATGTCATCGGCAGTGAGGTTCTGGATCTCGACATCGCCAATCACGTCGATCAGGTTCTTGATCGCCTTGATCCTTGGGTTGCGCCAGCGCCGGATCTGGTCTTCGCTTTTCCCAACGGTGCGATCATCGGCCAGCTTCCAGAATTCTTTGAGAGATTCCGATAGCGTCAACTTGGGCTTGGGCACCGCGCCCAGAAGCGCGTCGGCCTCCCGGTCGTCTATCGTGCCATCCTTGCGCACCACGGCGCGCACGCGGGCATAGAATTCATCATCTGGCAGCTTCAACACCTTGCTGGATGGCAGGTAACGGTAGCCCCTGATCCCCGCCAGATGCTTTGCCGCGACGAGGCGCTGTTCGTGATCCTCGGTGTCGCCGTTTAGCTTGGCTTCCCATGCTTCCAGCATTTCTTCCCAGACTGCGCCGGCCTTGCGCTTGGCCACGTCTTCAAGGTCGGTATGCAGGCTGATCCAGACGTATTCGCGCGGCTCGATGTCAGCGAACCGGCGCGGGACGCGCTTTCGGAAGTGAAGGGTGCCATTGCGATTCACGAATTTCATGGCCGGATTGTGCCCCGAAAAGCGCGGCCGCCGCAAGAGGCTAAATGTGCAGCATTTTGGGTCGAATTGTGCAGCAAGGATCGCCCGCGTCGCCCGATCGGATCTGTTTTAGCCTTATTTTATTGGTGTTTGGTCTAAAAATCTGGCGGATGGGGTGGGATTCGAACCCACGGTAGGCTTTCACCTACGCTGGTTTTCAAGACCAGAGCCTTAAACCACTCGGCCACCCATCCGTTCGCGCGGTGCTAGCGCGACTATGCGGGCGGTGCAAGATCTGTTGCGCGGGTTTTGGCTGGACAATTGGTTTCTGCGCGGTCATCTGTGCACATGTGAAGCATACCCCAGAGGAAACCGCCCATGCCGACCGCGCCAACCCTTGGAAACTGGATCGGGCTTTATGCCCTTGGTCTTATCTGGGGGGCCTCTTTTCTGGGCGTGGCGCTGGCGCTTGATGGCTTTGGTCCGGTCAGCATTGCTGCCGGGCGGATCGCGTTGGGGGCGCTGACGCTGGGCGCGGTGGCGCTGATCGCGCGCATCCCGCTGCCGCGTGATCCGGTCATCTGGGCCTTTACCGCCGCCATGGCCGTGCTGTCGAACGCCCTGCCCTTTTTCCTGCTCAGCTGGTCGCAACAACATGTCTCGTCAGGCTTTGCGGGCATCACAATGGCCGCGATCCCGCTATTCGTGATCGGGCTGGCGCATGTCTTTGTGCCGGGCGAGCGGCTGACCCGCGCCAAGGCTGCGGGCTTTGCCATCGGGCTTTTGGGCGTGGCCGAGCTGATTGGGCCGGGGGTGCTGCGCACCACCGGCTCTGCACTGGAAAGCGTGGCGAAGCTGGGCTGTCTGGCAGCGTCCCTCAGCTATGCTGTGGGCGCGATCGTGACGCGGCGTTGCCCCTCGGTGCACCCGGTGGCATTTGGGGTCATGGCGCTTGGCATTGCAAGCTGTGTCATGGTCCCGCTGGCTTTGGTCACCGAAGGGGTGCCGACCGCACCGTCCCAACAGGCCATGGGCGCACTCATATACCTAGGCCTGCTGCCCACCGGGTTGGCAACGCTTATTCTGGTGGGTATCATCCGCAGCGCAGGCCCAAGTTTCTTGTCGCAGGTCAATTATCATGTGCCGGTCTGGTCGGTCATCCTTGGCGTGGTCGTGCTGTCCGAGGAACTGCCGGGCCGATTTATACTTGCGCTGGCCATCATCATCGGCGGGCTGATGTATAGCCGCCGCAAACCGGTTCAGCCTGTGCCCGCCGCATGATACCTTGCTGCTATGTGCGGACGTTTTGCCCTGACCTTGCCCGATGACGCGGTCGCGCGCCTGTTCGACGCGCGGCTATCCAATGACAGCGCCACCGCACACGGCCAGAATATTTGCCCGACGCAGCCGGTCCTGACCATCCTTAGCAGCAAGGGCCAGCGCCATGCCGGGCCAATGCGCTGGGGCTTTCTGCCGCATTGGTACAAATCCGAAACCGATGGGCCGCTGTTGATAAATGCGCGCGCCGAGACGATTGCCACGAAACCCGCCTTCGCACAGGCGGTGCGGGCGCGGCGGTGCATCATCCCGGCAAGCGGGTTTTATGAATGGACCAAAGACGCCGATGGCGCGCGGCTGCCGTGGTATATCCGCCCGGAGCAGGGCGATCTGCTGGCCTTTGCAGGCGTCTGGCAGGTCTGGGTTCAGGGCGATACGCGCCACGCCACCTGCGCCATCGTGACCTGTGCCGCCAATGCCGCGCTGGCCCATATCCATCACCGAATGCCGGTGATCCTTGCGGCGCAAGACTGGCCGAAATGGCTGGGCGAAGATGGGCCGGGCGCGGCCCCGCTGATGCAGCCCGCCCCCGAGGACAGCTTGCGGTTTCACCGGGTTGGGGTTGCCATCAATTCCAACCGGGCCAGCGGTGATACGCTTATTGACCCGCTGGAGGGGTGAATCTTCTCTGGCCTTGGCGACCGTTTTCCACCTATCCTTGCGCAAACGCACCTGCACTGGAGATATGCCATGCGCGCCCTGTTCCTGACCCTACCCGCCGCCCTTGCCCTGACCGCCTGCATAGAATCCGATATGGATCTTACCGTCTTGGGCGAGGATGAGGCCCGCGTCACCGGCTATATTCAGATGCAGCGCCAGATGTTCGAAATGGCAGGGCAAGACCCATCGTTCTGCGATGAAGAGGGCGGCACCTTCACCCTGACCGACACCCATGCGCGCTGTGACATCGACAAAACCGGCACATTCGCGGAAATCATGGATGATGGCGGCGCGGATGCCCCGCAAGACATGCAGGCCGAGCTTGTCCATCTGGACAGCAACCGCGTGCGTGCGCTGATGCCTTTTGCGGCCATGTCCGGCCAGATGGATGATATGGCATCGGACCCGCAGGCCATGGCCATGGCGCAGCAGATGATGGCGGGGCTGTCGGTCAGCTTTTCCGTGACCGGGGCCAATATTGAAAGCACCACTGGCACGCTGTCGGAAGATGGCAAGACCGCGACCGTCACGCTGACACTGGACGATCTGCTTGCCCCGGAAACGCCGCTTCAAGACTTTGAGACCATCGTCACCTATTAAGCGGCCCGCGCCCCGGCTGCTGGCCGGGGCGTGCCCTTACACCCCGGCCGTGCGCAGATATCCCACAAGGGCTTGGGTTGACCCGTCCTTGCCCGACGCGTCGGCACCTTCCAGCACCGGGCCAAGCGCGGTCGCCAATTCCTTGCCCAGTTCGACCCCCCATTGGTCGAACGAATTGATGCCCAGAATCACCCCTTCCACGAACACCCGGTGTTCATAGAGCGCCACAATCTGACCCAGCGTGAAGGGCGTCAGCTTGGGGTATAGCAACATGGTCGAGGGGCGGTTGCCCGGAAACACCCGGTGGCGGGCCTGTCGGTCCAGTTCGGCCCCTGTCAGCCCCTTGGCAGCCATGATCGCGCGCGCTTCGTCAAGCGAACGGCCTTTCATCAACGCCTCTGCCTGTGCCAAGCAATTCGCGGCCAACAAGCGGTGCTGATGCGCCAAATCAGGTTCATGCCCTTGGGCGGCCAGCAGAAATTCACAGGGCACGACCCGCGTGCCTTGGTGGATCAACTGGTAAAAGGCGTGCTGGCCATTGGTGCCCGGCTCCCCCCAGACCACGGGGCCGGACTGGCGGCCAAGGTCTTCGCCATCCATGCCCACGCGCTTGCCGTTGCTCTCCATCTCCAACTGTTGCAGATAGGCGGGCAGCCGCGACAGGCGTTGGTCATAGGGCAGCACCGCGCGGGTGGCATGGCCGCATAGCTGGTTGTGCCAGATGCCCACCAGCGCGAGCATGACCGGCATGTTCTGCGCAAAGGGCGCTTCCACGAAATGCGCGTCCATCGCGCGCGCGCCGGCCAGAAAACGCTCGAACCGGACCGCACCAATCGCGATCATCAGGCCCAGCCCGATCGGCCCCCACATGGAATACCGCCCACCGACCCAATCGGCAAAGCCGAACACGCGTTCAGGGGCGATACCGAAAGCGGCGGTCTTGTCGGCGGCGGTGGACACGGCGGCGAATTGGGCCGCAGGATCGGCCACTTTCTGGGCCATCCACTTGCGCGCGGTTTCGGCATTGGTCATCGTCTCGATGGTGGTGAAGGTCTTGGAGGCCACGATCACCAAGGTCGTGGCCGGGTCCAGCCGCTCCAGCGTGTCGCCGATATGCGCGCCATCCACATTGGACACATAGTGCAGCCGCGGCCCGTCATGGAACGGCTCTAGCGCCAGTGTCGCCATGGCCGGGCCAAGGTCGGACCCGCCAATCCCGATATTGACCACATCGGTAATCCGCCCGCCCTGCCCCGTAAATGCGCCAGAGCGCACGGCTTCGGCAAAGGCATAGGCGCGGGCGCGGGTCTCGCGCAGCGCGGGCATGACATCGACACCGTCCAGCTCGATCACGGCGGCATCATCGGCGCGCTGCGCGATATGCAGCACGGCGCGGCCCTCGGTCTCGTTGATCTTCTCGCCCGCGAACATCGCGTCGCGCTTGGCAGCCACGCCCTGCGCCTGTGCCAGCGCGATCAGCATGTCGCGGCATGTGGCGTCAATATTGGTCTTGGAATAATCCAGCAGCATCTCGCCCGCTCGAATGCTGAAATCGGCTGCGCGGTTCGCGTCCTCGGCGAACAGCTCCAGCATATGCCGTGTGTCGGTGGCGCGCTGGTGCTTGGCCAAATCGTTCCATGTGCTCATTGTCTTTGTCCCTCGATTCGCGTCATCTTGCCCCGAATACTCAAAAAAGAAGGGGGCAATGCCCCCTCTTTCCTAGCTTATCACTCTGCCCAATGCACCTGCGCATGATCCAACAGTGCCGCAATCGGGGCCTGATCGGGCGGCAGTTTGCGCGCGCGCTCTAGGGCCGCGCGCTTCTCCGGGCCGGTTATCAGCACATGCACCCGCAAAGCCGCTTGCAGCACCGGCAGGGTCAGGGTGATGCGCGGCTCGCCCGCCGCATCCGCGCGCAGCGCCATCAGTGACGGCGCATCAGCGGCCATGGCTTGCGCCAGCTTGTCGGCGCCGGGAAACAGGCTTGCCGTGTGCATATCCGCACCCATCCCCAGCAGCAGCACCGAAATGGGCAAATGCGGCTGAATACCGTCTGACAGCGCGTCCAGCGCATCTTCGGGGCGAGGCGCACGGGCATAAAGCGGCACGAGCTTTGCGTCAGCCGCGCGGCCCGTCAGCAGGCGTTTGCGCAGCAGCGCGGTGTTCGACCGCGGATTGTCCTCTGGCACCCAGCGTTCGTCATTCAGCATGACCGACACGCGCGACCAGTCCAGATCGGCCCCCGACAGCGTGTCGAACACAGGTCCGGGCGTGGTTCCGCCGGGCACGGACAGCGTGGCACGGTCCGCCGCGCGCAGGGTTTCGCCCAGTTCTGAAGCGATGCGCTGCGCCACGCGCAGCATCATCATGTCGCGGTCGGGGTATTCGTGAAATTCCATTACCTGATCTCCCGCCAGCGGCGTCCGTCGCGATGCATCAGCATCATCGACCCTTCCGGCCCGGCCGATCCCGGCTCGTAGGGTTCGGGCACATCGCCGCGCTCTTCAATCATATCTATCACCGGATCGACCCAACCCCAGGCCGCTTCCACCTCGTCCCCGCGCATGAACAGCGTCTGGTTGCCACGGATCACATCCATGATAAGGCGCTCATAGGCGTCGGGAATGTCCAGATCGTCGCCCAGCGCTTCGGCAAAGCTCATATCAAGGGCGACATCTTTCAGCCGCATCCCGCCCGGACCCGGTTCCTTGATCATAACGCGCAAATCCATGCCTTCGTCGGGTTGCAGACGGATGACCAGCATATTCGCGCGCCACTGGTTGGATTCGCCGAAAATGGAATGCGGCGGTTCCTTGAAGGTCACGGCAATTTCGGATGCGCGGGCGCGCAGGCGCTTGCCCGTGCGCAGATAAAAGGGCGTGCCCTTCCAGCGCCAATTCGACACATGCAGCTTCATCGCTACGAAGCTTTCGGTGCGGCTGTCGGGATTGCCGGCTTCGGTCAGGTAGTCGTCACCACCTTTCCCCCGATATTGCCCGCGCACGATTTCGCTGGGCGCCACCGGGTCCAGCGCGCGAATGACCTTAAGCTTCTCGTCGCGCATGGCGTCGGGTTCAAAGCAATTCGGCGGCTCCATCGCGATCAGGCACAAAAGCTGCATCATGTGGTTTTGCACCATGTCGCGGATCGCGCCAGAGGTGTCATAATATTCGCCGCGCCCGCCCACGCCCACGGTTTCTGCCACCGTGATCTGCACATGGTCGATATATTGCGCCTTCCACAAGGGTTCGAACAGGATATTGGCAAAACGCACCGCCATCAGGTTCTGCACGGTTTCCTTGCCCAGATAATGGTCGATCCGGTAAATCTGGTCTTCCTGAAAATAGCTGGCAAGCGACGCGTTCAGCGCGCGCGCGGTTTCCAGATCCTTGCCAAAAGGCTTTTCAACCACGATCCGGCTGTCACGATCGGCAATCCCTCGCTCTTTCAGGCGTTTGGCGATATCGCCGAACAAGGCCGGTGCGACCGAGAAATAGAACGCCCGCACTTTGCCAGCCCGCATCAGCGCGGCCAATTCGGGCCAGCCGGTATCGCCGCGTGCATCTATGGTGACATAGGCCAGCATATCCAGAAAACTGGCCACAATATCTGGCAGCACTTCCTCCGCCGGCAAGAATTCTTCGAGCGTGCTGCGCACAAGGTCGCGAAAACTGTCCGCATCCAACTCGCTGCGCGCCGCACCCACAATGGTGCACCCTTCGGGAATTTGCCCTTCTTTCCAGCGCCGATAGAGGCCCGGCAGGATTTTGCGCCGGGCCAGATCACCCGTCGCCCCGAAAATGACCAGGTCGAAACACTCAACCGGAATGACGCGTGCGACCATCTCACAACCTCCGCGATGTTAGCGCTAGCAACGCTTTACCCGTTCAGGGCAGGGCCTGTCCAGTGCCAGCATCGGCGTGCAAAGGGTTATGCGTCAAGCTCGGTGTCCCAATACAGGTAGTCCAGCCAGCTTTCATGCAGGTGGTTCGGCGGAAACCTGCGCCCCAGATTGCGCAAATGTTCCGCATCTGGCTGGCGCGGGGATTGGCGCAGCTTCATCCCGCATTCGCGCAAGGTCTTGGACCCTTTGCGCAGATTGCACGGCGCACAAGCCGCAACAACGTTTTCCCAGCTTGTCACGCCCCCCAGCTTGCGCGGCAATACATGGTCAAAGGTCAGGTCATGGCGCGAGCCGCAATACTGGCACGCGAACTCATCGCGCAAAAACAAGTTGAACCGGGTAAAGGCCACGCGCTTGCGCGGCTTGACATATTCGCGCAGCACCACCACCGAGGGCACCTGAATCTCCATCCGCTGGCTGCGCACGACCTCGTCATAATGCGCCAAAATATCGACCCGGTCCAGAAACACGGCCTTGATGGCATCTTGCCACGGCCAAAGCGACAACGGGTAATACGACAAAGGCCGGTAATCCGCGTTCAAGACAAGCGCCGGAAACTGCTTCAACGCCACCGGCTCGCGCACAAAATCAGTCCTGAAATCACCATCCATGGTGCCACCCTTCCTCTGGCGGCCCCCAAGGGCTTGGCGCGCCCCCGTGGGGCAAGTGTCATGGTGCCGGGGCACCATGGCGTGAGAACACTATATCTAGGGCAAACAATCTGACAAGCGATTAGCGCGCACCAGATGTCGCAGTTTCCCGGTTAGCCCAGAAAAACGACAACCCCATGACAGGACAGATGAAGGACAGGATTTCCCCTTACCTGCGTTTGCGGATGGTCTCTCCGGGGTCAAGGATGGGGTCCAGTTCGATGCGTTGCGATCCGATCAGCCCATCGGTCGGCTTGCCCGCAACAATTTGCGCCGCGCGCAGCCCGATCTCGCGGCGGTTGGCATCTGTCGTGGCCAGTTTCAGGCGCAGACCGTCCAGCAGTTCCAGCCCGTTGAACCCGGCCAAACCCAAGCGGCCGGGCACGTCCAGCCCCTGATCCAGACAGTAAAGCAGCCCCCCTGCCCCGATCATATCATTGGAATAATACAGAAAATCCAGATCTGGGCTACGCTGTAACATGGCTTGGGTCATCTCGCGCCCCTTGGCCAATGACGAGCCGCCGGCGTAATCCTCTGTATCGGCCAGCGACAGACCCGCCTCCGCCAAGGCCTCGGTAAACCCTTCCAGACGTTTGCGCGCGCGGAAATCATCGGGCACCTTGGTGCCCAGAAACCCGATTCGCCGATACCCGGCCTGCAAGATGGCCTGCGCCATTTCACGCCCGGCACGGCGATGCGAAATGCCCACAACGGAATCAATCGCCTCGCCGTCGATATCCATGATCTCGACAATCGGGATGCCCGCATTGGCCAGCATGGCGCGCGCCGCATCGGTATGTTCCAACCCCGCCACGATCACGCCCGAAGGCCGCCATGACAGCATCTCATAGATCACGTTCTCCTCGCGGTCCGCCAGATAATCCGTCGCGCCGAACACCGGTTGCAACCCGGTGTCTTCCAGCCCCGCCGAAATGCCGCGCAGAACTTCGGGAAACACCATATTGGCCAGCGACGGGATGATAACGCCCACAAGATTCACCCGCTGCGACGCCAGCGCCCCTGCGATCTTGTTGGGCACATAGCCCAGCGCCTTGGCCGCGGCCAAAACCTTGTCGCGCGTGGCGGGCGAAACATCGTCACGGTTGCGCAAGACGCGGCTGACGGTCATTTCACTGACGCCACTGGCCTCGGACACATCGCGCAGAGTCAGGGGGCGGGCGGTTTGAGGGGGCAGATATGGGGGCAAGCGCGTGTTCCTATACAGATCGACCGATACATATGTTAGCGGCCCTCATCCCGCGCGCCAAGACACCACTTGCACCTATGCGCCCGGCTTGGCACAAGCATTCGCGCGGCCCCGTGGCTCAACTGGATAGAGCAGCCCCCTCCTAAGGGGCAGGTTGCAGGTTCGAATCCTGCCGGGGTCACCAAAAAGCCCAATAAAATATGGCTTTTTGTCAGCGGCTTGCAAAGGCGGCTGCAGAAACGCCCGTTTGATTTCCCGGGAAATCGGGCGCTGCAGACAGGATTTCTGTACAAAACCTGTACAAGTTGAGGCCGGTTTAGAGCCTCGCGGGGCGCGGCTATGAGCTGGCGTGTTGCGAACGAATGCGCCGAACGCCGCTTCGGCAGCGCCGCGCGCAAGCAGATCATCATGTTCCTGGCCGACAAGGCGAGCGATGATGGCTCGGGCATCTGGTGCTCCAAAGGCACGATCCAACGGCACACCGAGCTGGGCGAAAGCACCGTGAAGCGAACGATCAGCGATTTCCTGAAAGAGGGCATCCTGATCGAGACCGGACGCCGCCCCTGCAAGAACGGTTTCACCGTGATCTATCGCATCGTTCTGGCCCGCGTGATGACGCTGGATTCCTCCGCAGAACCCGATGACGGGACGGGGGTCACATTGGACCCCGTCCAGCCTGAACCCCGTACCCCGTCCACAGTGGACGGGGTACGGGGTCCACGGTGGACCCCAAACCACCCTAAAACCATCCATAAACCACCTACGCGCAAGCGCGCGGAGGCGGCGGTTGAGGATGAAAGGTTCGAGAAGATCTGGGCTGCCTATCCGAAGGACCGGCAGCGCGGGAAGGCTGCGTGCCTGGCTCAGATCGCGGAGGCCGTGAGGGAAGGGATCGATCCCGACGACCTGCTGCACGCCGTGCAGGCCTACGCCACCGAGAGCGCAGGGTTCACCCGGTCAAAGGTCTGTTTCTCAGACAACTGGTTCGCTGACCGCCGATGGCGGCGATTCCTGGAGGCGATGACCGAGGAACGGCAGGCGCAGACTGCCCTCGCAGCCGACCACCACGCACGGCTCGCCGCATGGGTCCGCGACCGCAATCCGATGTGCAAACACATCACCGCCCCCCAAGTGACGGCGCTGTTGGCGTCAGGGCTGGTCAGCGACGGCCAGCTGCGTGCAGCGGGACTGGCGGCATGAGGGGCACGTTCTGCGTGAGACGCATCACGCATCGCGTCCCGTGCTCCGCGCTTTCTGGACTGCGCATCGCGTCGCGCGTTCCCTGCGCCGCGCCTTCTGCATCGCGCCCTTTGCGCCGCGTCAGGTGTACCCTGCTGCGCGCAACGCGTTTCCCGCTTTGTGCAGCCCTCGCCCCAGCCCGCTCAGCAAAACCACTGAAACGGACTCCAAGCACCTGACCCGCCTCCGCTGACGCTGGGAGACGGGGAGCTTGGAGGAAGTTGGCAAGAAATAGGAACGTAAACTTCACATGCGCCACCATCGCAAACTGACCGACGACGAACGCCACCAGATCATCGAGGCCCGCGCTGGCGGCACGCCCGTAAAGGCGCTTGCCCGCCAATACGGAGTCTCGCGCCGGACGATCTACAACACGTTGAACAAGGCCCAACGCGCGCGCCAAGGCCGCACCCAAACGATCAGCTTACGCGTCAGTAGACGCGAACTGGCTGACCTCCACGCCGCTCTGGAGAGGCGCGGCATCACCGATCACCCCGCCGCTCTGCGCCGTCTGATGGGGGCCGCTGACATCCTGCTGCGCCCGGCCGATCCGGTCGTGCTCAATCACCTGCAAGCCTGGGGCGCGCAGGTCGCCACCGAGGGCGCTGCAGTCAACCATATCGCCCGCAAGCTGAATGAGGCCAAACTGCGCGGCCGCCCGATCCCGTTTACCGACGATGACATGACCACGATCCGCACCTTCGCCGGGGGGCTGGTCGAATTCGCCGAGGAGTTTCGCATATTGTGGGAAGAGCAGCTTGCAGCGATGACGCGCGAGGTCGACAAGGCGCTGGAGGGGTTAGCCAGAAAGGCACCGGGGCCCTAAAACAGGTCCCGCATCTGCGCCGCCCGCTGCATCGCATCGCTTGCGATCGGCTCGCTGACCGCCGCCGGGACCTGATCGCCCACCGCCAGAAGCGTCCGCTCCAGCGCGGGGCCCAGCCGATCTGTCATGTCCTGCAACAGCTCCAGGGCGCGGCCCTTGGGCAGACCCGCCGCGCGGCCCTCGGCCTCGAAGTGGCGGGGCACGATCTCGTCGATGCCGTAATGGCCGTCGATCGACATGGCGAGGCGGTAGCGCTTGCGCTGCAAGCGTCCGGCGCGGACGACCGGGGCGACGCTCAGGATGTCATAGAGGGGCGCGAGCGTGAACCGCGCCCGACGCCCCAGACGCAGGCTGAAGTTCTTGGCATGCCCGTCCGAGGCCCCGATCAGGAAGAAGAAGATCTGCGCCCGGAAGAACGTCTCCCGGTCTTCGATGGGCGTGTCGGATTCCCGCAAAAGCTCCATGATCTGCGCAATGCCGGGGCCGCCCAGCCGCTGGTATTTCATGGCAGAAGGATAGCCCAGCGACTGGCAGATATCCTCTTGCGGCAGGCGTTTCAGGGTGTCGCCGTGCCAGACGCGGTCGAACCGCTCGACGGACAGAACGACCTGCCCGGGCAATGTGAGCTTTTCGACATGCGCGACGGGCAGGCCGATTTCGCGCGCCAAGGTCATGCAGAACAGCTCGTTCTCGACGCTGTCGCTCAGGTCGATCTGCTCAGGGCCGGGAATGATGCCCATGGGCGTCTTGAAGATATGGCTGGTCGGCGTGATGCCGCGCGGCTTGGCCCATTGGCCATTAATACGCAAATAAGCCGTCTTTTCCTGCGCGCCTGCGATGGAAATCCGGAAATCCTCGTCTTCACTCAAGGCGAGCGGCGCGGCGGCGAGATTCTTCAGGTCGGCGACCATCTCTTCTTCCGAAATTATGCGATACTGCATGTCCTGTTCGGATGGGGCCTCGTCCACCGGCAGAAATTGCAGCGCACCGACACAGTCGCGCCCCAGCACAGACAACAGAGAGAACACATCCTTGCCCTGCGCCCCGACGCGCGCGGCGATGTTCTCGCGCAGCTCGCCTTCGGCATCGGGTAAGAGGTTGTCGAAGGCGGCAATAACCGGATCGCCCTGCCATTTGAGCTTGGTAAGCGGCAGGGCGCTGGCAACCGGAAAAGCGGCCTCGGACGCCAGCCAGTCAGGATCGTAGGAGAAGGCGATGGCACCATCCGTTGCGCGGGTCAGCGTTCCCACCCTCGCCCTTTCGTACCAGACTGCTGTCTTGCTTTGGCGTGTGCGGCGACCAGCACGAGCGATCCTTGCCATTTTAGTCCTGCCGCTGGCCAGCTATACGATCCGTCGCGGACAGTTCCGCGCCCAAGGCCTCCAAGAGGCGCAGGTAGACATCGAGGCTGACGGATACGACACCGTTCTCTATATCCGATATGGTGGACTGCGCCGTCCCTGTAATCTCGCCTAGTTGCTTCTGGCTGATCTGGCGGTCAGACCGGCGGGCACGCAGAACGGCCCCAGCTTGGCGCAGGCTTCGAATGGGGTATGCGAGAGTATCGGTCATATTTATTGATAGCTTACCGGCGATACTTTGTAAATATTGCCTTTGGGCTATATATTCACAATATCGTAGAGAAGCTATCAAGCTGGCTATCGGCTAGCCCCACTTGCTGCACACGATAGATCTGCCAGGCATCTCACTCCCATGGAAAGCACGGAGCTTTCTCGGACAATACCGAAAGGGCTGCGCAAACAACCGACATTCCAAGATATGGCGGAACGGCATCACCTATCCACTTCGCGAGAGCTTTCCTTGGCGGACCTTCCCCATTGTCGGTGAACCCATAGCCATCCGGAAAGCACTGAATGCGGGCAGCTTCGTGCGGCGTGATAAGACGACGCCTGGTCGGATGAATGAAACGGCCCTGACCAGGCGTCCCAATTCCCGTAGTGATCGTAGGCGCAGGTTTGACCGGGTGCATCCGTCCGTAGACCGAGGTATAGGTGGTTCCGTCTTTATGGCAGTCTGGGCGCTCACTATTCGGCAGATCGTATAGCTCTTCATCAAACAAATAATCTATACGTCGGGCATTCTCGGCCCCCTGGACAGGAGGGGCTTCGAAAACACTGTTTCCAACTTTGTCTGCAAGGTCTCCGATAGCCCATAGGACATCTTTCGGCGGCTGCCTATCCATCAGTAAGTCTGTTTTCTTCCCAGAACTACCGTTCAAAGTTCGCTCAAGGATTTCTTGATCGCCATCGAGAACGGCAACCATGAAGTAACGGGCTCGCGTTTGCCAGCCCCCCAGTTCATCCATTCTGACGACTCTATCAGCGACCGCATAACCCTCGGAACGGAGAAGACGCCGTGCCAAATCCACTACATCACTATGCGAGCGAAGAACTCCCGGCACATTCTCAATGACTACAACCTGAGCGCCCAACGCGACTGCAATTGCGGCGGTTGCCACGAAAAGATCATTCCGAGGATCATCCCGCCGCGTATGATTGTTGAGGTTCGAGTGGCCCTGGCATGGGGGGCCGGCAATAAGGAGGTCGGTCGTTCCGACTTCCGCAGCTAGAGCGTTGTGCAAGAGCTCCGGAGGATAGTCGAAAACGGGGTCTGCATCCACACGATCAACCGAGTAGTCGACGATGGTCGCGAGTGAGTCCGAGATCTTCGCCCGCACGGGCAGCGAGCGAGCATATACATCCATCGCAGGAGCATCCGCATCTGCGATAGCCTGGAATACTGCCCGCCGTCCGAAGCAAGAAGCCGCTAGTGCGGCGCCTAACCCAAAGCCACCAGAACCACAAAATAAGTCAACGACTTGCAATGGCACCTTTGAAGGATCGTCCCAACGATGGGAGCCCTTTAAGAATCCTTGCCACCACTCCGAACGAGCCTCGTCGGCTCCGGAAGTGCGGCAGTCAGGTGCCACGTTCACATTCATTCCACCACTTTCGCGACGACTTCTAGGTCAGCCTTTGACCCAAGCCTTTCTAGCCGACGTTCTTGCCCACACCCGCTCGACGAAGGCTTTACTTTGGTCTTGATCGAGTACCTCAACGGACACGTTGGCACAAGCCTTGGCAAGGTCTTTTGCCAGCTGCCGGATCTCTGGAATGGTCAGCTTGGGTTTGTTCCGATCAGGCACTGGAAACTGAAAATCGAGAAAAGCACGCAACAAAGGACGATGCTGTGCATACAGGACTCTTAGAAGATGGCTCCGCCAAAACTCGACTGAACCGGCTCGCGCATACTCGTAACTCTCTGCAACCGTTTCGGAAACCTCGACCAATCTTCCCATTTCGGCCCTGATCCAAAGTCTGAAGAACAGCACCTCTTTTGCGTTCTGCCCCACGAAGTTATTTCTGCCGGGTAGATAGTTTCTAGCCTCCTGCTGAGCCTCGTTATCCGGATCAGGGTTATCCTGATCATTACTCTTGAACGGATATCGCGCCTCGATCAATTCGCGGCCGACTGAACAGGCAATCCAGTACCAGAATTCCGGATCGCGTAGCGCTTCATGATCCGGAAGTGCCTCGTGCACGAGCACCGTACCTTTGGCCTCAAAAGCCTTTTCTCCTTCATCCGTTAACAAGGTTTGCAGTCGATGAACAACAGAGGCAATTTCGTTGTCCCAATCGAAATCATCACCAAGCGGTCTGAACTCGAGCTTAGGTAGCTCAATAGGCGCGACGCGGGCCCCAGCTTCTCCACATGCGTCCTGCCACTTCTTGAACCAGGATTTCGCGGCGTCTTCGCGTACAATGGGGTATGGCATCAGACTTTCTCCAAATCCCTGACAAGGCCACGGCTATCATGAACGGTCGCACGTAACCTTGTGGGGTCGTCGATCAATTTTTTGAGTTCTCGCAACGACAACGCCCTGCTTGAACTCAGGTTCTTGGCGATGTTCTCCAATGGGCTTCCAGAAACGATTTCAGTTGCTTCAGCAATGCCGTTGTCGGGCGACGAGAGAACGGCGCACACGATTTCGGCATACAGCAGTGCCGTCACAGCCGGGTGAGTCTTGCCGCTTGTGAACTTCCCATGAAGCTTCTCGCTTATATAGGCGGTCGCACATGCGCTTCCCTCCTCGTAGACGACATTCAAATCGTCGACATCCACCCAAACCATCGTCCCGGCAGGTAGAGCGCGTTCCTTGATCATCGTCTCCGTCAGGATTTCTATTCTGAAGGCAGCCTGACGGCGATCAAGGCCAATCGTAAACGTACCCCGCGAGACCCAGCTGCCGATTTGCTCAGGCCAGCCAGCGCCAAGATCCAGCTCATCACGAAGGCAAATAGATACGCCCAGTTCGAACAGGCCCGTGAGTTTGGCGTCGCCTAGCAATCGCTCTGGGATCTCGATAGTCTCGGGCGCTTCATCGCCAAGTGGGTAACGCTCGACCAGCTCTCTTCGGAGCATCTGTGGTGTCCGAAGCGTAATCACCAAATCGAAAGCTGATCGGCGCGCGCCGAAAACAACATCCAGACGGCTTTCCGAGAGCTTGGGATACAGTCTTGGCGATATCTCGGCCATCTGCATCTCATCAATGATCAATCGTCGGGTTGGTACCGGCGTATCTCCAACCTTGAGTACAAGCTCCATTTCGTCCAAAAGTGTTTCGGCTGCTTCTGCGCCGAAATAGGGCCTCAGAGTGCGGGGCTGCGATCTTACCCACGCGTTCATGGCTGCACCTCCCTGTCGAGGGGCGTGACCTTCGGAACGAACTCCACGGTCCAGTCGGATTCGTAGACTGCACTTTCAACCGTAAGTTCGACCTTCTCGCCCGGCGAAAGCGAAAGGCTCCATTCCCCGTCGCCCGTAAGGCTTGCCGCTGCACCATCGAATGTCGCGGTGACGGCGACCGGATCAATGTGATGACCGCCCTCGTCGACCGAACTGAGCCGGAAGGACAAGGCGACCGGCAAGTCACCTTCGTGGTCCTCCTTCAATTGCAGAAGGACCTTGCCGACCATTTTCAATCCTCCGGATGCTTGGACGATGCTGACATCCGGCCGCAACGAGACCGGTGTTTCGCCTTTACCTCCACCTATAGGTTCGCGCTTGCCGGTGGGACCGAACAATTTCGCCAACTCGCGCTCAAGCTGCAGGAATTTATTGCCACTCGACTTTTCCGGAGGGCGGGCAGTCTTCTGGAACATCCGCAATTCATGCCAGATCCTGCTATGGATCGCCTGCACGATCTCTCGCTCGTTCTTGGCCGGGTCCAACCGGTCCGCATTGACATCCCACCGATCATGTTCGGGCGGCTCCGATCGGCGCAGGATATCGTCGATCCCGTCATCGGCCAAGAAAACACCAACAACGGGCGGGTTACTGACTTGCCGCTTGCCGTAGTACTGCACGACCATTCCGGGAGAACGTACCAAGGCGATCCTATCGCGCAGGTCTTCCCGATCAGACTGCTCGTCAACCTCTTCCGGGGAGGTCATCACAAATAAACCGAGTTGACCGATTGATCTCTCTTCAATCCTATTAAATACCTTTCTTCGAGATTTTCCGGTTTGTTCTGGCGACTTTCCTAGGGCTACGTCCAATGCGTCGATAAACGGGCGCAACTCTGGGTCCATAAGTGGCCTGGCATGTAACCGCTGACCAGTTTCATCGACGAGTGTCACACGGAAATTGTCACGGCGGATCTTTGGCCACCAAGATCGCTCCACACCACGCCTGATGTTTTCCATAGATAGCGGGCAGTCTACGATCGCGATCGTTGTGCCCATGTCGTCCGCATCGCGGACCAGATCCAGTTCGTCAGCTAGACGATCCGCTTCAAGCCCGGTGAAAGCATCGTAGCGGATCGCATGAGCGAGCTCGACCGGTTGGCCATAGAAGCCGCGTCCGCTGGTTCGTTTGCCGTTAAACTCATGCGCCTGATGGTATGAGCAACCCATCAATAGGGACAGAGGCTCGCCCTGAGGGTCCAGCGTCCGGGAATAAACGAAAACGACAGCGATACGCGACGAAGCGCTGTAGACGGCCTTGCCGAAACCATATGAACCGCCCGAGGCGCCGCCCTCGGCGATCTTCTGGCTGCCGCCGATCTCCATCAGCAGCTTTCGCATCTTCGAACTGGGCGATGTGGGGTCTCCGGACAAGCCTGTCGTTCCGGAATCGACGACCTGCAGAACACGAAGCTTTTCGGGCCTCTCGGCCAAGGCGTTCGCCTGGTGGAGGCCGAGTACGCCAACGCGTTTGGCAAGTGCACTCAACCCTGCAGCGTTCCAGAAGCGATCAAGATCGGCCTCCTCATAGACCTTTATCTGCAAAGAGACCTGCGCGGTTTCACCCGGACGTGCTGCATCGACGCTGTTTTGCAGCGCCTCGCGCGCCAGTCGCCCCGCGGCGTCAAGTCCGCTTCCGTTGAAAATCGATTTGAAAACTTCGCCGCCCGCTCCTCCGTTGACCGGCTCGTCTTCATAATGCCAATTTGATTCCTGCACGCGCCGGTACCCTTCCTACTGCTTTGTTCTTAAATTCATTTAGCAATCAGAGCTTGAAGCTTCCGCCGACTCTGCTCCGGGGGGTAGTGAAGCGCTGCTCCACTTCATTGACGGAGTCTCGCAGCGCCTTGAGGACCTTGCGAACCTCACCTTCGTCCCATTCATACAGCGACCGGTTTGAGAGGTTGCCGATGCGCGCGATCGCTTCGATAGCTTTGTTGGTTCGGCTTTCGGCCAATTGCCGAAACTTGTCGTGCTTGGGTTCATCCATAATCGGCTCTCCTTGGAACGACTGCCGGGCAATCTGGCGCGGCAGGACGGTTGACAGGTAGCCGACCAAGACAAAAATCGCAACAGTATTCGACGAATATTGTTGCGAATGTAGTAATATCTACTTCTCTGATGCGGCAAAATAACTGAATACTGTCCACATTTCAGCACAAAAAATGGTATTGAGGAGCACCGATCTGGATCTCGCGTCGCTTCAAACGTTGGCCTTATACGGAAAAGTATGGCAGAGGAAAGTATGGCAGACACAGTGACAAACCAAGTCAGATCACGGATCATGTCCCGTGTTCGCAACAAGGACACGAAAGCCGAAGTGGCGCTACGTAAAGCGCTTCATGCGATGGGCTTCCGGTACCGGCTGAACCGGCGTGGGCTGCCTGGGACCCCTGACTTGGTTTTTCCCCGGCTCGGTGCAATCCTGTTCGTGCATGGGTGCTTCTGGCACCGGCACTCGGGCTGCCGCCGAGCGACGACACCTTCCAGCAATGTTGAATTCTGGGCAGAGAAGTTCACGCGCAACGTCACGCGCGATGCCCGGAACATCGCTGACTTGCGGGCGCTCGGTTGGCGCGTAGGGGTGGTTTGGGAGTGCGAGGTTCTAGGCGACTCACCTGATCGGCTCCTTCCGCGCATCGCGACTTTCTTGCGCGGTGACGACCAGGAATTGCAGTCGGCCAAAGCACATGATCCGGTAGCGGGCCGACGATAGTCTTCGGCTGTCTCCTTTACGAACACTATTCACGGCCAAAACTAGCGAGTGGAGCAAATAGAACTGTGCATGTGAAGCGCTCAGGATTTGCGCGCCTTAATCGCATTGCACCCGCCCCTTCATCTGCCAGCGTTGACAACCTCCGCAGCACACCTGGTCAAATCCCTGATTTCTGTCGAAGATGCGAGACCAGATAACATGGAGCACCATATTGACCGACTACTACAACCACCACGCCATCACCTTCATCGCAGCTACGCGCGATGTCGACATGTCGGACGCGCAGGGTCGGTTTCTGGCGGCAGTCCCATCACTACCAGACGGGCCGGCACGCATCCTAGATGCAGGATCGGGGTCAGGCCGTGATGCGCTGACTTACCGGATCTTGGGCTTTGACGTCTCGGCCTTCGATGCCTCGCCGGTCATGGTTGCTGCCACGCAGGCGCATGCGGCTGTGCCGACCCGGTTGAGGCGGTTCGAGGAATTCGTCTGGGAGCATCCGTTTGAGGGCATATGGGCCTGTGCGTCCCTGCTGCATGTGTCCGAGGTCGACCTGCCCAAGGCCATCGACCGACTTGCCGCCCATCTGGTGCCGGGCGGCGCACTTTACCTGTCCTTCAAGCGCGGCACCGGCGAGCGGGTGAAGGACGGACGCCGGTTTACCGACATGACGCCTGAAAGTCTGTCAGCAATCCTGGACGGATGCGGCGCGTTCAACGAACCTGACCTCTGGGAAAGCCGCGATTGTCGCCCGGATCGGACGTCGGAGGTGTGGGTAAATGCAGTGGTGAATAAGACGTGACCGGCGGATCGAGTGTTCCTGCTGAGGGGTCAAGCAACCCTGCCTGCTCTGTATGCGATGCCGCCGCCAGCGCCATCGTAGAATGTGACGCCCATGTTATCCTGATCCGCCACGGCGCAGGCCTTGCTCTCACGCCCCGCCGTCATGTGGCCCGCTGGGGGGAGCTTTCCGCCGGAGAGCAAGCGGCCCTTGCCGCTAGGATCGGACCCGCGCAAGCCCTCCTCGAGACCGAGGGGACGAACGCGCTGGTGACGCTGGTCGAGACTGGCGGCCATGTCCACCTGCGCCTTGATCCGCCATTGGCGGCACCCGGTCCCTTGCCGGGCATGCCCCATGATCGCCCGCTGATCTCGGGCGGTGAAGATGCGCTGCACGCCCATCTGCGCCCCCTGATCGACCGGGCGCGCGCCGTCGATCTGTCGGTATCCTTCCTGATGACCTCCGGCGTGCGGCTGGTCCTGCCGCATCTGCGCGATCTGCTGGACCGTGGCGGCGAGCTGCGGCTCTTGACCGGCGACTATCTGGGCGTGACGGAACCGGCGGCGCTGCGGCTGATTTCCGACCTTGAGGGCGCGCGCAGGCTGCATGTGTTCCAGGCCGCACAGATCCCGTTTCACCCCAAGGCCTGGATGTTCACATTTGCGGGCGACGGCGGGGCGCTGATCGTCGGGTCGTCGAACTTGTCCCGGTCGGCGCTGACAGACGGCATCGAATGGAACCTGCGTCATGTCGATCCGGTCGATCCTGCCCCGCTTCTGGCCGCCCGCGAGGCCTTCGAGGCGCTGCTCGCCCGGCCCGAGGTCACAGAGCTGACGCCCGCCTGGATCGACGCTTACGAGGCACGTCGCATCGCACCCCTGCCCACGGCCAGCGGCGCACCGATAGAAGCCCCGGAAACCGCCCCCACCCCGCACGAGGTTCAGGCCGAGGCGCTGGCAGCCCTGCGCGCGACCCGGGCGAAGGGTTATGGTGCTGGGCTGGTGGTTTTGGCCACGGGCCTTGGCAAGACATTCCTCGCGGCTTTCGACAGCGCGGATGCGGCCCGCATCCTGTTCGTCGCGCATCGCGAGGAAATCCTGACCCAAGCCATGGCCGCCTTCCGCGCTGTCCGGCCTCGCGCCCGGCTTGGGCGCTACTCAGGTGAGGAAAAGGACGCCGAGGCTGACATCGTCTTCGCCTCTGTCCAGACTCTCGCGCGAAATGCGCATCTGACCCGGTTCGATCCGCGGGCCTTTGATTACATCGTCGTCGACGAATTCCACCACGCCGCCGCCGCCACCTATCGGCGGATCATCGACCATTTCCAGCCCGGCTTCCTGCTGGGTCTGACCGCCACGCCCGACCGCAGCGATGGTGGTGATCTGCTGGGCCTTTGCGAAGAAAACCTCGTCTACGAATGCGATCTCTGGTCCGGGATCGACCGGGGGCTGCTGGCCCCCTTCCACTATTTCGGCGTGCCCGATCCGGTCGAGTATTCCCAGATCCCCTGGCGCAGCGGGCGGTTCGACGAGGCCGCGCTGACCGAAGCCGTCGCAACCCAGGCCCGCGCCGAAAACGCGCTCGAGCAGCTTGCCAAGCGCGGCGGTAAAAAGACCATCGGCTTCTGCGTGTCCCGCCGCCATGCCGATTTCATGGCCGATTTCGCGCAAGCGCGCGGCCTGCGCGCCGTCGCGGTCCATTCGGGCGACACCTCCGCCCCTCGGGCCAGCGCGCTGAAGGCGCTAGAGGATGGCGACCTCGACATCGTCTTCGCCGTCGACATGTTCAACGAAGGTGTCGATGTGCCGTCGATCGACACCGTGCTGATGCTGCGCCCGACCGAGAGCCCGGTGATCTGGCTGCAGCAACTGGGCCGTGGATTGCGCCGCTCGGCAGAAAAAACGCATCTGGCCGTCATCGACTATATCGGCAACCACCGGATTTTCCTGACCAAGTTCCGCACGCTTCTCAAGCTGGGCGCAGGTGACGGCGCGCTGCGGTTGGCGCTGGAGCAGCTGACCGACAAGCTGATCCAGTTCCCTGTGGGCTGCGAGGTGACCTATGACCTGCAGGCGCTCGACATACTGCGGTCCCTGATCCGCCAGCCGCGCGACGGCGAGGAACTGGCCGCCTTCTACCGCGATTTCCGCGAGCGCCACGGCACAAGGCCCACCGCGTCGGAGGTGCAGCACGCGGGCTTCAACCCCGGCCGCACGGGGCATGCGGGCTGGCTGGGGTTCGTGGCCGACATGGGTGATCTTTCGGAGGCGCAGCGCAGCGCCTGGACTGCGCATCGCGCGCTTCTGGACGAGATCGAGACGACGCGCATGACCCGCAGCTACAAGATGCTGGTCTTGCGCGCGATGATCGAAGCAGGAGCCTTCCCAGGCCGGATCGCGCTGACCGATCTGGTGGAGCGCGTTGCCCGTCTCGCCCGGCGCAACCCGCAGATAAAGATGGACCTGAGCGTCGACCCTGACGATGCGCCCCGTCTGCGCACGCTTCTGATGCAGCAACCGCTCAAGATCCTGGCCGAGACGGACTGGTTCCAGTTGGGGCCGGGCACGTTCGAGACCACGTTTGCCGAGGGCGAGACCGCGGCCCTCACCGCGCTCGCCTCGGAACTCGTGGACTGGCGGCTCCTGCGATATCTCCAGGCGCGGGATGTGACCTATGACATGCCCGAGGGCACCGGTCTGGCGGAAGCCGCCGAAGGTGCTGCCCCCGCTCCAATAGCCCCAGCCAAGGGTCTTACCCTCTGGCACGAATACCAGCGCGACCAGATCGCGCCGCATTTCGGGGCAGTGTTCAACACGGGGTCTTGGAACGCCGGTATCGTGGTCCTAAAGGGCGTGCGGGCGATGATCCTTCTGGTAACGATGGACAAAGGTAGCATGTCAGTCGGCAGCCACTACGCCGACCAATTCGCGAGTCCCACGCGCTTTGTCTGGCAAACCCAGACCAGCACACGCCGCGACGACATGCGCGGTCGCATCATCTCGGGCGCAGAACCTGGCTGGACGGTTCACCTGTTCCTTCGAAAATCGAAACTGCGCGATGGGCGCGCAGCCCCGTTCCGCTATGCTGGACCGGTGCAATTCGTGGGCTGGGAGGGGGATGCGCCGATAACGGTGCAGTGGGAT
The DNA here is from genome assembly GCF_001517585.1 of Roseibaca calidilacus. NCBI lineage: Bacteria > Pseudomonadati > Pseudomonadota > Alphaproteobacteria > Rhodobacterales > Paracoccaceae > Roseinatronobacter > Roseibaca calidilacus. The sequence goes on along the minus strand of NZ_FBYC01000004.1, from coordinate 554,585 downwards.
ATTGTTGAGCCAGTGCCGCAACAATTGCGGGAACTGTATGGAGTGACAGAATGATGGCGGGCAGTCACTACGGGCGGGAAGCTGCCGTTCGCTATGGCACTAACTAATGACCGCTATGGGAACGTTGGTTCACGCTGCGCTGTTGGCATAGGTGGGTTGCGCAGAACTATGCCGACCGGAAAACTGGGCGACAGCTTGCTTTACCCAATCACGCCAGAGCTGCAACGTTACGGACCCGTAAAGGCTGATTGGGCAAAGAAATTTTCAATGCTCCACAATCAGTTTTGTGACTGTATTCCCGATTTCCTCACGGATGGGGGCGGCTTCGATTATCTCTTTCTCATGCCTGGCAACATTCAGTTGCTAGGCGGAAAATGGATCAACGAAAGGACAAGAAAATGGCAAGCCCACGCCCTACGAACGGCCCGTCAACAACCGGAAATAAATCTGGTTCTGGCCGGGGAAACAACCCGCCTAAGGGGAAATAAGCAGCCTGTAGCCAGCCGTGCGCAGTATCCCCAAAGGCTGCTGCAAAAGGCTCGGTCACGATAACAATTGAAAGAAATGATTGGGATGGTGGTTGCACCGCCATCCCGTTATCGAGGTGCAAAGTGTATTATTCAAAAGATAAAGAGTTGAATCAGGTGATTGCAGAGGAAGTGAAGTCAGGGGCGCGGTTTGTCTCGGGAAAGAAGCATGCCAAGCTTTTCTTGGCCGGTGGTGGATTGTTGGTATTCTCCCGAACGCCGAGTGATCGACGGGCGTTTCGGAACGTGAAGGCTGAACTATCCAGGATACATCGCCAACAGGCCAAGGTGTGACCGTGTCCGACACTCAGCGGATTGCTCAACTTCCGACTTCACACTCAGCACTCCTCTACGCTGTATCATTGTTTTGCGCGCCCGAATGGCAACACTCAGAACGCCGCCGCTACGCACTCTCGGAGATGCGTTTGGAGAGAGGGGCTGACCGAACGATTGAGTTAATTGACCTGCTTAGGCAGTCGTTGAGACAGGACCAAGCGTCAACTCTTTGGGGAGATGTAGTCGAACAGCTCCTAAGGCTTGGGAATTCCCTGGATGCGCTCGAACTCCACACGCGGACATACTCGGCAACTCCGCAGCAGACGCTTTGCGTGCTTCTAGCGTTCGACGTTATGCCTGCGCTTGGTAGAACCTGGGGGTTTTGGTGCCAGGATGAGGCGCTTTTGCCTCAGATGCCCGAAGACGACCTTTGGTTTTTGCCGCATCAAGATCCTGCGAACCCAGATCGTTTGATTTTGCCAGTCGAGAAAGTGCTCTCATGGTGGTTAGAGAAATTTGACGGCCCATTAGATCGGCTTTGGGGGGAATACGACGACGAAAGACGACGTACGCTCGACAACTGGAAGTCTGGCCGAACAACGCCAGCGCTTTCCAAGATCATGGAGTGGTTCAGTGACGATTATCAGTTTTCACACAAGAGTTCAGACGAAGCTCATCTTTCTACAACGCAGCTTCGCTCGTTGTTGCTTTGGGCACGCGCGATTGAGCAAGCCTACAAGGATCTCGTTGGTTACTTGACGCCAGGTTGCTCACCGAACGACACTGATCCGATACGCAACAAGGCTTTGCAATTGATCGAGCTCTTTAGGTGGAGCCACGAGGCCACTTTGGCCAGCCACGACACTTCGGTAGAACGAGAGAGAACGAAATTCTCTGCCGCCTTCCCTAGGTGGGCAAAGTCCAGCGTTTTCTCGGCCATTGCAGCCAACGAAAACGGTGACTTGCCTGCACCCGAAACCATTGGTCAGTTTTTATCACTAATGTTGATGTCTATGCCGGATGACAACGTTTTGCCTGACCTATTTGAAAACTTGCAGGCCAGGTCACCCAAAATGTGGATGCCCAACCAGGAACGACTTGGAGAGCGAGAAGCAGTTCAAGCAACCATTGAAAACGTGCTCGTGACGTGGGGTGGCGATGATCCCGCGCGTCAGTTCTATGTCGCCTCTGGTCTGGAAAAGCTTCGAAAATTGCCCCGCATTGACGAGTTCGAAGCAGATCTCACCTACTTATGCGCCCTCGACGCACTGTCGTCGGGCAACTTTTACGAAGCGTGTCAGCATGCCGAAAAGGCTCTCGAACTCTGTTTGACGCGGTCCATCGGGCCACTGAAGCTGGATATCGCAAAGCTCAACTTCTCACTGGCTGTTGCTCAGGACGCATTCAAGCGTGCCAGTGCAGAACGAAGTTTTCGAATTCTTTGCAAATCAGTCCAGCCTCGAGATGCAGCTCGCTGGAAACTCGGCGAAGGCCCGATCGATTATTCGATGCGGTTGGCTGCCGCTGATCACGCGGCTTGGTTCTGGGACAACATTGTTCGCCCGTATGAAGGGGTGGAAATCGAAGCGCCGCTGCAAGAAAATTCCGAGATCATTCGCGCGTACGCAGGTTTGCTTTGGTCGGTCGCTTCAGAGGATGAGGTACGCGGGTTCATCAAGCAGTTTCGCCGCAAGTTGAAGCACAAGTTGCGAGATGTGCGTGGCGACACGTTCTTTACTATATCATCAAAGATGGTGGCGGACATCGCGCCGCGGATGAGGCAAATGCCGACATATCCCGGGATTCCCAAAGAACCCTACGAACTTGCCAATTTGATGGCCGCAACGCATTTAAAGCTGGCCAGCTTGTTGCCCAGGGACGTTCTGGAGGCGCGTGACTACCTAAAACAGACTGTGCTGATGTTGGCCGCCGATCGAAACGATGTCGACATGGTAAAGGCACTCGTTGATCGCCTCGTGCATGATCGCATGCGTGACGGAATCAATGCTCAGGATGCGCTTGGCCGTACTGCATTGCATTCAGCAGCCAAAGTTGGAGCCGATCGATGTTTTGAAATTCTTCTTGCCGCGGGCGCGAATCCGACGCTTCAGACTTACACCGGAAAGACACCTGCCCTTTTTGCCGCAGAATTTGGGCGGACCACGATCTTCGAGATGAGACTGAAATGCACGGCGTATGAAATTGGCAGAGATGAGTTAAAAAGAGCATACGAACTGGCGCAGGAATCTGCAGAGAACTTCAAAGCAAAGCGCAAGGATTATGCCATTCAGGGGTATAAGATTGCCGGACGGATAGGTTTTCAAAGGATTGCAGCGTTGGCGTTGGATGCGCTGGGAGAATAGCCGTAAGCATCTCGTTTGCTGACAGGACCTTATAGGGGCAGTTTAAGAAACATTTCCCGCGAACTGCAGCGGGCTGTACTTCGAGCTTAAAACCGACTTCAGCCGCGACAATCGCTGATGTCCGCAAAGGGCCGTCTCTGGCCATTGCATGATCTTGTCAATGTCAGACGGGCCAAAGCGCTTGGGCATCTTTAGTTGGCTTCTTGAAGTCGTTCAGGTTTCGTTTGGCGCTATCGCCAACACACGCCTCGTAGACGCTTTCTCTTTTGTTGGCACCCCAGCTCGCAGCGCGCGCTGCGAAGTGACTCGACTCACTATGCCTTTCCCAAGTGACGACCTTAACCTTCTTGCCGTCAGATAGCGTTTTGAGCTGTCGCTCGAAGGTCAAAAGCGTGTCTGACCGGCGCCCGTGTGCGTCAAGGTAGTGATAGTGATATCCCCAGTGTCCGTGGTTTTCCCTCTTAAGAAGTTCCTTGAGGCTAGGGATGGTCAGGAAGAGGGCGACAACGTTTTCGGGTAGATCGGGAGCCACGACGACACGTAGAATTGGCTCAAGGTTTCCCCGCAGGAAGGGTATGAGCGGCCCGCGAATTTCTTCTGCTCCCAATGACCAGCGATCATCATAAACAATTGCGAAGTTCTTTTGCCATGTCCGCAAATCAAGATCTTCTTGCCTCATGGCGCTTTGCAAGTTGCCGACAAGGTCGTCGATTTCGCGAAGCAGTCCACTAAACTCTACTTCGAGGTTTTCTCGGGTAGAAACCTCGCGTCCAGCGTAACTGAGTTCTCGCAGTCTTTCGCGCTTCGAGACGATACCGCTAATGCAGCCCTTGACTTTGTCTCGTCCGACAAAGCCCACCAGTAGATGTTCCTGCTCAGGATTGAAGTTAATCTGGCTCAAATATCATAGCCCAAGTCTGGTTAGGGGATGTGTCTACCACAACTGTATAACCTCTATTCGCTTCATGCCCGATGCGGCCAGCATATTTTTTGACGGAAAAGCGCAGGCAAGCCACGGAGGCTCTATCGGCGGCTTGGCGAGCGCTAACAACTTCAACCGCCTGAAAATGCTGCGCCATGAACGAATGGCCGGTCTGGTGAGGCTGCGCCGCAGCAAAGGCATCTGGGATGAACGTCAGGATAGGGCCGGTCGCGCCAAAGACAAAACACAAATCCAGTTTCCTTGCTCGAGCTATTCCGCAGCAAAAAGCGTGGGCACGCCGGACACATCCACTTCCCGAGAGGCATGCCAAGCGTCATAGGCACCCTGCATCCTGATCCAGAACAGCGGTTCGTTCCCGAACAGCTTTGCCAGGCGCACGGCGACCTCTGGGCTGACCGGTTTGCGCTCCGCCACGACATCATGCAGATGCTGGCGCGAGATGCCCAGCAGCCGCGCGATCTCTGTCTTGGATTTGCCCGTCTCGGGGATCACGTCCTCTCGGAGCAATTCGCCCGGATGCGTCGGGCAGCGGTCGGGGTTGCGGCTCATGCTCGCCTCCTAGTGGTATTGCTCGAAATCCAGCACATAGGCGTCGCCATCTCTGAACTCGAACGTGATGCACCATGGCCCGTTCACATGGACCGTATAGCGCGTGGGGTTGTGACCTCGCAGCGCGTGAAAGTCGAAACCGGGAAGGTTCATGTCCTCGGGCGCGGTGGCGGCATCCAGGGCATCGAGCCGCCGCAGGATACGCTTGTGAAACCGCGCGTCGATCTTGGACTTCCCCGTTTCCCAGAGGGCCTTCAGTTGCTTGTTCGTGAACGTCTTTATCATTTCTTTATGTAGTCTATCTGCTTACATATGTCAATAGATCGCTTACAGTGAGATTGCAGGCGTGAACGCACTTCCGTACCCACCGAAAAGCGAATCGTCATGTGGTCAATGGAGGTGATTTGCTGCTCGGTCTTCCAGAAAGGTCTCAAAGGTGCAACTCTCGAGGATCGATGCGCTGGACGTGAGCGGGCGCCTTAGTATCGCGTCCAGGACCGCCGCAGCCCCGGCAATCATCACTGCAGGAGCGAACCAAGCCATTGAACTGACACCGAGACTGGCCGGCCAGAACAGGTACTGCAGCACTGGGACAGACAGGAAGGGGAGCGCCGCAAGAAGTAGTCCGCGCAGAGGCTTCATCTTGCGCTCGAAAGTTTCTGCCAGCGCTGCATGGTTGGCATGAAGATCGCGCTCCCATGCCAAGTACTCGTCTTCCAGCTGGCCGCGCAGAAAGTGGCCGCATCGGCAGTATTCGCGGGAGAGGTACTCGATCTTCCCACATGATGCGCAACAGATCGCATTCATGTTCTTGGCGTTGGGCCGGACCTCGCTCTGCCGCGCAGGCTCCCCCGCCTCTGACTGCGCCTCGCCAGTTGGGACCAGTCCCTCCCGCTCGAGGAAATCGTCTACTCTATGGGAAACTGACACCTTACGGGGTTTCAGAACGTGGACATCTGCAGGAAAGGTCGTGTCGCGAATGCTGTGGAAATTTCCTGGCGGCCATCTCCGGGCATGTGATCTTTCGGTTTCTCAGGCGGCGAGGTCAAGAGGCATGGGTTCGAGGGGCTGAGACAAGGTTTCCCAGCCATCGACCTTGCGCATCTGGATCTGGCCGGAGGCGAGCAGCGCCCAGAGCAGCATGGGCACGGTCTCTGCGCAGGGCAGCACGGTCTGGGTCTTGATGCGGCGGCGGAATTCCCCGTTCAGGCGCTCGATGGCGTTGGTGGTCCGGGCCGATTTCCATTGTGACGGGTCGAGGCGGGTGAAGGTGAAGAGCCGATCTCCGGCTTCCTCCAGACTGTCAGCGACCGCACGGCACTTTAGCCGCCATTTGCGCAGGAAGGCCTTTCGGCGCGTCTCAATCTCGGCCGCGGTGTCGGCATAGATCATGTCGCGGTAGTCCTCGGTCAACTCGTCGTGGAGGTGCTTCGGGGCATGGGCCAGGAGGTTGCGATGCTTGTGAACCGTGCAGCGCTGGATCGGCAGGTCCTCGCCCCACAGCGCCACGAGGGCGGCCTCCAGTCCCGGGGCGCCGTCGACGATCACGAATTCGGGCCGCTTCAAGCCCCGTGCATCGAGGTCATCGAGGAACTGCCGCCATGCGGCCTTGCTCTCCCCGCCCATATTCCTGATGGAAAGCAGCACCTTCTGACCATCGCGGCGCACCCCGATTGCGGCCAGCACCGAGATGTTCGTGGCTTTCCGGTCCAGCCGGGTCTTGATCACGGTGCCATCGAGGATCAGCCGGACGATATCCTCGTCGGCCAAGTTACGCGCGGACCAGGCGTCCCAGTCGACCTTCACCTTGCGCCAGGCACGGCTGACCACGTCCTTGCTGACGGCACCCTCGAACAGCCCGAACAGCGCTCGCTTGACGCGCCGGGTGTTCGTACCTGCGAGATAGACCGCTGCGATGAGGGCCTCGGCCTTCTTCGTCAGCCGCTGGTATCGGGGCAGCGCTTTCGACCGCCACTCCGTTACCTTGCCTGTCTCATCTGCAACGCGGGCGCGAGGCACGATGACCGTCTCAGTCCCGAAGGTGCCGGTGAGTTGCCGTTCTCGGTGCCCGTGGCGATACCCTTTCGTGACTCCATCGCCCCGGTCATAGCGAAGACGGCCGAGGAAGCTGGCAAGCTCCTCCTCGAACACGGCTTCGATGGTCGCACGGACGTTCGCCCGCAACCGATCCTCGATCGGGTCAAACCCGGCCTCATGGGCCAGTAGCGCAAAGCTCGCAGTGTCGGTAATCTGGTTCATGGCGTGATCTCCCTGGCGGTTGCAGCCGCCGGTTGGGTGGGTGTCAGTTCACCCGGAGATTACGCCGCCCTCGAATTTCCACCAACTCCGAGACACGACCGCAGGAAATGAAAAAGTACTGTCAGACACTAGGCAACCAGCCCCAGAACGCTGTCGATACGCCTTGTGTCTGGCGCATGGTCTGCGCCGCCCAAGGCATCGGTGTTGAGAAATTCGGAGAAGAGGAAGTCGATGGCATCCCACTTCTTTTCAGGCGTTACGCTCAGGCCGCGCTCCGAAATGCGGTGTTCAACCGCCAGTCCGATCTTGCGGTAGGCTTGGGTGATCTCGTCGTGTCGCCGACTTTTCCCGTGCTCGGTGTCACCCTCCAGAATCCATAGCGGATCGACGTCGAACTCCTGAAAGACCCGCAACAGCAGCGTGCCGGTGATGTCTCGCTCACCGCGTTCATAGTACTGATAAGCGCTGCGGCTGATGTCTAGCCGCTGTGCCATCGCCTCCTGGGAGAGGTTCGCCATGCTGCGCACCGCCGCAAGACGACTCCCTAAGCCTGTGACGGTCATTATCAACCCTCTTACTGGTTGCATTGACCACAATCTTGGTTATATGTGCCTACAAGAACCATAAATCGTGGCGATGCGCTCGTTTTGTCCGAATCCAGCGTACTTTTGTTTCGTTCTGAATGCAAAACGGAATTCTTCGCATCGATTTGTGAGCAGATCGCAGACGAGGTGACGCATGACCAAACTTCTAGAGACACCCAAGGAACTGGCGGACCGCGTTGGCATCCCGGTGACCAACATCCGCTACTTGATCCGTGAAGATATGCTGGATCACATCTTCACCGCCCCCGGCAAACGCAATCCGAAGATCCCGAGCGGGGCATGGGAGAAGTATGTCTCGCAGTTCACCGTCACAGCAGAACGCAAGGCCGCCCGTGGCGGCCGGAAGGGGTGAGGCGATGATGAACACCGAACACGCAGAGCAGTCCCAGATCCTCACCATCGGCAAGACGCCTGCTCAGTGGGTCGAGATCATGGCCACGCACGGGATCGAGATTTCCGAGCGGACCCTGCGCGAGAAGGCCAACGACACTGGCGCGTTCTTCCGGCTGGGGCGGACCATGCTGATCACGCCCGCCCAAATTGACACCATCTTCGAGGAAGGACAGGCATGCCGCTCGAAATCTACAAGCGTGGCTCCGTCTTCTGGGTCAAGGGCTGGGTCGAATACAATGGCCGACCGATCGCCGGTCCATACCGCCAAAGCACGCGAGCGACTACTGAAGCTGGCGCGCGGGACTGGATAAACGACGAGACGCAGCTGCAGATCCGCAGGCACCTTGTCGGAGAAGAGCATAGCCTGCGGTTCGCCGATGCGGTCAATTTCTACCCGGCAACCGCCAAGGACGCGCGGCAACTTCTGCCGATCCTCGACCAGATCGGGGATATGCCGCTGGGAGCAATCACAGGCGCACTGCTGAAAAGCCTTGGTCGCAAGCTGAAGCCCAATGCCTGCACCGATACCTGGTGGCGTGAGATCGTGACCCCGGCGCGGGCGGTCATCAACCATGCGCATGAGCACAAGGGGACGCCGCATCTGACGGTCAAGCGCTACGACAAGTTCGAGCGGATCGCGCAGGACGAGCGCCGTGGCAAAACGAGCCGGGTCGAACGCACCCCGGCGACACGCGACTGGATCGAGGCGTTTTGCGCTGAGGCTGATCCTTACAACGCGGCCTTGGCCCGTTTCATGTTTGAGACAGCAGCCCGGATCGACCAAGCGATATCGATCGAGCCGAGCGATCTGAGACCGGCTTCATGCCAAGTGAAGATCAAGGCACAGAAGGGTCACCCCGAAGGGTGGATCACCGTCTCGCCGCAGATGATGGCCGAGCTGGTCGCGTTGAAGGCCAAGCGGCCAAAGAACCTCAAGACTGGGCAAGTGCTGTCGCCGCGCGTTTTCGGATACGGAAGCTCGACCGGCTACAACAATCGCTGGAAAACGATCTGCAAGCGCGCGGGCATCCCTTACCTGTCCGCCCACCGCGCCGGGCGGCACGGGTTCTACACCGAACTGGTGGTGCGGCAGGGGGTCGATCCCGTCACGGCGGCCAAGGCGGGGCGGTGGTCAGACGCCACATTACCGATGCGAATTTACGCCCATGCAGAGACGGACGAGGCTGCAGTCAGGGCGCGGTTTCGTACAAGCCATGTACAGACGACCCCGGTTAAGAAGCGTAAGCACAGAAAAACAAAGAAGGATCAGGAAAATGAATGAATCCCTCCTAAGGGGCAGGTTGCAGGTTCGAATCCTGCCGGGGTCACCAAAAAAATCAAGGCAGCGACGGTCTTGCTAGACATCCGCCACGCGCCCCGCAAGAGTGACAGCTCGTAAGAAAAGAACGGCATTGTCTTGGCCATGCGTCGCTTTGGCCAAGCGCGAACGATGGTCAATCTTCGACAAGCGTGATGTCGTCGCCCGCTTTACCGGTTCCTGGTTTCGCGGGGTCGCCTACACCTACGTTGCGGCGCGCGCGAGGGCGGAAGGCTCTCCGCCCGGCCAAACACTGTTTAATTGAGAAACATTGCAGGAAAGAACTGGGTTAGATATCGCATTGACAGAGTGCTATGGTCAAAACGGACCGCCGCTTTCGTGTCAATCGCACAGGCTTTCCCGTTTCTGCATCGCGAAAACGGATAGACATAGGGCCGTTGCCCACGCTCTTTGGGTTTTGTGCGCCCTCTTTCCCGTTCAAAGAAGGGTAGATCACCTGCATTTTTAATGATTGATACTGCGGCATCAGACCCAACTGCGCGACCAGATCGCGGGCCGCACTCGGAAAGGGCCGACATGACGCGCTGGCACATGTTTCTTATGACCGCTCTGGCGATGGTGGCATTCGCGGCCAATTCGGTGCTGAACCGACTTGCCTTGGCCGATGGCACGATTGACGCGCTGGCCTATAGCGGCCTGCGGCTGGCAGCCGGGGCAATTGCCTTATGGGCAATCCTTGCCTTGCGCGGCGCCGCGCGGCCGGGTGCAGGGTTGGGTGGCACTTGGAGCGGCGCAGCCGCCTTGGCTGCTTACGCAATCGGCTTTTCGCTGGCGTATGTGCAGCTTGACGCAGGCTTGGGCGCGCTGGTGCTGTTTACATCGGTCCAGATCGGGATTCTGCTCTGGGCGCGCGTGAAGGGCGAGCGCCCCGGCAGGCTTGAAATGGCAGGCTTCGCGCTGGCACTGCTTGCGCTTGCGCTGCTGTTGCGGCCCGCGACCGACGCGCCTGCCCCCGCGTCTGTGGCGCTGATGGTGCTGGCCGGGCTGGCATGGGCGGCGTATACCCTGATCGGGCGCGGATCGTCGCAGCCCTTGCGCGACACGGCGGGCAATTTCATGCGCTGCGCCCCGCTCGGCGTGGTGCTGGCCGCGCCAGCCGTTTGGGCGAACGCGATCTCGCCCCTTGGCTGGGCCTATGCGATTGCCTCGGGGGCGCTGGCATCCGGGATTGGCTATGCAATATGGTATGCAGTGCTGCCCGCCCTGACGCGCAGCACTGCCGCTTATGTGCAGCTTTCGGTTCCCGCAATCGCGGCAATTGGCGGTGCGCTATTCATCGCAGAGCCCTTGACGATAAGAATGGCAATATGCGCGGCGGGCATTCTGGGGGGCGTCGCTTTGGCGCTGCGCGGAGCAGAGGCACGACGACGCCAATCTGCATAGCGCAAAAACAATGACCCACGGTTAAGGTTTCGGTCAAAAGCCGTCTGCCCCCTAACCCAGGAACGCCCCCGGTCGCCCCGCCCGTTACATAACTGTCATGTATTCGTCGTATAAGCGTTGCAGAATCGGACTATCCGCTAACTCAGATCGGGTGTCCGATCCAAAGCAAACGCTAAGGAGCAATCATGTCCAAGCTGACTTTCACCACCTCCGCAATCGCTATTCTGGCCCTTTCGGCCGGTGCCGCTGTTGCACGTGACAACGTGCAGATCGCCGGTTCCTCGACCGTGCTGCCCTATGCCACCATCGTCGCCGAAGCCTTCGGTGAAAACTTCGACTTCCCGACCCCCGTCGTCGAAGGTGGCGGTTCGGGCGCAGGCCGCAAGAAGATGTGCGAAGGCGTTGGCACCAACACCATCGACATCGCCAACTCGTCCTCGCGTATCAAGCAGTCGGACATCGACAACTGCGCCGCCGCGGGCGTGACCGAGATCATGGAAGTCCGCTTTGGCTATGACGGCATCGTGTTTGCCTCGGACGTCAATGGCCCGGCCTTCGAGCTGACCCCGGCTGACGTGCATGCCGCACTGGCTGCCAAGGTCGTCAAGGACGGTGCTCTGGTCGACAACACCGCCGTGAACTGGGCTGATGTGAACCCGGCTCTGCCCGCGCAGGAAATCCTGGCTTTCGTGCCCGGGACCAAGCACGGCACCCGTGAAGTCTTCGACGAGAAGGTGCTGATCGCGGGCTGCGAAGAGAACGGCACGATGGCAGCACATGAAGCTGCCGGCGCCGAAGATGCTGAAAAGTCCTGCATGGCGCTGCGCACCGACGGTCGCTCGATCGACATCGACGGCGACTATACCGAAACACTGGCCCGCGTTGATGCCAACAAGAACGGCATCGGCATCTTCGGTCTGTCGTTCTATCAGAACAACACCGACAAGCTGCGCGTCGCCACAATGAACGGCGTCGTCCCGACCACCGAATCGATCGCCATGGCTGAATACCCTGTGTCGCGTCCGCTGTTCTTCTACGTGAAGACCGCGCACCTGGACGTGATCCCCGGCCTGCAGGAATACATCGACTTCTTCGTCTCCGACGACATGGCAGGCCCGGACGGCCCGCTCGCGGCCTATGGCCTCGTGTCCGACCCGGAACTGGCCGCGACCCAGGCGATGGTTGCTGCCCGCACGCCGATGGGTCCCCTCGAGTAAGCCGACGCTTCCGGGGGAGAGCGCGACAGCGCGCTCTCCCTCCCACTGACTTGCCCAAGGGCACCACCTGAAAGCGGATTTCCCATGAGCGTCGGCCTTCTTTCCTTGATCATACTGGTTCTTTCCGTAATCGGTTTCTTCATGGCCCGAGCGCGGGCAATGCAAAGCGCCGGCGGGAACTCCCGACTTCTGCATTCCCTTCCATCCTATTACGGTCAGGCGGCGCTGCTTTTCACGGCTGTCCCGGCATTTCTGCTGATGGTGATCTGGCTGCTTATCCAGGGCCCCATGACCGAGGCGCGCATCATCAGCCAGCTGGGTCCGGAAGTCGCCGCCGATGCGAATGCGGCGAAGCTGACGATGAGCGACGTGCGCCGGATCGCTGACGGTCTAGACGCGATGCAGGACCGTTTCGACATATCGAACGATGAACTGGTGACGATGCGCGCCGACCTCAGCGACATCCGCGGGCGTCTGGCCGAGGTGGGCGTCGCGCTCGGCAGCGAGACCAAGCCCGAAGTCTTCGAGGCGGCCAAGGCCTATCGCATCGCGCAGCAGCGCAGCGCGGTCGCCATGAGCGTCGTCGTCATCCTGACCGCCCTGGCCGGTCTCGCGCTTGCGGTGCAGCGGACGAACCGCGACTTCCGGGCGCGCAACGTCACCGAGACCTTCATGCTGTGGCTGTTCATCGGCGCCGCGACGATCGCGATCCTCACCACGGTGGGCATCGTGCTGTCGCTGCTGTCGGAATCGATCCGCTTCTTCAGCGTGTATCCGATCACGGATTTCTATTTCGGCACGGTCTGGAACCCGCAGTTCCGCGGCGGCTCCGACCTCGGCCTGCTGCCGCTGCTCTGGGGCACGCTCTACATCAGCTTCGTCTCGATGCTGGTCTCCGTGCCGCTGGGTCTGTTCACCGCGATCTACACCGCCGAATATGCGCCCAAGAAGGTGCGCAACGTGGTCAAGCCGCTGATCGAGGTGATCGCGGGCATTCCGACCGTGGTCTTCGGCCTCTTCGCGCTGGTGACGGTCGGCCCGTTCCTGCGCGACTTCATCGCCGTGCCGACCGGGCTGGGCAATTCCGGCTCCTCCGTGATGACCGCCGGTCTCGTGATCGGCATCCTGAACACGCCGTTCATCTCGTCGCTGGCGGATGACATCATCAACGCGGTGCCAAATTCGATGCGCGAAGGCTCCTACGGCCTCGGCGCGACGAAGTCCGAGACGATCCGCCAGGTCGTGCTGCCCGCGGCCCTGCCGGGGATCGTGGGCGCCGTGCTGCTGGCCGCAAGCCGCGCCATCGGCGAGACGATGATCGTGGTCATGGGGGCCGGGGCCGCGGCCAAGCTGGGGCTCAACCCGTTCGAGGCGATGACGACCATCACCGTGAAGATCGTCAGCCAGCTGACGGGCGACCTCGCCTTCGACTCGCCCGAGACGCTCGTGGCCTTCGCCCTCGGCATCACGCTCTTCGTGCTGACGCTCGGGCTCAACATCTTCGCTCTGTGGTTCGTCCGCAAGTATCGGGAGCAGTACGACTAATGACCGACATTTCGCAATCCCCGGCCTCCGGCGCCGAGCCGATGCGCACGACCACCTCGCTGCTGACGGAAAGCGATCGCACCCGTCGCCGCAACGCCGCCGAAAAGCGGTTCCGCATCTACGGCATGATCGCGATCGCCATCGCGCTGAGCATCCTGGCGATCATGCTGTTCACGATCATCCGCGACGGCTCCTCGGCCTTCGTGCAGGCCAAGCTGACCTTCCCGGTCACGATCGATGAAAGCGTCGTGGACAAGACGGGGAACCGCGATCCCGCCGAGATGGCGCGGGTCACGACCATCGGCTACGGTCGCGTCCTGGCCACGTCGCTGGTGGAGTATATGGACGAGCGGAACATCGCGGTCGAAGGCATCTCCGACAAGGAGATCGGCGACATGATCTCCAAGGACGCTCCCGGGCGCCTGCGGAGCATGGTTCTCGAGGACCCCTCGCTGGTCGGTCAGACCATCACCTTCGAGGCCTTCGCGGCCGGTCGCATCGACGGCTACCTGAAGGGCCGGGTCGACCGCGAGATCGCCGCGCGCGATTCGAACGTCTCGGTGACGCAGCTTGACCTGGCCGACCAGATGATCGAGGCCGGCATCCTGAGCAGCAGCTTCAACTGGAGCTTCATCACGGCGCCCGATGCCTCCGACCTGCGCCCCGAATCCTCGGGCCTGGGCGTGGCCCTGCTGGGCAGCCTCTACATGATGTTCCTGGTGCTGGTCTTCACGCTGCCCCTGGGGGTCGCGGCGTCGATCTACCTCGAGGAATTTGCGCCCAAGAACTGGTTCACCGATCTGGTCGAGGTGAACATCTCGAACCTGGCGGCGGTGCCCTCCATCGTCTACGGGATCCTCGGCCTTGCGGTCTTCATCAACTTCGGCGGGCTGCCGTCTTCGGCGCCGCTGGTGGGGGCGCTGGTGCTGACGCTGATGACCCTGCCGACGATCATCATCGCGACCCGCTCCGCCATCCGCGCCGTGCCGCCGTCGATCCGGGACGCGGCACTCGGGGTGGGGGCATCCAAGATGCAGACCGTGTTCCACCACGTCCTGCCGCTGGCCGCGCCGGGCATCCTGACCGGGACGATCCTCGGCCTCGCCTCGGCGCTTGGCGAAACCGGGCCGCTGCTGCTGATCGGCATGGTCGCCTTCGTGACCAACTACCCGGCCAGCCCGGTCGAGGGTGGTTTCCTCGACCCGGCGACGGCCCTGCCGGTGCAGGTCTATTCCTGGGCGTCGCGGTCGGACCCGGCCTTCATCGAACGGTCCTCCGGTGCCATCATCGTTCTGCTGATCTTCCTGGTCTGCATGAACATTGCCGCCATTCTCCTGCGCCGCCGCTTCGAGCGCCGGTGGTAAGAAAGGACCCCGACATGTACGATGCCCCCCATACGAGACGAGAGGCCGACGTGACCGACATCAAGATCTCTGCCCGCAAGGTGCAAGTTTATTACGGCGCGACCCATGCCATCAAGGACGTGGATGTCGACATCGAGGACAAGACGGTCACCGCCTTCATCGGCCCGTCGGGCTGCGGCAAGTCGACCTTCCTGCGCTGCATCAACCGGATGAATGACACGATTGATATCTGCCGTGTCGAGGGTGATATCCTGATCGACGGCGAGGACATCTACGACAAGCGGATCGACCCCGTGCAGCTGCGCGCCAAGGTCGGCATGGTGTTCCAAAAGCCGAACCCCTTCCCCAAGTCGATCTACGACAACGTCGCCTACGGCCCCAAGATCCACGGCATGGCCAAGAACAAGGCCGATCTCGACGAGATCGTCGAGAAGGCCCTGCGCCGCGGCGCGATCTGGGACGAGGTCAAGGACCGGCTGCAATCGCCCGGGACCGGCCTGTCCGGCGGCCAGCAGCAGCGCCTGTGCATCGCCCGCGCCGTCGCCACCGAACCCGAGGTGCTGCTGATGGACGAGCCGTGCTCCGCGCTCGACCCCATCGCCACCGCCCAGGTCGAGGAGCTGATCGACGAGCTGCGCCAGAGCTATTCGGTGGTGATCGTCACGCACTCCATGCAGCAGGCCGCGCGGGTCAGCCAGAAAACCGCATTCTTCCACTTGGGCGATTTGGTGGAATATGGCGAAACCGAGCAAATCTTCACCAACCCCAAAGATGAGCGCACCGAACGCTATGTAACCGGTCGTATCGGCTAGGTCACAAGGCCATGTCCGACAAACACATCGTGTCCGGCTTCGACAGGGACTTGGCGTCTATCGAAGCGTCGGTTGCCCAGCTTGGGTCCATGGCGCGCGATGCGCTGCATGACGCGGTTCAAGCCTGCATCTTGCGCGACACGCAGATCGCCGCGCGGGTGCAGGCCGGGGACAAGGCGCTGGACCAGCTGGAAACCCAAACCCGCATGGCCACGATCAAGCTGCTGGCACTGCGCGCGCCCAGTGCGGTTGATCTGCGCTTTGTCCTTGCGGTGCTGGAAATCTGCGCACATCTGGAACGCTGCGGCGATTATGCCAAAAACATCGCCAAGCGCAGCCTTGCGCTTGGTCCGCATGGACAGCTTATCGGCACCGACCGCGCGTTGTTACGCATGTCGGATGCCGTGACCCAAATGTTGGCGGATGCGCTGGCGGCTTTTCTGGACCGCGACACTGACAAGGCCCGCGCGGTGATAGAGGCCGATCTCGACACCGACCAGCGCTATAATTCGCTGTTCCGGGGGCTTCTGACCTACATGATGGAAGACCCGCGCAACATCACAGCCGGGATGCATCTGCATTTCGTCGCCAAGAACCTTGAACGCATCGGGGACCGCGCCACCGGGATCGCCGAACAGGTGGTGTATCATGTAACGGGCGAAATTCCGGACCAGGAGCGCCCCCGAGAAGACCCTTATACAAGCCCCGATGGGCGCATGAACGGTCAGAACTGACCGCGTCACGCCAGCCGTGGGTGACTTACCCCTCTCTCAGCGCGGCCCGGAACAAGCGACCGATCAGTGTTTGGTCATCCAGCAGGGTTTGACGCGGCACTTCATGTATGCGCCGTCCGAATGCCCCGTGATACAGGGCAGTTGTATAAGTTTTCGAAGTGACAATATCTTCCAGCGCGATGTCTTCGGCAAACCGGTCTTTTTCCATCCATGACACGGGCATGATATCGGCCTCTGCGATTTCTGACACAAATTCAGGTCTTGTGTCGACGATAGGTGTCAGAATATCCGAACCGAGGGCGCACCAACTCAGAACCCCGCCCTGTTCCAGGCGTGCCTCCAGCCGCGCGCAATAGGCGTTTATGACCTTGCCATCCGCAGCCGACGCCAGAAAACCGTTGGGAATGGTGTTCTCTCCGGTAGATCGGATACGCGTGCAGGTGAAATCATGTCCGCGCGTCCGATCCAACAGGTCCGATAGCGGACGCAAAACGATCGTGTCGGAATCGAGGTATACACCGCCATATTTCTGCAAAAGCCGGGCCCGCAGCACATCTACCTTATGCGACACAGAGACGAATTCGCGCCCCAGATGGCGGACCGTGATCTCGTCCAGATCATCTTCCAGATCGTCAAGATAATCGTGTATCGTGTCCTCGTTCAAAACATGAAGCTGCACCCCGTCCGCGTGCCGCCTCATGGTCTGATGACACAATTCAATATAGTCAGGTGTCGCACGCGACGTGGGTTTATTCTGCCAATAAACCCAAACATGCTGCATATTCATGCCCCCTTCACACGCGACCGAACACAAACAATCACGGGCAAGACGTAGCGCCCATGGCCGCGATCAGGGCGCACGCCGAAGAATAGCAACGCAATACCAGGGGCACAAGCTGCGCCCCCTCCTCGCGCTCTCGGTCAAAAGCCGCGACCAAATCTGGCCCGGCTGGCAGCGCGCGAACATCGTCCAACCGCTGAAAAGGGTCCCGAGGATGACCGCCCCAAAGGCGACGTGACCGCCCACACACAGAATGGCGACGGCCCCCCGCCCCAGCGCTGACCGCGCCGGAGCATGGCGGCATCGGCCCTACCCGGCCGACGCGCCCATGACATGCCCGAGTTCTGCGCCCGACAGAACCATATGGCGCGCACGGCCCACGATCAGCGGATCGGGCTTGCGCGCGATCTCGGGGTCTTTATCGGGGTAATCCAGCGTAGACAGAACATGCTTCATGCATTCCAGACGCGCGCGTTTCTTGTCTTTGGATTTTATCACTGTCCAAGGCGCGTCCGCTGTGTCGGTATAGAAGAACATCGCTTCCTTGGCCTGCGTATATTCGTCCCATTTCCCAAGGCTCGCCTTGTCGATGGGGGACAATTTCCAGCGTTTCAGAGGGTCCGTTTCTCGCGAAGCGAAGCGGCGGCGCTGCTCTTCCGGGGTGACAGAAAACCAGAACTTGAAAAGGCGAATGCCGGATCGCACCAGCATCCGTTCAAATTCCGGCGCTTGGCGCATGAATTCAAGGTAATCCGTCGGCGTGCAGAACCCCATCACGCGCTCTACGCCCGCGCGGTTATACCAAGACCGGTCGTAAAACACCATTTCACCGCTCGTCGGCAGATGTTCGACATAACGCTGGAAATACCACTGGCCCAACTCTGCCTCTGACGGTTTGTTCAAGGCGACCACGCGGGCAAACCGCGGGTTCAGATGCTCGTTGAAACGTTTGATCGTGCCGCCCTTCCCGGCCGCATCGCGCCCCTCGAACAGGAACACGAACCGCTCGCCGGTCTCGATTGCCCATTTCTGCACTTTCAGAAGCTCTGCCTGAAGCCGGGCTTTTTCGGCCTCGTACGGGGCGCGGGCCATCTTGTAGCGATACGGGTAGCGGTCGGATTCGAAGAACTTGCGAATTTCGTCTTGCGTCAACGAATCGGGATCCGGCATCCAGGCATATTTGGCAGGCGCGGGTTTCAGACGTGCGGGTTCTGCCAATTCTGGCGCAGGCTGTGCCGCCGCAGCTACATCGGTCTGCTCTGGCGCAATCACGTCAGAAAGCGGGGCGGTCACAGCGTCGGAATCTTTCATAGGCACAATCCTGTCTAATTTTGAATGCCTTATCCTATCCCGCCGCAGTAAACCTGTCTTTGATATACCTCAATCCACGCTTGCGTCGCACCGCTTGCCGCCCGATAGTCGCGGCATGACAAAAACGCTTCTTTCCATCGGGCATGGCTACAGCGCACAGGCGCTGGCGGACCTGCTGCTGCCTTTGGGCTGGCATATCATCGGGACCACACGCAGCGCAGAACGTGCGGCACAACTGGACCGCGCCGGCATAGAGCCACTGATCTGGCCCGGCACCCCTTTGCCACTGTCACGCGCCACGCATCTGTTATGCTCTGTCGCGCCGGGGCCAGAGGGCGACCCGGTGCTGGCCGACCACGCGCCGGACATCGCACAGGCCACGCATCTGGATTGGGTCGGATACCTCTCGACCACGGGCGTTTATGGCGACCATGGCGGCGCTTGGGTGGACGAGGACACGCCCCTTACCCCCAGCACCGCGCGCGGGCGCGCCCGGGTCGCGGCAGAAGTCGCGTGGCAGAATGCCAGCCCTACCCGTCTGCATATCCTGCGGCTGGCGGGCATCTACGGCCCCGGCCGTGGCCCCTTCGCCAAGTTGCGCGCGGGCACGGCGCAACGCATCATCAAACCCGGACAGGTGTTTTCGCGCATTCACCGCGACGATATCGGCGCGGCGCTGCTGGCTGCAATCCAGTCGGACAAGGGCTCTGCCGTCTATAATCTATGCGATGACAACCCTGCCCCGCCGCAAGACGTGATCGCCTATGCTGCCGAGCTTCTGGGCATGGCACCACCCCCTGAAATTGCCTTCGAAACCGCCGATCTGTCGCCCATGGCGCGCAGCTTTTATTCCGAAAGCAAGCGCGTGCGGAATGACCGCATCAAGGCTGATCTGGGCTGGCAGCCGCTTTACCCCGACTACCGCAGCGGATTGCGCGCGGTGCTGCGCGCCGAAGGGTAATTGCATCTGTCGCCGCGCGGCGCTAACCCGTTGCCATGCCCCGCTATGCCCTGAAAATCGAATATGATGGCCGCCCGTTCTGCGGCTGGCAGCGCCAACGCGATCTGCCCTCGGTGCAAGGCGCGGTCGAGGCGGCGCTGGCCCGGCTGGACGCGGATGTGCCCAGTATTGCCGCCGCGGGCCGGACCGATACCGGGGTTCACGCGACCGGACAGGTCGCCCATTGCGACATGACCCGCGACTGGGACGCGTTCCGCTTGGGCGAGGCGCTGAACCACCATCTAAAACCCCTGCCGGTCGCCATTTTGGCCTGCGCGGCTGTGGATGAGGATTTTCACGCACGGTTTTCGGCGTTGGAGCGGCGCTACACCTTTCGCCTGCTGTCACGCCGCGCCCCGCCTGCGCTGGATACCGGCTTTGTCTGGCATATCCGCCACCCGCTGGATGTGCAGGCCATGCGCGACGGCGCCGCGCACCTGATCGGCCTGCATGATTTCACCACCTTCCGCGCCAGCCAATGTCAGGCACAGTCGCCCGTCAAGACGCTGGACGCGTTGCAGATAGAGGCTTTCGACATACCCGGCGGGGTCGAATACCGCTTCCATCTGCGCGCGCGGTCCTTCTTGCACAACCAAGTGCGCAGCATTGTGGGCACACTGGAACGCGTGGGCGCAGGCGCTTGGACGCCGGATGACGTGAAAACCGCGCTGGAAGCGCGCGACCGCGCCGCCTGCGGCCCGGTCAGCCCACCCGATGGGCTATGCCTGACCGGGGTCAGCTACCCAAGCGATCCATTCGCGTAGCGGCTGATGGTGCTTGGGGGCTGCCCGCCCCGCCGCCACCGGGCTTTCGCCCAATGGCACCCGCCCTGAGGAGACTATGCAGGGATGAAGGATCAGTCGATCTCTTCGACCACGACAAGCTCACGGGTTGCGGCATCTTTGGCGAAGCTCAGCGCCTCTTGATAGGCGGGCGAATTATAGCAATCGACCGCCGCTTCGACCGATGGAAAGCGCGCAACCACGTTGCGCGGGTGTCCCTGCCCTTCAAGCTGCACAGCGCGGCCTGCGCGCGCCAAGAACACGCCGCCATGATCGGCAATCGCCTTGGTCGCGCGGCTGGCATATTGGCCGTAAGCATCGGCATCCGTGACGGTAACATGGGCAATCCAAAGCGCGCTCATGCCATGACCCCGGCGATGTGATTGGCGGCGGCTTTCAGCGCGGCCTCTGCCCCGGCAATATCGGCCCCGCCCCCCTGCGCCATGTCGGGGCGGCCACCGCCGCCTTTGCCGCCCAGTTCGGTGACCGCCGCGCGCACCAGATCAACCGCCGAAATCCGTTCGGTCAGATCGCCGGTCACGCCTGCTGCCACGGCGGGCTTGCCGCCGGTATCGGCCACCAGCACCACGGCGCCGCTGCCCAGCTTGTCCTTCATCGCGTCGATCAACGCGGGCAAGTCTTTGCCGCTAACCCCTTCCATAACGCGGGCGATCAGCTTAATTCCACCCACCTCTTGCGGGGCGTCCTCGGCGGACCCACCGCCCATCGCGATCTGACGCTTAAGTTGCGCCACCTCGTTTTGCAGCGCGCGGCGTTCGTCCATCAAAGCGCGCACACGGGCGGGCACATCGGCCGCGGGCGTTTTCAGCGCCAGAGCCACATCGGCCAAACGGTGATCTTGCGCGCGCAGGTAGTCGAGCGCGGCCTGACCGCTCAGCGCCTCGACCCGGCGCACGCCAGCGGAACTGGCGCTGTCGCCCAGCACCACGAATGCGCCAATATCGCCAGTGCGCGCGACATGCGTGCCACCGCACAGCTCCAGCGAATAGGTGTTGCCCTCGGTGCCCTTGCCGGACCCGGCGAGCGTGCCCATGGACACCACGCGCACCTCGTCGCCATACTTCTCGCCGAACAAGGCCTGAGCGCCCAAGGCGCGGGCATCGTCCGGCGTCATGATGCGGGTATCGACCGCGCCGTTCTGGCGGATGAAGGCGTTCACCTCGGCCTCGACTTGCGCGATCTGGTCAAGGCCAAGTGCGGCACCATGGCTGAAATCGAAGCGCAGACGGTCGGGCGCATTCAGCGAGCCTCGCTGCGCGACATGTTCGCCAAGCGCGCGGCGCAGGGCTTCATGCAGCAGATGCGTGGCCGAATGGTTCGCGCGGATGGCGCTGCGGCGGGCATGGTCCACCTCTAGCTTGGCGGGCTGGCCCTTGGCGATATGCCCCTCCGTCACCTCTGCGATATGGATGTGCAACCCCGCCGCCTTGCGCGTATCGGTCACTTTTGCCGCGCCGGTCGCCGTGCGGATAAAGCCGGTATCGCCCACCTGACCGCCCGATTCGGCGTAGAATGGCGTCTGGTTGGTGATGATCTGGATCTGGCCTTCGGCGCGGTCCGTTTCTGTCCCCTCCGTGACCAGTGCCAGCACCTGCCCCTCGGCGGTTTCGGTTTTATAGCCAAGGAATTCGCTCGCGCCGACCTTGTCGGCAATATCGAACCAGATCGACGCATCCGCCGCTTCGCCCGACCCGGCCCATGCGGCGCGCGCGCGGGCTTTTTGTTCGGCCATGGCGGCGTCAAACCCATCAACATCGACCTTGCGGCCCCGCTCGCGCAGCGCGTCTTGGGTCAGGTCCAACGGGAAGCCGAACGTGTCATACAGCTTAAAGGCCGTCGCGCCGGGAAGATCGGCATCGTCAGAGAGGTCCGTCAACTCTGCATCAAGCAGCTTCAGGCCACGGTCCAGCGTCTGCCGAAAGCGCGTTTCCTCGGCCCGGAGCGTTTCGGTAATCAGCGCCTGCGCCTCGCGCAGTTCCCCAAAATGCCCACCCATTTGCGTCACCAGCGCGGGCACCAGCCGGTGCATGACCGGGTCTTGCGCGCCCAGCATATGCGCATGGCGCATGGCCCGGCGCATGATGCGGCGCAGAACATAGCCGCGACCATCATTCGACGGCAACACACCATCGGCGATCAGGAAGGAGGTGGCGCGCAGATGGTCGGCAATCACGCGGTGATGGGTCTTGCCGGGGCCGTCAGGATCAGAGTTGGTAGCATGGGCCGATGCTTCGATAAGCGCGCGCATCAGGTCGGTGTCGTAATTGTCGTGCTTGCCTTGCAGAAGGGCGCCGATCCGTTCCAGCCCCATGCCGGTGTCGATGGACTGGTTGGGCAATTCGGTCAGCGAGCCGTCGTCATGCTGTTCATTCTGCATGAAGACAAGGTTCCAGATCTCGATAAAGCGGTCGCCATCTTCTTCGGACGATCCCGGAGGGCCACCCCAAATCTCGGGGCCATGGTCGAAGAAAATCTCTGTGCAGGGGCCACAGGGCCCGGTCGGCCCCATGCGCCAGAAATTGTCATCGGTCGGAATGCGTATGATGCGGTCATCGGACAGGCCCGCGACCTTTTTCCAGATATCTGCCGCTTCGTCGTCAGTGTGGTAGACTGTAACGAGCAGGCGGTCCTTGGGGATGTCGAAATCCTTGGTCAGCAATTCCCACGCGAAGGGGATCGCTTCGGATTTGAAGTAATCCCCGAAGCTGAAATTGCCCAGCATTTCGAAAAACGTGTGATGACGCGCGGTATAGCCGACATTGTCCAGATCGTTATGCTTGCCACCCGCGCGCACGCATTTTTGCGAGGTCGTGGCGCGGTTATAGTCGCGGTGCTCCAGCCCGGTAAACAGGTTCTTGAACTGCACCATGCCCGAATTGGTGAACATCAGCGTCGGGTCATTGCGCGGAACAAGGGGCGAACTTTCCACCACTTGGTGCCCATTGCGAGCGAAATAGCTGAGAAAGGTCGAGCGGATGTCGTTTAGGCTGGGCATGTCACACTCCGGGCGCTTGCGCGTGCTGTCTTGATGGCACGGTTTAGCCCTCGGCGCGGGGGCTGTCCACACCCCGCGCCGAAATCCCGGAACGCGCGCGGCGTCAGTCTTCGGTCAGGTCGGCATCCCCTTCGGACATATGAAAGTCCAGACCATGCGCGGCGCGGATTTTATCTTCGATTTCCAGCGCGCGATGCGGGTTTTCGCGCAAGAAGCTCTTGGCGTTTTCGCGCCCCTGCCCGATGCGCTCATCGCCGTAGGAATACCACGCGCCCGATTTCTCGACCACGCCAGCCTTCACACCCAGATCAAGCAATTCGCCGGTTTTCGAGATACCTTCGCCATACATGATGTCGAATTCAACCTGCTTGAAGGGCGGCGCGACCTTGTTTTTCACGACCTTGACGCGGGTTTGGTTGCCAACAACCTCGTCCCGGTCCTTGATAGAGCCGATGCGCCGAATATCCAGACGCACCGAGGAATAAAATTTCAGCGCGTTGCCGCCCGTGGTCGTTTCGGGGCTGCCGAACATCACGCCAATTTTCATGCGAATCTGGTTGATGAAGACCACCATGCAGTTGGAGCGGCTTATGGAACCGGTCAGCTTGCGCATGGCCTGCGACATAAGCCGGGCGTGGACCCCCACGGAACTGTCGCCCATATCGCCTTCCAGCTCTGATTTGGGCGTCAGTGCCGCGACAGAGTCGACCACGACCAAGGATACCGCGCCAGAGCGCACCAGCGTATCGACAATCTCTAGCGCCTGTTCGCCGGTATCTGGCTGCGAGATCAGCAACTCGTCAAGGTCAACGCCCAGTTTGCGGGCATATTGCGGGTCCAGCGCGTGTTCCGCATCAACAAAGGCGCAGACGCCGCCTTTCTTCTGCTCTTCGGCCACGACATGCAGCGTCAGCGTGGTCTTGCCCGAGGATTCCGGGCCGTAAATTTCGATGATGCGGCCTTTCGGCAGGCCGCCGATGCCCAATGCAATATCCAGCCCGAGCGAGCCGGTCGAGGTCGCCTCGACATCCTTGAGGGGGTTATCCCCCCCCAACTTCATGATCGAGCCCTTGCCGAACTGGCGCTCGATCTGTGCCAGCGCCGAATCAAGCGCTTTTTGTTTTTCCGCCGCCTTTTTGTCGGTCATGTTCAGCAGGTCCGCTACAGCCATTGTTTCGCCCCTTATTTCACAGCGCGCCGGTTGCGGCAATCGCCGGTTTGTTCCCCGCTTGTTCTAAACCAACATCCAGCACAAAGCGAGAACTTTCTGATTGATATCGAAGCTCAGCTTGCCACGGATTGGTTAACAATCCCTTCCCGGCGCAGGGTTGCACCAAGTGCAGAGCGGACATTCCAGATCAAGCGTAGCAAGGGCAGCCTCTCTGACCTATTTGATTAATATGGGAGGCGTAACCTTTGGAAAGGATACCCACATGGCAAGCGTGACCACCGATATTTTCAGCAAGGCCCCAAGCGCAACCTTGGGCGGCAGTCTGGTGCACGGGTTGGAAAAGCTGGCGCAGTTGTCGCCCACCTACCGGCGGCTGCAAGCCCTGTCCGACACAACCGATGCCGAGCTGGCCGCCCGCGGCACCACCCGTCAGGATGCAGTGCGCGACATTTTCGGCACCCGCTTCTACGCCTGATACAAAAGCGCAAATGCACCGGGTCGCAGCCCGGCGCGGGCGATCTGGCTGGCCAGCCGAATCGCGATAGCGGCATCTTGCGGCGCGGCCAGGTAAACCGCGCCCTGTGCTATGCTGCTGGGCAGCGGGGTGCGCAGGGCAACATCCCCCAAGCCTGCCAGTATTTGGCGATATTCCAGATCATCCATCGCGGGCGCAGGGCGCAACATGCTATGGGCTCGGTCCATGTCGGCCCGGCCCGCCAGAACGACCTGACCAGTCACAGCCCCACACGGGCCAAGAACGCAGGCCATGCGCGTGGCCAGCGGCGCGCGCCACGCGCCGCCCAGATAGTGGCACATCCATAATTCGGGGTCTGTCGCAACCATGGCTTTGCCTATGCCGCTTGCACGGGCTTGCCAAGGGGGCGGGTTTCGCTCATCACCCTGCGCATGACGGACCAGTTGCAAATCCTGTGTATCGGCGCGGCCCTTTGGGACATCATCGGGCGCACCCCTGCCCCCATGCGGGTCGGCTCTGACGTGGCGGGGCGGATCACGCGTATTCCCGGCGGCGTGGCGTTGAACATCGCCATGGCGCTGGTGCGGGCCGGTGCCCGGCCAGAGGTGCTGGCCGCGGTTGGCCAAGACCCGGCAGGCGACGCGCTGGTGGCCGAAATGGCTGCGCGCGGCGTTGGCGTGGACCATCTGTATCGCGCGCCAGACCTGCCCACCGACACCTATATGGCGATGGAGGGCGCCGGCGGGCTAATTGCCGCCATTGCCGATGTGCATTCGCTGGAAATGGCGGGGGCCAAGGTGCTTGCGCCCCTGCGCGACGGGCGACTGGCCAGCGACGCGGTCCCATGGCGCGGCATGATCGCGCTAGATGGCAACCTGACAGTGGCGCTACTGGCCGAGATCGGCAGCGCCCCGGCCTTTGCGCGGGCGGATTTGCGGGTGGCACCGGCCTCTCCGGGCAAGGGGGAACGGCTGTTGCCGCTGCTCAAACGGCCCGGAACGGTGTTTTACGTCAACCTTGAAGAGGCCGGTCTGCTCTGCGGCACCGCATTTGAAGGGTCAGTGGCGGCGGCACGCGGTCTGCTGGGGCGCGGCGCGCAGCGTGTGCTGGTCACAGATGGCGCGCGCGACACAACAGATGCCAGCGCCGAAGGGCTGGTCACGCTGGCCCCGCCGCAAGTGCAGGCCGCCCGCGTAACAGGCGCGGGCGACACTTTCATGGCTGCACATATGGCCGCCGAAGCGGGCGGCATGGACCGCGCGGCAGCCTTGCGCCACGCCCTGACCGTGGCGGCGCGCTATGTGGCCGGTGGCCCGGAACATTAAGGAAATACAGATGCTTGAAATGCGATATTCATCCGAAGTGGCCCGCGCGCGTGGCGATGGGGCAGCGATTGTTGCGCTGGAATCCACCATTATCACCCATGGCATGCCCTACCCTGACAATCTGGCCATGGCCCGGCAGGTGGAAGATGACATCCGCAGCAACGGGGCCGTGCCCGCGACCATCGCGGTGCTGGGCGGCGTAATCCATGTTGGGTTGGAACCGGCAGAGCTGGAACGCTTGGCGCAAACACAGGGCGCGCTGAAACTGTCGCGCGCCGATCTGGCGGCGGCGCTGGCCATGGGCGCGACCGGGGCGACCACGGTTGCCGCCACCATGATCTGTGCCGCGCGCGCGGGCATCGGGGTATTTGCCACGGGTGGCATTGGCGGCGTGCATCGCGGCGCGGAAACCAGTTTCGACATTTCGGCCGATTTGCAGGAATTGGCGCAAACCGCTGTCACAGTGGTTGCCGCCGGGGCCAAGGCCATTCTGGACCTGCCGAAAACGCTGGAAGTGCTGGAAACGCTGGGCGTGCCGGTCATTGCCTATGGGCAAGACGGCTTTCCCGCCTTTTGGTCGCGCGACAGCGGCCTGCCCGCGCCCCTGCGGATGGATGACGCGGGCCAGATTGCCCATGCGCATCTGCTGCGCGGGGCTTTGGGCCTGCCCGGCGGGCAACTGGTCGCCAACCCGATCCCCGAATCTGACGAGATCCCGCGCAAGGTTATCAACGGCTGGATCGAACAGGCGCTGGAGGATTGCGCAGGTGTCGCCGCAAAAGAGGTCACACCGCGCCTGCTGGCGCGGATATTCGAGTTGAGCGGCGGCGCGTCCTTGACCGCCAATATCGCGCTGGTGCGCAATAACGCGAAGCTGGGCGCTGAAATTGCGCGCGCGCTTGTATCGCAACCTCGCGCCCCCCATATCGGCGGCTGACACAAGGCGGAACGGATCATGTCGGCAGATCAACAGAAACGCGGAGTGCTTGGCTCTATCCGCTCGAATTTCCTCGCCGGTCTGGCGGTCATCGCACCCGGCGTGCTGACGGTCTGGCTGGTCTGGAACGTTGTGACATGGATCGACGGAATCGTGATGCCGTTGATCCCGCGGCGCTTTCACCCCGACGTGTTGACCGGCTGGGACGTGCCCGGCTTGGGGGTTGTGATCTTCTTGGTCTTCACCGTCGTGATGGGCTATTTCACCAAGGGCTTCATCGGGCGCACGCTGGTCATCTGGAGTGAGCGCATCGTCGAAGCGATGCCGGTCGTGCGCTCTATCTACAACGCGGTGAAGCAGATCGCGGACACGGTTCTTGCGCGCACCGCACCAACCTTCGACCGCGCCTGTCTGATCGAATACCCCCGCAAGGGGATGTGGGCCAC
This sequence comes from Roseibaca calidilacus, assembly GCF_001517585.1. NCBI lineage: Bacteria > Pseudomonadati > Pseudomonadota > Alphaproteobacteria > Rhodobacterales > Paracoccaceae > Roseinatronobacter > Roseibaca calidilacus. Next base: position 527,032 of record NZ_FBYC01000004.1, on the reverse strand, counting down.
CGCGTTCATCTCCACCACCACGCGCGGCGAAATCGGTGACCGGCTGTCGGATGGCGAGGAGCTGATCTCGGTCTTCATGCCGACCACGCCGAACCCGACATCGGGCTTCCTGCTGTTCGTGCATCGCCGCGAGGTGATCGAATTGGACATGACGATCGAAGATGCCGCGAAGCTGATCATCTCGGCAGGGTTGGTCTATCCGGATTCGCGCAAGGGGACGGTCGTCGCCTCGCCCGGATTGCTGGGCCCAGAGCAAACACCGCGCGCATAGGCCCCACCAGCGCATTTCTGATCGTGGCGCTGGGGATTATTCCGGGTTCCCCTGCCCGCACAGGCCGCCACAGCGCCTGTCGCAGGCTCTGCCCGCGCCTCGCAAAGATGGATGGCGCAATGTCGCATTCAGCGCGTTTCAAACGGATCAAGTTTTGATGGACCGAATGTTGAATCTACCCGCCAACACACCGATGAGCGCGACAGGCGGTTGATCGCGGGCGGCGCGTTCAGGAATGGCAACAAAGCATTCCCAGCGATACGCGGCTAATGGAACTGTGCAATACCTTCACAGGCGCAAGGGGCGACAGCCCCTAGCTGCGGGCGCATAGCCATGCGCGGGATGGTGATATGCGCCGTTTCAAGGTCTTTGACCTAGCGCGCGACAGCCCGTCCCTGTTTCCGCAAGCTGTGATGCAGCCCTTGGATTTCCACCGCAGCGACCAAGCCCGCGCCGACGGGTCTTTTCACCGTCATATACCCATGATAAGCGGCCCCCGCAGGCGGAAAATCCTTTTCCGCACCCAGATATATCCGGAGTGACATCATGGCCCTAGAGCGCACCTTCTCGATCATCAAACCCGACGCCACCGCCCGCAACCTGACCGGCAAGATCAATGCCAAATTCGAAGAAGCTGGCCTGCGCATTGTCGCACAAAAGCGCATTCACATGACCAAGGCGCAAGCGGGCGAGTTCTACAAGGTCCATGCCGAACGCCCCTTTTATGACGAATTGTGCGACTTCATGGCCTCTGGCCCGGTCGTGGTGCAGGTTCTGGAAGGCGAAGGCGCCATTGCCAAGAACCGCGAAGTGATGGGGGCAACCAACCCCGCAGATGCCGCCCCCGGCACCATCCGCGCCGAATTCGCGCAGTCGGTCGGTGAAAACTCTGTCCACGGGTCGGACGCGCCGGAAACCGCAGCCGAGGAGATCGCCTATTTCTTCGCCGGTATCGAACTGGTCGGCTAAGCCGGTTTGCAATCGCCTTCGGGCCTGTTTTGGAAAGGCCCCGCCGTTGTGCGGGGCCTTTTGCGTGGGACGAAGGGGGCTTTCGGCCCCGCGCGCCTGCCCGACAGGCCGGCTTACCCCCGAGGATATTTGGGCAAGGTTGACTGGGGGCGTCGTTCTTCATTTACGATTGCTGCGGTTCCTGCCAAATTATGCCCATGTTTCAGAACGTAGAGTTGCCCGTCTGGGCCCTGACCCTGATCGTGGGCTTTGCCGCGGTGACCTTCGCGTCGCATTTCCTGTTTCCGTCGGTGCGCTGGTTTTTCCGCAAGCGGGCCGAGCGCGCCGTGGCGGAACTGAACAAGCGCCTGAAACGCCCGATCGAACCGTTCAAGCTGATGAAGCGGCAGGATCAGGTGATCCGGCTGGTCTATGATCCGCAGGTCATGGAAGCGGTGCGCCAACACGCCCGCGACGAGGGGATCCCCCCCAACGTTGCCTTCGAGAAAGCACGGTCCTACGCGCGCGAAATTGTGCCGGGTTTTTCCACCGCGACCTATTTCGGCTTTGCCATACGCTTGGCCCGGCGGCTGGGCGAAGGGTTTTACGATGTCGTCGTGCAACCAGAGAACCAGACCGGGCTGGATGACGTGGCCCCGGAAGACGCCATTGTCTTTGTTATGAACCACCGCTCGAACATGGATTATGTTCTGGTCACATGGTTGGCCGCGCAGCATACGGCGCTAAGCTATGCGGTCGGGGAATGGGCGCGGATCTGGCCGTTGAAGGGCTTTATCCGCGCGATGGGCGCTTATTTCATACGGCGGCGCTATGCCAACCCGCTGTATCGGGCCGTGCTGGCGCGCTATGTCCAGATGTCGGTGCAGCAGGGCAGCACACAGGCAATTTTCCCCGAGGGCGGGCTAAGCTTGGACGGGCGCGTCGGTCAGGGGCGCGTGGGCCTGCTAACCTATATCCTGCGCGGCTGGGATGCCCATGGCACCCGCGATGTGATCTTCGTGCCCGTCGCGCTGAGTTACGACCGGGTTCTGGAAGACCGCTTGCTGCTGGCCGCGCAGGCTTCGGGCAACCGCCGCTTTCGCGGGCGGCCCAGCGTGGCGCTGGCCTTTGTCGGGCGCGTGCTGTGGCAAAAACTGCGCGGGCGCTTCCGGGGCTTTGGTCAGGCGGCTGTCAATTACGGCGCTCCGGTATCGTTGCGCGGATACATGCAAGCCAATCCCGATGCCAATGCCGATGCCTTGGTGCAGCTTTTAATGGCCCGCATTCAGGCCGCAATGCCGGTGCTTGCGGTTCCGCTGGCCGCCGCCGCGCTGCACAGGCTGGGCGGGCGCGGCGCGTGGTCGCAGCTACAGGCCGCATCGCAAGAGTTGCTTGACCCCGCCAAGGCCGACAGCCTGCCCCCCGCCGCGCAAGAGGCGTTGTTGCGCAAGGGCTTGGATCATCTGGCACTGCGCGGCATGATCCGCACTGAAAACAGCGTTTTCAGCATTGCGCCGGGTGAAGAGGTTGCGATTGCGTATTACGCGGCCTCGGTCCTGCAAGGACGCGGCGATACGGCCGAAAGCACCGTCACAGCAAAGACATAAAATTACAAAATAAGAATATTCAGGGTTGCAATGTTGCGTGACCCATTTTATCCATGCTGCAAGCGCCGCATAAGTTCTGCGTCGCAGCACCATGACCGGGGATAGCCCCCGCCAACTGAATTTGGAGGCCGCAATGGCGCTGGATAACCAGACGGGCATCGCCCAATACGACGCACCCGAAAAAGACCTCTACGAAATCGGGGAAATGCCGCCCATGGGCTATGTGCCCAAGCAAATGTATGCATGGACCATCCGTCGCGAACGCCATGGCGAACCCGAGCAGGCCTTCAAGGTCGAAGTGGTCGACACATGGGAAATCGACAGCCACGAAGTGCTGGTTCTGGTCATGGCCGCCGGTGTGAACTACAATGGCGTTTGGGCGGGTTTGGGCCAGCCCATCAGCCCGTTCGACGGCCACAAGCAGCCCTACCACATTGCCGGGTCCGACGCGTCGGGCATTGTCTGGAAGGTGGGCGACAAGGTCACGCGCTGGAAGGTTGGCGACGAGGTCGTGATCCATTGCAACCAAGACGATGGTGATGACGAGCACTGCAATGGCGGCGACCCGATGTATTCGCCCAGCCAGCGCATCTGGGGCTATGAAACGCATGACGGGTCGTTCAGCCAATTCACCCGTGTCCAGGCGCAACAGCTTATGCCACGCCCCAAGCACCTAAGCTGGGAAGAAGCGGCCTGCTACACGCTGACGCTGGCCACTGCCTACCGCATGCTGTTCGGCCATGCCCCGCATGACCTGAAACCGGGACAGAACGTGCTGGTCTGGGGCGCGTCGGGCGGTTTGGGGTCTTATGCGATCCAGCTGGCCAACACGGCGGGCGCGAATGCAATCGGCGTTATCAGCGACGAATCCAAGCGCCAATTCGTGATGGATCAGGGCGCGAAAGGCGTGATTAACCGCAAGGAATTCAACTGCTGGGGCCAATTGCCCAAGGTGGGCACCGATGAATACGCGGAATGGTTCAAGGAAGCGCGCAAGTTCGGCAAGGCGATCTGGGACATTACCGGCAAGGGCGTGAATGTCGACATGGTGTTCGAGCATCCGGGCGAAGCGACCTTCCCGGTCTCAACCCTCGTGTGCAAGAAGGGCGGCATGGTGGTGATCTGCGCGGGCACAAGCGGCTTCAACTGCACCTTTGACGTGCGCTACATGTGGATGCACCAGAAGCGCTTGCAGGGCTCGCATTTCGCGCATCTGAAACAGGCTTCGGCCGCGAACCAGTTGATGATCGAGCGCCGTCTGGACCCCTGCATGTCGGAAGTGTTCGAGTGGAAGGACATCCCGGCCGCACATACGAAAATGCTGCGCAACGAACATCTGCCCGGCAACATGGCCGTATTGGTGCAATCGCCCCGCACCGGCCTGCGCACGCTGGAAGAGGTGCTGGACGCCGGCCCGACCAAGTAAACCGGCCCCGACAGCGTGCGCATGACCGCGACCGGCCCTGTGTCGGTCGCGGTTTTTGATGGGCTTGCCTTGCAAATGCTGCATAGCGGCATTTCTGGTTTGTTTATTGTGCGCGCGCAGCATCGGCGTATCTGTCGGTCCAAGACATGTAGTTTAAGGACACGACAATGACCTATGCCTCCGAAACCACCGCCCCGCGCCAAACCGGCCTTCTGGCCCGTCTGCAAGGCTTTCGCGACACGCTGCAAACCGTGATGCAGCAACGCGCCGTTTATGCCCGCACGGTGCAGGAATTGCAGGCGCTCAGCAATCGCGAACTGGCCGATCTGGGCATTCACCGCAGCGAGATTCCGCGCATTGCCGCAGAAGCCGCGTTCAAAGGCTAAGCAACGCCCACCCGTCTAGCGGCGCAGCCCTGCATAGGTGATGCGCCGCAAGACCCATTCGAACGGCCCCAGCGCAAAGCGCCGGTGCCAAAGTGCCAAGGCGGCAATCAGCCCAAACGTGACCAAGACCGCGATCAAGGTTGCCGTTCCGCGGTCAACCGCGTTCCACAATCCCGCGCCATAGGCGGAAAAGAGCGTGGACAGGATGATCGACTGCCCCAGATAAATGCTCAGGCTGGACCCGCCCGCTTTCAATATCCGCGACATGACCGGCCCCGGCGGGCGCGCCAGCGCCGCGATCAGGCCCAGATAACCCAAGGTCGCGATGGGCGCGGCAAAGACGGTCAGCGCCGCGCCGTAACTTGCCGGGCCCCATTGCCATAGCGCGGCACCCGTAATGCTTAGCGCCGCGCCCGGCCACAGGCACACGCGCCGCGCCCGCGCCCAGAGCGGATGGTCCGCGCGGTCAATCATGCCCGAGCGCACCGCCGCCAGCCCAAGGCAGAACCACCCCAGCGCCGAAATACCCTGCACGATCAGAAATACGAAAAGGGTGAACAGAAATCCGACGCTGCGAAAGAGAACCGCATCCCAGAACCCGCCCGCGCCAAGCGCCTTTTCTTCTATGGCGAAGAATTCTGGTGGGGTATCGGATGGGCCAAGCAGCAAGGGCAGCGCGATCATGGGTTGCAGCACCAACAGCACCGCGCCCAAGCGCACAAGCCGCCGCACCGGCCAGTCGCGCAGCAGATACAGGACAGAGCCTGTCACCGCATAGATCACCAATATATCGCCCGGAAAGAACAAGCAGCCATGCAGCAGCCCCAAACCCAGCAAGCCCGCCATCCGGTTGCGGTAAAGCTTGCCAAAGGGCAGCCCCCGGCGCGCGGCGGATCGCATCAGCAAGCCCAGCCCCACCCCGAACATGAAGGAAAACAGCCCGTAGGTTTTCAGCAGCGCCAGCCCGTTGACCAGCCATAGCGTGACGGCATCGGCCGGGCTGCGGGCCACCGGGTCAGCAAACCCTTGCAGCGCGGAAAACGCAATGAACTGCACATTGACAATCACAATGCCAAACAGCGCAACCAGCCGCAGGTAATCGGGCATCAGGGCGCGTTGGGGCTTTGCGACCTGTTCTGTCATCCCCTACCCCTTGCGCCGTGACTTGCGCGCCAGCTTGGTGGCCTTGCGCTTGGCTTTCACGGCCTTGCGCTTGGGCCCACCGCGCGACGGACCACCGCGCGCCACTGGCAAGCTCTCTCCCTCGACCTCTAGCAGTTCCAGCATCAGCCCGCCGGTCATCGGCTCGGCCTCTGCCAGTTTCACCAGCACGCGCTGGCCAATCTGGATCGTGGCGCCCGTGCGTTCGCCCGTCAGGCTTTGCGCCTCTGGGTCGTGGCGGAAGTATTCGGCGCCAATACTGCGAATGGGCACCAGCCCATCCGCGCCGGTCTCGTCCAATTTCACGAACACACCAAACCGCGCCACGCCGGAAATGCGGCCCGCAAATTCCGCGCCCACGCGCTCGGCCAGATAGGCGGCCAGGTAGCGGTCATTGGTGTCGCGCTCGGCGGTCATGGAGCGGCGCTCGGCCTCGGAAATCGCCTTGGCGGTCTCCTCCAGATGCTCGACATCCCAAGCCGATAGCCCATCATCCCCCCAGCCATGCGCCGCGATCAGCGCGCGATGCACGATCAGGTCGGCATAGCGCCGGATGGGAGAGGTGAAATGCGCGTATTCGCGCAAGGCCAGCCCGAAATGCCCGAAATTCTGCGGCGCGTAATAGGCCTGCGTCATGGACCGCAACGTGGCCATGTTAATCATCTCGTCAAACTCGGTGCCTTCGGCCTGCGCCAGCAAGCGGTTCAGATGGCGCGTGTGCAGCACCTGCCCCTTGGCCAGCACCAGACCCGTCTCGCGCGCGACTTGGCGCAAGCCTTCCAGCTTGTCGGGGCTCGGTTCTTCATGCACGCGGTATAACAGCGGGCGGCCCTTTTCGCGCAGGGTTTCGGCGGCGGCGACATTGGCCAGCACCATGCATTCCTCGACCAGCCTATGCGCGTCGAAGCGTTCCTTGAAAGCGACGGAACTGACCCGCCCCTCATCCGACAGCACGATCTGCCGTTCCGGCAGGTCAATGTCGAGCGGCTGGCGGCGCGCGCGCGCGCGGCTCAGCGCGCGGTAGCAGGCGAAGAGATCCGCCAAGCTGTCGGCCAGCGGTTCCGTCTGCGCGTCCAGCCGTCCCTCATCGGCGGCTTGGGCCTGTTCATAGGTCAAGCTTGCGGCAGAGCGCATCATCGCGCGGTGAAAGCGGTGCCCGGTCTTGTTGCCCTCGGCGTCAATCTGCATTTCCAGCGCAAGGCAAGGGCGGTCCACGCCTTCGTGCAAAGAGCACAGATCGCCCGACAGCGTGTCGGGCAGCATGGGCACCACCCGGTCAGGGAAATAGGTGGAATTGCCGCGTTTGCGCGCCTCGCGGTCCAGTTCCGATCCGGGGCGGACATAGGCCGCGACATCGGCAATGGCCACCCATAGGGTAAAGCCGTCGCCACGGCGCTCTGCATAAAGCGCGTCGTCATGGTCGCGCGCATCCCAAGGGTCGATGGTCATGAGTGCCATCTCGCGCAGGTCCAGACGTTTGCCCAAGGGCAAGGGTTGCGCGCTGTCGGCTTCGGCCACCACCGCATCGTCAAACGCATCGCGAATGCCATGTTGGTGAATGGCGATCAGCGACACCGCCTTGGGCGCGGTCGGGTCGCCCAGGCGTTCGACCACATGCGCGCGCGGCGGGCCGAACCGGGCGCGGCCCATCGGTTCGGCCAGAACCAATTCACCATCCTGCGCGCCGTTCACATCATGCGGGGCAACCATCCAGTCGCGGTCGGCACCCTTGTCAATGGGCATGACGCGCCCACCCTCGGTCCCTTTGCGAAACAGGCCCAGAATACGCTGCGGGTTCGCGCCGATCTTGCGGATGACCTTGGCCTGATAGTCGTAATCCGGGCCACGCATCGCCTCGCATTTGGCCAGCACGCGGTCGCCCGCGCCTAAATCCTTGGGGGCAAGCAAGATCACGCGCGGCGCCGCCCCCTGCCCGCGCCATTCAATAGGCCGGGCGAACAGGTCACCATCTGCGTCGGGGCCAAGCACTTCCAGCACCGTGACCGGCGGCAAAGCCCCGCCCACAGCGCGGCGCCGCGGGGCGATCCCTTCGCCCTCCAACTCGCGCAGCATGGCTTTCAGGTCGATCTTGGCCGCGCCTTTTATGCCAAAGGCGCGCGCAATCTCGCGCCCCGTGGCCTCGGGGTTCGCGGTCATCCACTCGCGCAGTTCGGATAATGAGGGCAGTTGCTTCACCATCACGCGCCCCCTGCTGCCCAGAGCGCGAGGCAGGGGCGCAGCCCCTGCCGGGGGTGGGCGGGTGGGCGATCTGGGCAGCAGGGGGCATGTTTCATGCGCTGCGCTCTAGCATGCTGCGCGCGCCGCGTCACGCCCATAGCTGTCACGCCAATAGATCAAGCACCATATCCCGATGCGCGATCCCCGCTTCCATGTAGTCTGGTCCTGTGGCTACAAATCCAAGCCCCGCGTAGAACCCCAGCGCGTGCAGTTGCGCGCCAAGCTTTGCCCGGCGAATATCCACGCGCGCGCGCAATACCTCAACCACCGCGCACATCAGGGCTTGCCCGATTCCCTTGCCCCTTTGCTCGCGCAGCACGCATACCCGGCCGATTTTGGCCGTGTCGCCCGCAATCAGAATTCGCGCGCAGCCCACCGGCGTGCCATCCAGACGCGCCAACAGATGCAACGCGCCGTCGTCCATTCCATCAACTTCCAATGCTTCATCGACATTCTGCTCGTCAATGAACACCACCCGCCGCAACGCGTGGCAAGCCGCCAGATCGTCGGTCAAACCTATGGTCAGCATCCGCCGAAATAATCCTGCAAAACGCGTGAATAAACGTGCTTAAGCTGTTCTATATGTTCGATTTCTGCGAATTCATCGACCTGGTGCATGGATTGGCCCACAAGCCCGAATTCCACCACCGGGCAATGGTTTTTCACAAACCGCGCATCCGAGGTGCCGCCCGAAGTGGACAGTTTGGGCGTGATGCCGCATTCCGTTTGCACCGCGCGCGCGACAAGGTCGGACAGCGGCCCCGGCGGCGTCAGGAATGCCTCGCCCGACACGCTGACCGCCACATCCAGCGTCACGCCTGTGCCCGCGCAGACCTCGGCGGCCTGCGCGCACAACCACTCGGACAGGCTGGCCCCCGAATGCAGGTCGTTGAAGCGAATATTCAGCCCCGCCCGCGCCGTGGCCGGGATGACATTGGTCGCGTCATTGCCTACATCGACCGTGGTCAGCGCCAATGTGGACGGGTCGAAATGGTCGGTGCCTTGGTCCAGTTCATGCCGCGCCAAACGGTCCAGCAGGCGCACCAGCACCGGCAGCGGGTTCGCCGCGCGGTGCGGATAGGCCGAATGCCCTTGCCGCCCGCGCGCGGTGATGGTGGCATTCATCGATCCGCGCCGCCCGATTTTCATCATCTCGCCCATGCGCTCGGGGCAGGTCGGCTCGCCCACAAGGCAAACCGACATCGCTTCCCCCTGCGCATCCATCCAATCCAGAAGGGCTACGGTGCCATCTTGCGCGGGGCCTTCCTCGTCGCCCGTGATGGCCAAGATGATCGCGCCATCGGGCGGGGTGGCTTGCACGAAATCCACTGCGGCGGCCACAAAAGCCGCCACGCCAGATTTCATGTCGCAGGCCCCACGCCCCCACAGCCGCCCATCGGCCAATTCGCCGCCGAACGGGTCGCGCGACCAGTCGGCGCGCGTGCCAATCGGCACCACATCGGTATGGCCGTTAAAGCCAAAGCTGCGCGTGTGCCCCTTCGCGCCCCAGCGCGCGAACAGGTTGGCGGTCCCGTTCCGGTCCACCCGCGTGCAGGCAAAGCCCGCTTCCGTCAACATCCGTTCCAGAAGCGCCAAAGCGCCACCCTCTTCAGGCGTCACAGAGGGGCAGCGCACCAAATCCGCGGTCAATTGAACCGGGTCAATCATCTTCATCGGCCTCGTCGGTAAACCATGTCTTTTGCGCCACGATCACGGCATTCTCGGCCAAGGCCCGCGCCATGAGTTCTTGTTCTTCCGGCGGGATCTGGTCGCCTGCCGCCTGACGCTCGGCCAATGTGCCGTAGCTTGTCACATCCAGCGGTTTGACATCTGCCTGTTTCAGGACCGCGACCGCATCGCGCACGGCGCTGGCTTCATCCACGCCCGGCGCATATAAAAGCAGGCCCGCGCCGGTGGCCCCTTTGGGCAGATCGTCGCTGACGCCCAGTTCCACCAGCAGGGTATAGACCTGCTCGGGCGGCTTTGCGGTAGGCTGGTTGGGCTTGGTCATATCCGGCTCCGGATGCTGGGGCGTTGTCGCGCGCTCTGTCACAGCTTTAGCCTGCCGCTTGCACCGCGGCAACCAGCACCGCATATCGACCGAACTTACCTAGCGTCACCACCAGCGCGAAGCGCCAGAAGGGTTCGCGCAAGATACCCGCCGCCAGCGTCAGCGGGTCACCGATAATCGGGGCCCATGCGAAAAACAGGCTCCACCAGCCGTAGCGGGCATACCAGCCTTGCGCGCGGGCAATCTGCGCGGGCCGAAAGGGAAACTGCGGATGATCGGCAAACCGCATCAAAAACCGCCCCATCGCCCAGTTCACGCAAGACCCCAGCACATTGCCAATGGTCGCCACCGCCAGAAGCAGCCAAACCGGGTGGGTTCCCGCCACGACAAGCGCGCCCAGCACGATTTCCGACTGCGCGGGCAGCAGCGTGGCGGCGATAAACGCTGCAAGGAACAGGGCCAACAAATCCATGCGCTCTCATGCCGTGGCGGCAGCGCGCTGTCAGCCCCCAAACGGCTGGCCCTGCGCGCGGGCTTTCGCTACAAGGGCGCAGCAGACGCAGAAAGGCCCCGATATGGTGCATAGCATCGCAGATATTGCCCGCGCATTGGGCTTGCAGGCCGAAGGTGCGCTGGACCTGATCGTGACCCGCGTGGCCGAACCCGCCGCCGCGACGCCCGAGGCCTTGGCATTGGCCATGGACCCGAAATATGCCGAAGGTCTGAGCAACGGACAGGCCCGCGCTGCCATCCTTTGGCCGGGTGCTGATTGGCGCGCGTTCGGGCTGGAAGCCGCGATTTTCGCGCCGCGCCCCCGTTGGGCCATGGCCGGCGTCTCGCAGGTCATGGACCCGGGCTATGAGTTCGGCGTGGGCGTGCACCCCATGGCCTATATCGACCCAACGGCGCAGGTGGCCGAGGGCGCGCGCATTGGCCCCTTCGCAACGGTGGGCGCGCACAGCCAGATCGGGCCGGGCGCGCGGATCGGGGCCAATGCCAGCATTGCAGAGGACGTGGTGATCGGCGCGGATCTGACCTTACATGCGGGCGCGCGCATCGCCGCGCGCTGCGTGATCGGCGAGCGCTTTATCGGCCAGCCGAATTCGGTCGTGGGCGGCTGCGGGTTCAGCTTTGTCACGCCAGAACCATCGGCGGCCGAAGACGTGCGCGCAACGCTGTCGGGCACGCGCGAGATACGCCAGCAGAAATGGCAGCGCATCAACTCGTTGGGCGCGGTGCGCATCGGCGATGACGTGGAACTGGGCGCAAACAGTTCCATCGACCGGGGCACGGTGCGCGATACGGTCATCGGGTCGGGCAGCAAGATCGATTCGCTTTGCCAGATCGGCCATAACGTGCAGATGGGCGAGGATTGCATGATGTGCGGCATGGCCGGGATCGCGGGTTCGGCGCGGATTGGCAACCGGGTGCTTCTGGCCGGGAAATCGGCGGTGAATGACAACATATTTGTGGGCGATGATGTGATCGTCGGCGGGGCCGCGCGGGTCTTTACCAATGTCCCTTCGGGCCGCGCAATCCTTGGCGACCCGGCCACCAAGATCGAAACCCAGCTGGAGATTCGCAAGGCCCTGCGCCGCTTGCCCCGGCTGGCCGCGACCGTTGCCGAATTGCAAAAGGCAATTCGCGGGCAAAAGGACAGCTAAATTGCCCTTGTCGCGCCACAGTGCCGGGTTAATTGCGGGCATGGCAGGCAGGAGCGGCGACTATGGACGGAGCAGTTATGAATGAGCAGGTTTTCACCCCGGATGCAGAGCATCAGCGCGCCTTTCGCGATGCTTTGGGGCGGTTTGCCACCGGCGTGACCGTTGTCACCACCCAAACGGCGGACGGGCCGGTCGGCATTACCGCCAACAGCTTCGCCGCCTTGTCGTTGGACCCGGCCTTGGTCATGTGGGCGCCGGGCCGCTTCTCGCGCCGGTTCGAGGTTTTCGAACAAGCCGCGCATTTTGCGATTCATGTCATGGCCGAAGATCAGCTAGAGCTTGCGCGCCATTTCGCCCGCGACGGGTTCGATTTCAGCCTGCCCGGTATTGCGCCCGGTCTGGGCGAGGCACCGCTTCTACAGGGCTGCCTTGCCCGCTTTGAATGCACCCGCCACGCGGTTTATCCCGGCGGCGATCACGCCATTGTCGTGGGCGAAGTGCAGCGCGTGGCCACCCGTGCGGGTGCGGGGCTAAGCTTTTTTGGCGGGTCTTACGGGGCGATCGGATAGGCGTGGCGCCTATCTGCGCGCCGCAGCGGCCCGGATCAACTGCGCATCAGCCGAAACAGTGCTGACGCGCCCCACCCGAAGAATGCCGCCACGAACAGCGACAGCAACCCATAAATTGCGGGCTGGTCATAGGCGAGGGAATAAAGCCAGCGTTCCAGAACCGCTTTGCGAACCTCTATGAAGGTTTCGTGTTCATCGACCACCGCGCCATCGCGTAGCAGGAAAATCCGCGCCACATAGCTGCCTTCGACGATATTCTTGGGCAGGGTTATGCGGGTGGTGAACAGCGTGTCACGCTCCAGCGCGACCGCTGTTTGCCCTTCCTGATACAGCCCTTCATCCGTTCGAATGCGGATCAATGCCTCGGTGAATGCGGCAGGGTCTGTCACATCGCCCCCGCTACGCGCTTCGAAAATCGCCAACCGGGTCGAGATGCGATAATCCAGATCAGCTTCGGGCGACAGGATGTCGGTCAAGGGCGCGGTGCTGGCCACGGCATAAAAGCTGGGGGCGGCCCGCACATTCTGGCTTTCGGTGTTCACCCAGATGCCTGCGCGGCGCGCCTTGCGCCAGATCGTCGCTTCCTGTGGCGGGCCTTCGACCGTCACGACCACATCCAGCGGGCCATCTGGAATGGTCCCGTCGCGCCGCACCGCGCCGAAAATCAAAATGTCAGAGCCGACGAAATTGACCGTCAGCGCAACGCTGTTTTGCGACAGGCCGGCCACGACCTCTTCCTGCGCCTGCGCGGGGGTCAGGCACAGCAGCCATACGACAAGGGCAAGAACCCGGCCCATCATGCGCCCCCTGCGACAGAGATTGAATAGAGCTCCGCAGGCGGCCAGAGCAGATCGAACGCGATCTTGCCGCACACCGCCAGCACCAGCAGCGCCAGCAGAATGCGCAACTGCTCGGCTTTCAGCTTCAGCCCCACGCGGGTGCCGATCTGCGCACCGACCACCCCGCCGATAATCAGGAACACCGCCAACATTACATCGACCGTCTGGTTGGTTATGGCGTGCATCATGGTGGTGAAGGCCGCAACGAAAGTTACCTGAAACAACGATGTGCCGATCACGACCTTGGTGGGCATGCCCAGCAGGTAGATCATGGCAGGCACAAGGATAAAGCCGCCCCCCACCCCCATGATCGCGGCCAGAATACCCACGCCGACCCCCACCAGAAGCGGCGGAAACACAGAAATATACAGGCCAGAGGCGCGGAATTTCATCTTCCACGGCAGGTTATGCACCCATGTATGCGTGTGCCGTTTTCGGCGCGGGGCCGTGCCCGAACGCGTGCGCAGCAGCGCGCGCAGGCTTTCATTGAACATCATCGCGCCGATGATGCCCAGAAAGATGACATAGGACAGCTGCACGATCAGGTCGATCTGGCCCAGGCGGCTCATCAGGTTGAAAAACCAAATGCCGATGACCGACCCGATCAGACCGCCGATCAGCAGCACCCAGCCCATCGGCAGGTCCACCGTCTTGCGCTTCAGATGCGCCAGCACGCCGGAAATGGAACTGGCCACGACCTGATTGACTCCGGTCGCCACTGCCACGGCGGGCGGCACCCCGATGAAGAACAACAGTGGCGTAATCAGGAACCCGCCGCCCACGCCGAACATGCCCGACAGAACGCCCACGCCCCCGCCAACCCCCAGCAACGTGAAAGCGTTGACAGAGGTTTCGGCGATGGGCAGGTAAATTTGCATGTCGGTTCCGGCGCGTTGCGCGACTAGTGCTCTTTCACATAAGGGCTACCGCCCGCCCGTGGCGGAATGGCGCGCCCTACGAACCCGGCCAGAATGACCACGGTGAGAATATAGGGCAAGGCCTGCATCACCTGAATGGGAAGCGCAAGGCCTAATATCTCGATGGACTGGAAACGGTTTGCCACGGCTTCCAACAGGCCAAAAAGCAACACCGCGCCCATCGCGTGCCAAGGCCGCCATTTGGCAAAGATCATCGCCGCCAGCGCGATATAGCCGCGCCCCGCGCTCATATCCTTGACAAAACCAGCGGACAGGCCCGTGGACAGATACGCCCCCGCCAACCCGCAGAGCACGCCGCAGATGGCCACTGCGCCAAAGCGCAGGCCAATGACCGACACGCCCGCCGTGTCCACCGCCGCCGGGTTTTCGCCCACCGCGCGCAGGCGCAAGCCGAACCGGGTGCGGAACAGCAAAAACCACGTCGCGGGCACGCACAGAAACGCCAAGTAGACCAACAGCGCATGGCCCGACAGAATGCCGTAGATCGGGCCGAGCAACGGCACATCGGCCAGCGCATTGGCGAAGGGCAGATCAACCTGCGCCATGCGGGCATCGCCCGTTAGCGAGGGCGTGCGCCCGCCTTGCTGAAACCAGTTCTGCGCGATGACCACGGTCAGCCCCGCCGCAAGGAAATTGATCGCCACGCCGGAAATAAGCTGGTTGCCCCGGAAGGTGATCGACGCCACGCCATGTATCAGCGACATGCAGACCGACACGGCAATCCCGGCCAGAACCCCCAGCCAGACATTGCCTGACACGAAGGCAATCGCAGCGGCCAGAAACGCGGATGCAAGGATCTTGCCTTCCAGCCCAATATCGAAAATGCCCGCGCGTTCCGAGATCAACCCGGCAAGACAGGCGAACAACAACGGCGTGGCCAGCCGCAGCGTGCTATCCAGCACCTGCGCAAGAGTTGCCAGATCCATCAGCCCGCCCTCCGTGCTGCAAAGAGTTTCGCAATCGGAATGCGCACCATATTGTCCAGCGCGCCGGTGAACAGGATGACCAGCGCCTGAATGACCACGATCAATTCGCGCGGAATACCTGTCCACAATGCCAGTTCCGCGCCGCCCTGATACAAGAACCCGAACAGAATTGCCGCCAGAAACACGCCGAACGGGTGGTTGCGCCCCATCAGCGCCACGGCAATGCCGATAAAGCCTGCGCCTTCGACCGCGTTCAGCACCAGCCGTTCCTGTTCGCCCATCACGTTGTTGACCGCCATCATCCCGGCCAAGCCGCCGGAAATAAGCATCACGATGACGGTGATGCGCGCGGGGCTGATACCAGCATAATGCGCGGCAGGTTCCGATTCGCCAAAGGCGCGAATCTGGTAGCCCAACCGCGTGCGCCACAGCATCCACCACACGGCAAAGCACAAGGCAACCGCGATCAGAAGCGAGATGTTCACGGGCGGAACCTTGGAAAAGGGAATACCGAATAGCCCAAGAATTTCATGTAGTTTCGGCAAGCTGACCGCATCTGGAAAGCGTGGCGAGGACGGGTCTTGCGACCCTTGCGGGCGCAGGAAATTGACCAGCATGTAATTCAGGAAGGACGCGGCGATGAAGTTGAACATGATCGTGGTAATCACGATATGGCTGCCGCGCCTTGCTTGCAGATAGCCCGGAATAAAGGCCCAGAGCGCACCGAACAGCGCGGCCCCCATGGTCGCGCCAAGTAGTGCCAGTGTCCAATGCGGCCAAGGGATATACAGGCACACCAGCGCCACGCCCAAGCCTCCAAGGGCCGCCTGCCCTTCGCCGCCAATATTGAACAGCCGCGCCTGAAACGCGACGGCCACGGCCAGCCCGGTGAACATGAAATTGGTGGCATAAAACAGCGTATAGCCCCAGCCATAGCTGGACCCGAAAGCGCCATTGACCATCAGTTTCACAGCCTCCCACGGGCTTTCCCCAATGGCCCAGATCAGTATGGCCGAAATGACAAAGGCCAGCAGAACAGACACCAACGGCACCAGCGTGACATCGGCCCAATGCGGAATGCGTTTGATGCTCATGCCTGCTCCATCCCGGCCATCAACAGGCCCAACTCGCGCGCATCGGTGGCATCGGCCATGCGTTCCCCCATGACCCGCCCGTCGAACATGACCAATATGCGGTCCGACAGCGACAGGATTTCATCCAACTCGACCGAGACCAGCAGCACCGCCGAGCCGGCGTCGCGCAGTTCTATCAAGCGTTGATGGATGAATTCGATCGCACCAATATCGACCCCGCGCGTGGGCTGGCCGACCAGCAGCAAATCCGGGCCGTATTCGATTTCGCGCGCCAGCACGATCTTTTGCTGGTTGCCGCCTGAAAACCCTTCGGCGGGCAGGTGCGGATTGGGCGGGCGCACATCAAACCGTTCCATCTTGGCGGCGGTGTCGGCAATGATCGTTGCGCCATCCATCCGCCACGGGCTGGGATTGTAGCGCGGATCGTTATGGTAACCAAGTGCGGTGTTTTCCCACGCGTGAAACGGCAGCACCAGCCCGCGCCGGTGGCGATCCTCTGGGACATGGGCAATGCGCCGCGCGCGCCGCGCCTGCCCGTTGCACTCTGGCCCGGACAGCGGCAGCGGTTGGCCGCGCAACCATGCCTGCCCTTCGGCCGGGCGCAGACCGGCCAGCACTTCCAACAGTTCCGACTGGCCATTCCCGGCCACGCCGGCAATGCCAAGAATTTCGCCCGCGCGGAGGGAAAACCCGATCTTGCGCAACCGTTCCACGCCTTGGCTGTCGACCAGCCGCAACCCATCCACGCGCAACACTTCGTCGCCGGGCTGCGCCTTGGTTTTTTCCACGCGCAGCAACACCTTGCGGCCCACCATCAATTCCGCCAATTCGGTCGGGCTGGTGTCGGCGGTCTTGCGGGTGGCGACCATTTCGCCGCGCCGCATGACGCTGACATCGTCGGTCACATCCATGATCTCGCGCAGCTTGTGGGTAATCAGGATGATGGTTTTGCCCTGCTCTTTCAGCCCGCGCAGGATGCGGAACAAATGATCAGCCTCGGATGGCGTCAGAACGCCCGTCGGCTCGTCCAGAATCAGAATATCGGCTTCGCGATACAGCGCCTTCAGAATCTCGACCCGCTGCTGGTGGCCCACCGACAGATCTTCGATCAATGTCTCGGGGTTCACCTCTAGCTCGAAATCAGAGGCAAGCTGTTTCAGCACGCCGCGCGCGCGCCGCCGCGATGTGCGCAAAAGCGCGCTGTCCTCGGCGCCAAGGATCACGTTCTCCAGAACCGTGAAATTCTCGACCAGCTTGAAATGCTGGAACACCATGCCGATGCCCGCGCGGATCGCGGCAAGGCTGTCGGGAATCTCTGTCTTGCGCCCGTTGATATACACCTCGCCCGCATCGGCCTTGTAAAAGCCGTAGAGGATGGACATCAGCGTCGATTTGCCTGCGCCGTTCTCGCCCACAATGCCGTGGATCGTGCCACGCTGCACGGTGATGGAAATGTCCTTGTTGGCCTGCACCGGCCCGAACGCCTTGGAAATCCCCCGCAATTCGATTGCGGGGGGCACGGGCGCGGCAGAATCCTGCCGCGCCGATTGGTCTGTGATTGTGCTCATGCCCGTGGCTCAGAACGCCGGGCAGGTGCTGTCGGCGCGGTAGTCATGCACCACGGTTTCGCCCGCGATGATGGCCTCGCGGGCAGCTTCGACCGCTTCTTGCATCTCGGCAGAGATCAGATCGGCATTATGCTCGTCCAGCGCATAGCCGACGCCCCCGGCGGCAAGGTCCATGGTCACAATGCCGGTTTCCAGCCCGGCACCTTCGGAAAACGCGTCATAGACCGCCTGATCCACTAGTTTGAGCATAGAGGTCAGGACCGAGCCCGGATGCAGGTAGTTCTGGTTGCTATCAACGCCGATGGAATAGACACCCGCATCTTCGGCCGCTTGCAGCACGCCAAGCCCGGTGCCCCCTGCGGCGGCAAACACCACATCGGACCCTTGGCTGACCTGACCGCGTGCAATTTCACCGCCGCGCACCGGATCGTTCCAAGCCTCTGGGGTGTTGCCGGTGTAATTGACGATCACCTCTATATCCGGGTTCACGGCCTTCGCCCCTTGGGCATAACCACAGGCAAAGGCGGTAATCAGCGGAATTTCCATGCCGCCGACAAAGCTGATCGTGTTCGATTCAGACGCCATCGCGGCCAGCATGCCGACAAGATAGCTGCCTTCATGTTCAGCAAAGATGACCGAACGCACATTGGGCAGATCCGCCACAGCATCGATCAGCACGAAAGAAGTGTCGGGATAGTCGGGTGCGACCTCTTCCAGCGTCGGCGCGTTCTGGAAGCCCATCACCACGATCGGGTTCGCGCCGGATTCGGCCATGCGGCGGGCGAATTGCACGCGCTGCGCGGCAGATTGCATTTCAATGTCGCGGTAATCGCCGCCGGTTTCCGCCTTCCAGCGCTCTGCCCCGTTATAGGCCGCCTCGTTGAAGGATTTGTCGAACTTGCCGCCAAGGTCGAAAATCAGCGCGGGGCCTTCGGCCATTGCCATGCCGGTGCCCAGCGCAAGCACGGACACGGAAAGGGTCAGGGTCTTGAGGGATGTCATGCAAAGCACTCCTGTTGGGATGCGCGGCTGCTGCGCGCTTGGGTCATGGGGAACACTCGCGGAGCTGCCGCGATTGCGGTCGATTAACGCCCTAAGCATGGGAAGGGTCAACAGGAAAATCCGGCAGGCGCATGGGTTGGCCGCGAAGTGACCAAAGGTCAGGCCGGTCCGTATTCAAGTGTCAGCGCATCGACCGGCGGGGCGCCGGGGCGCGCGTAGTAACCTTTGCGCAGACCCGTCTCGCGAAACCCCGCGCGGGCATAAAGCGCGCGGGCGGGCGCATTGTCAGCCGCAACTTCCAAGAATATGCGCCCAACCCCGCGCGATTTGGCTTGCGCAAGCGCCTGCGCCAGAAGTGCGGCCCCCATGCCCCGCCCTTGGGCCTGTGGCGCGACGGCAAAGGTCAGCACCTCGGCCTCGTCCAGCACGATGCGCAGCAGGATGAACCCTTCGGGCCGCGCAACCAGCAGCGCGGCGGGGTCCGACATGTATCCGGCGAGATCGGCGCGCGACCATGGGTCATGCGGAAAGGCCGCCTTGTGAATCGCGGCCAACGCGTCGGGTGTCACGACAGCATCACCGGGCCGGGATCGTTCGAGGGCGCGGCATCGGGCGCACGCAGATAGAGCGGTGCGGGCCGGGGCTGCGATGTGCCAAGGCGGCTGGCGGCAATCTGGGCAATGGCAACCGCCAACGGCACCCCAGAGGACAGCACGGGCACGCCCGCCTGATCCGCCGCCAATGCCGCACCCGTGCCAACCACGGGGGTGTCTGCGGCAAAGCCAATGTCAGATAGGTCCAGAAGCAGCGGCTCTGCGGGCTTGTCTCCGAATGCCTGCGCGTAAACCATGCCGCGGCGCGCATCCTCGACCACATGAATTGGGCGCGGCAGGCCATGGGCGCGGGCCTCGAACACGCTTACGCCAATCGCTGGCACGCCCAAGCCCAAGGCCACGCCGCGCGCGGCCGCAACCGATATCCGGATGCCGGTGAAATTGCCCGGACCAATGCCCACGCCAATCGCGGCCAGATCGGACCACGCAGCGCCGCCTTGCGCCAAAAGCTCTTGCAGCAGCGGCATAAGCCGTTCGGCTTGGCCGCGCGCCATCTCTTCCTGCGCTTGCGCCAGAACCCGGGCGCCCGACACCAAAGCGGCCGCGCAATGCGCGGCCGATGTGTCGAAACCAAGAACCAAAGCGTCAGACGGCAACAGGGCGCACCTCTGTCACCTCTGGAATGTAATGGCGCAGCAGGTTTTCAATGCCCATTTTCAGCGTCAGGGTCGAAGATGGGCAACCCGCGCATGCGCCTTTCATGTGCAGATAGACCACGCCACGTTCAAACCCGTGAAAGGTAATGTCGCCGCCGTCTTGCGCCACGGCTGGGCGCACGCGAGTATCCAGCAATTCCTTGATCTGGCCCACGATCTCACTATCCGGCCCGTCATGCGCCATGTGACCCGATTGCGCGGCCCCTTCGATCGCGGGCGCGCCGGACTGGAAATGCTCCATGATCGCGCCAAGGATTTCGGGCTTCAGATGCTGCCAATCCAGATCCTCGGCCTTGGTGACGGTGATGAAATCAAGACCAAGAAACACGCCCGTCACACCTTGCACCGCGAAGAGGCGCTTGGCCAGCGGCGACGCGCCTGCCGTGTCTGCGGATGG
The DNA here is from genome assembly GCF_001517585.1 of Roseibaca calidilacus. Taxonomy (NCBI): domain Bacteria; kingdom Pseudomonadati; phylum Pseudomonadota; class Alphaproteobacteria; order Rhodobacterales; family Paracoccaceae; genus Roseinatronobacter; species Roseibaca calidilacus. Next base: position 506,717 of record NZ_FBYC01000004.1, on the reverse strand, counting down.
GAAATCTGCCGTGCCCACTTCCATCACGTCCTGACCGGGGATGAATTTCAGCGTGGCCGGGTTCGGGGTGCTTTCGGTCTGGATGAACATGGGCGAAACTCCTTGTGGTATACGGCATATGCGCCCTCCCCCCAAGCCTGTCAAGGTCGCTGCCCCCCTCGCGACCTTGACAGCGCCCATCCCCCCGCGCAGCTTGGGGCAACGCTAGGAAAGGGTTCCCATGCATTTCGCTTCCGACAACACATCTGGCGTGCCCGACGCCATTCTGGACGCCCTGCGCGACGCCAACCAAGGCTTTGCCATGGGTTACGGGGCCGACCGCTACATGGACGCGCTGCGCGACCGCATCCGCGCCCTGTTCGAAGCGCCGCAAGCAGAGGTGTTCCTTGTCGCCACCGGGTCCGCCGCCAATGCGCTGGCCTGCGCCAGCTTTTGCCCGCCATGGGGCGCGATCTATTGCCACCGGTTGGCGCATATAGAAGTGGACGAATGCGGCGCGCCGGAATTCTATACCGGCGGGGCAAAGCTGACCCATGTGGCGGGCGATACCGGCAAGATCGACCCAGAGGCCTTGGCACAGGTCTTGGCACAGGCCTGCAAAGGCGTGGTGCATCATGTGCAGCCGGGTATGGTCAGCCTGACCAACCTGACCGAATGCGGCACGCGCTATTCGGTGTCCGAAATCACGGCGCTGGCGCAAGTGGCCCATGCCCATGGCCTGCCGCTGCATCTGGACGGCGCGCGCTTTGCCAATGCGCTGGTGGCCGAGGGCTGCACAGCTGCCGACATGACATGGCGCGCGGGGGTTGATGTGCTGTGCCTTGGCGGCACCAAGAACGGGCTGATGGGGGTGGAAGCGGTGGTGTTTTTTGACCCCGCGAAAGCGTGGGAATTCCAGTTGCGGCGCAAGCGCGGCGGGCATCTGCCGTCGAAACACCGGTATCTGTCCGCGCAGATCCTAGCTTGGCTGGAAAATGACCTGTGGCTGGACCTTGCGCGCCATGCCAATGCCATGGCCGGACGGCTAGAGGCCGGGTTGGCCGGGCACGCGCAGATCGCCTATCCGCGTGGCGGCAACATGCTGTTTGCCACATGGCCGCGCGCTGGCCATGACCGGCTGCAAGCGGCTGGCGCGGAATACTACCTCTGGCCCGACCATGCCACATGGGACGACCCCGGCCCGATTGGCGCGCGGCTGGTCACAAGCTGGTCGACCACCACAGAAGATGTGGACCGCTTTCTGACCACTCTGGCCAGAGAAAACGCGCTGGCATCCGACCCGGCGCTTGGCTAGAGACAGCAGCATGACACAGATCACCCTCCCCCGCCCCGATGATTGGCATCTGCACCTGCGCGACGGTGCCATGCTGGAAGGTATCGCGCCCGAGAGCGCGCGCCATTTCGCCCGTGCAATCATCATGCCCAACCTTGTGCCGCCGGTTGTCACGGGCGCGCAGGCCGCCGCCTATCGTGACCGTATCCTACGCGCGACGGGCGACGGTTTCACACCGCTGATGACGCTGTACCTGACCGAAGACACCGACCCGGCAGATGTGGTCGCGGCCCATCGGGATGGAATCATCACCTCGGTCAAACTTTACCCGGCAGGGGCCACGACCAATTCGGCCAGCGGCGTGCGCAATTTCGACCGCGTGCGCCCGGTTTTGGACGCGATGGCAGAGGCTGGCGTGCCGCTGTGCTGCCATGGCGAGGTGACGGATCACGACATCGACATTTTCGACCGGGAAGCCGTGTTCATCGACCGCGTGCTGGACCCCATTCGTCGCGCCACGCCGGGCCTGCGGGTGGTGATGGAGCATATCACCACCGCCGACGCGGTCGCCTATGTGCAAAGTCAGCCCGACAACTTGGGCGCGACGATCACGACGCATCATCTGGTCATCAACCGCAATCACATCTTGGTTGGGGGGATCAAGCCGCATTACTACTGCCTGCCCGTGGCCAAGCGCGAAAGCCACCGTTTGGCGCTGGTGCAGGCCGCAACCTCTGGCGATGCGCGGTTTTTCCTTGGCACAGACAGCGCACCGCATACAGATTGCGCCAAGGAAAACGCCTGCGGTTGCGCGGGGTGTTTTACGGCGACCAATACCATGTCGATCTTGGCCCATGTGTTTGAAAGCGCGGATGCACTGGACAAGCTTGAAGGCTTTGTCAGCCGCAACGGGCCTGCCTATTACCGTCTGCCGGTAAATTCCGGCACCATCACGCTAGAAAAGACCGACACCCCCGTCGCCTATCCCGCCAAGATCGAAACCGGCGCGGGCCCCGTGACCGTGTTCGACCCCGGTTTCCCGCTCTATTGGCGCGTTCTGTAACAAAGGCCCTGACATGATCCCGACCACCTATCCTGACCGCGCCACCGCCGCACGCCTGACCGCGCGGATGCTCCTGGACATCAAGGCCGTGCATTTCAACGCGGCCGAGCCGTTTACCTTGGCCAGCGGGCTGAAAGCGCCGACCTATATCGACTGCCGCAAGCTGATATCCTTCCCGCGCATCCGCAGCACGCTGATGGATTTCCTGACCTGCCGCGTGCTGGAAGATGCCGGGATGGAAGCGTTCGACAATATCGCGGGCGGTGAAACCGCGGGCATTCCCTTTGCCGCGCTTGTGGCCGAACGCATGGCGCTGCCCATGACCTATGTGCGCAAAAAGCCAAAGGGCTACGGGCGCAACGCGCGGATTGAAGGTGCGATGCATGAGGGCCAGCGCGTGCTTTTGGTAGAAGACCTGACCACCGATGGCGGGTCCAAGCTGAGTTTTGTCGATGCGATCCGCGACACCGGCGCGACCTGCGCGCATACGGCGGTGATCTTCTATTACGGTATTTTCCCGGAAACCGAGCCGCGCTTGGCAGAGCACGGGGTCAGCCTGCATTACCTGTGCACATGGTGGGACGTGCTGGCCGAAGCCCGGCGCGGAAACGATTTCGACACCGCGACGCTGGATGCGGTCGAGGCGTTCTTGCGCAACCCGCGCGACTGGGGCCAAGCCTGACACGCGCAAACGTGATCGGACCGGCTGCCGCGCCGCTTGCGCAGGCGCGCGTCGTGGCGCAGGGATAAACCATGCAACTTCGGTCTGCCCTTATGGCCCTGATGATGTTCCTGATACTGCCCTTGGGCGCGCTGAATGCGTGGCTTCCCGCCATGGCCGATAGCGCGCCGGCACTCCACCAGACTGCGGCGCAGAGCAAGGTGCAGACCCCACGCACCTGTCGCAGCGCGTTTCTGCCGGGGGCAAGCTGCGCCAAATTCCTAGATCTGGCCGCACAGCCAGAAGTCGACATACCGCGCAGCGCGGCATGGCTTTTGCCGCAGGCGCGCATCTGGCCGGTGCAGGATCGTCCTGCCCCACCCAAAGGACCACCTCGGACGGCGTGACATGGCATCGGCGCGCGACGCGCCAAACCCTGTGACATTCCGAAGGAATCCCCATGTTGACCCGCAGAGCTTTCACCACTTCGGTGGTGGCGCTTGGCCTATCGGCCTGCGCCAAACCCCAATCTACACCGGCCACACGGGCTGCGGCGCCGTCCAAGCCGCCACCTTTGCCGTCGTTCTACGACGCGATTGCGGACGAACCCTACCCGGTGCCTGCCATTGAACCCGGAACGCTGCCGCCGCGCCACTGGCGGCAGCAGGTGGCAAACCCTTGGCCAGAAAGGCCGGAAGGCACAATCATTGTGGACCCCGACGCAGGGAACCTGCATTTTGTGCAAACACGCGACACAGCGCTTCGCTACGGCGTCAGCGTGGGGGCCGAAGGTTTCGCATGGTCGGGCACGGCCCGCCTGCAATTTTGCCGCACATGGCCGCGCTGGAAAGTGCCCGATGCGATGATCGCGCGCCAGCCCGAGCTTGCGCCCTATTCGGTCGCCAATGGCGGCATGGCCCCCGGCCCCGACAATCCGATGGGCGCGCGGGCGCTATACCTGTTCCAGAATGGCAAGGACACGCTCTATCGCATCCATGGCGGGGCACAGGCGCGCGACATCGGGCGCGCGGTGTCTTCGGGCTGCATTCGATTGCTGGATCAGGATGTGATTCATCTGCATGAGATTGCGCATCATGGCGCGGATGTCATTGTGCTGCCCGCTCTTGCCCCCAAAGGGCTGACCCCGCTTTACTGATCGCGCGTCATAGCAGGCGGCAGGCGCGCCCCGGTCGTGGGGGCGCGCCCCAAAGACCCGTGGTAAACCGTGACAAGCCGTGTCAGCCGCCCGCGCAGACTGTCACGATAATGTCATGTCTCCGTGATGCCACTGTCAAAACACATCCCTACAAGCTGCGCCATACTGAAAACCTAGGGGAGACTACGATGTCCAAATTCCTGACCACGGTCGCGGCTGCTGCCTTGCTGGCCCTGCCTGCCACCGCTTTCGAGATCGACTCGCGCTACACCGACGCCGATGGTGACCTGATTGCCGATATCCCCACCGACGAATCGCAGTGGCTGGACCCGTCGACGCTGATCTTCGCATACACCCCGGTTGAAGACCCGGCCGTGTATGCCGAAGTGTGGCAGCCCTTCCTGGATCACATGTCCGAAGTGACCGGCAAGCCGGTGCAGTTCTTCCCGGTTCAGTCGAACGCCGCCCAGATCGAAGCAATGCGCGCAGGCCGTCTGCATGTTGCCGGCTTCAACACCGGGTCCAACCCGCTGGCCGTGGCATGTGCAGGCTTCCGCCCCTTCACCATGATGGCGCGCGCAGACGGCTCTTTCGGCTACGAGATGGAAATCATCACCTATCCCGGTTCCGGCATTTCCAGCGTCGAGGACATCAAGGGCCGTCAGTTGGCGTTCACCTCGGAAACCTCGAACTCTGGCTTCAAGGCCCCGTCGGCCATTCTGGCGTCGGAATTCGACATGATCCCCGAGCGCGATTTCACCCCCGCCTTCTCTGGCGCGCATGACCAGTCCATCCTTGGCGTGGTCAACAAAGACTATGATGCCGCTTCGATCGCCAACTCTGTCCGCAAGCGCATGATTGCCCGTGACGTGATCTCCGAGGATGGCTACGAGATCGTCTACACCTCGCAGACCTTCCCGACCACGGGTTACGGCACCGTTTACAACCTGCACCCCGACCTGCAGGAAAAGGTGAAAGAAGCCTTTGAAACCTTCGTTTGGGAAGGCACTTCGTTGGAAGAAGAGTTCAAGAACTCTGGCGAAGCACAGTTCATCCCGATCACCTTCCAGGAAAACTGGGCCGTGATCCGTCAGATCGACGAAGCAAACGGCGTCAGCTACACCTGCAACTAAGGTTTGCTGGCACTATGACCCAAGACAGGCAGGGTTCGCCCTGCCTGTTCTTTACTGTTTGAAAAGGGCGCAAGATGCTGAAAATCGACGGTCTGGGCAAGACCTACAAAACGGGTGACAAGGCGCTGAGCGATGTGTCTTTTGAAATCCCGAAAGGGCAGGTTCTGGGCCTGATCGGCCCGTCCGGCGCGGGTAAATCCACGCTTATCCGCTGCATCAACCGCCTTGTTCAGCCCACAACCGGCAAGGTGCTGCTGAACGACCTGAATATCACGGGCCTGCGCACCGGCGAATTGCGCCGCGCGCGCCGCCGGATTGGCATGATCTTTCAGGAATACGCGTTGGTCGAACGCTTGACCGTAATGGAAAATGTGCTGTCCGGGCGCTTGGGCTATGTTGGCTTCTGGCGGTCCTTCCTGCGCGCATACCCCGCCGCCGATATTGCCAATGCCTACCGCCTGCTGGACCGCGTGGGGCTGATGCAGCACGCCGACAAGCGCGCCGATGCGCTGTCGGGCGGGCAACGCCAGCGCGTGGGCATTGCGCGCGCATTGGCGCAAGACCCCGAATTGCTGCTGATAGACGAGCCAACCGCCAGCCTTGACCCGAAAACCAGCCGCCAGATCATGCGTCTGATTGTCGAGATCTGCCGCGAGCGTGGGCTGCCCGCGATCATCAACATCCATGACGTGGTGTTGGCGCAGCAATTCAGCGACCGCATTATCGGCCTTCAAGCCGGCCGCGTGGTGTTCGACGGCCCGCCATCCGAGTTGACCGAAGACGCGCTGACGCTGATCTATGGTGCCGAGGACTGGACCGCCATGCGCAAGGGGGCCGCCGAAGATGCCGCCGCAGAGGCCGAAGAGCGCGCCGAAGCGCAAAAGATGATGGGCGCACTATGAGCGACGCTGCCTACCCGACACAGTGGCGCCGCCCACCGATGATGGTCAAATCGCGCTTCTGGCGCATTGCATTGACGGTTGGTGCCATCATCTACCTTGTGCTGGCACTTGGCACGATTGAAGTGAACTATACCCGCGTGGTCGAAGGCCTGTCGCGCGCGCAACGCTTTATCGCGGGCTTCCTGCAACCCGATTTCACCTCGCGCTCGCGCGATATCTGGATCGGGATTGCCGAAAGCCTGACCATGACCTTCACCTCGACCGTGGTGGGTGTGCTGATCTCTATTCCCATCGGGCTGGGGGCCGCGCGCAATATCGCACCGCGCCCGGTCTATCTGGTTTGCCGTGCCATCATCGCGGTCAGCCGCTCGTTGCAAGAGGTGATTATTGCCATCTTCTTCGTGGCGCTGTTTGGCTTTGGGGCGTTTGCAGGCTTTTTGACGCTGTCTTTCGCCACGATCGGTTTTATCGGCAAGCTGCTGGCCGAAGATATTGAAGACATTGACGAAAGACAGGCCGAAGCCATACGGGCCACCGGCGCAAGCTGGGTGCAATTGGTCAATTACGGCATTCAGCCGCAGGTCATGCCGCGCCTGATCGGGCTGTCGCTGTATCGTCTGGACATCAATTTCCGCGAATCCGCTGTCATCGGCATTGTCGGCGCGGGCGGCATTGGCGGCACGCTGAACACGGCGCTGGGGCGCTATGAATATGACACGGCGGGCGCGATCCTGCTGATCATCATCGCGATTGTCATGGCGGCCGAATATTCGTCCGGCTACCTGCGGAGGTTCCTGAAATGAGCGTGACCGACGCGCAAACCCCGATCTGGCGGCATCGCACCCCCAAGGCCCGCCTTGCGCTGTGGGGCGGTTGGCTGGCCTGCGTGGCCCTGTTCGTCTGGTGCTGGGAGATGATGACAGAGCGCACCATGTGGGTCTTTGTCTATGATGCCCCGACCGCGGCAAATGACCTGCTGGGCCGGTCCTTCCCCCCGAAATGGAGCTATATCGAAAGCCTGCTCTGGCCCTTGTGGGACACGATGAACATTGCCACGCTGGGCACGCTTCTGGGCATTGTGCTGGCGGTGCCGCTGGCCTTTCTGGCGGCCAGCAACACCACGCCATCGCGTCTGGTGCTGCGCCCCATCGCGCTGTTCATCATCGTGGCGACACGGTCCATCAACTCGCTCATCTGGGCGCTGTTGCTTGTGTCCATCCTTGGGCCGGGCATTCTGGCCGGGATCATCGCGATCGGGCTGCGCTCGGTCGGCTTTATCGGCAAGCTGCTGTATGAAGCGATCGAGGAAACCGATGTGAAGCAGATAGAGGCCGTCACCGCCACAGGGGCCAGCCAAGCACAGATCCTGAATTATGCCATCGTGCCGCAGGTGCTGCCCAGTTTCTATGGTATCAGCGTGTTCCGCTGGGATATCAACATCCGCGAAAGCGCCATTCTGGGGCTGGTGGGGGCTGGTGGCATCGGGTTGCAACTGCAAGCCAGCATGAGCGTTCTGGCCTGGAACCAGGTGTCGCTGATCCTGCTGGTCATTCTGGGCACCGTGGTGGTCAGCGAATGGGTGTCGGCCAAGGTGCGCCACGCGATTATCTAATCGCCCCCCGATCTTTGCATGGCCGCATAGGCGAACCTGCGGTCAACACCCACCGACCATGGTGATGTGACGCCTTGTTGCCCCGGCAGGCTGGTGGTTTTGCCTGCCGGGGCAGTTTAGGTCTGGTCTACGAACGTCAGCAGTCTTTCGCGTCTTCAGCTTTTGCAATCACGCATGCCCCCGGCAGCGCATCCGCTTCGGGAGAGACGGCCAAGATGACGAAATCCTGCGCCTGTGGCCAATGGCCTTGCAACCGGTCGCGCAAGCTGGCCGTGGTGAGCGCATCACTCATTGCAACCATCGACAAGGAATGCCCGGCGGCAAAACCGTCCAAGGTTGTTTCCAGTTCCATCCCGCCCTGATCCACAACATAGTCTTGGTTTTGCTCGAACGCGGCGCGATAGGGCGCGACAAGGTCTTCAATCTGGCCCTCTGGGCCAGCCTCGCGAAAGCCTGCATAGGCGCTGTGCACCACGTCAACAGCCTCGGCCAGTTTGGTCGCATCCAGCGCGCCGGTCATAACCAGAAAGCGGTTCTCGCGCGTGTAGTTTCCGACCCCGGCGTCAAAGCTGTAGCTTGCGCGCAAACCATCGCGCACAGCGGCAAACAGAACACTGTCTTCGCTTGCCCCGAGCGCGGTGGTAAGGAGCAGATCTTCCAGATCGCCGCCGTGGCGCGTGGCAGGCAAGGGCGCGATAAAGGCAAGATGCGCCTCTGTCGCGTTGGGCAGATGCAGCAAAATCTGGCGCGGGCGATAATCCAACGTCATGTCGCGCGTGCCCGGCTGGCCTGCGGGCAAACCAGCCAATAGCCGGTCCAGTGCCGCGCCTGCCCTGTCCGGCGACAGATCGCCGATGACGATAACGGCCTCTGGCTGCGCGATCACAGTGCCGCTGTGCCAGTTGCGCACATCCTCAAGCGTCAGCGCGTCGAACTGCGCCCAGTCATCCAATGACAACAGCGCGCGCAGCGGATGATCCCCCATCACGGCCCAACGCAAGGCATCAAACCCTTGGTGGCTGGGCTGCGATCGGGCTTCCGACATGTTCTGCGCAAGCCCGGTGCGAATGCGGTCGAACCAATCCGCGTCAAGGCTGGGGCGGGTCAGATGCGCATTGGCAATAGTGATGGCTTCGTCGAAATCCTGTTTCCTGCTGACCACGCGACCATACAGATGGTCTGATGTTGCGAACAATCGCCCCTCGCCATCCATATCGGCGAAGCGCTCGACAACATCGCCAGCGGGGTAGCCCTCTGCACCGCCTGCAAGGATCAGATCGGCCCCGACATAGGCGGCCACCGGGTTATGCCCCGACCGCCAGCCCCAATCGCTGGGCCATGCGGCAAAAATGGCGGCATACTCATTGCCGCGCATCTGGATCAGGCGATAGGGTGTGCCATTCGGGCTGGTCTGCTCGGACGCGACAGGCGTCGTGTCCCCCGCGCAAAAGGACAGTCCAAGGACAAGCGGCAGGGCAAGGGCGAAACGGATCATTTCAAAAACTCCTGTGGGGCAATAAAAGCTATGGCGGTGCGACCGGGGCCTGCCAGCGCCGCAAGCAGGCTGTTCAGGCTGTCGCGGGTGATATCTGGCGCGATCTGTCGCAACGCGCGTTTGGATTGCGGCGCGCGCAGTGCCAGCGCGCGGTTCAAGGTATAGTCGGCCATCCAACTGCGGCTGGACTCGCGGTCGCCCCAGTTATGCCAATAGCCTTTCATCCGCTTCTTCACGCGCTGATAGGTCGGACCGGGAATGCCACGCGCGGCGCTTTCAGCCAGCGTCGCCTCGAATGCGGCGCGCAACTCTGTCAGGCTGACATCCGCATCGGGGCTGGCCTGAAAGCGCATCTCGATATGGCTTTCATCATGCGCGGTCAGAGTGAGCTGGTAGTCGCGCGCGATCCGCGCATCAAAGCGCAAAGGGCCTGCAAGCCCGCCGGGCAGATTGGTGTCAAGCATGTCGCGCAGGTGGTCAAGCTGCGCCGTCAACAGGTCGAACGGTACGGGCACATCCAACGCCACCACCCGCCGCCAGATCATGCGCGGTGCCGCGCGTTCGTCGGGAAATTCGGCCAGATGCACCAGTTCTGGCCCCATTTGGTAAGCGGATGGGGTATGGGCTTGGCCCGTCACCTCCAATTGCAGACCCATCAAGGCGCGCCAGACCTGCACCCGCCCGACATCGCCACGAAACAGAAAAACCGCATGTTCGGGGCGGTGCGTGGCGCGGTGGTAATCGCGTGCAGCATCATAGGTCAGCGCATCTATGTCCGCAGGTGCGCCTATAACCGACGGGCCAAGCCGTGTGCCTTCGTGCAGGATCGCCGACAGCGCTTCATCCGCCCGCCACGAGATACGCTGCCCGTGATGCATCTGATATTCGCGATGGATGATCTCGCGCTCTTCCTCGGCAAAGCGCGGGTCAAGCGCGATCGGGTCGAACACGCGCGCCAAGGTGGCGGTCAGTTGGGCCAAATCCTCTGTCTTGCCGCCAAGGCTGTAGAAAACAGTATATGGGCTGGTCCATGCGCCCGAATGCCGGTCCGGCCCCCGCGCATCTGCCCCAAGGGCGCTATACCACGCCAAATGTTCGGCATAATGGGCAAGACCAACCTGTTCGCCGGGGTCAAAGGGCCGCGCAATGCTCAAGATGACCTCGACCCGTCCGGGGGTATCTGTGGGGGTGATGTGATGATTGATGGCCCTGATGGGCTGCGCCATATACCACGCTGCCCCCGCAAGCAGGGCAAGGCCAAGGGCAACAGGAAGCAGTCTCTTGAAATAGATCATTGAAATCACCTAGAAATTACGGGTTACTCTTCGGGGACAGCCTCCAGCAGGTCGCCCGGTTGGCATTCAAGCGCGGCGCAGATCTTCGCCAGCGTTTCAAACCGAATACCGCGCACCTGACCAGTTTTCAGCAGGCTCAGGTTCTGGGTGCTGATGCCGATATGCTCGGCCAAATCCTTGGATTTCATCTTGCGCTTGGCCAGCATCACATCCAGCCGGACGATGATCTGCATCAGACAAAACCTTCGTTGTCATTTGCGATGCGAATCGCCTCGCGCATGATCCAGCCGACAAGCCAGAACATGGCCCCGCAAACGATCAGCCCAGCCGTGTCAGAATGAAAATAAAATCGCGGCGCCAGCGGCCCGGACGGGTTGTGCCACGAAAAGATCATCGGGGCGAGGCACACCATCAGCAGCCCAAGGCCGCCCGACAAGGCCGTGGCCAAACCCGCGAAACGAAAGCCGCGCGCAATGCGTTCGTCGAACAAGACGCCCTGCCGCACAAGGTTTAACACATAAATCGCCATGAAGACTGCGGCCAACCCCGCGATCACCGGCAACACCCATAGCACGGCCGCAACACCGCGCGTAAACGCCGTGATTTGCGCGGCAGGATCGGCATAGCGGCTTTCATACCAACGGTCGGGCGACCACAGCGCCTGATCCAGCGCGTCATGCCCGGTCACGAAGATGTAAAACAGGCAGAATACCCCCATTACGGGTAAAAGCGCGGTCGCCATATACTGAATGCGCTGCATCACATCGTCCTAAAAAATTCATGTTTAACGATAATTAATGATTGCAGAATGCGTGAACTCTTCGGCCCCGACAAGCCCGAATCCCACGCGTGTTCGCAAAATTTATGCGTTCCATGGAAGTGGATCGCGCCGGGGCCAAACGACACACCTACCCACGCAGGCAACCGCCCCCACAGGCGCATTTCGGCAAGTCTTTTGCATGTGTGAAAGTGGCGCACCGTGGCGGTAGAAGATGAGAACTGGCAAGTTGTTTTAAAACGGTAGGTTGGATTGTGCTTCAGATGGGTGATGATGGTTGAGCTACCCCCCGAAAACCCGACCCTGACGTAAGCTATGATTTGCTGTCTGCTGATCTTTGATGAGAAGGAGATCAGAGATGTCGAAACGAAAGCAGCATTCGCCTGAGTTCAAGGCGAAGGTGGCGCTTGAGGCGCTGAAGAGCGAGCAAACGGTGGCCGAGCTGGCAAGCCGGTTCGGGATTCATCCGACGATGATCCACACCTCGAAGCGGGCGTTGCTGGAAGGCGCATCCGGCGTGTTCGAACGTGGCGGCAAGAAGGCCCCCGAGATTGACGAGGAGCAGGTCAAGGAGCTGCCCGCCAAGATCGGGGAGCTGGCTGTGGCCAACGATTTTTTGTCCAGAAAGCTCAAGCCGTGGACCGGAAGGTGAGAAGGAAGATGGTTGAGCCCGCCAATCCCGACCTGTCGATCGACAAACAGTGCAAACTGCTGTCGATCTCGCGGTCGACGTTTTACTACCAGCCCACGGGTGAGACGGCGCTGAACCTGGTGCTGATGCGCCAGATCGACGAGCAGTTCCTGGAAACGCCGTTCTTCGGGGTGCGGCAGATGACCTGGCACCTTCGCAACGAGGGTCATCTGGTCAACGAGAAGCGCATCCGCCGGCTCATGCGGTTGATGGGGCTCATGCCGATCTACCAGAAGCCCAACACCAGCAAGTCGGCGATGGGGCATAAGACCTACCCCGACCTGCTGAAAGGGCTGCGCGTGATCCGCCCAAACCAGGTCTGGGCCGCCGACATCACCTATCTTCTCTTCCGATGCAGCGAGGCTTTTTGTATTTGGTCGCCATCATGGACTGGCACACCCGCAAGGTGCTGGCCTGGCGGATATCTGATACGTTGGAGGCTGACTTCTGCGTCGAGGCGCTAAACGAGGCGATCTACCGCTTCGGCCCGCCGAGATCATGAACACGGATCAAGGTTCGCAGTTCACGTCATTTGCCTGGACCGACCGGCTGCGCCGATCCGGCGTGCGCATCTCGATGGATGGCAAAGGCCGGTTCCTTGACAACATCTTCGTGGAACGGCTCTGGCGGAGCCTGAAATACGAGTGCGTCTACCTGCATGCCTGGGAAACAGGGTCAGAGGCAAAGGCGGGCGTCGGAAGTTGGATCGAGTTCTACCACCGAAAACGCCCATACTCCGCCCTTGGCGGCAGACCACCAGCCGCGGTCTATTGGCTGAGAGAAGACAGAAACCAAACCGATCAGCAGGAGCAAAGAGTAGCTTAAATTACGCTGAAAACTGTCCAAGGTTTGGGGAGTAGCTCAGAGAAATTTTCAGGGATTGCCCGGAGGATTACTCACTATTGTTTTTGCAGCCACGGGTACCCCGAGGCCGCAAAAACTTCGTTCGCGAGGGGGATACCCCCTCGACCCCTCCTCGCGATAAACCCTCGCCTGACGGCTTGGACTTATCGCTGCGACCAGCAACGTGCTGGACCCGTGAACCCTGTTTTTGGATGGATTGTCTTTTGTTTGGGGCTTTTCCTGTTTTGGGGATTTTCCGTTGAATGAATGGCTGCCCTTTTGATCTTGGTTGACCCAGTTGATCAGCGAAAAACGGTCTGGACGGCTTCGGATTCATGCCCCAACCTGATCGCCACCGAGGACAACATCGAAAATCTGGCGGATAGGCGGAAGGCGAGGGCGAGAGAACACTGACGATGAATTCACCATGACGGCCCTTCCCTTTACAGCCCCCTGCGATGGCGATGTCAGGATCAACGCACCCGGCCCATTCCGGTCGGTCGAGCTGATCCAAGCTGCCGCATACTTCGCTAAGGCCGCCTTTCAAACGCGGTTGCAATGATTCATGGCTTGAGCGACTAGCAGGATCGAGAACCACAATGTCAATCTTGTCAACAAGCTCGACGGGTAGGCTTTCTTCAAGTTTCTTCTCCAGATCAGAAGCTTGCAAGTTCCCGCGATTCTTCAGACCTGCGATCTTTTCTTCGGCGCCTAACCAGAGGACCAAATTGACACTTTGTTCTTCTGCTGTTGGACGTACGGGCCAAAGTGGCAACATTCTACGCTGCCCGAAGCGAGATTATCACGCCTCTTTCGTGGCTAACTTTTGCACTGCCGTTCTCATCTCAAAGCGGGATCGAAAATGCACGCTCGTTCCCCTGCCCATGGGCCACAAGCACCTGATGGACCTGTGGCAATTGGCGGGCGCAACGCTGAAGCTCTGCCGCGCGCATGAAACAGCCCGCTGTGGAAAGCCCGTCCGCGACAGCGGCAGACCGCGCGGCCACGGCCACGCTTGACCAGCGCGGGCGCAAATCGCCCTTGGGATGCAAAATATGATATGCACCCGCACCAAGGCGCAACGCCGCCGGGCTGGAGACAGCAAGCGCCATATCCTTCAGCTTCAGCGTTGCAAAATGGCCTGCCGTGGGATCGGACAGACCGATGCGCCATGGCCCGCCCAGCGTTGCCACCTCGCCAATATCGATCATCACGCGGGTCAATCCAGAGGCTTTCAGACTGTCCCTGACGGCATCCGTCGCGGCTCCTTGTGCAATGCCGTTGAAACTCAGCGCCTGCCCTGCATCCAGATGCAGGCCACGCTGCATCGGGGTTGGAAGCGCCAAGCGCCGCCATCCGACCAGCGCGCGGGCTGCCTCGACATCACCTCCGAACGCATGGGCATGCCACAGCGGCTGGATCGTGGGGTCGAACGCGCCATTGGTCGCGTGGTGCAACTGATCGCAAAGGGTCAGCAGGTTTCGCCAGCGCGCATCCAGATCAGGCAAGCCCCCTTGCGCATTCAGGCGCACCAGATCGGAGTCGAGCCGGAACAGGCTGAAGCGGCGCTCATGGGCTTCGATCTCGTGGCGCGCACGGGCCAGCGCGGGGCGGGTTATCTCTTCGGGCCCGTCCAGCGTGATCGACACATCTGCGCCGAAGGCCACGCCGTGCCATGTCAGGCGCGGCAATGGCTCACTGCGGCTGGACGCGGCCAAAGCGGCGCAGGCGGCGATGCTGAGCAGGCGACGGCGCGACAGCGTGCTCATGCCGGGGCCTCATGCGGTGGGGCAGAGAGGTCAGGGGTTGGTCGTCCGGCGCGGCGCGCGGCCAGAACCAGCGGCACGCAGCGTTTTTCATCGTCATGGATGGCCACGCAGTCAAGGCATTGGAAACATTCGGAATAGGCGATCTTGCCGGATTTCTCGATTGCGCCATACTGGCATTTCACCCGACAAAGCTGGCACGGGCTGCCACATTCCTTGCGCCGTGCGATCCAGTTGCGCCCGCGGATCAGCCCGCCGATGGCCATGACGGCTCCAAGCGGGCAGAGGTAGCGGCAAAAGCCCTTGAACAACACCATTCCAAGCGCGAGCCAGAACACGGCATAGGCCACAAAAACCCATTCCCGGACGAAAAACACGCTTATTGCGGTCTTGAAGGGCTCGATTTCAGCAGCAGTATCGACATGCTGCGGCGCGAAGGCAACCAGACCGACCAAACCACCAAGGGCCACATATTTCAGTGATTTCAGTCTCTTGTCCCATGCAGCGGACGGATTGATCTGTGGCAGGCGCAGCGCGCGGCCGAAGTGATGCGCGAATTCCTGCAACGCGCCAAAGGGGCATAGCCAGCCGCAAAACAGCCCCCTACCCCAGAGCACGAAGCCAAGCCCTGCCGCCGCCCAGACCATCAGCGAGAACGGGTCATAAAGCAGGAATGTATATGTGCCGCCTTCAAGGGCGGTGCGCAGCACGCCTAGCGGTGTCACGATGGACAATTGCCCCTGCCCCCAGAACCCCACAAAGCCTGTCATGACGGCCAGGATCAGCAGGCGCGCGGGCGTGAAATGGCGCCAGCCTGCGAAGCGGTTCATCCGTGCACCAAGCGCCCAGACCAGCGCGGCAAGGCCGATTGCCAGCGCGATCAGGTCAATCTGGCGATTATAGAGCGCTTCCAGCCAGGGCGGCATGGGCGTGACGACTTTTTCGCGCAGGAAGAAGCGATCATCAGTCTGGTGCTCCAGTTCAAGCTCCACCCGCCCGATTTCGGGCGTGATGAAGCCATGTTCACGCACAGCCTCAATGATCAGGGTGTAAGGCTCGGCGGGGTTGAAGCCCAGCCGCCGGTCGGTGCGCAGGATCATGGCGGTGCCTTCGGGCGCATCCGGGGCGAGATCGACCAGAAAATCGGCGTCGCGCAGCGCGATGGGAAAGCCGCCCTGTTCGGCCTTGATCTGATCGGGCGAGGTATTGCGCACGAAGGTGTCGCTGACCAGCCCATGACGGCCAGCATCGATCACGAGCAGGAATTCATCGGTGGGCGCGACACCGCGAAACCGTGTCATCTGGTCGATCGTGCCCTGATCGAGCGCCGCGCGGGCCAGTGCGGGCGGGGTCACATCGACCAGCCACAGGTCGAGATACAGCCCATCGGGGTCAGACTCCGCGACTGGATCGGAATAGGCCCAGCGCGTGCCCTGAAACATGGCGTCGATCTCGGCATTTGTGACGCGCAGATGGCTGGCCAGCCCCTGTTCGACCAGATCGGCCCATGTCAGCGGCTCGTCATGGTCGAAATCGGGCCGCGCGGCGGGTGCGGCAACCCGGCCCTGCATATGTTCGCGCGCGACCGCGTGGGCGGCGGCCATGATCGATTCATGCGCAATCCGCACCGAGGCGGTGGCCTTTGTGATCCCGTCGAGCGCGACCAGCGACGAGCCTGCATCCGCGCCGCCATAGGGCGTGCCGATGGTCATGGGCGACCAGATCGACTTGCCGGCATACTGCTCGAAAAACTCGCGAAACGGGCCTTCGCCCATGCCGGAAATGAAGATCGGCTCATTGTGATGGACCACGCGCACTGTGACGAAGGTGCCTTCCCGGTCCAGCACGACCAGCGCATTGACGGGGGCGCCCGCAAAGCCCGGCAGGGGCGCATAGGGCTGGGTGGTGAAGGCATAGCCCGCAGGCGCGCCACCGGAATTGACGACACGGTAAAGCCCCTTGTCATTGAGCGCCTCGCCCAGACCGAAAGGCGGCGGTACATGGGCCTGCATCTGCTCCGGCGTCAGCACTTGCGCCCGCGCGGGCAGAGCAAGCAGCAAGGACAGGATCAGGAGGCGCAGCATCGTCAGCATGAGGGTCAGGATATGTGAGGGTCGCGCCTGCGCATATGCGACTTTCGGCTATGGTGGCGGGACGGAAAAAAGACCCCGGCCACTGGGCCGGGGTCGTTGCAGATCATATCAAGGGCAGAATCAATCCGCCGAGGCCAGAAGCGCGTCAGGGATGCGGAAGGTCACGACCGACCCGCCCTGATTCAGATAAGCAACCTGTTGCGCGACTTCGCCCCCCCAGAGCGGCACAGCCCCGCCCCAGCCGGACACGACCGATAGCCATTGCACGCCATCTTCATCTTCCCAAGTGATCGGCTGGCCCACCACACCGGAGCCTGTCTGATACTGCCAGACGACATCGCCTGTTTCATCGTCGATGGCCTTGATATAGCCCTCTGGCGTGCCGTAGAAAACCAGCCCGCCTGCCGTGGCCATGGCCGAGCCCCAGAGCGGTGCGGCATTGTTGACCTGAAACTTGATTTCCATCGTGTTGGGGTCAATCGCCTTCAGCGCGCCGATATGGTCTTCAAACAGCGGTTTGATGGTGAAGCCCGCACCAAGGTAAGCCGCGCCCTGACGGTAGGTGATCGGCTCGTTCCAGATATCCATTCCCCATTCATTCGCGGGCACATAGAAATAGCCGGTGCGCTGCGAATAGGCCATATGCTGCCAGTTCTTGCCACCAAGGAAGCCCGGCACCGCCCAGACAACTTCACCACGTTCGCCATCTGCCGAGTCTGCCGGGTTGCCGGGACGGTTGTCCGGGTTGTAGATCGGGCGGCCATCTTCACCAATGCCACTGGCCCAGCTGATTTCCTCGACAAACGGCATCGCATCGACAAAGGCCCCGTCCTCGCGGTTCAGCAGGTAGAAAAAGCCGTTGCGATCTGCGGTGGCCAGCCGCCCGTTGCCATTCGCATCAGTGAAGGGAATGACTTCGTTCACACCGTCATAATCCCAGCCTTCCCAAGGGGTTGTCTGGAAATGCCACTTGATTTCGCCTGTGGCCGGATCAAGCGCCACACGGCTGGCTGCATAAAGGTTGTCGCCTTCGCGCAGGTGGCTGTTCCAAGGCGCGGGGTTGCCGGTGCCGAAAATCAGCGTGTCGGTTTCGGCATCATAGGTGCCGCCCAGCCAAGGCGCGCCACCCCCCGTCTTCCAAAGATCACCGGGCCATGAGGCGTTCAGCGTGCCGGTCATGGTGCTTTCTTCGCCGTTAAGTTCACCCATGTGACCCTCGATCACCGGACGCCGCCAGACCAGATCACCGTTTTCGGCGTCCCGAGCCTCGACTGCACCGACAATGCCAAATTCACCGCCTGAATTGCCGGTAATGACCAGCCCGTTCACGATAAGGGGCGCGGCCGTGTAGCTGTAGCCTTCGCGGTAATCGGCAATGCGCTTGTTCCAGACCACAGCCCCGGTTTCGCGGTTCAGCGCCACGATACGCGCGTCCAGCGTGCCGAAATAGATATTGTCGCCATAGATCGCAGCCCCACGGTTGATCACATCACAGCAGGGCAGAATCCCTTCGGGCAGGCGCGCATCATATTGCCACAGTTTACGCCCTGTTTTCACATCCAGCGCAAACACGCGACTGTAGGAGCCGGTGACATACATCACGCCATCATAGATCAGCGGCTGGCTTTCCTGTCCGCGCTGGCGTTCGCCCCCGAAGCTGAAGGTCCAGGCCGGGAACAGGTTTTGCACTGTGTCCTTGTTGATCTGATCGAGCGGGCTGTAGCGCTGCATGTGGCGGCCCATGCCATTGGTCAGAACGCTGGTTGTCACCACGTCATCTTGCGCAAGATCGGCCTCCGTGACCTGGGCCATGGCCATCGGCGCTGCCATGATCCCGGCGCACACGGCCAGCAGAAATCTGTTCATCCTTATTCCTCCCAACAGGCCGGGCATGGCCGGAAATCGGCAAAGCGCGGCAATTCAGTGTCGGGAAGTATCGCGAAACCGTGAGGATTGCGAAATTGGCCTTTCGTCTAACAAGCGTTTAATGCACCAAGCCGCCTCCGTTGGTCTTTGGTCGAATAGTCCGCGGGGCCATCTGCGCATAGGCTGCCTGCATCGGATCGGGAGGAAAGACCATGACACTATTCAGAAGCCTGAAACGCGCGACCCTTATGTTGGCCGTTGCCGTGACCCCGGCATTGGCGGAATTGCCTGTGCTGACGATCGCAAGCCAGGCGGGCGGCACAGTGGCATGGGAGCTTGACACCATCCGCCATCACGGCTTCGACGAAGCGCATGGCTTCCGGCTGGAGGTTCAGGAGGTTGCGGGCAAGGCGGCAGGCCAAATCGCCTTTCGGGGCGGCGAGGTCGATGTGATCGTTGATGATTGGATCTGGGTCGCCCGGCAGCGCGTGGCGGGTCATGATATCACCTTCATTCCCTATAGCCGCGCTGTGGGCGGTGTGATGGTGCCGCAGGACAGCAACGCGCAAGCCTTGAGGGATCTGACCGGCACCAAGATCGGCATTGCAGGCGGTCCGAATGACAAAAGCTGGATCATCCTGCGCGCCTATGCAGCACAACAGGGCTTTGATCTCTTGGCCGAGACCGAACAGGTCTATGGCGCACCGCCATTGATTTTCCAGACCGCGCGGTCAGGCGAGATGGGCGGAGCGATCAATTTCTGGCATTTCATGGCCAAGCAGGAAGCCGCAGGCATGCGCCATCTGATTTCGGTCGCAGAGGCTGCAGAAGCTCTTGGCATGGACCCGGCCATGCCGCTTCTGGGGTATGTGGTGCAATCGGCACTGGTGGCCGAACAACCTGAGCTGGTGGAAGCCTTCGCCAAAGCGTCGCGCGCGGCAAAGACATTTCTGGACAGCAAAGAGGCTGACTGGGACCGGCTCCGCCCGATGATGAATGCGGCTGATGAGGCGGAATATCAAAGCCTTGTCGCAGGGTGGCGTGCCGGCATTCCAGAAGCCGGGCCAGTTGACGAAGGATCGGCGCGTGCGATGTTCCGGCTGATGGTCGAACTTGGCGGCGAAGACCTTGTCGGCACGGCCACTGATCTGCCCGAAGGTGTGTTCGTGCTGCTGGGGTCGTAAGCGACGTGGCGCTGAGCGACAAGTCCAGTGTTGCAGGCGGGCTGGACGTTGTGACAGCATCCCGCTCGCTGTCTGATGGGATGGTGCGCGTGCTATCGCTTTCGGGCTTGCTGATCTTCTGGTGGGCGCTGGCCTGGCTCAAATCGGACCCGATAGTGTTACCTGGTCCGCAAATCGTGCTGCCCCGTCTTGGGGCCGAGGCTCTGTCGGGCGTGCTCTGGACGCATCTTGGCGCAACGCTGTGGCGTGTCGCGCTGGCTTTCTTGGCCGCGATGTCGCTGGGGCTGGTGCTTGGGATACTGATGGGGCTGATGCCCCGGCTGAACCGCTGGCTTGATCCGTGGCTGGTGTTTTTCCTGAACCTGCCTGCGCTGGTGGTGATCGTGCTGTGTTTCTTGTGGATCGGGCTGAATGAAACCGCCGCGATTGTGGCCGTGGCGATCAACAAGATCCCGCTGGTCACCGCGATGATGCGCGAAGGCGCGCGCGCGCTGAACGGCCCGCTTGCCGATATGGCGCAGGTTTTCGGCATGTCGCACATGGCGCGCCTGCGCCATATCCTGTTGCCCCAGCTTGCGCCGCATCTGGCCTCGACAGCGCGCTCTGGTCTGAGCCTGATCTGGAAAATCGTGTTGGTGGTGGAATTTCTGGGACGTGGACAGGGGGTCGGCTTCAAGATCCACCTGTATTTCCAGATGTTCGATGTCACCATGGTGATGGTCTATGCACTGAGCTTCATCGCGGTGATGCTGGCGATTGAAACGCTGATCCTGCAACCGCTGGAGGCCCGCGCACGGCGCTGGAGAGACGCATGAGCCTTCAGGTCGCCATCCGATTCAAGCGCTTCGGCGCTGCCACTGTCCTGCGCGACTTGACCTTTCAGGTTGCGCGCGGCGAGGTTCTGGCGGTGCTGGGGCCATCGGGTGTGGGCAAATCGACGCTTCTGCGCCTGATCGCGGGGTTGGATACAAAATTTGACGGCCAGATCCGGACCGAGGGGCGTCTTGCAATGGTGTTTCAGGAACCTGTCCTGATGCCCTGGCGCTCAGTGCTGGACAATCTGCGGCTGACCGCGGGCGTAGAGGCCGCGAAGGCCGAAGCGGCGCTTGCGAGGGTCGGGCTGGCGGGTAAGGGGGCGCTGTTTCCGGGGCAGTTGTCGCTTGGCCAGCAACGCCGCCTGTCACTGGCGCGTGCATATGCGGCCAAGCCCGATATTCTGTTGCTGGATGAACCGTTTGTGTCGTTAGACGAAGCTCTGGTGACAGATATGCTGGCACTTACCGAAAGCGTCCTTGCAGAGCAACGCCCTGCAACCGTGTTTGTCACTCATGCGCGCGCGGAAGCGGATCGCCTTGCCACACGACAGATTGTACTCTCGGCTCAGGACGCAGAACAACGCGTGTAGGCTATGTGCTCAGCACGCGCCCAAACTCAACCGGCACACACCCGCTCACCGACCAGGCGCGTCCCAGGTCAGGCCATGCGCACGGTAGATCGCCTCGACCCGACCATCGCGGACTGCGGCTGTGAGAATATCATCGACTTCATAGCTCAGCATCCGCGCGGTGTAAAAGGCCGTGGCGATCCCGATGGGCCATGACCCGATCGACAGCCCGGGCAGCGGCCCGCTCTCGACTGCAAACTCCGGGTCATCACGCAGAAAATGCTCCAGCCGGGCCCGAATGCCCATCACCGCTGTCACATCACCATCGCGCAACAGCGCAATCGCCTCTTCCAGCGTGCGCCGACGCGAAATATTGGGGATCAGCGCGCCCTGCTGCAACCCGGTCAGGTAGAAATCCGGCAGACTATGGTTTTCCACCGCGACTGTTTTCGAGGTGAAGCTGCCCGGCCACGGGGCCTCGTCGGGATATTCTGACACCCGGTAGGCAATGGCGACACGCTCTTGCGCATAGCGCCCGGTCAATCCGGCCAGTTCATTGCGGTAGTCCAGTTCGCGGTTATAGGGCACGCGCATCAACACATTGACCACACGTTGCCCCATATAGTGCCCACGCCAGACATAGTTTCGCAGATCTGTATCGACATTTTCATCGGCTGGCAGATCAATTACCCTCAGGTCTACCCCCAGACCATCGGCGATCAGTTGCGCAAGTTCCACATCGACACCGACCAACTGGCCCGCGCTATCGCGCCACGAATAGGGTGCAAAATCCTGATAGACGCCGATCTCGATATAGCCGCGCTCGATGATCGAGTCGTAGTCAATTCCGACCCGGTCGCGGCCTGAATCGTCTGACGGGTATTCACGGGCAAAAAGTCCCGACCCGGTCAGGGTCAGGACAGTCATCAGCACCAGGGCTGACAGGGAGGTTCCGAATGTCATTCACATCTCCGTTTTAATCCGGTCTAGCGCGCGACAGACAGCCCGATGGTTAGCGTTTCATCTGCATCACGCAAGAAGCGCTCGCCGCCGCGTTCCAGAATAACGGCCGCGCGCCGGGCAATACTGTCGGCCTTCGGCGCCCCTGACATCGTAGGCACCGCCAGAGCGATTTCCATAAGCTCGGCCTGCAATGCCTTGATTTCGGCGGCGTAGTCCTCTTCGGTTGCCGTGCCCGCTGCAATGGCTTCCTGCTTGTCGCGCAACCCGTCGCGAATTTCGCGCAGTCGGGGAATGAATTCGACGATACCATCGGGGTCGGGGCGGGTCTCTATAAAGGTGCGGATCGCCCACATGGCCTGTTGGTTCATCAAGTCCTCATAAGCGGGCATCCGATCACCGGAACCACGGCGGATGCGCTCCATGAACCATTCGTCATCCATTTCTTCAGCCATCAGGAAGCGCAGATCCGGGGCCAACCCGCCGGACACGACTTCGAGCCCATGGCAGCGCGCGCAGTTCTGGTTGTAAGCGCTGTCCCCGATGCGCAGCGCGCGTTCCCAATACTCACCCGCCGGGTCACGGAACGGGTTTTCAAACTCCCAACCGCCCGTCATTTCGGGCAAGCCTTCCGTGTTCACCGGTTGCGGTGCGACATCACCATGGGCAAGGGCCATGGTGGCGGACAGACACAGAGCAACTGTCGAGGTTATCACGGTTGTCAGGGGCGTTTTCATCATCTTTCCTCCGGTATTTGAAGCTTGGCACGACCCTACCGAAGCCATATTGCCTGCGCTATTCGACCATGGGCTATGCGACGAAGGGATAAGATTCGCCACAGATACAGCTTCATTCAACGCGGTCCAGGACAAGAATTTGTCCAACCATGCCCGGCAAGCGCTGTGTCGAGACGAATTCATGAATTCCGGCCATGTTCGGCGAGAAGGGAACTTGCGCGATCTCGCCGCGGGCAACCTCGAACTCGGCGATTACTGCACCATCGGGAGCACGGATTTCGCTCGGATGCTGTTCGCCATTGATGCCGAAAAACTCCAGAAGGACCGTTTCTCCGAGGTGCATGACCATCATGGACGGTGCCCAGAGATAGGTCCGCGCATACCATTCATTCTCCTCATTGGGTGGCTCCATCCGATACCCCCCCAGCGCAAAGAGGTCTTCGAAGCGTTCGAGAGTATCGGGATAGGCTGTGCGCTCGGCACTCCGGTAGATGCGATGCTCGAATGTGGTGATGGCAAATACGCGGTCGAAATCCGCATGGGCCAGAACCGGGTGTTCCTCGGCATGGGCAGGCGTCAGGCTGGCAATCGCACAGGCCAACGCCACCGCCAGAACCGGGCGGTGGGGGTGGGTCATGTTGACCTCCTCAGGAAATGGTCAATCATTCCACAACAAACGAGCCGCTCATCCCGCGATCTTCCAAACCCCGGCAATGAAAGCTGTAGGTGCCCGGACGGATAGGCACGAAGAAAAGATCGACCTCGCCATCGCTGTCCATTTCCAGCTCGTTCAACTGCGCGACCTTGATTTCCATGCCGCCCGCCTCGATCTTGCGCAGCCATGAATTCTTGAAGAAGGACGGGGCTTCCCAGTTGCATTCGTGCCAGCCCACGGCCTTGACGTTCAGGTGATAGGCTTTGCCAGTCTGCATCTGGAATTCGTTCGGCGTCATCCCGAAGCCGTTGTCGCCGGTGCCGACTTCGAGGGTTTCGAGCTGTTCGGGCAGCGATGAGAGATCGCCCCCGACGGCGTGTGCGGCGCTCGTCAGGGCCAGCAGGGATGCTGCGGCCAAAGTCGTGATGCGTGTCATGTCTGTCTCCTCCGGTTGCATGATCCGGGCAGCGTAATCAGCTTCGTGCGATTTCGGGAATACGACCATGGTGTATCGGACCAAAGTCCAACTTCGCGCCAGTGCAGTCGTCAGCTAGCGTGATGGAAGCCTTTGGGAGGAGGCCCCATGACACATATTCCCCTGCCCATTCCCGCAACCCTTGCCACGTTCGCTGCCACCACGGCGCTGGCAAATATCGACGTGCCGATTGCCTATCTGGAACTTCAGGTCGAACGCCCGCCGGTGCTGACCAATCTGGACCCGATCCCCGAGGATCTGGGCCGCATGGGGGCGCATCTGGGATTGGCCGACAATATCACGACAGGCGGGTTCATGGGGCACAATTACAGCGTCAGTGATGTGCTCGTGCCCATGGGAGATGACTGGCTGGAGGCCGGGCGCAGCGTGTTAGGCGACTATCGCATCCTCGTTGTCAACGCCCCTGCGGACGCGCTTCTGGCGCTGGCCGACCTGCCCGAAGCCGAGGGCGCGCTGATCTTCAACGCCAGTGCTGAAGTGGAAGCGCTGCGCGAAGGTGACTGCCGCGCCAATGTCCTGCACACCATGCCCAGCTACGCCATGCGCGCCGATGCGCTGATGCAGTTTCTGGTCACGAAACGCTGGAGCGATCTGGTCATGATCACAGGCCAGCGCGAGGGTGACATGGCATTCGCAGAGGCGCTGCGCAATTCCGCCACCAAATTCGGCGCGCGTATCCTAGCGGAAAAAGAATGGGACATGTCGTCAGACATGCGCCGCAATATCGGGCAGGAATTCCCGGTTTTCACACAGGATTTCCCCAACCATCATGTGATGCTTGTGGCCGATGAAGCAGGCGATTTCGGCCCGTTTCTGGAATTCAACGCATGGGAGCCGCGCCCTGTGGCGGGGTCCGCTGGCGCACGCCCGGATGCGTGGTCAGACCGCGTGGAAGCCTATGGCGCGGCGCAGTTACAACTGCGCTTCAAGCGGCTGGCCGACCGCCCGATGGGCGCTGTGGATTATGCCGCCTGGGCGGCTGTGCGGTCGGTCGGTGAGGCCGTGACGCGCACCGGCAGCAATGATGCGAATGAGCTCCGCGACTATATTCTGAGTGATGCGTTTGAACTGGCCGCCTTCAAGGGCGCGGCGATCACCTATCGTGACTGGAACGGCCAGATGCGCCAGCCGATGCCCGTTGCCACAAAAACCGCGCTTGTGGCCATGACGCCCATGCCCGGCTTTCTGCACGAAGTCAGCACACTTGACACGCTGGGGCGAGACCGCCCTGAAACGGCCTGCAAGGCCTTTGACTGAAAGGAAATAACATGATCCGCAGCACAGTTTCCGCGATTGCTCTGAGTGTCCTGATGGCCGGGCCGGCCATGGCGCAGGAAGTCTGGGTGTCAAACGAGCGCGACAACACAATCAGCATCATTGATGTGCCCACGATGGAGGTGATCGAGACGATCGAGGTCGGCGCGCGCCCGCGCGGGATCATGTTCAGCCATGATCACAAGGTGGCCTATCTCTGTGCATCCGATGACAGCACCATTCAGGTGATCGACGTGGCCACGCGCGAAATCTTGCACAATCTGCCGTCGGGCGAGAACCCTGAAACCTTTGCGCTGCATCCCGACAACCGCCATATCTATATCTCGAACGAAGATGACAACATCACCTCGGTTCTGGATGTTGTGGATCGCCGGATCGTCGCGCAAATTCCGGTGGGGGTGGAACCTGAAGGCAAGGCCATCAACCGCGCGGGCACCATCGCCATCACCACCTCTGAAACCACCAACATGGCGCATTGGATCAACACTGAAACCTTCGAGATTTTCCAGAACTCGCTGGTCGGATCGCGCCCGCGCCATGCGGAATTCACCAGCGACGACAAGCGCCTGTTTGTCAGTGCCGAAATCGGCGGTGGGCTGCATGTGTTTGACACGGAAACCTTTGAAGAACTGGCCGAAATCCGCTTTGAGATCCCCGATGTGCACCCCCATGATGTGCAGCCTGTGGGTTTCAAGCTGACCGAGGACATGAGCCGCGCCTATGTGGCCCTTGGTCCGGCCAACCACATTGCCGTCGTGGATGCTGAAACCTACGAGGTGCTGGGCTATCATCTGGTGGGTCGTCGTGTCTGGCACATGGCGATCTCGGATGATGAAACCAAGCTGTTTACCACGAATGGCGTGTCCGGCGATGTGACGATCATTGATCTGGAACGCGAAGAGCCCGTCAAGACCGTGAAGGTAGGGCGCTTCCCATGGGGCGCGGCGTATCGGCCTGCGGATAGCTGATGGGCGATCCTGCCGCGCTTGAAGTTGCAGAACTGAGCTTTCGCTACGGCAGGAAAGAGGCGCTTCAAAGCGTCTCTTTTTGCGTTCAGCCGGGGGAATTCTGCGCCCTGCTTGGCCCCAACGGGGCGGGCAAATCGACGCTCTTTGCGCTGCTGACGCGGCTGTTTGTGGCCCGACAGGGAAAGATTGCCGTGATGGGGCAGGATTTGCAGGCGGCCCCGCGTGCGGCGCTGGCGCGCATGGGGGTCGTGTTTCAGCAGATGACGCTTGATCTGGACCTGAGCGTGGCGCGCAATCTGGCCTATTTCGGCGCGCTGCACGGGCTGTCGCGGCGCGAGGCTGCATTGCGCGCGGGCGAGGTTCTGGAGCGGCTGGATATGGCGGAACGCGCGCGAGAGAAGGCGCGCGATCTCAATGGCGGCCACAGACGGCGGCTGGAGATTGCGCGCGCGCTGATGCACCGCCCGCGCCTGCTGTTGCTGGATGAACCGACCGTTGGGCTGGACGCACGCGCGCGTGCCAGCATCACCGCCCATGTCCATGCGCTGACGCGCGACGATGGGCTGGCCGTGCTCTGGGCCACGCATCTGGTGGATGAGGTAACCCCCGGTGATACCGTGCTGATATTGCATCGAGGCCAGATCGTGCAGCGCGGTCGCGCACAGGATATCACCCCGGAACATGGCCTTGCCGCGCATTTCATGGCACTGACCGAGGACACCGCCGCATGAGCCTCTACTTGCGCGCCATGACTGCGATTCTTGTGCGCGAAGCGCTACGTTTCGTCACCCAACGCGAGCGATTCCTTGCAGCACTTGTGCGCCCGCTGGTCTGGCTGATCGTTTTCGCCGCTGGCTTTCGCGCCGCCCTTGGCCTGTCGATCATCCCGCCCTATCAGACCTATATCACCTATGAGGTCTATATCATCCCGGGCCTTGTGGCGATGATCCAGCTTTTCAATGCGATGCAATCCGCGCTCAGCCTTGTCTATGACCGCGAAATGGGGTCGATGCGGCTTTTGCTGACCGCGCCGCTGCCGCGCTGGTGGCTCTTGTTCTGCAAGCTCTTGGCGGGGGTGCTGGTGTCGATCCTGCAAGTCTATGCCTTTCTTGGGATTGCCTATCTCTATGGCATCAAGCTGCCGTCGATGGGCTATGTCTGGGTCTTGCCCGCGCTACTGGTGTCGGGGCTGATGCTGGGGGCGGTGGGGTTGTTTCTGGCCTCGACCATCCGGCAGCTGGAGAATTTCGCAGGCGTGATGAATTTTGTCATCTTTCCGGTGTTTTTCCTGTCGACGGCGCTTTATCCACTGTGGCGCATGGCGGAATCCTCGACCCTTTTGCGCGATATCTGCGCGTGGAATCCGTTTTCACATGCGGTCGAACTGATCCGCTTCGCGCTTTATCTACGGCTGAATACTGAAGCCCTTGGCTGGGTCGCGCTGACCTTTGGCGTCTTCATGGCGCTTGCCCTTTGGGGATTTGACCCCGCCCGTGGTATCATGACCCGTAAAGCCCGCTGACCGAGAGGATCTGACATGCGACTGCTTGCCCCTTTGCTGCTACTGGCCCTGCCTGCCATCGCGGAAGAAGATTTCTCGCAATATGGCACCACAAACCCCGAAGAAATGACGCTGGAACGGTTGGTTGAACGCGCCAGGCGCGGGGACGTGGACATGATGGTCTGTGCCAACGGCTATCTGGCCACCAAGGCGGGCCGCCACGAACAGGCGCGCATCATCTTTGAAGCCTGCGCCGCTGCGGGCTGGACACAGGCGATGAACTGGATGAGCCAGCTTGATCACAACGGTCTGGGCGCCGATGAAGACCCCGACCGCGCGACGGAATGGAGCAGGCGGGCGGGCGAGATGGGCGACGCGGTGGGCATCTATAACCACGGCATCGACATGATCCGCGGGCGCGGTGTCGCGCGCGATGTCGAGGGCGGGCGCGCGCTGGTGGACCGCGCGGCAAATGAAGGACTTGGCATCGCGAGAAGGTTGCAAGCGGCTGGCTATGACCTTGATGAGGTTACACCGGACGCAGATGCGTGGAAATACGCGCCGATGTTCTAAACATCTATTAAGAATGAAGAAAATTACGACCAAAGTCGCGTAGACTATGGTCGCGCAGACATGCGCGGGCATCGTGAATATGGTGCGCGCATGCTGCCCCCGATGGGCAGTCTTTTCAGGAGGAGAGACCCCATGAACCAGATGACTCAGGCCGATTTCCGCGTCACATCGCCTTTCAAACAGCGCTACGACAATTTTATCGGCGGCAAATTCGTGGCCCCGGTGAACGGGCGCTACATGGACAATATCACGCCCATCACAGGCCAGAAAGTCTGCGAGGTTGCGCGGTCCGATCAGGCCGATATCGACTTGGCGCTGGATGCCGCGCATGCGGCCAAGGACGCCTGGGGCCAGACAAGCGTGGCGGAACGGGCGAATACACTTTTACGCATCGCAGACCGGATCGAGCAGAACCTCGACCTGATCGCAGCTTCCGAGACATGGGACAATGGTAAGCCCATCCGTGAAACAACTGCCGCCGATATTCCGCTGGCGGTCGATCATTTCCGCTACTTCGCGGGCACCTTGCGCGCGCAGGAAGGCACTATGTCGGAAATCGACAATGACACGGTAGCCTATCATTTCCATGAACCGCTGGGCGTGGTCGGCCAGATCATCCCGTGGAATTTCTCGATCCTGATGGCGGCCTGGAAACTCGCACCTGCCTTGGCTGCGGGGAATTGCGTCGTGCTGAAACCTGCCGAGCAGACCCCTGCCGCAATTCTGGTGCTGATGGAAGTCATCGCTGATCTGCTGCCCGCAGGCGTGCTGAATATCGTCAACGGTCTGGGGGCAGAGGCCGGTGATGCGCTGGCGCGCTCGAACCGGATTGCCAAAATCGCCTTCACCGGGTCCACCGCCACGGGCCGCAAGATCATGGAAGCGGCGACCGTCAATCTGATCCCGGTCACGCTGGAACTGGGCGGCAAATCCCCCAATATTTTCTTCAAAGATATCATGGCGGAAGATGACGCCTATTTGGACAAGGCGGTCGAGGGCTTCGTTCTGTTCGCCTTCAATCAGGGCGAAGTCTGCACTTGCCCATCGCGCGCGCTGATCCATGAGGATATCTACGAGGAATTCATCGCCCGCTGCATCGCGCGTGTGAAAGCGATCAAGCAGGGCGATCCGCGCGACATGACCACGATGCTGGGCGCGCAAGCCAGTCAGCAACAGCACGAGAAGATCCTGTCCTATTTCAGCATTGGCGTTGAAGAAGGCGCGGAAGTGCTGACCGGCGGGGCCTCGGCCAGAATGGAAGGCGATCTGGAGGGCGGCTTCTACATCGAGCCGACGATCCTGAAGGGCCATAACAAGATGCGCGTGTTTCAGGAAGAAATCTTCGGTCCTGTCGTTTCAGTGACGACCTTCAAGACCGATGAGGAAGCCTTGGCCATCGCCAATGACACCATGTATGGCCTTGGTGCTGGTGTCTGGACCCGCGACGGAACGCGCGCTTACCGCTTTGGTCGTGCGATTGAAGCTGGGCGCGTCTGGGTGAACAACTATCACGCCTATCCTGCCCATGCGGCTTTCGGCGGCTACAAGCAGTCCGGCATCGGGCGCGAGACCCACAAGATGATGCTGGACCACTACCAGCAGACCAAGAACATGCTGGTCAGCTACAACCCGAACAAACTGGGCTTCTTCTGACGCCTGACATGATTTTTGGCTCCGCCCGCGCACCACGGGCGGGGCTTGCACAGACTCCGGGCCGACGCTCTAAAGAAACGCGGGAAAGTTGGTGATAGATCAGCTTTGTGGCGGCCTCCACGGTCGGGAACGAGCCGCGCGTCTTAATGGATTTTCGGATCACCCGGTTCAGGCTTTCGATCGCATTCGTGGTGTAGATGATCTTGCGGATGGCCGGGTCGAAGGCGAAGAACGGGATCACCTCCTGCCACGCCCGCCGCCACGCCGGCACGATTGAGGCGTATTTTCCGGCCCATTTTCCCTCGGAGGCATCGAGCTCGGCCTCGGCCATATCGGCGGTCGGTGCGCTGTAAATCCGGCGCAGGTCAGCGGCCACGGCCTTGCGATCCTTCCAGGAGCAGAAGTTCAGGCTATGGCGCACCAGATGCACGATGCAGGTCTGAACCAGCGTTTCAGGAAAGGCCGCCGTGATCGCATCTGGGAAGGCCTTGAGACCGTCCACGACGGCGATCAGGATGTCCTGGAGCCCCCGGTTCTTCAGCTCGTTCATCACCGAAAGCCAGAATTTGGCGCCCTCGTTCTCAGCGATCCACAAGCCCAGGACTTCGCGGCTCCCGTCGCGGGTGACGCCAAGGGCCACGTAAACCGCCATGTTCTTGACCGTCCGGCTGTCGGCATCGCGGCTCTTCACCCGTAGCGCGTCAAAGATCACGATGGGATACATCCGCTCCAGCGCGCGGCTTTGCCATTCCCGGACCTCGTCCAGCACCGCGTCGGTGACGCGGCTGATCAGGTCAGGCGACACCTTCGGGCCATAGAGATCAAGCAGATGGGCCTGAATGTCCCGCACCGTCAGCCCGGCGGCGTAGAGCCCGATGATCTTGTCATCCATCCCGTCGATCCGGGTCTGGCCCTTCTTCACCAGCTCCGGCTCGAAGCTGCTGTCGCGGTCCCGGGGGAACGCCACCGGCAATTCCCCGTCCTGCCCTTTCAGCACCTTGGCTGATGTCCCGTTGCGGCGATTGGATTGGCTCGACGGCGCACTCTCGCCTTCTTCATAGCCAAGATGCGCAGTCAGTTCGGCCCCCAGCATCCGCTCCATGAGCTTGATCTTCAGCTCTTTCATCAGCCCGGCGTCGCCAAGCAGTGCCTGAATCAGCTGATCATGGACGCGCAACGTCGCCGATATCTTGGCGTTCTCTGCTGCGATCCGGGCATTTTCTGCCTGCAAAGCCGCGATCATCGCGCGCAATTCAGCGGGATCATCAGGCAGATTTTCGGCAGGTTCCGACATACACCTTATTACCAAAAATCAGGCTCAAGCGCCATATAAATAACGATAATTCGAGTGCAGAATTACCCCACGCGCGCTGGCGGCGCGCCCCAATCCGGACGTCGCCAGTCGATCCCTTCCCACAGCATCGCGAGCTGCGCTGATGTCAGCCGCATCGACCCATCTGCAGCATTCGGCCAAGGGAAGCGGCCACGCTCCAAGACTTTGTAGTAGAGGCAAAACCCCTGCCCATCCCAGAACAGAAGCTTGATACGATCCCCGCGTCGCCCACGGAACGCAAATACCGCACCATTGGCTGGTTTCTGACGCAACACATCCTGCGCCAAAGCGGCCAGCCCCGCGATTCCCTTTCGCATATCTGTGACACCACACGCCAGATACACACGCACACCAGTGCCGGGACCGATCATGTGGCGTCCACCGCGCGGATCAGCACCGACAGCGCAGTCGGATCAATCGTGCTTTCAAAATGCAAGCTACGGCCGCCACGCAGACGCAATTCAACTGCAACAGGTGGCGACGTTTCAGCGACCGTATCCTGCGCTGTCGGCACTCCAGCCGCTACTGACATATCCAAAGGGTAGAAAAGCGCCCCGGCATCCGGCGACCAAAGACCCTTCTTCTTCAGGTCGTGCCGCCAAGCGTAAATCTGCTGCCGCGTCACTTCATGGCGCTGCGCCACCTGCGTCACCGTTGCGCCGCCCACCCCGACCGACATGATGATCTCGAGCTTGTCCTCGTCACGCCAGAAGCGCCGTCGCTCCAGCCCAAGAATTTCACCACGCATCAATGACCCCGCATAAGACACGTCGTTAACGACGTAGTTAAACACGTGTCTTACATCAACGCCCCTCCGTCAGGCAGGCGCTTCCAATGGCGCGGTTACGGTCGTCAATGGCCCGACCTTCCTCGCAGGGCTGGCGAAATGCGGATATTGCGGGCTGGCCCTGATCCAGAACACCGGAAAAGGCGGTGCTTACCGTTATTACTGCTGTTCCAAAAAGCTGAAACAGGGTCCTTCGAGCTGTCGCGGATTGCGTATGCCGATGCAGAGCCTGGACAAAATCGTGATGGCGCATATTGAGGCTAATATCCTGCCGCCTGATCGTCTGGAGGATATGCTGAAAGATTACATCGCATCAGCCCGTGATCGCGAGGCGGCAACCAAGGCCGCCCTTACCCTAAAGCGCACGCAACTGACGGAAACCAAGGCGGCCATCACCCGCTTGCTGGAACTGGTTGAAAAGGGCTTGGCCGATCTGGAAGCCCCCGAATTCCGCGAACGCATGGTTGCCTTGCGGTTCCGCCGCGACGAACTGAGCACTGACATCACTGATCTAAATCGCCGCCTGAATGAGGAACGCCCCGACATCACCCGGGAAAAGCTGAAGACACTCTCAAACCTGCTGCGCAGACAGTTCGACTCAGGCGATCACCAGGTTCGGCAAGCCTATGCCCGCCTGATGCTCGACGAGGTGCGGGTATGGGATGGGGAAATCCACGTCACAGGATCAAAAAGGCGCCATGCAAAAAAGGCTTCTGACCCGACCGGCACCACTGCGCCCAAAGTTCTCTCTTTTGTTCGGAAATGGCGCACCCAAGAGGATTCGAACCTCTGACCTCTGCCTTCGGAGGGCAGCGCTCTATCCAGCTGAGCTATGGGTGCTCTGCCCTTCGTATAGGCGCGCCGACCCGCCGATGCAACGGGGTTTCATGCGAAAAGATCATGACACAGTTCCAGCCCGTCGATCAGCGCATCCACCTCATCGCGGGTGTTATACATGGCGAAAGACGCGCGGCAGGTGGCTGTCAGGTCCAGATGTTCCATCAACGGTCCACAGCAATGCTGGCCCGCGCGCACGGCAATGCCTTTTTGGTCCAGCACGGTCGAGATGTCATGCGCATGTGCGGCACCGTCCAGCACAAAGCTGAAGATCGCCCCTTTGCCCGGCGCATGGCCTTGCACGCTGACCCAGTTCAGCCCGGCCAGCCGGGTTTGCGCGTAATCGCGCAAATCGGCCTCATGCGCGGCGATCGTGTCCAGCCCGATCGCCATCATGTAATCAATGGCCACGCCAAGCCCGATCTGCTGCACAATGCCGGGGGTGCCGGCCTCGAACTTGTGGGGCGGGTCGTTATAGACCACGCCGTCGCGCGTGACCTCGCGGATCATGTCGCCGCCACCCATGAAGGGGCGCATCTGGGCCTGCCGGGCGCGGCTGATATAGATCGCGCCGGATGCGGACGGGCCGTATAGCTTGTGCCCCGTGATGGCATAGAAATCGCAGCCAATCGCCTGCACATCAACCGGCATATGCACGGCAGCTTGGCTGCCATCGACCAGAACCGGCACGCCCTTGGCGCGCGCGCCTGCACAAATTGCGGCCACATCGACCACAGTGCCCAGCACGTTCGACATATGCGTAACCGCAGCCAGCTTGGTGCGCGGGCCAATAGCGTCAATCACCGCTTGGGGGTCAAGGCTGCCATCGGCAGCGGTTTCGACCCATTTTATGACCACGCCCTGCCGCTCGCGCAGGAAATGCCACGGCACGATATTGGCGTGGTGTTCCATGATCGACAGCACGATTTCGTCGCCCGCTTCCATACGCGGCATGGCCCAACCATAGGCAACAAGGTTAATGCCCATGGTCGTGCCGGTGGTATACAGAATCTCTTCCTCATGCCCCGCGTTCAGGAACCGCTGCAATTTGCCACGGACGCTTTCATATTTGTCGGTCGCAAGGTTCGACAGGTAGTGCAAGCCCCGGTGCACATTGGCATATTCCTCGGCATAGCCGCGCGTGACCGCATCAATCACTGCGCGCGGTTTCTGGGCCGACGCGCCATTGTCCAGATACACCAGCGGCTTGCCGTTCACCTGCCGCGACAGGATGGGGAAATC
This sequence comes from Roseibaca calidilacus, assembly GCF_001517585.1. Taxonomy (NCBI): domain Bacteria; kingdom Pseudomonadati; phylum Pseudomonadota; class Alphaproteobacteria; order Rhodobacterales; family Paracoccaceae; genus Roseinatronobacter; species Roseibaca calidilacus. The sequence goes on along the minus strand of NZ_FBYC01000004.1, from coordinate 472,505 downwards.
AGCGCGAATTTTGTCTACATCCAGCATCACTGCATGTCCTGCGGAACGAGGCCCAGAAATGTCAAAACGATGGCAAACACCACCGCCAGCGCGAAAAACGCGAACACCGTGCCCACCGCCACCTTCAGGGCAGAGGTGAACCCGTGCAGCGCCATGGTGAAATTGACCAGCAACCACATGAAAATCGCCAGCGACGCCATGGTGACAAGGCCAAATAGCGGCGGCACCACCAGAAGCACGACAAGCTGCGCGATCTGCACCGCGATCATGACGAATTGCAACCACGCCAGCAGCAGCAACGCGTCAGGAAACGTTCCGCTGCCCCCCGCACGGCGACCAATGGTTTGAACAGCCACGACCAGCCCCAACAGGATCATGGTCTGGAACACCGCCATGAAGATCAGGCTGCCACCGAACGCGGCCTCGCCCAACAGCAGGACAGACGCCTGTCCCACCAGCACAGACAGGACCACGACAATTACGAAGCCCAGCCAACGCGCATCGTCGGGCGGGTTCATGTCCATGATCCGGGTGGCCGTGTCGCGCGGGGCGACCAACGTGTCCCGCATCAGCGCGGTGACCGAAGCCAAGGTCAGGTCCATGCTTTTCTCCTAGCCCAGCGAAATCGCAACTGCGCGCACCGCCGCAACAGTCCTTGCCAGAATGTAAAGGAACACCAGCAAGACCACAAACCCGAAGCCCTGCGACACAAGACCCAACCCCAAAAAGGCCGATAGCCCCCCTTGCAACAGCATCAGCGGTGTCACCGTCAGCAGAGACCAGAACAGCGCCAAGCGCACCAGAATGCCCGGCACATTGGCCCCTGACAGCCGCAAGCCCAGCTTCAGCACAGCGGCGCAGCCATACAGGATCAGCGGCAACAAGAACATAATGCCGAACATGGCGCCGCCCATGCGCTGCTCGAAGGTGACAGACGTGTCAATCGTAGCCGCGCGCGACAGGCCGGGCCATTGGGCAACGAAAATCAGCCCGCAGGCCAGCAGCGCGAAGAACATCACTTGTGGTTCGCGCAAATCGCCTTGCGCCAGCCCCCGCACCACGCCAGCCGGGTCACGGTAGCTGCGCAATATATTCTGCGTCAGGGACATTGCGCCGCCCGCTCCTGCTTCATCTTGCCCAAAATACTCCGGGGGAGTCTGGCCCAGGGGCCAGACGGGGGCAGCGCCCCCTACCCTGCATTACTTATGGCGCTGAAGCCAGGCTTCAAGCCGGTCGCGCAGGTCGCCCGCCAGATCGGGATCGGAAATCTCGTCCAGCGCTTCGGCCAAGAAAGCCAGCACCAACAACATCTTGGCTTCGGCTTCGGGAATGCCGCGCGCGCGCAGGTAGTAAAGCTGCGTCGCGTCAATCTCGCCAGAGGTCGAGCCATGGCTGCATTTCACGTCATCGGCGTAGATTTCCAACTCTGGCTTGGCAAGGAACTGCGCATCCTCGTCCAGCAGCAGCGCTTGGCTGATCTGGTAGCCATCGGTTTTCTGCGCCAGTCGGTCCACAAGGATCTTGCCTTGGAACACGCCCACCGCACCGTGACGCAGCACCTTCTTGTAAACTTGGCGGCTTTCGCAGCCGGGCGCGTTATGGGCCACGAATACCGTGTCATCGGCGTGGAACGCGCCGTCACCTACGCTGGCCCCGGCCAGATGGGCCGAACCGTCTGCCCCGTCCAGCCAGATTTGCGCCTCGTTGCGGGTCAACTGGCCATTCACAGTCAGGGTAAAGCTTTTCAGCTGCGCCCCGGCCCCAAGCTGCGCGAAAATATGCGCCGCGCCCAGCCTTGCATGGTCGCGGCCTTGGCTGCGAATATGGTGCAGGGTCGCACCATCGGCGATATCGGCCTCGATCACCGTGTTCGACCGCGCCGCCAGCGGGCCGTTTTCGAGCAGTGTCAGCTCTGCCCCGGCGTCCAGCCGAATGACATGGTGCAGCAGCGCATCCGCATCCGTGGCGCTGCGCCGATAGATCAGCGAGATGGGCTTGGCGGGCGTGCGCGTTACCCGGATCAACACACCTTGCGTGGCATAGGCGGTGTTGAAGCTGGCCAAGGGGCGCTCCACCGGGGTTTGTGCGCGCGCGTCCAAGGTGCCGAACACCTCGCGTGCCCAGTGCAGATCGCTGCGGGCGGCGTCTGCCAATAGTTCAATCTCGACCCCGTCCAGCGCCAGCGCGTCAGACGCCTCGGCATCGAAGACGCCATCGGTAAAGACCAGCTTCACCCGGTCGAACGCGTCGAATACCGGGGCTTCGTCGCTGGTATCCAGCAGGTCGGCATCGGCGATATCGGCCTCGATCAAGGCGCGCGGGTCCGTGTATTTCCAATACTCGTCACGCTTCAGCGGCGCGCCCATGTCGGACCAGCGCGCCAGCGCGGCCTCGCGGGCTTTCGTCGCCCAAGCGCCGCCTTCGGGCAAAGGGCGCACCAGCTCTGCCGCGCGCGCTTGCTTTTGCGCTTTCAGCTTCGCCTTGGGCATCATGCCTTTGCCTCCGCCAGCAGGTCGCCATAGCCGTTATGTTCGACTTCCAATGCCAGTTCGGGACCACCAGTTTTGATAATGCGGCCTTCGGACATGATATGCACCACATCGGGTTTGATATGGTCCAGCAGGCGCTGGTAATGGGTGATGACCAGAAACGCCCGGTCGGGCGCGCGCAGCGCGTTCACGCCGTCGCTGACCAGTTTCATCGCGTCCACATCCAGACCCGAATCCGTTTCATCAAGGATGCACATCTTGGGTTCCAGCATGGCCATTTGCAGGATCTCGTTGCGCTTCTTCTCGCCGCCGGAAAAGCCCACATTTACGGGGCGTTTCAGCATATCGGCGTCGATCTGCAAATCCTTGGCCTTGGCGCGGACCAGTTTCAGGAAATCGCCCGCCGACAGCTCTTCCTCGCCGCGCGCTTTGCGCTGCGCGTTCACGGCGGTGCGCAGGAAGGTCATGTTGCCCACGCCGGGAATTTCGACCGGGTATTGAAAGGCCAGAAACAGGCCAGCGCTCGCGCGCTCTTCAGGTTCCATCTCCAGCAGGTCTTCGCCTTCCAGCGTGGCGCTGCCTTCGGTCACTTCGTAGCCGTCACGGCCCGAGAGCACATAGGACAGCGTGGACTTGCCCGACCCGTTCGGCCCCATGATGGCATGCACTTCACCGGGATTGATGGTCAGCGACAAGCCCTTGAGGATTTTCACCTCTGCGTCGTCCTCAAGTTCGGCGTGCAGGTTTTCGATCTTCAGCATGGTTCCAGTTCCTTCAGTCTATTGTCACGGCGGTGCCGGAAATCGACACCATCAGCATCGAATCCCCCACCACTTCATAATCCAGATCAACGCCGACAACGGCATTCGCGCCCAAAGCGCGGGCGCGCTCTTCCAATTCGCGACAGGCCTCGGTCCGGGCGTCGGCCAGTTTGGTTTCATACACGCCAGAGCGCCCGCCAATGAGGTCGGTAATCGACGCCACGAAATCGCGCAGGAAATTCGCCCCCATGATGACCTCGCCCACAACCAGCCCGTGATAGGCGGTGATGCGATGGCCTTCGATGGTTTGGGTGGTGGTGACGATCATGGCAGGTCGATCCCAGTCGCTTGTTTTAATTCTCGTTTCCCATATGCGAGAGCCACTTCAAACAGCATCGAAACCGTTGCTGTGCCAGCGTTGGAGGCAGCAGCTTTAGCCTTTGCCCAAATGCTCTCAGAACGAACAGCCGCGATGAAGTCATGGCCGCGGTTTGTTATTCTGACAGTATTTCGATATCTGCCGCTGAGTTCGATCAGTCCATCATCGTCTAAGAGAAGCAGATGCCCGTATTCTACGCGCCCCTGATCGGATGAATCTTTGTCGACATCGACATGCGAAACATAATCCCTCTCTTGCTCAAGTTTGAACAAAAGCTCTCTTAAAAGATCAGCGTCACGCTTCACCCCACCGACCCCTCAAGCGAGATCGCAACCAGCGCCTGCGCTTCCATGGCGAATTCCATCGGCAATTCTTGGAGCACTTCCTTGCAGAAACCGTTCACGACAAGCGCGACCGCCTCTTCCTCGTCCATGCCGCGCTGGCGGCAATAGAACAGTTGATCGTCATCCACCTTGGACGTGGTCGCCTCATGCTCGACGCGGGAAGAAGCATTCTTCACCTCGATATACGGCACCGTATGCGCGCCGCACAGATCGCCGATCAGCAAGCTGTCACATTGCGTGTAATTGCGGCTGTCGCGCGCCTTGGGGTGCATGGACACCAAGCCGCGATAGGTGTTCTGCGCGTGCCCTGCGGAAATGCCCTTGGACACAATGCGCGATTTCGTCCGCTTGCCCAGATGCACCATCTTGGTGCCCGTATCGGCCTGCTGCCAGTTATTGGCAATGGCGATGGAATAAAACTCGCCCTGCGCATCATCCCCGCGCAGAATGCAGGACGGGTATTTCCATGTAATCGCAGACCCGGTTTCGACCTGCGTCCACATCACCTTGGCGCGGTCCTCGCGGCAATCGGCGCGCTTGGTGACGAAGTTGTAAATGCCGCCCTTGCCGTCTTCATCGCCGGGGAACCAGTTCTGGACGGTGGAGTATTTCACTTCGGCATCTTCCAGCACGACGATTTCCACCACCGCCGCATGAAGCTGCGCTGTGTCGCGCTTGGGCGCGGTGCAGCCTTCCAGATAGCTGACATGGCTGCCCTTTTCGGCCACGATCAGCGTGCGCTCGAACTGGCCGGTGTTTTCGGCATTGATGCGAAAATAGGTGCTCAGCTCCATCGGGCATTTCACGCCCTCGGGGATGTAGACAAAGCTGCCATCGCTGAACACGGCGGAATTGAGCGCGGCGAAATAGTTGTCATTCTGCGGCACAACGCTGCCCAGATATTTCTTGACGAGTTCCGGATGCTCCTGCACGGCTTCGGAAATTGAGCAGAAGATCACACCGGCCGCCGCCAGTTCCTTCTTGAAGGTGGTGCCGACGCTGACCGAATCGAACACGGCATCCACCGCGACCTTGCGCGGCGCATCCGCGCCTTCGACCCCGGCCAAAACCATCTGTTCTTTCAACGGGATGCCCAGCTTGGCATAGGTTTCCAGCAGCTTTGGGTCAACTTCGTCCAAGCTTTTCGGCTTTTCTTCCATCGACTTGGGCTTGGCGTAATAATATTGCTCTTGGTAGTCGATGCCCGGCACGTTCAACATGGCCCAATCGGGGCTTTCCATGGTCAACCAGCGGCGATAGGCCTCCAGCCGCCATTCCAGCAGCCATTCGGGTTCGTTATTCTTCTCGGAAATCAGGCGCACGATGTCTTCGTTCAGACCTTTCGGCGCGAATTCCATCTCGATATCGGTGTTCCAGCCGTGCTTGTAGGTGCCGGCCATGGATTGCACGGTTTCGACCGTCTCGCGGTCCACGCCATCACGCACTTCGGTATCCAATGCAGCCATGTCTTTCCCCTTTTCCTGCCGCGCTGTCAGGCCGCGCGCGCCTTGAACCGCCGATAGTCTTTCAGCCACGCCTCGGCAAAACGCAGCACATCTTCTTCCGTCACATCCGGCCCAAGCGAGACGCGGATCGCGCCCTGCGCCGTGGCCGCATCGAACCCCATCGCGCCCAGAACGTCCGACCGCCGCGCCTTGCCCGACGAACAGGCAGACCCGGCCGAAACAGCGAAGCCCGCAAGGTCCATCTGCATGACCTGCGTTTCGCCCTTCCAGCCCGGCGTGGCTAGGCAAAGCGTGTTGGGCAGACGCGGCGCGCCTTTCCCGACAGAAATAGTCATATCAGCGGCAGCGTCCAGAGTTTTTTCTAGAATATTTCTAATTTCAGAAACCCGATCCCAAACCCCGCCTGCCAGATCACGCTGCGCGGCCTCTGCCGCGGCACCAAAACCGGCAATGCCGATCAGATTCTCGGTGCCCGCGCGGCGGCCCATCTCTTGCCCGCCGCCCCGGATTTGCGCCGCAAGTTCGGTGCCGCGCCGCAGGATCAGCGCGCCGATGCCTTTTGGCCCGCCCAGCTTATGGGCCGAAACAAACCCCATCTGGACTCCCAACCAGTTGAAGGCGAAGGGGATTTTTCCGAAACCCTGCGTCAGGTCACTGACCGCCAGCCCCTCGGGCAAATCCTGCACGATCCCGGTTTCCGAATTGGCCAGTTGCAACGTGGCATGGGCGGGGTCGGGCACGTTTACGCGGCCATCCGCCCCGACCGCCAGCGCGCCATCGGTCCACGCGCGCACCGCGTCATGTTCAAGAAGCGCGCCGGACAGCCCACGCCCTGCCAAAGCCAAGGCCGCCGCCTCTGTCGCGCCAGAGGTGAACACGATATCCGCACCATCTGCCCCAAGGGCCGCACCAATCTGCGCGCGCGCCCGCTCGACCAACGCCCGCGCCGCGCGACCTTCGGCATGAACCGAAGACGGGTTGCCAACCACGTCCATCGCCGCCACCATCGCCGCGCGTGCTTCAGGCCGCAGCGGTGTCGTCGCGTTCCAATCCAGATAGACCCGCTTAGCCAAAGCCCAAGCTCCATTCATCCTTGCACAAATATCCCGGGGGAGTCGCGGCTCCGCCGCGACGGGGGCAGCGCCCCCTATTCATCCACCACTTGAAACAGGTTGGGCACGGCGGGGCATGGCGTCATCGCGTTTCCGGCCACATCCGACAGCCGCGCTTGGTGCAGAAACACATAGACATGCGCTGACAGCCCTTCCCATAACCGGTTGGTCAGCGATTGCGCGCGCGAGCCGGTCACGGCCCCTTTCGCCCCGGCGCCCTTGTCCATGGCGCTGACGGTTTCATCCACCGCTTCCAGAATATCTGAAACCCGGATCGAATCCGCCGCCCGCGCCAGCCGGTAGCCGCCGCCCGGTCCGCGCACAGAGGCAACAAGCCCGGCGCGCCGCAGCTTCACGAACAGCTGTTCCAGATACGCCAACGACACGTTCTGCCGTTCCGCGATCTCACCCAACGAGACAAGGTGGCCATCAGGGGCCAGCGCCAGATCAACCAGCGCAATCATCGCGTAACGGCCTTTTGTCGAAAGCTTCATCGTCAATATCCCCGTATCGCGCAGACAACCCTGCGCGAATGCTATCCGGTTGACCTTTGACACCCCCCGCCCTAAAGCTGCAAGCTGCCGTGGGTCTGCCTGATACGCCGCAACCCAGCGCCAATTTAGAATGGATCTAAAATATCAGATCATGAAAGTCAAGAACACCCCCGCGTGGTTCAGTCGCTTTTCCGGTGCCAGCCCCGAGCGCGCCCAAAGTTGCGCGCGACTGACCAGCCCCGCCCTGAACCATCCCGTCATCCCCGTATAAGGCTTCTCCATGCCAGAGATCATTTTCGCCGGCCCCGAAGGTCGCCTCGAAGGGCGCTTTCACCCGCAGCGCAAGCCAGACGCGCCGATTGCCATCGTGCTGCATCCGCATCCGCAATTCGGCGGCACCATGAACAACAAGGTGGTCTATAACCTGCATTACGCCTTTCACAAGATGGGGTTTTCGGTTCTGCGCTTCAATTTCCGGGGCGTGGGCCGCAGCCAAGGCGAATATGACCAAGGCGTCGGCGAATTGTCCGATGCGGCGGCCGCGCTGGACTATGTTCAGGCGCAAAACCAGAACACGCGGCATTGCTGGGTCGCGGGTTTCAGCTTCGGCGCGTGGATCGGGATGCAACTTCTGATGCGCCGCCCCGATATCACAGGGTTCGTGTCGGTCGCGCCGCCCGCCAATCTTTATGATTTCAGCTTCCTTGCGCCCTGCCCGGCTTCGGGTCTTGTCATCAACGGCACAGCTGATCGCGTCGCGCCGCCGCAAGATACCCGCACGCTGGTGGGCAAGTTGAAGGAACAACGCGGCATCACCATCACCCATGCGGAAATCGAGGGCGCGGATCATTTCTTCCAGAACGAGGAACACCATATGCAGCCCATGCTGTCGACGGTGACGGAATACGTCACGCGCCGCCTGACCGAAGGCACGCGGTAGGCCCGGATGCACTGGGTCTTTCTGGGCTTCGCCATCCTGTTCGAAACCCTTGGCACCACCCTGCTCAAGGCCAGCGACGGGATGACACGCGCGGCCCCCGGCATCGGGGCCTTTGCCGCATATGCGCTGTCCTTCTGGCTGCTGTCGCTGGCCTTGCGAATCATTCCTGTCGGCGTGGCTTATGCCATCTGGGCCGGGCTTGGCATTTGCCTGATCGCGGCCATTGGCTGGGTCATGTTCGGGCAAAAGCTGGACTGGCCCGCATTGTTGGGCATTGCATTGATCCTGTCGGGTATACTGGTCATCAACCTGTTCAGCGCCAAGGTCTGATATGTCCGCCCCCGTGCCGCATAGCCCGTTCGAAGATGCCCAAGGGCTGCTGGTGGGCAGCGCGCTGTGTGGCTTTGGAATACATATCCTTGCCAGCGCGGGCTTGGTAACAGGCCAAACGGCGGGGCTGGCGGTGCTGTTGTCCTATGCAACGGGCGTCGGCTTCGGCGCGATCTTCTTTGCCATCAACCTGCCCTTCTATTGGCTGGCCTATCGCCATCTGGGCCGCGCTTTCACGCTCAAGACCTTCGCCGCCGTGGCCCTTGTGTCAGGCTTTGCCGAACTTGCCGCGCGCCTTGTGCAGGTCATGCCAGCCCACCCCGCCGTGGCCGCCGTGCTGTTCGGGCTGGTCGCCGGGGCCGGGCTGCTGGCGATATTTCGCCACCGTGCCAGTTTGGGCGGTGTGGGCATTCTGGCCTATTACCTGCAAGAGCGTATGGGCTGGCGCGCAGGCTGGGTGCAATTGGCCTTCGACCTTGTTCTGTTCGGGGCGGCGCTTTTGCTTATGGCGCCCGATCTGGTAATGTGGTCCCTGTTGGGGGCTGCAATCCTGAATGCCATCATCGGGGTCAACCATCGGCGGGATCGCTACATCGCCACCTGATGCGACATTACAGGGCTGGCCAGAGGCCGCGCAATCGGCTAATGCGGCGGCGCAGCACAAAAAGGCACTTCTGTTATGGACCTTCGCAATATTGCGATTATCGCACATGTTGACCACGGCAAGACGACGTTGGTGGACGAACTTCTGAAGCAATCGGGCACCTATCGTGACAACCAGGCCACGACGGAACGCGCGATGGACAGCAACGATCTGGAACGCGAACGCGGGATCACCATCCTTGCGAAAGCCACCTCGGTCGAGTGGAAGGACACCCGCATCAACATCGTCGATACCCCCGGCCACGCCGATTTCGGCGGCGAGGTCGAGCGCATTCTGTCGATGGTCGATGGCGTGGTGTTGCTGGTGGACGCCGCCGAAGGCCCGATGCCGCAAACCAAATTCGTGACCTCGAAGGCGCTGGCGCTGGGGCTGCGCCCGATCGTGGTGCTGAACAAGGTCGACAAGCCCGCCGCCGATGCCGATAATGCTCTGGATCTGGTGTTCGACCTGTTCGCCAATCTGGGCGCAACCGATGAACAGCTTGATTTCCCTGTGCTTTATGCATCCGGCATCAATGGCTGGGCCGATGCCGAACTGGACGGGCCGCGCAAGGACATGTCGGCCTTGTTCGATCTGGTGGTGCGGCACGTGCCTGCCCCCAAGCAGGTGGCCGACCGTGACGCGCCCTTCCGGATGCTGGCGACAACATTGTCGGCCGACCCCTATCTGGGCCGCATCCTGACGGGCCGGGTGGAAGCGGGCACGCTGAAACCGGGCGAAACCATCAAGGCGCTATCGCGTGACGGCACCAAGATCGAACAATTCCGCTGCACCAAGGTGCTGGCCTTCCGTGGCTTGGGCCAACAGCCGATCGACGCTGCCGAGGCGGGCGACATCGTCACCATCGCGGGCATGACCAAGGCCACCGTGGCCGATACGCTCTGCGCGCTGGACGTGGACACCGCCCTGCCCGCGCAGCCCATCGACCCGCCGACCATCAGCGTGACCTTCGGGATCAATGATTCGCCGCTGGCGGGCCGCGACGGGTCCAAGGTGCAAAGCCGCGTCATCCGCGAACGCCTGATGCGCGAAGCCGAGGTGAATGTCGCCATCAAGGTCAGCGATACGCCGGGCGGCGACGCGTTCGACGTGGCGGGCCGGGGCGAATTGCAAATGGGCGTCCTGATCGAAAACATGCGCCGCGAAGGGTTCGAGCTGTCGATCTCGCGCCCCCGCGTGCTGATGCGTGAAGAAGACGGTCAAAAGCTGGAACCCATCGAAGAAGTCACCATCGACGTGGATGACGAATATACCGGCACCGTGATCGAGAAACTGACCGGCCCGCGCCGCGGCGATCTGGCGGAAATGAAACCCGCAGGTGCAGGCAAGACTCGGATCATCGCGCATGTGCCCTCGCGCGGGTTGATCGGCTATCACGGCGAATTCCTGACCGACACGCGCGGCACCGGCGTTCTGAACCGGGTGTTCCACGAATGGGCGCCCTATAAGGGGCCGATTCCGGGCCGTCGTCAGGGCGTGCTGATCTCTATGGAAGATGGCACCGCCGTGGCCTTCGCGCTGTGGAATCTGGAAGATCGCGGCAAGATGTTCATCAACCCGCAAGACCCGGTCTATCAGGGCATGGTCATTGGCGAGCATAGCCGCGACAACGATTTGGAAGTGAACCCGCTGAAGGGCAAGAAGCTGACCAACGTGCGCGCGTCGGGCACCGATGACGCGGTCAAACTGACGCCGCCAACCATCATGTCGCTGGAACAGGCCATCTCGTATATCGACGATGATGAACTGGTCGAGGTTACACCCAACGCGATCCGCCTGCGCAAACGCTTCCTTGACCCGCATGAGCGCAAGCGCCAGTCGCGCGCCAGCGCCTGACGCAAGATCGGCCTGAGATATGGCCATGTCTGACAATCCCCCGCGTGCGCCCTTATCCGGGCCGCGCGGGTTTTGTCATTCCATGCCCGGTTTCAGGCGGCTTTCGGACTGCCACCGCCGCGCCCTAGAAGCGCCGCGCGGTCCTGTCGGCAATATCGGTCTGATGCCAGTTTTCGCAGCGCTCGCGGGCAGCATCTGTCAGCGCGCAATTGAACAGGATATCCGAGCCCATATCGCAAACCTGCGTGTCTGGGCGCGGCGCATCGGCAAGGCTGCCGACCTGCGTGATACGGTTGAACCCTTGCGGTCCACCGCCGATCAGCAGCGGCGCGACGGCGACATGCAGATGCGATAGCAACCCGGCTTCGAAAAAGCGCGACACGGTGATCCCGCCGCCCTCGACCAGCACAGCATTCAGGCCAAACTCTAGCAAGGCTGACAGAATCTGACGCGGTGCAAGTGTGCCATCGGTCAGGCTGGGCAGGCGCACGATCTCGACCCCCTCTGGCCGGGCACGCGCCACCGTCTGCACGACAATCCGGCGCGCGCCATCGTCGCGCAATGCTGGGGCGTCATCGGGCAAGCGCCCGCGCGGGTCGATGATAACGCGCGCCGGGTTCTGCCCCGGACACAGCCGCACCGTCAGGCGCGGGTTGTCATGCAACGCCGTGCGCACCCCGATGACAACGGCATCGACCAGCGCGCGCAGCCGGTGCAAATGGCGCAGCCCGTCCGGCCCGGAAATATCGCGCGCATCGCCCGACACGGTTGCCACCCGCCCATCCAGCGATTGCCCGATTTGCCCGATGGCGATCGGCCCCATATCGCGCCGTGCAAGCGGGGCGTAGATGTTCAGGGCGGTCTGCTCCCCATCGGTCCAGTCGCCGCAACAGGCGCAGCCCTTCCCCGCGCGTATATCCAAAATACGCTGCCAGACCCGCGGGGTGACGTCAGCCTTATCCATGCGCTTTCCTTTCCGGTGCTTCCGGTGGCACAGCCAGCAAATCTATATGTCCGATCAGGGCTTGGGCGTGGCCCAGCGCGGCGTGGCGCGCGGCAAGCCAAGCCGGGCTGCCTGAATACCCCGCGCGGGTGGCAGCGGCGGCGATCCCGTCCAGCAGTTCTGCCTGAAGCGCGCGGTCTTGCGGGCCAAGCACCCATGGGCTTTGGGCCAGTTCGACCGTGTAACCTGCCGCTTGGAACAGGCGAGCCGCGCGCGTGGCGCCGTCCGGCCCAAGCGCGGGGCCAAAGCCCTTGTCGCTGCGCTGATCGGCGTTGAAGGCATGGGTTACATCGGCATCGGCTGGGTCAGGCGGGGTCCATGACATTGCCCCATCATAGCTAAGCGCCGCGTAAAACGGCAGCCCATGCTCTGCCAAACGCGCCACAAGCCCGCCCAACCAAGCATCCGACACAAGGTCCAGCAGCGCCGAGGCCGTGACAAGGGACGCGCCGTGCAACGGCAGCGCCCCCAGGTCGGTCAGGTCGGCCTGAATACAGGTCACACGCCCCTCCAGACGCGGCGCAAGCGCCAGCAGGGCAGGGTCATTGTCCACCAAGGTCCAGCGCGCCCGCAGGGGCTGTGCGGCTTTCATGGCGCGCAGGGTCGCGCCCGTGCCCGCGCCCAGATCGACAATCTGCTCGGGGCCAAGCGCCAAGGCACGCGCAAGCAACCCGGCATCTCGCGCGGCGCGATCTGCGGGGGCCCGCAAGCTTAGCCAGTCAGGCGCAAACCCCATGCGTTACACCTGCCCTTCGAACCAAGCACGCGCCATATGGCTTTCGTGCAGCAGGATGCGCAGCTTCTTCACCCGGCCCCCATCGTTCAGATCACCCGCCGCGATCCGCGCTTTCATACTGTCGAAAATATGCTTGCACAGAAATTCGGTCGTGGTGAATTTGCCTGTGAATTCAGGCACTTCGTCAAGGTTCTTGTAGCGCAAGGGCGCAAGCGTGTCGGCCAGCGCTTCGGTGGCAAGGCCGATATCGACGACCAAGCCATGCGCGTCGATGTCCTCGGTGTAAAAGGCGGCATCGACGGTAAACGTTGCGCCGTGCATGCCTTGCGCGGGGCCAAAGACCGGCGATGGCAGGGAATGGGCAATCATGATGTGGTCGCGAACTTCGACAGCGAACATGGGGCGTCCTTTCAAGGGTCAGGTATAGCGAATGCGGTGGCACAACGTGGCCGGGTCGGCCAGAATGGCGGCATAGTCGCGCGGCAGGTCGGCAAAGGCGCTCTCGCCCGAGATCAGGGCATCCAGCCGTGGATCGGTCAGCATGTCGAGCGCCTTGGTCAAGCGGCGGCGGAAATCCCAGCGCGGCAGACGGTCGGGCGGCACCGCGCCCACCTGAGAGCTGACAAGCCGCAAACGCTGGCTGTGAAACCGCCCGCCCAAGGGCAAGGCCACCGGTGTGGCGCCGTGCCAGCTTGCCTCGACCACCGTGGCACCCGGCCCGGCATGCTCTAGCGCAAGGGCCAATCCAGCGCCCGAAGCAGAGGCATTCACAATGACGTCATATTCGCCAGATAGCCGGTCTGGCGCGGCAAAATCGCAGCCCAAGCGCGCCGCCAACTCCCCGCGCGCCGGGTCCAGATCGCACAGCGTGACATCGGTTCCGGGCATGGTGGCAGCAAGGTAGCCGACCAGCGCACCCACCACGCCCGCGCCGATGACCGCCACCCGGTCGCCTGCGGACATGGCACTGTCCCAGACCACGTTCAGCGCGGTTTCCATATTGGCCGCCAGAACCGCACGGCTGGGCGGCACACCCTGCGGCAGCGCGATGGTGTTGTCCGCTGGCAGGCGAAACATGTCCTGATGCGGGAACAGCGCAAACACCATTTCCCCGGCATTTGGCCCTTCTGCACGCTCTGCAACGGCGCAATAGCCATATTTCACGGGAAACGTGAATGCGCCTTCCTGAAAGGGCGCACGCATCCGGTCTTGTTCGTTAGCGGGAACATTACCTGAAAGCACCAGACGTTCCGTGCCCCGGCTGATGGCACTGAACCGCATATGCAACAAATCGCCCGTGCCAAGCTCGGCGGGCAGCAGGCATGCTTCTCCCGGCGCTTTGATCCAAAGCGCGCGGGGAGCGCGAGTGTGGTGCAAGGCCTGCGTCATGGTGCTCCTTTTGGTTACCGAACGTAGTTAGGGCTTGACCCGCCTGTGCCAAGACTGGGCCATCTTGAAAAACAGTGGCGCACTGGCTGGATATATTGGCAATGGGCCTAGTTAAACGGTGTCTGAAGCAGGGGGTGCGCGGTGCAGTTGAGCAGTATTCTAGGCGTCTTGCGGTCGGTGGTGATTTACTACAACCCGGCGCTGATGCGCAGAAACCGCGCCTTATATCGCGAGCTTATCGGACCGGGCGACCTAGCCTTTGATGTGGGCGCGCATGTGGGCACCCGCGCGCGGGCCATGCGGCATTACGGGGCGCGCGTGATCGCCTTCGAACCGCAGCCGGTCTTTGCGCGTTTCCTGCGCTGGGCCTTGCCGCGCGATATCGTGCTGGTTGAAGCTGCGCTGGGCCGGGCAGAGTCGCGCGCGCAAATGGCGGTATCGCGGCGCCATCCGACCGTGTCCTCCTTGCGCGACAGCTTGCCCGACGAGGCCCGCGCCATGCCCGGCTTCGAACATGTCCGCTGGGACAGTCGCGCCGAAGTGCATGTGACCACGCTGGATGCGATGATTGCCGCGCATGGCCTGCCGCGTTACATCAAGATCGACGTGGAAGGCTATGAGGCAGAGGTGCTGTCCGGTCTTAGCCAGCCGGTGGACCTTGTGTCTTTCGAATACCTGCCGGGCCTGCCGCAGGCCAGTGCGGCGGTGTTGGCGCGTCTGGCAGAGCTGGGCACTTATGAATTCAACGTGGTGCGGGGCGAGAATGCGGGCTTTGACTGGCCCGACTGGCGCGACCTTGCGCAACTGCGCGCATGGCTGGCCCGACAGGCACCCGATAGCGGGTCGGGCGACATTTACGCGCGGCGGATCACGACGTAACGTCTTGGCCCGCGCGCAAAATTTGCGCGAAAGGCTGGAACACACCCGGCGCCGCAGTCAGCACCGTGCCGGTCTGTTCGGGGGGCAGGCCGGGGTCCAGCCCCGCGACAACCGCGCCCGCCTGTTGCAGCAGAACCAGCCCCGCAGCAATGTCCCAAGGCTGCAAGCGGCGCTCCCAGAACCCGTCCAGCCGCCCGCAGGCGACATAGGCCAGATCCAGCGCCGCCGCCCCCATCCGGCGCAGGCCCGCGCAATGCGGGGCAAGCCGGGCGATATCGGCGGCATGATCCGCGATATGGTCCATGGTCCCAAACGGAATGCCGGTTCCGAACAAGGCATCGCGCAGGATAGCGGTGTCAGAAACCCGGATCGGCGCGCCATTCAGCCACGCGCCCTGCCCCGCCAAGGCGCAGAAACATTCATCACGCGATGGGTCATAGACAACACCCATGATGCGCATGCCATCGACCTCTAGCGCGATGGATACTGCCCAATGCCCGATACCGCGCAGGTAATTGGTGGTGCCATCCAACGGGTCCACGATCCAGACCTGCGACGCGGCGCGCGGGGGCGTGCCGGTTTCCTCGCCCAGCCAATGGTCATCGGGGCCGCACAGGCGCGTGCGCAACAACGATTCGGCGCGCAGATCGGCCTCTGACACGAAATCCCCCGCTCGTTTGCTGCGCGGGGAAAGCCCGTCTTGCCCCTGCCGCATCTGAAGCAAAAGCCTGCCTGCGTCGCGCGCGGCAGCAAGGGCGGCGTCTAGCGCCGGATCGTGTGGCATGGCCATTGTGTTCATGTCCTCAATTTGTCACGCCGCGCGCCCCAAAGGCGCTGCGCCAAAGGCACAAGCCCGCTCAGCGCCGCAAGAACGGCACATAGCCCGAAGGCGACACTTGCCGCCACCGCGTCGGATGCGGACACACCCACCAGCGGCCACAGCCCGGCTGCAAGCCCTTCGCGCAGGCCCCAGCCATTGACGGTCAGCGGCACCAGCATGGCCAACAAGGTCAGCGGAATGACGAACAGCGCCTGCCCCATGTCCAGCGACACACCAACCGCCCGCGCCGCCGTCCAGACGCCCAGCAGGTTGCAGGCCAGCACCAGCGCGCTGAGCCCGATCTGTGCAGCCGCATGGCTGCCCCATGCCCGATGCAGCAAAGCGCGCCAGCGCCGGGGCGTGACGCCGATCAGCGCGGCAAGCACCGCCGCGCTGCCGATCAGCACCGCAACCGCTGCCGGGGCGCCAAAGCGCGTGCCAAGCCACCAGCACGACCCTGCAAGGCCGACCAAAAGCAGCGCGATCTGTCCGGCCAACCGCTCCAGCACCACAGAGGCGGCGGCGGGGCGCCACCCCCCCATGCTGCCCCGCGCGCGCGCCGCACGGCCCAGATCGCCCATGACCCCCCCCGGCAAAAGCGTATTGCCCAGAACCGACAGGTGGTATTCCGCAATTGCCCAGCCGCGCGGGACGGGCGTGCCCAGCGCCTGTGCGGTCACCTGCCAGCGAAGCGCCGACAGCCATATTTGCGCAACCAGCATCAGCGCCGCCAACGCCACCCATGCGGCATTGGCCGTGCTCAGCCGCTCTAGCAGCAGGCTTGGTCCCGCAAGCCAGACCACCGCCGCCAGAACCGCCAGCGTGGCCATCGCGCGACATGCCCGCGCGCTCATGGTGCGGGCTCTGCACTCAGGCGCGACAGCAACAGGTCGCGCAGCGCATCCATGGGCAGGCTTGGGGTCGCTGGGTCGGGCAACAGCCCTGCGGCCCAATCCAAACCGTCAAATCGGGCCACAAGGTCGGCCGGGCCGATGATGTGCAACGGCACATCGAACCCCTCCACCCCCGACACGAAGCGTGCCGGTTCATGGTCGCCCATGACCACGATCAGCGGGGCGCGGTCGCCTTGGCGCGCGGCCCAATCCCCGACGGTTTCAAGGCTGTAATCAATCGCCTGCCGAAACTGGTCGCGCACCCGGTCGTGATCGCGCCAGACGACCTCTGGCGGATCACCCGACAGCGCCCATTGGTCGAATTCCTGCCCGTCCCCCAGCGTGTCCCATGGCAACAGTTCGGGCACCGGCACCCAAGGCGCGTGGGACGAGACGAGCGCGATCTGGGCCACCAGCGGGGCGCGGTCGGGGCGCGACAGCTCCAGCCGCTCGAAAGCCGCCAGCGTGAACTGGTCGGGCATCGTCACCCAATTGAATGGCTGGCCCTGATAGCCAAGATCATCTGCGTTATAAATCGCGTCAAACCCGAAATAAGACCCTTCCGGCCATGGCAACACATGCGCCGGCATGATCGCCACATTACGCCGCCCGGCTTGGGCTGCGAAATGAAACAAGGTCCGGCGCGGGCTGGCCAGAAGCGCGCGGTAGCGCGATTGGGTGTCCAGCCACAGGCCAGAGGCGACAGAGCCATGTGTCAACCAGCTTTGCCCGCCCACCATCGGCGCACGCGCCCAACCCGAGCGCATGGCCATCCCGGCCTGCGCGATTTTGTCCTGCGCCTTGCGCAGGGTGTCACGGTGGGTCTGGGCATATAGCGGGTTGTCATGGCTGGAGCGGCCATAGCTTTCAACATAGATCAGGATCAGGTCACGCGGGCCAAGCGCGTCCAGTTGCGGGGCGCGGTCGCGCATCGGATCGCGCTGCGCGGCTTGTGCAAAGCGTGCAAGATCCTGCCGCGCGATCAGCGCCTGTTCTGCGCGTTCCAGCCCGACCCGCGCGGTAAAGGCCGCGCCGGGTGGGTCGATCGCCTCTGGCAAGGACCACGCGCCGCGTGCCGCGCCGATCTCTGCCACGGCAACGGCAGCGGTCACCGGGGCAAGCGCCAAGGCCAGAATGCGCGCCGCCCGTGGCAAGCGCAGCGCGGCCAAAACGCCGGTGGCCCACCATAGCCCCCATGCAAGACCGCCCAGCGCCAAAACCGCCGCGCCCAGTGCCAACCATGCCAGACCGGCACCAAGGCTGCCTTCCGCCAGCATCCATGCGGCGGGCAAAAGGTGGTAATCCACAACAAGGTTGAAACCCCGGTTGAACGCCATGAAGGTCGCGAAATCGGCCAGTTTCAGCAACAAGATGACCCAGACCACCGCAATCAGCGCGATGCGCAGTGCCGTTGCCGCCCGTCCCGACCCCAGCGCCAGCAACGCCGCCACGATGACCGGCAATTCCAGCGGGAAGACCGCCAGCGCACCCCATGTCATCGCCTGTGGATGGTTGGGCTGGACCAGCACCAAATACAAGATGGCCAGAGCCGCGCCAAGTTTCATGGCTGTCGTTCCGCCTGCGCGTGTAGGCTCCGGATATCATACAGGAAAGACGCCAGCACGACCGTCAGAATCGCAAGGCCCAGACCCTGCGCCAGCGCCCCGCTTAGCACCGGCAACAGCAAACAAACCTGCCCGCCCATTTGCAGGCCTGCCACGAAACGGCGGCGCTGTGACGGCGCAAGCGGGCCGTGCAACCATGGCCAGACAAGCCCGCCCAGCAAAAAGATCGGGCGCAGCAGGCCCAGAAGCAAGAACCATGGCCCCACCTTGTCGAGCGCAACTGCAAGCGCGGCCATCACCAGCGCGAAGGCCACGTCGGTTTCCACGTCCAGCCGTGCCCCGAAATGCGAGGCAAGCCCGGCACGGCGCGCAGCCCACCCATCGACCCCATCAAGCGCCAGCACAAGTGCTGCCAAAGCGGCAAGCGGGTATCCAAGCACGGCCAGCGCATCGGGCACAGCCAGCAACCCGGCAAGCGCCGCGATGACCGCACCGCGCATCAGCGTCACGATATTGCACATCCCCAGCCGCGCGTGCGGATAGGCCAGCCGTTGAAATCCACGCAGCACCAGCACGCCGGCGGGCAGCACCATGCAGGCTGCCAGAAGTGCCGCAACCGCCGCATGCTCTGCGCCACCGTGGCTGGCCAGACCGAACGCGCCGCCCGCCGCCAGCGGCAGGCCGGCCGCGACAGCAACCCAAGCTTGCCGCAAGGCTTGCGGGGCAACGGTGGTGCCAAAGGGTTTGTCGGGTCTTGTCATGCTGTGTCGATTTAGCCCATCGACGCAAGGATCAATGCCGAAATTGGCCTTAAACCCGCACGATCACGCGAGTTTGCCTTTTCCGGGCGCGGCCTAGCTTTTACGCGAGATGTAGCACGTTCCACACCGCCGGGAGCATCCATGACCGACCTGACCTTCAGACCGGCCCGCTATGCCGCCACAAGCCGCGCCCTGCATTGGATCGTCGCGGTACTGGTCCTCACGACACTTCCCATCGGGGTTGTGATGTTGCAGGATGGCCTTTCGCGCGATTTGCAGAACACGCTGTTCATACTGCACAAGAATGGCGGGGTTTTCATTTTGGCGTTGGTGGTCTTGCGGCTGGTATGGCGGGTCTGGGCACCCGCGCCGCCACTGCCTGCCAGCGTGCCGCCACTGCAAGCGCGCATTGCGCGGCTGGCGCATGGCGCGCTTTATGCCCTGCTGCTTGTCATGGCGATCAGCGGCTATATCCGTGTCCGCGCGGGCGGTTTCCCGATAGAGATGCTGGACGCCATCGGCTTTCCGCCCCTTGTGCCGCGCTCGGATGCGCTGGCGGACACGGCGAAATGGGTCCATGGCACGGCGCGCTATGCCTTGGCGGCCCTGATCTTGGCGCATATCGCGGCGGGGCTGAACCATCTGCGCCTGCGCGATGGGGTGTTTGACCGGATCTGGCCCCCGTTTGGGCGCGGTCGGGTATGAGCCGCGCATCGCTCCCCTTTGTCGGTATCCTTGGCCTGACCGCAGGGCTATCTGGGCTGTTCTGGGCCGGAATAGACCATGCGGCGACCGCGCCCGCGCTGGCTGTCATGGTTTCTGTGTTATTTGCCGCGAATGCATTGGCCTTGTCCGCGGCGGCTGTCACCGCCCTGCTGGGCCTGCGCCAAGCCGGACCTTTGCCCGAGGTCAGCACCACCCCGGATGACCACTGCGCCGTCTTGTGGCTGATCTGCGGCGAAGCGCCGGACTCCTTGGCCGCGCGTGCCCGCGATTTCATGACCGCCCTGCAAACCCGCCCAGAGGCGCTGCGAACGCAGGTTTTCATCCTGTCTGACACCGCCGATGCAGATGCGGTCGCGCTGGAGCGTGACCTGTTCGGCGCGCTGCCCGGCGTGATCTACCGCAACCGCGCGGCGCCAAAAGGGCGCAAGCCCGGCAACTTGCGCGATTGGCTGGCCGAACATGGTGACGATTTCGACACAATGCTGGTGCTGGATGCCGATAGCAGCCTGACCGTGGAACGGCTGGCCCGAATGCGCCGGATCATGGCGCGCAACCCGCGACTTGGGCTGTTGCAGGCCGGGATCGCGCTGCGCCCCGGCCCTACCCGGCTGGCGCGGTTGCAACGCCTGTCGGTGCGGATGACAGGCCCGGTTTTTACCAGCGGGCTGGCCCAGATCAGCGGCGCCTGCGGCAATTACTGGGGGCATAATGCCCTGCTGCGGGTTGCGGCCTATCGCAAGGTGGCCGATCTGCCCGCCTTGCCCGGGCGCGCGCCTCTTGGCGGGCCGATCCTGAGCCATGATTTCGTCGAGGCTGCGCTTATGCGCGCTGCCGGGTGGGACTTGCGCATCTGCCCCGACATGCGCGGCAGCGCAGAGGACGCGCCCACCACCACAAGCGCCTATACCGCGCGCGACCGTCGCTGGGCGCAGGGCAATCTGCAACATATGCGCTTTGTGGGCGCGCGCGGGCTGCATGTCGGCAGCCGCCTGCATTTGTTGGCTGGCATTCAATCCTACCTGTCCGCGCCGATCTGGCTGGCGCTGGTGCTGCTGCTTGGCTCTGGCGCGGTCCATGCCCGGCCCGAAGCATGGGTTGCCCTAAGCGCCATGCTAACGGTGCTGCTGGTGCCCAAATTGGCCGGATTGGCCCGGTTGCGCCGCCTGCTTGCGCGCCGCCCCGGCACTGTGCTGCGCGGGTTCTTGGCAGAGTTGGCCCTGTCAACGGTCATCGCGCCGATCTGGATGCTGCGACGCGCCGGGCATGTCGCGGCCGTGCTGGCCGGGCGCGATGCTGGCTGGCAGCCATCCGGCATAGCACGCGCGCGCCGCGACACACCCGGACGCAGCGCGCAGGTTGCGGGGCTGGTGATCTTGCTGGCCGTCACCCTGCCGCAGGCTCTGCTGGCCTCTGGTGCTAGTGCGGCACTGTCGGGCGCGATGGTTCTGCCGGTGGTCGTGCCGCTGCTGGCCGCGCCTTGGCTTTTGGCCTGGTTTGATGCCCCGGCGCGCCCCAACGCGGTCGCCGCCTATTACGACACCAGCACAAAGCGCTTTCTGGTCGTTGGCGGCAGTGGCAAGGCGTTGGCGATTCACCGACCGCTCTGGGCCGATGGTGTTACAACCTCGGAACAAGCGGCTGCCCATGTCAACACGCTGATCGCCAAGGCTGCCGAGCAGGCGCTGGGACGTGTGCCAGAGCACCTGTGCGACCTTGGCTGTGGCGTGGGCGGGACGGTGTTTCAGCTGGCGCGCCGCTGGCCGGAGACCCGCTTTTCGGGCCTGACCCTGAGCGCCGAGCAAGTGCGCCTTGCGCGGGACCATGCCCGCGCGCAGGGGTTGGCCGAGCGCTGCCATTTCCTGCAAGCCGATTTCACGCGCCATGCCAGCCTGCACAAGGCCGACGTCGCGGTCGCCGTCGAAAGCCATGTCCACGCCCCCAGCGCCGAGGCGTTCTTGCGCGCGGCGCTGGACCATCTGGCCCCCGGCGGCGTGCTGGTGTTGGTTGATGACATGTTGGCGGACATAGATGCACTGCCCCCAGACCACGCCCGGTTGATCGACAGTTTCCGCAAGGGCTGGCGTCTGGGCCATGTCAGCGCCAGCCGCACCATTGCCGCGCAAGCCGAAGAGCTGGGCTATGACCTGCTGGCAGAGCGTGACCTAAGCCACTATCTGCACCTGACCCGCTGGCGGGACCGCGCCTTGCGGCTGGCCGGGCCCATGGCAGAGCGCTTCGGGCTGCATGGGCATCCGTTGTTTTCCAACATGATCGGCGGCAATGCCCTGACCGAAGCCTACCGACAGGGGATCATGCGTTACACGCTTCTGGTTCTGCGCGCCCCGCAGGCGGCGCGCCTGCCCCAAGATAGGACGGACACGGCAGCATGAAACGGCGGGCCTTTTTATGGGGCAGCGCGGCCAGTCTGGCGCTGCCGCCGGTGATGTCGCGGGCGCAGGATCAGGACGCCGAACACCGCCTGATCGAAACCGCGCGGGCCATCGCGGGCCGCCCTTACCGCCCCGACACGACCAAGCTGTCCGCGCCCTTTGAGCGTGCCAACTATGACAGCTATCGCGGCATTCGCACGCGACCGGGGGTCAGCGGCGATCTGGCGCTGGGATCGGACTATCGCGCCGACCTGTTGCCACCGGGCTGGCTGTTTCGTGAACCCGTGGCGATTGGCCTTCCGGGGCATGACACGCGCTTCTCGCCTGCGCTTTATACATTTGACCAGCGGTATTTTACCGCCGATGCCGCCACGCAAGATGCCGCAGATATGGGCTTTTCCGGGCTGCGCTTGCGCCATAGGCTGAACGTGCCCGACCGTTGGGATGACGTTCTGGTGTTGCAAGGCGCCAGCTATTTCCGGGCGCTTGCCAAGGATACGGTCTATGGCCTGTCAGCGCGCGCACTGGCGCTGGGCACCGGCGGGCCTGCGCCAGAGGAATTTCCGCGCTTTACCCGGATCGAAGTGTTCGGCACGCAAGCTGACCTGCGCTTTGGTTGTCTGATCGACAGCACGCGCGCCAGCGCCGCGCTGGTTGCCACGCTGCGCCCCGGCACGCGCACGGTTCTGGAGTGCGCCTTGCACCTGTTCCCGCGCGTGCCGCTGGCGGATGCCGGGATCGCCCCGCTGACATCCATGTTCCAGCACAGTGACATGGGCCCTGCCCGGATCGACGATTTTCGCCCCGCCGTGCATGACAGCGACACGCTTGTCATCGACAATGGCGCAGGCGAACGGCTATGGCGCCCGCTGGCCAACCCGGCGCAGGTGCAGATGTCGGCCTTTTCAGATTCCGGCCCGCGCGGTTTCGGGCTGGTGCAAATGCCGACCGATTTCGAACGGTTCCGAGATCAGGAAGGGGCCTATCACCGCCGCCCCTCAGGGTTTGTCACGCCACGGGGCGATTGGGGCGCAGGTGCGGTGATGTTGCTGGAAATCCCGACCGAGAACGAATTTGCCGACAATATCGTGGTGTTCTGGCGTCCCGACCGGGTGCTGGACCCCGGCGCACATCGTTTCGACTACCGGCTGGACTTTACCGCGCCCGGCCCGGCCACATTGCCGCCGCGGCCGGAACCGTTATCGCCCGTGCGCAGCGCTTCGGGGCTAGAGCCGAATGCAGGTGATGCCCGGCTGTTTGTCATTGACTACACCGAAACCGGGCCAATGCCCGATATGTCGGGCGCGCGGCTAGAGGTGGCGGGCGCTGCACCGGGCGCGGTCACGGGCGAAGCGCTCTACCCGTTGGCGGCGCGGGCGGAAGGCTGGCGCGCGAGTTTCGTCTTCACACCCCGCCCCGGCCAAGAGGTCGCGGAATTGCGCTTGCGCCTGCGCGCGCAGGATGGCACGCCACTGGCACCGGTCTGGCTGCACCGCTGGACCCGAACCGTGGACGGGGGTGTCTGATGCAACTGGCCTTTGCCATACCGGGCGACCCAGAGGCGCGCACCGGTGGCACGCTTTATGATCGCAAGGTGATTGACGCCCTGCGCGCTGCCGGGCAGGACGTGACGCTGATAGCGCTGCCCGGGGATTGGCCGAACCAGACCAAGGCGCAAGAAAGCGCGGCCTTGGCGCGCTTGGGAGCGCTGCCCGCCGGGTGCCCGGTGGTGATCGACGGTCTGGCCTTTGGCGCCTTTTCCGAAAGATGTGTCGCAACGCTGGCGCGCCCCATGATTGCGCTTGTGCATCACCCGCTTGCGCTGGAGCCGGGCCTGTCGCCCGATCTTGCCACAGACCTGCACGCGCGCGAGCGGGCGAATTTGGCCTATGCAGCGCAGGTGGTCGTGCCCTCAGCGCATGTGGGCGGGCTGCTGCGCGACCAGTTCGGTGTGCCAGCCAGCCGCATTCATGTCGCCCATCCGGGCTTCCAGCCTGCGCCCCCGCGCGCCCCTGCCGCCACTGACGGGCCGCCGCTGATCCTGTCGGTCGGGCTGCTCTGCCACCGCAAGGGCCATGACGTGCTGTTGCGCGCGCTGGGTGCGGTTGCCGATCTGGACTGGCGCGCGGTGATCGTGGGCCGCCACCATGAGGCCGACCATGTCGCAGAATTGCAGGGTCTGCGCAGGGCGTTGGGCTTGACCGACCGTGTCATGCTGCCCGGTGAACTGGACGCCGACGCTTTAGCCGCGCTTTATGCCCAAGCCAGCCTGTTTGCGCTGGCCACCCGCTACGAGGGCTACGGCATGGTCCTGTCAGAAGCGCAACAGCATGGCTTGCCGGTGATTTCCTGCGCCACGGGGGCCGTGCCCGAAGCGCTGGACGGCAGTGGCCTGCTGGCCCCGCCGGGTGACGCGTCCGCCTTCGCCGCCCATTTGCGCGCAGTCCTCAGCGATGCTGACCTGCACGCGCGGCTAAGCGCGCAAAGCCTAGCGCGCGCCGCCTGTCTGCCCGGGTGGAAGGACACGGCCAGCATTCTGGCAGGGGCGGTCAAGGCTGCATTGTCACCGCAGGGTTAGCGCCATAGGCCATTGCTTCTGACACATGGCCCCGCCGAAGCAAGGCAATCGCGCCAAATACCAGAAACAGCAAAGCGGCGAGAAGGCATGGCAAGGAAGCTAGATGCCGCCCGGTGGGCTGCCGACAATGTGTTCGTATCAAGATCCTCTCTCGCAACGAATTCATGGTGCTGCGGCTAAGCTTAGCCATTTCGGCACTAATTGCATGTTTTGCCTGCGGCGCGGCTTTGCCCGACCCGGTTAGGCAACCAGCCCGAACCCGTCTGGCACGCGGTCGCGCCGGTCCAGAACCAGATCGGCCATGATCTGCGCCAGCGCCGGTGCCATGGCAAAGCCGATCTTGAAACCGCCGTTGAATACGAAATGCCCATCGCGGCCCGGCCATGCCCCCATCAGCGGGGCGCGCGATTGGGCGCGCGGGCGCACCCCGGCCCAGCGCGCGATGACTGCGGCTTTTGCCAGTTCGGGACAGGCGGCACGTGCACGGGCAAGAAGCGCCTCGCATTGCGCATCGGTCGTGTCGGGGGCGTCGAATTCGCGCTCGCTGGTGGACCCGATGGCAACTGTCCCATCGGCATGGGGCACAATATGCAGCCCTTCGGCAAAAACCTGCGGCAGGTTTGGGGCAGCATGGGCCAGAAGCAAGGATTGCCCTTTCACCCCGCCGCCCATGTTGCGGGCCAGATCGCGGGACAGGTCCGCCAGCCCCTCATACCCCGTGGCCCAGATCACGGTGCCGCCTTGGGGCGAGTCACCTTGTTCGACCGTCACACCTTGGGCGGACAGCGCCGCCACCAGCGCCGCGCCTGCCCGGCGCGGGTGCAGCCGCGCGGTCAATGTGTCATGCACCACAAAGCCCGAGGGCGCGTCCACCGCCAGCCCCGGCGCATCCGCCACGGGCAGCACGCGCCATGTGGCAAAGCCCTGCCACAGATCGCGGGCCTGCGCTTCGCGTGAGCGGGCCAGATCGACCGCGCCATGCGCCAAGGGCTGCACGCGCCCCGTGCGGGCATAGCCCGGATCGACGCCGCCGCGCGCGGCGATATCGGCCCAGTAGTGTTCGGCCATGCGCAGGGCTTCGAACTGCATGGCTTTCTTGGCGTTCCAGTTCTCTGGCACATGCGGGGCCAGCGCGCCGACAATCCCGCCGCTGGACCCGGCACCGGGGGCGCGCTTTTCGATCACCCGCACGCGCGCACCCCGGTCAGCGCAGGCCAGCGCCACCGTCAGACCGAAGACCCCTGCCCCCATGATCGTCACATCGGCCATTGTCATTTCCCTGCGTCCCCGCCATGACTTGCTGAACATGTGACATAAAGCAGACGCCCATGCAGGACCAGAGCGCAGAGTTGGAATGGCGGGACGGGACGATCCCGGTGGCGCGCCGGTTCGATGACCCGTATTTCTCGCTGGCCGATGGGCTGGCGGAAACAAGGCATGTGTTTTTGGCCGGAAACGACCTGCCCGCGCGTGCGGTCCCCGGTTTTCACATTGCCGAATTGGGCTTTGGCACCGGTTTGAACCTGCTGGCCACGGTTGCCGCGTCGCCCCCTGTCCCGATCCGCTACACCAGTTTCGAAGCCTTCCCCATGACCGCGGCTGACATGGCCCGCGCCTTGGCGGCCTTTCCAGAGCTGGAGGCAAGCGCGCTTGTCACCGCATGGGCCAGCGGGGCGCGCGCCTTCACGCTTGGCGCGGTGGCGGTCGAGGTGATCGTGGGCGACATCGCCACCACCCTGCCGGCATGGCAAGGCCGCGCAGATGCATGGTATCTGGACGGGTTTTCGCCAGCCAAGAACCCCGAGATGTGGGCACCAGAGATCATGGCAGAGGTCGCGCGCCACACCAATCGCGGCGGCACATTCGCCACCTACACGGCGGCAGGGGCGGTGCGCCGGGCTTTGGCGGATGCAGGTTTTAGCGTTACCCGCGCGCCGGGCTTCGGGCGCAAACGACATATGAGCCGGGGCATCCTGCCATGACCGAACAGGACACCACCAAGGGCATCTGGCTGATGGTCGCGGTCGCGCTGATCTTCGCGCTGCAAGACGCGTTCTCGCGGCATCTGGCGGGCGAATACAACGTGCTGATGATTATCATGATCCGCTATTGGTTCTTCGGGGCCTTCGTGATCGCGGTGGCCACGCGCAAGGCCGGGGGGCTGCGCCGCGCGGCAGCCACCAAGCAACCCATTGTCCAAGCTTTGCGCGGGCTGATTCTGGCGGCAGAGGTGTGCGTCATGGTCACGGCTTTCGTGCTGCTGGGCCTGACAGAGGCGCATGCCGTATTCGCGGTCTACCCGCTGCTGATTGCGGCGCTGTCCGGCCCGATCTTGGGCGAAAACGTCGGCTGGCGGCGCTGGGCCGCAATTGGCATCGGGTTCGTAGGCGTGCTGATCATCTTGCAACCGGGCTATGGCGTGTTCCAGATTGAAGCGCTTGTGCCCTTGCTGGCTGCGACCATGTTCGCGCTTTACGGGTTGCTGACACGCTATGTCGGGCGGCAAGACCCGGCGGCGGTCAGTTTCTTCTGGACCGGCACGGTGGGCGCGGTCGCCATGACCGCCGTGGGCATCTGGTTCTGGGAACCGATGGCGCCGGGCGATTGGGTCTGGATGGGGGCGCTTTGCGTCAGTTCCGCCTTCAGCCATTTCCTGCTGATCCGCGCCTATGAACTGGCAGAGGCCAGCGCGGTGCAGCCCTTTGCCTATTTGCAACTGCCCTTCGCGACCGGCTTGGGGATTATGCTGTTTGACGAAACCCTGCGGCTGAACGTGGCCCTTGGTGCGGCGGTCGTGGTCGGCGCGGGCGTGTTCACGCTCTGGCGCGCACGGCAAGCGGGCAAAGCGCCAAGTTAGGCGCGGGTCATGGGCGGCGCGCGTCGCGCCTACCCCTCGACCTGATCCAAATATGCGCCATAGCCCTCTGCCGCCATCTCCTCGCGCGGGATGAAGCGCAGTGACGCAGAATTGATGCAATAGCGCAAACCACCGCGGTCGCGCGGTCCGTCATTGAACACATGGCCCAAATGGCTGTCGCCATGCTTGGAACGCACCTCGACCCGCCGCATGCCAAGGCTGTTATCGGGCAGCTCTGTCACATGCTCAGGCTCGAGCGGTTTGGTAAAACTGGGCCAGCCGCAACCCGATTCGAACTTGTCGGATGACGCGAATAACGGCTCTCCCGAGACGATATCAACATAGATCCCCGCGCGTTTTTCGTCATTGTACGCCCCCGTCCATGGGCGTTCGGTGCCGTTTTCCTGCGTCACGCGGTATTGCTCGGGGGTTAGCGCATCGATCACTTCGGGGCGGCGTTCGTATTTGGGCATGGCTCTCTCCGGTTTCCATACTAGATTTAGCCCCGCCGCGCCCGCGTGCAAGGGTCTGGATTTCCGCCCTTGGCTGGTGCATAAGCGGGCAAACATGACCGGAACAGGTGCCCCATGAAATTCCTGCTGCGCTTACTGACATGGTGGAACACATCCACGCTGAACACCGCGTTCTTCACATGGCGTAACGGCGTGAAAGTGGGCGAAGACGATCAAGGCAATATCTTCTACCAAACGCGCGACAAGAAGAAGCGCTGGGTCATCTATAATGGCGAATCTGAGGCCAGCCGCGTCTCGCCTGACTGGCATGGCTGGCTGCACCATACATGGGACGAACCGCCAACCGACAAACCATTGCCCCACAAAGCATGGGAAAAGCCGCATCAGGAAAACCTGACCGGCACCGCGCTGGCCTATGCGCCCGCCGGGTCCATTCGTCGTGCGCAGCCGACCGAGCGCAGCGACTACGAGGCCTGGAGCCCGGAATAACCCCCATGCGTGCCCTTGTCCTAGCCATGGTCTGCGCTTTGGCACCCGCCACACTGCCCGCGCAAGACATTGCCATTCCCGGCCAGCCCGAACGCGTGCTGACCGGCGAAGGTGCAATGTTGCGCGGCTTGGACAAGGTAGCGGGCAACAGCCGCGATATTCGGCTGATGAATGGTGAAAGCGACATGATCGGTCATTTACAGGTCACGATGTCCGAATGCCGCTACCCCGATGACAACCCGACCGGCGAAGCCTATGCGTGGATAGAGGTGCAGGATACCCGCGCGGATGCCCCGCTATTTGCCGGGTGGATGATCGCCTCTAGCCCGGCGCTAAGCGCGCTGGATCATGCCCGTTACGATCTTTGGCTTCTTAGCTGCATCACGTCCTGAACGCTGGGCAGCGGGTGGGCGCGGATATCGGCCCGCAGTTTCAACGCCTGCGCCAGAGCTTTGCGATACTCCATGCGGGGAATTTCCACACCGCCCAAGCGGGCCAGATGGTCGTTCAGGTATTGCGTGTCGAACAGCACGAAACCGCAGCGCTTCAGATGCGCGACCAGATAGGCCAGCGCGACCTTGGACGCGTTGGTGCGGCGCGAGAACATGCTTTCACCGCAGAACGCGCCGCCAATGGCCAGCCCATAGATGCCGCCGATCAGGTCGTCCCCGTCCCGAACTTCCAGCGCATGCGCATGGCCCATGCGGTGCAGCGCGGTGAACAGGTCGTTGATCTCTGCATTTATCCAAGTGTTGTGGCGGTCGGCGCAGCCATCAATCACAGCTTCGAAATCGGTGTTCAGCGTGACGTGCCATGGCATATCGCGGATGTGTCGCGCTAGCGACCGTGACAGGTGAAAGCCGTCAAGCGGCATGATCCCTCTGGCGACCGGGTCGAACCAATACAGCACCCGCCCCTCGCGGCTTTCGGCCATCGGGAAGGTTCCCAACCGATAGGCTTCCAGCAGCATTCGCGGGGTCAGGCGCAGATCCATTGGGCCTAGAACTCGTCCGCGCGCACCTCGCGCGCCATGTGGTCCAGAACCGCGTTGACGAATTTCTGCTCGCGCGAGTCGGGGAAGAAATCGCCCGCCAGCGTGACGTATTCGCTTAGAATAATGCGGGCGTCGCGCTCTGTGGTCAGCAGCTCGGCCCCGGCGGCGCGGAACAGCGCGCGCAAGGTCGGGTCAATGCGGGCAATCGGCCATTTCGCCACCAGCGCACGGTCGGTCAACTGGTCGATGGCCGCCTGACGGTCCACGGCGGCTTCGACTACGCGGCGAAAGAAGTTGATATCGGCTTCGGCCCATGCCTCGCCCTCGACCTCTATGCCGATGCGATGGTCCTCGAATTCGCGCAGCACAGTGCCGATGGCACTGTCAGAGGCTTCCATCTGGAACAGCGCCTGCACGGCATAGAAACGCGCAGCGCTGCGCAAAACACGGCGGGCTTTGGAATCGAGCTTCATAGCTTGTCCCCGCCAGTCGCGATCTGGAATTCATCTGCCTTTGGCATGAAGCCCACGCTACGCTTCGTGCCGCCCCAGCGACGTGCCAGTGCGATCAGGTGCAACGCTGCGGCCGCAGCACCCCCGCCCTTGTTCTGGCCAGCGGCGTCGGCGCGAACCTCTGCCTGCGCGCGGTTTTCCACGGTCAGAATGCCGTTGCCAATGCAAGCCCCTTGCAAGCCCAGCAGCGTAATCGCGCGCGAACTGTCATTACAGACCGTGTCGTAATGCGTCGTCTCTCCCCGGATGACGCAGCCCAAGGCCACGAAGCCGTCGAAATCTGACATGCGAAACGCCTGCCCGATGGCGGTGGGCACTTCCAGCGCGCCGGGCACTTCGATGGTGTCATGGGTGCCGCCGACCGCTTCAATCTCTGCCCGCGCACCGGCAACCAGTTGATCGGCGATGTCCTTGTAATAGGGTGCCACCACGATCAGCAGTTTTGGGGCGCGGTCAAAGGACGGGCGCGGCAAGCTGTAATGGGATTCGTTTGCAGCCATGTCAGGCGCCTTTCCGGGGTGGGATTTTGCGGGTGCCGACAATGGACAGACCATAGCCTTCCAGCCCGACCACACGCGGGGTTTTGGAATTGGTCAGCAACACAAGGTCGTGCATGCCCAAGGATGACAAGATCTGTGCGCCAAGCCCGTATTGCCGCAAGGTCTGGGGCGAGGCATCGGACATCGCCATCTTCATATGCGTGTCGCGCAACAGCACCAGCACGCCGCGCCCTTCATCCGCGATCAACTGCATTGCGTCGGAAAACTCGCCCGCGCGGCCCGGACCACCGGTGCCAACCATGTCCAAAAGCGGATCGAACGCATGCATCCGCACCAGCACCGGGTCGGGCGTGGTGATGTCGCCTTTGATAAGCACGACATGCTCTGCGCCTTGGGTGGTGTCGGAATAGACCCGCATCTGCCATTCGCCCCCGAATTCCGAGGTGATGACCTGTTCCGCCATCTTGCGCACAAGGTTGTCGTGGCGGCGGCGATAGGCGATCAGGTCGGCAATCGTGCCGATCTTGATACCGTGTTTCTGTGCAAAGGCCACAAGGTCGGGCAGACGCGCCATGTCGCCGTCTTCTTTCATGATCTCGCAGATCACGCCAGACGGGTTCAGCCCCGCCAGCCGCGAGATATCGACCGCCGCTTCGGTATGGCCCGCGCGCACCAGCACGCCGCCATCGCGCGCGCGCAACGGAAACACATGGCCGGGCGTGGCAATATCGGCCGCGCCCTTGGACTGGTCAATCGCCACCGCCACGGTGCGGGCGCGGTCATAGGCGGAAATACCCGTGGACACGCCTTCGCGCGCCTCTATCGACACAGTGAAGGCGGTTTCATGGCGCGACGAATTGCTGGAGGCCATCAGCGGCAAGCCAAGCTGGTCAATGCGTTCGCCCGGCAGGGTTAGGCAGATCAGCCCCTTGCCATGGGTCGCCATGAAATTGATCGCCTCTGGCGTGGCCATCTGCGCGGGAATGACCAGATCGCCCTCGTTCTCGCGGTCTTCGTGGTCCACAAGGATGAACATCCGGCCCTTGCGCGCTTCCTCTATGATCTCTTCGGTCGAGGATATGGCGTCACGCCAGCTTTGCTCGACCTCGCCGGGCTTTTCATATTGCATCTTGCGCGCTTCCTTATCTGCCTTGCGGCCCAGATAGCCCAAAGCCGGGCCTTGGAAAAGGGGCATCGCGCCCGGCGCCAAGGTTAACGCGGCGTGCGCGCCGTTCAGCGTCGGTTTGCCCAAGACTGGCAAAACACAGCATCCCGCACCGGAGCTTGCCGCCATGACCAGCGTTCAAAACCTAGCCGAGCAGATCGTCGCCCGTGAAGGCGGTTTCGTCAATGACCCCGATGATCCGGGTGGCGCGACCAATTTCGGCGTAACCCTGCACACGCTGCGCCGCCTGCGCCCGCACCAGCAGGTCTGCGTGGACGATGTGCGCGCCCTGACCCGCGACGATGCCGTCACGATCTATGTCGAGCATTATTTCACCCGCCCCCGCATTGGCGATCTGCCCGAACCGCTATGGGCCACGGTGTTCGACATGTATGTGAACGCAGGGGCCAATGCGGTGCGCATCTTGCAACGCTTGTTGAATGAGATGGGGCAGGATGTGACCGTGGACGGCGTGATCGGGCCGCAAACGATTGCCGCCACGCATTGGGCTTTCGACATGGCCCCGAACCATATGGTCGATGCTTACGGCATTGCACGGCGAGACTATTACTACCGCATCGCCGACCAGCGCCCGGCCAGCCGCAAATTCGCACGCCGGCGCGATGGCGGCAAAGGCGGCTGGATCATACGGGCCGAAGAATTCATCAGCCCGCGCTACCACCTGACCGACGCGCAGCACCGCGCGCGCACCGGGGCATGGGCATGATCCGCTCACTCTTCGGGGCGCTGTTCGGGTCCGCGGGCGGCGCGCGCGCCCTAAGCGATGGTGTGACCAAGGTCGCCGAAGTGTTCCGCCCCAATGCCACCCGCGCGATGGAATTGGACCATGACGCCTATACCGCCGCCCATGC
Source organism: Roseibaca calidilacus (assembly GCF_001517585.1). NCBI lineage: Bacteria > Pseudomonadati > Pseudomonadota > Alphaproteobacteria > Rhodobacterales > Paracoccaceae > Roseinatronobacter > Roseibaca calidilacus. The sequence goes on along the minus strand of NZ_FBYC01000004.1, from coordinate 440,088 downwards.
CAGCCATCTGGCCGAATTCCAATATGCGCGGCGGGGCAGGTTCGACACTTTCGTAAACGGGTTGAACCGTCTGCCCCGGCCCATGCTGGCCATCGGCACGCTGGCCTTGTTCGTTTACGCCATGGCCGACCCGGACGGCTTTGCCCGGCGGATGCAGGCTTTGGCACTGGTGCCAGAACCCTTGTGGTGGTTGCTGGGCGCGGTGGTCGCGTTCTATTTCGGCGCAAGAGAGGCGCATCATGCCCGTCTGGGCAAGTTCACACCACCGCCCCTGCCCCGCAAATTGCCCGACACAGCCCCCGGCAACCCAGCGCTGGCCGATTGGAAAGCCGCTCAGGACCCTTGACGCAGGAAATCTTCTTCCTCGCCGCTTGGGTCCAGCCCCAGTTCTTCCAACCCGTTTTCCAAATTCTCGGCCAGATGTGGCATGCCCAGCAGGTAATCTGCTGTGGGCGTGGTTGCTTCCGCTTCGGCGGTGGCGACGGCCTCGGCATATTCATCGGCCTCGAATGCGCCGCGCCCGATCCAAGCCACGGCGGTCAGGCTGGCCTGTTCATCCGAATTCAGCGCATCGATAAAGGCATGGGCCTCGTCCTCTCCGACCGCGCCTTCGCGGGCCAAATAGATGATATGCACAATCTTGCGCAGGCTGATTGAAAGCATCGCACCCTCCGTTCTTGAACGCTGATGATGGCGTATCGTCTGGGGCCGCGCAATCGCAATCGGCATCAAGCGCGCGGGCCGTGCCGCGCATTTTTCATGCTCGCGCCATATCTGTGCCGGATTCGGGCACGATACACAGGGGTGTCGCAACAGCAATCACAGTCGAAGGAGCGCACGAAACATGCCCTATGATACACATAATCGCTGGGTCCATGGCGTTCTGGCAGAGGCCTCGCAAGCCTTGCCCGCCCTTCCATGGTCACGCGCGGCGAAACGCGCCAGACGGCTGGCTGTAGCACGCTCACATTAACCAGTAGATTCCTGTTTTCGTAAGCATTGATTTTAACGAGTGATTTGACGTCAAATTTTGAGTGCGATTACCAAAGGCGCCCCCCTTTCGGGGCGCCTTTGTCCTGTTTGGATCACATCACATGTTGGTCGAGGGGCCGGGCTTCGATCACGACAAATGCCTGCGCCCAAGGATGGTCATCTGTAATGGTGACGTGAATCACCGCCCGATGGCCCGGCGGGGTCATCTGGCGCAGGCGGTCTTCGGCCCAGCCGGTCACATGCATGACAGGCTGGCCGCTGCGCAGGTTCGTCACCCACATGTCGCGCCAAGCAATGCCCATCGACAGCCCCGTGCCCAGCGCCTTGGAACAGGCTTCCTTCGCGGCCCAACGCTTGGCATAAACGGCAGGAGCATCGCCTTGTCGGGCAGCGCGCGCCAATTCGTCCGCGGTAAACACCCGGTTTCGGAACCGATCGCCAAAGCGCGCAAGCGTGCCCGCAATCCGGTCGATATTGGCAAGATCGCTGCCGATGCCAAGGATCATTGCCGTCTCAGTCGCGGGCCAGATTCATCAGGCGGCGCATTTCGGCCAGCGCGGCTTCCAGCCCTGTGAACACCGCCTCGCCAATCAGGAAATGCCCGATATTCAACTCTACCAGTTCCGGAATGGCCGCGATCGGGCCAACATTGTCGAAATTCAGCCCATGACCGGCGTGAACCTCTAGCCCGAGTTCATCGGCCAAGGCGGCGCAAACGAACAGGCGGCGCAATTCGGCATCGCGCGCGGCAGTGTTCCCGGCTTCCACATGCTCGCAATAAGCGCCGGTGTGCAATTCGACCACCTGCGCGCCAACGCGCGCGGCGGCTTCGATCTGGGCTTCATCGGGGGCCACGAACAGCGACACCCGGCTGCCAGCCGCGCGCAACGGGGCGATGTAGTCGCGCAGACGTGCCTCGTCGCCCGCCACGTCCAGCCCGCCCTCGGTCGTGCGTTCTTCGCGGCGTTCGGGGACAATGCAGATAGCCTCTGGCCGATGCGCCAACGCGATTGCGGCCATCTCGTCGGTCGCCGCCATTTCAAGGTTGATGGGAATGCTCACCGCCGCCTGAATGGCGGGCAGGTCCGCGTCGCGGATATGGCGGCGATCTTCGCGCAAATGCAGGGTTATGCCATCCGCCCCGGCGGCCTGCGCCAATTTCGCCGCACGCACCGGATCGGGCATCGCACCGCCACGCGCGTTGCGCAACGTGGCCACATGGTCGATATTGACGCCAAGGCGCAACATAGTGTCGGATGTGGAATCGCTCATCATCGTCCCCGCTGGTTTGGTGCCTAACATACGCCGCGCCATGGCAAACTCAATGGTGTGCGCTCAATTGCGCTGGCCGGTTTTCTGCGCCGCACGTCGGGCGCGCTCGAACCGCTTTTGCAGCTTGCGCTCGCGGCGAGCCCGGTAAGCGCGGATAATCGGCAGCGACACCGCATAGGCAATCACGCCAAAGATGCTGCCGACAACAAGCCCCCCCAGCATATAGGGCAAAAACACTTCTGCATAAAAGCTGCGTGTCTGCTCCCAGCTGGCCGTCGCTGGCGTGATCAGCGCATGAAGATTGGCCATGGTTTCGGTCCAGACACTCTTGAAGCCCGACATCACCCGGCGCGGTGTGGCCATATGCCCCTGCCCCAGAATGAGGCTGCCAGTTTCCATGGCGCCGACCACGATAAGTGGGAAGGTGAACGGATTGCCGAAGAACGTGCCCAAAAGCGCCGCCAAGATATTGCCGCGCAATACCCAGGCCAAGGCCGCCGCCGACAGAAAGTGAAACCCGAAAATCGGCAGGAAGGACACCATCACCCCTGCGGCAATCCCCTTGGCAATACGCTCGGGTCGGTCGGGCAAGCGGCGAAGGCGGTGCCAGACATAGCTGCCCGCCCGCTGCCAGCCCCCGTCAGGATAGGCCATGTTCTTCAACCACTGAAGAAAAGATCGAGGGCTGCGTCGTTTGAAAACCACCCGGTAAGCCTTGGTTTCGCGCCTGCTCTGGCGCGTTTAGGGTCGCTGTGAAGGATCGCGCACTCTGGCGATTTGCGCAACTGCCGTTTCGGCTTCAAGCGCGGTCATCACCTGATGCAGATGCGAAACGCCGCGCAGTTCCACCATAATACGCAGCAAGAAGAAATCCGGCTTGCGGTCCAAGAACCGCAGGTCCGAGATATTTGCCTTATGCTCGCCGATCAAGCTGCACACGCGGCCCAGAACGCCCGCGTCGTTGGAAATGGTCATTTCCAGCATGACCTCGTATACTGACGGGTGGGTGCCGTCCTGCCAGCGCAGTTCAACCCAGCGGTCGGCCTGATTGTCGAATTCCGCCAGCGCCTCGCAATCCATGCTATGGGCCACGACACCCTTGCCGCGATAGGTGATCCCCACGATCCGCTCGCCCGGAAGCGGCTGACAACAGGCGGCCCGCCGAAAGGACTGGTCCGCGGCAAGACCAACCACGGGGCGCGTGGCGTCCACCTCGGGCTCGACTTGCACACCTTCGGGATACAGCGTGCCGACCACTTTGCGCGCGCTGATCTCGGCAGAGCCGACCTGCGCGCGAAGTTCGGATTCAGACGCAATGCCCAACATGCGCGCGGCGGTGGCTATGGCTTTGCCAGTCATCTCGCGGCCAATCGCGTCGAACGCAGCGCGCAAAAGCTCCGTGCCAAGCCGCACGAAGCGTTCGCGGTCCTCGTCTCGCAAGGAACGGCGAATGGCGGATTTTGCGCGCCCTGTCACCACAAGGTCGATCCAGCTTGCCTGTGGGCGTTGCCCCTCGGCGGTAATGATGACCACCGATTGCCCGTTGCGCAGCCGCGTCCAAAGCGGCACGCGCAGCCCATCCACCTTGGCCGACACGCATTTGTCGCCAATGCGCGTATGAATCGCATAGGCAAAATCCAGCGGCGTCGCCCCGCGCGGCAGCTGGATTACATCGCCCTTGGGCGAGAAACAGAACACCTGATCGGAATACATCTCCAGCTTGACATGTTCGAGGAAGGCGCCGTGGTCCTCCTCGTTCTGCAAACCTTCGGTCAGCGTGGCGATCCAGCGTGCGGGGTCCACCGCGAAAGGGTTTTCCGACCGCGCGCCATCACGATACGCCCAATGCGCGGCGACACCCGCTTCGGCCACTTCGTGCATCTCGCGCGTGCGGATCTGGATTTCCACACGCTTGCCGTCGCGGCCCGACACCGTGGTGTGAATCGACCGATACCCGTTCGATTTCGGTTGGCTGATATAATCCTTGAACCGCCCCGGCACCGCGCGCCACCGCTGATGCATGATGCCCAGCACCTTGTAGCATTCGGCCACATCGCCAGTGATGATGCGAAATCCGTAAATGTCCGACAGGCGCGAGAACGCAAGTTCTTTCTCCTGCATCTTGCGCCAGATGGAATAGGGTTTCTTGGCGCGTCCGTAGACATCGGCCTCGACACCTGCGCGGTCCAACTCGGCGCGGATGTCGTTGCTGATGCGATGCACCACATCGCCCGCTTCGCGCTGCAAGGTGATAAACCGGCGCAGAATGGAATTGCGCGCTTCGGGGTTCAGCACGCGGAAGGACAGGTCTTCCAGTTCCTCGCGCATCCATTGCATACCCATGCGACCGGCCAGCGGCGCGTAGATATCCATCGTCTCGCGCGCCTTTTGCGCCTGCTTTTCAGGCCGCATGGAACGGATGGTGCGCATGTTGTGCAGCCGGTCCGCCAGCTTGACAAGGATCACCCGCAAATCGCGTGACATGGCGATCAAGAGCTTGCGGAAATTCTCGGCCTGCTTGGCTTCGGACGAGGAAAGCTGAAGATTGGTCAGCTTGGTGACACCATCCACCAATTCGACGATCTCGGTGCCAAATAGGCGCTCAACCTCTGAATAGGTGGATTTGGTGTCTTCGATCGTGTCATGCAGAAGCGCTGTGACAAGGGTCGCGTCATCCAGCCGCATTTCGGTCAGGATGGCGGCAACAGCGACCGGATGTGTGAAATACGGCTCGCCCGAATGCCGGAACTGGCCTTCATGCATCGCCTCGCCATAGGCCCAAGCCCTGCGCACAAGGTCTTGGTTGCAACCGGGATTGTAGTTGTGGATCAGGGCGATCAGGTCATCAACTGCGATCACCGGCACCTCTTGTGGCAAGGCCCGATAGGATGGGGCGAAACGGCCAAGGCGCGCGCCTTACCCGTTTTGCTGGCTGTGCACTTCCATCAAGGCGCGCAGCATTTGCTCTTCGCTCATGTCGCCGTCGGTCGGCTTGTCATCAGAGGACGCCCCCATCAACAGCGACATGTCGTCATCTTCGGGCAGATCGACCTCGATCTGGGTCTGCAAGCTTTCGATCAACCGCTCACGCAATTCATCGGCGCCTTGGGTTTCTTCCTCGATCTCGCGCAGGGCAACGACCGGGTTCTTGTCGTTGTCGCGATCGACAGTCAACGCGGCGCCAGCGGCAATTTCGCGTGCGCGGTGCGCAGCAAGAGCCACCAGTTCAAACCGGTTCGGGACCTTGTCAACGCAATCTTCGACGGTTACGCGTGCCATCGGTGCACTCCATATCAAGCTGGGCAGGAAGCGGCCTTCTACCGCCCAAGCAGACATAATACAAGGGCCGAATCATTCTGTCAGCGGTTGGATTTGCGCAAGCTCGGCAGGGTCCAGCGCAGCATGCATCTGGCGCACCGTCTGGCCTGTGACCGGATGCACCCAATCGGGCGCGACATCCATCAACGGGACCAGCACGAAACCGCGTTCATGCAGGCGCGGATGCGGCAGGATCAAGTCCTGCGGCGCGCGCACGGCCTGCGCTTCGGGCGCCAATGCGGCCCAATGGGCGTATCCGGCACGGTCGGGCAAGACTTGATCGCCATAGGCCAGAAGGTCGATATCAATCACCCGCGCCCCCCAGCGGACCTGCCGCACCCGGCCCATGCGGACCTCTATTTGGTGCAACCTGTCCAACACCTCTGACGGAGAAAGCGATGTGCGGCACCGCACCGCCGCATTCACGAAATCCGGCCCTGCGCCGGGAGGAAAACAGGGCGTGCCATAGAGCCGACTCTGTGATAGTACTGCTAAGGTTTCAGTAACCAATTCGGAAATAGCCGAAACCACCTGTCCTTTTGGGCTATCCATTTGCCCCGGCAAGTTGGCCCCAATTGCTACCAAGACCGAATTGCATTCTGTCACGTTCGTCACGATAATCTCCTTATGAATGTGCCGAACTGGGATACATAACATCCGGTTGTATAAGACCGCACTCAATAAGCGGATATCGGCACGCCACCCTTAAGGAAGTAGACATGTTTTACAAGGACGAGCGTCTTGCGCTCTTTATTGATGGTTCCAACCTATACGCTGCCGGCAAGGCGCTGGGGTTCGACATCGATTACAAGCTGCTTCGGCAGGAATTCATGCGCCGTGGCAAATTGCTGCGCGCCTTCTACTACACCGCGCTTCTGGAAAACGACGAGTATTCCCCCATCCGCCCGCTGGTGGATTGGCTGCATTACAACGGTTACAGCATGGTGACGAAAGCTGCCAAGGAATACACTGATTCCATGGGCCGCCGGAAGGTGAAGGGCAACATGGATATCGAACTGGCGGTTGACGCAATGGAACTTGCGCCGCGTCTGGACCATGCAGTGCTGTTTTCCGGCGATGGCGATTTTCGCCCGCTGGTGGAATCGCTGCAACGTCAGGGCGTGCGTGTTTCTGTCGTGTCCACCATTCGCAGCCAGCCGCCGATGATCGCGGATGAACTGCGCCGTCAGGCCGACAATTTCATCGAGCTTGACGAATTGCGCGATGTTATCGGCCGCCCCCCGCGCGAGCCGCGCTATGATGCGCAATCCGAACGCGCCGAGGTCGAATAAAGCACCCAAAAGCCCGCCTTTCGGCGGGCTTTTTTGGCCCGTTTACGCAGCCCCGGCTAAAACCCAAGGGCGCGGCGCAGCAGGTTCAGCCCCAGAAACACCATCATGACCAATGTCCAGCGCCGGAAGCGCGCGGCATCCAGACGGTCCTGAATGCGGTATCCGATGGCCAAGCCCAACATCGCAGGCACCACCAACAACGCCGAGAAAGCCAGACTCTGCGCCGTCAACACGCCCGATGCCGCATGTCCTGCCACCATGGCCACCGCCCCCACGAGGAACACCACGCCAAGAATGCGAACCATGTCGTGCTTGGACGTATCGAGCGCGATCAGATAGGCCATGATGGGCGGCCCCCAGACCCCGGACAATCCGCCATAGGCCCCGCCAATGGCCCCGCTAATCCACTGCCCACGGCGCCGATGCGCGACCGGCACCACGATTGTCTTGCCAGCAAGTTGCGACAGCGCAAACAGGCTGATCGGAACACCAAGGATTGCCAGCAAGATCGGCTCTGACACGAAAGGAACAAGCTGCGCGCTGACCAGCAGGAGCAGCACCATCACCAGCAACATCCGCCAGAACACTTGCACAGAGCCCAAAGCCGCGCGCCAGCCTTGGCGCAAGGCTTGGCTAAGGTTGGTAATAAGCGTGGGCAGGATCAGCCCGGCCAAAGCCAGTTCCACAGGCATCAGGCTGCCCAAGCCAGAGATCATGATCATCGGCATGGCAAAGCCCAGCGCACCTTTGACCACCCCGGCAAAAAGCGTGATTGCAACCGCACCCGCAAGCATGGCGACCGTCAAGACATCTGGCAGAAGTGCAAACATTTGGCAGGCTTCCCCATTTTTTGATATGCTATACAGGTGAAGCATCGGCGCTGCACGCCCGAAAAGCGGTGCGACATTTTTGGCAAGTTTTGCCGCATCGATTGAATTTTTCTTGCTCTGGCGTAGCGAAGGCTCTATGTCATGCTGCAACTGCAAAGATTGATCCCAACCAAATGTGGAGAGTGACCATGCCCCATGATGGCCAGACAGTGCCCACGACCCTGCTGCCCGACCTGCTGGCGCTGACACGCGCCGCGATTGCCCCGGCAGAGGCTGTGCTGGGCAAAGCGACCGAGGCGCTGCGCAGCCGCGTGGCCCCGGCGGGCAAGGTCGATGCAACCCTGCTGGAAGCGGATCAACACGCGGCACATGGGCTGGCTTGGCTTGCGACCTATGTCGAAAGTCTGCGCCAGATGCAGGCTTGGGCCGATGCGCTGCACACCGAAGGCCGCTTCGGAGAGATGGAAGCCCTGATCCACCAGATCGCTTTTGGCGAATATCTGCAACAGATCGCCGGTGGCATCCCGATGAACCAAGGCGAAATCGTGCGCATGGCCGATATGGGCTTGGACTGGACCGACCTGTCGGAATTCCAGACCGACGCGGTGCGCAGCCTGCGCGAAAGCGGCAACACAGATGCCGCGCGCCTGCGTCTGGTCGCGCTGATGCGCGAGAACCATGGCCGCGCGACCTTTGGCGCAACCGGTCTGGATGAAGAACTGGAAATGATCCGTGACCAGTTCCGCCGCTACGCGGACGAACAGATCGTGCCCCACGCGCATGAATGGCACCTTAAGGACGAATTGATCCCGATGGAGGTCATCGAACAACTGGCCGAAATGGGCGTGTTCGGCCTGACCATTCCGGAAGAATTCGGCGGCCTTGGTATGCCGAAATCCGCCATGGTGGTTGTGTCGGAAGAACTGTCGCGCGGCTATATCGGCGTGGGCAGCCTTGGCACCCGGACCGAGATTGCCGCCGAATTGGTCATCTGCGGCGGCACGCAGGACCAAAAAGAGCATTGGCTGCCCAAACTGTCCTCGGGCGAGATTTTGCCCACCGCCGTGTTCACCGAACCCAATACCGGGTCCGACCTTGGCGCATTGCGCACCCGCGCGGTCAAGGTGGGCGATGATTGGGAAATCACCGGCAACAAGACATGGATCACCCATGCCGCGCGCACCCATGTCATGACCGTGCTGGCGCGCACCATCCCCGACACGCAGGATTATCGCGGGTTGTCGATGTTCTTGGCCGAAAAAGAGCCGGGCACCGATGAGCACCCCTTCCCCACCCCCGGCATGACCGGTGGCGAGATCGAGGTGCTGGGCTACCGCGGCATGAAGGAATACGAACTGGGCTTCGACGGCTTCAAGGTGAAGGGCGAGAACCTGCTGGGCGGCGTCGAAGGCCAAGGCTTCAAGCAGCTTATGCAGACCTTCGAGTCCGCCCGCATCCAGACCGCTGCCCGCGCCATTGGCGTGGCGCAAAACGCGCTGGAAGTGTCGATGCAATATGCCGAAGACCGCAAGCAATTCGGCAAATCATTGATCGAATTCCCCCGCGTGGCCAGCAAACTGGCGATGATGGCGGTGGAAATCATGGTCGCGCGCCAGTTGACCTATTTCAGCGCCGCCGAAAAAGACGCCGAGCGCCGCTGCGATCTGGAAGCGGGCATGGCCAAGCTGCTGGGCGCGCGGGTGGCATGGGCTGCCGCCGATAACGGTTTGCAGATCCATGGCGGCAACGGCTTCGCGCTGGAATACCAGATCAGCCGCATCCTGTGCGACGCGCGCATTCTGAATATCTTTGAAGGTGCCGCCGAAATTCAGGCGCAGGTCATCGCCCGCCGCCTGCTGGGCTGACCTTCACGAAACCGAAAACACCATTCCCCGCAAGACGTTGCGGGGATTTTTACACCGCCTTCGCGCCGGTTAAATCCAGCATCCAAGGCGTGCCGAACCGGTCGGTGAACATGGCAAATCGCTCGGACCACATGGTTTCGGATGGCGCCATGGCAATGTCGCGCGCATCTTTCGCCAAAAGATCGTGCAACCGGTCGAACTCGGCCAGCGATGTCACCTCTATATGCAGCCGCATTCCTTGCGGGCGCTCGTAATACTCCGCCGGGTTGTCAGAGGCGTAGATCATACCCCCATCAGTCTGCACCGCCATATGCATGATCATCTCGTCGCCGCCGGGCATTTGATCCTCTGGCGGGGCATCGGAATTGCGCATAACGGCAACCACCTTGCCGCCGAGCCCGTCTGCATAAAGCGTCATCGCTTCAAAACAATCACCTTGGAAAAACAGATAGGGTGTAGGGTGCATGGACAACCCCCCGGAAATAGAGGCCTAGCCTAGCACGATATGCGCGTTTTAGGACGTGAAACTAAAATCCGGCAAACTGTCGAGCGCGGCTTTCAGCTTGTCGCCCCAATCTTGTGACACGGATTGCAGATATGGGTCATCCAGCGCAATCCGCCCGGTGCGCCCGGTGGTCAGGCTGTCGGCGGGATAGAAATGATAATCAAACGGCGCGCCCACACTTAGATTGGCCTTCACGGTGGAATCGAAGCTGACCAGAAGCAGTTTCATCGCCTCCTCAAAGCTCATACCAGCGTCAAACGCCCGCACAAGGATGGGACGGCCATATTTGGTCTCACCAATCTGGAAGAAGGGTGTGTCGGTGCTGGCTTCGATAAAGTTACCTTCCGGATAGACAAGGAACAGGCGCGGCGGGCTGCCCTTGACCTGACCGCCGACCAGAAGCGTAGCCTTGAACGCAGATTCAGATTGCAGGCCGCCGGAACTGTGCTGGCCGATCACCTCGCGCAGGGTTTCGGCCACCATGCGCACCGCTTGGAACATGGACGGCACGCTCAAAAGCGCAGGCGTGCGCTCGTCGGGTGATTTGGCGCGCTCTTGCAGCAGGCTGACCACGGCTTGTGTGGTGGCCAGATTGCCTGCCGACATAACCGTGATGACGCATTCGCCGGGGTTTTCCCAGATCGTCATCTTGCGAAAGGTCGAGATATTGTCCAACCCGGCATTGGTGCGGGTGTCGGACATAAAGACCAACCCGCGCTCAAGCACCATACCCACACAATAGGTCATGCCCGTTATTCCTTGTTACCTATGGGCGCTACTGTTGCGCGACATCTATGCAAACGCTCAACGATTCTGCCGATCCGCCCGCATATCGCCCAGATACAGGCGCGGCTTCGGTATAGTCCAGCCCCGTCGCAACGCGCACATAGCGCATGTCGGGCGATTGCCCGTTCGATATGTCAAAACCCACCCAGCCCAAGCCATCGACATGCGCTTCGGCCCAAGCATGCATGGCGTCTTGGGCGGTCTGGTCATCCAACATCAGGTAGCCAGAGACATAGCGCGCGGGCACACCCAGACGGCGGGCACAGGCGATGAACACATGGGTATGATCCTGACAGACACCGCGCTCGGCCGCGATCGCGTCTTCCGCGCTCCAACTGGATTCCGAGGCACCGAGTTCATAGGCGATCCGCTCTCGAATGCCCGCGGACAGCTCGTGCAAGCCGGCAAGGTCGGCGCCCGCCCCGATATCGCGCGTCAATGCCCGGACACCTGCACGGGCCATCGTGCGCGGTGTTTCGCGCAGGTATAGCCACAAGGGCGCAGGCCCCCGATGCGGGCCGACAACGCCAGAATCGTCGGATAACTCCACCTCCCCGCGGCTGGTCACGGACAAGGTCTGCGTGCCGGGCTCGAAACTAACCAGTTCGACGATATTGTGATGGTGGTCTAGGTAGCTCACTTCCTTGATCCCGCCGGTCACGTCAATTTGCCAGTTCAACACATTCTGAAATCGCGCCGCTTTCGGCGTTTTTCGCAACTGTTGCAGACCGTAGCTGACCGGGGTTTCAAAAGAATAAACTGTCTGATGTTCGATTTTCAGGCGCATGGCACTCACTGGTAAAAGCGGAAGTCGATCTCGATCTGCCGGGCGATCAGGCCCAGTTGACCAAGGATTTCCTCGATGAATTCATGCAGGCCGCATTCGAACACGGCACCGATGTCATGGCTTAGATACTGGCGTTCCAGATGGTCAACCATAGCCATAGAGGGCAATTGCCCGTCCACCCCCTTGTGCAGGTAGCGCAGGTTAGAGCGCAGTTTATCCACGCAAAACGCCAAGGAGCGCGGCATCCGCTTGTTCAGGACAAGGAATTCCGTAATCTCTGCCGGGCCGCCGCCCGCGCCATATTCCATGCGAAAGCCGCCGCGCGCCGACACTGCGCGCAAGATGGTTTCCCACTGCACATTGTCCAAAGACGTGCCCACCGCGCTGACAGAGGGCAAGAGCACATAATATTTCACGTCCAGAATGCGGGCGGTATTGTCGGCGCGTTCCAAGAAGGTGCCAAGGCGCACGAAATCATAGATTTCATTGCGCAGCATGGTGCCATGCGTCATGCCGCGCACAAGCGAGGTGTGCTGGCGGATATCGCGCAGCACATCGGGCAGGTCGCGCTCGGACACTTTGCGCGCCAGCTTCTCGCGGATGCGCATATAGGCGGCATTCGTCGCGCTCCAGACTTCGCCGGTCAGGGCGGTGCGCACCAAACGCGCGTTTTGCCGCGCGGATTCGATGCAGGACAGCACAGAGGACGGGTTCGCCTTGGAGCGCAGCATCCAATCCACTGCCGCATCGCGCGTGACCGCATCATATTCGCGGTCAAATGCGGATTTCACGCCCCCCGCTTGCAGAATGGATGTCCATTCGCTGTCACCTGCTTCCAGACGGGTCAGGGCAATGCGCTGGCCTGCTTCGATCAGGCGGGCGGTGTTTTCGGCGCGTTCAAGATAGCGATACATCCAGAACAGGCCGCCGGCGGTTTTTCCTAGCATTGCGTTACTCCTCCAGCACCCAAGTGTCCTTGGTGCCCCCGCCTTGGCTGGAATTGACCACCAAAGAGCCCTTTTTCAGCGCCACCCGCGTCAGACCGCCGGGGGTAATTTTAACCCCTTCGGGGCTGACCAGCACGAAAGGCCGCAGATCGACATGGCGCGGCGCAAGGCCAGAGCGCGCAAAAATCGGCACGGTCGATAGGCTGAGCGTGGGCTGCGCAATGTAATTTCCGGGCCGCGCTTTCAGCTTGCGGCGGAATGCGGCGATTTCCTTCTTGCTGGCGGTTGGGCCGATCAACATGCCGTAGCCGCCGGAACCGTGCACTTCCTTCACCACCAGATCTGCCAGATTATCCAGCACATAGGCCAGATCACCGGGTTCCGAACAGCGCCATGTCGGCACGTTCTGCAACAAGGGCCGCTCGCCCGTGTAGAATTCGACAATATCCGGCATGTAGCTGTAGATCGCCTTGTCATCGGATATGCCCGTGCCCGGCGCGTTGGCTATGGTGATGCCGCCCGCGCGATACACATCCATGATGCCGGGAATGCCCAGCGCGCTATCGGGGTTAAAGTTCAGCGGGTCCAGAAATTCGTCATCCACCCGGCGATAGAGCACATCAACCGGCGTGTAACCGCGTGTGGTGCGCATGGCGACGCGCCCATCGACCACGCGCAGATCGTGGCCTTCTACCAGCTCAACCCCCATCTGGTCGGCCAAGAACGCATGTTCGTAATAAGCGGAATTGTAGATGCCCGGTGTCAGCACCGCAACCACGGGTTTGCCCGATGTCCCCGATGGCGCGCAAGCCGCCAGCGAACGGCGCAGGTCCAGCGGATAGTTTTGCACCGGGCGCACCCGGTTGCGCGAAAACAGTTCCGGGAACATCTGCAACATCGTCTCGCGGTTTTCCAGCATGTAGCTGACCCCCGAGGGCGTGCGCGCATTGTCTTCCAGCACAAAGAATTCGCCGGGGCCTGTGCGCACAAGGTCGATCCCCACGATATGCGTGTAAACACCGCCGGGCGGCTGCACCCCGATCATCTGCGGAAGATAGGCTTCGTTGGCCGCAATCATTTCTTCGGGCAAACGTCCTGCCTTCACGATCTCTCGATTATGGTAGATATCGTGCAAGAAAGCGTTGATCGCCCGCACCCGCTGCTCGATTCCACGCGACAGTTTGCGCCATTCATTGCCAGAGATGATACGCGGGATAATGTCGAAGGGGATCAGACGTTCTTCGGCCTCTGCCCGGCCATAGACATTGAAGGTAATGCCGGTCAGGCGAAAAATCTCTTCAGCCTCGCGTTGCTTGGCGCGCAAGCGTGCGGGGTCTTCTTCGGCGAACCATTCGTGGAAATCTTGGTATGGGCTGCGAAGGGTCGCATCATGGCCCCACATCTCATCGAATGTTTCCCCATCACTCATGAACGAACCCCTCTGTCCGATGCCCGTTGGCAAGCACGCCCTGCCCACTTAGTGAACTGTTCATCACCTTTGATGGGTTGTAAATGCCCATGCGCCGTGTTTCCCCTTTGCGCGAAAAAACGGCACGGCTTGCCAAAGAATTCGGCAATCCCGTTACTGCAACCCTACTGCCCGCCCCGCGCCGCCCAGCACAGACGGCCCGATCAAGGCGGCATTCGGTATAATTGTCATCGTTTTGTTACAATAATTCATGAAACAGTTGCATGTGTCTCAAATCCATAGCCAAGCCTCGTTGCCGCCCTGACAAAGCACCCGCATTCCGCCCCGCGCGCCCTGTCGCCCCGCGCCCAAAAAGTTAGACGCCATGTCGCCAACAGCTTTTACCGCCCTGCTTGAAGCCTTCAACGAACCGGTCCTTGTGGTTCGGCAGGATGGAACTGTCGAAACCGCGAACACCGCCGCGCTGGAATTGTTCGGCAAACGGATATTGGGCGCGCAGCTTCGGGCGCTGCTGCGCCAACCGGATGTGACCGCCTTGCTTGAGCGCATGATCGCAGGCGCGGAACAGGGCGCCGCCGCATATGCGACCTCTGACTCGAGTGTCGAACGGCACTGGCAGGTCACCGCCCGGCGCATGGATGCTCAGGCTTTCGTGGTCAGCCTGCGTGACACGTCAGAATTGGAAGCGGCCGAAGCACAGCGGCGCGATTTCGTGGCCAATGTCAGCCATGAATTGCGCTCGCCGCTGACGGTTCTGGCGGGATTTCTGGAAACCCTGCAAGGGGCTGCCGCTGATGATCCGCAAGCGCGCACGGAGTTCTTGTCGATCATGCAGGCCGAAACCGAACGCATGACCGGGCTTGTGGCGGACCTGCTGTCACTGTCACGGGTCGAGGCCAGCGCCCGCATCCGCCCGCGAGAGCCTGTTGCAATTGACATGGTGCTGCATGCGACCTTGGCCGCGCTGCGCCCGCAGATAGAACAAGCGGGCCTGAATGTGACATGCGACCTGCCCGACGACCTGCCCCCGGTGCCGGGCGATTACGATCAGCTTGTGCAAGTTTATCACAACCTTGTGGAAAACGCCCTGAAATACGGGGCCGATGGCGGCGAGATAGAGATTACCGGCGTGATCGTGCCGCGTTTGCCGGGGCTGGATGGCCCTGCCCTGCGCCTTGCTATCCGCGACCATGGCGAGGGGATTGACCCGATTCACATCCCCCGCCTGACCGAACGCTTCTACCGGGTGGACCGCGCGCGCTCGCGCCAAAGCGGCGGCACCGGACTGGGGCTGGCCATTGTCAAACACATTCTGGGGCGGCATCGCGGACGGCTGATTATCCGCAGCCATCCCGGCGAAGGCTCGACTTTCGAAACCATTCTGCCGCTAAGCTGACAACTGTCACGCAAACGTCACATATAGGCGTTAGGGCTGCACCACGCAAAAGGATTCACCTCATGGAACCGCATATCGCCTCTGCCTTTGATAAGGATTTGGAAACTATAAACCTGAGCGTTCTGCAAATGGGCGGACAGGTTGAAGCCGCGATCCTAGATGCCGCGCGCGCGCTGGAAAGCCGCGACGAGGAACTGGCACAGGTCGTGGTGGACGGTGACAAGGCAATTGATGCCGCCGAAGAAGAAATCAACAATCAGGTCGTGCGCCTTCTGGCGCTGCGCCAGCCGCAAGCGGGCGATCTGCGCACCGCCGTCGCGGTCATGAAAACCGCGGGCGATCTGGAACGCTTGGGCGACTATGCCAAGAACATGGCCAAGCGCGTGCCGGTTCTGGCCGCCAGCCCAATCATTGACGGGGCCGCGGGCGCCCTGCGCCGTCAGGCCCGACTGGTCGGCCAGATGTTGACCGACATGCTCGACGCTTTCGCGCGCGGCGACACCGATCTGGCGCGCGATGTCATCACCCGCGATGTCGAGGTTGACGACATGACCAATGCGCTGTTCCGTGAGTTCATCACCCATATGATGGAAGACCCGCGCAACATCACGCCCTGCCTGCATTATGTGTTCATCGCCAAGAACATCGAACGCATGGGCGATCTGGTCACGCATGGCGCGGAAAACATTATTTTCGTGACCGAAGGCGAAACCGGCATCGAACGCGACAAGGGGCATTCCACCGCCACCATCGCCGCGCCCAAGGACTGAAACAGATGGCCGACGCAGATACGCCGCTGGTGCTGATCGTCGATGACGAACTCGCCCAGCTTGCCCTACTTAGCTACAACCTGAAAGCCGCCGGGTTTCGGGTTGCAACGGCCAAAGATGGGGATGAGGCGCTTCTTGCGGTGGCCGAACAGGGGCCTGACGTGATCTTGCTGGACTGGATGCTGCCGCGCCTGTCGGGGCTGGAAGTCTGCCGCCAGCTCAAGGCCACGCCCAGCGGGCGCGAAGCCGCGATCATCATGGTCTCTGCCCGCTCCGAGGAAGCCGACCGCGTGCGGGGGCTGGAAACCGGGGCGGATGACTATATCGTGAAACCCTATTCCGTGGCCGAACTGGTTGCGCGTGTGCGTGCCAATTTGCGCCGCTTGCGCCCCACGGCCTCGGGGCAGGCGCTGCAAGTGGGCGATATCCGGCTGGACCCGGACAGCCACCGCGTAACACGCGGCGAGCAGGTGCTGCATCTTGGCCCGACCGAGTTTCGCCTATTGGGCGCGCTGATGGAACGCCCCGGCAAAGTCTGGACCCGCGAGGCGCTGCTGGACCGTGTCTGGGGCCGCGACATCTATATCGACACCCGAACGGTCGATGTGCATGTCGGGCGCCTGCGCAAGACCCTGCTGTCGCAAGGCGGCGAAGACCCGATCCGCACCGTCCGCGGCGCGGGCTACGCGATGGGCTGACCGCTTGGTGCAGCTTCGCCCCGCTGGCATGGCAGATGCCCCTGTCCTTGCCGCCCTATCGGTCGAAACATGGTTGAACACCTATATCCGTGCGGGGCTTGGCCCGGTTATGGCGGAGTATGTTCTGCGCGAATTCAGCCCCGAGGCCATGGCGCAGGCCATCAGCGCCGAACAGATCACGGTAGCGCAGGGCGATGGCGGCATCACCGGCTATGCCCGCGCGCGGCACGATCAGGCCGCACCGGGCGGAGGCTGTGTAAAAACCCGACCATATCTGCGAGTTTGAGTGCGGAAATAGCGTGGGACGCGATTTGCGGCCGAATTGGTCGCAAACCCTTTTCTGGGCGCATTTGGGTGCGAAGAGAGCAGATTTGGGGACGATATCGGTAATTATCGACAGGCATTCCCCCTTTCACCCCGGGATTGCGACCATCAGCCCCTTGATCCCGACCAAGGCGACCATTCGCTTGATGTTGTAGGCCAGCACATTCAGCGCCATTTCGGTACCCACGCCACCCAGCCGCCGGGTCAGGAAATGGCAGGGTCCGGTCCAGGACTTGATTGTGCCGAACGGATGTTCAACCGTTGAGCGGCGCACATTCATCGGGGCGGCCGGGCTGCGGCGGCGGGCATTCGAGGCTTCGACCAGATGTTCATGTTCCCATCTTGAGACCCGCCGCTCATATCCTGTGGTGCAACGTTTCTTGATCTCGCAACTCTTGCAGGCGTTTGTCCAGTAGCGCCGCATCTGCAGCCCCTGCTGTTCGGTGGTGGTGCGATGCGTCAGCGCCTGCCCAGCTGGACAGCGATAGACATCATTCTCATGCTCATACGCGAAATCGGCCTTCACAAAACGTCCCTTTGAGCGGGCGCCGGATGTGTCCGATCGCGGCACAGTCGCGGTGATGCCGGCCTTGTGACAGGCGAGAATTTCAACGCCGCTGAAATATCCTTTGTCCGCGATGATGTGCAGCTCCTCACGCTGCAATGCAGCTTTTGCCTGTGTGGCCATCTTTGTGAGCAGGTCCCGGTCATGCCCCTTGTTTGTGACCTCATGCGCGACAATCAGATGGGTTTCGGCATCAACCACGCTCTGGACGTTGTAGCCGACATGCCCGCTGTGCTGCGCGCGTGTCGCCATGGCGCGCGCGTCAGGGTCGGTCAGTGATATCTGCCCGTCAGGCGCATCGGCCAGTTTCTCTTCCATCGCTAGCAGGCGCTCGATCTCTTTGCAGATGCGGTGATATCGGCCGGTCAGATGCGCGGCACGCTCGGCGCGCGCAGCACCGGTTTCCTGACGATCAATCCGGTCGGCCTCCTCGATATAGCGGCCAACCTCGGCTTCCAGATGCGCCATGCGGCTGGCGATCTTGCCCTTGGTGAAGTTCCGGTCGCGATTGTTGACCGCCTTGAACTTGCTACCATCGACGGCCACGACCTCGCCCTTTAGAACGCCGATCCGGCGGCACAATTCAACGAATTTTGCGCAGGTCTTGCGGATGGCCGGCCCGTTCTGACGCCGGAACTCCGCGATGGTCTTGTGGTCGGGCACCAGCCGACCGGTCAGCCACATCAGCTCGACATTGCGCCCTGCCTCGCATTCCAACCGGCGGCTCGACGGGATCCGGTTCAGATAGCCGTAGATGAACAGTTTCAGCAACACTGCCGGATGATACCCAGGCCGCCCCGTGCGCGCAGCGGCATGGCGTTGAAACCCAAGCGCGCCCAGATCAAGCTGGTCAACGAACAGATCGACCACGCGAACAAGATGATCTTCCCCGATCCAGTCATCCAAGCGCTCAGGGAAAAGCGTCGTCTGATCCCGGCTGATGCCCTCAATGAAACCTGCCATCCGAACCCTCCAAACCATGGGTAAGCATAGCATAAATCTGGGTTTTTACACAGCCTCGGCGGGGAGTGTTACGGCACCGAACTTGTCACGCTGTATATTCGGCCCGCCATGCACCGGCGGGGCATTGGGCGGGCCTTGCTGTCAGAACTTGCAACACAGGCTGGGCATAAAGGCAGCCCCGCACTGTGGCTCACGGTAAATTGCAAGAACCAGCACGCGCAGGCCTTTTATGCGGCAAATGGTTTCGCGGTCGCCGGCAACACCAATTTCATGCTGAACGGCCAAGCCTACCCAAATTACCTGCTGCGGCGCGACCTGACCCTCACCGGGTAACGCCGCCGCACCCGTTGCACCAGCAGCACTGCCGCGCCCAAGCCAAGCCCCAGCGCCAGCACCAATCCCGACCAGTCCACGACGATCGGGATCAACGCGTCAAGGCGTCCGGCAAAAGCGTAGCCCAGCCCAACATAAAGCGCGACCCAGACCGCTTCTCCCAAAGCGCCCCAAAGGGTGAACCGTTTGCGGGGCAGATCCGCAGCGCCTGCGATCAGGTTCACATAAGGCCCCAAGGGCGAGAACAGCCAGCGCGACAGGAACACGCCTATCCCGCCATGGCGCAGCACCGTGGCCCGCGCCCGCGCGATCACCCGCGCCCGCGATGGGCGGTTTTGCAGCCTTGCGATCAGCGTCGCACCCCCGGCCCGGCCAATCTGGAACCCGGTCTGATCTCCGATCATCGCGGCGATCCATGACACTGCCAGCACCTGCCACAGCATGAAATCGCCCGAAGCGGCAAAAGCGCCCGCGCCCAGCATCAGCACAGAGGCCGGGATCGGCAGCGCAATGCAGGACAGAAAGACCGAGGCGGCGACCACCCACAGCCCGTAATTGGACACAAGTGCAAACAATGTGTCCGTCACGGCACAGGCTCTGCCCGGTGCGCGGCAATATCCGCGCGCAACTCTTCCAGCAACAACGGCAGCGGAATATTCTGTGCCTTGGCCAGTTCCGCCAAGGTGATCCGCCGAGCGGGTCCGTCCGGCCCAAGCATCAGGCTTTGCCAGACCACCTCTGACGGCACATCCCACGAATGCGCGACAAAACGCGGGGTCATCCAACCGGCCAAATGCGGATCGGATGGGACCGCGCCCCAGTGCGAAACCGCGATGGCCAAGCGCAACGCCGCGATCAGCGCCACGACAAGCGCGGCACCGATAACCAATGTCACGACCGGTGCGCGGCGCCACAGGTGGTGTATCCTGCGGCCAAACGTTGGGCTGCGCCGGGTCATGGCGCGCAGGGCACGACATGACCCACATGTCGCGCGGGCGCCCCGGCCTT
Organism: Roseibaca calidilacus; assembly: GCF_001517585.1. NCBI lineage: Bacteria > Pseudomonadati > Pseudomonadota > Alphaproteobacteria > Rhodobacterales > Paracoccaceae > Roseinatronobacter > Roseibaca calidilacus. The sequence goes on along the minus strand of NZ_FBYC01000004.1, from coordinate 420,007 downwards.
GGCGAGTTCCGCCAACACGGCCTCTGCCTGCGCTGCCGGGACCGCCGCCAACAGCCCGCCGCAAGTTTGCGGGTCGACCAGCAGATCGGCCAGCGGCCCGTCCCATTCGGGCCGAAGCGCCGCGCGGTTGGCAGGCGCAAGGGTGGACTGCACGCCTTGCCGCGCCAGCCCCTCTGCGCCTTCCAGCACCGGCAAATTGGCGTGGTCAAGCGTTGCGGTCAGCCCCGCGCCCAGCATCTCGGCCAAATGCCCGGCCAGCCCAAAGCCGGTGACATCGCTCATGGCGCGTGCAACCGGCGCAAGGATCGCGGCATCGCGCCCCATGGGCCGGGCCATGTTGGCCACGCAATTTGCCCAGACAGGGCCCAGCAAGCCCGATTTGGGGCGCGTGATCTGCATTTCGGCGGCAAGGATAATCCCGGTGCCCAGTGGCTTGGTCAGGATCAGCGCATCGCCCGCCTGCGCGCCGCGCTTGGTCACGGGGCGGTCACAGCACCCGGTTACGGTGAACCCCACCGTCAACTCGGCCCCCATGGTCGTATGCCCGCCTCCCAAGGCAGCCCCCGCCGGGCCAAGCACAGATTGCGCGCCCTCCAAAATCTCTGCCAGCATGCGCTCTGCGACCGTGTCGGACGCGCGCGGCAGGATGATCTGCGCCAGGGCCAGCTGCGGCGCAGCCCCCATGGCCCAGATATCGCCCAAGCTGTGAATGGCCGCCAGCTGGCCCATGCGCCACGGATCGCCCAGAAAAGCGCGCAGATGGTCGGTGGATAAAACCTGCACGCCTTGTGGCCTGCGCAGAATAGCGGCGTCATCGCCAGGCGACAGATCGGCACTCTGCCCCGGCAGGCATGCCAGCCCCCGGCCCAGCGCACCTGCGGGCAATTTCGCCCCGCAACCGCCGCACATGGGCTTTGCGCCCATCACCGCGCCCAGATCGCGCGGCCGCAAGTCGGGCAGCTTGGGCGCGGGCATGGCGGGATAGTCGCGGAACTTGGCCATGAAGCGCGCGTCGATAGTGTCTTTCAGCCACCACAACCACGCACCGCCGCTGCGCAGGCCGAATTTCTCGGCCAGCGCACGCTTGTCGCCCAAGGATGCCAGCTTCAGATAGTCGCGCTGCGGCTGATAGCGGCGCAAGGGCGCGCCCGACGCCCGCGCGCGCAGGTTGTGAAACAGATAAGGGGCCTCACGCACGGCATAGACGCCCGATTTGGGGCGCGGCGCATGGGACAGATGCGCGCAATCGCCGACCGCGAAGATATCGCGCGCGGACGATTCCAGCGTCGGCCCGACCGTGATGAACCCCTCATGCAGGTCCAGCCCGGTCTGCGCCAACCAGCCTTGCGGGCGCGATCCGGCCACGGACAGCGTGAAATCGGATTGCAGCCGCGTGCCATCATCCAGCACGACCGCATCGGCCTCCAGCCGCACGGGCGCGGCGTTCAGATGCAGGCCCACACCGTAGCGCCGCAGCGCCGCGATCATGCCCGCGCGCGCTTTTGGCCCCATATTGCCCAAGGGCTGCGCGTTGCGGTCAACCACGGTGATGGTGGGGCTGCGCCCGGTCTGCTGCATCCGGTAGGCTTGCGCAAGCGCCAGTTCCACGCCGCCCACGCCGCCGCCGATGATGACAAGGTTGGGGGCTTGCGGGGCGGTTTGCAGGAAATGTTCCCACCGCGCGGCATAGCCCCCCAAGGGTTTGGCGCTTACACCATGGGCGATGAACCCATCGACCTGCGGCAGATCGGACGTGATGCCAATGTCGATAGAGGCAATGTCGAACGCCGCTTGCCGCCCGCTGGCGAGCGTCACGGTCTTGGCTTCGGGGTCCAGGCCCACCGCCTTGTCCAAGATCACATCTGCGCCGGCAAAACGGCACAGGCGCACAAGGTCGATCATGATTTCGTCGATAGTGTAATGCCCCGCGATGGCACCGGGGAGCATGCCGGTATAAGGCGCGATGGGGCTGGGGTTGATGACCCGCAGCCGCACCCCCGCCATGGGCTTCATCCCCCATTGCCGCAACACCAGCGCATGGGCATGACCGCCGCCGATGAGCAGGATGTCGCGGGTGATCGGGAAGTCTGGCTGCATCTGTGGCCCCTTGGTTTCGGGTATGCTTACGCCGAAGGGGGGACATATGCGAGGGGCGGAATGTCACAAGATGGGGATGGGGGGTAAGGTGTGACAGTCTGCTAAGCGGACGGAGCGGACATTATCGAATGCATGAACAGAGCGTAGTGGTAGTTTGTTTACCTCAAGCGGCGCGGATCAGATTGAGGGGCCAACTGACTTCGTAAACAGCCACTCCTTCAGCTTTGGCCAGCGTCCTAACAGTTGGTGGAATTCGTTCTGCCACAAGGACACCGTTGAGCCGACCATGTGCGAATTTGTCTTGCTTGCCGAGTGCGAGCAGATAGTCAGCCACTTGGCGGACAGCCGCAGGCTTTGCTTCGGCTCGTTTTAGCTCGAAGATGAGCCAGTCTCCGGTCATTCGGTCACGGGCAAGAATGTCGATTCGCCGCGAAGTAAGGCCGCCGTCCACAGGGAATTCGTCTTGCACAACATCGTAGCGAGCACTCCAAGGTGTCTGATCCCAGTTCGTGAGTATCTCGCGCTGAATCACATACTCCGTTGTGAAACCCACACCATCATGGGCGTTACGGTTAAGAGCAAGGACTGAGTGGTCGAATCCCGACAGCGCTTCAAGTGTTGAGATCACATGTTGACGCGTTACGACAAGATGGCCCGCTGTCTTGTTGCGTCCTTCGAAGACGAAAGGAAGTTCTGCTGCGGCAAACTGCTCGTGATATTTTCCATTGAAAACAGCATGTCCGTAGTCGCCCCTGCCCGCGCGAAAAGTGTCAACTGCGAGAGACCACTGCCCCCCCGACCCCGGCGAGAACGCAAGGTAGACGACCCCCCTCGGGTTCGGCCAGCGGGCATTTTGGCGAGGATGTTCATCGCGGATCATGCAGTCCAAACCACTCGCGAATGCTGTCTCAATCAGCTGTTCGACGGGCTTGGTGAGACGCCAATTTCGGGCGACGTAAGCCACTGCTCCTTGTCGCACGAGAAGGCCGCCCTCTACTTCCTCGACCTCAATCCCATTTGAATATGCCCTGAACACCACGTCTTCCTCATGCAACTCTCGGTAGCAAGTTGACCTATCGTGATTGTTAACACCCAGCGAACACGGAAGCTAGAATGCGCTTTCGTCCCAATCCAGAGAATTCTCGGCACGGCACTTCCAAGCAAAGGTCGCTTGCACTTCCTGACAGGCAGCTCTGGGCTCAAGGCGATCTCCATCGTCAGCCGCGCCACCGCCCGCGACGGCACTGGCGCGGCTTTGCGCGAAACCTCAAACCCCCGGCACCAGTTTGAACCCCAGCCCTTCGCGCTTCAGCCTGTTAAACGCGGGCGACAGGAAGTGCCCGCCGGTGAACAGTGCGCGGTCGGCGTAGATCTCTTCCAGCACCTGCCGCCGCGTGTCGCGGGCGGTGTTCATGTCGATATCAAAGGAAATCGCCACAGTCGGGTCGGCCAGTTGCAGCGCGGGCGCGTGGATGATGTCGCCCGCGTGGATCAGCATCTCGCCGCCCGACTCCAACCGCCATCCGGCGTGGCCCGGCGTGTGGCCCGGCAGGTCCATGAAGGTCAGTCCCGACGCAACTTCGGACCCGTCCCGCGCCATGACCAGACGGTCATCATAGGCCGCCAGCACCGCCTGCGCCAGTTTCGCCCAATCGGCAATGCCCGACAAAGCGCGGCGGAAATGCGCGTCATCCGACCAGAAGGCGCGGTCGGCCTCTGTCACATGCAAGGTCGCGTTCGGGAAGACCGCCGCCCCATCTGCCGTAATCATCCCCGCCACATGGTCGGGGTGCAGATGCGTGGCGATCAGCGTGTCCACATCATCTGGCGCGACGCCCAGTTCCGCCAGCCCTTCGGCCAGATGCCCGCAGGCCGGGCCGAACAGGTCGCGCGGCCCGGCATCTGCCAGAATGGTGCGCCCACCCATGCGGATCAGGACCGCGTTGAAATTCGTCTCTATCTGCTCGGCCCCCGCTTCGGCCAGCAACGCGCCGATCTGCGCCGCGTCGGTTTCGGGAAACAGGTCGGGCGTGAAACTGGTTGCGCCATCGGTGATGATGCTGACCTGCGCGTCGCCAATGGTCTGGGTGATGGTGCGGCTCATGGGTCCTCCGGGGTTTTCGTGCCATGGTAGAGGGCTGCGCGCGCCGCTTCAATGCCGCTGTTGCGCGGTTGGTTTATGAGCCAACACCACGCACGGTGCCGGGGTCAGGGCAGCGTGATCCGATGGGCAAGCGCGCCGGTGTCGCGGTCGAACAGCAGAATTTCATCCGCTACCAGCACCAGCACCCAGTCGCGCGCAAGGGTCACGGCCTCTGGCGTGGTGTCTGCGGGCAGGTCTATACTGTCGGGCAGGGCGACAGGCGCGGGCGTTTGCGTGATCCGCGCCACCAGAAGCCCCACGATCAGAACCACCCCCACGATCATGACACTGGTCAAAACCACCACCAACCGCTTGACGAAACGGACGTCGGGGGGCATGGCGGTTGTTTCATCTTCTGGGGGCATGGACATGGCGCAGGCACCTTTCACCGAATTGCAGGTCGTGATCGCCGCGGACCCGCCTGCACGGCTTGATAAGGCCTTGGCGCGCGATGTGCCAGAGGCGGCGGCACTGTCGCGCTCACGCCTGATGCGGATGATTGCCGAGGGCTGCATTTCGCGCGAGGGCGTCGTGGTGGATGACCCGCGCGCGAAAGTGGCAGAGGGCGATGTGCTGGTCTTGCGGCTGGAAGCCGCGGCAGAGGTCGAGACCGTCGCGCAACAGATCGCCTTGGATGTGGTCTATGAAGATGCGGCGCTGATCGTGGTGAACAAACCCGCGGGCATGGTGGTGCACCCTGCTCCCGGCTCGCCCGACCGCACCTTGGTGAACGCGCTGCTGCACCATTGCGCCGACAGCCTGTCAGGCATTGGCGGCGAGAAGCGGCCCGGCATTGTCCACCGCATTGACAAGGACACCTCTGGCTTGCTGGTGGCGGCCAAGTCGGACCATGCGCATCATCACCTTGCCGCGCAATTCGAGCGCCACAGCGTGATGCGGCGTTACCTTGCCCTTGTGCATGGCCTGCCCGATGCGGGTGATCCGCGCCTGCGCGGCGTGCGCGGGGCCAGTTTCGAGGCCGGGAATATCCTGAAGATCACCTCGCAACTGGCGCGGCACAAGACGGACCGGCAAAAGCAGGCCGTGGTCTGGTCGAACGGGCGACATGCCGTGACGCGCGCGCGGGTTTTGGCGGGCTATGGCACGCCCCCTGCCCTGTCGCTGTTGGAATGCTGGCTGGAAACCGGGCGCACACATCAGATTCGGGTGCATCTGGCCCATGCGGGGCATGGGCTGGTGGGCGACCCGGTCTATGGCGGGCGCCGCAAGCTGTCGCCTGCGGCCTTGGGGGAAGAGGCGGTCGCAGCGGTCGGCGCGTTTTCCCGGCAGGCCCTTCATGCCGAAACTTTGGGCTTCGAGCATCCCGACACGGGCGAGTCGATGGCGTTTCACGCCCCCCTGCCCAAAGATATGCAGGCCTTGATCGCAACGCTGCCCAGCGCCTGAACGCTTAACGGATTTGTTACGCTTTGTTGCAACACTTGAAGCCGCGCGGGCCGGGGCTTACTTGCGGGGCCTGACAGGAGGGTTCGAATGTCCAGTTACGCAAACCTACCGGCCCCAAGCCCCGAACAGGGGTTGAACCGTTACTTGCAGGAAATTCGCCGGTTCCCCATGCTGGAACCGGAACAGGAATACATGCTGGCGAAACGCTGGGTGGACCATCAGGACACCGATGCAGCGCATCAGCTTGTTACCAGCCACTTACGGTTGGCAGCGAAAATCGCCATGGGGTATCGCGGCTACGGCCTGCCGCAGGCAGAGGTGATTTCCGAAGCAAATGTGGGCCTGATGCAAGCGGTCAAGCGGTTCGACCCGGAAAAGGGCTTTCGACTGGCCACCTATGCGATGTGGTGGATTCGTGCCAGCATTCAGGAATACATCTTGCGGTCGTGGTCGCTGGTCAAACTGGGTACAACCAGCGCGCAAAAGAAGCTGTTTTTCAACCTGCGCAAGGCGAAGAACAAGATCGGCGCGCTGGAAGATGGCGATATGCGGCCAGAGAATGTGGCCCGCATTGCCACTGAACTGAATGTGACCGAGGAAGAAGTGATTTCGATGAACCGTCGCCTGTCGGGCGGGGATTCGTCGCTGAACGCCACGGTTGGGTCAGAGGACGGGACGGCAAGCTGGCAGGATTGGCTGGAAGATGAAAGCGCCAATCAGGCAGAGGATTACGCCGAACGCGACGAGTTGGACCTGCGCCGAGAGTTGCTGGCCGCAGCTATGGACGCGCTGAATGACCGCGAGCGCGATGTGTTGTCCCAGCGTCGTCTCAGCGATGATCCGGTCACGCTGGAAGACCTGTCGCAACGCTACGACGTGTCGCGCGAACGCATTCGGCAGATCGAAGTGCGCGCTTTCGAGAAGCTGCAAGCGCGCATGCGCACGCTGGCGCGCGAAAAGGGCATCTCCGTTCCCGTGTCATAATCTGGCGCACAGGCGCCGACTTTCAGTTGGCGGGGCTCTGCGCGGCGCATGTCACGGCGATTGGAAACGCTTTTCGGAACCAAGGTGCATTGGGGCAGGTCGATGCCTGACGCGCGCTGTTTGAACATTTGACGAATTCGGTGTCGATGCACTGCCGAGCATCAACACCCCGGCGAGCGGACCGTGTTTGGTCGGCTGGGTTTCATCAACTTGGGCCGGCCCGACTGGGTTGCGGCGGTTTCAGGGCTTTGGCCGGGTGGCCGACACGGATTGCGCCGCGCCAACGCTATTGCGGCACCTCAATATCCAGCACGATCAGCCCGTCCAACCCATCTTGCGCAAGGGCAACAAGTTGCGCGCCCAACGCGCGGTGTTCGGGGTCTTGCGCATAGGCGTCGAGTGCGGCCCAATCGTCAAAATCTATGGTAAACCCGTGCCCGTAGCCGCGTTCCATCTGTTCGGGGCTGGCAGAGCGCCCAGCGCAGAAATTGCGCGCGCCGGGGTGGCACGCCACCACGGCCGACAGCCCGGCATAGACAGCCGCGATGGCGGTTTCCTGCACGTCCGGCTTCAGCCGTGTCAGCACGATATGCCGGATCATGGCGCGACCATCCAACGCCCATTCGGGTGAAAGGCGTGAAACGCGAAGGCGAAGGGGATGTCATGTGCCACCGGGCGCCCCCGCGCGTCCGACACGCGGACATTGCCCACCTCGCGCCCCGCGCCAATCTCACGCGTATCCAGCGCCGAGGCTTGGCCCGCGCGCCATGTCAGAACCATGCCGCCTTCCCGCAATTCGCCCGCCGCGCGCAGCCGCTCTAACGGCCAAGCCCGGTCGCCCACACGCACCACGCGCGCCAGCGGATGAATGCCATGCGGCGGGTCCTCACCACGATACATGAACGGGCGGTCCGATGTGTCATAGGCGGCATAGGGGTTTGCGCCATAGCGCCGGGGCGCGGGGGGTTCATCCATAACCAGCCCATCCGGGTAGGCGGCCAGAAAACTATCCCAGCTTTCCATCCATGCCGGAAGCTGCGTCAGCCTTGCGCCCTGCATCTGCCCCACAATCGAATTTGCCGTGGCCTGCTGCCACCAGCTTTCGGTCTGCCGGTCATACATGATCATGTCGGAATGGCGCAGCTTGCCAGAAACACCAAAGGTCAGCGCCGTGCCATCCACCCGCGCATCGAACACCATGCCGGTATTGCACAAGGGGCAAAATGTGACGGCAATAGGCTGCCCCGCGACCACGTCATTGACGATTTCATGCCACATCAGGTAGCGCAGCGGGTAGGCGCGGGCGGGGGCACCTTCGGGGGCATAGGTCATGACAGGTTCGCGCGGCGACAGGCGAGTTTCATCTGCCGCCGCCAAGAAACGCGGCGCATCAATGGCCGGAATGCCATCCTTGGGTGGGCCGCCCGACATAATCTCGGAAAACGCAACGCTGGCGCGGGCGAAATCGGTGTTGGGCCATTCAGCTTGCCAACGGGCAGGATCGGCCATGGCCGGTAGGGTCAGGGCCAGAGTAGCAAAGGCCAAGATCAAGCGGCGCAAGGGGGTCATGGCGGCATCTCCGGTTGCGGTCTGCTGCCCCGTTCTACGCCGGGCCGTGCGCAGATGTTACGCGCCGCGTCAGAAATCTATGGCAATGCCTTTTTTTTCCCAGTCGCCATAGCGGATGGGTTCGGGGCCTTTGCGCCCGCCAAGCTCGCGTGGCATCTCTATCGCAGCTTCGGCCGCGCGGCGCGCATCCGCTTCGGCCAGCGCGCGTTGCGCGGCTTCGGGCAGCTTGGCACGGCGGGTGGCTTCGTCTTCGGGCGCGGCGTCTGGGGTGTCGGGGTGATCGGTCATGGTCGCTCTGCTTGTCATGGCGTCTTGCCTGATATACCGCAGCCGCAGGAAAGGACAAGAAACCATGCCAGATGCCCAGCCCTCGCACGCCCCCCGCGCTGCCGCGCATGCGCTTGTCATGGCGGTCGTGTCCGAGGCGCGCAGCTTGGCCGAAGTGCAGCCGCGCCCCTATGCCGCACTGCCGCCAGAGGGGCAGGCCCGTGCGTTGCGCTTGGCGTTGGCCGGGTTTCGCCACCATGGCCGCGCCGACCATTTGCTGCGCGGGCCCCTGCGCAAAACCCCGCCCGAGATCGTGCTGTGGGCCTTGCGGCTGGCTGTGGTCGAGATGGGCGCAATGCAGGCCCCGGCGCATGGTGTCATCAACGATACGGTCGCGTTGCTGAACCGGGTCGCGCCGAAATTTGCCGGGCTGGGCAATGCCGTGCTGCGCCGCGTGGCAGATGGCTTGCCCGGCGCTTGGGCGGCGGCCCCCGCGCCCCGTTTGCCCGGTTGGCTGCGCGGCGCGTTGCAAAACGCCTACGGCAATGCCGCGACGGTAGCGATTGAGGCGGCACAGGAAATCGCGCCGCCGCTGGACCTAAGCCTGCGGGGCCCCTGCCCCGAAGGACTGGACGGGGTGAGTTTGCCCACCGGCACGCTGCGCCTGCCCGCGGGGCAACAGGTCAGCGCGCTGCCGGGCTACGCGGCGGGCGCGTTCTGGGTGCAGGATGCCGCCAGTGCCTTGCCCGCGCGCTGGCTGGCCGGACATGCCCGCGTGCTGGACCTATGCGCCGCCCCCGGCGGCAAGACCATGCAGCTTGCAGCGCAAGGCGCCGATGTGACCGCGCTGGACCTGTCGGATACGCGGCTGGAGCGACTGCGCGCGAACCTGTCACGCACCGGGCTGGCCGCGACGGTGGTCTGTGCCGATGCGCTGACATGGACCCCCGACCAGCCTTTCGACGCGGTGCTGCTGGATGCGCCCTGTTCGGCCACTGGCACCATCCGCCGCCATCCGGAACTGCCGCTGCTGAAAACCAAGGAGGGGCTGCACGCCTTGCGCGATCTGCAAACACGACTGTTGGACCGGGTGCTGGACCCGGCAAGCGGTCTGGTCAAACCGGGCGGAGAGGTGGTTTACTGCACCTGCTCGCTGCTGCCTGCCGAGGGCGAGGAGCAGATCACCGCCGCCCTGCAACGCCACCCCGGCGCGCGGTTGCTGCACCGTGCAATCACGGGCGTTCCACCGGCATGGCAAAGCCCCCAAGGCCCGATCCGCACCCGCCCCGATTACTGGCCAGAACATGGCGGGCTGGACGGGTTCTACATGGCGCTGATTGCGACATCGGCATGACCGCAGCCGCGCCAATTTCGGTGACAGCGCCGCGCAAGGGCGGTATGCTGGGCCTGCGAGTGACAGGCACGCCCGCAAGACGACAAGGGACATGGCACAGGTGAGCAGGCCGGCGTCAACAGGAACCGAGCGCATCAGCGCCATGGACAGGCTGGCCGCGCGTTGGCTGGGCCGGGTGCGCGCGCCCGTGGCCATCACCTCGCAACCCGAACCGCGCAGCCTTGGGATGTTTGCGCGTGGCCAACAGATGCTCGCGGGCAATTTCTTGGTGGCCGGAGAGTTGCTGAACAGCCAAGGCACGGTCCCGTTCGACGCCAGCACCCCCGAAGCGGTGGATGAATTGCATGGCTTCGGGTGGCTGGACCATCTGGCCGCCGTGGGCGACCGGCCCGCACGCCAGCTTGCGCAAGCGGGGCTTGGCGATTGGGCGTTTCGTTTCGGGCGCGGTGGCGGTCCGGGCTGGGCACCGGGGCTGGCAGGGCGGCGGCTTATCCGGCTGATCAGCCATGCGGTGTTCGTCATGCAAGGTGCCACCCAGCAGGACCAGACCGCCTTTCTGCGGATGTTGGCGCATCATGCGAATTTCCTGCGCAGGCGCGCGGCCCATGCCGCCCCCGGTCTGCCCCGAATAGAGGCCCGCACGGGGCTGCTATACGCCGCCTTGTCACTGGAAGGCTGGCAGGACCGCGCGCAAGGCGTGATAACAGCCTTGGCGCGCGATTGCGCCGACCAGATCGGGCCGGATGGCGGCATTGCCACACGCAACCCCGAAGAATTGCTGGATGTGTTCGAATGCCTTGGCTGGGCAGGCCAGCTATTGGCCGAAAATGACCAGCCCCTGCCCGATACCTTGATCGATGTCATGGGCCGCATGGCCGGTGCCTTGCGCTGTCTGCGCCATGCCGATGGCGGGCTGATGCGCTGCCATGGCAGCGGGCGCGGGCGCGACGGCGCATTGGCCGCCGCGCTGACCGCGCAAGATGCCTTGTCGGGCCTGCCCCCGGCCCCGGCCCCGGAACAAAGCATGGGCTATATTCGTCTGGCCGCGGGCCGCACCAGCGTGATTGCCGATGCCGCCCCTCCGCCGCTGCAAGCCGCGCCCGGTCGCGCCCATGCTGCAACATTGGCGTTCGAGCTGACCTCGAACCGCCGACCCGTAATCGTGTCATGCGGCGATGGGCGCAGTTTCGGCCCGGAATGGCACCGCGCCAGCCGCGCCACCGCCAGCCATTCCACGCTGGCACTGGATGGGTATTCTTCAGCCCGCTTCGGCACACCCGGCGGGCGGCGGCTGGAACTGACCGACGGACCGCGCCATGTGGGCGTAGAGTTCCGCCACACCCCCTATGCCCGCGCGGTCGCGCTGTCCCATGACGGCTATGGCGAAAGCCATGGGCTGGAACATCTGCGCTATCTGGACCTGTCCAAGGATGGGCGCGTGCTGTCGGGCGAGGATATGCTGATCGCCTCTGGCCGGGCCGCGCAAAAGCGCTTTGACGAGGTTCGCACCCGGCTTGGCGGTGCCATCCCTTATGCGCTGCGCTTCCATCTGCACCCAGAGGTCGAGGCATCGCTGGATATGAACGGCACGGCCGTATCCTTGACGCTGCGCTCGGGCGAGATCTGGGTCATGCGCGCCGAAGGGGCGGCACTGGCGCTGGCACCCTCGGTCTATCTGGAAAAGGGTCGCATCAAACCCCGCGCCACACAACAGATTGTGTTGTCCTTGAGCGCAACAAGCTATACCAGCCAAACCAACTGGACATTGGCCAAGGCGCATGACACGCCGACCGCCTTGCGCGACCATGCGCAAGACGAGCTTTTGGCCGTGCCAGACCTGTGATGTTGTATAAGGACTGCCCCGATGACCGACCTTGTTCCGCTAAAACGCGCGCTGATCTCTGTCTCTGACAAGACCGGGCTGATCGACCTTGCCAAGGCACTGGCCGCGCGCAAGGTGGAACTGGTTTCGACCGGGGGCACCGCGCGGGCGCTGCGCGAAGCGGGGCTGGCGGTGCAAGACGTGTCGGACCTGACCGGCTTTCCCGAAATGATGGACGGGCGCGTGAAAACCCTGCACCCCATGGTTCATGGCGGGCTGCTGGCCTTGCGCGACAATGAGGAACATCTGGGCTCGATGACCGCGCATGGCATCAAGGCCATCGACCTGCTGGTGGTGAACCTTTACCCGTTCGAGGAAACCGTCGCGCGCGGCGCGGACTATGCCGAAGCGGTCGAGAATATCGACATCGGCGGCCCCGCCATGATTCGTGCCGCCGCCAAGAACCACGGTTTTGTCAGCGTCGTGACCGACCCCGAGGATTACATCCCGCTGCTGTCGGAACTGGACACGAACGAAGGCCGCACGCGCCTGACCTTCCGCCAGACGCTGGCGCAGCGCGCCTATGCGCGCACGGCCGCCTATGATGCGGCGGTTTCGACATGGATGGCCGGGGCGCTAGACACCCCTGCCCCGCGCCGTCGCGCCTTTGCAGGCACGCTGGCGCAAACCCTGCGCTATGGTGAGAACCCGCACCAACAGGCGGCCTTCTACCGTGATGGCAGCGACCGGCCCGGCGTGGCCACGGCCAAGCAGCATCAGGGCAAGGAATTAAGCTATAACAACATCAACGACACTGACGCGGCGTTCGAACTGGTGTCGGAATTTCTGCCCGCAGATGGCCCGGCCTGCGCGATCATCAAGCACGCCAACCCCTGCGGCGTGGCGCGCGGCGCAACGCTGACAGAGGCCTATAGCCGCGCCTATGATTGCGACCGCACCTCGGCCTTTGGCGGCATCATCGCGCTGAACACGCGGCTGGATCTGGAAACGGCACAGGCCATCACCGGCATTTTTACCGAAGTGGTCATTGCGCCGGGTGCTGATGACGACGCGATTGCGCATTTCGCCACCAAGAAAAACCTGCGCCTGCTGACCACCAAGGGGCTGGCCAACCCGGCGGCAGGCGGTCTGGCTTTCAAGCAGGTCTCGGGCGGGTTTCTGGTGCAGGACCGCGACAATGGCATGATCGGGCCGGACGATCTGCGCGTTGTCACCAAGCGCGCGCCCACCGACGCCGAACTGGCCGATATGCTGTTTGCGTGGAAGGTCGCCAAGCATGTGAAATCGAACGCGATTGTCTATGTGAAGGACCAAGCCACCGTGGGCATCGGCGCGGGCCAGATGAGCCGGGTCGATTCGACCCGCATCGCCGCGCGCAAATCGCAAGACATGGCAGAGGTGCTGGGGCTGGACGCCGCCCTGACCCAAGGCTCTGTCGTGGCCTCTGACGCGTTCTTCCCCTTTGCCGATGGGCTTCTGACTGCCGCCGAAGCGGGGGCAACCGCGCTTATTCAGCCCGGCGGTTCCATGCGCGACGAAGAAGTGATCGCCGCCGCAGATGCGGCAGGGCTGGCCATGGTCTTTACCGGGCAGCGCCATTTCCGGCACTGAGGGGGCGTGATGAAAGCGATGATCGGCACCGGCGCGACCATTCTGGTCGCCGACCAAGCGACCAAATGGTATATTCTGGGGCCCTTGGCGCTGGACCAGCGCCTGTTCGTGCCGGTGCTGGACCCTTATGTGAATTTTGTCATGGCGTGGAATACCGGCATTAATTTCGGGCTGTTCGGGTCCGAATCCGACGCCATGCGTTGGGTGCTGATCGCACTCGCACTTGCGATTTGTGGCTTTGTTCTTGTCTGGCTGAAACGCGAAGGCGCGCCCCGCAACATGCAGATTGCTACGGGGTTTCTGATTGGCGGGGCCATCGGCAATGTCATTGACCGAATCCGCTTTGGCGCAGTCGCCGATTTCTTGAATGTCACCTGTTGCGGGTTCAGGAACCCGTATGCGTTCAACATCGCGGATATCTCTATTTTTCTGGGCGCGGCGCTGCTGATCTTGTTCGCGGGGCCACGCGAAAGCGCCCGGCGCAAATAGCGCAACGCAAGGGCGTGACGTCGGCGCAGTGATGCGCTAAACAGTTCTGGCAAAGGGCATTTGGGGAAACGATAATGGCACTCCGGCATGGGATCTTGGCGATTGCGGGCTGCGCTGTTCTGGCGCTGGGCGCCTGTTCGGATACGGACCAGCCCATTCTGATGCACGCAGCCGCGCAAGACCGCGAACCCGACGAATTCGGGATTCTGCCCACCAAGCCGCTGGAAATGCCCGATAGCCTTGCAGACCTGCCCGCGCCCAACCCCGGCGGCGCAAACCGGGTTGACCCGCAGCCGCGCGCAGATGTGGCGCGCGCGCTTGGTGGCAACCCGGCCCGCGCCATGGCCGGGGGCGGTGTCGATGGCGGCATCGTGAATTATGCAGCCCGTTTCGGGCGCAGCGACGGGATTCGCGACCAGCTTGCCGCCGAAGACCTGCAATTCCGCCGCGACAATGACGGGCGCCTTCTGGAACGGCTGTTTTCCGTGAATGTCTACCACAATGCCTATGAAGGCATGTGGCTGGACAAATATGCCGAGTTGCAACGCTGGCGCCGCGCCGGGGTGCAGACGCCCAGCGCCCCGCCAGAAGGCCAGCAGGCAGAGTAAGATCGCTCTCACATTCGTGTTTCGGGGCTTGAATGCGGGGCAATCCGCAGTAGCTATGCGCCAGATGCGAAAGGAACGATAATGCGGAATGTCATTGCAGCAGTTGGCTTTATTCTGACAGCTTGCGCGGCGCAGGCCAGCACGGTCACCCAAGGCTCGCTGGAAAACGGCATGGACGTGCTGGTGATCGAAGACCGCCGCGCGCCCGTTGTGGTGCATATGGTCTGGTATCGTGTGGGCGCGGCAGATGAACCCGTCCTGAAATCCGGCATCGCGCATTTCCTGGAACACCTTATGTTCAAAGGTACGGATGATCTGGCCCCCGGCGAATTCTCTGCCGTGGTCGAAGCCAATGGCGGCCGCGATAACGCTTTTACATCATGGGATTATACGGGGTATTTCCAGCGCGTGGCCTCTGACCGTCTGGGGTTAATGATGCAGATGGAAGCCGATCGCATGACCGATCTGACCTTGTCGGAAGCCGAATGGCGGCCAGAGCGCGACGTGATCCTGAATGAACGCGGACAGGTCGTGGAAAGCGAACCGGGGCGGGTGTTCAACGAAGCCATGATGGCCGCGCTGTACCAAGCGCACCCCTATGGCACCCCGATCATTGGCTGGCGGCATGAAATGGAAACGTTGAATGGCGACGATGCCAAAGCCTTCTACCGCCAGCACTACGCGCCCAACAACGCCATACTTGTGGTCGCGGGCGATGTCGATTTTGACGAAGCCATGGAGCTTGCACGCACCCATTACGGTCCGATCCCGGCCAATCCTGACGTGACCACACGCGCCCGCCCGATGGAGCCACCCCACACCGCCGCACGCCACCTGACACTGGAAGATGCGCGCGTGGGAACGCCCTATGTCAGCCGCATGTATCTGGCACCCACCCGGCACAACACCGAAGAGGCCGCGGCCCTGCAAATACTCGCGGCGCTGCTGGGCGGCAGCGCGTCAACCTCTGTTCTGGAACGAAAGTTGAATTTTGAACAGGGCGTGGCGCTGTCGGCTTGGGCCAATTACAGCGGCATGGCGCGTGATTATGGCACATTCAGCGTAGGGATCGCGCCGGTTGACGGGGTATCTTTGGAAGATGCCGAGGCCGCGCTTGACGCCGCGATTGTTGAATTTGTGGAAGAGGGTGTCGACCAGAAACAATTCGACCGTGTGCGCCGACAGATCCGCGCCTCGGAAATCTATGCGCTCGACAATGTGCAGGGCCGCGCGCGGCAATACGGCGTTGGCTTGTCGGTGGGCCTGAGCGTGGACGAGATCGACGACTGGATCGATGCGCTTGAAGCCGTCACACCAGAACAGGTGATCGAGGCCGCCAACCTGCTTCTGGACCGTAAAAGTTCCGTCACCGGCTATCTGACCCGCCCCGAAACAGAGGCTGTGAATTAATGCGCTTGATCCTTGCAATCTGCCTGCTCTTCGCCTCGCCCTTGCGCGCCGAGGTGGATATCACCCCAGTCACCAGCCCCGGCGGGTTGGAAGCGTGGTTGGTTGAAGAACGCTCGATCCCCATCATTGCCGTGGACCTGATTTTTGAAGGCGGCGCAGCGCTGGACAGCGACGAAAGCCTTGGGGCGGTCGCTTTCATGACCGCGCTCTTGAACGAGGGCGCGGGCGAGATGGATGCGCAAGGCTTTGCCATCCGGACGGAAGAATTGGCCGCGCGCATCAGCTTCGATTCGGGGCGCGATACGGTCAGCGTATCGGCGCAGTTTCTGACCGAAACCGCAGAGGAAACGATCGCGCTTCTGAACACCGCCCTGACCAAGCCGCGCTTTGACGCCGACGCCATAGAGCGGGTGCGCGCGCAACTGGTCGCCAGCCTGCGGCGCGATGCGCTGGAACCGAACGCCATTGCGAGCCGTGCTTTTGCCGAAGCCGCTTATCCCGACCATCCCTATGCGCGCCCGTCCGATGGCACCGCCGACAGCGTCAGCGAATTGACGCGCGACGACCTTCGCAAGGCGCATCAGGCCGCGATCACGCGTGATCGGGTTCATATTGGCGTGGCGGGCGATGTTGACGCCGAAGCCCTTGGTCCGATGCTGGACGCGCTGTTCGAAGACGTGCCCGAAAGCAGTGTTCCGCTACCCGGGCGCGCAAGCTTCGCGGCCCAGCCCGGCGTAACCCATGTGCCCTTTGACGGCCCCCAATCTGTGATTGCCTTTGGCCATCGCGGTATCCCGCGCGATGATCCCGATTTCCTGACCGCTTTTGTGGTCAATGAAATTGTGGGGGGTGGCCGGTTCGGCACGCGCCTGATGACAGAACTGCGCGAAAAGCGCGGGCTAACCTATGGGGTTGGCGCGTTTTTGGCCTCTGGCTTTCTGGGCGAAAGTTATCAGGGCCGGTTGTCGGCCAGCAATGCCGATGTGGCCGAAGTGATCGACCTGATCCGCGCTGAATGGGAAAAACTGGCATCAGACGGCGTCACGCAAGAAGAGCTTGGGCGCATCCAGACCTATCTGACAGGCGCCTACCCGTTGCGCTTTGACGGGAATGGCGCGATTGCGGGCATCATGGCGTCAATGCAGTTTCAAGGCTTCGACGTGGATTATGTCAACATCCGCAACACGTTGGTTGAAGATGTGACGCTGGAAGAGGCCAACGCCATGGCGCAGCGGCTTTATGATCCAGAGGCCTTGCGCTTCATTGTTGTTGGGCAGCCCGAGGGCATAAACTAAGCTTGGCAGTGCCTTTGGGGGCATGCTATATCCTGTAGCATGAACCGACCCAACCGCAATATACGGCCAGAAATTCGGCAACTTGATGAAGCTGCGGTCAACCGGATCGCGGCTGGCGAAGTTGTGGAACGCCCGGCTTCGGCGGTGAAGGAACTGGTGGAAAACGCGCTTGATGCCGGGGCAACACGGATAGAGGTGGACTATGCCGATGGTGGCAAAACCCTGATCCGCGTGCGCGACGATGGGTGTGGCATGGCAGGGGATGACCTGCCACTTGCACTTTTACGACATGCCACCAGCAAGATCGACGGGTCTGACCTGTTGAACATTCATTCTTTCGGCTTTCGGGGCGAAGCGCTGCCTTCGCTTGGCGCCGTGGGACGATTGCGGATTGTCAGCCGCATGGCGGGAAGCGACGGCGCAACCATCGCGGTTGAGGGCGGGCGCATGACCCCGGTGCGGCCCGAAGCCGCGCAATATGGCACTGTCGTCGAATTGCGCGACCTGTTCCACGCCACCCCGGCACGGCTGAAATTCATGCGCTCTGACCGGGCCGAAGCGCAAGCGATTGCCGACACGGTCAAAAGGCTGGCCATGGCGGAACCCTATGTCAGCTTTACCTTGTCCGATGTTTCGGACGGTGATTCCCGCAGCATTCTGCGTCTGGACGCGGCCCAAGGTGCGCTGTTCGATGCACTGGAAGAGCGGTTGGCCGCGGTCCTTGGCCGCGAATTTACCGAGAACGCGCTGCGGATTGACACCGAGCGCGAAGGGTTGCGCCTGACCGGTTTTGCCGCCCTGCCCACCTATTCGCGCGGCGCTGCGGTTGCACAGTATTTCTTCGTTAATGGCCGCCCGGTGCGCGACAAGATGCTGCTAGGCGCTTTGCGCGCGGCCTATATGGACCTGCTATCGCGCGATCGGCACCCGGTTGCCGCATTGTTCATAACCTGCAACCCGGAACTGGTGGATGTGAATGTGCATCCGGCGAAATCCGAAGTGCGCTTTCGCGATCCGGGGCTGGCGCGCGGGCTGGTGGTCAGCGGGTTGCGCCATGCGCTTGCTGGGGCCGGGCACCGCTCCAGCAGCACCAACACGGGCGCTATGCTGGGTGCGTTTCAACCAGCGGCTGCGCGCACCTACCAGATGGACCGGCCATCGGGGGCGGCGCGCGCGACCGCCTATCAGTTGCAGGCGCCACAGGGCATGGCCGAAAGCGCGGGGTTCTGGGACGCAGGCGCGACCATGGCCGCGCGCAGCGATACCGCGCCCGACATACCGGCCCCCCCCCCGAGTTTGGCACCTCTTGGCGCCGCGCGCGCGCAGTTGCACGAAAATTACATTATCGCGCAAACCGAAAGCGGCATTGTGATTGTCGACCAGCACGCAGCGCATGAGCGGTTGGTGTATGAAAAGCTGAAACGGTTGCGCGCGAAAAACGGCGTGCCCTCGCAAGCGCTTCTGATCCCTGAAATCGTGGAATTGTCCGCAACCGAAGCCGCCACATTGCTGGAAATCGCACCGCAACTGGCCGTGCTTGGGCTGGTGGTGGAAGCATTTGGCGGCGCGGCGGTCATATTGCGCGAAACCCCTGCCCTTTTGGGCGCGATCGATGGCCGCGCGCTGATCCGCGACATTCTGGACGAATTGGCGGATCAGGGGGCTTCGACCGGGCTGGAGGCACGGATTGACGCGGTGCTGTCGCGCATGGCCTGTCATGGATCTGTCCGCTCGGGCCGCCAAATGCGCCCAGAGGAAATGAACGCCCTGCTGCGCGAGATGGAAGCGACGCCGCATTCCGGCCAGTGCAATCACGGGCGACCCACCTATGTGGAATTGTCGCTGGCCGATATTGAAAAGCTGTTCGGGCGGCGATGAGTTTCGACCCGCAGACTTGGCCGGTGGACCCGTGGTTGGTGGCGCTTGCGGTTTTGGGGTTGGTCGTGTTGTGGCGCGTGGCCCGCGTGATGGGCGATCTGGCGGCCCGGCTTTCGGCGCTGGACACGCGGTTGACCCATCTGGCCGACACGCAAAACCAGCTATCGGGTGGGTTGGCGCAGGTCGCGCATGGGCAAACACAAACCGTTGGGCTGGTCGAATCGCGGCTGGCCGATCTGGGGCGCTACATGGGGCAATCGCTAGCCGGGTCCGCCGAAAGCACGGCGGCCAGCGTGGGTGCGCTGCGCGAACGCTTGCAGGTGATTGATGCCGCGCAGGCCAAGATAGAAGCGCTGTCGTCGAACGTGCTGGGGTTGCAGGATATCTTGTCGAACAAGCAGGCACGCGGGGCCTTTGGCGAGGTGCAGTTGGAAGCGCTTCTGTCCGACGCGCTGCCGCCCGATGCCTTCAGCCTGCAAGCCACCTTGTCGAACGGGCGGCGGGTTGATGCGCTGATACACATGGCCCAACCCATCGGGGTGGACGCGAAATTCCCGCTGGAAGCCTATCGCGCGCTGATCGCGGCCCCGGATGACAGCGCGCGCACCGCCGCGCGCCGGGCCTTGGCGCAGGCGTTGCGGGCGCATATTCGCGCCATTTCGGAACGCTACATCCTGCCCGGCGAAACCGCCGAAGGTGCGCTGATGTTCCTGCCCTCGGAAGCGGTCTATGCAGAATTGCATGCCACCTTGCCCGATGTGGTGCGCGAGGGTTTTGCCGCGCGTGTCTGGGTCGTGTCGCCCACAACCTTGATGGCCACGCTTATTACGTTGCGCGCGACGCTCAAAGACACCCGCCTGCGCGCCGAAGCGCAGGCCGTGCGCCGCGAGATTGCCCTGATGGCCGCCGATGCCGAACGCCTTGGCGGGCGTGTGGCCAAGCTGGAACAGCATATTCAGCAGGTGCAGGGCGATCTGGGCGAGATTCGCATTTCCGCCGACAAGATCACCCGGCGCGGCGCGCGGCTGGACAGCTTCGATTTTGCGCAAGGCGGTTAGCCGCGCGCACCGTCGAATTGCGCCAGCGTCACACCTGCGTCTTGCAGTGTATCGCGCAGCTTTTGCGCCGCAGCCACGGCAGACGGCCCATCGCCATGCAGGCAGATCGTGTCGATGCGCGCGGGCAGATGCGTGCCCTGCGCCGTGATGATCGCGCCCGCCCGCAGCATGGCCAAGATGCGCGCGGCCATCTCATCGGGGTCATGCAGCACCGCGCCGGGCTGGCGGCGGTCCATCAGCAGGCCATCCTCGGTATAGGCGCGGTCGGCAAATATTTCGCAGGCCATGCGCGCGTTAAGTGCCCGCGCGGCGCGCTCTTGCGCGGTGCCGGAAATGACCATGATAATGATATCCGGGTCCACCGCCAGCGCGCCCTCGTAACAGGCGGTTGCCAGTGTTTCATCTTCGGCGGCCATATTGGCCAGTGCGCCATGCAGCTTCAAGTGGCGCACCTGCCCGCCCGCAGCCCGCGCCATGGCTTGCGCCGCCCCCAGTTGGTAAGCGGTCAGGTTGCGCGCGGCGGCGAGTGATATCTCCATCCGTCGCCGCCCGAAGCCTTGCAGGTCGGGCAAGCCCGGATGCGCGCCGATCCCAACGCCGTTGCGCGCGGCCTGCGCCATTGCCGCAGCCATCACATCTGGGTCGCCCGCGTGAAAGCCACAGGCAATATTGGCCGAGGTGATGATGTCCAGCAGCGCGCCATCCGCGCCCATTGGCCAAGGCCCGAAGCTTTCGCCCAGATCGGCATTCAGATCGACACGCATCAGCGCTCCTCCAATTCATCGCCCGCGGTCACGCCGCTGACCAGTTGATAGCGCAGCAAATCGGGCATGTCGCGCGGGTCGCGCAGCAGCGGTTGCAGCGCGCGCGACAGGCCCGCGCGGCGCGTGGCTTCGGCCCGTTCCAGTGCTGCGCCTTCTTGTAGCGACACGAACCGTAGCTGAAACACCG
The DNA here is from genome assembly GCF_001517585.1 of Roseibaca calidilacus. Lineage (NCBI taxonomy): Bacteria > Pseudomonadati > Pseudomonadota > Alphaproteobacteria > Rhodobacterales > Paracoccaceae > Roseinatronobacter > Roseibaca calidilacus. Next base: position 399,043 of record NZ_FBYC01000004.1, on the reverse strand, counting down.
CCCCCGGCCCAGCGCGCAGCAGCTTGGGCAGATCGCAAGGCAGCACCGTGCCAATACGCGGATAGCCGCCCGTGGTCTGGCATTCGGCCAGCAGCACATAGGGCATACCATCGCCGGTGATCTGCACATCACCCGGCACGATGGTTTCGGACAGAATGCTTAGCCCCGCTTCGGTGGCGAAACCGTCGCCCTGCGGCACCAGCCGTTGTCCCATCCGGTTGCCGCGCGCATCCTTGGTGAAGCGGCTCGTTTCCAGCCGGGCAAGGGCCTCTGGCCCGAACAGGGCGGTTTGCAAGCTGGGCACAAGGCGCAAGCCGTGGTCCATAGGCGCGCTTGGCAATGCCAGCCCGGTGCGCTGGCCCGCGTCGGGGCCAACCGCGATCGTGTCACCCGCCTGCACGGCTTGGCCAATCCCGGCGGCCAGATGCGCGCTGACCGCGCCAAGCTGTTCGGGCAAGCGCAACCCGCCGCCGACATGCAAATACCCAAAACCGCCGCGCAAAGGGGCGATATTCAGCCGCGCGCCCTTGGGCAGCGCATGGCTTGCGCCCCAGACCAGCGGCGTGCCATCGCGCGTAGCGCGCATCTCGGCCCCGGTCAGCGCCACGCGCATTGTGGCCGAAACGGTAAGCGCCACAGCGCCGCCTGCCAGTTCCAGAACCGCGCAGCTGTCAGACTGGCCCAACAGCGCCGCCCCCTCGGCCAAGGCCAGCAGGTCGGCGGCCCCGCCGCGCGACAGCCCCTGCGCCAGATAGCCCGGGCGGCCCTTGTCCTGCACCGTCACGCCGGGGGTTGCCTGAAGGATGCTGAGCATTCGGGTCATGCCAGCGCCTCTGCCACAGCGCCACCGTCAGGGGCCGCGCGCAGGCGGTCCAGATCATGGGCGGGATGGAACAGCACCTCATCACCGGGGCGCAGCAGGAAGGGGTCTGGCGTATCCGGCCGGAACAAGCGCAGCCCGGTCTGGCCAATCTGCCGCCACCCGGTCGGCATGCCCACGGAAAACACGATAAGTTGCCGGATCGCCACCACCAGCGCGCCCTGTGGCACCAAGGGCGTCAGGCTGGTCTGGCGGGGAATATCCCAGTTTTCGGGCAATTGCCCCAAATAGGGCTGGCCCGGGGCAAAGCCGATGGTCTGCACCCGCACGGGGGCCGCGCAGAGCGTGGCAATCGCCTGTTCCACCGATTGCCCGGCCAATGCCGCCGCGTCCGCCAGATGCGGACCATTCTTACCCCCGAACACCACCGGCACGCGCCACAGCCGCCGCCCGCCGGGCAAGGGCGCATCATACCAGTCGCGGCTGGCCAGCAAGGTTTCCAACCGCGCGCGCAAGCTGTCATGGTCGCTGCCCGCAAGGTCAAACCGCAAAAAGGCAGAAACCAGCGACGTGGCGCATTCTTCAACACCGGGCCAGTTCTCTCGCTCCACAACCGCGCGAAAGGCGAGCGCTGCACGATTCGCGCGCTCCTCCAGACGCCCGGCAAAACTGACCAGAAACCCATCCACACCCACAGTGCGGATGGCCGGATAGCCCGTGTCTACGGGGGGGGCGGACGGGGTTGTGACGGTCATTGCATGGTCCTTGCGCCAGAGGTCAGGCTGTTTGCAGGTTTGCATCTAATGCTGACAGCGCCCGGGTTGAAGCAGCGGTGCTGGGTTGGGTGCTGTCAGGCTATCGCCAAAGCCTGCGCGAACCAACAGTTGCGCCCTGATTTGCTGGTGGCAAGACCTTGGGCGGAGGTTTGCATCCGGGCAGTCCGCGCAACAAGAGTTGCCGATGCTCGTCGCAGGGCAAACACGCGACCAGCTTAGGGGGCAAATGCTGCGATCTGGCCCAACTTGCGGCGGGTGCCCGCATTGGCGAAATGACTGGGCATTGCCGTGGCACACGGGGTCCAGCACAGAAACCCGGCGAGACAGAATGCGCCGGGTCAGTTTTCTAGCGGGTCGCGAAGGGTATTTTCAAACCCAGCGTGCCGATAGTGCTGTCCAACCCATTGCCACGCAACGCGCGCATCTGTCCCACGCCCACCGACAGCGCCAGCCGGTCGGTGATACGGTAGTCAATCTCAGCGCGCAGGCTGCCCAGAACGCCACCGGCCACGTTGACACCGCCACCCCCTGCGGCCCCGACATGCCCTTCCAAAGACACGGCCCAGCGCGGGGTGATGTCGAACTGATAGCCAAGCCCCAAAAGCCCCACCGCATAGCCTGCAACCCCGCCATGCAGCGCGGTCTGGCCATTGCCGGACACATACAGGTTCTGGCCCAGAAAATAATCGAAAGAGCTTTCCTGCATCACGATGAAACTGGCGGTATTGCTGTTCAGGAAATAATTGCCACCGGTCTGCTGCACCGAGATGCCGCCACTATAGGCCCAGCGGTTGGGGCGTTCGCCCAAACCCTCATCGCCCCGCGTGCGGGCAAAATTGCGCAGAATCGACAGCGACACAGCAGCGGCGCGGAAATCGCCCGTTGGCGCGGCCTTGCCGCCGATGGACAGTTGCGCATCCAGCGCCCGCGTGACCGGCAGGCTGACACCCGCCGACGCTTCTATCAACGGCCCCGCGCCCGTGTCGACCAAGCCACCGCCGCCAAAGCCGACACCGCCTTCGATGAACAGCGTGGTCGGGCCAAGCGCGAAATTGCGCCGTAGGCCAGCCATGACCTGCATATACCCCTGTGCCCCAGAGCCCGCGCCATCGGCCCCAAGGCTAAGCTGCGTGTTTTGGCCCAAGCCATACAAAGCGCGCGCGCCCACCAACACAACGCTATCCTGAGGGTTGCCGTCGCGGTTCAGGACGCCGTTTTGCGGGGACAGGGCCGTGACAGTGCCGCCCGCGGCATCCAGCTTGGCATCCCAGCCGCCGGGCGTTTTGGTGCCGATCTGGCGGCGCAGCCCAACCCCGAAGGCCGGCCCGTCAATTGGCGCGCCATCGATCGAAATCCACGCGCCTGTCAATTGCACCGCCCAAGACTCTGCGATCTGGTAGTCCAAGGCCAGCCCCGCGCGGACCATGGTGCCATCGCCAATCACCTGCGCCGCACCGCCCCCACCGCCGATGAAGCCAGAGGCCGACAGCGACAGCCCGGTCGACAATGGCAGGCGCGCGACACCTTCGAAGCCCCAGAAGAACGCGCCCCCCGCATCGCCCAGCGCCCCGGAGTAGAAACTTTGCCCAAGGCTCAGCGTCTCGGAGAACTGGTAGCCGACATACAATCGGTTCAACCCTTCGATCAGGGTTTGCGGCGACGACAAGCGTTCGAACCCGGTCTCGACACTAAGGCCTTGGGCCGAAGCCTCTTGCCCGGTCAAGGCACCGCCAAGGGCAAGCGTCAGGGCCAAAGCCTTGGCAGGGCGGGTGCAGGGAATCGGCATCGCTGTATTCCTTTGGGCGTATCTGTCTTTAGCCAGCGGCAGTAAATAAACTTACGTCGTCATGGGTAATACATCCGTTTCAAACGGCCTAGCCCCAACCGTTGTTTTCAAGGTCTTTTATCCCTGTTCAGCCATGAAAAAGCCCCGCGCGGCGGATTTGCTGCGCGGGGCTTGGGGGAGTCGAGGTTCGCTTATTCCTCGAATTCGATCAGCAGGTCTTTGGCTTCGATCTGCGCGCCGGGTTGGACATGCACGGCCTTGACCACCGCGTCGCGGTCGGCATGCAGGCCGGTTTCCATTTTCATCGCCTCGATCGTCAGCAGCAGATCGCCCGCCTTGACCTTCGCGCCCGGCGTCGCGGCCACGGTGGCGACAGCGCCGGGCATCGGTGCGCCGATATGGGCGGGGTTCGACATATCTGCCTTCAGGCGCTGTGCGGTCTTGGCCGCGATTTCGCGATTGGCCACGCGCACCGAACGGGGTTGGCCGTTCAACTCGAAGAACACCTTCACCTCGCCATCATCGCCGGTTTCCCCCACGGTAATCAGGCGGATTTCCAGCGTCTTGCCGGGGTCAATTTCGGCGGAAATCTCCTCACCCGGTTCCATCCCGTAGAAGAAGGTTCGCGTGGGCAAGGTCCGCACCGGACCATAGATGCGGTGGCGGCCCATGTAATCCAAAAACACCTTTGGATACATCAGGTAGCCGTTCAGATCCTCATCATCAACATTGAACCCGTCTAGATCTGCGATCAGTTGCGCGCGCACCTCTTCCAGATTGACCGGGGCCAAATGCTTGCCGGGGCGGTCGGTGATGGGCCGCTCGTCTTTCAGCACCTTGCGTTGCAGCGCTTCGGGCCAGCCACCGGGGGGTTGGCCCAGATTGCCCTTCATCATGTCCACGACGGAATCGGGGAAGCTGACATCCTTGGCAGGGTTTTCCACGTCATCGCGTTTCAGACCTTGGCTGACCATCATCAGCGCCATGTCGCCCACGACCTTGGACGATGGCGTGACCTTGACGATATCGCCGAACATCTTGTTCACATCGGCATAGGTCTGCGCCACTTCGGGCCAACGTTCTTCCAGCCCCAAGCTGCGCGCCTGCGCTTTCAGGTTGGTGAACTGGCCACCGGGCATTTCGTGCAAATACACTTCGGAGGACGGCGCCTGCTGCGCGCTTTCGAACGCGGCATATTGCAGGCGAACCTGTTCCCAGTAATCCGAAATCTGCCGGATCGCGCCCATGTCGAGGCCCGTGTCACGCTCGGTAAAGCGCAAGGCTTCGACAATCGACCCCAAGGTCGGCTGGCTGGTATTGCCCGAAAACGCATCCATTGCGGCATCGGCGGCATCGACACCGGCTTCGGCGGCGGCCAGAATGGTCGCACCGGCAATGCCGCCAGTGTCATGCGTGTGGAAATGGATAGGCAGGCCCACCTCTTCCTTCAGCGCCTTGATGAGGATGCGCGCACTGGCAGGCTTGAGCAGCCCCGCCATGTCCTTCAGCCCCAGAACATGCGCGCCCGCGTCGCGCAGGGCCTTGCCCATTTCGACATAGTATTTCAGGTCGTATTTCGCGCGGTCGGGGTTCAGGATGTCGCCGGTATAGCACACAGTGCCTTCGCAGACCTTGTTCGCCTCTATCACGGCATCCATGGCGACACGCATGTTCTCAACCCAGTTCAGGCTGTCGAACACGCGGAACACATCGACCCCGCTGGCAGCGGCTTGTTTGACAAAAGCCTGCACCACGTTGTCGGGGTAATTGGTATAGCCCACCCCGTTCGAGGCGCGCAGCAACATCTGCGTCATAAGGTTGGGCATGGCCGCGCGCAGGTCGCGCAGGCGCTGCCATGGGCATTCCTGCAAGAAGCGATAGGCCACATCAAAGGTCGCGCCGCCCCAGCATTCCATGCTGAACAGGCTGGGCATCATATGCGCATAGGCAGGTGCGACCCGGATCATGTCGATGGACCGCATTCGCGTGGCCAAAAGCGATTGGTGCCCGTCGCGCATGGTGGTGTCGGTCAGCAGCAGCTTCTTCTGCGCCGCCATCCAGTCGGCCACGGCCTGCGGACCTTCTTCGTCCAGAATTTGCCGCGTGCCGCGCGGCGGCGCTTCGGTCGAAACCTTGGGCGCAATCGGGGTTTTCAACCCGGCGGGCGGCTTGGCGCGACCCTTGGTTTCGGGGTGCCCGTTCACGGTAATATCCGCGATATAGGTCAGAACCTTGGTGCCCCGGTCCCGACGCTTGCGGAAATTGAACAGCTCATCCGTGGTGTCGATGAACTTGGTCGTATAGGTATCGTTCAGGAATGTCGGGTGTTTCAGCAGGTTCTCGACAAAGGCGATATTGGTGCTGACCCCGCGAATGCGGAACTCGCGCAAGGCGCGGTCCATCCGCGCGATGGATTCCTGCGGCGTCGGCGCCCAAGCGGTGATCTTGACCAGAAGCGAGTCGTAATAGCGCGTAATCACGCCCCCCGCATAGGCCGTGCCGCCATCCAAACGAATGCCCATGCCGGTGGCAGAGCGGTAGGCGGTCAGACGGCCATAATCGGGGATGAAGTTGTTCAGCGGGTCTTCGGTCGTGATCCGGCACTGTAGCGCGTGGCCCGACAAGGTGACATCCCCCTGAGACGGCGTGCCCGTCGCATCCGACAACGTCGCGCCTTCAGCAATGCGGATCTGCGCTTTCACAATGTCAATGCCCGTCACTTCTTCGGTGACGGTGTGTTCCACCTGAACGCGGGGGTTCACTTCGATGAAGTAGAATTTCTCATCGTCCATATCCATCAGGAATTCGACGGTGCCTGCGTTCTGATAGCCCACGGCGCGGCCAATCTTCAGGCCCAGCTCGCAGACCTCTGCGCGCTGCGCTTCGGTCAGGTAGGGGGCAGGCGCGCGTTCAACCACTTTCTGGTTGCGGCGCTGCACGGTGCAATCGCGCTCATATAGATGATACAGGTTGCCATGCGTGTCGCCCAGCAACTGCACTTCCACATGGCGGGCGCGCAGGATCATCTTTTCCAGATAGCCCTCGCCATTGCCGAAAGCGGCCTCGGCCTCTCGGCGGCCCTCGCGGACCTTCGCCTCGACCTCGTCCTCGGACAGGATCGGGCGCATACCCCGACCGCCGCCGCCATGGCTGGCTTTCAGCATCAGCGGAAAGCCCACCTCGCGCGCCATGGCCTTGACCGCGTCCATGTCATCGCCCAGCACCTCGGTTGCGGGAATAACCGGCACGCCCGCCGCAATCGCCACTTTCCGCGCGCTGGCCTTGTCGCCAAGCGCGCGCATGGTTTCGGCCTTCGGCCCGATAAAGGTGATCCCGTTAGCCACGCAGGCATCGACCAGTTCGGGGTTTTCCGACAACAGCCCGTAGCCCGGATGCACGGCATCCGCCCCGCTGGCCTTGGCCACACGAATGATCTCGTCAATCGACAGATAGGCGGCGACCGGTCCCATCCCCTCGCCAATGCGGTAGGCTTCGTCTGCCTTGAAGCGGTGCAGGCCCAGCTTGTCTTCTTCGGCATAAACCGCAACCGTGCGTTTGCCCAACTCATTGGCAGCGCGCATGATGCGGATGGCGATTTCACCACGGTTCGCGACGAGGATTTTCTTGAACTCGGCCATTTCGGTCCTTTCCGGAGAGGTATGGCTAATTTTATTGCGTGTATTAGACAGATTATTGCGCGCAGGTAAAGCGCCCGTGAGGTTCCGTTACATTTCGTCGCGCCTGTCTTGACGTGGCGCAAGCTGGGTTGCGACCTGTTCGGGGCGGGTTGCGCCCATCTGCACCATGTTGGCGATCAGGTCATCTTGCAACAGCGTCGCAAGATGATCCGCACCCCCTGCCCCCAATGCCCCAAGCGCGTAATGCCAGCCCCGCCCCAGCATGGTGAAATTCGCCCCCAGCGCCAGCGCGCGCAGGACATCAAGGCCAGATTCAACCCCGCCATCATAGATCAGCGGCATGTCCGGGCCAACGCTTGCACGGATGTCTTGCAGCGCATCCAACGCCGCCAATGCACCATCAAATTGCCGCCCGCCATGGTTGGACACCCAGATCGCATCGGCCCCTTCTGCGCGCAGGCGGGGCGCATCCTCCGGGTCCAGCACGCCCTTGATAACCAAAGGACCGTCCCACATGTCGCGCACCGCGCGCAGATAGTCCCAATCGGGGGCGGCGCGCAGCAGATAGCCCGGATGCGCCGTAGACGGCGCGTTGCCGTCAAGCTTCAGATATTCCTCCATCAGCCGCAGGCGGGGCGTGCCCGCACGCAGCGTGCCCAAGCCCCAAGCGGGACGCTGCGCGACTTGCCACAGCATTGATGGCGTAACTTTCGGTGGAATGGCCAGCTGCGCGCGCAACTGCCGTTCGCGCCGCGAGGGGCCGGGCAGATCGACCGTCAGCACCAGCACGCGAAAGCCCGCATTTCGCGCACGGGTCAGAATATCGGCCCGGATCGACGGGTCTTTGGGCGGATATAGCTGGAACCAACCCATGTCCCCCGCAACCGGCCCGATGGTTTCGGGCGTTTGCGTCGCCACCGTGCTAAGCGAATAGGGAATGCGCCGCGCTTGCGCCATGCGCGCCAAGGCGGCTTCGGCCCCCGGCCAGATCAGCCCCGACATGCCCACCGGGGCAACCCCCACGGGCATGGCGTAATCCTGCCCCAGAAACCGCGTGGTCAGGTCCGGCGCGATCGGCCCGCGCAGGATGGCGGGGCGGAATAACACCCGCTCCAGCGCCGCCCGATTGCGCGGCTTGACGGATTCGCTGCCGGTGGCGCTGTCCAGATATTCCCACACGAACCAAGGCACCCGCGCCTTGCAGGCGGCTTTCAGGTCAGACAGCGCGGGATATTTCTGGGCCGGGTCCATGGCGCGCATAAAACGCGGGGAAAGCCGGATTGTAAACCGTGACATGGCAGGCAGGGGCACCCACCCTTGGTCAGCCCCTTCGCCTTCAGGTCAGAAGGGCACATCCCCCGCCGCTGCATCGGCATCTTGCAGATAGCCCGCCATGACATGCCGGGGCGAAGATTTCTCAAACTCCACGAACAGCTTGTCACCATCGACCGAGGCCACGCGCCCATAGCCGAATTTCTGGTGGAACACCCGTGCGCCCACATCGAACTCGGGCACAACCGTGCCATGCACCAGCTTGGGCTGGCTGCGTTCGGCGTTTTGCAACCGCCGCCAACCGGGCGAATTGTAGGCATCAGCCTTGGAGGCGCGTTCTTCGACCGCGCTGCCAAAGCCCGTGCTGCCCATCCCCGCACCGATCCCGCCATAGAGGCCCGGGGGCGTCAGCACCTCGACATGATCGCCGGGCAATTCATCGACAAAGCGCGAGGGCAGTTGCGACTGCCATTGCCCGTAAACCCGGCGGTTCGCGGCGAAGCTGATGGTGCAGAGCTGCTCGGCGCGGGTGATGCCGACATAGGCCAAGCGGCGTTCTTCTTCCAAGCCCTTCTGGCCGCTCTCATCCATCGAGCGTTGCGAGGGGAACAGCCCTTCCTCCCATCCCGGCAAGAACACGGCAGGAAATTCCAACCCCTTGGCCGCGTGCAGCGTCATGATGCTGACCTTGTCTTCGGCCCCGTCGCTGTCATTGTCCATAACAAGCGCGACATGTTCCAAAAACCCTTGCAGGTTTTCAAAATTCTCCAGCGCCTTGACCAGTTCCTTCAGGTTGTCCAACCGCCCCGGCGCTTCGGGCGTCTTGTCGTTCAGCCACATCTCCGTGTAGCCGGACTCTTCCAGAATTTGCTCTGCAAGCTCAATGTGGCTGCCGGGGGGGGCATCTTCCGACACGGGTTCAATCAGGGCATCATCCTCTGGGACAAGCCCCAAACCCAACACGGCCCGGTGCCAGCGGTCCACCCCGTCCAGAAAGGCGCGCAACTGGCCCGCGCCCCGGCCCTTGATCTCTCCCGCGTCGATGGCAAGGGCAGCCCCCTGCACCAGCGGCACATCATTGGCGCGGGCATAGCGCTGGATGGTCTGTTGCGCCTTGTCGCCCAAGCCGCGTTTGGGAGTGTTGACCACGCGCTCGAATGCCAGATCATCGGCAGGGCTGACAGCCAGCCGGAAATAGGCCATGGCATCGCGGATCTCCATCCGCTCGTAAAAGCGCGGCCCACCGATCACGCGATATGGCAGGCCGATGGTCAGAAACCGATCCTCGAAGGCGCGCATCTGGTGGCTGGCGCGCACCAGAATGGCCATCTGTTCCAGATTGAAGGGCTGCAATCCGCGCGTGCCGCGTTGCAAATCCTCGATCTGCTCGCCGACCCAGCGCGCTTCTTCCTCGCCATCCCAATGGCCGATCAGCCGGACCTTCTCGCCCGCTTGCGCTTCGGTCCAAAGCGTTTTGCCCAAGCGGTCCTGATTGCCGGAAATGACCTGCCCCGCAGCGGCCAAGATATGCGGGGTAGAGCGGTAATTCTGCTCCAGCCGCACCACCTTGGCACCGGGAAAATCACGTTCAAAGCGCAGGATATTGCCCACCTCTGCCCCGCGCCAGCCATAGATGGATTGGTCATCATCCCCCACGCAGCAGATATTCTTGTGCCCCGCCGCCAGCAGGCGCAGCCATAGATACTGCGCAACGTTCGTGTCCTGATATTCGTCCACAAGGATGTATTTGAAGCGGCGGTGATAGTCTTGCAGCACATCCGGGTGCGCCTGAAAGATCGTCACGCAATGCAGAAGCAGATCGCCGAAATCGCAGGCGTTCAAGGTTTTCAGCCGGTCCTGATAGGCGGCATAAAATTCTGTTCCGCGATTGTCGAAAGCACCCGCTTCTGACGAAGGCACCTGTTCCGGCGTCCAAGCGCGGTTCTTCCACTGGTCAATGATATTGGCCAGCAGGCGTGGGGGCCAGCGTTTTTCGTCAATATTCGCGGCGGCGATGATCTGTTTGAGCAGCCGCAACTGGTCGTCCATGTCCAGAATCGTGAAGCTGGATTTCAGCCCAACCAATTCGGCATGCCGCCGTAATAGCTTGGCGCTGATGGAATGGAACGTGCCCATCCACGCCATCCCTTCGACCGCGTCGCCCAGGTAGCCGCCCACGCGCAGTTTCATCTCGCGCGCGGCCTTGTTGGTGAAGGTCACGGCCAAAATTTGCGACGGAAAGGCGCGGCCCGTGTTCAGCAAATGCGCGATGCGCGCGGTCAGGGCCTTGGTCTTGCCCGTGCCCGCGCCTGCAAGCATCAAGACTGGGCCATCAAGCGTTTCGACCGCTTCGCGTTGCGCGGGGTTCAACCCATCCAGATACGGGGCTGGGCGCGCGGCCATGGCGCGGGCGGACAAGGGCAAGTCGGTGTTGAAATCGGACATGGGCGAAGCATAGCGCGGGGACAAGGCGAAATAAAGCCGATGTTCAGGAATTGTTCCAGAGAATTTCGCCTTTGTCAAAAACGTGGCGTGTCGTCTTGCACCAATGCTCCAAGATCACAGCGCGCGGCACTGTTGCCATCTTGTGGAATGTTGAAGCGGAACTTATGAAACTGCAACGAGCGGCACCAATGAAACTGCAACGACACTTACCTAAAGCTTTGAAAATAAAGGGCTTATAGTGCGCGAACGTGTCCGCAATGCATTGGATACCCTTGTTTTGTAAGTCATTGATTTATTGAGCTAAGTGGCGCGGGTTTAACCACTTGCGGCCATGCGGCCTAGTTCGGCTTCCGGGGATCGTGGAGCGAGAGCAAGGCGCGATACTTCTGGGTGGCGTTATTCGCGATGCGCATTGCGAACGCTTCGGGCTCGCTTCCATAAATCTTGCCCTGGTCGATGACCGGTTTCCCTGATGAAGTGTCTCGGACCATATCACAAAGATACTCGCGCACCGCCTGCCAGACCGCTTGCGAAACTATGTCCGCGTGGTCTGTTCGGTGCCATTCTTCGTCACCGAGCAGCCAATCCACCGAGACATCCAAACCGATTGAAAGGGCCATCAGCGCATCTATGCCCGGCTTGTGACCCTTGAAGTAGTTTTCGAGGGTTCGCGGCGGTAGGCCGCACAGACGGGCCATCTCAGCCTTGGAGATGCCGCGCTCTTCCCTGATCAAATCAAGCCTCTGACGAAAGCCCTCGCTCCAAACGTCATTACCCATTGCGCATACTCCAAGTTTGGTGCATATTGCTCCACACTAGGAGCGAAGTATGTCACAGGCTAGCACACCAACCGAACTGACGGAACGGTATAATGCGGTACGCGGCGCATTCACCGCTCAAGGAAGCAGCCTCCACCAGTGGTGCAAAAGTCACGGTGTGAACCATCAGAATGCACGGAAAGCGCTGATCGGGCAGTGGCAAGGACCGAAGGCAAGTGCGCTTGTCGAACAAATTCTCAAAGCCTCAGGTTTCGAAAAATGAACGCCTTTATGGATGCCAACGCCTTTTCGGACGTTAGCGGCCTTTCCGCGCGGCACGCAAGGCGCATCCTTGGGGAAGCATCGAAGGGTGAGGTATTCCAAGGTTGCCAACTTGAGGTTCTTGCCACCAGTGGCCAGGGTGGCGCTGGCGGCAGGCAATACCTTGTCGCGCTGTCCAGCCTTCCCGCTGAGATGCAAGAGCGGGCGAAATCCCTCGATCTTCCCTTGCGAGCGCCGTTCGACCGGCTTTCCCATGGTGAGATCGCTGAATGGCAGCGCGAAGAGGCGAAGTTCCGGCTGCATGTCATCAGCCCGGCGATAAACACCACACCAAGGAGCTCTGAACGCGCTCAGGCGCTCAAGCAGATTGCCAAATGCACCCATCGCGACCGCAACGGCGCGGCAAAGACGGTTTCTGAGCGCACGGCGCGGATTTGGCTTGATGCCTATGAGGAAAAGGGCCTTTCCGGCCTTGTCCCGAAGGCCTCGCCCGTTCGGGGCGCGCGCCGAGTGCTGATTTCTCGGCGATGGGATGCCGAAATCGACCTGGACAACACGGCACGGGCGACCGTCGCTTCAGAGCTGGAGCAGTATGGCCGGGACGGGACGGCGGCGGGCTGGTCAACGCGGACCGTCGCACGGCAGTGCGGCCAGAAGCTGGCCGAACTGTCGAAGAAGCATGGATCGCAGCTTTCCCGGCAGAAGCTGACCGCGATTTGCGCCCTGACCAAGAAGTGGGCGTCCCGGTTCGATGAGTTCCGGCGTGTTGATCGCTTCCGCCACGATAACAAGGCATGGGATGACCGCGACAAGCCCCGGATACTCCGGAAGCTGTCTGATAAGCCCATGGATGTTGTTTTCGGCGATGTTCACCCGATCGACATTGACATGCGGCTACCTGACAACCCGAAGCGTCAGCTTCGCCTGCGCTTGATTGCCTGGATGGACGATGCCACCCGGTTCATCTGGGGCAAGCTCGCCGCATTCGGCCCGGGAACCGGTGTTCGAAAAACCGACATCGCCGATAGCCTCTACGATTTGGTGGTCAGCGAGCAGGGTGGCGGATTGCCCGTGACCTTCTACTTCGACAATGGCGGTGAGTATAACGATGTAGCCAAGGCTATCGCGGATTTCCCAGAACTGTCAGGCTTGATATCTGGTCGCGGCCATATCCGTGCCCAGCCGTACAATGGTGCTGCAAAGCCCATTGAGGGCACCTTCAGGATACTCGAACAGAACTACTTCAGGTTCCTTCCAGGCTGGATAGGCGGGGATCGTAGCAACAAGAAAACGCAGCAAGTCGGTAAGCCGGTTCAGCCATTCCAAGGCACCCTGGAAGAACTGGCGGCGCTGATCCAGAAGGCAATCGCGACCTATAACGACACTCCGCAGGAAGGCGGGAAGCTGGAAGGCCGCTCGCCGCGAGAAGCCTTCGAGGCGGCGATAGCAAATGGCTGGGAGCCACAACGCACTGATGCGCGCAGCTTCGACGAAATCTTCAGCGAACGTCATACGCGCTTTGTGAAACAGGGGCGCATCGACTTTCGAAACGCACAATACACCTCTGAGCTGATCGGGAAACTGGGTTATCGTACTCCTGTCGAGGTGCGCGCGCCCCTGCGCACTGGCGTGGACCATGTGTTCATCCGGCGCAATGGCATACCCTGCGGCGAAGCAAACCCCGATCAGGCCTACGATACACAGGACAGGCGGGGCGCGGAAGAAGCAGGGCGGCGCATTAAGGAGCACAAGGGCGCTATCCGGGAGCTCGAAGCGCAGCTCACGCCGGGCTTCGATGGCTTCGAAGAGCTCACACGCAACACAACGGCCTTCAGCCCTGGTCAGGAGCAGCCGGGCATCATCATGCGCCTGGCCGGTGAGGAACCTGAAGCTCGAATTGCCCGCGAAGCGATGGAGAAGGAGGCCGAAAGCAAGAGATGGAAGGAAATCATGGCCCAAGCCAATGAAGTGGACGGCCAGACTAGAAAGGCCAGCGGCGGCAACCGCTGACCCTTCAACAATGTGCAGCACAACGGAGATGAAGCATGCATCACACACCTGAGCATACACCTATCATCGAAACGGAGGCGAGCGAAACGATAAAGTTTGTCGTCCGACAGATCGCGCTAACGGCGGGAATTGGGATCATCAAAGGCCCTGTGGGGATTGGCAAGACCCGGACCCTTAAGGGGCTGGTAACCGAATGGGAACGTGAAATCCGAGTGATTTACCTTCGGTCGAGCCCGGAAATCGACGGCTCCATTCTTGCCTTCACATCGGCGCTCCTGGAGCATTTCAATGTCTACGAAGGGCGCACACGCGAAGCCGTTCAGGCGCTTGCCGGCTTGCTGGGCAGCTATCCCTTCCAGGAAGGTCGCCGACCCACCGTCCTTGTAATTGATGAGGCCCAGGGCCTGAAGGTCAATGTGCTGGAAACGCTCCGTCGCCTCTATGACGATGGTGATAAGGCCCGCGAGGGAGATCGCTTTCATCCAGCCTTCGGAATGGTCTTCTGCGGAAACAAGCAGTTCTTGGGCCGCACCGGGCGCAAAAAGGAAATGGACTACGACCAGTTCCTGACAAGGATCGACGTTAGGCGCGTTCTTCCCGCGCCCAGCCGGGATGAGTTCGAGGCCCTGGCCGCTGCACTTTGCCCCACCGACAATTCGGCTGCGGCTGCACTGGCGCGGCATGGCGAAACCCAAGGCAATTTCCGGTTGATGGTCAAAGCCTACCGGCAAGCACGGATGCTTGCGGCGGGAAAGCCTGTGACGCTGAACGAAATCGAGAACGCAATTTTCATGATGGGAGATATCTGATGCAAAACCACCAACTGAATGTGAAAGACGAGCTCACACCTGAGGAGGCGCAAGACTTTGCCGGGCGCGACCTGCTTGTCACGCCATTGACGGCCGATGAGCTTGCGCAGCTTCAGACCGCTCTTGCTGGGGCGCAGGGCACCCTTTTCCGGCTACGTGAACTCATCAGCGAATGGGATGCCGCAAATGAAGGCGGAGCGGACGAAGAAACCGAAGCGGGCGCTGCGCTTTTGTCTGCTGACATCTCAGCCACTCTTGGCGCGCTCACCATTGTTCGGGGCATTCTTGCCCGCTCGAAGTTCATCCCTGTCCTGCCTGAAGGAATTGTCCAATGATCACTTCTTCTGAAAACCCCAAGGCAACGCTGACCCTGTGCCGCGACGGCCTTTACATGGCATCCAATGACGCAATCGCGGACGTGGGGTCTCTGGCGGCGCTCCTGAAGCTGCTGGATGACCTGGTGACCGAACTCGAGGTTTCCCCGCGCCACTCGCACAAGATCGACATGATCAGCGCCGCCGCGAAGGCGGGCGCGGAGATGGGCGTGCGCGTCCAGGCCGATCTTGAAGGCATGCACAAGCAGATCGTGGATCTGATCAGCGCCACCACGCGCAACGGAAAGGAGGCCGGCAATGTCGATCAGTAACAAACAGATCGCCCTTATCCATGTGGCCAAGAGCAAGCTGGGGCTGACCGAAGCGGAGTTCCGGTCTGGCCTGGTCGATCTTTGCGGGGTCACTTCCGTGACGGAGCTCGACCAGGACGGGTTCACGGCGCTCATGGGCTTGTTCGAATATCTGGGCTTCAAGCCGTTGACCGCCAAGGGGCCGGACTATGGCGCGCGGGAAGGCATGGCCAGCTTCGCCCAGCTCGAACTGATCAGGACGATCTGGAAGGAGTGGTCAGGTGCCGATGTTGAAGACGGTCTGTCGGTCTGGCTGGAACGGTACTTCGGCATGTCCAGCCTGCGCTTCGTGACGGCCCACGACGCGCGCAAGGTGATCACCGCCCTGAAGAAGATGAAGGCCCGCGACAAGGCCGCATGACCTGCGCGGCGCGACAAACGTTGAAGGGGGCGGTGCGCGGCATCGCCCCTTTTTTGCTCCAAGCCCCTCAGCGGCCCGCTGAGCGGCTTCCTGTCTCTCGGCACCCCTCACCGCCAGAAATTTCTTAAACGCCTGTTAAACGCGTTTAAGGGGGGTCTGTGGGGCGTTTTGGGTGCGGCCTTCGATGGGCATTGAAATGCGCGCCGTGTTCCGCCTATCCTGACCGCTGACAGAAAGATCACAGATGGAAGCCTTCGGACCCTTTTTACTGTTCTTCGGCATCGGCGCGCTTCTCGGGATTGCGTTCGCGGCGCTGATGCTTGCATGGGTCTTGGTGGGGCTGTTTTGCAAGTTCTTCCTGTTGCCCGCCCTGGAAGGCTTGCGCGCGGCGCTGGTCGCACTTCAGGAGCGCCGGGAAAAGGAAAGCGGCGGCAGTTGACCCGCCGCCGCCCAGTCCAGTCCGGGGCAACCTTCATTCACCCACAGCACGATAACCGGAACGCTGTCCGGGGTGATCAGGGACATACGTCCGGATAGCGTCGCCTGCATTGATGATCATGCAAGCGAGGCGGGCGGCACCAGTGCTTTCCAACGAATACCCTTCCATCGCCGAAAGGCGAAAGCTCGGTCTCTATGTCACGTACATGGAGGTCGAGCTTGCTGAGCGGTTCGGGGAGCATGCCGCCCGCCTCTTCCTTGAGAACTTCGGCGGCGGAGAATTGTTCGTTCCGCTGAAGGCCACCGATGACCATCCCGTGAGCAAGCTGGTTGGTCGGGATGTGCTGGAATGGCTGATCACCAAATATGGAAGCGGTGCAGTCGAAGTCCCGCACGGGGCCATGTCGAGCAAGAATGCGCAGGCTATCCGTATCCGTCGCCTGATCGTCAACACCACCCTCAGCACGGTCGAAATCGCAAAGCTGACGCGCGTCAGCCGCAGAACCGCGCGCCGTACCATCTGCACCATGCGTGAAGCGGGCGTTGCCCTGCCGCATCGCCCCCAGAACCCCAAATCGAAAGAGAAGTTCGAGCAATGATCGTCAATTCCGGAAACCTTTCCACCGTCTTCCGTGGCTTCCAGACCGTCTTCAACGAGGCGTTCGACAATGCGCCAAGCCACTTTGAAGAGATCACCATGCGGGTGCCCAGTTCGAACGCCGAAGAAATCTACGGATGGCTGGGCAGCTTCCCGCGCCTGCGCGAGTGGATTGGTGATCGCGTCATCCGCAACCTGTCGGTGCATGACTGGCGCATCAAGAACCGCAAGTTCGAAAGCACCATCGCCGTGCCGCGTGATGCTCTCGAAGATGACACCTATGGTGTCTTCGGGCCGATGATCTCGGAAATGGGCCGCGAAGCGCGCGACCATCCCAACGAGCTGGTATTCCGCCTTCTGGCCAACGGCTTCAGCACGGCTTGCTATGATGGTCAATATTTCTTCGATACCGATCACCTGGGCACGAATGCCCAGGGCGAAGAGGTCAGTGTTTCGAACATGCAGGCGGGCAGTGGTCCTGCCTGGTATCTTCTCGATCTGAGCCGCGCAGTGCGTCCGATCATCTGGCAGGAGCGTGTGCCCTACAAGTTCACCGCCCTGGACCGCGACAACGATGAGCATGTGTTCATGCGCGACGAATACATCTACGGGGTACGGGCGCGCGTCAATGCCGGGTTCGGCCTGTGGCAACTGGCCTATGCCAGCAAAGCCGATCTGACCAAGGACAATTACGAAGCGGCCCGCACGGCGATGATGACCCTGCGCGGGGATCACGGCCAGCTTCTGAACGTGCGCCCCACGGCCCTGGTTGTTCCGCCGGAACTGGAAGGTGCGGCGCTTCGGCTTCTGAAGAACGGCTCCACCATCGTCGAGGTGGGCGGGCAGCATGTTGCCGTGACCAACGAATGGGCAGACAGCGCCAAGCTGATCGTCACGTCGCATCTGGCAGCATAAGGGGGATACGCCATGGCAGGGCCGATCTTGGGTGTCGTTCTGCGGGCGATGGCGGGCGGCGGGGCGCGGCGCGGTGCAAGCCAAGCCGGTCGGGGCGGCCGCAATGTTGAAGCCGGTGCCATAGGAGGCGATGTTGCGGGTGGCCTGGTCGAACTGGGGCGCATCGCCCAGGGCGACCGTCAGATGATTATCCAGGTGGTCGATAGAGACGGCTTCATGGCTGCGCTGCAACGCCTTGCGGAACGCGGCTCCAACATGCAGTCGGTGTTCCAGGAAATCGGCAGCTATCTTCAGTCTGAGGTCGAAAGCAATTTCGAAAGCGAAACCGCCCCGGATGGAACCGGATGGGCGGGCCATTCCACCGCCACCCTTTTGCGGCGCGGTGCCGGGGCAAAGAAGTTGCGCGACCGTGGTCACCTCTATGGCTCCCTGAGCTACAGCGCCTCGCATTCGCAAGTCGCGGTCGGGACGAACCGCGCCTATGCGCGCATTCACCAGATGGGCGGACAAGCGGGCCGGGGCCGTCAGGTCACAATTCCCGCGCGTCCCTTCCTCGGATTGAACGAGGAAAACCGGCAGGAAATCGGGCGCATCGTCAACGACCACATCACAGAAGGGCTTCGCCGATGACTTCCATTCACCAGTCCGCCTGGTCTGTCGAGCTGGCCACATCCGGCCAGGCGCAAGACTGGGTTCACCTTCTGCCTCTCGGCACCTTCAACGGGCGCGATGGGCGCGGCCCTTACATGGTGCGCGATGCCGCCGACATCATCGCTGCGACCCGCAAGCTCGGCATGGATTTGCCGGTCGATTATGAACACCAGATCGACCACGCCACCAAAAACGGCCAGCCCGCTCCGGCGGCGGGCTGGATCAAGGAACTGAAGGCCGATGCCCAGGGCATCTGGGGACGTGTCGAATGGACCGACAAGGCGCGCCAGCATCTTGCCAGCAAGGAGTACCGGTTCCTCAGCCCTGTCTTCACGTTCCACAAGACCACAGGAGAAATCATGCGCCTTCACCGCGCCGCGTTGACGAACAACCCCAACCTTCAACTCACTGCGCTCGCCAGTCAGGAAAACCCACCGGCTGATCCGCCCGAACTGGCGGCGGCTGATCTGCGCGGGCAGCTCATCCAGATGCTGGCCTTGCCGGAGGACATCGCGGATGACGCGTTGCTGCAAGCGGTGTCGGCCCTGGTCAATCGTGAAAGCGAGCCTGCGCCGGAGCCGTCGCAGCAACGTCAGGAGACGGATGGCGGCACGATGGAGCTGGCGCTTGAACTGAACCGGGCACGGGCGCGCGAAGCCGAAGGCAAGGCGCTTGCCGCCGTGGATGGCGCAATCACCTCGGGCAAGTTGCCGCCCTACCTGCGCGAATGGGGCCTCGCCCTTTGCCGTGAAAACCCGGAACGGTTTGACGAGTTCGCCCGCCAGATGGTGCCGGTTCTGACCCCCGGCAGTCAGATCGCGGGGCGCGGTCTACCCCGTGACCGGCAAGAGCTGGCCCTCATGACCAGCGGCGGGACGGGTGATGAACAGGAAATCCTGTCGCGCCTGGGCGTGTCGCAAGAGGCGTTCCGCAAGACGCTTCAGCGCGAAGGCGGCTGACATGCCCACCTTCGGCGCGAGGGACATGGAGATTGCCAGTTGGCTGATCGTTCAGCCCGCTGGCCTTTGCCATGCTGAAATCGCCCAGGAATGTGCGGCCCGCTTCGGCTCCGATGCCTGGGGCGAAGATCGCATCCGCGCCACGCTGGTCAGCCTCCCCCGGAAGGGTGGAGCAATGCCTATGGCCATGCGGAATGCGGAGGTTCTGGCGTTCGTCAATGCCCGGATCGGCACGATGACCTTCAGCGCGCTGGCCGAAGAATGTCGCGCGCGCTTCGGTGACAAGGCTCCAAGCCGCAGTGGTCTGCATCGCTACGCGCACCGGATCGGCGGTCTGAAACGCACCCTCAACCGGCAGTTAAACGGCCTGTAACCGGCGTTCGAAAACGGCATCCAGTCCCACCAGATGCCATCACGTCCAAGATAATCCCGGCCACCTCAGTGCAGTTTCATTGGTGCCAGTGCAGAATGGTAAGTACCAGTACAATGTCATCGGCGGTGGGATCACGCGGTATGTCACGCAGCCCAGAGGTGGCCGCCCATCGCAGGATCACATCTTTCGCGCAGCGAATATAAGTCACTCCGGCGGCTCTGGTGACAGGGCGCATTTCATATTCGAAGCGGCCGACATAGCCGTCCCTGTCTATCATGATGACGGTGGGTTCCTTGCCGGTCAGATGCGCGGCAAATAGCGCCTGATGCACGCTGTCGCGCGCCGAGGAGGTTCCATCAAGTGCGACCTCGATCACATGAGAATCGGTTTCGCAATCCACCCGGATATGACGCGTCATCTCGTAAGTGTCGAAATACTTGCGCGTTTCGGCTTCGCTGCCGCCAAGAAAGGTGCAAAGAATGGCGGCAAGTTCCAATTCGCCCATGATGCGCTTCCGTTAACAAAGGTTAACGAAAAGTTAACGCGCCGCAGGCACAACATCAAGCGGCACGGCAATGGGTCAACAGGCTTTGCGACGCGCCTCGCGACGCAGATGCAAACGATACAGGATCGGGGCGGCCAGTTTGTCATAGACGATCCCGACCAGGCTTCGCAGACCGGGCAGACCGACAAGCCTTGCCAGCCACCGCCAGCGCGGCAGGGCTTGCCAGATCAGCAGGAACGCCGGAAAGCCCGACAGAATGCGCCCGTCATGGCGCGCGTGCAGGCGGCGCATGGCCTGATCGGCACTGATACCCCAGCCATCCAGCGGCGCGGTGTTCAGATCCGTGAAATGCAGATCCGCCCCTGTTGCTGCTGCGCGGGCGCGGTAATGGGCGATCTCTGCGGAACAGATCGGGCAGCGCCCGTTATACAAAATCTCGGTCATACAGCACAGGTAGCGCCCTGCCCCGCCCGCTCAAGCAGCACTCTTGGGCCAGGGTGTCGCATGGCGGTCATAGGGCGACCAGTCGTCGATATCGGGGTAAAATTGCCGCCGCCACGCGCGCACTTTCGGGTCCATGAAGCGCCGCCATAGCGGCGGAACCATGGCCAGCGTGGTCAGTGCAGGGTAGCCATAGGGCAGTTGCGGCGCATCTTCGCGGTCATAGGTTTGCAGCAGCGGAAAACGGCGGTCTGGCTTGAAATGGTGGTCCGAGTGGCGTTGCAGGTTAATCATCAACCAGTTTGACGCTTTATGCGCGGCATTCCAGCTATGATGCGGGCGGACGGGTTCGTATTTTCCGTCCCCGATATAACGCCGGGTCAGGCCGTAATGCTCAATATAGTTGGTCAGTTCCAACTGCCAGATTGCAATCAGCGCCTGCCATGCGAACAAGGCCACCCCCCACCAACCCGCGATAATGAACGCCAGCGCCAGCATCCCCCCTTGCAGCGCAGCATAGCGCCAGAACGGGTTAGAGCCATGCCACGCGCTCACGCCCTTGCGCTTGAGCATCGCCGCTTCGGCCCGCAGGGCAGAGCCGGGACAATCGCGCAAAACCCGCCAGAAATAGGCCTGGAAGCCCTCTCCCATACGCGCCGTCACAGGGTCGCGCGGGGTGCCGACATAACGGTGATGGACCTGCAAATGTTCCGACCGGAAATGGCTATAGAGCACAGAGGCCAGCAGCAAATCGCCCAGCCAGCGTTCCAGCTTCGTTTTCTGGTGCATCAATTCATGGCTGTAGACGATCCCGATAACCCCCGACATGACACCCACGCCGAACATCAGCGACAATTCTTCGAACCAATGCAGATGGTCGGTCGCGGCAACCCACCAGAGCGTTCCGAAAATGACCGCGAATTGCACCGGGAACCAGACAAGCGTGATCGCGCGATACCAGAACAGGTCTTTCAGCGGGGTTTCGGTGTCGGGGTTGTCAAGGTTCAGGCCCGTCAGGAAATCCATCGCGGTGAACACGCCCCAGCCATAGATCGGCATCAGAAGCAGCCACCAACCGCCCTGCATGGCCGCAACCGCAATCAGCGGCACGAACCCGAGCGAGGCCCAAAACGGCATGGCGGCGGAAAAGCGGCGGAACTGGTCTGGTGTCACGCGGGGAACCCCATGTTTTGGCGCGAAAATAGCGCAACTTTCAATCCAATACAGCCCCCAACAGGTGCGACATCATACACCCAGCACAGGCGCGGCCAAGGCATGGGCCTTGCGCATCAGCGTGGGCAGATCGCGCGGGTTGAATGCCGCTGGGGCAACGAAATTGCCGGGCGCATCCATGGGCAGAGCAGCTACCCGCAGCGACAGGCGCAGGTGGAAATGGGTGAAGGTGTGGCGGACCTCTGCATCCAGCGCGCGCCAGTCAGCGAGGATGGGCGGGGCATCAATCGGGTCGGACGTGGCCCAATCGGTCCCCGGCCAGCCCAGCGTGCCCCCCAGCAGGCCCTTGGGCGGGCGGCGTTCCAGCAGCCACGCGCCATCCGCGCGCCGCCCGATATAGGCAATCCCGAAGCGCACAGGCTTTGCCGCTTTCGGCGTTTTGCGCGGCAGGTCCGGCGCGGTGCCATTCGCGCGCGCCGCACATGGCCCGCGCCAAGGGCAAATGCCGCAAGCGGGGTTTCGGGGCGTGCAAATGGTCGCCCCCAGATCCATCACTGCTTGCGCATAGTCGCCGGGGCGCTGGTCGGGCGTCAGCCGCGCGGCATACCCGGTCAGAACCGGCTTGGCGGCGGGCAACGGCGTGTGCTCATCGAATATCCGCGCCATAACGCGTTCGACATTGCCATCCACGACGGTTTCGGCACGGTTGAACGCAATGGCGGCAATCGCGGCAGAGGTATAGGGGCCGATCCCCGGCAAATTTTGCAAGTCCGCGCGCGTGTCGGGGAACTCCCCCAGTTCTGCCACGGCCCGCGCGCATTTCAGCAGGTTGCGCGCACGGGCATAGTACCCAAGCCCGGCCCATTCGGCCATAACATCGGCATCTTCCGCCGCGGCCAATGCCTGCACGGTGGGCCAACGCGTTGTAAAGCGGTGGAAATACGCTTTTACCGCGGCAACCGTGGTTTGCTGCAACATCACCTCGGACAGCCAGACACGATACGGGTCCGCCTGCCCGCCATTGGGCGGCACACGCCACGGCAATGCGCGGGCATGGCGGTCATACCAAGCCAGCAATTGCGCTGCCATCGTCTTGTTGTCACGCATCTTTGACGCACCATCCCACAGAAATGCCGCGTCCCCCTCTGGCCACGCGCGCCCAGAAGGATAAACTGCGCCAGACAGGAGACAACCGCAATGCCGCCCCCAAATTCGCAAATGCCCCCGCGCAAGGCCCGTGGTTTTCAGGCAGCTTCCAGCCTGCTGGGCGCGCAAATTCGCAAGGTGGGCGAAGCGCGCGGCTTTGCCGTGTCGCGCCTGCTGACACATTGGTCAGAAATTGCGGGGCCAGAGATTGCCGCCTGCGCGCGGCCCGTCAAGATTGGCTATGCCAAGGGCGGTTTCGGCGCCACGCTGACCCTGCTGACCACTGGCCCGGCGGCCCCCATGGTGCAAATGCAGCTTCCGCGCCTGCGCGAGAAGGTGAATGCCTGCTACGGCTACAACGCGATTTCGCGCATCACGATCACCCAGACCGCCCCCACCGGCTTTGCCGAAGGGCAGGCCCAATTCACACCTGCGCCCAAGCCCGTGCCAAAAGCGCCCGCCCCGCAGGTCGTGACGCAGGCCCGCGCCGTCACCAACGATGTGGCGGACGACGCCTTGCGCGCAGCGCTTGAATGTCTGGCCACGAATGTCCTAAGCAAACACGAGCGAACACAAGGAAAGACCCGATGAACAAATTCGTCCTGCCTGCGATTGCCGTGGCCGCTGCCTTGGGCGCGGGCGGCTGGTGGTATAGCACGCAATCCGCGCCTGCTGCGACCGAAACCGCCAGCACCGCTGCAAGCCCGGTTCAGGCGCAAGAGCTGGATTTTCCGCTGGGCAACCCCGATGCAACTGTCACGGTGGTGGAATATTCGTCTTTCACCTGCCCGCATTGCGCGACCTTCAACCAAGGCCCCTATGAGCAGTTGAAAGAAGAATTCATCGACACCGGACGCATTCAATACATCAAGCGCGAAGTGTATTTCGACCGCTACGGCCTGTGGGCGGGCATGGTCGCGCGCTGTGGCGGCGGCGCGCGTTACCACGGTATTGTCGAGATGCTGTATGAACAACAGCGCGATTGGGCGGGCGCGAATGACCCCGCGCAAGTGGCCGACAACCTGCGCCGCCTTGGCCGCAGGGCTGGCATGAACGATGCAGAGCTAAGCGCTTGTCTGGAAGATGCCGACACGGCACTGGAGCTGACAGAGTTCTACCAAGCCAATGCCGAGGCCGACAATATTCGCGCAACGCCCACATTCATGATCAACGGGCAGCAATATGAAAACATGCCCTATGACGAATTCGCCCGCGTGCTAAACGAAAAGCTGGACGGCTAAGCCCCGTGCCGGGACCATTGCAAGGGCTGCGCGTTGTGGAACTTGCGCGCATCCTCGCCGGGCCATGGGCGGGGCAGACCTTGGCCGATCTGGGTGCAGAGGTCATCAAGGTCGAAGCACCCGAAGGCGACGACACCCGCCGCTGGGGGCCGCCCTTTGTGACCCGCGCCGATGGTAGCCAAGAGGCCGCGTATTTCCACGCCACCAACCGTGGCAAAGCATCGGTGACGGCCGATTTCCGCACCGAGGAAGGGCGCGCCAAGGTGCGCGCGCTGGCCGCCGATGCCGATATCCTGATCGAGAATTTCAAGGTCGGCGGCTTGGCCAAATACTGGCTGGATTATACCAACCTGTCGGCGCTGAACCCGCGCCTTATTTACTGCTCTATCACAGGGTTCGGACAGACCGGGCCATATGCCCACCGTGCGGGGTATGATTACATCATCCAAGGCATGTCGGGGCTGATGTCCATCACAGGTCCGGATGATGGGCCACCCTACAAGGTGGGCGTGGCCGTGACGGATATCATTACCGGCATTTATGCCAGCACGGCTATTCTGGCGGCGGTGCAGGAACGCCACCGCACGGGCCGGGGGCAACATATAGATATGGCGCTGCTGGATTGCGCCGTGTCCGTCATGGCCAATCAGGCGATGAACTACCTTGCGACCGGAAGCGCACCGGGGCGCTTGGGCAATTTCCACCCCAATCTGGCACCTTATCAGGTTGTGCCTTGCGCCGATGGGCATATCATCATTGCCACCGGCAATGACGGGCAGTTCCAGCGGCTTTGCGCGCTTTTGGCCCGGCCCGATCTGGGCGAAAGCCCCGATTACGCCACCAATGCAGACCGCGTGGCGCGCCGTGCGGACCTGTCCGATTCGCTGTGCGCCGAAACCATGGGCTGGACCAAAGCTGCGCTGCTTGCAGCCTGCGAGGCGCATGGCGTGCCCGCCGGCCCCATCAATGACATGGCAGAAGTTTTTGCCGATCCGCAGGTCCAAGCCCGTGGGCTACGATTGGACATGGACGGGCTTGCCGGGGTGCGCGCGCCATTTCAGCTTGCCGATCCCCCCGCCGCGCGCCCCGCCCCCATGCTGGGGCAGGACGACTAGGGCTACATCCCCTCGCCGAACTTGTCGGCCACGAGCGCGGCGAGGGCGTCCATGACCTCTGCCTCTTGCGCGCCAGAGATTTTTACCTTGATCGAGGTGCCACGCGACGCCGCCAGCATTAACAAACCCATGATGGAATCGCCCGGCACGCTCATGCCGTCTTTCATGACCTCGACATCGGCCTCGAATCGCTCGACCACTTCCACGAATTTCGCCGATGCGCGGGCATGAAGCCCCTTTTCGTTCACGATTTCAAGATCTTGTTCAATCATGCGGCCTGTCGTCCATGTCGTATCAGTTTCCCAACTCGATAGAGTTGATGTATTTGCGCCCCGACTCCAACGCCGCTGCGGTCGCCTCTGGCAAGGACAGGTCACGCGATTTTGCCAGCTTTATCAGCATCGGCAAATTCGCCCCATACAGGATGCGCCGGTTTGGCGACGCGCAGGCGGGCAGCGACAGGTTCGAAGGCGAGCCACCGAACATATCCGTCACAACGACCGTCCCTTGCCCGGTATCGACCGCTTCGGCGGCGGCCGTGATCTCGTTTTGCTTGGCGTTGCGGTCATGGTCATATTCTATGGAAATCGCCACCATGCCGGTTTGTTTGCCGATCACGTGCTCGATCGCAGCCAGATATTCGCGTGCCAAGCCGCCATGCGCGACGATCACGATCCCGATCACGCCCAAACCCTACTCGTTTGCCGGGGGTTCCATCCCGGCCTTGCGTTCCAATTCTCTATGACGTTTAGACACGCGCCATGGTCCCCGTGCAAGCGCATTTGCCAGTTTTTCGGCCATTGCGACAGAGCGGTGTTGCCCGCCCGTACACCCAAGCGCCAGCATGACCAGCGGTTTACCCTCTTTGGCGAATTCAGGCAGCAAGCTATCCACCATAGCGTGTATCTTCTCAAAATACGGCTGCGCGCGGCTGTCTTGCATGATGAACTCTGCCACGGCCGGGTGGCGCCCATCGAGACGGCGCAAATCCGGTTGCCAGTGCGGATTGTTCAGAAAACGGCAGTCGAACACCATATCCACGCCGCGCGGAATGCCGCGCTTGTAGGAAAAAGACTGCACCTGCACGCCCATCGCCCCGCGACCTTGCGGGGCGAAAAGTTGAACAATCTCTGCGCGCAGATCATGCGGGCTTAGGGCCGATGTGTCGACCAGCATGTCCGCGCGGCTGCGCACCGCTTCCAGCAAGCGCGCTTCTAGGGCAATCCCATCGGCAGGCGGCAAATCGGGCCGCAGCGGGTGGCGCCGCCGCGTTTCCGCAAACCGCCGGATCAGGACATCTTCCGCACAATCAAGGTAAAGCAGGTCGAACACCGTATCGGGCAGGCTTGCCAATTCCTCGACAAGGCGCAACAGCGCATTGACGGAAAAATCCCGGTTGCGCGTATCCAGACCCAAAGCCAGCGGACGCTCCAACCGCGCGCGCACAAGCCGCGGCACCAGCGACGACGGCATGTTGTCGATCGCTTCAAAGCCGATATCCTCCAGCGCCTTGAGCGCCGTGCTACGCCCGGACCCGGACGGGCCAGTCACCAGAACCAGCCGCGCCGCAGTTTGCGCAGGATCGGTCATCTCATGTTCTCGCATCCTGTGATCCATGCTTGCCCCAACATGTATTGCCGAAGGCCCGATGCGGTAGCCCCCTTGGCGGGGATGTGAAGCCGCGCCACCCGCAAGCCAAGCATTTCGTGCCATTGCGGCGCGGGCAGGCGGTTCTGAGCGGAATTGTCCATGTCTACCCATAACACGACGGGCGCCTGCGCCAAATGGGCGACAGGCAACAAACCGACGCCCCGCCATTCGATCAATCCGGCAATCGCAGGTGGGGCCGAAGCGATCAACCGATCCCCTTCCACGTGAAACACGGTCTGGTCATCGCTGACCAGCCGCGCACCAAGGGCCAACAGGTCCAGCGCCAGCGCAGATTTTCCACTTCCGGAGCGCCCGCTTAACACCAGCGCTTGGGGACCATCTGGCAAGTCGAAGGCAACCGTGCTGGCGTGAACCGTCGCCTGCCCCATGGTCAGAGCGGCAAGCCCACGACAAAGCGTGCGCCAAGCGGGGGGCTGTCTGGCTCTGCATCGGGCAGACGAATATTCTCGGCCCAGATCACACCCTGATGCGCTTCGACAATTTGTTTCGAAATCGCCAGACCAAGCCCGGAATGGTTGCCGAATTGCTGGACGGGGCGTTCGGAATAAAAGCGTTTGAACACTTTCTTCAGCGCGTTATCCGGAATGCCCGGCCCGGTATCTTCAACCACGATCAGCACACGGTCGGCCCGCTTGCGCGCCCAAACACGGACCGCATCGCCATCTTCGCAAAACGAAATCGCGTTGGTAATCAGATTGACGAAAACCTGCGCCAAGCGCGATTCCAGGCCGGTAATGATGACCGGTTCTTCCGGCAACAGCTTGACGAACTCGACACCTTTTTCCTCGGCCTCAGAGGCCAGGTGCTCGCACAGGTTCTCTAGCAACTGATTGAGGTCGAATTCCTCCTCCTCTTCCTTCACCAGTTCTGCATCTAAGCGCGACGCATTCGAGGTGTCCGACACAAGCCGGTCCAGCCGGCGGACATCATGCTCGACCACATCAAGCAGGCGCTGCACCTGATCTTCGCGCTTGGCCATGCGCAGGCTTCCGACGGCAGATCGCAAACTGGCCAGCGGGTTCTTGATTTCATGCGCGACATCGGCGGCAAATTGTTCATTCGCTTCGACGCGATCATAAAGCGCGCCAACCATGCCACGCATGGCGCGCGACAAATCGCCAATTTCGTCGGGGCGGCCTGTCAGATCGGGGATGCGCACGCGACCGGGCCGCGACTTGCGGGCATCGCGGTTCTTGCCAAGCTCTGCCGCCACGGCCAGATCGGCCAGCGGATTGGCGATTGTCGACGCAAGCACAAAGCTCAGGCCAATAGACACGACCAACGCGATCAGGAAAAACTGCAAGACCTGTTCCCGGTCATACCGCATAAGGCGTGCGGTATCAGCGGCGTCGCGCCACATCACGACAGCGCCTTGCACCTGCCCGTTCACCTTGACCGGCGCGCTTGCGGCAATCCACATCACATCGTCGCTGCGATGCGTATGCGCGGCAGGGGTGCCATCAAGATTGCGCGCAACCAGATCGTCAAGCAATTCATCAAGCGTTGCGGGCTGCGGGTCTATCCCGGTGGCGCGTGACAGGAAAGACACGCTGTTCCAGATACCGCCCAAGATATCGCTGATCGCGGTAGAGCGGTCCGGCACCTCTGACGGTGGCGGCGGCAGCGCGCCGCGCGTGCGCGCCTGTTGCTGGCCCGCCGCGTCAAAGAACAGCAGTTCAAAGCGCTCATCAAGCGCAATGCGCTGCGCCACGACCTGCGCCGATTGTTCGACCCCGCCCGCAGCCGCCACAATATCGGCCACGATCTGCACACTGGTGCCCAACATCTCTTCCTGTTGGCGCAAGAGCGAGTCGCGGAATGGATTGGTGAACAGAATTCCGCCCACTAAGATGATCAAGGCCAGCAGATTGAACAAGGTGATCTTGCGCGCCAACGGCGAGCTTGAGATGCTCAGCAGCCCGCGCCGTGCGCGCGTGGCGCGGACTTCGGATTCAACGGCATCGCCGGGGCCGATCCAGTCATCGCCCAGTACAACGTCATTCGGCGCTGTCACTACGTCCATTTTCACGGCGTCACCTGCCCGACAACGTGCGTCACAAGCGTTGCGTCACGCTTCGTTATACTTGTAACCGATCCCATACAGCGTTTCGATCGACGAGAATTCAGTATCAACCGAACGCATCTTCTTGCGCAAACGCTTGATGTGACTGTCGATCGTGCGATCGTCAACATAGACTTGGTCATCATAGGCCACGTCCATCAATTGATCGCGCGACTTCACAACACCGGGGCGCTGCGCAAGCGCTTGAAGCAGCAAAAATTCGGTGACGGTCAGGGTGACATCTTCACCTTTCCACTTCACCTGATGGCGCAGCGGGTCCATTTCCAGGTTGCCCCGCACAAGGATCTTGGCTTCCTCGCCCGCTTCAACCACACCTTCATTGGCCTGTTTGCGGCGCAGCAAAGCGCGGATGCGTTCGACCAGCAAGCGCTGCGAAAACGGCTTCTTGACATAGTCATCCGCCCCCATGCGCAGGCCAAGCACCTCGTCAATCTCATCATCTTTCGAGGTCAGGAATATGATCGGCATCTGGGTTTTCTGACGCAACCGTTGCAACAATTCCATGCCATCCATGCGTGGCATCTTCATGTCCAGCACGGCCATATCCGGCAATTTGCGATTGAACGCATCCAAGGCTTGTTGACCGTCATTATATGTCTCAACCTCGAACCCTTCGGCTTCCAGGCAAATCGACACTGAGGTCAAAATGTTGCGGTCATCATCAACCAATGCGATTTTCGACATCTGCCTGTCCTTTTTTCACTGCTCTAGCCTGGCGAATTTGCCTTATTTTTGCCACAACTATGCCGAAATCAGCGTTCCGTGCAACAAAAATTGTGCAATACCCCCTTTACAGCCCGATTCGCCTCGGCAGACATGCCGATCTGCAACAGGATCGTGCATGCCAAAGATTGATATTGCGCTAACTTTGGGTTGGTTGCGCTAACGGCAACAATCTCGCCTATGAATCGCCTCAATCGTGGTGTTAAAGCCAATGCGTGGACAGTCGCGCTTGCCGCGGCGCCGCGTATCAAGCTATTGCGCAGCCCTTGCGCAGCATTTCCTTACGCCAGATGGAGCAGGCACCCATGTCACACCCCCGCGTAAACCCGAACCAACGCTTGGAAGATCAAGGCATCATCGGCGTTGCGCGGGCGTATTACAACTTGCTGGAACCCGCGCTGATGACCGAAGCCATCGCGCGTGGCGAGGGCAAGCTGGGTCTGGGTGGCGCGTTTTTGGCCACGACTGGCGCGCATACGGGCCGCTCGCCCAAGGATAAATTCGTTGTCCGCCGCCCCAGCGTGGAATCCGAAATCTGGTGGGACAATAATGCGCCCATGGACCCTGACGCGTTCGAGCGGCTGTATCAGGACATGCTGGCCCATGTTCAGGGCCGCGACATGTTCGTGCAAGACCTGTATGGCGGCGCTGACCCCGCGCATCGGCTGGACGTTCGTGTCGTGACGGAACTGGCATGGCATGGGCTGTTCATCCGCCACCTGCTGCGCCGCCCCGAAGCCGCAGAGCTGGAAAGCTTCGTGCCCGAATTCACCATCATCAATTGCCCCAGCTTCAAGGCCGATCCGGCCCGCCATGGCTGCCGGTCGCAAACCGTGATCGCGCTGGATTTCGAACGCAAGCTGATCCTGATCGCGAATACCGCCTATGCGGGCGAGAACAAGAAGTCCGTCTTTACTCTGCTGAACTACCTGCTGCCCCAGAAAGGCATCATGCCAATGCATTGCTCGGCCAACCACGCCATTGGCAACCCGGATGATGCGGCCGTGTTCTTTGGCCTGTCGGGCACCGGCAAAACCACCTTGTCGGCGGACCCCGCGCGCATTCTGATCGGGGATGACGAACATGGCTGGTCCGACAGCGGCATCTTCAACTTCGAGGGCGGCTGCTACGCCAAGACCATCAACCTCAATGCCGAAGCCGAACCCGAAATCTACGCCACGACCCACCGTTTCGGGTCGGTCGTGGAAAACATGGTCCACGATCCCGATACGCTGGAGTTGGATTTCGAGGATGACAGCCTGACCGCGAATACCCGCGTGGCCTACCCGCTGGATGCAATTTCGAACGCGTCCGAAACGTCTTTGGGCGGGGTGCCGAAAAACGTCATCATGCTGACCTGCGACGCGTTCGGCGTGCTGCCGCCCATTGCACGGCTGACCCCGGCACAAGCGATGTATCACTTCCTGTCGGGCTTCACCTCGAAAGTGGCGGGGACCGAACAAGGTGTCACCGAACCGCAACCGACATTTTCCACCTGTTTCGGCGCACCGTTCATGCCGCGCCGCCCCGAAGTTTATGGCAAGCTGCTGCAAGAAAAGATCGACCAGTTCGGCGCGGAATGCTGGCTGGTCAATACCGGCTGGACAGGCGGGGCCTATGGCACCGGCTCTCGTATGCCCATCCGGGCCACACGGGCGCTGCTGACAGCCGCGCTGGACGGATCATTGAAGGATGTCGAATTCCGCCGCGATGAGAATTTCGGCTTCATGGTGCCAGTGTCGGTGCCCGGCGTGGCCGATGTGCTGCTGGACCCGCGCCGCACTTGGGACAACCCCGAAGCCTATGACGCCCAAGCGCGCAAACTGGTCGAGATGTTCGCCGAGAATTTCGCGCAATATGTGCCTTTTATTGACGACACGGTGAAAGAGGCCGCGATCGGCTGATTGCAGGAATCGACTGAAAGAAACCCCGGCAGCCCTATGGTTTGCCGGGGTTTCTTATATCAAGCGCTTGGACAATCGTGCGTTACCGGTTCGCGCGAATGATGTTGGCACCAAGCCCGGTCATCAGCCCTTCAAACACCGGGAAGGACGTGGCAATCGGGCTTGCGTCATCGACCGTGATCGGTTTGGCGCTGACCATCCCCAGACACAGGAACGCCATGGCAATGCGGTGGTCCAGATGGCTGGCCACGGTCGCCCCGCCCGGCACCTGCGCCATGCCATAAACGGTCAGGCTATCCTCGGTTTCGTCCACGCGCACACCGCAGGCTTCCAAGCCGCGCGCCATGGCGTCGATCCGGTCGGATTCCTTGACACGCAATTCCTTGATGCCGGTCATGACGGTCACGCCTTCGGCGGTCGCGGCCAGCGCGGCAAGGATCGGGTATTCATCGATCATGCTGGCGGCGCGTTCGGGCGGCACGTTGATGCCTTTCAGCGCACCGAACCGCACGCGCAGATCGGCGACAGGCTCGCCCCCTTCCTCGCGCGGGTTTTCCAGAACCAGATCGGCACCCATTTCCTGCAATGTCAGGAAAATGCCATTTCGCGTGGGGTTTTGGCTAATACCAGGCACAAAAATGTTCGAATCTTGCACCATCAGCGCCGCGCAAACCGGAAAGGCGGCAGAGCTTGGGTCACGCGGCACAGCCACATCCTGCCCAGTCAATTCGGGCTGGCCGGTCAGGGTAATGACGCGGCCCTCATCCGTATCCTCCACCGTCAGCTCTGCCCCGAACCCGCGCAGCATCCGCTCGGTATGGTCGCGGGTCGGCTCGCCCTCGATGACCACGGTTTGCCCCGGCGCATTCAACCCGGCCAAAAGCACTGCCGATTTCACCTGTGCAGACGGCATGGGCACGCGGTAGCGCACCGGCACGGGGTTCGCCGCGCCAACCACCGTCATCGGCAAGCGCCCACCATCGCGGCCCACCGCCTGCGCGCCAAACAGTGCCAGCGGGTCGGTCACGCGGCCCATTGGGCGTTTCACAAGGCTGGCATCGCCGGTGAAACTGGCCGTGATCGCGGTCGTGGCCATCGCCCCCATAATCAGGCGCACGCCAGTGCCGGAATTGCCGCAATCGATAACGCGGTCGGGTTCGGCAAAGCCGCCAACGCCCACGCCCTGCACCGTCCAGTCGCCGGGGCCATGCTGGATCACCTCTGCCCCGAAGGCGCGCATGGCGCTCGCGGTGTCCAGCACGTCTTGGCCTTCCAACAACCCGGTGATGCGGGTTTCGCCCACCGAAAGCGCACCCAAGATCAGCGCGCGGTGCGAGATGGATTTATCGCCCGGCACCTCTGCCACGCCCGAAAGCGGGCCGGATTTGCGGGCGGTCATGGGGATCGCGGGGCCGTGGCCGGACATGGGGCAACCTTTCGAAAGACGGTTTGCGGGGCTGATAACGCAACCCGCCTGCCCCGTCCATAACCTACACCGCCCACTATACCTTGCCGCGCGAATGCGGTATGTGCCGCCGAACCTGTCAATAGGAGACCGACATGGGCTATAAGATCGTCGTCGTTGGTGCCACCGGCAATGTGGGCCACGAAATGCTGAATATCCTCGCAGAGCGCGAGTTCCCGGTCGATGAGATCGCGGCACTGGCCTCGCGCCGGTCGCAAGGGACCGAGGTCAGCTTTGGCGATCGAACTTTGAAATGTCAGGATCTGGAACAGTTCGATTTCACCGGCTGGGATATCGCGCTGTTTGCGATTGGCGGCGAAGCCACCAAAACCTACGCGCCCCGGGCCGCCAAGGCGGGCTGCGTGGTGATCGACAATTCGTCGCTGTATCGCTACGACCCCGACGTGCCGCTGGTTGTGCCCGAAGTGAACGCCGCCGCCGTCGACGGCTACACCAAGAAGAACATCATCGCGAACCCCAATTGTTCGACCGCGCAGATGGTCGTGGCGCTGAAGCCGTTGCATGACCGTGCGCGCATCAAGCGTGTCGTTGTCAGCACCTACCAATCCGTGTCGGGCAGCGGCAAGGAAGCCATGGATGAGTTGTGGAACCAGACCAAGGGCATGTTCGTGCCCGGTCAGGAAGTGGCGCCCAGCGTTTACCCCAAGCAGATCGCCTTTAACGTGATCCCGCATATCGACGTGTTCCTGGACGATGGGTCGACCAAGGAAGAATGGAAGATGGTCGCGGAAACCAAGAAAATCATGGACCCTTCGATCAAGCTGACCGCAACCTGCGTGCGCGTGCCGGTTTTCGTCGGCCATTCGGAATCGATCAATATCGAATTCGAGGATTTTCTGGACGAAGACGAGGCCCGCGACATCCTGCGCGAAGCGCCGGGTATTCTGGTGGTCGATAAGCGCGAAGCGGGTGGCTACATCACCCCGGTTGAATGCGTCGGCGAATATGCGACCTATATCAGCCGCATCCGGCAGGACAGCACCATCGACAATGGCCTGAACATATGGTGCGTGTCGGACAACCTGCGCAAAGGGGCTGCGCTGAACGCGGTGCAAATTGCCGAAGTGCTGGGACAGCGCTGCCTGAAAAAAGGCTGATCTGTTCAAGATGACATCAAGGCGCGGGGTGCGCGACCCCCGCGCCTTTTTCCTGCGTGGCCGCATAGCGGAAAACCACCACGGCGGAACTGACGCCAAAACTGTCGCAATCGCCCCTGTTCGACCCGCGCGGCCCCGATATAGCCATAGCAGAACGCGACACCATACCGCAGGGGGGACACATGAGCTTCAAGACAGATATCGAAATCGCCCGCGAGGCG
Source organism: Roseibaca calidilacus (assembly GCF_001517585.1). Classification (NCBI taxonomy): domain Bacteria; kingdom Pseudomonadati; phylum Pseudomonadota; class Alphaproteobacteria; order Rhodobacterales; family Paracoccaceae; genus Roseinatronobacter; species Roseibaca calidilacus. Next base: position 364,661 of record NZ_FBYC01000004.1, on the reverse strand, counting down.
CAGAAACGCCCGATACAAGAGATCGGCGCGAAACTGGACATTCCGACCGAACATCTGCTGCCCTTCGGGCATGACAAGGCCAAGGTCAGCCAAGAATTCGTGGCGCAGGCGCGCGCGGCCAAGCGTGGCAAGCTGATCCTTGTGACCGCGATCAACCCGACCCCTGCGGGCGAAGGCAAGACCACCACCACCGTGGGCTTGGGCGATGGGCTGAACGCAATCGGCAAGAAAGCGGCGATCTGTATCCGCGAAGCCTCGCTTGGGCCAAACTTCGGCATGAAAGGGGGTGCTGCGGGCGGTGGCATGGCGCAAGTCGTGCCGATGGAAGACATGAACCTGCATTTCACTGGCGATTTCCACGCCATCACATCGGCCCATAATCTGCTGTCGGCGATGATCGACAACCATATTTACTGGGGCAACGCGCTGGACATCGACGAACGTCGCATTGTCTGGCGGCGGGTGATGGACATGAATGACCGCGCGCTGCGGGATATGGTGGTCAGCCTTGGCGGCGTGTCGAACGGTTTTCCGCGCCAAACCGGCTTTGACATTACCGTGGCGTCCGAGGTCATGGCGATCCTGTGCCTGGCCGCCGATCTGGACGATCTGCAACGCCGTCTGGGCGATATTGTCGTGGCCTATACCCGCGAGAAGAAAGCCATCACCTGCCGCGATATCGGGGCCGAAGGCGCGATGACCGTGCTGTTGAAAGACGCGATGCAGCCCAACCTTGTGCAGACGCTGGAAAACAATCCCGCCTTCGTGCATGGCGGCCCGTTTGCCAATATTGCGCATGGCTGCAATTCGGTGGTGGCAACACAAACCGCGCTGGGGCTGGCCGATTACGTCGTGACCGAAGCGGGCTTTGGTGCGGACTTGGGCGCAGAGAAGTTCTTCGACATCAAATGCCGCAAAGCAGGGCTGGCCCCGTCGGTTGCTGTGATCGTGGCCACCGTGCGCGCGATGAAGATGAACGGCGGCGTGGCGAAAGCTGACCTTGGTTCGGAAAATGTAAGTGCAGTGGAAAAAGGCTGCCCGAATCTGGGCCGCCATATTGAGAATGTGAAAGGGTTTGGTGTTCCCGTGGTGGTCGCCATCAACCATTTCCACAGCGATACCGAAGCCGAGGTGCAGGCGGTGAAGGATTACGTTGCCGAACAAGGCGCCGAAGCAATCCTGTGCCGCCACTGGGCCGAAGGGTCCAAAGGGGTGACGGAACTGGCCACCCGCGTGGCGGAACTGGCCGATGCCGACCAAGCGCAATTCGCCCCGCTCTACCCCGACGAGATGCCGCTGTTCGACAAGATCCAGACCATCGCGCGGCGTATCTACCGCGCCGATGATGTGCTGGCGGATGACAAAATCCGCGCGCAGTTGAAAGAATGGGAAGCGGCAGGCTATGGCAACCTGCCGATTTGCATGGCCAAGACGCAATATTCCTTCACCACCGACCCAACCCGGCGCGGCGCGCCCACGGGCCATTCGGTGCCAGTGCGCGAAGTGCGGCTATCGGCGGGCGCGGGCTTTATCGTGGTGATCTGCGGCGAGATCATGACCATGCCGGGCCTGCCGCGCAAACCGGCGGCCGAGAGCATTCGCTTCAATGAGGAAGGGCTGATCGAGGGGCTATTCTAAAAGGAATGACGGGACGCCGCTCGCCGGGCCGGTGCGGCCCGGCGTCGCCCCGCCCGCCATCCCGTATTTCCACATTTGCAGTTGCAGCATGACCGGTCTAGGACAGCAGGGCATGATCCGTTCATAAAGGCCAACTGCAATGCTCAACCCGAAAACCTGCACCGATATGGCGCAACTTCGCGCTCAGATCGACCAGATTGACAAAGAGCTTGTCGCGTTGCTTGCGCTGCGCGCCAAGCATATCGACCGGGCCATAGAATTGAAACCGGGCGAAGGGCTGCCCGCACGGATTGACGCAAGGGTGAATGATGTTCTGGACAAGGTCACATCACACTCCCAAACCAATGGGCTGGACCCGGCGCTGGCGCGCGCGCTGTGGTCTGAACTGATTGACTGGTCCATCGCCCGCGAGGAACGGGTTTTGGGACGCAACGAAAAGGGCTGCGAATGACCGCCACGCTGATTGACGGGAAAATCATTGCACAGGCCATGCGCGACGAGGTGGCGCGCGATGTTGCCGAGTTGGATCGCAGTGGCTGGGCCCCCAAGCTGGTGTCTATCACTGTGGGCGATGGGGCGGCCTCGGCGCTCTATGTGCGCAACCAGCAAAAACAGGCCGAAGCCTCTGGCGTGGAGTTCGAGCAGCGCACCTACCCGGCCGAGATTTCGCTGGAGCAACTGACCGGTGTTCTGAACGGGTTGAACAGCGATCCGCGCGTGCATGGCATTATCATCCAGCGCCCCTTGCCCGCGCATATCCCTGTCAAGGCACTGCAAAAGGCGGTGCATCCGCTGAAAGACGTCGAGGGGATGCACCCCGCATCGATCGGCAATATCGTCTATAACGATCTTGCGCTTGGCCCCTGCACCGCTGTTGCGGCGGTCGAGATGCTGAAAACCCTTCCCTTGCAGGTTGAAGGGTTGGACGTTGTCGTTATCGGCCATTCCGAGATCGTGGGCAAACCCATTGCCTTTCTGATGATGGGGCTGGGGGCGACGGTCACCGTCTGCCACCACATGACGCGGCAAGTGGCGGTGCATTCGCGCCGCGCCGATGCCGTTTTCGTGGCCGTGGGCCGCCCCGGTCTGGTGACAGGAGAGATGTTGAAACCCGGCGCAGCGCTGATTGATATCGGGATAAACCGGGTCGATGGCCGCACCGTGGGCGATGCCGATTTCGACAGCTGCGCCGAGGTCGCGGGCTGGATCACGCCGGTTCCCGGCGGCGTTGGCCCGGTCACGGTCGCAACATTGTTGAAGAACGCGGTTCTGGCGGCGCAGATGCAGCGGGACCATTATGCGGCAAGCTACGCCGCCGGTTGACCAGCAAGGAGAGCATGATGTCTGCCACCCTGATTGACGGAAAAGCCTTTGCCGCGCGTGTGCGCGCCAAGGTTGCGGATCATGTCACGCGGCTGCGTGAAGAACATGGGCTGGTGCCCGGTCTGGCGGTGGTTCTGGTCGGTGAAGACCCGGCAAGCCAGGTCTATGTGCGGTCCAAGGGCAAACAAACAGTCGAAGCCGGAATGGCATCTTTCGAACATAAGCTGGATGTAGACACATCAGAGGCCGATCTGCTGGCGCTGATCGCCAAGCTGAACGCCGACCCCAAAGTTCATGGTATTCTTGTGCAGTTACCGCTGCCCGCTCATCTGGATTCGGACCTTGTTATCAACAGCATTGTCCCGGCCAAGGATGTCGATGGCTTTCACATTTCGAATGTCGGCCTGTTGGGCACGGGCCAGAAAAGCATGGTGCCCTGCACCCCCTTGGGCTGCCTGATGATGCTGCGCGACCATCATGGCAGCCTGTCGGGGATGACCGCGGTGGTGGTCGGGCGCTCGAATATCGTGGGCAAGCCGATGGCGCAACTTTTGCTGGGCGAAAGCTGCACGGTCACGATTGCGCATTCGCGCACCAAGGATCTGGCCGATGTCTGCCGCCGCGCCGATATTCTGGTCGCCGCCGTGGGCCGCCCCGAGATGATCCCCGGCGATTGGGTGAAACCCGGCGCGACCGTGATAGACGTGGGAATCAACCGGGTCGAGGGAGCCGAGGGCAAGACCAAGCTGGTGGGCGATGTGGATTTCGAAAGCTGCGCCAAGGTCGCCGGGGCCATTACCCCCGTGCCCGGCGGTGTTGGCCCGATGACAATTGCCTGCCTGCTGGCCAATACCGTCACCGCCTGCTGCCGCGCCAATGGGCTGACCGAACCCGAAGGGCTGACCGCCTAAGCGCCTATTTCAGCTTGGAAAACAAGACCCGACCCATCAGTCGGGTCATGCTTTGCGGGGCCACGCGCCCCGCCAATACGGCGAGCTTCGGACCGAGGCCGGGAACAACAACAAAACTACGACTGCGCAGCACCGCCTGCGCGGCGCGCTCGGGCGACATGCGCCCCTTGGCACTGGAACCTTCGGGCGCGTAGCGGGTCGCATGGGGCGTGTCCATCGGGCCGGGGCAAGCCAGTTGCACGCGCACCCCGCGTTTGCGCATTGGCGCGCGCAAGCTGCGCGCGAACCCGGCCAGCCCATCTTTGCTGGCCGCATAGCTGGCGGCACCCGGATAGCCGGTAAAGCAGGATAGCGACGCGATGAACACCAGCCGCGCGCCGGGGGCAAGCGCGTCTTTCTCCAGCATCTGCACAAGCCGGATCACACCTGCCAAGTTCACTGCCGTGACCTTGTGATGGTCCTGCAACGGGATGTCTTCGAACCGCCCGGTGGCGCTGATCCCGGCGGATAGCACCACAAGGTCAAACGGCCCCTGCGCGGCCAGCCAATCCGCCAGCGCGGCCCATGCGGCGAGGTCTGGGCTGGCCATATCATGGGCGTGAAAAACACCCGGCCCCGGCACCCGATCCAGCACATACACGATATCGCCGCGCGCCGCACAGGCGCTGGCCACAGCCGCGCCAAACCCGCTGGCCCCGCCAGTTATCAGAACCTTCATGCCGCCCCCTTCACCAGCCGGTGCAAGCCCACGCGCAGGAAGGACACGGTTTGCCTGTCTGCGCCGCGCGGGGCGCCAAGCGCGGATAGAAGCGCGGCAGCGGTCTGGCGCGGCGGCAGGAACAGGCGGTCTGCGAAATCGGGGTTGCGCCCGGCGCGCGCAGACATACCGGTCGCGACCGGGCCGGGGTGCAACACGCGCACCGTGGTCCGCCCGCGCCATTCCTCTGCCAAGGCGCGCCCGAAGCCGTCAAGCGCGGCCTTGCTGGCGGCATAGACGGGCATTCCCGCCGCGCCCTTATGCGCCACGGACCCGATCAGACCAAGCCTACCGCCGGACAAGACCGGGTGCAGCGCATGGGCAAGGGTTATATTGGCGTTCAGGTTAGTTGCCAGCACGCGAGCCATCGCATCGGGGGTTTCTTGCGCCAAGGGGCGGTAAAACCCCGCGCCCGCGCTCAGAACCGCGGCGTGCAGCGGCCCCTGCCCCGCAACCCACTCGGCCAGTTGCATGACGGCGGCCAAATCCGCCAGATCGCAGGGCAGATAAGCGCAATCGGGGAAATCTGCGGGCAGTTCAGCCAGCGCGCGACGCCCCGAGGCCAGCACGGTGTCACCCCGCGCCGCCAAGATACGAACCATTTCCAGCCCCAAGCCGGACGAGGCCCCGGTCACGAACCACACCATATTTGCCCCTTGCTGCGCCTTCATGTCGCTACAAGGTGCGGCCCGGCCCAGCAAGAGCGGGCCGGATCACAAGCCTGTCACGGAATCAGCTTGGCGACGATCAGATCGGCGGCTTCTCCGGCGCTCAACTGCGTGGTGTCGATGCGGATCTGCGGCGCTTCCGGCGGCTCGTAGGGCGAATCGATGCCTGTGAAGTTCTTCAACTGCCCGGCGCGGGCCTTCGCATACAGCCCCTTCACGTCGCGCTTTTCCGCCTCTGCCAGCGGGGTGTCGATGAATATCTCCATGAACTCTCCCGGCTGCATCATGCTGCGCACCATCTCGCGTTCCGACCGGAAAGGAGAGATGAAGGCTGTGATCACGATCAGGCCGGCATCGGTCATCAGGCGGGCCACCTCGCCCACACGGCGGATGTTTTCTACCCGGTCGGCATCGGTAAAGCCCAGATCCTTGTTCAGCCCGTGGCGCACATTGTCGCCATCCAGCAGATAGGTGTGACGGTTCATCCGTGCGAGCTTCTTTTCCACAAGATTCGCAATGGTGGATTTGCCCGACCCGGACAAGCCCGTCATCCACAGCACCATTGGCTTTTGGTTTTTCATGCTGGCATGATGTTCGCGGCTGATATCGGTCGCTTGCCGGTGAATATTCTGCGCCCGGCGCAACGAGAAATGGATCAACCCGGCCCCCACGGTGCGGTTGGTCATCTTGTCGATCAGGATGAACCCGCCAAGGTCGCGGCTCCCCTCATAGGGCACGAACGGAATGTCGCGGTCGACAGTCACATTCGCCACGCCGATCGCGTTCAGGTCCAGCGTTTTGGCGGCCAAATGGTCCATCGTGTTGACATTGACCTGATACTTGGGCTGCGCCACCGTCGCGCTGACGGTTTGCGGCCCCAGTTTCAGCCAATAGGCACGACCGGGGGTCATTTCGACCTCGTCCATCCAGATCACGGTCGCTTCGAACTGGTCAGCCACTTCAACCGGGGTCTGCGCCGCACAGATGGTTTGGCCGCGCGAACAGTCGATTTCATCACTCAGGCACAGCGTGACCGCTTGGCCCGCCACCGCTTGCGGCAGATCGCCATCCATGGTGACGATCCGCGCAATGGTCGATGTTTTGCCCGAGGGCAGCACGCGCACGCTGTCGCCCACAGCCACGCTGCCAGTGGCGATGGTGCCGGAAAAGCCACGAAAATCCAGATTCGGGCGGTTCACCCATTGCACGGCCATGCGGAAGGGTTTGTCTTGTTCGACCGATTGGTTCAGTTCGACCGTTTCCAGATGCTCTAGCAGGACCGGGCCGTCATGCCACGGTGTGTTGTCGCTGCGGGTGGTGATGTTATCGCCCGCAAGCCCCGAGATCGGGATCGCGGTAAATTCAGTTATGCCAATGCTTTCGGCGAAGTCCCGGTAGTCGGCGACAATCGCGTCATATTTCGCGCGGTCATAGCCGACCAAATCCATTTTGTTCACGGCCAGCACGATGTTGCGAATGCCGATAAGATGGGCAAGGTAGCTGTGCCGCCGCGTCTGGGTCAGCACGCCTTTGCGCGCGTCGATCAGGATGACGGCCAGATCGGCGGTGGACGCCCCGGTGACCATGTTGCGGGTGTATTGCTCATGGCCCGGCGTGTCGGCCACGATGAACTTGCGCTTTTCCGTCGCAAAGAAACGATACGCCACGTCAATGGTGATGCCCTGCTCGCGTTCCGCCGCCAGACCGTCAACCAACAGCGCGAAATCAATGCCTTCGCCTTGGGTGCCAACACGCTTGCTGTCGGCTTCCAGCGTGGCCAATTGATCCTCGAAAATCATCTTGCTGTCATACAGCAAGCGCCCGATCAGGGTCGATTTGCCGTCATCGACCGATCCGCAGGTGATGAAGCGCAGCATGGTCTTGTGCTGGTGAATTTCCAGATATTTATCAATATCTTCGGCAATCAGCGCGTCGGTTTGGTAAATATCGGACATCAGAAATACCCTTCCTGCTTCTTCTTTTCCATCGACGCGGCTTGGTCATGGTCAATGGCGCGACCCTGCCGTTCCGACGTGGTGGTCAACAGCATTTCCTGAATGATCTGCGGCAAGGTCGTCGCGGTCGATTCCACGGCTCCCGTCAGCGGGTAGCAGCCCAAGGTGCGGAACCGGACAGAGCGCATGACGGGTTCTTCGCCGTTCAGCGGGAAGCGGTCGTCATCAACCATCAAGAGCATGCCGTCGCGTTCCACGGTCGGGCGCGGGGCGGCATAATACAGCGGCACAATGTCGATGTTTTCCAAGTGGATATACTGCCAGATATCCAACTCGGTCCAGTTCGACAGCGGAAAGACACGCATGGATTCACCCTTGGCCTTGCGGGCGTTGTAGTTGCGCCAAAGCTCTGGACGCTGGTTTTTCGGGTCCCACCGATGCGCGGCGGTGCGGAAGCTGAGAATGCGTTCCTTGGCGCGGCTCTTTTCTTCGTCCCGGCGCGCGCCACCGAAAGCGGCGTCAAACCCGTGCAGGTCCAGCGCCTGTTTCAGCCCTTCGGTTTTCCACATATCGGTGTGCAGGCCGCCATGGTCGAACGGGTTGATACCCTGGCGCAGCGCATCGGGGTTCTGGTGCACGATCAGTTGCATCCCGGCCTTGCGCGCGGCGGCCTCGCGCATGGCATACATGGCCTTGAACTTCCATGTCGTATCCACATGCAATAGCGGGAAGGGCGGCGGCGAAGGAAAGAACGCCTTTTTCGCAACATGCAGCATGCAAGCGCTGTCCTTGCCGACGCTATACAGCATGACCGGGTTCTCGGCCTCTGCGACAACCTCGCGCATGATGTGGATGGCTTCGGCTTCCAGCCGTTGCAGGTGGGTCAAATTCGTTTGGGTCATATCCGCTCCGCCAGTTGGGCTTGGATATTGGATAACCTTGCGCTAATTTGCCCAAACCCCCCAAATGGGGGTAAAGGCGTGAAATGATCGCAAACGAAGACACAGAGATCCTGCTGGCGCTGGGACATGCCACGCGCGATGGCCATGCTTGGGGGCATGTCTTGGCGCTTCTATGCGGCCAGATGCAGGCCAGCCGCGCCACGCTGTTCACCGAAAGGGCAGTCCATGGCGCCGCCGTGCCGCACCCCGATTGCTTTGCCGTGTTGCGCCCCAACCGGGTGTATACCGCCGAAGAGCTGACAGACCGCGCGGGGCCGTTTGACCCCGATTTCAGCACGGGTGACCATAGGGTGATTGCGGCACAAGGGCCGCGGATCTGTCTGTGGCTGCACCGGGCGCGCGGCGTGTTTCGCGCGCGTGACAGCTCGCGTCTGTCCAGCCTGATCCCACATGTGGCGCAGGCCGTGGCGCTGGCGCAAGAGCGGGCCACCCTCGCCGCCGCGCTGGACCGCGCGCAAAGCCTGCAATGGCGTGCGGGCTTGGGGTTGATCGGGCCAGAGGGGCCTGACAGCACCGCCGCGCGCCTGCTGGCCGAAGCGGGCACCCATGCGCCAAGCCTTGCACCCGGAACACTGGCCAAACCGCCGGGCGGTCTGTCGGCTTATGGCCTGCCCGATGGCAAAACCTTGCTGCGCTTTAACCGCCCCCTGCCCGCGCCAGAGCAGATTGCCCCTGCCCTTGGGCTAACGCTATCGGAAGCGCGGCTTGCCCGGGCCTTGGGGCAAGGTCAGTCCTTGCAAAAAGCAAGCGCCGCCCTTGGCCTAACCCGCGAGACAGGGCGCAGCTACGCCAAGCAAATCTATGCGAAAACCGGGGTTTCGGGGCAAAGCGGGTTGATGCGGCTGCTGTGGAGCAGCGCCTTGGCCTTTGGATAGCCGGTCACACCCCGACTTCGGGCCCCGGACAGATCAGCGGACGGGGGCTTTGCTGCACTTCATAAAGCTCGGTGTCGCCGTCACCCATGGAGCGCGCGTTCAGCCCGTCCTCACCTTTCCAGAAGATCCAGCAATGCTCTTCGGACGGATAATTGTCATAAACAAAGCAGATCTGCTCACCGCGCGGAAACCAGCTTCCCTCAAGGCATTCTTCCTGCATGAAGGCCCAAGTGGTGCGGCGGCCTTCACGAAATTCTTCTACGCCGTAGGATTGCCCGTCAAAGCCGAAGGTCAGGGTGCGCCCCGTGACATAGGCTTCAAACTCGGCCGCAGTCATCGGGGTTTGCGCCTGCGCGGGCAAAGCCAAAACCAAAAGCGCCAACAGGATACGGATCATGCAGCCTCCATCCGGGCCAGAACCTTGTCGACCCGTTTGTCCATCAGTTTGAACCACAAGGGCGGGATCAGTGCAATGATCCCCATCGCGGGCAGCGAATAGGGCAAAACCGGCATATCCTCGGGCAAGCGCAGCGCAGGGTAGACACGCCCCGGATTGGCGTGATGGTCAGAATGCCGCGAGGCATTGACCATCATATGCGACGAGAACCAATGCGGGCTGTTCCAGCTATGGTGAATCGTCTGCGGCTCATAGCTGCCATCGGGCCGCTTGCGCCGCGCCAGCCCGTAATGTTGCAGGTAATCCACCATCGCCAGTTGCGATTGCGCGTAAAAGCACAGGCCCAGATAGGCCAGAACGCCCGCGCCCCCAAAAGCCAGCCAAAGCACCAGCACAAAGGCCAAAGCGCCCCCCACATATTCGACATAGGGGTTCATCCGCCCCGCGCGCGCCGCGCGCGCACGCTCGACCGCATAGCCACGCGTGAAACTGCGCACCCAGCCGCGCGGGAAATAGGCGTAAAAGCTGCGGCCCTTGGGCGGGAAATTCGGGTCCAGCGGGGTTGCCACATGGGCATGGTGCAACAACCGGTGCGCCGTGGTGTGATGGCCATAAAGCATGGAGATATAGACCCATTTGCCAAGGCCAAAGAGCGCTTTCTGGCTGCGGTGGATCAGCTCATGCGCGTTGGAATTGCTGACTTGGCCAAAGAACAAGCCAAAGCCGAAAAAGGCCAGAACCTGTTCCAGCATGCCCAAGCCCGTCGCGCCCGATACCGTCGCCACGCCCAAGGGGATAAGCGCCAGATGTGCCAGCGCCAACACGACCGACAGCCGGTTTGCCGCGCGTTCGGTGCTTCCGGGCGCGCCGTCGCGGCTGGCCATGGCAAGGGCTTCATCCAGCCCGAAGGCAAAGAACGACGTGTATAGCGCGGCGGCCCACAGCCACAGCCCGCCGTTAAAGGTGCCGATTGTCAGGAACAGCACAGGCGGCAAGCTGGCAAGGGCGAAGGGCAAGACAGGGTGTTTCATGCAACGTGACCGGATTGATTTTGCCGCAAGATAGCACAGCCGCCCGAAACCGCCATGCGGCGCGTTGCAAGGCGCGTGCATCTTCCCCTTTGATGCGCAATGCGGTAGCCCTGTTGTGAACAATCAGGGCGCGGATCGCATGTCGTTTTTCAAAAAACTCAAAGATCGTATGTTCAAGTCTTCCTCGAAGCTGAAGGACGGGCTGGATGCGCTGGTCGAAGACGGCGCCGAGCACGACGCCCCCAAGCCCGAGCCGGGGCTTCTGGGCCGGGTCATGGGCACGGCCCCGCGCCGGGTGCTGGATGACGACATGCTAGAGCAGTTGGAAGACCTGCTGATCGCCGCTGATATGGGCGTAGAGACGGCGGGCCGCGTAACTGCGAACCTTGCCGAGGGGCGGTTCGGGCGCAAACTGTCAGTGCCAGAGATAAAATCCGCGTTGGCCGCCGAAATCGCCCGCATCATGGACCCCGTGGCCAAGCCCCTGCCGCTTTACCCCGCGCGCCCGCAGGTGGTGCTGGTGGTGGGCGTGAACGGTGCGGGCAAGACCACGACCATCGGCAAGCTGGCCAGCCAGTTCCGCGCGGCGGGCAAATCGGTAATGATCGCGGCGGGCGACACGTTTCGCGCCGCCGCCGTCGAGCAGTTGCAAGTCTGGGGGCAGCGCGCCGGCGTGCCGGTGATGACCGCGCCCGAAGGGTCCGACCCGGCCAGCTTGGCGCATGACGCGCTTGTCCGCGCGCGGGCCGAGGGCGTGGATTTGCTGATGATCGACACCGCCGGGCGGCTGCAAAACCGCACCGACCTGATGGAAGAGTTGGCGAAAATACTGCGCGTGCTGCGCAAGCTGGACCCGGACGCGCCGCATAACACGCTGCTGGTGCTGGACGCGACAACAGGCCAGAACGCGCTGAACCAGGTCGAGATTTTCCGCAAATTGGCCGATGTGTCTGGGCTGGTCATGACCAAGCTGGACGGCACGGCGCGCGGTGGTGTGCTGGTGGCCTTGGCCGACCGCTTTGGGCTGCCCATTCACGCCATCGGGGTGGGAGAGCAGATTGACGATCTGCAAGCCTTCGACCCGGAAGAATTCGCGCAAGCCCTTGTCGGCGGCGAGTTAACCGGCGCGGACGCCGACTAACCCCTACCGCTTGCCTTGCGCCAAGGCTGGATCAGTAATCGACAATAACCGTGTCGGCGATCAATTCATCCAGCATTATGTCAGAGCGCGCGCTCAGCCGGTCGTTGAACAGGCTGTTCTCGATCTGGCTATCTCTTGGGCGTGGGTCTTGTTCCAGCTCGCGGCGGCAAAGCATCAGAACGACCAGATTGTCGCCTTCGACCGTGTTCGCCGATGTCTCAAACCGGTCCAGCCGCGCCAGTTCCACCGCGTCGCTTTGCGGGATGGACTGCATCAGCGCCTCGTGGTCGGTGATGGACCCATCTGGCAGGCCCGCGGCATAAGGGTCCAGACCGTCGCAATGCTGCACGCGGTCACGGATATCGGCATAGGTCGCCAGCGTTTCCGGGCTGCGGCCACCGGGCAGAAGCAGGCGCTTGTAGGTCAGCTTCACCCGCTCCGCCGGAATGTCGCGCGTGCTATCGACTGCGCGCAACTGGAAGAAAGCAATCGCACCGCTCAATTCGATCGGGCCAACAATCTGGCCCGGCTCTGCGGCACCAATCGGGCCGCCGATCTGTCCGGGCAACTGCTCCAGCGCCACCCAATCCAGCCGCCCCCCGCGCTCTCGGCTGCCTGCCAGCGAATATTCCCGCGCAATTTGCGAAAACTCTTCAATGCTGCGCGCATTCTCGATCAGCCCCACGATTTGCGCGACCGGATCTGCGTATTGCGGGTCTGCGGGCAGAAATATCTCGGAAATCAAAACCCGCTTCGTGCCCCGAATTGCGGCGACATCGCGCGCGCGGGCAATCTCTGTGGCGGTCACGTTAGTGGTTGGGCCAAGCTCTGGCCCCACGATCTTGCGCCACAACAGCCCCACCTCGACAAAGGCCTCGAACGACTCGCGGTCCACACCGCCGTCTGCAAGCTCTGCGATGAAGGCTTCGGTTTCCAAATCGGCACGGCCGGCAAATTCGGCCATGCCTTCGACCAATTCATCGGGTGTCACCCGCACGCCCATGCGGCGCGCGTGGTTACGCTGCACGGCCTCTGCGGTCAGGCGCGAAATCGCCTCTGCACGGATATCGGTGGCGCTGGCATTCAGCAATTCAAGGAATGCGATGCGCTGTGACACGTCATATTCGGTGATAACCCGATCCCCGACCTTGCGCACCGCCGAAAACGGGCTTTGGGCCAATGCGGGGCCCGCTGCAATCTGGAACACAGCCAGCACGACAAGGGCAAGGCCGATCAGGCTGGCGCGAAAAGACAATGTGTCAGGCATCTGAATTTGATCCGTTTTGCTGCAAGGCGCGCCGGGTCAAACTGCACCGGCGCAACCGCTTTGCTAGGGCATACACCACCCTATGCGTGATGTCATGCCCTGCAAGCCCGCTTCTAAGAGCCATCAGAGCAACTTTTTCTGGCGCGCGACGGGTTTCCGCCGATCCCCAGAATATCGACCGACAGACCAAGACGCGTTGAATTCGCATTGGTGGTGGCTGAATACTCGCGCTCGACCTGCATGGCCATGCGCAGGCACTCATTTTCATAATCCAGCCCGACAACGGTGCGCGCCGCACGTTTTTGCGCGACATCATAGCGCCAACCAACGCGCGCGGTCCAATTCTCGTCCAAGGCGCGGGCACCGTCAAAGCTCCATTCCGATGCCGTTTCGGCGCGGTTTTCAAACGGGTCCGCCTGAATGCGCATATAGCTGGTCGAGATGCTGAAATCATCCGTCGTCCAATCCAACTCGATCGCGCTGCGCGTCAGGTCGAAATCACTCGAAAACAGCGACCGGCTGGACAGGGTCAGCCCGGCCGCCGTGTCGACACTGGCCGCCAGCAGCCAGTCCGAGTTGCGCCCTGCAAGCGGCGAATCCGTGGAAAACTGGTTCAGGTCGCGCTCGCGGATAATCCGCCCCAAGGTGATGGTGCTGGACCAGCCATCGGGGTCATAGCGTGTCCAGCTTAGGCCCAGATTGGCGCGCAGCCCGGCTTCGCGCGCGTCGCCGCCCGCGAAACGGTCGAAGCTGAACAGGTTGCCCTCGTCTAGTTCGGGCATTCGGCTGGTGGCGTTGGGCAGGCCATAGAGCCGATCATTGCTCCAGATCACTTGCGCGACCGGTTCGATCACATGGCTGGCCCCGCCGTTCGTTGTCCGCACCAAGGGCCAGCGCAATTCGGCCATGACCGATGGGCGCAGGCGTGTGGTGGTGGGGGCAAAGCCGCTTGCAGCCGGAGCAATGCGGAAATGGTCAAGGCCCAGATTGACCCCCACGGCCCCCAAAACGCCGCCGGGCAGCACGGTATCGCGCCGCCAGCCCAGATCGGCAGAGAATCGGGCAACGCGTTTGGGATCACGGTCGGCGATTGGGCCGGTTGAAATGGGCGCGCGGCGCGCATAGCCCTCGCCTTCCAGCCGGATGCGGCCCACACCGCCCAGAACCGGCATATCGAAGCGCCGGTCATACAGGCCCTGCCCCACGCTATTGGGTAGCGTGTCGTTCACATCGTTAATGCGCAGCGACCGGAATTGCAGAGCTTGCACCCGGATACGTTCGTCGCGGCGCACCCGTTCCAGCGTAATGTCGCTGGTCAGCCGCGGCTCTCCTTGGTCGTAATCTTCCAGCAGGTTGTCATCTGACGGATGGATAATGTTGAAGCTCAACTCATAGCCGCGCGGCATTGCGAAATCGCCCTCGGCATAGACCATTCCGCGAAATTCGCCGCGGCGGATGGAATCGCGCGCGACCAGTCCGCCAAGCTCTAGCAAGCCGTTGGAAAATGCCTGCCGGTAGCGCGCTTCCAAAGCGTAGGTTCCCTTGGTGCCCAAAAACGGCGTCAGCGTCAGATCCTTGTCGCTGGATAGGGCAATGAAATACGGCGCGCGCAAGCCGAACCCGTGATCCGTATCCAACGAAAAACTAGGGCTAAGAAAGCCGGTCGTCCGCTCTAGGCTGGGATCGGGCACGCGCAGGCGCGGGATGTAGGCCACGGGCAGGCCGAACATGCTAAACCGCGCGCCTTCGAAATATAGCTGGCGTTCTTCGGCATCATGCACCACGCGATTGGCCCGCACTTCCCACAAGGGCGTTTCGGTGTCGGGGCAGATTTCGCAGGCAGAGGCGATGACATTGTTCATCTCTGTGAACCGCTCGGAACGCCGTTCGACCGAATGCGCCGCGATCTGAAGTTGCTGCTCCATCACGACCCGCGCGGAACGGATAAGCCCCAGCCGCAAGCCTTCGCGCAGGTCTGCGCTATCGGCCAGCAAGACGGTGCTGGTGCCTTCGGTCAGCACCAAGGGACCAGTGATCTGCATGGCCCCGGTCGCGCGATCATAGACAACCCGTTCGGCGGTCAATCGCGTCTGATCTAGGACGGCTTCGACATTGCCCTCTGCAATCAGGCGGTTTGGACCAGCAAGAAACAAGCGGTCCGCCAGTAGCGTTGCAAACCCGTCCTGTTCTTGCGCAGCCGCCGGCATAAGCACAGCCGGACCAGTCACCCCAAGCCCCAGCACACAGGCCAGCACGCGACCAAGGCCGCCGCACCGAGGCAGGAGCGACCAAGCGCCCATCAATATTCTTCCTGATTCAGCATCACACCCATGGCAAGCAGCATCGTGGCAACTGGCAATCCCCATGCCGCGAGCAACACGGGAATCTGCCCGGTCTCCCCCAAGACCTGTGCGAAGTTACGCAAAAAGAACAGTGTAAATCCAGAGAGAATCGTGACAAGCGCCCGAATTCCGACCCCGCCCGCGCGCGCATGATGTATGCTGAGCGCCAAGGCCAACAACATCATGCCCGTCAGCAACACTGGAAGCGCCAGTTCCATATGCAACCGCATCCGGTGTTCGAGCGCTGAAAACCCCGCGCGCTCTAACGTGGCGATGAAACCGGGAAGCTGGAACAGCGGAACGGTGCGCGCCTGCGCAAAGCTGTCGCGGATTTTCTCGGGCGTAAGGTCAGTTGCAATGGCAAGGCTGGACAAGGTGGTCGCTTGTGCTTCGGGATTCAGGTCGGACAAGCGCCAACGCTTCACACCAGATAGCCGCCACGATCCGGGGCGCAGATCGGCCCGGTCGGCTTGCAGCCGCACCGACAAGCCGCGCTCGGCGTGAAACACGAAAAAGCTGGCATCGAACAGAACGGTTCCGGTGTCTTCGGCGCGGCGCGCGTGGATCACGGTCTGACCCAGCCGGTCGGCCTGCCGCAGCCACAGCTCATCGCCTGCCAAGGCCACCACAGCGCCACTGCCGCCCTGAAGCGCGGCCAAGCTGCGCTGGTATTCCCGCACGGAACTGGCCACCAGCGGGTTCATCAGCGCGACAAAGCCCGACGCCGCCAGCAGCAGCACCAGCCCCGGCACAAGCAGCAGACGCGGGACAGACCGGCCCGCCGCACGGATGACCACGAATTCCGAACTGCGCGACCAACCCAGCCCCAGCCACAGCGCGGCCAGCATCATGACCAAGGGCGCGATTTCATAAAACGCCTCTGGCGTGTTCAACAGCGACAGGCGCAAGACAGCCCCGAAGCCTGCATCCTGTCCTGACAGGCGGCGCAATTGCTCGACCATGTCCAGCAGCAGGATCATGCCCAGAAACACCCCAGAGACCATGGCCGCCGTGCCCAGCAGACGACGCAGGAAATACCGCGCAAGGATCATAGTCGCCCCTTTCGCCGCGTCGCGCTCCAGAGCATGGCGCCGACCACCGCCAAACCGGCCACCACCGGCGTAAAGGCCAATGCCGCAAGCTCTGCCCGGCGCAACGCGACCCCGGCGGTGGCATTGGCCAAAAGCTGAATGACGATCAAAACCATAATTGCCGCCAAAACCTGCCGCCACGCGCCAAGGCGGCTGAATTGCCCCAGAAACAGCGCCGTGAACCCGACCAAGGCCGTGATGACCGCCAAGAGCGGCTGCGCCACGCGCGAGGCCAATTCAAACCGCACCTCTGCCAGCGTAACGCCCAGCGCCGCGCGCGCGGCGGCATTGACCCCCAAAAGCGTTGCCGTGGGCAATTCCACCACATCAACCCGCCGCCCGCCGGGGGCGATCAGCGCGCCGATGTCATAGGTCAATTCATCAAAACCCAGCGTTGTCAGCCGCCCGTTGGACCCTTCATAGGCAAGCGCCACGCCATCCAGCATGACCAGCACGGCACTGCCGGTAACGGTGACAAGCAGGGCCTGTTTGGCGTTATAGTCCACCCGGCGCTCGGCCGCGCGCGAATCCGACAGGAAAACATCGTTCAGCGTGCCATCCTCGGAGATCTCTCGGATGAACACCACGATGCCATCGGCGGGTTGCAGGAACTCTCCCGCGCGGAGCAGCCGCGCGCTGATATTGCCCGCGATGGCCACCTGCCGTTCGGCCAACTGCGCGCGCGACATGGGGCTGAGCACATGCATCAGCGCACCCAGCATAAGGGCCACGATCAGCCCGAACACGGCAACCGGGCGCAACAGCCGCGTAAAGGAAATGCCGGTGCCTTGCAGCACCACCATTTCATTGTCGCGGGTCATGCGGATCGCCACATAGACCGCAGCCGCAAAGGCCGATAGCGGCAACACCACGCGGAACACATTGGGCAAGGTCAGCGCCGAAAGTTCCAGAAACACCCAGAAACTTTGCCCGTCCCCCACCACCGCGTCGAACAGGCGGGCCGCGCGGTTCACCCAATAGACCGCCACCAGAACCAGCGTGAAAAACGCGAAGACAGACAGAAGCTGTGCCAGCAGATATCGGTCAATGCGGCTCACGCGGGGTCGGTCCTTCAAATTCACTTGGCAGACCTTAACCTGCCGGGCGCATGAATGCCACGGCGAACACGCGGGCCGGGGCTTGTGACACGGGCGAAACTTGCGCAGTCTGCCGGAAAGGGAGGAGTATTCATGCAGGACATCGCCGCATTCGATTTGGCCAATCCGCCGCCGGGCTTTCTGGACAATCCGTTCCCGACCTATGCGGCCTTGTTGCGGGGCGCACCCGTGTTGCGGCTGCGCGACGGGTCGGTGCTGCTGTCGCGCCATGCCGATCTGGACCGCGTGTATCGCGACACGGTGCGGTTTTCCTCTGACAAGCGCGCCATGTTCGCGCCGATCTTTGGGCGGGATGCCCCGCTCTATACCCATCACACCAATTCGCTGGTGTTCAACGACCCGCCTTTGCACACGCGGGTGCGCCGGATCATGGCCTCTGCGCTGACGCCGCGCGCGATTGCGCGGATGGAGCCGGGGCTGGTGGCAACCGTGGACCGCTTGCTGGACCGGATGGAGCATCGGGTGGACCTGATCGAAGATTTCGCCGCCGCCATCCCGGTCGAGATTATCGGCAACCTGCTGGATGTGCCGCTGTCAGAGCGCGGCCCTTTGCGCGACTGGTCGCTGGCGATCTTGGGCGCGCTGGAACCCGCGCCGGGGCCAGAGGTGCTGGCGCGCGGCAACCGGGCGGTGGCGGAATTCACCGCCTATCTGCAAGGGCTGGTCGCGCGGCGGCGCGCAGCCCCCGGCGACCCGGAAGTGGATGTGCTGACCCGGTTGATCCACGGCACGCGCGAGGGCGAGACGCTGTCGGAAACAGAGCTGTTGCAGAATTGCATTTTCATCCTGAACGCGGGGCATGAGACGACGACCAACCTGATCGGCAACACTTTGGCCTTGTTGGAAGATTTCCCCGACCAGCGCGCGCGGCTGCTGGACGACCCCGACCTGATCGGCCCCGCGATAGAGGAAAGCCTGCGGTATCTGTCGCCCAACCAATTCGGCAACAGGCAGGCGGTCGAGGATGTCGAGATCGGCGGCGTCGGGGTCGCGGCGGGGACGGTGCTGCACCTGTGCATCGGGGCGGCGAACCGCGACCCTGCGGTGTTCGACGCGCCCGACCGCTTCGACATTGCCCGCAAACCGAACCGGCATCTGGCTTTTGCCGGCGGCCCGCATGTCTGCGTGGGGCTGACACTGGCGCGGCTGGAAGGGAAAGTGGCCGTCAGCCGGTTTTTGCAACGCTTCCCCAGCTACCGGCTGGAGGACGCACGGATTGCGGGCGGGCGGATACGGTTTCGGGGGTATGCGCGGTTGGAGGGGGTGGTGGGGTGAGGTGGTAAGCGGTTCCTACATCTATGCGCACCGGCGACGCAAAGAGCCCAAACTGCGTGATGCTGCGGGGAGAATGAATGTCTGTTATTGCGCAGTTCGGTTTTTGAAATTGGTGACCGAACGCTTGCTTGCGGAGTTTCTCCACCTCCGCTCTAAAAGCCGTTCAATGACATCAACCGGTGCATGTTCGAGATAAGCCAGCACAATTTCATGGCCGTGGTAGTGTGGTTCGCAAAAGAATACCTCTGGCATGATCTCTATCAGGTGCGCGCGTTCCTCTGCCGGGACGTCAAGAAGGACAATGGTGTCGTCGTCGAGACGGTGCCTTGCCAGCAGTCGCTTGCGGATTTTCAGTGACGGCTCGCCATAGGACGTCGCCTCGCTGACTTCCGGCCATTTCATTGCAAGCGTTACAGCATCATTCCAAAGCATTGGCCTAGTTCCGATATTCTTCTTGCGTAGAAATCCACCAGACGATGCCATTCCCGTCAGCGATCCCACCGCGATAGTCCCCATCCCCTGAGCGAGTGAGGTCTTGGACCACTTTCCCACCTTCGGCCACTGCCTTTGCAAAGGTCTCCTCCGCGTTCGGGACATAAACGTGAATGTGTGCTTCACTGGCGTCGGGCACCTCGCCCATCATGATGATGCTGTCATCTATCCGGGCTTCGGCATGTGCCACGCCTGGCCCATTTTCCCGAGGGTGCAGGCGCAAACGCGTCGCCGCGAACACAGCTTCCATGAACTGAAGGGTCTTTTCCGCGTCGCGCACCATGAGGTAGGGGCTGATGGTCGAATAGTTTTTTGGTTTCCAAGTCATGTTCAAATCTGCCTTTCTGATGGTTTGGTTTGGCAGTTGAGTATAGCAGACATAGGATCAAACGCAGCGAAAGACCGCTTCGTCCGCAAAGCGGCCCTAAGCCGCTTCTAATTTGACCGCCCCACTACCCGGCACGACCATCACAAAGCGCGGCGGGATCACTCCCCATCCCGCACCGTCATCACCCCGTCTTCCCAGTCGCCCGACAGCACTTCGCCGGTCGCGTAGCGTAGCACGCCGCTGCCATTGCGTTGGCCATTCACGAATTCGCCCTCATAGACATCGCCTGTCGCATAGGTCGCAACGCCGGTGCCGGTGATCTCTCCTGCCAGCCATTCGCCTTCATAGACAAAGCCATCCGCCAGTTCGATGCGCCCCTGCCCATCGCGCAGCCCTTCGACGAATTGGCCGGTATAGACCGACCCGTCCGGATAGGTCATCTCGCCCTCGCCGTGCAATTCACCGCCCAAGAGTGTTCCGGTATAAACGCGGCCATCGGCGAAGGTCATGGTGCCCTGCCCTTCGGCCAGCCCTTGCACATGTTCGCCGTCATAGCTGGAGCCATCCGCGAAGGTGGCGCTGCCTTGCCCGTGGAACTGCCCATCGCGCCACGCGCCGTCATAGGTCGCGCCATCGGCATAGGTGATGCGGCCTTGCCCATCGGGCAGGCCCGCGCGGAACTGGCCGACATACTCGGACCCGTCGGGCTGCACCAGCCGCCCGTCGCCCGCGATCTGGCCCGCGACCCAAGTGCCTTCGTAAAGGTAGCCCTCTGGCCCGGTCAGCTTGCCCGGCCCTTCGCGCTGGTCGGCCACGAATTGGCCTTCAAAAATCAGCCCATCGGCTTGTTGCACGGTGGCCGCGCCTTGGCGCAGGCCGTTTTCGAACGCGCCGGTATAGACATCGCCATTGGCCTGCGTCAGCACGCCTTGCCCGTGCAGCGCGCCCTCTTGCCACTCTCCTTCATAGCGCAGGCCATCCGGGCGGGTCAGCGTGCCGGTGCCATGGCGCAGATCGGCCAGCATCTCTCCCTCATAGACAGCGCCATCGGGATAGGTGATGCGGCCTTGCCCTTCGCGCGCACCGGCGACCCAAGTGCCGGTATAGGCATAGCCATCTTCACGGGTCAGAGTGCCTTCGCCTTCGGGTTCACCATTGACCATCGCGCCTTCATAGACCGCGCCATTGGCAAAGACCCGGCGGCCTTGCCCGGTGATCGCACCGGCCACCCAGTCCCCTTCATAGGTGGACCCGTCGGCAAAGGTCATCATGCCCTGACCTTCGGGCCGGCCAGCGACAAAGCTGCCCTCGTAGACGGCACCCGAAGGGTAGCGCGCAACACCCTCGCCGGTGATCTGCCCATCCAACCATTCGCCCGAATACTCGAACCCATTGGGCAGTCGGTAGGTGCCTTGGCCATGTTGCAGCCCGTCGCGGAATTCCCCCTCATAGACGCCGCCATCCTCGTATTGGCGCGTCAGAACGCCATCGGTCTGGGCAATGGCAGGTGCAAGGCCAGTCGTGGACATAATAAGCGCAGCGACCAGCGCGCGCGGCAGGGCAGAGTTGAAAGCCATAATGCAGAAGTCCCCTTGGGATTTTGGCCATAGCCTAGTCGGGGGCACATGTTCGCGCAAGGGGGCCGGGCAAGTCGAGGGCTGTCATAGTTGTAGCGCAGCGGCACAAACTCGCCATGAAAATGTCATGTCCAGACCACGTTGCGGCGAAACACTGGCACGTTCATCAAGGGATCGCGGCTATGACTTTGCGCAAGACTACCAGCTACACTCGGGTGCTCGCCGCGTTGCACGATGAAAGCGGGGCGGTCAGCGTGGATTGGGTTGTGCTGAGCGCGGCCACCCTGACGCTGGGAATGGGTGCGGCGACCCTTGTGCAAACGGGGACGGTCAGCCTTGGCGAAGCGATTAACGCCACGCTGTCTTCGACCCAATCAAACGATTCTGGTTTCAGCTTTTATCGTCTGACAGAGCAGCAACAGCAGGAGATGCTGGCAAGCTACATGGACCGCACGCCAGAGCAGTTGCGCGAGAATTCAAGCTATATGAGCGCGCAATTCCTGTCGCGGCTTGAAAGCGGCAATCTGGACGAGGCCGCGCGCTGGATCGACCGACGCCAGTTGAACCAGACGGCGCTCGACGCGCGCGGGCTTGACGCGGATGAAGGTGCTATGACGGTCGCCCAGATGGAACAGATGTTTCGGGATGCAGGTGGCACCTAAGCGGGCGGCCCTTCCCATGGGCGGCCAGCGTGATATGTGAAGGCATTCTTGCCAGACACCCAAGGCCCGACACATGTCCAACCGCTTTCGCCTGACGCTTGCGCAACTGAACCCGACCTTGGGCGATCTTGCGGGCAATGCCGCCAAGGCGCGCGCTGCATGGGACCGCGCCAAGGCTGACGGTGCGGATATGGTCGCGCTGCCGGAAATGTTCCTGTCGGGCTATCAGACACAAGATCTTGTGCAACGCCCCGCCTTTCTGGCCGATCTGCGCGCCATGCTGGACAGGCTTGCGCGCGATTGTGCCGATGGGCCGCTGTTGGGCATCGGCCTGCCCATGGGCGCGCGCGGCGCGATCTATAACTGCTGGGCGGTTCTGGGCGGCGGGTCGGTGCGCGCCGTGATCCGCAAGCACCATCTGCCCAATGAACAGGTGTTCGACGAGAAACGCGTGTTCGCTTCGGGGGACATATCCGGTCCGTTCGTCGCTGGGCCGCTGCGCATTGGAACCCCCATCTGCGAAGACGCTTGGCACGAGGACGTCGCCGAAGCGCAAGCCGAATCCGGGGCGGAACTGCTGCTTGTGCCCAATGGCTCGCCCTATGCGCGGGGGCGGTTCGACACCCGCATGACCCATATGGTCGCCCGCGTGGTCGAAACCGGCCTGCCATTGGTCTATCTGAATCTTGTTGGCGGACAAGACGATCAGGTATTCGACGGGGCAAGTTTTGTTCTGAACCCGGGCGGCAAGCTGGCGGTGCAACTGCCCGCGCATGAGGAAGCCCTTGTCTCGGTCGATTTCACCCAAGGCCCGGATGGCTGGCGCGCTGAACCTGGGCCGCGCGCCGCCTTGCCCGATGATCTGGCGCAGGATTATCGGACCATGTGCATGGGGCTTGGCGATTACTTGCGCAAATCGGGGTTTGGCCGCGTCGTGCTGGGGCTGTCGGGGGGCATTGATTCTGCGCTTGTGGCCACCATTGCCGCCGACACGCTTGGCCCCGACAACGTGCATTGCGTGATGCTGCCATCTGAATACACATCACCCGCCAGCCTGTCGGATGCCGCCGATCAGGCCCGGCGCTTGGGCTGCAAGCTGGACGAGGTCAGCATCGAAGGCCCGCGGCGCGCCATGAGCGACGCGCTGGCACCCCTCTTCGCCGGGCTGGCAGAAGATGTGACAGAGGAAAACCTGCAATCGCGCCTGCGCGGCACGATCCTGATGGCGATTTCCAACAAGACCGGGGCGATGCTGTTGACCACCGGCAACAAATCCGAGGTCGCGGTGGGCTATGCCACGATCTATGGCGACATGAATGGCGGCTATAATCCGATCAAGGACCTGTATAAAACCCGCGTCTTCGACATCTGCCGCTGGCGCAATGCTAATCACGCCCCATGGATGAAAGCGCCCAGCGGCGAGGTCATCGTGCCCGGCATCATCGACAAACCCCCATCGGCGGAGCTGCGCGCCGACCAGCGCGATGATGACAGCCTGCCGCCCTATGATGTGCTGGATCCGATTCTGGAAGGGCTGGTGGACCATGACCTGTCAGTGGCCGATCTGGTCGCGCGCGGTTTCGGACGCGCTACAATCGAGCGCGTCGCCCATTTGGTCCAGATAGCTGAATGGAAGCGGTATCAGTCGGCACCGGGGCCAAGGCTTAGCCTGCGCGCCTTCTGGCTGGATCGGCGCTACCCGATGGTCAATCGCTGGCGCGACCGCTCTGGGGCCTAGGCGGCGCGCGGTCTATTGCGCAAATGAATCACAAGACGGTTTATAGCGGCTTGCAGGGCTGTTCTTGCGCGGGTTTTGGCGTATAAAACGCGCAAAGACACCGCTTGCCGCTAAACCCGCCATCAGAGCGGATGCGCGACGCGAGAGAGAGGCAGAATGATCAGTAACAGAGTAGCCAGTATATCGCTTGCCCTGTGCCTTGCCCTATCGGGCTGTTTGCAGGGCACGGATGGCACCGAAACCAGACCTGTCGCGCAAGCTGGCGGGGGTGTGGTCGAACGCGATGTCGAAGCGCCCGATGTCTTTTCCCAAAGCGACAAGGGCCTGTGGGATGGCCGCCCGTCGCTTGGCGGGGTCTGGGTCGCACATCCGGACGTCAAGGCGCCCGAACGCGTGATTATCCGCAACACGGACTCCGGGCGTGAAACCGTGGGCGCGCTGTTCAAGCGCGAGAGGATGAATCCCGGCCCGGTATTTCAGGTGTCTGCCGAAGCGGCCGAAGCCGTTGGAATGCTGCCCGGTGCACCGACCCCGTTGGAAGTGGTTGCCCTGCGCACGGAAGAGCAACGCCCCGCGCCCGAAGCTGCGCCCGACGCCACGGCAGAGCCTGCATCGGAAACCGCGTCAGCCCCGCCCGCCGAAGCGGACAGCGAAACTGCGGCACAGGCCACCGCCGAATCGGCACCGGACGGCACCGCCGAAGCCGATGCCGCAAGCGAAACCATGATCGCCCTACCGGACGCAGAAGAGCCGCGCAAACGCGGGTTCTTCGCGCGGCTGTTCGGGCGCGATGACGCGGAACCGTCAGAGATCACCACGGCCACGCTGGATGCGGCACCCTCGGCAACCGATGCCCCCGCAGTCGCGGCAGACGCCGTCCCGACCATGCCAACACCCATGGCGGGGGCCAGCACGGACACACCCGCGCCCAGCGCGCTGGACCGTCCTTTCGTGCAGATCGGCATTTTCAGCGTGGAATCGAACGCCGACGGTGCCACCGAAACCATGCGCAAGGCGGGGCTGACGGCCAGCATCAAACCCGGCCGCACGCAGGGCAATGCGTTTTGGCGCGTTGTGGTCGGCCCGGCCAGCACAGCGGCAGAGCGCCGCGACATCCTTGCCCAAGTCAAGAAACTGGGCTTTGCTGATGCATATGCCGTCCGTCGATGAAGGAGTTGCCATGCCGATCCGTCTAATTGCCAGCATCCTTGTGGGGGGTCTTGGGCTGGCCGCCCCGACTGCGCTTTTGGCGCAGGACGGGCCGGGGGGCTTTAGCACCCGCGCCACATCGGCCTATGTGCTGGACCTGAGCACGGGCACGGTGCTTCTGGACAAGAACGCAGACCAGCCGCTGGCGCCTGCATCCATGTCCAAGCTGATGACGCTGGAGATGCTGTTCGAAGCCATCAAGGAAGGCCGCCTTGCGCTGGATACGACATTCTCCGTGTCGCAACGCGCCTATGAGATGGGCGGGTCGCGGATGTTTCTGGAAATGCGCGACCGGCCCACGGCCAAGGACCTGATCCGCGGCATCGCCGTTCTGTCAGGAAATGACGCCGCGGTGGTCGTGGCCGAAGGGCTGGCCGGGACAGAGGACGCCTATGCCCGCATGGCCACACAGCGCGCGCGCGAATTGGGCATGACCAACACCAATATCACCAATGCCTCTGGCTGGCCGGAACCGAGCCACCGCATGTCAAAACGCGATCTGGTCACGCTGGCCACCTATATGATACGTGAACACCCCGAATTTTACCCCTATTTCAGCGAACGCGTGTTCACTTGGAACGGCATTGAACAAGAAAACCGTCTGCCGCTTGTGGATGCTGGCATCGGGCTGGACGGGTTGAAGACCGGTTTCACCTCTGATGCGGGCTATTCGCTGACCGGATCGGCGCAGCAAGGCGACAGACGGATCGTTTTCGCCTTTGGCGGCCTGAACAGCGCCGCCGAACGGGTGCAAGAGGCGGAATCGATCATAAACTGGGCATTTCGGCAATTCGCCGAGGTGACGGTCGCCGTTCCCGGCACCGTGCTGGCGGCCGCACCGGTCTGGCTGGGAGAGGCCTCTACCGTGCCACTGGTCGTGGCCGAAGACGCCCGCGCGCTGGTGCCGGCAATCGGCGCGGCGCAGCTTGATGCGCGCGTGGAATATGACAGCCCCCTGCCCGCCCCGATCGTGGCGGGCGATGTGATGGGACGATTGGTTGTCACCCCGCCAGAGATGGAACCGCTCAGCTTTGATTTGGTGGCCGGGGCCGATGTGCCAGCAGGCGGCTTCATGGTGCGCGCGCAAGCCGCTGCGCTGCGGCTGATTGCGCTGGCCCGGGGCGAGACTGAAACGGCGCTGAACTAAGGATGCGCGCGCAGGGCCTGTTCATCAGCGTCGAGGGGATTGATGGCAGCGGGAAATCCACACAGGCGCGGCTTTTGGCCGAAGGCTTGGCAGCGGCAGGGCATGATGTTGTCGTCACACGAGAGCCGGGCGGCGCACCGGGTGCCGAAGCCATCCGCCGCTTGCTGGTCGAAGGCGACCCGGCGCGCTGGTCGGCAGAAACCGAAATATTGCTGTTCAACGCCGCGCGCCGCGACCATCTGGAACGCACCATCCAGCCTGCGCTGGACCGGGGCGCGGTGGTCATAACCGACCGTTTCGCGGATTCGACACGCGTTTATCAGGGCGTGGCGCGCGCCAACCTGCGCCCGTTGGTGGACCGCCTGCACGATCTGGTCATCGGGATCGAACCGGACCTGACCTTTGTCATCGACATGGATGCGCGGGCGGCTTTGGCGCGTGGGCTGGCGCGGCGCTCGGGCGAGGATCGGTTCGAAGAACTTGGTCTTGGCTTTCAGGAAGCGTTGCGCGCCGGGTTTCTGGCACTGGCGCAAGAATATCCCGCCCGCGTGCAGGTTATTGATGGCACGCGCGCGCCGGATGTCATCGCGCAGGACATGGCCGCGCGGGTCACGGCGCATCTGCGATGACAGAAATGCCGGACCTGCCCGACCAGCGCGAGGGCGCGCCGCACCCTTGCGCAACCCCGGTTCTGTTCGGCCAAGCGGCGGCAGAGGCCGCGTTCCTGCAAGCATACGGGTCGGGTCGGATGCACCATGCATGGTTGCTCAGCGGCCCGATGGGCGTTGGCAAGGCAACCTTGGCGTGGCGCATCGCGCGGTTTCTGCTGGCCGGTGACACTGGCGGCATGTTCGGCCCGCCGGACACGCTGGATGTGCCCGAAGACAACCCCACCGTGCGCCGGTTGCGCGCGGGCGCGGATGGCGGGCTGTTGGTAGTCCGGCGCGGCCCCGACGACAAGGGCAACCTGCGGCGCGATATCACGGTCGATGTCATGCGCCGGTTGCACGGGTTTTTCGGGCTATCGGCAGCGGATGGCGGGCAGCGCGTGGTGATCGTGGATGCCGCCGACGAGATGAACACCAACGCCGCCAATGCGTTGCTTAAGGCGCTGGAAGAACCGCCCGCCAATGCCACGCTGCTGCTGGTGTCGCATCAGCCCTCGCGGTTGTTGCCCACAATCCGATCGCGCTGCCGGGATCTGCGGCTGTCGGCGCTTGGCGCGGATGATTTCGCCGCCGCCCTTGCCCAAGCCGGGGTCGATGGCGACCCGGCGACCTTGGCCGAACTGTCCGGCGGGTCGGTCGGCCAAGCGGTGGAACTGGCACTTGGCGGCGGGGCAGAGATTTACGCCGAGATGGTCGCGCTATTCGCCACCCTGCCCCGCATGGACCGCGCGCGGGCGCTGCGACTGGCAGAATCGATGACCGGCAAGGGCAATGAAACCCGCTTCGCGCTGTTCCTGCGCCTGTTCGATCTGTTCATGGCGCGCGCGGCGCGCGCAGGCATCATGGGGCCAGGGCCAGAAGCGGTGGAAGGCGAAGCGGCCCTTCTGGCGCGCATTGCGCCGCACCAACAGGCCGCGCAAAGGCTTGCCGAACTCGCCCCCGCGCTGTCGGCCCGCGCAAGGCATGGCCGCGCGGTGAACCTTGACCCTGCGGCGCTGGTGCTGGATATGGTGCTGAAAACCGAAGAGGGGTTACGCCCCGTATTGGGACAAAGTGCATGACCCAGCCGCAGCTTGTCGACAGCCATTGCCACCTCGATTTCCCCGATTTCGACGGAGAGCATGAGGAGCTAATCGCCCGCGCCCATGCGGCGGGCGTCGCGCGTATGGTCACGATCTGCACCAAACTGTCGGCCCTGCCCAAGGTGCAAGCCATTGCAGAGTCACACCCCAGCGTGTTTTTTGCCGCCGGCACCCACCCGATGAGCGTGGCATCCGACCCCATGGTCACGGTGGATGAATTGGTCGCGCTGGCGGACCATCCCAAGATGGTCGGCATTGGCGAAACGGGGCTGGATTATCATTACACCGCCGAAAGCGCGGATGTGCAACAAAAGAGCCTGCGCATTCACATAGAGGCCGCGCGCCAAACCAAGCTGCCGCTGATTATCCATGCGCGCGACGCCGATGAGGATATGGCGCGTATCTTGACGGAAGAACACCGTGCGGGTGGGTATAGTTGCGTGATGCATTGCTTCTCAAGCAGTGCGGCACTGGCGCAAGCCGCGCTGGACCTGGGCTTTTACCTGTCCATGTCGGGCATCGCGGCTTTCCCCCGCAGCACCGATTTGCGCGCGATTTTCGCGAGCGCCCCGGTGGACCGCATTCTGGTGGAAACCGACGCGCCCTATCTGGCCCCGCCGCCGCACCGGGGCCGCCGCAATGAACCTGCTTATACCGCCCATACTGCCCGTGTCGGCGCAGAGCTTTTCGGGATGAGTGAAGCAGACTTCGCCGCCCAGACCAGCGCGAATTTCGACCGCCTGTTCTGGAAGGCGGTGGCCTGATGGCGGAATTGCGCGCCACGATCTTGGGCTGCGGGTCGTCTGGCGGGGTGCCGCGCCTTGGCGGGCATTGGGGTGCGTGCGACCCGGCCAATCCGCGCAACCGCCGCCGCCGCTGCTCGCTATTGCTGGAACGGTTTGGGCCGGACGGCATAACACAGGTGCTGATCGACAGCGGCCCCGACATGCGCGAGCAATTGCTGGACGCAGGCATCGGGCGGCTGGACGCGGTGGTCTATACCCATGCCCATGCCGACCATGTGCACGGGCTGGACGATTTGCGCCAGATCGTTTTCAACATGCGCGAAAAGCTGCCCGTCTGGGCTGATGGTCCGACACAAGATTCGTTGTTGTCGCGGTTTGGCTATGCGTTCATCCAGCCGCCGAATTCGCCTTACCCGCCCATTCTGGGCATGAACAGCATTGACGGCGCTTTTACCGTCGAGGGGCCGGGCGGGCCGCTGGTGCTGCACCCGATCCGGCTGAACCATGGCGGTATTGATGCGCTTGGCTTTCGCGTGGGGGGGCTGGCCTATTGCCCCGATGTCGTTGGCATCTACGACGAAAGCTGGCCCTTGCTGGAGGGGCTGGATGTCTGGATCATCGATGCGCTGCGCCGCACCCCGCACCCGACCCATGCCCATCTGGAGATGACATTGGACTGGATCACCCGCGCGCGCCCCGCCCGCGCTGTGCTGACCAACATGCATCTGGATCTGGATTATGCGACGCTGGATGCGGAAACGCCCGACCATGTCACCCCCGCTTTCGACGGGATGACCGTGACGCTGGCGCTGTGACATGCAGGCACTGGCCGATGTCATATTGCCTGTCTTTCTGGTCATCGGTTTTGGCTATGTCGCACGCTGGCGCAACCTGATTTCCGACACCCAAGTCGAAGGCGTGGTCTGGTTTACCCAGAGTTTCGCCATCCCGTGCCTGCTTTTTGCCGCCATTTCCCGGTTGGATCTGGGGCAGGAATTTGACTGGCGCTTGCTGGTCAGTTTCTACACAGGGGCCGTGGTCAGTTTCGGCCTTGGCTTTGCGGGGGCACGCCTGTTCTTCAAGCGCGACTGGGAAGATTGCGTGGCCATCGGCTTTGTCGCGCTGTTTTCCAACACGGTGCTGCTGGGCCTGCCGATATCAGAGCGCGCCTATGGCCCAGATGCGCTGGCGGCAAACTACGCCATTATCGCGCTGCATTCGCCGATCTGCTACGCCATCGGCATTACCACGATGGAGCTGATGCGCAACCGCGGCGGGCGCTTGCGCGATACCGGGGCGCGCGTGCTGCGCGCCATGTTCCACAATGCGCTTGTGATCGCGATTGCGCTGGGCTTTGCCGTGAACCTGTCGGGCCTGCCCGTGCCGGAGGTGATGGAAGATGCGCTGGACATGATGGTGCGCGCAGCATTGCCTGCGGCATTGTTCAGTCTGGGGGGCGTGCTGTATCGCTACCGGCCCGAAGGCGATTTGCGCACGATTGCCTATGTCGTGGCGCTGTCGCTGGTGGTGCACCCGGCAATCACCTACGGGCTGGCCAAAGCGTTCGGGCTGTCCACCGAGGCGCTGCGCTCGGCCGTGGTCACGGCAGCCATGGCACCGGGCGTGAATGTCTATGTTTTTGCCAATATGTATGGGCGCGCGAAACGGGTGGCCGCATCCTCTGCGCTGATCGGAACGGGGCTGGTCATGCTGACCGGCTGGGTCTGGCTACAGATCCTGCCCTAGCGCACGTCGCGCAAAAGTGCTTCCCAGTTTTGCTCAGAAAGACGTGCGATCATAGAAGGTTAGAGTGGGGCGCGTGAACGCGAATGAACGCGGCGCGCCCTAGCGCCCCCGGCGCAGGCTGGCGCGAATCTCGCGCGCGTCATAAGCGCCGATCACCTGCCCCAGCCCCAGATAGACCGCGCTGCCCACGGCGATCAGCCCCAAAAGCGCAAGGTAGCGCCACCCGGCCATGGCAAGCATGGGCGCGACAAGCTGAGCCGCCCCAAAAAGTGCCGCCCCCATCGCAGCAGAGGCCAGAGCGATACGCCAGACGCGCCCGCGCAGTTGCGGGTCAATCTGCGCGGCCGGGCCCATCGCCCGCGCGCCCCGCCAGAGCTGCCCGACCATGACCCAAGCCGCGAATGTTGTGGCCAAGGCGGCTGCGACAAAGCCGATTAGCGGCATCAGGCCGACGGCAACGGCCGCATTCACCACCATGGACGTAACCGCGAATTGAAAAGGGCGTTTCGTATCATGGCGCGCGTAATACAGCGGTTGCAGCACCTTTTGCAGAACAAAGGCAGGCAGGCCCAGCGCGTAGACGGCCAGCGCAAGCGCCGTGGCCTGCGTGTCGGCATCCGTCCATGCCCCGCGCCCAAACAGCACCGCCACGATGGGCGCGCCGATCACGGCCAGCGCCACCGCCGAGGGCACGGTCAGGAACAGCGAAAATTCCATCCCGCGGTTGAAACTGTGCCGCCCGCCGTCCGTATCGCCCGCCGCCAAGCGGCGCGACAATTCCGGCAACAGCACCACGCCGACCGCAATGCCCACCACGCCCAAGGGCAATTGATACAGCCGGTCCGCGAAATTCAGCCAAGAAATCGCGTTCTCGGTAAAACTGGCGACCTGACGGCCCACCAGCAGGTTAATCTGCACCACGCCGCCGGCCAGAACGGCTGGTGCGGCAATCACGGCAAGGCGCTTCAATTCGGGCGTAAGTCTGGGACGCTGAAACCGCATGGCAAAGCCCGCGCGCCGCACCGCCACCCACAAAAGCGCCAGTTGCGCCACACCCGCAACCGGCACACACCACGCAAGCGCCGGACCAATTGGCCAGCCCATGGCCCCGGCAACCACGATGCCGGTGACAAAGATGATGTTCAAAAGCACGGGCGCTGCCGCGGCGGCTGTAAAGCGCCCCACGGCGTTCAGCATTCCCGACAGCAACGCGGTCAGCGAGATGAACAGGATATACGGAAACGCCACGCGCCCGAAATCGACCGCCATATCGAAACGTGCATCCTGCGCAAACCCTGCCGCCATGGCCCAGACCAAAAGCGGCATGGCCAGCACCGCCAGCACCGAAAACACCGCCAACAGCGCGGCCATGCCCCAAAAAGCGTCGCGCGCGAAGCTTTCGGCACCTTCACCCGCTTGGTATTTCTTGGAAAACAGCGGCACGAAGGCAAAATTGAACGCCCCTTCGGCAAAAAAGCGGCGGAACATATTGGGCAGTGAAAAGGCAACGAAGAACGCGTCCGCCACGGCCCCCGGCCCTAGGTAGGCCGCGATCATGATATCGCGCGCAAAGCCGAACACGCGCGACAGCAGCGTCCACAACCCAACCGTCAGGAAGCCCTTGACCATGCGGATGGCGGCCATGTCAGGCGACCGAGCGCTCTGCGCCCGCCTTGATCGCCGCGCGCAGCTTGCGTTCCAACGATTCCTGCTTGGATTTGGCGTGCAGTTTCAGCCCGAACATGTCTTTCACATAGAAAGTATCAACAACCTGCACGCCATAGGTGGCAATCACCGCGCTGGCAATCGAGATATTGCTATCGGCCAGCGTCCGCGCCAGATCGAACAGCAGGCCGGGACGGTCGCGGGTATCGACCTCTATGATGGTGTAGATTTCCGAGCCTTCATTGTCGAAGCTGATATTGGTCGGGACGCGGAAATCGCGCTCGCGTTTCTTGACCTTGTCACGGTTCTCCAACGCTTCCGAAGCGACCACCTCGCCCGAGAAGGTCCGCTCGATCATCTTGCGCAGACGCGGCAGGCGGGATTCCTCGAACGGATGACCGTCGGCATCCTGAATCCAGAACGCCGCGGTCGCGTAACCATCCTTGGTGGTATAGGTTCGCGCATCGACGATATTCGCGCCGACCAAGGCCAGCGCGCCAGCGAAACGCGCAAAAATACCGGCATGGTCGGACAGCACGAAACAGGCGCGCGTCGCGTCGCGGTCGGGTTCGGGATGCAGGTCAACCCGGATGGTGGCCGGGGTCACATCGCGCAAAAGCTGGGCAAATACAGCATGGGTCGTGGTGGGCAGGCCCTGCCAATAGGGGTCGTAATGGCGCGCAAGTTCCGCCCGGCGATCTGCAGAGGGCCAATCGGCCAGCACGGCGCGAAGGGCGCGCTTGGCTTCGTCAGAGCGGTTCTCGCGGTTCAGTTCTTCCAGCCCGTTTTCCAGCGCATTCGCGGTTTCACGGTAAAGCTGGCGCAAAAGCTGCGCTTTCCAGTTGTTCCACGTTCCCGGCCCGACGCCGCGAATGTCGCACACGGTCAGCACCGTCAACAGGTCCAGCCTTTCGCGGGTTTTCACCAGCTTGGCGAAATCGCGCACCGTGCGCGGGTCGGAAATGTCGCGTTTCTGCGCGGTGTCCGACATCAGAAGATGGTAGCGCACCAGCCATTCGACAGTGTCGCATTCGGCACGTTTTAGCCCCAGCGCGGGCGCGACGCGCCGCGCAATCTGTGCCCCAAGAACAGCATGATCTTCCGGCCGCCCTTTGCCGATATCGTGCAACAGCAGCGCAATGAACAGAACCCGACGGTTCACCCCATCGCGCAGGATGCGCGAGGCGATGGGCAATTCTTCGTCCAGTTCTTCACGTTCGATCTGCGCCAGCGTGCTGATGCATTGAATGGTATGCTCATCGACCGTGTAGTGATGGTAGACATTGAATTGCATCATCGCCACGATTGGCTCGAAATCGGGGATGAAAGCTGCGAGCGCGCCCAGTTCGTTCATCCGCCGCAGCGCGCGTTCTGGGTTGCCATGTTTCAGCAGCAACCGCATGAATATCTTATGCGCCTCGGGTTCGGCCCGCAGTTTCGCGTCGATCATGTGCAGATTGGCCGCGACCAGCCGCATCGCATTGGGGTGCATCAGGTAGCCTGTGACCAGCGCTTCTTCGAAGATGCGCAGCATGTTCAGCGGGTCGGACAGAAACGCTGCCTCGTCTTCTATGTCCAGCCGGTTTTGGACCACACGCAGACTGTGGCGCATTTTCTTGCGCCGGTTCAGGAAGTTACGCAGCAAAGGCTCGCGCTTGACGTGGCGCGCTTCCAGTTCGGTCAGGAAGATGCGGGTCAATTCGCCCACGCGGGTGGCATTGCGGAAATAGTCCTGCATGAAATGCTCGACCCCGCGGCGTCCTCCATGGTCCTTGTAGCCCATGCAGTCGGCGACCCCGACCTGAATGTCAAAGGTCAGCTGTTCAACCGCCCGCCCGGCAATGTGGTGCATATGGCAGCGCACCGCCCATAAAAAGGTCTCTGCCTCGCGGAAAGCCTCGTATTCCTCGGGGCGGAAAAAGCCCAAGCCCACCAGCTCGCGCGCCTGATCGACCTCGTGAATATATTTTGCGATCCAATACAGCGTTTGCAGGTCGCGCAGCCCGCCCTTGCCTTCTTTCACATTGGGTTCCAGCAGATAGCGCTGATTGCCGATCTTGCTTAGCCGCGCATCGCGTTCGGCCAGCTTGGCCTCGACGAAATCGGCATGGGTCTTGGCGAATAATTCGGACCAAAGCCGCGTGCGCAGCGTGTGCGCCAATGCGGCGTTGCCATGCAAGAACCGATGTTCCAGAAGCGCCGTGCGGATGGTGATATCCTCTTTACCAAGGCGCAGACATTCATCAATGCTGCGGCTGGCATGGCCCACTTTCAGCTTAAGATCCCACAGCACATAAAGCGTCGATTCAATCACCTGCTCGACCCAGCCGGTAACCTTCCACGGCACAAGGAACAACAGGTCAATATCGGAATGCGGCGCCATCTCGGCCCGGCCATAGCCACCGACGGCCAGCGTCGCGATCCGCTCGCCATCGGACGGGTTGGGATTGGGGTGCATCCGGGTTTGCACCGCCTGCAACGCGGTGGTCACAATGCAATCCGTCAGCCACGAATTGGCGGCGGTAAAGTCGCGCGCGTCGCGCGGATGGGCGCGGTAAATCGCTTCCAGCCTTGCGCGCCCATCGGTCAAAGCGGCTTTCAGAACGCCGACCAATCCGCCCCTCATGGCGCGTGCATCGGGCGCGGCAGACAGCGCCTGCGCAAGCCTCAGGTCCAGCGCGGCCTGATCCAGAATTTCCGCTGCGGCAAAGGGCCCAAAGGTCAGCGGCGCGGCGCCCTCCGTGGCCGATTTGGCGAATCCCACGCTCAGAACCCGCCCCCATCAAAGCTGCGCGGGGCCGGGCTGATGACCACGCTCTCGCCATCGCGGATCTCTGCAATCGCAAGGCCACGCTCGTTAGAGCCGTCGGGCCGGAAACGGAACACGCCTGCTGCGCCGCTGAACCCGTTGCCCTGTGTGATCCGCGCCGCACTCAATGCATCCGATCCGCCAGACGTCAAAAGTGCCCCGACCGCGGCGACCGCATCGAACCCCAGAGATGCCACGGGGTGTGGGGCCTCGCCATAGGCGCCTTGGTAGCGGGCCTCGAATTGACGCATCACCGAAGGATCGGGCAAGGTGAACCAGCCGCCCTGCAAGCCCTTGAACGACATGGTGCTGGCCGGAAGGTCCCAGCGTGTCAGCCCGGCATATTGAAAGGTCTCTGGCGACAGCCCGTTTTGTGGCAACAACTCTGCCAACAGGGGCAAGGCGCCTTCGGACCCGGCGGTGAAAATCAGCGTCTGCGCATTGCTCGCGCGGGCCTCTGAGGCGATATCCGGCAGCGCCTGCACAACGCCCTGCTGCGAGAACGAATAGCTTTCTAACGCAACCAGCTCTGCCAAGCTGCGGCTGGCCGCCCGCTGCACGGCAGATGTGGCGGCATCTCCGGCTTCGTTCCTCTCGGCCACCAGCATAACGCGCCCCTTGCCTTGGGCAGCGGCGAAATCCATCAGACGGCTTGCCGTGTTCTCGAACATCGGGCCAAGCAAAAAGACATTTCCAGCCGCCGCCGACGGGTTGTTGGAAAAGCTCAACACATTCACGCCCGCAGGTCTGACCGCCTGACCAACCGCGCGCGCGGCATCGGCAAAAAGCGGACCCAGAATGATCTTCGCGCCATCGTCGACCGCCTGCTGGGCTACGCTGGCAGCCCGTTCCGCGTCGCCCGCCGTCTGGTAAACCCGCAGATCAATCTGCACCCCCTGCAAATCGGCAACCGCAAGCCGGGCCGCGTTTTCCAAGCCCTCGGCCAGAACGGCGCGCCCTTCATCCTCGGACCCGCCCGGAACCAGCAATGCCACCGTCACCGGGCGATCAGTGTTTACGCGGCTGCCGCCACCGACAGGCCCTAGCCCCCCCTCGCACCCGGCCAGCACGAAAGCCGACACAAGGCCAGCGGTGACGGTGCGACGCCCTATCAAGTTCCGAAACATTTTCTGCACTCTCCCGAACACGCGAATTTGGGCGAAGACTACGCAAGCACCGGCTTGAAGTAAACGCCCCAAGACCGACGACGGCGGCGCTACGCTTGCGGTGCCGCGTTGTGCGGGGCACAAGGGCGTAAGTCGATCAGACGCGAAAGAAGTGATACCATGCCCGCGATTGCCCCAGGTCTGCACCTGATTGCCACTCCTATCGGCGCGGCGCGCGACATCACTTTGCGCGCGCTTGACCTGCTGGCCGGTTGCGATCTGCTGGTCGCAGAGGACACCCGCAGCCTGCGGCGGCTGATGGAATTGCACGGGGTCGCCCTGAACGGACGCCGCGTGCTGCCCTATCACGACCATAACGGCGCGCAAATGCGGCCGAAATTGCTTCAAGCGCTGCGCGAGGGGCAATCGGTGCTCTATGCGTCAGAGGCCGGAACGCCGCTCGTCTCGGACCCCGGATTCGGCCTTGCCCGCGCCGCGATTGATGCCGGCCTTCCGGTGCTGGCAGCACCGGGCGCCTCTGCGGTCATGGCGGCGCTTTGCGTGGCGGGCCTGCCAAGCGACAGGTTTTGTTTCTTGGGCTTCCCGCCTGCTCAAGCCGGGGCGCGCAAACTTATGCTGGCAGAGGCCGCAGCCGTACCCGCCACGCTTCTGTTCTACGAATCGCCCAAGCGGATTCACCGATTCTTAAACGAACTCTGCGACAGTCTTGGAGCAGACAGGCAAGCCGCGCTTTGTCGTGAATTGACCAAGCTGCATGAAGAGGTGTTGCGCATGCCCCTGGGCGAATTGGCACTGGCAATCAAGGATCGGTCGCTCAAGGGCGAAATCGTGCTGGTCGTGGACCGCGCCGCGCCGTTCCGCGCGGATG
Source organism: Roseibaca calidilacus (assembly GCF_001517585.1). NCBI lineage: Bacteria > Pseudomonadati > Pseudomonadota > Alphaproteobacteria > Rhodobacterales > Paracoccaceae > Roseinatronobacter > Roseibaca calidilacus. Next base: position 328,046 of record NZ_FBYC01000004.1, on the reverse strand, counting down.
AAGAAACGCTGGATGCAGCCTTGGATGCAGCATTGCGCGACATGTCGGTGAAGGAAGCGGTCGCTCAGGTGGCGCGTGATCTGGGGCTGCCACGTCGCGACGTGTATCAGGCCGCCCTTGCGAAAGGGACAGAGACATGAACCACGCCCGCAACCATTACGCCGGTCTGGCCGCCGAAGACAGCGTCTTGCGCGACTATACAGCCAGAGGTTATCGGCTATTGGAACGGCGCTATCGCGGACGGGGCGGCGAAATCGACTTGGTGCTTGGCCTTGGCGACGAGGTCATCTTTGTTGAAGTAAAGAAAAGCCGCAGTTTCGATGCCGCGCGCGCAAGATTGGGACAGCGCCAGATTGCGCGGGTGTTCGCGGCCGCGGCCGAATTTCTGGGCGGGCAGCCCAACGGACAATTGACGCAAACACGCTTCGATCTTGCGCTGGTCAATACGCAAGGCGACGTCGCGATCATGGAAAATGCGCTCTGGCCCTGACCGGCTGCCATTGCAAGAGGCCAGTTCCTCGTCCATCTAAAGCCTAACAGCAGTTTGGCACAGGACGAATGACATGGCGCTACGCGTTGCCTTTCAGATGGACCCGATCGAAACCGTCAATATCGACGGTGACAGCAGTTTCCGCATTGCACTGGAAGCGCAGGCGCGCGGGCATAAGGTGTTCGTCTACACGCCCGACAAGCTTTGCTACCGCGAAGGGCGTGTGATGGCGCAAGCGCAAGCGGCAACCTTGCAGCGGGTTGCCGGCAACCACGTGGCACTTGGTCCGGTGCAGGACTTGGATCTTGCCGAGGTCGATGTGGTCTGGCTGCGGCAAGATCCGCCTTTCGACATGGGCTACATCACCACCACTCATCTGCTGGACATGATCCATCCGCAAACGCTGGTGGTCAATGATCCGTTCTGGGTGCGCAATTACCCCGAAAAGCTGCTGGTCTTGCGCTTTCCAGAATTGACACCACCGACCATGATCGCGCGCGATCTGGCGACCATCCGCGCCTTCAAGGCAGAACATGGCGATGTGATCCTGAAACCGCTTTACGGCAATGGCGGCGCAGGCGTGTTCCGGTTGGACGCGGGCGACCGCAACCTTGCCTCGCTGCACGAATTATTCACCGGCATCAACACAGAGCCGCTGATCGTGCAGAAATACCTACCTGCCGTGACGAAAGGCGACAAACGGGTCATTTTGGTCAATGGAGAGCCCATCGGCGCTATCAACCGCGTGCCAGCCGAGGGCGAGACGCGCTCGAACATGCATGTGGGCGGACGTGCCGAAAAGGTCGCACTGACCGATCGCGACCGCGAGATTTGCGCCGCAATCGGGCCTTTGCTGCGCGAGAAAGGGCAAATCTTCGTCGGTATCGACGTGATTGGCGACTGGCTGACAGAGATCAACCTGACCTCGCCCACCGGCTTGCAGGAACTGGAACGGTTTGACGGCACCAATGGCGCGGCGCTGATCTGGGACGCGATCGAGACCAAGCGCGCCACCGGATGAGCTGGCAACTCAAGGTCTTGCGCGTGTTCCTGCGGCGCGTGGCGCGCCGCTCGCTGGCGCGCCAGCCCGACAGCGCGGGCGCGCGCAAATGGTTCGAGCGTGGCGCATGGCTGAACGCGCGCGGGCGGCCATGGCAGCACTTCACGCCCGACAGGTTGGGCGATATACCCGCGCTCTGGACCGCCCTGCCCGCCCCCGGCGCGCCGATGATCCTGTATTTGCATGGCGGCGGTTATGTCATGGGCAACCCGCACACCCATGCGGCACTGGCAGGTTACCTGAAGCGCAAGACGGGGCTGGAGGTCTGCCTGCCCGATTACCGTCTGGCCCCCGAACACCCGTTTCCAGCAGCGTTTGAGGATGCGCTGGCCGCCTGGCGCGCCTTGCTTGCCAAAGGCCATGCACCGGGAAAAATTGTGCTGGCAGGCGATTCGGCAGGCGGGGGGCTGGCGCTGGCGCTGCTTGGCCATCTTTGCGCGACAGGCCAACCGCGCCCCGCCTGCGCCGTGACCTTTTCGCCCTTCACCGATTTCGCGTTTGAAGGCCCGTCGATTGTTCAGAACGCGCGCAGCGAAATCCTGCTGCCAATCACCCGGTTGGAACGGCTGCGCGACCGTGTACTGCAAGGGGCGGACCCGCGCGACCCGCGCATCTCGCCGCTTTACGGCACCTTTGTCGGCGCGCCGCCGGTGCTGATACAGGTGGCGCGCACCGAAATCCTGCATTCGGATTCCACGCGCATGGTCCAACATCTGCGGGCGCAAGGGGTTGATGTGACGCTGCAAGAACGCGGCAACCTGCCCCATGTCTGGCAATATTTCCACGGCTGGTTGCCAGAGGCGCGCGCATCCCTGACAGAAGCCGCCGCCTTCATACGCGCGCAGGCTGGTCCAGCCCCATCAGCCGGAAGCTGATCGCCTCTGCCATATGCGGCGCGCGCACCGTGTCGCAGCCATCCAGATCGGCAATCGTGCGCGCAACGCGCAGCAGGCGGTGATAGCCGCGCGCGCTCAGGCCCAAACGGTCGGCGGCGCGGGTCAGCAGCGCGCGGCCCTCTGTGTCGGGGGCCGCGATGTCTTCCAACAGCGCGCCTTCGGCATCGGCATTCACCCGCACCGCCCCATGCCCTGCATAGCGCGCAGCCTGAGCGCCCCGCGCGCGGGCCACACGCGCCGCCACATCGCGCGACGCTTCGCCCGTGGCGGGCAGGTCCAGATCGGCCAGCCCCACGGGCGGCACTTCGACCCGCAAATCGAACCGGTCCAGCAGCGGGCCGGAAATGCGGCCCATGTAATCCTCGCCACAAGCAGGCGCGCGGGCGCAGGCGCGGTGCGGGTCGGACAAGTAGCCGCATTTGCAGGGGTTGGCGGCGGCGACAAGCAGGAACCGGCAGGGGTAACGCACATGCGCGTTCGCGCGGGCGACGACGACTTCGCCGGTCTCTATCGGTTGGCGCAGGGTTTCCAACACCGCGCGGGGGAATTCCGGGAATTCATCAAGGAACAGCACGCCGTTATGGGCCAGCGAAATCTCTCCCGGTTTCGCGCCCTTGCCGCCGCCCACAATCGCCGCAACGGATGCGGTGTGATGTGGTTCGCGGTAGGGGCGTGCGCGAGAAATGCCACCTTCGTCCAAAAGCCCTGCGATGGAATGGATCATCGAGGTTTCCAAAGCCTCGGCGGGTGACAGCGGCGGCAATATCCCGGCCAGCCGCGCCGCCAGCATGGATTTGCCCGAACCGGGCGGGCCGACCATCAGCATGTGGTGCCGTCCAGCGGCGGCGATTTCCAAAGCACGTTTCGCGCGCTCTTGTCCTTTCACGTCGAACAGGTCACGCGCGCCGGTATCGGTTGTTACCTCTCCCGGTTTGGCGGGGGCAAGCGGCGCTTGGCCGGTGAAATGGCGGATCAGCTGCGATAGCGTTTCGGGGGCGAGAACGCGGGCAGCATCGACCCAAGCCGCTTCGGGCCCGCAAGGCGCGGGGCAGACCAGCGCAAAGCCCGCTTCGGCGGCGGCCATGGCGGCGGGCAAAGCGCCCACCACGGGCACGAATGCCCCATCAAGCGAGAGTTCGCCCAGCGCGACGCTTTGGGCCACCTCCTCGGACGGCAAGATGTCCAAAGCTGCAAGCAAGGCCATGGCGATGGGCAGGTCGAAATGCGACCCTTCCTTCACGATATCGGCGGGCGACAGGTTGACGGTGATCCGCTTTGACGGCAGCGCGATTGACAGGGCCGACAGCGCCGCGCGCACCCGTTCGCGCGCTTCGGACACCGCCTTGTCGGGCAGACCGACAATCTGGAACGCAGGCAAGCCCGGAGACAGCGCGCATTGCACTTCGATAAGGCGGGCCTCAATCCCCTCGAAAGCGACAGTGAAAGCGCGTGCGACCATGACCCACCCCGGTTGACCGGGAAAGGTTAACGTCAAACTGGTTTCCAACTGGTTAACACATCCAGATCACGCAAGCGTGTTGCCCCCTGCGGCGGGCTGCCGCAGGGAAAAAGTGAACCGGTACCGCCCACGGGGCGTAAAACTTGCAAACAAAGCGCACAGCCGGGGGAAACAATGGCACTTGATTTCAGTGACGACCGCAAGTTTTCGCGTCAGGCCATGAAGGCCGAATTGCTGGATGCGGAGACCGAATTGAAACTGGCCTATGCGTGGCGCGACCACCGCGACGAGGCTGCGCTGCACCGGCTGATCACGGCCTATATGCGGCTGGCGATTTCGATGGCGGGCAAGTTTCGCCGCTATGGCGCGCCCATGAATGACCTGATTCAGGAAGCCGGGCTGGGCCTGATGAAAGCCGCCGACAAGTTCGATCCGGATCGTGGCGTGCGGTTTTCGACCTATGCTGTTTGGTGGATCAAGGCCAGCATTCAGGATTATGTCATGCGCAACTGGTCCATGGTGCGCACCGGGTCGACCAGCAGCCAGAAATCGCTGTTCTTCAATCTGCGGCGCGTGCAGGCCAAGCTGGAACGCGAAGCCATGGCGCGCGGCGAAACGCTGGACCCGCACCAGCTGCGCGAGATGGTTGCGCATGAGGTGGGGGTGCCCCTGCATGATGTCGAGATGATGGAAGGCCGCCTGTCCGGGTCCGACTATTCGCTGAACGCCATGCAATCCAGCGACGAAGACGGGCGCGAATGGATTGATGTGCTGGAAGATGACAGCGAACAAGCATCGGTCGGGGTGGAGCACGCCCATGACACCGCCCAATTGCGCGAATGGTTGTTGGCCGCGCTTCAGGGGCTCAGCGAGCGCGAACGCTTTATCGTGCGCGAACGCAAGCTGCGCGCAGATCCGCGCACGCTGGAAAGCTTGGGCGAAGAATTGGGCCTGTCGAAAGAGCGCGTGCGCCAGTTGGAAGCTGCGGCGTTCCAGAAAATGCGCAAGAGCCTTGAGACCCAGTCCAAGGAAGTGCTGAACTTCCTCGCATGAGGTGGATGGTCCTTTGCGCCGCTCTGGCCCTGCCCGCGCAGGCAGAGCAAATTGCGCCGGACGGGCTGGACAGCTTGCCCGGCGCAGATGTTTATTTTCTGGGCGAAGTGCATGACCATCCCGACCACCACCTAAACCAAGCGCGCGCAATCGCTGCGATCAAGCCCAGCGCCATGGTATTCGAGATGTTGACCGAGGGGCAGGCCGCCAATGCACCCGCAACATGGGAGAGTTCTGACGCATTGGCCGAGGCCTTGGCATGGGACGGAACCGGCTGGCCCGACTTTGACATGTATTATCCGATTTTCGAAGCCGCCCCGGCCGCGCGCATCTACGGTGCGGCAATCCCGCGCGACCAAGCGCGTGCCGTATTTGAGCAGCCCGTGGCAGAGGTGTTCGCCGGCGACGCCGTGCGTTTCGGGCTGGACCAACCGCTGACCCCGGAAGAGCAGGCCACGCGCGAAGACCTGCAAGCCGAAGCCCATTGCAACGCCTTGCCCGCAGACCTTTTGCCCGGCATGGTCACAGTGCAACGCTTGCGCGACGCCGAACTGGCGCGCGTGACGGAACGGGCCTTGCGCGACACTGGCGGGCCTGTGGTGGTGATTACCGGCACCGGCCATGTGCGCCGCGACTGGGGCGCCCCTGCCGCCTTGGCGCTGGCGGCACCGGGGGTCACAAGCGTTGTGGTTGGCCAGTATGAAAGCGCAGCACCCGACCCTGCTTTGACCGATTTCTGGATCGTCACCGAAGCCGCCCCGCGCGACGACCCTTGCGCCGCGTTTCAATAGGGCTTTTGCCCGGCCGCCAGAGCCGCTATCCCAAAGCATGAAGTTACAGAAAGGCCTGCCATGCTGTCGGGAAAGCGCATTTTGGTCACATCCGGCCCCACGCATGAACCGATTGACCCGGTGCGCTACATTGCCAACCGGTCCTCTGGTGCCCAAGGCACGGCGATTGCAGAGGCATTGCGCGATCTGGGCGCGGATGTTGTATTCGTGAGTGGCCCGGCGCAGGTGCCCGCGCCGGCAGGCGTGGCTGTGATGCGCGTGGAAACCGCGCTGGAAATGCTGGCTGCAGTGGAAGCCGCGCTGCCGGTCGATGCCGCGGTGATGGCCGCCGCCGTGGCCGATTGGCGCGTTAGGAATGCCGCCGACCAAAAGATGAAGAAAACCGCCCAAGGTATTCCAATGCTTGAATTTGTTGAAAACCCGGACATTCTGCAAACGCTGTCGCATCATGCGCAGCGCCCCGCGCTGGTGGTGGGGTTTGCCGCCGAAACCGAAAACGTTATCGCCCATGCGCAGGCCAAACGTGCGCGTAAGGGCTGCGACTGGATCTTGGCCAATGATGTCTCTGCCGCCACCGGCATTATGGGCGGCACGGAAAACGCGGTGCATCTGATAACCGCCGATCATGTCGAGCATTGGCCACGCATGGCGAAATCCGACGTGGCTGCACGTCTGGCCACCCGCATTGCACAGGCGCTGGCATGACCGACATTCTGTTCCAGTACCTGCCCGATGCGGACCAAGCCGTGCCCCTGCCCGCCTACGAAACCGCCGGGGCTGCCGGGGCCGATATTCGCGCCAATCTTGCGCCGCAGGACCGCGCAAGCGGGCTGGCGCTGGCGTCCATGGCGCGGCTTTTGATCCCGACCGGGCTGGCCTGCGCCATACCCGAAGGATTTGAAATGCAGATCCGCGCGCGCTCTGGTCTGGCGCTGAAACACGGCCTGACCCTGCCCAATGCGCCCGCTACCATCGACAGCGATTACCGCGGGCCTTTGGGCGTGATTTTGCAGAACCTTGGCGACGCGCCTTTCACGGTGGAACACGGCATGCGGATTGCGCAAATCGTGATCGCGCCCGTGGTGCGGGCGCGCTTTGTCGCAACCAATACGCTACCCGACACTGCGCGCGGCGCGGGCGGATATGGCTCTACCGGGGTGACGTGATGGGTTTGGTTCTGTTCCTGATGGCCGGGCTATGGGTGCTGGGCTGGGCGATGAAAACCCCCAAACGCGCGCGGTTCATCATGATCGGGCTGGTCTATGTGGTCGTCGTGATCGCACAGCTTGTGTTGCCCGAAACCACGCCCATCCGGGTGGCAACGGGGGGCGATGTGCGCCCATGGCTGGTGCTGGGCGGGGCCGTTGGGCTGGTCGTGCTGTATGTCTGGGGCCTGAAACGGTTGCGCCGCCTTGCCCCGGAACCGGCCCAGTCCGCGCCCCCCCAAACCGGCCCGTTCCGAGAGGCGGAACTGAACCGCTACGCCCGCCACATCGTTCTGCGCGAATTGGGCGGCGCGGGGCAACGCAAGCTGAAAGAAGCGTCGGTTTTGGTTATCGGCGCGGGTGGGCTTGGGTCGCCCGCCTTGCTGTATCTGGCTGCCGCAGGGGTGGGCACGATCGGGGTAATTGACGATGACAGCGTTGACGGGTCGAACCTGCAACGTCAGATCATCCACCGCGACCGCGACATCGACACGCCAAAAGTGTTTTCCGCACAGGCCGCGATGCAGGCGCTCAACCCGTTCATAATGGTCAAACCGTATCATCGGCGGCTGACCGCAGAACTGGCCGCTGATCTATTCGCCGAATATGACCTGATTCTTGACGGCAGCGACAATTTCGACACGCGCTACATGGTCAATCGTGCTGCCGTTGCCACGGGCATGCCGCTGATTTCGGGTGCCATCACGCAATGGGAAGGGCAGATCAGCCTGTATCATCCCGCAAGCGGCGCGCCCTGCTACGAATGCCTGTTCCCCGCGCGCCCTGCCGAAGGGCTGGCCCCAAGCTGTGCCGAAGCCGGGGTGGTGGCCCCCCTGCCCGGCATTATCGGCAGCCAAATGGCGCTGGAAGCGATCAAGGAAATAACCGGCGCAGGGCAGTCCTTGCGCGGGCGTTTGATGTTGCATGACGCGCTTTATGGCGAGAACCGGGTCGTCACGATCAGCCGACGGCCCGATTGTGCCTGCTGCGGGTCAGCTTAGGGTTAGACGCAGACGCAAAAAGCCCTTCTTGTCTGCCCCCATCACTTCGGGGGCAAAGCTGGCAATCTGGCGCAGATGGTCCAGTGCCGCAGGGGCGGTGCGCAACACAACGCTGGCCCCCTCTACCGGCATCAGGCGGAAGGGTGCGGTGGCATCGACCTGCAAGACATCTTGCTTCTCGACATGTTCGCGCAGCACGTCGCGCACGATGGCCGGATGCTCGAAGCAGATAGAGGATGGCTTTGCCCCCGGATAATTCCCCGCACCCTGCGCGCGGAAATTATTGGTGCACAGGATGAATTCGGCAGTCATGTCCAAGGGCGCCCCGGCATGGCGCAAATTGCGGATGCGGCTATGCGCCGGGTTCAGCTTTGTCCCGTCGGGACCAAAGCGCGGCGGTTGCGTCAGGTCGATCTCATAGGTCAGACCATAGATGATTTCGAAATTATAGCCCGCGAAGGCCGGGTTCATCAACGGCTGGTCCTGCACATGCGGATGTATCTGGTTGAAGGCAGAGGCAGAGCGCTCCAGCCACTGGGCGATCTGCGCCCCGGTCAGGCGCGACGCGGCAACCTTGTTGGGGTAAACATACAGATCCGCCATGCTGCGCAGGGTCAACTGCCCTGCCGCGATATTGGTATAATTGCGCGCGCCGCCCAAGCCCCCGGCCTTGGACGGAGAGACAGCCGACAAAACCGGAAGCCCGGCAAGCTCTGGCCCGATGCGCCCGGTCACGAATGATTTTTGTGCCTGCGCCACAAGGGCCGCCGCGGCAGAGCTGCCAAGATACACGAAAAAACTGTGGATCGGCGTGTCGCAGCGCCCGATAGGCTGGCGGATGCTGGCCAGAACCGCATCATGTGCGCGTTCGACGATCTTGCGCACCTTGGGGCTGCGCATGGGCTGACTGCGATCTGCCGCCACTTGTGGAAAATTCATGGCCGCATCGCGCAAGGCGCGGGTTTCGACATTATGGTTGATCACGCGCCATTTACCGCCTTCGCGTTGCAGCGACAGATCAATCACCCCCAGATGCGACCCGAAGAACCCGCTCATAACTGCAGGTTTGCCCGCAATCGTGCCGCGCTCAACATCGACCGAGGGGATATCCGCAAACGCGCGCGACGGGAAAACCTGATGCGTGTGGCCCGACAGAACCACATCAACCCCCTCTATCCGGGCCAAGGGAATGACCGCGTTCTCCATACCATGCGTGTAGCGCAACGGCCCAATCCCGGTATGCGCCAACAGCACGATCAGATCTGCACCGGCCTCTCGCATTTCCGGCACCCAAGCGCTAACGGCTTCGACCATGTCGCGCACGCCCAGCTTGCCCTGAAGCTGCTGGCGTTCCCATGTCATGATCTGCGGTGGGGCCACACCCAGAACGCCGATGCACAAATCATGCATCAGCCCGATACGGTCGCGCACCTGCCGGCGCAGCAAGCTGTAGGGCTTGACCAACATCCGGTCTTCGCGCGGTGTGCGGCCGATCTGCTTGGCAATATTAGCAGAGACGACCGGAAATTCCGCCCGCGCCAGTGATCTTTCCAGAAATTCCAGCCCGTAATTGAATTCATGGTTGCCGATCGTGATGGCATCGTAGCGCATGGCGTTCATCGCGGCCAAGACCGGGTGCAGATCGCCCTCGCGCAACCCCATGTCATAGGCAAAAAAATCGCCGACCGGCGTGCCTTGCAGGAAATCGCCATTGTCGAACAACAAGGTTGTCCCGGCCTCTGCGCGGGCGCGGTCAACCAGTTCGGCCAAGCGCGACAGGCCGAAATCCGGGTTCGGACAATCCGCATAATAGTCGTAGGGGTGTAGGTGGACATGCAGATCCGTCGTCTCCAGAATACGGAGATCGACGGTCTGCCTTACATCTGAAACCGGCATGAAGCGCAGCTTTTCCTGTCCCATGACAAACTTTTTCTGTTACGAGCGTTAACCAAGTTACACAGGGGATAAGAGAGAAATCTGGCCATCATCGCGCAGGAATATGGCATTTGGGCGTTTGGTGCCGTATTTGCGAGGATGAGCGACATACTAACACAACCTTTAATTGAGCATCGTTTTCCAGACAACACAAGTCTTTACGGGAAATGAAGACTGCTCGAAACGGAAAAACACCATGAAAGCGCTTGAAATGGCCTTTGCCGGGCACTGGGACAGCCGCGCTGCCGAAGAACGGGCAACATCAGACAGCTTGCGCGCGGGATCGCAGGTCTTGCCACTGTGGCGGGGCAAACCGCAGATCGCCCAAGATTGCCTTGCATGGGTCGCCGCCGACAGCCCGGTGTTGCGCCACGCGGGCGATAGCTGGCTTTTTCTGGGCCGACAGAACGGGCAACCGCGCTTTGCCGCCGACATCTCTGGCTGGGAACCCGACGGGCTGGACAGGGCCGCTTTGGAAATGTTCGCCGACCCGTCGGAACAAACCTATCCCGGCGCAGCCCCCGGCGCGTGTTTTGCGGAATTGCGCTTGGCCATGACAACGCTATCTGCGCCAGAAGCGGCCTTGGCGGCAACCGCGCGCGCCGTGTTCAACTGGCACCGGTCGCACCGGTTCTGCGCTGCGTGTGGCTCGACCAGCCAGATCGCGCCCGGCGGCTGGGAACGCCACTGCTCAAGCTGCGGCGCCAAGCATTTCCCACGCACCGACCCGGTGGTCATCATGCTGGTCACATATGGCAACAAGCTGCTTCTGGGCCGGTCGCATGGCTGGCCAGAGGGCATGTATTCCGCGCTTGCAGGCTTTGTCGAACCCGGAGAGACGCCCGAGGGCGCGGTCGCCCGCGAGGTTCTGGAAGAAACCGGCATCCGCATCGGGCGCGCGCGCTACCTTGGCGCGCAGCCATGGCCCTTTCCGAATTCGCTTATGCTGGGCTATCTTGCCCAAGCCGAAACCGACCAGATCATCCTTGATGACGAATTGGAAGACGCGCTCTGGATCAGCCGGGAAGACCTGCTGGCCGTCATGGCTGGCGAGCGCAGCCACCCAAGCCCGGCGCGCAAAGGGTCTATCGCACATGCGATGATCCGCCACTGGCTGGCCGGGTATGCCTAGCATGCTCTTGCCTTTCACGCGGGAAATAATCAGGTTAGGACCATGACAGACAGCCCCCTGACAAAGCCCCCCGCCATGCTCTGGAACCTTCCGAATATCCTGACTATTCTGCGGCTGCTGGCCGCGCCGGGGATTGCTGTCCTGTTCCTGTATTTCCATCGCCCCTTTGCCGACTGGTTCGCACTGGCCTTATTCGGGTTGGCAGCGCTTACGGATTTCTTCGACGGCTACCTGGCCCGCGCCTGGAAGCAAGAAACCCGGCTGGGCGCCATGCTGGACCCGATTGCCGACAAAGCGATGGTGGTGATCGCGCTTCTGGTCATTACCGGCTATTCCGGCATGGACCCATGGTTGATCCTGCCCGCTACGGCCATCCTGTTTCGCGAGGTCTTCGTTTCTGGCCTGCGCGAATTCCTTGGCGACACGGCGGGTCTGCTGAAAGTGACCAGATTGGCAAAATGGAAAACCACGGCGCAGATGACCGCCATCGCGGTGCTGTTTCTGGCGCTGGGGCTGGACTACACGCGTGAGGCCAGCAGCACGCGGCTTGATATCGACCTTTTGGACACGCTCGGCCAAATCGGGACGACCGATGTTTCGGTAATCGACCTTGCCACCTATGACGGCGGGGTCGTCTGGATCATCGGACTGGCGCTGATCTGGATCGCGGCCCTTCTGACCTTGCTGACGGGCTGGGATTACTTCCGCAAAGCCCTTCCCCATCTCGGAGCGAAACCATGAAACGCGAGATCCTCTATTTCGCTTGGCTGCGCGAACGCGTGGGCCTGCCTCGTGAAACCATCGAAACCAGCGCGGGCACGGTGGCTGAACTCGTGGCCGAACTGGCCGCGCGCGAAGATCGCTATGCGCTTGCCTTTTCGGACCCAAGCGCCTTGCGCGTGGCAATCGATCAGGAACTCAGCGATTTTACCACACCGCTTGGCGACGCGCGCGAAATCGCCTTCTTCCCCCCTATGACCGGCGGCTGACCGCGATGGATATTCGCGTGCAACAGGCACCGTTCGACTTCGGGCAGGAATGCAACAGCTTTGCACAGACCCAAAGCAATATCGGCGCAGTCGTCACCTTCTGCGGCATCGTGCGCAACAATGACAGCGGCACGCTGCGCCAGATGGAAATAGAACATTACCCCGGCATGACCGAACGCGCGCTTGAAGATATCGCACAACAGGCGCAGTCGCGCTGGTCGCTGTCCGATTGCAAGATCATCCACCGCTTCGGCCCCCTTGCCCCCGGTGACACCATCATGATGGTCGCTACGGCCAGCGCGCACCGCGCAGACGCCTTTGCCGCCGCCGATTTCCTGATGGACTATCTCAAGTCCCGCGCGCCGTTCTGGAAAAAAGAGATCACCGATCAAGGCGCAGACTGGGTCGCGGCAAAAGACAGCGACGAAGCCGCCCTTACCCGCTGGTAGCCCTTCATCCTTGCCCAAATATCCCGGGGTGAATGGGGCCGACAGGCCCCAGAGGGGCAGCGCCCCTATAACCTTCAAGCATCACGCAAAAAGGCGGGCACTTGGCCCGCCTTTTTTCAATTCGGTCAAAGCTGGGTCAGCCCTGGGTGGCGCTTTCCACGCTCACCGATACACCCGGACCCATGGTCGAGCTTAGGAAAACCTGCTTCATATAGGCACCCTTTGCGCCCGTCGGCTTGGCTTTGGCGACCGCATCGACAAAGGCGCGGATATTCTCGGCCAGTTTGGTGTCGTCGAAGGACACTTTGCCAACACCGGCATGAACCACGCCCGCTTTTTCGGCCTTGAACTGCACCTGACCGCCCTTGGCGGCTTCTACGGCGGCTTTCACGTCCATCGTGACCGTGCCGACCTTGGGGTTCGGCATCAGGTTGCGCGGGCCAAGAATTTTGCCCAAACGGCCCACGATCGGCATCATGTCCGGCGTTGCGATGCAGCGGTCGAACTCGATCTTGCCCGATTGGATGGTTTCCATCAGGTCTTCGGCACCCACGATGTCGGCGCCAGCGGCGGTCGCTTCATCAGCCTTCGGGCCGCGTGCGAACACGGCCACGCGCACGGTTTTGCCGGTGCCGTTGGGCAGCGACACGACACCGCGCACCATTTGGTCGGCATGGCGCGGGTCAACGCCCAGGTTCATCGCGATCTCGATGGTTTCATCGAATTTCGCGGTGGCGTTCGCCTTGATCAGGCTGACGGCCTCTTCCACGCTCAGATTTGCTTTGCCGGCAAAGGCTTCGCGGGCGGCTTTCACGCGTTTTGCAATTTTAGCCATTGGATTACCCTTTCACCTCGATGCCGATCGACCGGGCAGAGCCCGCGATGATCTGCATGGCGCCTTCGATCGTGGTCGCGTTCAGATCTTTCATCTTCGCTTCAGCGATTTCACGGATCTGCTTGGTGGTCACGGTGCCTTGCACGGTGCGGCCCGGCATGGGCGAACCTTGCGCGCGGTTCCGCTTGCCAACAGGCTTCAGGCCAGCGGCGCGCTTCAGATACCAAGACGCAGGCGGCGTCTTCAGGTCCATCGTGAACGATTTGTCCTGATAGTAGGTAATCACGGTCGGAATAGGGGCGCCCGGCTCCATCTCTGCGGTGCGGGCGTTGAATTCCTTGGTGAACATCATGATGTTGATGCCGCGCTGACCCAGTGCGGGACCAACGGGCGGCGACGGGTTTGCTTTACCCGCCGGAATTTGCAGCTTCAGCTGCCCAACGACTTTCTTGGCCATCTGGCCTCTCCTTCTTGTCACCTCGCCCCCGGTCGCGACCGGCGGGCTGCTTGCGGTTTAGTGGTGCGGTCTGACCGGGCGCGCCCGGCGACCTCCCACAACACTCATGCGTTAGACGTCTTTCGACACCTGCATGAATTCCAGATCGACCGGGGTGGCCCGGCCAAAGATCGACACCATCACCTTCAGGCGGTTGTTGTCGGCATCCACTTCCTCGACCATCCCAGAGAAACCCTCGAACGGTCCGTCATTGACCTTGACCTGCTCGCCGACCTCAAAATGGATCAGCGTGCGCGGTGCTTCCTCGGTTTCCTGAACACGGTTCAGGATGGCATTCACCTCGTCATCGCGCATGGGCATGGGTTTGCCCTGCGTGCCCAAGAACCCCGTCACGCGGTTGATGGAATTGATCAGGTGGTAGCCTTTCGGCGTCATTTCCATACGCACCAGAACGTAACCCGGCATGAAGCGCCGCTCGGTCGTCACTTTCTTGCCGCGACGCACTTCGATCACTTCTTCGGTCGGCACAAGGACTTCTTCAATCATGTCCTGCATCCCGGCCTCTTCGGCGGCGGTGCGAATGGCTTCCGCGATCTTCTTTTCGAAGTTCGACAAAACGCTTACCGAATACCAGCGTTGGGCCATGATGCTCTTTCCTGTCTCGGGCCAGAGGGTGGCGGCAGGCGCGCACCGTCCAGATGAAATAAAACAGCGCACCGAGTCGGTGCGCCTTTCGTGGTTCTGTTACAGCCGTGGCGCGCAGGTTTCAAGCCCTACGCGCACCCCAGCTTAACCGAACATTCCCAACAGCCCACCAAGGCCGGTGCGGATCAGCAGATCAACCAGAAAGAAGAACACGGCAGTCAGTGCAGCCAGTGCCAAAACCATCAATGTGGTGATGACCACTTCGCGCCGATTGGGCCATGTGACCTTCGCGGTCTCGGCGCGCACCTGTTGCATGAACTGAAAAGGATTCGTCTTGGCCATGGGTCCGCCTGTCACTTGCTTGACCCCCACATACGCAGCCATCGGGCCGGTTTCAAGCGTGTTTCGAAGCGTCTTCGCCAGTGCCCGCCTCTGGCAGGCGCAGGAATGTCACCTTCGCCATCGTCGCCAGCCGCGCGCAATCCTCGTGGTAGCGGTCCAGATCCGTCTCCAATGCGGCGGGGTCGAACGGGGCCGGGCCGGGAAATGCATCGGATTTTGGGTAAAGCGCGCGCGCCTCTTTGATGACCTCTGTCACATTGCAGGCAGGGTCATTGGCCAGCACCTCGCGCGCATGCTCTAGCGCACGAAGCGATGTGCCGACCAGCCGTTTGCGCTCTGGCAACTCGAAGCGCCGACCACAGCCCAGCATGGTGTCCAGAAGCGTCGGCACGATGGCCGGGTAGTCCTCGTAGCGCCAGACCACGACCCGTGCCACCCCCGGCACCGCGCCCAAGCGCTGGACCAATTCCGACCAGCGCAAGGCATCGGTGCGCACCTGCGCCAGATAGTCGTCTATTGAGGTGAACCGGCCGGCATTCTGCTGCTGACCATGCGCCGAGTTCAGGAATGACAAAGGCGCACGGATCGACAGGTAAACCGTCGCATCATCACAACCCAAGCTTTCCAGCAAGCGTGTCAAGCGCGGGGCGGCTGCGGGGTAGAACCGCGCGCCCTTGGCCACAAGATCGGCGCGGGTGGTGCCAAGGATATTTTCTTCCGACAGGACAAGGCGGCACATACGGTTGCGCGCAAAGGCGGCCAACAGGTCCGTGGGGGGCTTGGTGCCAGAACCGCCAAGCGCGGGCAGCCGCAATTTGCCGCGCAACAATTCGGGGCCGAAATAGGCCACGCCTTTTTGCCGCAGAATACCGCGGGCCTTGCTGAAACCGTGCTGCAAATGCGAGGTCGCGGTTTTATGCGCGCCAACATGGATCGACAGCGACAAGCGCTCTGTGCCGACCTGTTCCAGACTGGCAGGGGCGGAGGGGCTCGAACCCCCGACCCTCGGTTTTGGAGACCGATGCTCTACCAACTGAGCTACACCCCTACGTCTGTGCCGCGATGGGTATGACAGCCCCTTGCCAAGATCAAGAGGGAAATGCGCCCCCCGCGCCGCCGATTTCCGCTTTTGCGGCCTCTAGCAGGGCCAGGTTGGCCCCGCAAATTGCGACCTCGTGCTGTTCTACCTTTTCTATCGGCCAATCCCACCATGCAAGATCTTGCAAGCGGGCGGCCACATCTGCGGGAAAACGCGTGCTCACCACCCGCGCGGGGTTGCCCGCAACGACCATGTAGGGTGCCACGGTGCCAGCCACGACCGCGCCCGCCCCCACGATCACCCCATCGCCAATGCGCGCGCCGGGCAGGATGCGCGCGCCCTGCCCGATCCAGACATCATGGCCAATGACCGTATCAGGCCCCGGTCCGGGCAAGGATGGCGCGTTTTCAAACCGCCTATGGAAAATGGCAAAGGGAAAGGTCGAAAACCCGTCGCGGCGGTGGTTTGCGGATGCAGTGATGAACTGCACCCCATCCGCAATCTGGCAAAATTTGCCGATGACCAGCTTCTCGGGCGAAAACGCATATAAATAGGGTGCCAGATGCACCGCCCAATCGGATGGCGGAACATGCGCGCTGGCATAGCTGTAATCACCCACGCGCCACCGCGGATGGTCAATAACCGCCCGCAAGAACACCGTGGAACGATGCGGCATGCCATCGGGCTGCGTGACCGGATAGGCCGTATCGGGAAGCGGAAACGCCATGTGACCCCACAAGATTGCCCATTATGGTTAACCTCTGGGATGGCACCGGGCAAGCCCGGCACGCGACACATGTATCAGGCCTTGATAAACCCGCCCGATTGCCGCGCCCAAAGCCGGGCATACAGCCCATCCCGCGCCAGCAATTCGCTATGGGTGCCGCTTTCCACAACGCGGCCCGCTTCCATCACCACCAGCCGGTCCATAGCGGCAATGGTGGACAGCCGGTGCGCGATGGCGATCACGGTCTTGCCCTGCATCAGCCGTTCCAATTGCGACTGGATCGCGGCCTCGACTTCGGAATCCAACGCCGAGGTCGCCTCGTCCAGCACCAGAATAGGCGCGTCCTTCAACGCGGCGCGTGCGATGGCGATGCGCTGGCGCTGCCCGCCCGACAGTTTCACCCCGCGCTCGCCCACATGCGCGTCCAGCCCCCGGCGGCCCTTGGCATCTTCCAGCCCCGCAATGAAGTCGCGCGCTTCGGCAAGATCGGCGGCGGCCCAGATTTCGGCATCGGTGGCTCCGGGGCGGCCATAAGCAATGTTGTCGCGCACAGACCGGTGCAACAGCGCCGTGTCCTGCGTGACCACACCAATGGCCGCGCGCAAGGATTCTTGCGTGACCGCAGAAATATCCTGACCGTCAATCTCGATGCATCCGCCGCTGACATCGTAGAACCGCAACAGCAGGTTCACCAGCGTCGATTTTCCTGCGCCAGACCGGCCCACAAGCCCCAGCTTCTCTCCCGGGCGCAGATGCAGGTCCAACCCGTCCAGCACGGCGGGCGCATGGGCGCTGGCCGCGTCGTAATCGAAGCGGACATTTTTGAAGCGGATCTCACCCTTGGTCAGTTGCAACGGGGCGGCACCCGCCTGCTCGACCACGCTGCGCGGTTGCGACAAGGTGGACAGACCGTCGCGCACCGTGCCGATATTCTCGAACAGGGCCGCGAATTCCCACATCACCCAATGCGACATGTTCCCAAGCCGCAAGGCCAGCGGGATCGCAACCGCCAAAGCCCCAAGCGCCAGCGCCCCGTCCAGCCACAGCCACAGGCCAATCCCGGCCACCGCACCCGTCAGCAGCGAATTGAGCGTGTTCACGCTGACATCCTGCACCGCGACAAGACGCATCTGGCGGTAGACGGTTTGCAAGAACCCATCCATGCCGTCGCGGGCGAAGGCCTCTTCGCGGGCGGCATGGCTGAACAGCTTGACCGTGGCGATATTGGTATAACTGTCGACAATGCGGCCCGTCATCTCGGCGCGGGCATCGGCCTGCGCCTGCGCCACCCGGCCCAGACGCGGCACGATGATGGACAACAATGCGCCATAGCCCACTGCCCAAAGCGCAAAGGGCAGCGCCAGACGCCAATCGAGCGTGGCCGCAAGCGCCAGCGTGCCGACGAAATAGGCAAGGATATAGACCGCCACATCCATCAGTTTCATGACCGTCTCGCGCACGGCAAGGCTGGTCTGCATCAGCCGCGTGGCAATCCGGCCTGCGAATTCGTCCTGAAAATAGTGCATCGATTGCCCGATCAGCCAGCGATGGCCCATCCAGCGCACGCGCTGCGGGAAATTGCCCATCAGCGCCTGATACATGATAAGCGCCCCGATCACCGAAAGGGCGGGCAGCACGATCAGCAACAATGTGCCCATCAGCGCCAGCCTGCCCCCTTCCATGGCCAAAAACCGTTCTGGCCCCAGATCTGACATACGGTCGATCAAGGTGCCCAGATACCCCAGCAGCACGATTTCCAGCGCCGCGAAAGCTGCCGCGACCAGCGACATCGCCAGCAGCCACGGGGCGAGCGGACGCGCATAATGCCACAGGAACGCCCAAAAGGCACCGGGCGGCTGGCCGGGCGGGTTGGCCGGATAGGCCGGAACGCGGGATTCGAAATAAGAGAACAAGCGCATGGGTCAGCCTATAGCACAAGAAAAGGGCGCGCGGTTGCCCGCGCGCCCTGTGATCTAGATCGCAGTTGCGCGATTACTTGATGATTTTCGACACGACGCCTGCGCCGACGGTGCGGCCGCCTTCACGGATGGCGAAGCGCAGCTTCTCTTCCATGGCGATGGGCGCGATCAGCTCGACCTCGAATTTCAGGTTGTCGCCGGGCATCACCATTTCCGTGCCTTCGGGAAGCTGGACCGTGCCGGTCACATCCGTCGTGCGGAAGTAGAATTGCGGGCGATAATTCGCGAAGAACGGGGTGTGGCGGCCGCCTTCTTCCTTGGTCAGGATATAGGCCTCGGCTTCGAAATGCGTGTGCGGCGTCACCGATTTCGGCTTGCACAGCACCTGCCCGCGCTCGACATCTTCACGGCCAATGCCGCGCAGCAGCGCACCGATATTGTCGCCAGCCTCACCACGATCCAGCAGCTTGCGGAACATTTCCACACCCGTGCAGGTCGTGGTCTTGGTGTCGCGAATGCCCACGATCTCGATCGAATCGCCCACATTGATGACGCCACGCTCCACGCGACCGGTCACAACCGTGCCGCGGCCGGAAATCGAGAACACGTCCTCGATCGGCATCAGGAAGGGCTGGTCCACGGCGCGCTCGGGCGTCGGGATGTAGCTGTCAACAGCGGCCAGCAGCTCGCGGATCGAGTTCTCGCCGATTTCCGGGTCACGCCCTTCCATCGCGGCCAGAGCCGAGCCTTTGATGATCGGAATATCATCGCCCGGGTAGTCGTAGGAGGACAGCAGCTCGCGGATTTCCATTTCCACCAGCTCCAGCAGTTCCTCGTCATCGACCTGGTCGACCTTGTTCATGTACACAACCATGAACGGAATGCCCACCTGACGGCCCAGCAGGATGTGCTCGCGCGTCTGCGGCATCGGGCCGTCAGCAGCGTTCACCACCAGGATCGCGCCGTCCATCTGCGCCGCACCGGTGATCATGTTCTTGACGTAGTCGGCGTGGCCGGGGCAGTCCACATGGGCGTAATGACGCGCTTCGGTTTCATATTCCACATGCGCGGTCGAGATCGTGATCCCGCGCGCCTTTTCTTCGGGCGCACCGTCAATCTGGTCATAGGCCCGGAAATCACCGAAATACTTCGTGATCGCCGCCGTCAGCGTCGTCTTGCCATGGTCAACATGGCCAATCGTGCCGATGTTCACATGCGGTTTCGTCCGGTCAAACTTTGCTTTTGCCATGGATAGGGCACCCTTTGTTGATGGGCCATTATTGGCTGGCCCGAAATGACACGCGCGCCAGTTACCGAAGCGCGCGCGGGAAATCAAGCGGGAACGGCGTAAAAGCCGGTCCGCGATCAGGCGTCAGGATCGACCGGGACCGGCAATTCCAGATCCGACTCGGCCGGAAGCGGCGCGTCCTGTGCCGGCGCGGTGGCTTCGGGCGCGTCCGCCGCCGCTTTGGGCGGGAACCAATCCTCTTGCGTGGCCAGCCAGCGTTCGATCGCCGCCACCCCGTTTTGCGACAGGTTCTGCATCTGCTCTTCGGCGCTTTGGGTCAGGCCCGAGCTGATGGCGGTTTCCCCGGATGGCGCCTCGAACACGATGATACGATGCGGCTTCTCGTTCAGCTTCTTGCCCGCGGCATCGTCCCAGACCGTGACCCCAAGGATCAGGAAAGACTTGGGCGCGGCGACCAGCGGAATGCCGGGAATGGCCAAGACATAGCCCTGCACCGCGACGCCAAGGTGATAGAGTGAATCGCCTTGGTAGCGCGCGAAACGGCGCTGCATCTCGGCTTCCAGACTGTCTTTCCAAGCGCCCGGTTCCGCCTTGCGCGAAGCCGGTCCTCGCACGGCGTTTTCCTCGACCACAATGGCATGGCCCAGCAGGAAATCGCCCAGTTCGGCGCGCTCTTCCCCCAGTTTCGCGCCGCTGGCACAGGCCGATAACAGCCCAAGTGCCGCGACAAGCGCAACCGCCCGCAATGATCCGACCGAAAAACCCATGGCACCGTTCCCGTAGCTTTCAACACCCGTGGCATACCCGATCATGGGCGCAGGCGCAAACCCGCAGGCGCGGCACTACACGAAGCGGTTATCGCGCGGAAAACCGCGCGGGGCCATTCGGCCCGCGCTGGCGCGTTTGCCCAGCCATTCGGTCAAGTCGGCTTCATGCCGGGTCCGCCCGGCCGGGTCCAGCCAGCGCAACCCCTCGGCCAGCGTGATCGTGGTCAGGTCGGACAGCCCGCCATCCTTGTAGGATTGCAGCCGCACGCCCTTGCCACGGCCCATTTCAGGCAAATCCTGCAAGGGGAATACCAGAAGCTTCCGGTTTTCACCCACGCAGGCCAGATGATCGCCTGCAACGCGCCGGCAGACCAGCGCGCGCACCCCGTCCTTGACGTTCAGCACCTGTTTGCCGCTGCGGGTCTGCGCGATCACCTCATCTGCGGGCACGACGAACCCGTCGCCCGCGGTCGAGGCCACGACCAATTTGCAGCCCGGCCTATGGATGAAAAGATCGACGATCTCGGCCTCGTTGGGTAGATCGACCATCAGGCGCACCGGTTCGCCCATGCCGCGCCCGCCAGGCAGGTTGGCGGCCAAAAGCGTGTAGAACCGCCCGTTTGACCCAAACAACACAATCTTGTCGGTGGTTTCCGCATGGAAGGCAAAACGCCCTTCATCGCCATCCTTGAACTTGAACGACTGGTCCAGCGCGACATGGCCTTTCATCGCCCTGATCCAGCCCATTTTAGAGCAAACGATGGTCACGGGTTCGCGTTCAATCATGGCTTCAAGCGGCACATCCTCGACCTCTGCGGCCAGTGCGAAATCGGTGCGTCGGCGGCCCAGATCGGTGTTCTTTCCGAATTCCGCCTGCACATCCCGCAATTCGGTGCCAATGCGCTTCCATTGCAGTTTGTCAGACCCCAGCAGGTCTTCCAGCGCGGCGCGTTCTTTCAGCAACTCGTCCCGCTCGCGGCGCAGTTCCATCTCTTCCAGCCGCCGCAAGCTGCGCAGCCGCATGTTCAGGATCGATTCGGCCTGAAGTTCGGACAATTCCCCGTCGCCTTCAGGCGGGGGAACATAGTCCTTCTCGGATGTGGCGCGCGCGAACGCGCGGCCCCAAACCTCGCGCATCAGCGCGGCGCGGGGGCTTTCATCATAGCGGATAATATCGATCACGCGGTCAAGGTTCAGAAAGGCGATGATGAAGCCTTCCAGCACTTCCAGCCTATGGTCAATCTTGTCCAGACGGTGCTGGCTGCGGCGCAGCAACACCTCGCGCCGATGGTCAAGGAATGCGCGCAGCACCTCGCGCAGGCTGCAAACCTTGGGCGTGACCCCGTCGATCAACACATTCATGTTCAGGCTGAAGCGGGATTCCAGATCGGAATTCTTGAACAGCATCCCCATCATCAGTTCCGGGTCAACCGTCCGCGCCTTGGGTTCCAGCACGATCCGCACATCATCGGCGGATTCGTCGCGCACATCGGCCAGAAGCGGCACCTTGCGGGTCTGGATGACCTCTGCCAGTTTCTCGATCAGGCGGGATTTCGGCACCTGAAACGGAATTTCCGTGACCACCACCTGCCATTGCCCGCGGCCCAGATCCTCGACCTGCCACCGCGCGCGCAGGCGGAACGCGCCGCGCCCTGTGGCATAGGCGCTGCGAATGGCCTCTGGCGGTTCCACGATCACGCCACCGGTTGGAAAATCGGGGCCGGGGATCAGCCTGACCAAGTCATCATCGGGCAGATCGGGATTGCCGATCAGCGCCAGACAGCCTTCGATCAATTCATCCAGATTATGCGGCGGAATGTTGGTGGCCATGCCCACCGCAATGCCGCTTGCGCCATTGGCCAGCAGGTTCGGAAAGGCCGCGGGCAACACCACGGGTTCGCTGAGCGTGCCGTCATAATTCGGGCGGTAATCGACCGCGTTTTCGGCCAACCCTTCCAGCAGCAACTCTGACGCGCGCGCCATCCGCGCTTCGGTGTAGCGCGCGGCGGCGGGGTTATCGCCGTCGATATTGCCGAAATTGCCCTGCCCGCTGACCAAAGGGTAACGCAGGTTGAAATCCTGCGCCAAGCGCGCCATTGCGTCATAGATCGCGGCATCGCCATGCGGGTGGTAATTGCCCATCACGTCACCGGTGATCTTGGCAGATTTGCGGAAACCGCCGGTGGGCGACAATTTCAATTCACGCATGGCGAACAGAATGCGCCGATGCACCGGCTTCAACCCGTCGCGCGCATCGGGCAAGGCGCGGTGCATGATCGTGGACAGCGCATATTGCAAATAGCGTGACCCCAGCGCGCGGCGTAGCGGCTCGGACGTGTTCAGTTCGGGCGTGATGTCATCATCTTGGGGCATGTCCATCGCATACCCCTACGGATTGGCTGCGTCCAGCCCCCGCGCGTGCTCTGGCGCGCGGCACGGCGGCGAATGTTTGCCGGCGTGCCGCGCTCGGCACGGCTTGGCGGTTTTCTTGGCTCAGCACCCGGTCTACGATCGGCCCGTGTATTGTGAAGGAAACCCCGATGCGTTCCATTTCTGCGCTGGTGCTGTGCACCGCCCTGACCACCCCCGCCATGGCCGAGACCCAGTTGCGCGCGGTCACGCTATCGACCGCCGGGGTCGCGATGCTCGACGCCGAAGGGCAAATGGGTGCGGACGGCCTGCGCCTGACGCTGCGGCGCGCCGATATGGACGATTTTCTGAAATCCTTGCGGCTGGCCGACCCGTCGGGCGCCACCCCGCGCCTGACCATGTCCGGCCCCGGCGGGCTGGAAGATGCCTTTGCCACCCTGCCCTTCAGCCCAGAGGCGCTGTCGGACCTGAGCGCCCTGATTGACGCAATGCAAGGCGCGCCTGCGCGGCTGACGCGGCGGGCGGCAACCGTCGAAGGGCGGCTGATGGGCACGGGGGCGACGCCTTGTGACGATGGGCGCGCGGGCTGTATCGCAGTGTCGCTGATGGATGCCGAAGGGCAGATCGTGCAGCTTCCGCTTGATGACGCGACCACGCTGGTGCTGGACGATCCCGCCGACCGCGCAGCGCTGGCCAGCGGTTTGGATGCCATCCGCACGCAAGGCCGCGCCAGCCGCGTCGAGGTCACGATTGACAGCAACGACCCCACACCCCGCAACGTGGATTTGGGCTGGTTGCAACCCGCACCGGTCTGGAAAACCGCGTGGCGCGCGGTCGATGGGCCAGAGGGGTTGGCGCTGACTGGCTGGGCAGTGATCGAAAACACCACCGGGCAGGATTGGAACGATGTGTCGCTCACATTGGCCACCGGTGCTGTGCGCGCATTGGATGCGCGGCTCTATGACCGCGTTGACGCGCCCCGCGAAAAAGCGCCGCAATTCGCGCCAATGCTGGCTCAAAGCGCAGTAACACGCGAATTGGCCGCTACCCCCATGGTCGAGGCCGCGCCTGTCCAGATGACCGAAGGCAGCAGTTTTTCCGCCTATACGCTGTCAGAGCCGGTCAGCTTGGCCAGTGGGCAGATGCTGTCGCTGCCCTTCTTGCAAGAACAGGCCGCGACCGAGCGGTTGACGCTTTATCGTGGCGGCAGCCATGCGCCGCACCCGATGATGGCGCTGGACGTCACAAACCCCCTGCCCCTGCGCCTGCCCGCCGGGGTGGTCACGGTCTATGACGCGCAGCGCGGACATGCTGGCGACGCGATGATGCCAGAACTTGCCCCCAAGGACAGCGCGTTGGTGGAGTTTGCCGAAGACAGCGCCATTCGCATCCGTGAAGATCTGGCAGAGCAAGCGCGCATTACCGAGGCCCGCATCCGCGACGGGGTGCTGATCGCCTCGGAACGCACCGAACGGACGACCAGCTACCGCGCAGAGGGGGCAGAGGATGGCGCGCGCGTGCTGACCTTGCTGCACCCGCAACGCCCCGGCTGGGACATGCAGACCGAAGGCGGCACGAGCGCGCTGGACGCCACGCGCTTTACCGTCGATTTGCCACAAGGCCAGATCACCCAATTCAAAGTGATTGAGACCCGCACCAGCCGCACACAACTGGCGCTGTTGGATCTGTCGCGCGACGATCTGGCCTATTGGGAAGGCCGGATGCCCGATGCCGAGACCCGCGCCTTCTTTGCCGATCTGCGCGATCTGCGCCAGCAGCAGGCGGCGCTTCGCACCCGTATTGCCGAAACCCGCAGCGCCGAAGAAACGCTAATCGCGGACCAAGACCGGCTGGCGCGGCTTGTCGATCAGCTTGGCGATGAGAGCGATGCGAACTTTGACCGTTTGGCCCGCATTGATGCCATAGACGCAGAAATCGACAGCGTCCGGCAAGAGCGCGCAACGCTTGAAACACAGCTTCGCGCCAGCGAAGAGCGCATGGGCGCGCTGTTGCGCTAAGTGGGTAGGGCTAAGGGCGACACAGCCCTTACGCGCCGCCCGAACCAGATTAGCCGTCTTTGCCCGCTTCAAGCGCGTCAATCCGCGCCTGAAGGGCCGCGTTTTCCTCGCGCGCCTTCTGCGCCATGGCGCGCACCGCGTCGAATTCCTCGCGGGTGACAAAGTCGCGATCCGCCAACCAGCGGTCCAGCAGGCTTTTCATCGCGGTTTCCGCTTCCGTGCGCGCGCCTTGCGCCACGCCCATGGCATTGGTCATCAGTTGCGACATGTCGTCCAGAAACTTGTTGCGGCTTTGCATGGCGATGTCCTTTACAAACGCTTTTGCTTGATATGTGACCAGAGCGACCGAAACGCAAGGTTGACTTCCCCTTGCCTGGCGCGCCAGACAGTCGCAACCCTTGTCCGGACAGGTGTCATGCTTTCGCCTCTTGCCATACTCTTTCCCGATCTGCGCCCCGAGATTTTCTCGATCGATATCGGCACCTTCACCTTTGCGCTGCGCTGGTATGCGCTGGCGTATATCGCCGGTTTCCTGCTGGGCTGGTGGATTATCATGCGGCTGATGACGCGGCCCGCGCTATGGCCAAATGGCACCGCCCCCATGCCGCCCGCCAAGGTAGAAGGGTTGCTGACATGGGTGATTGTCGGGGTCATTCTGGGCGGAAGGCTGGGCTTTGTGCTGTTCTACCAGCCGGCGTATTACCTAGAATACCCCGCGCAAGCCCTGCGCATCTGGGAAGGTGGCATGTCGTTTCACGGCGGGTTTGCCGGTGTGATCGTGGCCGGGCTGCTCTACTGCCGCCGCCATTCTGTGCCGCCGTTGCAATTGGCCGATGCCATGGCGCTGGTCGCGCCCATCGGGATCGGGCTGGGGCGTCTGGCCAATTTCATCAATGCCGAACTATGGGGGCGGCCCACGCTTGCGCCTTGGGGTGTGGTGTTCCCCGGCCCTGCCGCGCAAGACTGCCCGTGGGACTGGCCCAGCACGCTGTGCGCCCGCCACCCCACGCAGCTCTACGAAGCGGCGCTTGAAGGCGCGCTGCTCTTCGCCGTGCTGGCCTATCTGGTCTGGCGGCGCGGGGGCTTGCGCCAGCCGGGGCTGGTGACGGGCGTCTTTGCCGCGGGTTACGGGCTGGGGCGTTTTACGGTCGAATTCTGGCGGCAGGC
Source organism: Roseibaca calidilacus (assembly GCF_001517585.1). NCBI lineage: Bacteria > Pseudomonadati > Pseudomonadota > Alphaproteobacteria > Rhodobacterales > Paracoccaceae > Roseinatronobacter > Roseibaca calidilacus. The sequence goes on along the minus strand of NZ_FBYC01000004.1, from coordinate 302,051 downwards.
GGATGCGCAATTCATCACGCCCGACAACCCGCTGGGCCATGTGCTGGCGCTGGGTCCGGTCGGGGTCAGCATGGGGCAAGTGCTGTCGCTTCCGATGATCGCGGTCGGGTTGGCCTTGATCTTGCGCGCGCGGCAGACCCGCGCCCCGGCATGACCGCGCTGGCCAAGATCCTGCGCCGTCAAATCGCAGCGCAAGGGCCGATCACCGTGGCCGAATATATGGCGCAATGCCTGCTGCACCCGCGCCATGGCTATTACATAACGCGTGACCCGTTGGGACAGGCAGGCGATTTCACCACTGCGCCAGAGATCAGCCAGATGTTCGGAGAGCTGTTGGGCCTTTTGATCGCGCAGGTCTGGATGGACCAAGGCGCGCCCAGCCCCTTCACCCTGGCAGAGCTTGGCCCTGGTCGCGGCACGCTGATGGCCGATATCTTGCGTGCAACCGCACGGGTGCCGGGGTTTCAGGCGGGCGCACAGGTGCATCTGGTCGAGGCATCGCCCGTCCTGCGCACCGCCCAAGCCAGGCGCGTGCCCGGCGCTGTTTGGCATGACACGGCAGATAGCCTGCCCGACGACCGCCCGCTTTTCGTTTTCGCCAACGAGTTTTTCGACGCGCTGCCGATACGGCAATTCCTGCGCCACCCGAAAGGTTGGGCCGAACGCGTGGTGGGGCTGGAGGGTGACAAACTGGTATTCGGCCTGACGCCGCCCGCGCCGCTTGCCGCGCTGGATGACCTGCTGGACCAAACGCCCGAAGGGGCAATGGTGGAAACCTGCGCCCCTGCCCTGCCGGTAATCGACGCGATCAGCACACGGATCGCCGCGCAGGGCGGTTTCGCGCTGATCGTGGATTATGGCGATTGGGGCAGCACAGGCGACACGCTGCAAGCGATCTGGCAGCAACAGAAGGACGCGCCCCTTGGCCATCCGGGAGAGGCCGATCTGACCGCGCATGTGGATTTCCGCGCCTTGGCCAAGGCCAGCGCATTGGCCGCCACACCGCTGACCCCGCAAGGCGCGCTGCTGGCGCGTCTGGGCATTGCGCCGCGCGCCGAGGCGCTGGCGCGCGGCCTGTCCGGCCCGGCGCTGGAAAGCCATCTTGCCGCATATCGGCGCTTGACCGACGCGGGCGAAATGGGTCAGCTATTCAAGGCGCTTGGGCTATACCCGCCCGGCGCACAACAACCGCCCGGTTTTGGACAGGTCACGTGACGCTCGAAATCATCACCTCTGATGCGCTGACACCGGCGCTGCACGGGTTTTTCACCCGGCGCGGCGGGGCGTCTTCGGGCATTTTCGCGGGGCTCAATTGCGGCCCCGGATCGTCCGACCAAAGCGACAGCGTGCGCATGAACCGCGCCCGCGTGGCCGACGCCATGGCAGTGGATGCGGGCGCGCTGGTGACGGTGCACCAAGTGCATTCCGCCGATGTCGCTACCGTCAACGGCCCCATCGCCGAGGCTGAGCGCCCGCGCGCCGATGCGGTGGTCACCGCCACGCCCGGTCTGGCGCTGGCCATTCTGACCGCCGATTGCCAGCCGGTGCTGTTTGCAGATACCAAGGCGGGCGTCATCGGCGCGGCCCATGCCGGTTGGCGCGGTGCGTTGGACGGGGTGCTGGAGCAGACCATCGACGCGATGATCGCGCTGGGCGCCACGCGCACGCGCATCGCGGCGGTGATCGGGCCGTGCATCAGCCAGCGCAATTACGAGGTCGGGCAGGATTTTCTGGAAAGGTTTCTGGACGCGGACCAAGGCCATATGCGCTTCTTCGCCAATGGCGAGAATGGGCGCTACCAGTTCGACCTGCCCGGTTTCGGGCTGGCACGCCTGCGCGCGGCGGGGGTAGACGCACATTGGACCGGCCATTGCACCTATGCCGACCCGGCGGCGTTCTATTCCTATCGGCGGTCCTGCCACGAAGGACAGGCCGATTACGGGCGGTTGATTTCGGTCATCCGGCTTTAATCCAGCCCTTGGGTAAATTCGGCCATCAGCGATCCGACCACGGCACGCAAGGCTTCTGACGCGTCCGCACCGTCATCTGTGGCCTGTGCGTAAACCGCGCGCTGGCGCTCTGCACTGGTGCCGTGTGCGACAATATCCTGTGCGCCGCGCAATTCGTTCAGGCAGCCAAGCGCCATGGCATCGACACTGAGCAGTTCGATCAACTCGGCCACCAACTCGCCCATCGGCACAAGGGCGCCGCGCCCGATATCCAGCAGCCCTTCGCGCGGGCCATAGCGCTGCGCGCGCCATCGGTTCTCGGCTATCAGGAAGCGATCATAAATGCGCCAGCGCTGGTTGCGGCGGCGCAATTCGACCAGCAACCGCATGATGGATTGCACCAGCGCGGCCACGGTCAAGGTATGCTCCATAATTGGCATGACATCGCAAATCCGCGCTTCCAGCGTTGGAAAGCGGGCCGAGGGGCGAATATCCCACCATATTTTCGACGTGTCTTCGATCAGCCCCGCGCCAATCAGCATATCGACCGAGCGGCGATATTCGGCATAGGCAATGAAATCGGGCGGCAGTCCGGTGCGCGGCAGGTTGTCGAACACCGACAAACGGTAGCTGTTCAGCCCTGTATCCTGCCCACCCCAATAGGGCGAGGATGTGGACAGCGCCAGCAGATGCGGCAGGAAGTAACTGAACTGGCGCATGATATCCATGCGCAGATCGTCATCCGGCAGGCCGACATGGACATGCGTGCCGCAAATCAGCATCCGCCGCACCACCCCGCCCAGATCGCGGGCAAGGTCGTTATAGCGCTGTTTTTCCGTATGTTTGCGTGATTGCCAATCCGCGAACGGGTGGCAGGACACCGCCAAGGGGGCCATGCCGTATTCGGCCGCGCAAGCAGCAATCGTGCGGCGCAAATGCCCCAGATCGGCACGCGCTTCGGCGATATTTGCGCACACGCCGGTGCCCACTTCGATCTGGCACGCCAGAAACTCTGGCGAGACCTGATCGCCCAGCGCCTGCACGCAATCTTGCATCAAAGCATCGGGCACATCGGCAAGGGCGCAGGTCTGGGCGTCGACCAGCAGGTATTCTTCTTCAATGCCAAGCGTATACTCTGGCGTTTCCATAGGGTCATGCTGCCGCGAAAATCGCCCCTGCGCAAGAAAATGCTATGGCGGCACGCCATCTGGCACGATAGCGATACAGCATGATCCTGAACGCCCGCCTGCCCTTTGCCCCATGGGTGGACCCCACCCGCCGCCGCCTGCCCGGTGTGATGCCGCTGGCGCGCGCAGATTGGCTGCTGATCTCGGACGCCTACGCAGCCCAGATGTCAGAGCGCGCGCGGCTGCTGGACGACCGGGCGGGCGACGTTCTGGCTTGCTTGCCGCAGGCGCAGACAGCGGCGGCCGAATTGCTGGAGGCCGTGTTGCACGACCTGCCCGAACTGGGCTTTGACGTCACGCAAACCCATGTCACCTGCCCCGATGGCCGCGTCGTTGCCTTGGACCGCGCGCGCCCGCTGCGTAGCCTTGGGCTGCTGGTGCAGGAAGATTTCTGCATTCTGCAAAAACCCCAAGGGTCGGATGAACATGTGCTGACCGGGGCGGTGCTGTGTTTTCCGTCCAGTTGGACCCTTGCCGACAAGCTGGGCAAACCCTTGCTGCGCATTCATGCCCCGGTGGCCAGCTATGACGCGCAGATGGGTGCTCGCGTGCAGCGCATGTTCGATGCGATCCGCCCCGAACAGCCGCTATGGCGCGCGAACCTGCTGCGCTACACGAACCCCGCGCTGTATCAGCCGCGCCCGGAATTCGCGCCCAAGGACAAGCGTGACGATGGCGATTTTGTGCGCTCGGAGCGGCAATGCCTGCTGCGTTTGCCGCTCAGCCGCGCAGTGGTGTTTTCCATTCATACCGCACAAATCCGCCGCCATGACCTGCGCCCTGAAGAGGCCCGCGCTTTGGCAGAGATCGGGCACTAGCACCTGTCGCACGGCCTCGGCATTGCGCAACCTGCATTAGCGCAGCCGGCTGTCAGAGGCCAACAGCCGCGCCCGATCCCCAGAGGCGATGACCGGTCCGCGCAACTGCGCCGCGCGGGCCCGCAACCTTTCCGCCCGCGCAGCGGGAGAGGCGGCAAACTCGGTTTCGGGCGCATCGCCCTGCGCCGATGATTGCGCCAGCAGGCCCGAGATCGGCACAAGGCGCGGCACCTCTCCACGGGCTTGGCGGTCAGCGGGCGGCAGGTCCGGACTGGCCATGCAGGCCGCAAGCCCGGCAATCAGGCAGCAAGACAAAATGGCGCGGCGCATAAACTGATCCCCAGACATTACCAAGCGCAGCTTAGCCCCGGACATGTGCAGGGCGCAAGGCGATGATGCTTGCGCCCGCAGGCAGACGTCAGGGCAGCCCGTCAATATCTCTCGAAGATAATGTCGGTCTGGCAGTTTCCACGATACCAGTTTCCGACATAGACCTGATAGGTGCCGCTTTGTGCATTCTCTAGGTCCAAACGGGCGTTGAAGTCGTCGAAAAACAATGTACCCCAACTGGTCCAGCCATTATAGTTCCACTGGCCGCCGGGATCCCTGACCGCAAGGATTGCGTCGCAGGTAAACCCTCTGTTCCCGTCATCTGTTCGAATCCGCAAACGGTTTCCGGGGCCGGACCGGTTTTCGTTGTCCCAGTTGAAAAGCAGGGTCGGGTTGGCGTTTACATACCCATAATCGTTGTGATCGAAGCCATTGCAAGCCGTCAGGTCCGAACGGCCCCCAGCCTGAACCCGGTGGCGCAAAGACGACCCCGACGCTTCAAGCGCAGATTGCGTTACATGATGGGTGCGCGCGGCAAGCCTTGGCTCTGGGCAGCCCCGAAACTTCTGAAACCCAGAGAACGGGTCGGTGTTGATTTTGGTTTGGGACGGAATGAAGTGTCCTTGGGTTTGCGTGCCCGCAGTCGCGCTGATGCGGAAGTTGTCAATCCCGAAGCTCTCATTGTCTCTTGCTTCATCGCTGAGCATCTGGAAGCCAAGGTCAAAAACCTCGTTTGGGTCGGTAATGTCGATCGTGACGCGCCATGCCTGATCGGACCAGCCCGAACCGCCAATCGTCATATTGTCGCCGACCAGTTCCATTCTGGTGCGGAACTCTCCCTCTTCGCGGGACGCTGTGGTGTCGCGTGCTGCACGCATGATCCCCAATGGATTCACCTGAAAGGCCTCTGCGGCTATGCTGGTGCCATCGACGCCAATCCAAAGCTGTTCGCCACCGTCTGGCGACCAGTTCGGATCATAGCCATCCCAACTGTCCAGCAGATACAGGTCGAATTCGATACGGGCCGCAACCATCTCGCGGCCAAGGTCCACCTCGAAGGTCACGGGGTTGCCATGGGTTTCGCCGCCGAATGGCCCAAGGAAACGACCGATTGATCCGTCACTGCTGCTCGTGACCGTGGTCTGGGACCAACCATCGGTATCGTTGGTGGTAAAATCATTGTCCACGATGACAAGTCCACCGTCCGGCTCTGTTGGCTCTTCGGGTTCCTCTTCGTCGCCGGTTCCAGGTTCGACATCCGGACCTGCGAATTCATTGGCATCGGGCGGTGCGGCGACGATCGCGCCCTCGAAATTGATGAAGGGCGAGAAACGCGGGCGCACAACCGCAATCGGGCTAAGACGCGTATCGTCCAGAATGTCGAACCCCAAGAATACCCCGCGTAGCGGCGTTTCCCACATGGTAAAGCTTTCGACCAAGATCAGCGCTTCGCCCGGCATAACGGGCGGAATACGATTGTGCAGATCGACATTGGGCATTTGCGTAAAACCCGCGATCAGATCGGTGCCGTCCTCGCCATCCATCAATTCGCGCAGCACACCAAGATCGTCAGAGGCCAGCAGTTCAAATGCGTTCTCTGGCAATGGGTTCATGCCGCGCGTGCCGTGGGACCAAAGCACCATCGGGCGGTCGGCATCGCGATCCCAAGCCACAGAGGTAATCCGCAAGCGAGAGGTCTGCTGCTCTGCAAGCAGGAAGTCATAAACATCGTTCATGCCTTCCAGATAATCCTCTGTCAGAATGGTCGTGCTGCGCGAGATCGCATCGGCCACATGCAGCGCCGCGGATTGCGCCAATGTGCGGACGCGGTAGGCATCGTTGAAGATCATCGTGGCGAAAAAGGCCCAGATCAGCAGCGGCAGGATCAGCACCATTTCAACGGTGACGGCTGCCCGCGCGTCAGTCGCGAAATCGCGCAGAAGGCGGGTGAAACTCTTAACTCGGCTCATTTACAAATACCCCCCTTGAAACAACAACATACTGGCCCTCTGAATTGATCGGCATGGACGTGAAGAACCCGGTCATCCGGATCAGGGGCTCGGCCGCGACGCAGGTGCGGATCAGCATCAATTCCTGTGCGTTCGCCCCAGCCCCGACATTGAAGGTAACGGCAGGCGTCAGGTCCAGTTCCCGGTTCACGCATTGCACCGCCGGGGTCAGCCCGGTGAAATCCTGCGTATCGACGGGCTGCATTTCGACCGTGATATTGTTTATGCAATCGGGCAACAGCGCCGTGCGGGCGCAGATAAGCTGCGCCATCGTGACCGAACCATCACTGGGCACGCGCCCAAGCCGCACCTCGCGCACCGCAAGGTCCATGGCGCGGTCCAGCATGACCTGCCGCAACATGGAAATGCCAACATCGACCGAAGCGAAGAACAGGCTCAGAATAAACGGCACGGCAATCACGAATTCGGCCGTGACGGCACCATCCTGCCTGAATGCCCAATTACGAAGTGATTTCAACGCGATACTCATAATCCAATCCGTTCATTCCATGCATCAGCCCAAAAAGGCACAAGCCAGCATTGCAAGAAATTGCGGCAAATTTCGGAAAGCACCGTGGCATGAAGCGACGGTTTTGGCGCGGCAGGCCGTAACCCATCGCACCCGGTGCATCGGCTACTCTGTCAGGCGCAGCGCCTGCACCTGCACATTCGTGGCAATCGCGTCGAACGCCGTCACCAGCGCGTCACCGCCAGAGTTGAAGAAATGGTTGGGCGAGGATGCGCATTGCGACAGCAGGTCGATCGCGCCGGCTGGGGCGTCGAAGGACACGGTATAGACCGTCACGTCATTGGCGCGCATCCCCTGACAGACCGCCAGAGTATTGTCGTCCTGAACAGGGGTGCTGAACCGCGACCCGCAGCAATTTTCGCCATCGGTCAGCAGCACCATCACCCGTTGCACGCCCGGTTCATCCCAGTCGAAGGGGCGGCCCCGCATGGCCTCTGGCAAGGTTCCGTCATCGATCAGCGAGTCGATGAAGCCGCGCATGTCCGGGTCCAGCATCATCGCCCCGAAACGCGCGCCAAGGTCGATGGACGTGGTGCCGCGCGTGGTGATCGAATCGATATTCTGCTCGAACGTGACAAGATCGTTCATCATCGGCTTGATCTCAAAGGTCGGGTCGGTCGAGCAGTGCCGGCGCGAGGCGGGAGCGTTGGTACTGTTCCGTCCGACCGTTGCCCATGGCGGCCCATTTCCGTTGCCCGACATGCCGCCATTGCCATTGCCACCGGCATTGCTATGCGCTGGCGGTCCGTTGCCCGCGCGCACATCTGCCCAGTCGTCGAATTCCAGACAGGCGCCGGTGCCGCTGACATCCAGCATGTGGTTCAGCATCCCCGTCGTGGGCAGCACCCACGAATCGTAGGTGACAAGCGATATAGACACGTTTTCCGGGTCGTTATTGGTCAGAATTTCGTCCGCGAAGGATTTTGCAGCCAGTTTCATCTCTTCCAGCCGGGTGTTGCCGGTGGACGTGTACGACCCCATGGACCCGGACGCATCCAGCACCATGACAATTTCGATCTTCGTTGCAATGCCCGTGCCTTCGACCGCAGCCGCCGGGGCGATCATATCCAGATGATCGACCGCCGACATGCGCAAGAACATCGTATCCATCTGCGCCGACGGGGTCACCCGCACCGTGCGTCCGGTTTCTGGCGTGCCGGACACTTCAATGTTGCCAGACGCAAATTCGCCCAGCCCCTCGGCATCGAAATAGGCCTGCACAAGTTCTTCCGGTGTCATACTGGCATTGCTGTTCTTCAAAGAGGTCGCAGCCAATACCGCACGGTCCGACGTGCCTTGCAGCCGCACCCGTTCGCTTTCATAGCGCATCATATCCACGGCCATACCGCTGACCATCAGCATCAGCACAAAGATAATCAGGCCAAAGACCACGATCGTGCCATCTTCTGTGCGGATATATGTTTGGGCCATCCGTGACAGCGCCTTGCGCATTGGCCCTTTGAAACGCGTATACTTGTTCATCACTTACACCTCTTGAACGCCGCAACTGCCCGCAGCGCACAGACGGGCAGTAAGCAGCAACCTCTTGGTGTCACTACGCCTGTCAGATGGCTTTTTTTTGGCGGAAGGACGCGGGTTCGTGGCCAAATTAAGGCAAATTTTAATGAAACAGGTCTATGGAACCAGAATGCGTCGCAAGAAGCTAAAAGCAGGTCATGGCGGGGTTTCAACCCACGGCAGACCTGATAGTCTTGGAATCAATGTAGCAAATTGACGCAGAATTCGCGTCACTCTTGGGAGGATTTCATGCGCGATGTGACAGAACCCGGCTTTCGCGAGAATGTGGATATCATGTTCCGCCGCGCGGTTGGCTATCTCGACCTGCCGCCGGGGCTGGCAGACAAGATCCAGATCTGCAATTCGACCTACACGGTGCGCTTCGGCGTGCGGTTGCGCGGCAAGATCGAAACCTTCGTGGGCTATCGCGCGGTGCATTCCGAACATATGGAACCCGTAAAGGGCGGCATCCGCTACGCGCCAGAGGTGGACCAGAACGAGGTAGAGGCGCTGGCCGCCCTGATGACCTATAAATGTGCGCTTGTGGAAACGCCGTTCGGCGGGTCGAAAGGCGGGCTGTGCATTGACCCGCGCAAATACGAGGAACATGAGCTGGAACAGATCACCCGCCGCTTCGCCTATGAACTGGCCAAGCGCGACCTGATCCACCCGGCGCAGAACGTCCCTGCCCCCGACATGGGCACGGGCGAACGCGAGATGGCGTGGATCGCCGACCAATATGCGCGGATGAACACGACCGACATCAACGCCCGCGCCTGCGTGACCGGCAAACCGCTGAATTCGGGCGGCATTAAGGGCCGGGTCGAAGCGACGGGGCGCGGCGTGCAATATGCCTTGCGCGAATTCTTCCGCCATCCCGACGACATGGCCAAGGCCGGGCTAACCGGCACCCTTGCGGGCAAGCGCGTTATTGTTCAGGGCTTGGGCAATGTGGGCTATCACGCCGCCAAGTTCCTGCGCGAAGAAGATGACGCGCGCATCACCGCTATCATCGAACGCGACGGCGCTATCCTTAACGACAGCGGGCTGGACCCGGACGCGGTGCGCGACTGGATCGGCCAGCATGGCGGGGTCAAAGGGTTCCCCGGTGGCGAGTACACCGAAACCGGCGCGGCGGTGCTGGAACGGGATTGCGACATCCTGATCCCAGCGGCGCTGGAAGGGGTCATAAACCGTGGCAATGCCGACCGTATTCGCGCGCCCCTGATTATCGAAGCCGCGAATGGCCCGATCACGGCAGGGGGTGACGAAATCCTGCGCGAAAAGGGTGTCGTCATCATCCCTGACCTTTATGCGAATGCCGGCGGCGTGACAGTGTCCTATTTCGAATGGGTCAAGAACCTGTCGCATATCCGCTTCGGGCGCATGCAGCGCCGCAACGAGGAAGCCCATGCCATGGCGCTTGTGCGCGAATTGGAACGTCTTTCCGCTGACAAGGGTTTAGGTTGGGAATTGGCGCCCGATTTCAAGAAGAAATACCTGCAAGGTGCGGATGAAATACAACTCGTGCGCTCGGGCTTGGATGACACGATGCGCACCGCTTATCAGGCAATTTCGGAAGAATGGCACCGCCGAAAGGACGTGACAGATTTGCGCACGGCGGCCTTTATCGTGTCGATCACGCGGGTCGCGGACAGCTACCGCGCAAAGGGCCTTTAACCCGCGTCGCAGTCTGTGCCCGGCCATCTGATTGGCCGGGCGCGCCTGCTCTTGGCGGTGGCACTATAAGCGCAATCGCGCGCCACAGTGGGTACGCGACTCGGTCAAATGACAATTTCGTATGACGCTTTTCTTTCAAAAAGGTCGCTTTTTGCAGTCCATTTGGCCCTATTGCTCATAACATACAGAACAACAGACCGAAAACCAAGCGATAGCCACCAATTTCAAGTTATCGGTTGCAATGCTAAACCCGGTTCGTTTTATTCGAATAAGGAAGAGAGCGGATTACCGCCGGTCCACACAGGGAGATAAGCGTGAGCGCATCTGCATCGCAGGATGGCTTCGTCGTATTCGACAAAGTTCAAAAAAGTTACGATGGCGAAACACTTGTCGTCAAGGATCTGAACCTCTCGGTCGGCAAGGGCGAGTTTCTGACAATGCTGGGGCCGTCCGGGTCTGGAAAGACGACCTGCCTGATGATGCTGGCCGGCTTCGAGACCGCCACCAACGGCGAAATCATGCTGGATGGCAAGCCGATCAACTCGGTCCCACCGCATAAACGCGGCATCGGCATGGTGTTCCAGAATTACGCGTTGTTCCCGCACATGACCGTGGGCGAAAACCTGTCCTTCCCGCTGGAAGTGCGTGGCATGGGCAAATCCGATCGCGAGCGCAAGATCAAGCGCGCGCTGGATATGGTGCAAATGGGCGGCTTTATCAGCCGCCGCCCGGCGCAGCTTTCGGGCGGTCAGCAGCAGCGCATCGCCTTGGCCCGTGCCTTGGTCTTCGAACCCGAATTGGTCCTGATGGACGAGCCCCTAGGCGCGCTCGACAAACAGCTTCGCGAGCACATGCAATTCGAGATCACGCGCCTTGCACATGATCTGGGCATTACCACCGTCTATGTGACGCATGACCAAACCGAAGCCCTGACAATGTCCGACAACGTGGCCGTGTTCGATGACGGGCGCATCCAGCAGCTTGATCCGCCCGATGTGCTGTATGAAGAGCCGAAGAACAGCTTCGTGGCGCAGTTTATCGGCGAAAACAACACCTTGGACGGCGTTGTGAAAGAGATCAAGGGCGAGGAATGCGTCATCCAGCTGGATAGCGGTGATCTGATCGACGCCAAACCCGTCAATGTCGAAAAAGTGGGTGAGCGCACCCGCGTGTCTATCCGGCCCGAGCGGGTCGAGGCGAACAAAGACCGCCTGAAAGAAGGGGCGCATACCATCAAGGCCGAGGTGAAAGAATTCATCTACATGGGCGACGTGTTCCGCACCCGCCTGAAAGTGGCCGGAAACGAGAATTTCATCATGAAAACCCGCAACGCGCCCGACCAAGTGCGCCACAAACCGGGTGACATGATCGAAATCGGCTGGTTGCCGAAAGATTGTCGCGCGCTGGATCATAGCTGATCCGGCCCGGCCAATAATTGCATGACCCGAGGGACGGGCACGCAACAAAGCATACCGGCACAACCCGGTATCAAAACAACCTAGGAGGTTAAGAATGACTAGAACATTGAAGTTGATCGCGCTGAGTTCTGCGGCAAGTGTCATCGCGCTGAGTGCTGCGGCGCAAGATCCCATTTCTTTGACCGTCGTGTCTTGGGGCGGGGCCTATACCGAAAGCCAGCAGCGCGCCTATCACGAGCCCTACATGGCCGAAAACCCGCATGTCACCATCATCAATGACGATGGCTCGGCAAACGCTTTGGCCGGTCTGCGCGCCCAAAGCCAGGCAGGCAACGTGACCTGGGATCTGGTCGACATGCTGCCGTCTGACGCACAGCTTGCCTGTGACGAAGGCATCATCCTCGAAATCGACCATGACGAGATGCTGGCCGCCGCGCCCGACGGCACCCCCGCAACCGAAGATTTCCTGCCGGGCAGCCTTGGTGACTGCTTCATCCCGCAGATCGTGTATTCGACCATTCTGGCCGTGCGCCCCGGTGCTTTCGAAGGGGAACAGCCCGACTCGATCGAGGATCTGTTCGACCTTGAAAACTTCCCCGGCAAGCGCGCGCTGCAAGACCGTCCCGGCACCAATCTGGAATGGGCGCTCTATGCCGATGGCGTGGCACCCGAAGACATCTATGACGTGCTTGCAACGCCCGAAGGCGTAGACCGCGCTTTCGCCAAGCTCGACACCATCAAGGATGAGATCATCTTCTGGACTGAAGGCGCGCAGGCACCGCAGCTTCTGGCAGATGGCGAAGTCGCGTTTGCAACCGGCTATAACGGCCGCATGTTCGATGCGATCGAGGTCGAAGGCATGGATGCCGCAATCGTCTGGGACGGCCAGATCGTGGAATGGGACGGCTGGGTCGTGCCGGCCGACGGTCCGAATGTCGATGCGGTCATGGACTACCTGATGTTCGCAACCGACACGCAGCGTCTTGCAGACCAAGCCAAGTTCATCAGCTATGGCCCGGCGCGCGCTTCGTCCGCGGCACTGGTGGGTCAGCATGCCGATCTGGGCATCGACATGGCGCCGCATATGCCGACCGCGCCGGACAACTACTTCGCCCCCATCGTTCTGGATAACGACTTCTGGGCCGATTATGGCGACGAGCTGCGCGAGCGTTTCGCAAACTGGATGCTTCAGTAATCTGAACTCCATATCGGGGCGCGCGGCCAATGCGCGCCCCTTTTTGGGCCTTTTGGCACCCCCGGAATTTCCTGAAGGATGAAGCCATGGCAATGTCTGACGCATCGGGCAGTGACGTCGCAATCGGTAATGAAACAGACAGCAAGGGACGGTTGCTGACCTCGGATGGCCGCCCGCTGCGCGCCGCGCTGGAACGCGCAAACCGCCGCCGCAAGCTGACAGCATTTGGACTTGTCGCGCCGCTTCTGGCCTTCATCCTGATTTTCTTCGCCTATCCCATCATGCAAATGATGATGCGTTCGGTCGACAATCCAGCCGTGGTCAATGCCCTGCCGCAGACCCTTGAAGCCTTGGAAAGCTGGGACGGGCAAGACCTGCCCGGCGAGGACGTCTACGCCGCGCTTTACCGGGACATGATGGCGGATAAAGAGCTTCCGCGCCGCGAGCAAAAGATCGGCCCGCTTGCCGTGCGGCTGAACTACGAAATTTCAGCGGCCCGCGGCGCAATCTCGCGCACGGCCCGCACGGTGGACGAGTTCGAGGCCCCCTACAAAGAGGCCTTCATGGATGCGCACCGTTTGTGGAATGACACGACAATCTGGCAGATCATCCAGCGCGAAGGTCGGCCTTTGACCGCATCCTATTACGTGGCAGCACTTGACCGCGAATACAATGCCGAGGGCGAGATCGTGTCGGTGCCAGAGAACCGACAGATCTATGTGTCCTTGTTCGGGCGTACTTTCTGGTTGAGCATGGTCATCACCTTCATGACTTTCGCGCTGGGTTTTCCGATTGCCTATTACCTGTCCAGCTTGCCGATGAGCAAAGCAAACCTGCTGATGATCGCGGTGCTGCTGCCCTTCTGGACGTCGCTCTTGGTGCGCACAAGTGCGTGGATTGTCCTGCTTCAGGGGCAAGGGGTTATCAACGAGATGCTGGTCGCGCTTGGGTTGATCGGCGACGAAGAGCGCCTGAGCATGATCTATAACCAAACCGGCACGATCATTGCCATGACGCATATCCTGCTGCCCTTCATGGTGCTGCCGCTATATTCGGTGATGAAAACCATCCCGCCCAGCTATACACGCGCCGCCAAGAGCCTTGGGGCCACACCTTGGACCGCGTTCCGCCGGGTCTATTTCCCGCAGACGCTGCCGGGTATCGCCGCAGGCGGTGTGCTGGTGTTCATCATCTCTATTGGCTATTACATCACGCCCGCGCTGGTGGGTGGGCAAGATGGGCGCATGATCTCTAATGAAATCGCACGCCATATCCAGTCGTCCTTGAACTGGGGTCTGGCGGCGGCGCTTGGGTCTATGCTGCTGGTCAGTGTGCTGATCCTGTATTGGCTGTTCAACAAGCTTGTCGGCACCGACAGCCTGAAATTCGGATAAGGGGGCGCGCATGTCACTTCCGGCCTATTACACCACCAAGGACAAGGTCTGGCATTACGCCTTCCGCGTGATCTGCTTTGCGATCTTCTTCTTCCTGCTGGCGCCGATCCTGATCATGATCCCGCTCAGCTTCAATGCGCAGCCCTACTTCACCTTCACCCGTGAAATGCTGACCCTGAACCCCGAAGGCTATTCCCTGCGCTGGTATCAGGATTTCTTGGGCGATGAAGGCTGGATGCGGTCGATCCGCAATTCCTTTGCCATCGGGATTGCGGCAACGATCCTGTCGACCAGTTTGGGCACGCTGGCGGCGCTTGGCCTGTCGCGCGCCGAAATGCCCGCCAAAGGGCTTATCATGGGCATCCTGATTTCGCCCATGATCGTGCCGCTGATTATTTCGGCGGCAGGCATGTTCTTCTTCTTCTCGCAAATCAACATCTCGCAGACGTTTTTCGGCGTTGTGTTGGCCCATGCGGCACTTGGCACGCCCTTCGTGGTCATCACGGTGACGGCCACGCTGGTGGGTTTTGACCAGTCGCTAACCCGTGCGGCAGCCAATCTGGGGGCATCGCCCGCGACGAATTTCTTCAAGATCACGATGCCGCTGATTTTGCCGGGCGTCATTTCGGGGGCGCTGTTCGCCTTCATCACCTCTTTCGATGAAATCGTCGTCGTGCTGTTCGTCGCCGGGGTAGAGCAACGCACCATCCCGCGCGAAATGTGGTCTGGCATCCGCGAAGATATCAGCCCCACCATTCTGGCCGTGGCGACAATCCTTGTGCTGATCTCTATCGCGCTGCTGACAGTGGTCGAACTGTTGCGCCGGCGGGGCGAGCGGATGCGGGGCCTGACACCGCAGTAAGCACACGCGGAACGACCCGAAAGGCGCGTCACCCGACGCGCCTTTTTCTATGCGCGGCCACGGGCCATACGCCAGCAACAGGGCCATGTCATAGCCTGACATTGCATTTCACGCTGAACATGAAGGAATGAATGGTGCGGTCGAGAAGACTCGAACTTCCACGGGAGTTACCCCACAGCGACCTCAACGCTGCGCGTCTACCAATTCCGCCACGACCGCACGTGGTTGGTATGCGGCCTGATACTCATTTCGCGGCTAGTTGAAAAGAGGAAAAAAGCCACTGGCGGGCGGGACATGAAAAAGCGCGCCCGGTTGGGGCGCGCTTGCGGTGCAACGACGGATGACCGCGCTTTATTGCAAGCTGAACACGGGCAAGGCGGTGCTTCCGGCTTTCTCGGCCTCCCCGGACTCTGGCTCGAACACCGCGGCGCGCAGCAGGTCGTCACGTTCCGGCTGCATGGGCGCGAAAACGGCGGTTTTGGCCGGGTCCAGCCCGAATTCATACCATGCCAGCGAAAGATCATCACGCTGCGTGGCGCCAAAACCTTCGGTCAGGTGATGGCCCATCAATTCGCCATAAGCGCGCTCCCCCATCGCGACCAGCAACAGGCCAGACCCGATGGCAAGCACCATGTCATCCTGTTTATACCCCACGGCCAGACAGATGCGGGCCGTCGCGCCAAGCTGCTCCGGGTTCATGCCGGTTTGCAGGATGAAGGCCCCCACATCGCGCATCACCTCGTCACGCGGCTTGACCGACAACGCAGAAACATGAGGTTGCAGGCTGGGCGCGAAACCGGCGCATTGTGCGGCAATCTGATCGGGCGTGGCGCCCTGCACCTTGGCAATCAGGGTTTCACCATCTGCCATTGCGTAGGTGCGGGCCAGACAGAACTGTTCTGCGATCACGACGGCGCGGTCGTTCATCGTTTCCAGCGTGGTGAAACCGCCATTGGCGCTGGTCAACAGATTGACCTTGTTGCAATGCGAGGCAAGCGACCGCGTGGCCTGACCGCCGCCGAAAAAATTCGGAACTTCTGCGGTGCCAGCGGCCTGAGTGCCGGGGTTGCGTGCTGCCGGTTGCGCAGAAGGCACCGAAAGCGCCACTTCTGTCGTGGGCGATGGCTGCTCGGGGGCGGCAGGCGCAGCAACGCTGACGGGCGCGTTTGTGTCGTTCAATTCACAAGTGCCGCGCGTGCAAGTGAACATGGCCGGGGTCACGTTGAACGCTTGGAAGTCATTGCGCACATATCCGTCCGGCGTGGACAAGAAGGCCTGCACGGTGCAAGCCTGCGCAGAGCACCAGAACGCAGATCCGGTCACGGATGTATCAAGAATGTAATCCGTGCGCCCGTCGCCGTTCATATCGGCCAGTTGGACAAAACCCGCGCGCTGCACAAGCTGTTCGGCATTGGGATCGGAAGAGGCTGCGATTTCATCAACCGCTGCGGCCACAGGCCCGGGCAGGCCGTAATTGCCAGCACTGCGCGCCGGGCTGCGGCCCGACATCTCGTCGCGCACAACCAAGATCATCCCGCGCATCCCCTGAGGGTGGCTAGACACTGTCTGCGCCACCTGCGGTCCGCCCATGATGGCGCGCTGATGGGCGGTCAAAAGAATATTGCGTTCGAAATCGCTTAGCGTGCCGGTTCCGGAAAAGCCTGCAAAGACCTGATACTGCGAAATACCCTCGCGCGATCTGCGCCCCAGAACACCATCCGCGCCGCCCACATTCCATCCGAAATGGTTGAGCGCGGTCTGCACCGAACGGTTCTGCTCGCGCTGCGCGGAACTGACGCCCGAAGACCGCACAACGCGCTGAGGTTGCGAACTGCGCTGCCCATTGGCGATTGCGCCGCCGATGATGCCGCCAATGATGCCGCCCACAATCCCGTCCTGCGCGCGCGCTTGTTGCATGGGAAAGGCCGCGACACTGAAAGAGAGAACTGCAACTACGCTGAATTTAGCAATCATTTGACTTCTCCAGAAAAAGGACTCAGTCAGAATACCTCAGGTTTCGCAGAGCAGGTAACGAAAAGTTCAACATGCCTGCACGGATCAGGACCAGATCGTAACAAGCCGCCGTAGACGACCGGCATAAGGGCGGATCACGGCGACGGCCGCTACCGCCAAGCCCAAAGCGATCAGGGCGTAGCCAAGCTCTGGCGACTCTGGCAGCAGGGCGCGGTTTATGGTCCGCCCCGGCAGAAAATTGAACAGGCCCGCAATCATGACGCCGAACCAGTACAAGCTGCGAAACACGCGTCGATGTATCGCGATCTCTCCGGCTTGGGCGCGGCGGATGCCTTCGTAAAGCGACCACAGAGTAAAGAGCGCAAGCCCGTGCAGCGGGCTGAAGGGGCCGATCACCGCAAAGCTGTGGATGCCGAAAGATGACAACGCCAGCACGGCCATGGCGCAGGCCCAGATATACCCGGCGGTCTTGTGCAGCCTTGTGCCTTGGCGCCAATACAGGGCCAGCGGGCCAAGCAGGATGGCCACAACCGCAGCGGCAACATGCAGTTGGATGATCGGTGCGGCGCTAAGGATGGGGGACATGCTCATATCAGTTTCCGTGGTTGGGGCGTTGGGAATTGGCGTTTCAGTTTCGCTGCGCTATGACCTGCCAAAGGGATGCCCCCCGCTAAAGCCCGCATTCGGCAGCCACAGGGATCACTTCGTGAATGACGCAGGCCCGCAATCCGCGCTTCGTGAATGGCGCGGCCATATCCGCCAGCCAGCCACGCTTGTGGCCTTGGGGGCTGTTGCACTGATTCTGGCTTTGGTCGGTCCATACGGCACATCCGATCTGCTGGCCCCCCTGCCCCGCGCGGGCTATTGGGCACTGATCGTGTTTGCGACCTATGGCAGCGGCAGTCTGGTGGTTACGCTGCTGCGCGCAGTTCTGCCGCCCACGCTTTTGGCGCTGCGGATGGCATTGGCCGGGTTGGCCGCAGGGCTTGCGGTGGCGGGCGTCGTGCTGGCCCTGAACGCGGTCACGCTTGGGTTTGTTCCGGCACCGACGGACCTGCCGGGCTTTGTGCTGAACGTGGCCGGGGTGGCAATGGTGGTGACACTGGCCATCAGCTACATCATGCGCCAGCAAACAAGTGCCGCCCCCGCGCCACCAGTGCCCCCCGCGATTTTGCAGCGTGTGCCGCTGGAAAAACGGGGCGCGCTGCTGGCCCTGTCGGTCGAGGATCATTATGTGCGGGTGCATACCGCGAAAGGCACGGACATGGTGCTGATGCGCCTGTCCGATGCCATGAAAGAGACCGGCGATCTGCCCGGCGCGCAGGTGCATCGTTCGCATTGGGTGGCGTTCAGCGCGGTGCGCGCGGCCCGACGCGACGGCGACCGGGCCATCCTGACGCTGACGTCGGGCGTGGAAATACCCGTCAGCCGGGCCAACCTGCCCAAGGTGAAGGAGGCGGGGCTTCTGCCCCGGTAACGCAATGGTGGACTGGATCACATCGGACGGGCTGACCGACTACGCCGACGCCTGCGCCTTCATGGAGGACCGCGCCGAAGCCATCGCCCGTGGCGAAGCCGCGGAATGCATCTGGCTGGTCGAACACCCCCCGCTTTACACCGCCGGGACCAGCGCCAAGCCCGAGGATCTGACGCAAGCTGACCGCTTCCCGGTCTACCCGTCCAAACGCGGCGGGCAATACACTTATCACGGCCCCGGTCAGCGGGTGGTCTATGTCATGCTGGACGTGGGCAAGCGCGGGCGCGACGTGCGCTGCTTCGTGCGCGACCTAGAGGCGTGGGTCATCGCCACCTTGGCCGAATTCGGTCTGACCGGCCATATTCGCCCCGGCCGAGTGGGCGTGTGGATAGAACGGCCCGACAAGGCCCCCCTGCCCGATGGCAGCCCGCGCGACGACAAGATCGCCGCGATTGGCATTCGCCTGCGGCGTTGGGTCAGCTTTCATGGCCTTTCAATCAACGTGGAACCGGACCTGTCGCATTTTGACGGCATCGTGCCTTGCGGCATTCGCGGGCATGGCGTGACCAGCCTTGTCGATATGGGTTTGCCGGTCACAATGGATGATCTGGACAGCGCCTTGAAGCGCAGTTTCAACGCCACGTTCCACCCCTGATTCGACCAAAGACCGGCCCTGTGCTGCACCGCGGCAGGCAGGTGCCTTGATGTAGATCAAAAAAATTGAATATGCGTCACTTCGTTCGTTGCCACACGAAAACAGACATTCTAAAAGCATAGTATGCCGTGCCATGCCGTTTAGGCTGCATGGAAGGGAATCGGGCGCGCGGCTTTCGCCGGGTGCACCTGAAACGAGCCGCCAAAAAGCGCGGCAGGAAACGGGAACTGGAGTAGCCAATGGCCGACGCAGCCACCCATGACCACGGGCACGAGGACAACCGCTCGTTCTTTACCCGTTGGTTCATGTCCACCAACCACAAGGATATCGGTATCCTTTACCTGTTCACCTCCGGGATTGTCGGGTTCATCGCGGTAGCCTTCACGGTCTACATGCGCATGGAACTGATGGAACCGGGCGTGCAATACATGTGCATGGAAGGCGCCAGCCTAATCGCACAGGAAGATTGCACGCCGAACGGGCATATCTGGAACGTGCTGATCACGGCGCATGGTATCCTGATGATGTTCTTCGTGCTGATCCCGGCGCTGTTCGGGGGCTTTGGCAACTATTTCATGCCCTTGCAGATCGGCGCGCCGGACATGGCATTTCCGCGCCTGAACAACCTGTCCTACTGGCTGTTCGTGGCGGGCTCTGCGCTGGCTGTGGCCTCGGTCCTGTCGCCCGGTGGCAATGGCCAGCTTGGTTCTGGCGTGGGTTGGGTTCTTTATCCGCCGCTTTCGACCAACGAAGCAGGCTATTCGATGGACCTTGCGATTTTCGCGGTCCATGTGTCGGGCGCGTCCTCCATCCTTGGCGCGATCAACATCATCACCACCTTCCTGAACATGCGTGCGCCGGGGATGACCCTGTTCAAAGTGCCGCTGTTTGCATGGTCGATCTTCATCACCGCATGGATGATCCTTCTGGCGCTGCCGGTTCTGGCAGGGGCTATCACGATGCTGCTGACCGACCGGAACTTCGGCACCGCCTTTTTCGACCCGTCGGGCGGCGGCGACCCGGTGCTGTATCAACACATCTTGTGGTTCTTCGGTCATCCGGAAGTGTATATCATCATCCTGCCCGGCTTCGGTATTATCAGCCATGTGATCGCAACCTTCTCGCGCAAGCCGGTCTTTGGCTACATGCCGATGGTCTGGGCCATGATCGCCATCGGTGTTCTGGGCTTCATCGTCTGGGCGCACCACATGTATACGGTCGGCATGTCGCTGACCCAGCAGACCTATTTCATGCTGGCCACGATGACGATCGCGGTGCCCACGGGGATCAAGATCTTCTCTTGGATCGCGACCATGTGGAAAGGCTCTGTCAGCTTTGAAACCCCGATGCTCTGGGCCTTCGGCTTCCTGTTCCTGTTCACCGTGGGCGGTGTGACCGGCGTGGTGCTGTCGCAGGCACCCATCGACCGGGTCTATCACGACACTTACTATGTGGTGGCGCATTTCCACTATGTGATGTCGCTGGGCGCTGTCTTTGCGCTGTTCGCGGGGATCTATTTCTGGATCGGCAAGATGTCGGGCCGCCAATACCCGGAATGGGCCGGCAAAACCCATTTCTGGCTGATGTTCATCGGCGCCAACCTGACCTTCTTCCCGCAGCACTTCTTGGGCCGTCAGGGCATGCCGCGCCGCTACATTGACTACCCCGAAGCCTTTGCGCTTTGGAACTATGTCAGCTCGATCGGGGCGTTCATCAGCTTCGGGTCCTTCCTGTTCTTCATTGGGGTCATTTTCTACACCCTGACGCGCGGGGCCCGCGTGACCCAGAACAACTACTGGAACGAACACGCCGACACGCTGGAATGGACCCTGCCCTCGCCGCCGCCCGAGCATACGTTCGAGCAGCTGCCCAAGCGCGAGGACTGGGACAAGCAAGCCGCCCATTAAGCTTGCCTGACCATGCCAGCATTCTGGACGATATCCCCAAAGGCCTCGGGCACCCCGCCCGGGGCCTTTGCCGTGGCGCAATCGGATGGGGCGGAATATCTGCTGGTGCTGTCGCCGCATCTGTCCATGGGGGCCGAAGGCTTTGTTGCCATCATCGGGCTATGCGCGGGGCTTCTGGCGCTGCCGCTGATCGGGGTGCTGGGAACGCCGGTGCTATGGGGGCTGATCCCTTTTGCCGGGCTGGCGCTTTGGGGCTTGTGGTATGCGCTGCAACGCAACGGGCGCGAACGCCTAAGCCTACGCGAAGAACTGCGCCTGACCCGCGACATGATAGCAATCACGCGCACCAACCCGCGCAAACCTGAACAGCATTGGCAAGCCAATCCCTATTGGGTGCGGCTGTCACTTTTGGAAAAGGGCGGTCCGGTTGAAAACTACCTGACGCTGGATGGGGGTGGGCGCGCGGTCGAACTGGGTGCGTTTCTTAGCCCGGAAGAACGTGTGGCCTTGCATGACGAATTGTCACGGGCCTTGCGCCACCTGCGCTAACTGCGGCAGCGCAGCCTTTCAAAGGCTGATGCCACATAGGCTGCCCGCCGTGCATCTGCGTCCGTAACGGGCCCACGCCCTTCCGGCCTGAACCGCGCGCGAAAGGCAGCAAGCCGCGTCACCGTCTGCGCCGGCGGATAGCCGATACAGGTCAGGCTAGTGTCGAGATCGCTGCCCTCTGCCGCGCCGTCGGGCCAGACCGCGACTCCTGATCGCGCCAAAGCGCGCCAATCGAAACGCGGGCCGGGGTCTGCCTTGCGGTCGGGTGCCATGTCCGAATGGCCGATCACATTCACCGGCGCAATTGCCCATCGCGCCAGCACGTCGCGCAGCAGCGCGGCCAAGGCACACATCTGCGGGAACGGAAAGGGTTCTGCCCCGGTATTGACCAATTCCACCCCAATAGAGCGTGAATTGATATCCAGCAGTCCAGCCCAAGCCCCTGCCCCGGCATGCCATGCGCGCATATCCTCTGCGACCATCTGGTAGCAGGTGCCGCACCGGTCAATCAGGTAATGCGCCGAGACTTCGGCACCCGGATCGCACAGGCGATCAAGTGCCTCTTGTGCACAGCCCATCGCGGTATAATGCAAAACGACCATATGCGGGCGCAGCCCATCGCGTCGCGGCCCGTAATTTGGCGAGGGATGCCAGATCACCTTATTCGCGCGCCTTCACGGTTGACGCAGCTTGCCGGAACGGTGCCGGGTCCCACCAGCAGGCATAGCCATCACCATCCGGGTCCATATGTTCGGGGTCTTTTTCAGGTCCGCCTGCGGCAAGGAACGCTTCCTGCGCCAGATCCTGATGCGGGTATTGCGCACAGGCCGCTTCCCAACGCCGCCAACGCAGTGGGTGGCGACGGGTATAGCGCACATCGCCAACAGCATGCCGTGTCGAGAGCGCGTAGACAAACAGGTTCGGCCCGCTGGCGGCCGGCGCCTCTGCCGCCGTCACGCGCACCTGAGGGACGAAATCGCGGCGAACAACCCGGTTCTGGGTCGGCGTGCCGAAGGGCTGCGCCTCGAAGCTTTGGGTGCTGACCCCTTGTGGGGCCGGAGCCGGGGTCGGGGCCGCGGCAACCGCCTGCCCTGTCCCGAAACTCTGGGCCGGGGGCTGTTGTGCCACGGTCTGAGGTTGCAACACCGTCGTGGCGACCGGCTGGCCAAGCGCGGATTGCGGCGGCACCTGCGATTGCGCCGTTTCAGACCCTTGCGGCTGGAACCCGGTGGGCGCGGCCTGCGAAAACGGGCGCGACTGGCCGCGCGCGGTGGTCGCTTCTGCGCGGCGGATGCGCGACAATTCTTCCTGCGCACGCATGTATTGCGCGTAGTCGCTAAAGCCCACACCGCCGCCAGCAGTGTCGATCACATTCGAATAAGGCGCAGAAGATGTGCAGGCCGACACCAAAACGAGGGCGGCTAGAGCGATGGACACACGCATGGGGAAACTCTCGAAGCTCGATAATTTTCGAGAGATTACCACCATTTCGCGGGTTTGGCCACAAAGCCTGCCGCCTGTTCCAGCACATGGGCCGTGTTCAGCAAATCGCCCTCTTCCCAAGGGCGGCCAATCAGTTGCAGGCCCAAGGGCAAACCAGCGCTGTCCAACCCGGCCGGCACCGATACCCCCGGCAGTCCAGCCAGGTTCACGGTCACGGTGAACACGTCGTTCAGATACATCTGAACCGGGTCCGCATTGGCCATTTCGCCCAAGCCAAAGGC
The DNA here is from genome assembly GCF_001517585.1 of Roseibaca calidilacus. NCBI lineage: Bacteria > Pseudomonadati > Pseudomonadota > Alphaproteobacteria > Rhodobacterales > Paracoccaceae > Roseinatronobacter > Roseibaca calidilacus. Next base: position 278,876 of record NZ_FBYC01000004.1, on the reverse strand, counting down.
CGCAGAGGGCGTGGCCGGTGTCAAGATCGCGTCAACCCCATCGGCGAAGACCGTCTCGAAATCGCGCTTGATAAGCGTGCGAACCTTGCGCGCGCGGTTGTAATACGCGTCATAAAAGCCCGCCGACAACACATAGGTGCCGATCATAACGCGGCGCTGCACCTCTGGGCCAAAGCCCTCTGCGCGGGTTTTTTCATACATTTCTGTAATGCCATCGCCCGCTGCCAAGCTGGCGCGGTGGCCATAGCGCACCCCGTCATACCGCGCCAAGTTCGACGACGCTTCCGCCGGGGCGATGACATAATAGGCCGGCAGCGCATATTTGGTATGCGGCAGGCTGATATCGACCACTTTAGCACCCGCATCGCGCAGCATATCTGCGCCCTTGTCCCAGAGTGCTGCAATTTCCGCAGGCATCCCGTCAATGCGGTATTCCCGCGGTATGCCGATGGTCTTGCCACGGATATCGCCGGTCAGCATCGCCTCGAAATTCGGCACTGGCAGATCGGCGCTGGTGGAATCCTTCGGGTCATGCCCGCACATTGCTTCAAGCATAATGGCAGCGTCGCGCGCGGTTTTGGTCATCGGCCCGGCTTGGTCCAGACTAGACGCAAAGGCCACAATCCCCCAACGCGAGCACCGCCCATACGTGGGCTTTATCCCCACGGTGCCTGTAAATGCTGCGGGCTGGCGGATAGAGCCGCCCGTATCGGTGCCGGTTGCCGCCAAACACAGATCCGCTGCCACCGCCGCCGCAGAACCGCCCGACGACCCGCCCGGTGTCAGATCGCGGTCGTCCACTTTCCACGGGTTCACCGCATTGCCGTAAACGCTGGTTTCATTGCTGGACCCCATGGCGAATTCGTCCATGTTCAGCTTGCCCAGCATAACGGCACCTGCATCGCGCAACTTGGCGCTGACGGTGGATTCGTATTCGGGGCGAAAACCGTCCAGAATGCGGCTGGCCGCTTGCGACGCGACACCCTCGGTGCAGAACAGGTCTTTGATCCCGATAGGAAGGCCGCACATGGCGGGCGCATCACCTTGGGCCAAGCGCGCGTCGGCGGCGCGCGCGCGGTCCAGCGCCAGATCGGGCGTGTTATGCACGAAAGCGTTTAGCGCCCCGGCGGCGTCAATCGCGCCAAGGCAGGCTTCGGTCAGTGCCACAGATGTCACATCGCCTGTGCGCAGACGGTCGCGCGCTTCAGCCAGCGTCAGCTTGTTCAGATCGCTCATTCCACCACCTTCGGCACCGCAAAGAAGCCTTCGCGCGCATCGGGCGCGTTGGACAAAATCCTGTTCTGGTAATCGCCGTCCGTCACCCCGTCCTTGCGGCGTGGCAGGCGCATTGGCGTGACAGAGGTCATCGGCTCGACCCCTTCGACATCGACCTCGTTCAATTCTTCCATGAATGTCAGAATCCGGCTCAGGTCACTGGCCAAGGCAGGCAATTCGCTTTCAGGCACCGCAATACGCGACAGTTTCGCAACCTTGCGCGCCGTTTCATTGTCAATCTCGGACATACGCCCTCCGCAGGACAGGGTTTTGGGCGGGTTTACCCAGATGGCACGCGGGGTGCAAGCGGGGCCGCGCGCATGTGGCGGCAATAGACCAGGATCATCCAACCCAGCATGATCCCGTTCAGGATATGCCACATGAAATGGCTGCCAATGGGAAAGCTGGCGCAAACCGCGTCATCGATCATCCGAAACCCAAGCGAGGCACATAAGATCGCCGCGCCAACCATCAAGCCGCGCCCGGTCGGACTGCGGCGCAACCACAGCCCGTAGGCCAGGATCAACACCGCCACGCTGGCATAGAGCGCATTCGCCCCCGGAATGACGCCGCCAAACACAGCCCGAAAGCCGAACGCATAGGGAAAGAAGGCCAATGTCACGATCCCGGCCACCAAGGCCGACGCGCCCAGAAAATCCCGCGTGGCCGCAAAGATATAGACCAAGATGAATAGCAAGATCGGAAGCACATCCGCCAAGCCCGCCCAGCCCGTGGCATGCGTGTGCCATAAGTAAGACCCAAGGCCGATCATCCCAAGAATGACCGCCAGCAAACGCCCCAGAACCAAGCCTTTCGTCTGCGGCCAGACATAGACTGCCGCTATCACAAACGCTGCATTCGTGACGGCATTCACCGGCTCTGACCAATAGGAAAAATCGGTGCGTTCACAATAGGCTATAACCTGTTCGAACATATCCTCGCCTCAGCGTAACTGTTCAAAAAACGATATTAGAAGCGTTCTGGCGGCAGCCGCCTGTAACCCGTCATAGACCTCTGGCGCGTGGTGGCATTGCGCATGCGCAAACACCCGCGCCCCGTGCAGCACACCCCCGGATTTAGGGTCATCCGCCCCGAAATAAAGCCGCCTTATCCGCGCATGCGCCACCGCCTGCGCGCACATTGCACAAGGCTCTAGCGTGACATACAGATCGCAGCCGGTCAGCCGTTCCTGCCCCAACCGCGCGCAAGCCGCGCGAATGGCCAGCATCTCGGCATGGGCCGTGGGGTCGTGACGCTCTCGGGTGCGGTTGCCCTCCGCTGCCAGCACATGCCCCGACGCGTCAACCACCACCGCACCTACGGGGACTTCGCCGCGCGCGGCGGCCTTGCGCGCTTCCTCCAACGCCAAAGGCATGAAACTGCGAAATCCGACCATATATCTGACATGCCGCCGGGCCTGAAAAAACTCAAGCCCCTTCATCCTTGCACAGAAATCCTGAGAGAGAGTCGCGCGGCACCCGTGACGGCGGCAAAGCCCCCTTAAAACCAAACCGTGGCGCGTCAGCGCCTCCGCCAAGTCTGGCACAGATCCGCGCCCAACCGCTGCACTTGCATCAGCTCGAATTGCGGCGCTTCGGCCAAGCGCGCCATGCCCAGCGGCCCCAGCCCCGCGCGGCCATCTGCACCGATCATCTTGCCTGCGGCAAAGATCACCAGTTCATCGACAAGCCCGGCACCGATCAGCCCTGCGGCCAAGGCCCCCCCGCCTTCGCATAGCACGCGGGTCAGACCGTTTTGCGCAAGGGCGGACATCATCGCAGCCGGGTCAAGGCTGTCGCCCCGCGTGGCGCAGCCGATCAACCGCGCTCCGGTCGCGGTCCACTGCGCTGGCGGGGTCAGACCCGCCGCGTGCAGCAGCCAGACCGGCAAGTCGCGCGCGCTGCGGCCAAGACGGCTGTCGGGGTTCAGGTTCAGGCTGTGGCTGGCCACCACGCGGACGGGTTGATGGCTTACGCCCAAATCGCGCACGGTCAGATCGGGATCATCGATCCGCGCGGTCCCGCCGCCCACCAGAACCGCATCATGGCAGGCGCGCAGCGCATGCACGGCGCGCCGCGCCTCTGGTCCGGTGATCCACCGGCTTTCGCCGCCAGCAGTGGCAATGCGCCCATCCAACGACAGGGCCAGCTTTAGCGTGACGAACGGGCGTTCTTGGGTCAAGCGCAGCAAAAAGCCCGCATTCGCTGCATGGGCGGCATCGGCTTCGACACCCTCTTCCACCTCTATTCCTGCGGCGCGCAAGCGCGCATGGCCGCGGCCCGACACGCGCGGGTCAGGATCGGTCAGGGCCGTCACCACCCGCGCCACGCCAGCCCGCACAAGTGCGTCGCAGCAAGGCGGGGTGCGGCCATGATGGGCGCATGGCTCCAGGCTGACATAGGCGGTGGCGCCGCGCACATCGGGGTTGCGCGCAAGGGCTGCGGCTTCGGCATGGGGGCGTCCGCCCGGCCCGGTCCAGCCGCGTGACAGGATGCGCCCATCGCGCACGATCACGCAACCCACCGCCGGGTTGGGCCAGACCTGCCCCAGCCCGCGCCGCCCAAGGGCGATGGCCAGCCGCATGAAGCGGCGATCAGCGGCGCTTGCCACGGTTACTCCGTCTCTTTTGCCTCGGGGCGCAATTCCGATACGAACTTGTCGAAATCATCGGCCTCCTGGAAATTCTTGTAGACCGATGCAAAGCGCACATAAGCAACCGTGTCGATCCGCGCCAGCGTTTCCATCACGATTTCGCCGATCAGCTTGGACGGGATGTCACTGTCGCCAAGGCTTTCCAGCCGGCGCACGATACCGCTGATCATCTGGTCCACGCGTTCATGTTCAATATTGCGCTTTTGCAGGGCAATGCGCACCGAACGTTCCAATTTCTCACGGTCGAAAGCTTCGCGCCGACCGTTCGATTTCACGACAACCAGATCGCGCAATTGCACCCGTTCATAGGTTGTAAAGCGCCCGCCGCAGGCCGGACAGAAGCGGCGGCGACGGATTGCGCCATGGTCCTCTGCCGGACGGGAATCTTTTACCTGCGTGTCGGTATTGCCGCAAAAGGGACAGCGCATTAGCAGCCTCGGAGGTTATGTTCAGCTTGCCCCAAGGACTATACCCAATGCCAAGGCTTTGGGTAGCGCTTAATCGCACCCACCATATAACGCGGGCGCGGCTGTGGCATGAGGGACTCAGCGCACCACGATCACACGGGTCTGATCCATCCCTTCCTCGCGCACCATGTCGAACAGCAAACTGGCATTTTCCGGGTCCAGCCGCACGCAACCGGCAGAGGCCGGATGGCCCAGGCGGCTGACTTGATCGGTGCCATGGATCGCGTAATGCCCGGAATAGAAAATCGCATAGGGCATGGGTGCATTGTTGTAGCGGCTGGAACGGTGATGCTTTGACAAAAGTTGCGGCCGCCATTGGCCAGTGGGCGTAATCTTGCCCGGCCGCGCCGTAGAGACCGGCCATTCATGCAATAGCGTGCCATGGCGATAGACATACATTTTCTGCTCGGAAATGCTGACGCGCGCCACCACGCGGTCGGCCAGTGCAGAGCTTGCAAAAAGACCTGTCGCGGCCAGCGCCGCCAATAAGATGCGCATGATACAATCCCCCCGGAAACATCATGTCAGATTAAGGTGCAGCAATGCGTCAATTTGGCCCGAGTTGCGCGGCTCAAGTCAAGCGATTCCAGACCAAATCGCCTTGCAAAAGCGCAAGTTGGATGGCATCTGGCACGCATGACACAGAAACAGATCGCCCTTGTTACCGGTGCGTCGCGCGGAATTGGCGCGGCCTTGTCGGAAGAGCTTGCCGCACGCGGCTGGCATATCGTCGCTGTGGCGCGCACCTTGGGCGCGCTGGAAGAACTGGATGACCGGATCAAGGCACGCGGCGGGTCTGCGACCCTTGCCGCGTTGGATGTGACGATAGATGATGCCATGCGCCATCTGTGCCGCGACATTCATGACCGCTGGGGCAGTGTCGGGCTGTGGGCGCATTGCGCGATTCAGGCGCCGCCCCTGTCGCCGGTCAGCCATAATGCGCTGAAGGAATGGGACAAGGCCTTGGCGGTGAATGCCCGCGCAACAGGTGTTCTGATCCCGATGGTCGCGCCGTTGCTGGCTGCCAGCCCGGATAAGGGAACGGCGCTGTTTCTGGAAGATACCGCCGCCGAAGCCCGCTTTCACAGTTGCTACGGCGCGACCAAACTGGCGCAAATTGCGCTGGCGCGGGCTTGGGCCGATGAAAGTGTCAAGACCGGGCCGCGCGTTCTGGTCGAGGCTTGCGCGCCCATGCCCACGGCACTGCGCGCGCGCTTTCATCCGGGCGAGAATCGCGACGCCCTGACCCCCTGCGCGGCAGAGGCCGCACGCTTGGCCGACCTGATCGGCTAACCGCCCTCTGCCTGCACCAACTGGCGCGCGCGGGCCGAATCGCGGTCGCCCATGCCCAGCAGGTTGCAGGCCAGACGCATGAACCCATCTTCCTCGAAATCGCGGGCCTCGTCGGCCAGCACCACGCGCCACAGGTCTTGCAAATAGTCCAAGCGGTCATCATGCGCGATCTCATCCTTGATCGCTTTGGTCAGATGCACCGTGTCACCCGCGCTTTGCTCTAGCGCCTCGGCCTGTGCCAGCATGTCAGCGCTGCCGAAACGGCGGGTCAGGATGGCCTGAATGACCGCGCGCTCGGCATCGGCATAATCACCATCCGTCCGCGCCACGCGCACCAGCAGCGCCGCGACGGCCACACGACCGTCGGGCTTGTCGGGTTCGGGTTTGCGAAACAGGCGTCCGATCATGCGGCGGGCACCGGCTGCCCTTCGACCTCTCCGGTGCTATCCGGCGTAAAGGTCATGGCCAAACCGTTGATACAATGGCGTTTCCCGGTTGGTTGCGGACCATCATCGAAGATATGCCCCTGATGCCCACCGCAATTGCTGCAATGCACTTCGGTGCGGACCATGAAGAAGCGACGGTCTTCGCGCGTGCCGACCGCCCCGTCCATCGCTTGCCAGAAGCTGGGCCAGCCAGTGCGGCTGTCATACTTGGTTTCCGAGCGATAGAGCGCCTGCCCGCAGCCCGCGCAATTATATGTGCCCGCGCGGTCCTCTTTCAGCAACAGAGAGCGTTCGCCCATCAGCTCGTTGGTGAAAGCGCGTTCGGTTGCCTCTTCGCGCAGCACGGCGAATTGCGCCGGGGTCAGGCGCGCGCGCCATTCATCCTCTGACAATTTGAACGGGAAATCCCCTTCGGATGCGCTGGCTCGCAAGCCATAGAATGTCAGCCCGGTGGCGGCAAGAAATGTGCGTCGGTCCATGAAACCCTCCTGTTCTGTTCATGCCCCAAATACGAGGGCGCGCAGCGATTTGTTTCATACATAGGGTAGGATCGCGTCACGGCTTCAACAAGCCCGCGTGATCTGCCATTATCCTCCGCATGAGTCTGCCCCCCGGTTTTCTAGATGAATTGCGCAATCGCGTCACGATTTCGTCCGTTGTCGGGCGCAAGGTCGTGTGGGACATGCGCAAGTCGAATCAGGCCAAGGGCGATTACTGGGCCCCCTGCCCGTTCCACCAGGAAAAAACCGCCTCTTTCCATGTCGATGACCGAAAAGGGTTTTATTATTGCTTTGGGTGCCACGCCAAAGGCAACGCCTTCACCTTTCTGCAAGAAACCGAAAATATGTCCTTCATGGAAGCGGTCGAAACCTTGGCCCGCGAAGCTGGGCTGCCCATGCCCGAACGCGACCCGCGCGCGGCCGAAAAGGCCGACCGGCTGTCGGAACTGGCCAAGGTCACCGAAGCGGCGGTGCGGTTTTTCCGCATGCAGCTTAACACCGGGGCCGCGGCTGGCGCGCGCGAGTATCTGAGGGGCCGCGGGCTGGCGCAGTCGGCGCTTGACCGATTCGAGATAGGCTATGCCCCGGACGCGCGGCAGGCGCTGTGGGACGCGCTTACGGGGGCAGGCATTGCGGGCGACCTGATTATAGAAGCCGGGCTGTGCGCCAAACCCGACGATGGCGGCGCGCCCTATGACCGTATGCGCGGGCGGATCATCTTTCCCATCCGCGACGGGCGCGGGCGTTGCATTGGGTTTGGGGGGCGTGCCCTAAGCGCCAATGCACGCGCCAAGTATCTGAATTCGCCCGAAACGCCTTTGTTCGACAAGGGCCGGGCGCTGTATAACCTTGGCCCTGCGCGCAGCGCCTGCGGCAAGGGCCAGCCGCTGATCGTGGCCGAAGGCTATATGGATGTGATCGCGCTGAGTGAGGCCGGGTTCGAAGCCGCCGTCGCCCCGCTTGGCACCGCGATCACCGAAGACCAGTTGCGGCTGATGTGGCGCGTCTCTCCCGAACCGATCATCGCGCTGGACGGCGATACTGCGGGCCTGCGCGCGGGGTTCCGGTTGATCGATCTTGCCCTGCCGCTTCTGGGGCCAGAGCAATCCCTGCGCTTCTGTCTGCTGCCCGAGAAAATGGACCCGGACGATATTCTGCGCCAAGGTGGCCCCGCCGCCATGACCAAGCTGATCGAGGGCGCGGTGCCGCTTGTGCAGCTTTTGTGGCAGCGCGAAACCGAGGGCAAGGTGTTTGACAGCCCAGAGCGCCGCACGGCATTGGACAACCGCCTGCGCGACGCCTTGGCCAAGATCACCGATCCGGGGTTGCGCGGGCATTATACCGACGAAATCAAACGGCTGCGGTTCGAATTTCTGCGCCCTGCCGAAGCAACCGGTCGGAAGCAGAGCCTTGCATGGGGCCGACGTGCAACGCCCGCAAAGCCGCTTTCAAGCACCCGCGGCACAAGGCTGGCCAGCGCCCCCGATGATGCGATTGCCGAAGCCATGCGCGTGGAACTGATCCTTGCGATCTTGCTGTGCCATTCCGCGCTTGTGCCCGAATTCGAGGTCGAACTGGAACGGCTGAACTGTCGCGATCCGGCCCTCGCCCGCATCTGCGCCGCGTTTGTGACAGGCGACACACCCCCACCCGCCGATGCCGACGCGCTTTTGGCCCTGCCGCATATCGCCATTGCCCCTCCCGTGCGCCAAGCGGACGCGCAATTTGCGCGGCTCTGCCTGCGTGACGAATTCGCCAAGTATTTCGCACGCGGCGGGCTGGATGCCGAATTGCGCGAAGTGGTCGAGGACATGGACACGCTGGCGGATGAAAGCGTGACCTTCCGGCTGGCCCGCGCCACGGCGGCGCGCAACGAATCGGAACGTTCGCGTCTGAATGATTCGACCGATTTGGGCGAAGATCGGGCTGCCTTGTCGGGCGAATTGCAGCGACTCATCGAATCACAGATCTGGATCAAACCCAAAAAGTGACCGATTCGTAACGAAGCCGCGAGGTTATGTCATCAATTCTGCATCCGACAACTGGAAAATCCCGCAATCTGCACCTACATCATAACGAGCCGCATTCCGCCAGCCTGCTGATTCGCCCGAATCGGTCCAGGCACACGCGCATTTTTTCTGGGAGCGTCCATGGCCGCCAAAGACACTGACGATACGCGCAACGACGAGATCGAAGCCGACGAAAACCAGACCGTCAGCCAATCGTCGATCAAGAAGATGATCGCACAGGCAAAAGAACGCGGTTACATCACCTACGAACAGCTGAACAAAGCGCTGCCGCCGGAACAGGTCTCGTCCGAGCAGATCGAAGATGTCATGTCGATGCTTTCGGAGATGGGCGTCAACGTTGTCGAAGATGACGACGAAACCGATGAATCCGATGCCAAGGGCGGCGAATTGGTCGAGGTGTCTGGCGCGCGCGAAGTGACGGTTGCGACCTCGTCCAATAGCGAAACGCTGGACCGCACCGACGACCCGGTGCGCATGTATTTGCGCGAAATGGGGTCGGTCGAACTGCTGTCGCGCGAAGGCGAAATTGCCATCGCCAAGCGGATCGAAGCCGGGCGCAACACCATGATCGCGGGCCTGTGCGAAAGCCCGCTGACCTTTCAGGCCATCACCATCTGGCGCGACGAATTGCTGAACGAAGACGTTTTGCTGCGCGACGTGATCGACCTGGAAACCACCTTCGGCAACAGCCTTGAAGATGACGAGGATGTGCCCGTCACCAACGGATTGGCCGGGTCTACACCCAGCCAGAAGCGCGATTCCAGTTCGGAACCAGAGCTGGATGCCGACGGCAACCCAATCGCCCGTTCGGACGAGGATGATGACGAGGACGAAAACGCCAATCTGTCGCTCTCTGCGATGGAAGCCGCGCTGAAGCCCCGCGTTCTGGATACGCTGGACCGGATCGCCGGCAGCTACGAGCGGTTGGCCGAAATGCAGGATGCCCGGATAGAGGCGACCTTGCACGAGGCTGGCAAATTCAGCGCCGATCAAGAAGCGCGCTACCAAGATCTGCGCAGCCAGTTGGTAGAGATGGTGAATTCGCTGCATCTGCACAACAACCGGATAGAGGCGCTGGTCGACCAGCTTTACGGCATCAACAAGCGGATCATGTCCATCGACAGCGCCATGGTAAAGCTGGCCGATCAGGCCCGCATCAACCGGCGCGAATTCATCGACGCCTATCGCGGGTCGGAGCTGGACCCGACATGGTGCGACCGGATGGAGGAAAAGCCAGGTCGCGGCTGGCAAGCTTTGATGGAACGTTCGCGCGACAAAGTCGAGGAATTGCGCGCCGACATGGCACAGGTCGGTCAGTATGTGGGCGTTGATATTAACGAATATCGCCGCATTGTCGCGCAGGTCCAGAAGGGCGAAAAAGAAGCCCGCCAAGCCAAGAAAGAGATGGTCGAAGCCAACTTGCGGCTGGTGATTTCCATTGCCAAGAAATACACCAACCGTGGCCTGCAATTCCTTGATCTTATTCAGGAAGGCAATATTGGCCTGATGAAAGCGGTGGACAAGTTCGAATACCGTCGCGGCTACAAATTCAGCACCTATGCGACATGGTGGATTCGTCAGGCCATCACCCGGTCCATTGCGGATCAGGCGCGCACAATCCGCATTCCGGTGCATATGATCGAGACGATCAACAAACTGGTGCGCACTGGCCGCCAAATGCTGCACGAAATCGGACGCGAGCCGACTTCGGAAGAATTGGCCGAAAAGCTGCAAATGCCGCTGGATAAAGTGCGCAAGGTGATGAAAATCGCCAAGGAACCGATTTCGCTGGAAACGCCCATTGGCGACGAGGAAGACAGCCAGCTTGGTGATTTCATCGAGGACAAGAACGCGCTTCTGCCGCTGGATTCGGCCATTCAGGACAATCTGCGCGAAACCACCACGCGGGTTCTGTCCTCGCTGACGCCGCGTGAAGAGCGTGTGCTGCGGATGCGCTTCGGCATTGGCATGAACACCGATCACACGCTGGAAGAAGTGGGTCAGCAGTTCAGCGTGACGCGCGAGCGTATTCGTCAGATTGAAGCCAAGGCGCTGCGTAAGCTGAAACACCCGTCGCGGTCGCGGAAGTTGCGTAGCTTCCTAGATCAGTGATATAAAATTTCTAACAGAAAAACGTGCTTGATCTTAACTTGCGGTAAAATATATTTATAAATAACGTGAGTAACGATTTGTCAAAAATCGGTGAATTTAGATCGTAATTAGTCTGAAGCAGGATGGCATGCCTGAAACGGATACCGTTGACGAGGCACAACTCTCAGAGTGCTTCAGAATGAACCTTGCGCTGCTTATGAAAGAGCAGGGTTTGAATGCGACTTCGTTGTCGAGAAAAGCTGGCCTTAATCTACGGGCGGTCAAGGATATTTTAGACGGTCGCGCGAAAAGCCCTAGGTTATCAACATCATACAAGCTTGCCTGCGCTTTGAATGTGTCCTTGACTAGTCTTCTTGCTCCGATGGCAGGTCCTGGAAGCAATTCAGACATGGCTGAAACGCTTGATCCGAACCGAGCTGAAGTCGCACAATTTCTCGACACTCTTTCTCAAGCTCAGAAAGAACGTCTTCTGGAGTGCATTCACTTATTGGCTGCGATCTGCGCGCAAGAATAAGAGATAGCATCTCCAGCGCCAGTTGGCGCTCCATCCTGTCCATATTCAACACCTTGGTGTGATTTTTCACTTTTTTCTTGCAGTGACACGCAGCCTATGGCCAATATAAGTGAAACGTCACGTTTTTAAAGAGGGTAACATGGCGATGGTGACCAATCCTCGAACTGCTTCCACCGGTCACGATCGCCCTCACAGCGGGCTGGCACTCTTGATAGGCTCATATTGTGAGAATTCACAACTATTGCAAGAGTGGGCGTATGTAGAGTTCAAGCTAAGCATGATGGTTGTAGCCTATACCAAAGCTGCACAAGACTGGCTACGCAATACCCCTGTCAGCTACCGCCTTATCTGCGTCGACCTTGATCACTTCATAAGTATGAACACCGCGATAGAGGTCTGTTTGTCGCTTCGCAACGAACAACCTACGGCAAAGCTTGTTCTTCTATCACATGACACCGCCCGCGATGACTTCGGCAGCGAACGCAGTTCGATTGCTGATGTCACCCTGCGCAAGCCCGTCAGCTTCGACAGGTTTGTTGAAGCCATTGAATATGTATTGAACAAAAGAAGCGCACCAAGGGTGCAGACCTATCAGTATCGCGACTATTTTGGCGAGAACCACCGCGCGCACCTTTGCCCCGGAAACATTCCCCAATTCAAAACATAAAGGCTGACGACAGGTTTCCCGACGCAAGGCGACGGCGCTGTTCAAGCTGATTGCCCGTGTCGTTGTCGCGCGGTCTGCCCCGCTTTCCGAACGCAGGCAGATGGCATGAAAAAGGGCGCGGTGTAACGCGCCCTTCTTTGTGTTTTGACCCTTGGGTCAATGGTCCGAGTCGTCCTCATCGTCTTCGTCGTCTTCGTCTGGAATGTCATCTTCAGACGCTTCGCCGGTCGACAGGCTGCTCATCGTGTCGTCGTCTCTTGGCACCAAGGTGGTATTGCCATCATCATCGGTGCCCAGTTCGTAATCGGTCACAACCTCATTCCCATCGGCATCGGTGCCAACGATTGTGACCTGATAGACTTCGCCAACCTCGGTGCCGTTCTCTTCCAGATCGGCCAGAACATCGGTCAGAATGTCGTCGATATTTACCTCGTCAAGCGTCGTTCCTTCGGGAAGTTCGACCGTCGCCCACTGGAAATAGCCTTCTTCGGTGAACTGCTGCTCATTCCCATCAGCATCGACGGTCGAGTAAAAGATTTTCACTTCATCGACAGTGTCTTCACCAGAGGTGTCGCCGCCGTCGTCATCGTCACCATCATCGTCATCATCTTCTTCATCCACGTCATCATCATCGGTCTTGCCAGCCAGCGCATCCGCTTTGGCCTGCCAGTGATTTGCTTTCGCGTCGTATATATCGGCTTTGCATTCGCCCAGTTTCTCGATCTTGGCAGCCTTCAACTCGCCAATCTTTTCGACCTTGGCCGCCAAATGGTGAAAGCCCTTTTCTTGCAGCGCCTGCACCTTGTGTGCGGTCTTGTCCCGAATATCGTCGGCTTTTTCGGCGAGCTTGTCGCGAATGCTATCAGCCTTGTCCGCGTATCTATCAGCGATTTCCTGATACTTCTCTGCCAGCTTTTCGACCTTTTCGGTCGAACATGCATTGCTTTGACCATGATTCGAGAACTTCCCGAACCTTGAACCGCCGCCAAAGTTGGACCCAAATGACCCCGAGCCGAAGCCCAACGCTCTGAAAAATGGCATGGAAAACTCCCTTCACACCCTTGATGTTATGCTTCGGGATAGCCGAGCGGCCACAAAACGTGCTTGGAAAAGACGAAATCAGTGCGCGCCGGTGCCAACAATTTTAGATAAATTCAAAAGGGTTTTTACGCATTGGCAACGATTGCCCCGCAATGCCCCTGTTGTTGCGCGTTTGGAACTAAAGCGGCCTGTCCAGACCGTAGAAAGCCCAGCTTGGACTATCCACCGATTCGATCAATGATCGCGGATTGCCACAGTTTTGCCGCAATCTCTGCCGCCTCTCCGGTCGGCCAAAGCCCGCGTTGCTGACGGATATTGGCCAAGCTGTGAATAAAGCCGCTATCCTTGGCGACCTGTTCGACAACCCACCAGCGGTTCCATTCATAGGCCAGCGACCAATCCACTTCGTCCAGCCGGGTTTCCGGCAGTCGGTAATGAAAGGTCGGCCTGCCGCCCTTCAGCTGATCTGCCGGCACGTTGGCAAGCGTGTCCGGCACAGCGTCTTGCAACAGCGGCAGCAGGTCCAGCCCATAGCCACGCGACGGGGCATGCTTGGCATAGACGCGCCCAAGGTCGGCCAAGGACCAATCATCGGCTCCGGCCAGCGCATCGACCAGCGCGCGCGGCCACGGATCAACAAAAGGCAGAACGCGGCGCGCCGGGTCCAACGGGTCCGACTGGCGCAACCAATCTTCCAGCAGCGCAAAGGCGCGCACAATGGCAATGGTGGCGGGGTCATCCGGGCGTTCGGTGTTCAGGTGCACGCCGAACCCGTAGCCAACATGTGCGCCCGACCCTTTTGCGCCAGCCCGTGCCAGCGTGGTCAAAAGCGCCGCGACCTGCGGCAAATCGCGTTGCGCCATCGGGGCGGTCACAATCTCGACTGGAACAAGATCGCCCAAGATCTCGACAGCCAAATCCTCGATCCAGCGTGTCTTGAGCGTGATATCCAGTTCCACCTTGACCGGGCCGAAACGCCCATCTGCGACCAACAGGTCGCGCGGCCCCTCGCGGGTTATCGTGCCGCCCCATTCGGCCTGAACGATCTGGGCCGCCTGCTCTGGCGTCAACCCGGCGAATTCAACCTCTACCCCCGTGCGCCGATCGCGGCTGGGACCAGCATGGTCTGGCAAAGGCAAAAAGCGGTCTCGCGGCAAGGCGCGGTGCAGAGTGTCGGTCAATCCTCTACCCCCTCTGCGCCGGGCACCCCGATCAGGCGGTAGACCCAGGCGCTTTGCCCGTTTTCCAGCACCATCAGGTCACGGCGGTATTTTCGCCCGGTGCGCTCGTAGCGGTCAAGGCGGATCATCTCTGCCGGGGTTGCGCGGAACACAACCCCATCCAGCACGGTATCCGCCCCTTCCACGATGTCGCGCCCTGCGCCGCGCTGCCAGCCACGCAACTGCGCAGGTTCGGCAGGCACCCAACGGCCCATAACCACCAGCCGCACCAGCGGATTGGTCAGCGTCGCAAAGCCAAAGACCCGCACCGAACCATCGGGCGGCGCGGGCGTGGCAGCATCGGTTGGCGGCAAGTAAAACGGGGCGCGGGTGATCGCATACCACGCCAGCGCAATCACGATCAGGGCAAACAGCGTCATCTTGGTCATCCTTGGCAAGGTGGCAGAGCCGCGGCCAAGGTCAAGCCCGCGCGGCGCGCCGCTTGCGCAGCACTTCCCAGATATAGAGCGCCATGGCCGCCCAGATCATGGGAAAGGCGATTAGTCGCGCCCCCTCGAACGGTTCCTGAAACGCAAGGGTCGAGATCAGAAAAATCATCGTCGGAATCGCATAGCCCGAAATCGCGATGGTCGATAGCCGAAGTCCTTTGGCACCATTGGCATAAAGGATGAGCGGCACCGCGGTAATAACCCCGCAGCCCAGCAATAGCAGCCAATCCACCCCGCTTGCCTGTGCCGCGAACAGGTTGCCTTGCGCCGCTTGCCAGCCCATGAAGGCCAGCGCAACTGGCAGCAATATCAGGGCTTCCAGCGCGAAACCTTGGTTGGGGCCAATCGGCAAAGCGCGTTTGAAAAACGCATATCCACCCCAAGAAAAGACCAAGACCAGCGCGCCCAAGGGCAGGCTTCCGGCCTCGACCGTCAAGACCACGACCGCGGCAAAAGCCAGCGCAACCGCGCCCCATTGCCGCGCGCTGAGCCGTTCACCCAGAAAGATCGACCCCAGAAACACGCTGAAAATGGGGTTGATGTAATAGCCCAAGGCCGCTTCCATCGCTTGACCCGACTGGATAAGCCAGACATAGGCACCCCAATTCAGCGAAATCAGCGCCGCCGTGACCACCGCCATGCCCAACATGCGCGGGGTGCGGATGGCCAGCCGCAAATCTGCCGTGCGCCCAAGGTAAAGCAACCAGCCAAGCGCCACCGGGACCGCCCAGATCACCCGATGCGCGACCACTTCGGGCGTTGGCACATGGCCCAGCGCCCGGAAGTAAAAGGGCAACATGCCCCAGATCGCAAAAGCGCCAAGCGCGAACGCAAAGCCGCGCGGGGTATCTTCATTCATGCGTGGTCCAGCCCCGCCTGAACTGCGGCGATAAAGGCCGCGCCGCGCGCCTCGAAATCGGGGAACTGGTCGAAACTGGCCGCCGCCGGGGCCAACAGCACGGTGTCGCCCGGCTGCGCATCTGCCATGGCGCGGGCTGTGGCCTGCTCGATCGTGTCGCAAATCTCGTGCGGGTGCTCGCCCAATTGCAGGGCAAAATCCCGCGCGGAATGGCCGATCAGATAGGCTTTGCTTACGCGGTCCAGATGCGGGGCAAGCGCCGCGATCCCACCATCCTTGCCCAGCCCGCCCGCAATCCAGCGGATGCGGTCGAAGGCTTGCAGCGCCTTGGCGGCACTGTCGGCATTGGTGGCCTTGGAATCGTTGATGTAGCGCACACCACCCGCTTCGGCGACCAACTGGCTGCGATGCGGCAGGCCCATGAAACTGGCCATGGCATCTGCAATCAGGCGCGGCGCGGCACCCAGACTGCGCGCAACGGCATAGGCCGCGCAGGCATTCTGGTGGTTATGCGCGCCGGGCAGGCCCGGCATGGCGCGCAGGTCGATAGATGCCACCTGCCGCCCCGCGCGGTATTCGGCCAGAAAGCCCTTGCGCGCAAAAATGTTCCAACCCGGCCCCACCAGCTTCTGACCAGAGGAGATGCGGATCACCCGCGCATCTTCTGCCGCTTCCGAAAGTTGCCCGGCCATGAACAGCCCCTCAATCTCGTCCACGCCGATGATGGCGCGGTCCGGCCCGCCTTCGGAAAAAAGCCGCCGCTTGGCGGCGAAATAGCCGCCCATCCCGCCATGGCGGTCCAGATGATCGGGCGACAGATTGGTGAACACGGCAATATCTGGCGTCAGTGCGCGGGCCAGTTCGGTCTGGTAGCTGGACAGTTCCAGCACGATCACCTCGCCTTCGCCGGGCGGGTCAATGGACAAGACCCCCTTGCCGATATTTCCCGCCATCTGGCACGGACGCCCCATGGCACCCATGATATGCGCGATCAATGCCGTGGTGGTGGATTTTCCGTTTGACCCGGTAACGGCCACAAGCTTCGGCGGCTGGTCCATTTCCATGTTGCGGGTTGTCGCCATGCTGCGGAAAAATAGGCCGATGTCATTATCCACCGGCACCCCAGCCGCCAAGGCCGCGGCAATATGGCGGTTGGGCGCGGGGTAAAGATGCGCAATGCCCGGGCTGGTGATAAGGGCCGCGATTTGCGACCAATCGGCGCGCGACAGGTCTTGCAGGGCAATGCCCTCTGCCTCTGCACGGGCGCGGGCATCTGGGCTGTCATCCCATGCCAGCGGCGCGGCCCCGCCTGCGGCCAGCGCGCGACATGTGGCCAGCCCCGAGCGGCCAAGGCCCAACACCGCGACGCGGCACCCTTCAAACCCTTGCACCGGGATCATCTGACAGCCTTTCAACCGGAAGGGGCTGCGCCCCTGCGCCAATTTGTTCCGGGGGCGTTGCCCCCTTGCTGGCCCGGATAGGCCAGCCGCACCCCAGAGTATTTGGGGCAAGATGAAGGTGCAAGCGGCGCGCTTAACGCACCTTGAGTGTCGCCAGCCCGATCAGCGCCAGAACCAGCGCAATGATCCAGAAGCGGATCACGATCTGCGGCTCTGCCCAGCCCTTTTTCTCGAAATGATGGTGGATCGGGGCCATCAGGAACACGCGCTTTCCGGTCTTCTTGAAATAGAGCACCTGAATAATGACCGAGAGGGTTTCGACCACGAATATCCCGCCCACGATGCCCAGCACGATTTCATGCTTGATGCAGACGGCAATCGCGCCCAGCGCACCGCCCAAGGCCAAGCTGCCCGTATCCCCCATGAACACAGCCGCCGGGGGCGCGTTATACCACAAGAACCCCAAGCCGCCCCCCGCAAGCGCGGCTGTGAAGATCAGCAATTCGCCCACCCCGGGCACATAATGCACATCCAGATAGGCGGTAAAATCGACCCGGCCCACGGCATAGGCGATCACCCCCAGCGTGGCGCCCGCAATCATCACCGGCATGATCGCCAGCCCGTCCAGCCCGTCGGTCAGGTTCACGGAATTGGCCGCACCCACGATGACAAACGCCCCGACCGGAATGAAGAACCAGCCCAGCGTAACCAGCACCTCTGAGAAGATCGGAACGGCAAGCTGGCCCTGAAGCTCTGCCGGGTGGACATACATCGCCGCCGCACTGGCCAGCACGCCAATCAGCGTTCCCAAGGCCAGCCGCACACGGCCCGGCACGCCTTTGACATTGCCTTTCGACACTTTGGCAAGGTCATCGGCAAAGCCGATCAGGCCAAAGCCGATTGTCACCAGCAACACGATCCAGACATAGGGGTTGTCCAGCCGCGCCCAAAGCACGGTCGAAACCGTCAGCGCTGACAAGATCAGCAATCCCCCCATGGTCGGCGTGCCGGTCTTGGTCAGCAAGTGGCTTTCTGGGCCGTCAGCACGGATGGGCTGGCCGTTTGATTGGCGGCGCTTAAGCAGGTTGATAAGCGGACGGCCAAAGAAAAAGCCGAAAACGAGCGCGGTGAAGAACGCCGCCCCAGCCCGGAAGGTGATATACCTAAACAGGTTGAACCCCGGCAGGGTTTCGGCGAACTCGGTCAACCAAAAAAGCATTACAGGCCCTTTTTCTGCGAGGATTGGGTATCAAGGCCGCGCAGCGCGTCGACAACGCGCGAAACATGGCTGCCCTTGGAGCCCTTGACCAGCACCACGTCACCGGGCGCGACAAGGGTATGAACGTGATCGAGCAGCGCCTCGGCATTTGGCACCCGACGACCGCGCTGGCGCAGGGGCAACGCGGCGTGAAGTGCCGCCATGCGCGCGCCAACGCAATGCACCAACCGAATATCTGCCATGGACGGGTCTTCGGCCAGCGCGGCATGCATGGCCTGTTCGTCCGGGCCAAGTTCCAGCATGTCGCCCAAAATGGCAACGCGCCGCCCGCCATCGGCAGGATTGGTCTGGGCCAGCAGCGCCAGCGCCGCCGCCATAGAGGCCGGATTGGCATTGAACGCATCGTCAATCAGGGTGAAGCTGGCCTCTTCGATCGGGTCAAGCAGGATGGTCTGGCGCAGCCCGCGCCCGGCGGGCGGTTGCCAGCGCCCCAGCGCAAAGGCGGCGCGCGCAAGGTCCAGACCCAGCGCATGGGCCACGCCCAAACAGGCCAACGCATTGCTGGCGGCATGGGCGCCCGAATTGATCAGACGCACCGCAACCGCCATCTGCCCGACCTTGGCGCGCAGCACGAGCGCGGTCTCGGTCTGGCGAATGTCATGCAGGTGAAGCGGCAGATCACCCTTTCCCATTGGCAGGCATGTTGAGGCATGGGTCCGGGCGGTTCGCTCTAGAATGGAACTGGTCGGCAATTCGGCTGGGAAAATGGCCGTGCCACCGGGTTCCAGCCCGGCAAAGATACTTGCCTTTTCCTGCGCTATCGCCTCCAGACTGCCCAAGGATTCAAGGTGCGCGGGCGCAATCGCTGTCACTATTGCAACATTTGGGCGGGCAAGCGCGGTCAGGGGCGCAATTTCGCCCGCATTGCTCATGCCCATTTCGACCACGGCGAAATCGGCGTCTTGCGGCAGCCGCGCCAATGTGATCGGCACACCCCAATGGTTGTTGAAACTGGCCTCGGCGGCATGGACTTTGCCAAATTCCGCCAGCATGTCGCGCGCCATGTCCTTGGTCGATGTCTTGCCCACGGACCCGGTTATGCCAATGACCTTGGCACGGCTTCGGGCACGACCCGCCGCGCCAAGGGCGCGCAAGCCTTCCAGAACATCGGGGACCAAAAGCAGCGGGGCGTCCTTCGCCACCCCTTCTGGAATGCGCGAAACCATGGCCGCCGCCGCACCCTTGGCAAAGGCATCTGCCACGAAATCATGCCCATCGCGCGCGGCAGAAAGCGCCACGAACAAATCGCCCGGCTGCAAGCTGCGCGTGTCAATAGATATTCCACTTACCTGCCACGCCCCGGTGGTTTGGCCATCCGTGGCAGCAGCGGCATCGGCAGCGGTCCAGAGGGTCATGCCCGTTCCTCCAAAGCGGCAATGGCAAGAGACGCCTGTTCCAGATCGTCAAACGGGTAGACCGTATCGCCCACGATCTGCCCGGTTTCATGGCCCTTGCCCGCGATCAGCAGCGCATCACCCGGACCCAAGGCGTCAACCCCGCGAAGGATGGCTTCGGCGCGGTCGGCTACTTCGGTCGCGCCCGGGCAGGCTTGCAATATTTCTGCACGGATTGCGCCGGGTTCTTCGGATCTGGGGTTGTCGTCTGTCACAAATACAACATCGGCATGTTTTGCCGCCGCTGCCCCCATCAGCGGACGTTTGCCGCGGTCGCGGTCGCCCCCCGCGCCGAACACCACCACAAGGCGGCCCATCACATGCGGTCGCAGCGCCTGCAAAGCGACGGCCAACGCATCGGGGGTATGGGCGTAATCGACGAAGACGGTCGCACCATTGGCGCGCGTGCCCGCCAGTTGCATCCGCCCGCGCACCCCGTCCAACCGATGGAGTTGCGCGGCGGTCTCTGCCGGGTCGGCCCCGCAGGCCAACACAAGCCCATAGGCCACCAACACGTTTTCCGCCTGAAAACCGCCGATCAGCGGCAGGTTCTGCTGGTAGGTCACGCCGTCATAGGCAAACCGCAAGACCTGCCCCGCCGCGTCGAACCGTTGGCCCAGAAGCCGGATATCGGCATCGGCGTCGCGGCCTACGGTCAGCGTGCCAAGCCCGCGCGCTTCGGCAATTGCCAACAGTTCCGCCCCGCGCGGATCGTCCATGTTCAGAACGGCGATACCATCATCGGGCAGAACGCGTTCAAAAAGCAGCGCTTTGGCCGCGAAATAGGCGGCCATTGTCTGGTGGTAGTCCAGATGGTCCTGCGTGAAATTGGTAAACCCGGCGGCGCGCAATGTCACGCCGTCCAAGCGCCGTTGGTCCAACCCGTGCGAGGACGCTTCCATCGCACAATGGGTCACGCCCTCGCGGGCCATGTCGGCCAGCAGCCGGTGCAATGTCACGCTGTCGGGCGTGGTATGGCCCAGCGGCGCGCTATAGGCCCCTTCAACGCCGGTCGTGCCCAGATTGACCGCGTCATAGCCCAGCGCCGCCCAGAGCTGGCGGGCGAAGCTGGCCACAGAGGTCTTGCCATTGGTGCCCGTCACCGCCGCCATGGTCTGTGGCTGCGCACCAAACCACAATGCCGCCGCCCCAGAAAGCGCGGCACGCGGGTCTTCCGCCAGCACCAAGGCCGCATCAGAGCCAGCAAGCGCGTCGGCGGCAATTTCGGCCCCGGTCCGGTCCGTCAGGATGGCGGTAGCGCCCAAGGCAAGCGCGGTAGCGATATATTCGGCCCCGTGCACGCGACTGCCGGGCAGTGCGGCAAACAGCATCCCTTTTCGCGCGGCGCGGCTGTCCAGCCCAATTCCGGTCACAACGACATTGCCGCCCCGGCTGGGGTTTAGGCCAAGCGCAGACAAAGGGCGGGCAGGCAAGTCGGACACGCAGATGTTCCTTCCAAATGACCGGGGCTTGGGGCGGATCGCGGTTCAGTTACCCCGTTTTGGCATATGGGTTCAATGGCCCGCGCGCAGCGTTGGGCTATTGCGCGCCAGTGTCGGCCTGTAGCTTTGCCTCTGCTTGCTTCAGCGCCACGGGGCGCAGGCCCAACATGGGGGCCACGCGGCGGGTGATTTCGGCAGAGATGGGCACGGCGGTCCAACCTGCGGTGCGGCGCGGCTCTGGGCCGGTGGTGTCCACGGCTTCGTCCAGTGTCACGACCAGAACGTATTTCGGGTCATGCGACGGGAATACGCTTGCGAAGGTCGCCAGCACCGCATCTTCCTTATAGCCGCCATTCGGGCCGGGCTTGTCGGCAGACCCGGTTTTGCCGCCAACCGGATAACCCGGAATACGCGCGAAAGAGGCCGTGCCTTCATAGACCACATCATGCAGGATTTCGCGCATCTGGGCAGAGCTGCGCGCGCTTATCACCTGCGGCGCATCGGGGGGGGCGTCGCGGCGCAACAGGGTGGGCGTTACCTGCCGCCCGCCATTTACCAGCGCGGCATAGCCTGCGGCCAAGGCAAGCGGGCTGGTTGTCAGGCCGTGGCCGTAAGAAATGGTCATGGCCGACAGTTCCGACCATGGCTCTGGCAGCAATGGGCGCGCGCGCTGGGCCTCTGCCAGCTCTATCGCCATGCGGTCCAAGAACCCGAAACGGCGCAAGAAATCCTGCTGTCGCTCTGCCCCGATTTCCTGCGCCATGCGCGCGGTCCCGATATTAGACGAATGCACCATCACCTTTGTGACAGACATCTCGCTGCCATAATCACGGAAATCATTGATCCTGAACCGGCCCCATCTTAACGGGCCGCGCGTGTCGATGATGGTGTCAGGTGTGACATCACCCTCTTCCAGCGCCTGCGCGACGGTGAAAGCCTTCATCACCGAGCCAAGTTCATAATAGCCCTGCACCGCGCGGTTGAAGAGCGGGCTGTCGGCAGGCTCGCCCTCGGTCAAGGGCGCGGGGCGGTCATTCGGGTCGAAATCGGGCAAAGAGACAAGGCTCAGCACCTCTCCGGTATGGGCATCCATCAACACAGCGCTGGCGCCGCGTGCGCTGAGCACCTGCATACCGCCCGACAGAACCTCTGTGATCGTTGCCTGAAGCGGCAGGTCAATCGACAGCTGCAAGGGCTGGTTGGCGCGGGAAGGGTCGCGCAGACGCTCCTCGAAATACAATTCTGCACCCGCCACGCCCAAGATTTCGGCGGCCCGCACGCCTTGTTCGCCAAAACGCGCGCCGCCAAGGATATGCGCGGCCACGCGTCCATTCGGGTAAACACGCATCTTGCGCGGCCCGAACAACAGCCCCGGCTCTCCAATATCATGCACCGCCTGTTTCTGCTCTGGCGAAAGGCGGGTGCGCACCCAGACAAAACTGCGGTCCGGGTCGGTGAAGCGCGCCGCCAGGCGGTCGGCATCCAGTTCCGGGAATATGCGGCCCAATTCACGCGCGGCGCGCACCGGGTCCACCATGCGCCGGGTTTCGGCATAAAGCGCATGTGTGGCAAGGTTTGTCGCCAGCACCCGGCCATTGCGGTCGGTGATGTCGGAACGCGTGTCGGAAATCCCCTCTACCAGACCGACGCGCATTTCGACCGGCTCTGTCGCGGCCAACAGCCCCATACGCGCGCCCAGCAGCACAAAGCCCGACAGGAACATCAGGGCCAGCACCAACAGCCGCAATTCGGCACGCACACGGCCGGTATCGCGCAGCTCTTGTCGGCGCAGGCGCAGGTTTTCCTGTTCGATATAGTTCGGATCTTCGCCGCGTTCACGGGCACGAAGCACACGGGCAAGCGGGCGCAGGGGGGTGCGGATCATGGCTGCTCTTCCTCGGACGTGGCGGGCAAATCGCCTGTCATCTGCTCAAGCGCCCCGAAAACGACAACCCCATCGCCAATGTCGAATTGCGCGCCCGGCACTGGGTAGGCGATTTCGTCAATCTCGCCGAAATGATCGGCGGTCATGGGCACAAGCTGCAATTCCTCGAAATTGACATCGACAAGCGCGCGCAACCGGTCGGGGCGGTTCAGATAGGCCCATTCCACACGCTGCATAGAGATC
Source organism: Roseibaca calidilacus (assembly GCF_001517585.1). NCBI lineage: Bacteria > Pseudomonadati > Pseudomonadota > Alphaproteobacteria > Rhodobacterales > Paracoccaceae > Roseinatronobacter > Roseibaca calidilacus. Next base: position 255,708 of record NZ_FBYC01000004.1, on the reverse strand, counting down.
TCGGCGTCCAGACGGGCGATCTCGCGTTCCAGCGCGGCGCGGGTGTTCATGGCCTCTTGCGTCAGGTGGTTTTCGCGATAGGCCCAGGATGCAAGGCCAATCACCGCCAGAGCCGTCAGCAGATACAACAAGCTTCGCATCAGTCACACCTCTGATATGCGGGGCAACCCCAACGCGGCGCGGTCGGCCGGGCTGGCGGGGGCGTCGGTGCGCCGCGCCAGCCGCAATCGCGCAGAGCGGGCGCGCGGGTTGGCGTCCAACTCTGCCGCATCGGCGGAAATGCCCTTCTTCTCGATCAACTCGAACCGCGCGGCGCGCTGGGGGGCTTCGGGGGCAAAACGGTTGCCGCCCCCGCCCTGCCCGGCCCGCTGCGCCAGAAACCGCTTCACGACCCGGTCTTCCAACGAATGGAAACTGACCACCGCCAGAAAACCACCGGGTTTGAGCGCGCGCTCTGCCGCTTCTAGCCCGTCCACAAGCGCGTCGAATTCGGCATTCACGGCAATGCGCAAGCCTTGGAAACTGCGCGTGGCCGGGTGGCTTTGCCCCGGTTTGGGGCGCGGCAGGCATCCCGATACGATCTGAGCCAATTGCCCGGTGCGCTCGATCGGGGCCTCTGCCCGCGCGCGCAGGATCGCCCGCGCGATCCGGCGGCTGGCGCGTTCCTCGCCATAATGGAACAGGATATCGGCCAATGTCTCTTCCGACGCGCCGTTGACGATATCGCGCGCTGACGGACCTGATTGCGACATGCGCATGTCCAGCGGACCATCCTTGGAAAAGGAAAACCCGCGTTCGGGCAAATCCAACTGCATGCTGGAGACCCCAAGATCCAGCACCACACCGTCCAGCGGCTGGCCCGCATGCGCATCCAACTGCGCGAAATTGCCCTGCACAAGGCGCAAGCGCGCGCCGAATTCTGCACCCCAGTCGCGCGCCATGTTCAAGGCGAGTGGATCGCGGTCCACCCCGATCACCTGCGCCGCCCCTGCTGCCAGAAGCGCGCGCGCATAGCCGCCTGCGCCAAGTGTTCCATCCAGCCAGACGCCGGATATTGGCGCAAGATGGGTCAGTATGGGCTGTAGCAGAACCGGGATATGCGGGCTTGGGTCTTGCATCGGTCTTAACGCCGGCGGGACAGGGTGTCACGCAGCAGATCGGCCTCTGTTCCGACCGCGCTGGACGGGCGCGGCGGCAGGTGAATGCGCGCGTCGAAATCGGGGGCCTGATCGGCTAGGAACACGTCTGTGCGCTGGGATTTGACGGCTTTGAACGTATCTTCCTTCCAGATCTGGAAATGATCGCCCTTGGCGATGAAGAACGCAGCCTCGTTCGGTTCCAGTTCCAGCTTGTCGCGCAGGCGTTGCGGAAGCACGATCCGCCCGTCCTCGTCAATCTGGGCATCGGCGGCATGACCGTGAAAGGTCAGTTCCAGCGTTTCGCGCTCTGGGCTGCCGGGTTGCATCAGGTCAATGCGGTCCTCGATATCTTCGATTGCGGTCAGCGTGTAGCAATCCAGCCGCTTCTGGCTGTCCAGCCCGTAAACAATGACCAGATTGGGGCGCAGCCCTTCGGTCCAGTCCGGGTCTCCGGATTCGACGACGCGTCGGAAGCTGGCCGGGATCGAAACCCGGCCTTTGCCATCCACCTTCTGGTGGAAAGAGCCTCTGAACCTGCGTGCCACGTCGGGCCGTCCTTCGTCTGCATGCGGCGCGTTTCAGGTGCCGCAAATGAAAACGGCGGATCGAGCTGCTGCCACTGCTCGATCCGCCGACTGTCCCATCTCTGGGTGCCCGGTTGGCGCTCGCTTCCTTGGGGGGAGGGGATGCTGCTCGCGAGCGCGCCGGATCTGTGCTTTTGTAGATAAAGCGGGGACCTGTATGAACTCTGCCTCGGCGGGGTCTTGGTGCCCCTGTGATGCCCGTTTATCTTGGAACAATCATTGCCACGGGATTTCATGGTAATCAATGAAGAATTGGCGAGGTTACCCACTATTCCTTGGGAATACGGCCCACAAAACATAGCATATCAAGCGGTGATACCACCACGGTATTCTACATGTTGTGAGAACAAAACAAGATCATATCTAAATAGGGCTGTAACTTGAGCTTTGTTCAGCACTTGGAAACCAGTTCCATAAATTCCCGCTTCAAACAAGAATTGCTCATGCATGTGGCAGCGCAGCCACATAAATCGCGATCCCACCCAGAAATCGCAATAAAAATAACGCTCGAATCACGGCGCAGTGATTCGAGCGCAACGCTGTCAGATCAGCAATCTGCCGGGTTCCATGTAATCCCGGCGCATCTGGGCTATGGCTTAAAGCGCGGCCACAACTTGCTCTGCAATCCGGCTATAGGCCTGCGCCACCGGACTGTCGGTGGCGGCAACCGGCACGCCCCCGTCCCCGGCCAAGCGCACTTCCAAGCTTAGCGGCAATTCCCCCAGAAACGGCAAGCCCTGCTTCTGGGCCTCGCGGCGCACACCGCCATCTCCGAAAATATGCTCCTCGTGACCGCATTGCGGGCAAATGAAGGTCGACATATTCTCGATCAGCCCCAAAACGGGTGTTTTCAGCGTCTCGAATGCGCGCAGCGCTTTGCGCGCGTCCAGCAGCGCGACATCCTGCGGGGTCGACACCACGATCGCCCCGCGCACATTGAACTTGGTGCACAGCGTTAGTTGAATATCGCCGGTGCCGGGTGGCATATCCACCAGCAAGACATCCAGCCGGCCCCATTCCACCTGCGTCAAAAGCTGTTGCAATGCGCCCATCAGCATTGGGCCGCGCCAGATCACGGCGTCATCGCCTTTCAACATCAACCCGATAGAGATCATGCGCACGCCATGCGCCTCGGGCGGAATGATCCGCTTGCCGTCCGGAGAGGCCGGGCGCTTGTCCACCCCCATCATCTTGGGTTGGCTGGGCCCGTAGATATCGGCATCCAGCAGGCCAACGCGCAATCCTTGGCGGGCAAGCGCCACCGCCAGATTTGCCGAAACGGTAGACTTGCCCACCCCGCCCTTGCCCGATCCGATGGCGATCAGACTGGTCACACCGGGCACTGTCTGACGCCCCTCTTGCGGTGTCGGGTGCCGCCCGATCTTCAGGTTCGGTGCGGGTTTGGGCGCGCTATGCGCTGTCAGCGCCACCGCGACCGACTGCACACCCGGCACTGCGGTGACAACCCGCTCGGCCTCGTTGCGCACCGCTCCATAGCTCTTGGCAATTTCGGCAGATGGCGTTTCGATCACGAATCGCACCGATTGGCCATCCACAACCAGCGCGCGCACAAGGTCGCGCGCGACCAGCGTCCCGCCATCCGGCAAGGCAACCGTGTCCAAAGCCGCAAGTATAGCGTCGCGCGTGGGTTCCATCGGGTTCTCCATTCCTGTCTTGCTGAATAGATGTGCATGGCGCACGTCGGGGCAAGGGGCCATTTGCAGGCGCCGCCCCTATTGCGGGAAATGGGCAACGCCCAAGTTTCGCGGCCAATCGATGCCACCGCCCCGTTTTCAGGTATCTGCTGCACATGTTTTACCATCCCCAGATGCAAACTGCCCGGATCTCGGGCAGCGTGCAAATTTACCCAACGTAAGCATGACACTAGCGCATAGCAGCATTGCAGCATCTTACATTGTGCACCCGCAGCATTCGCATATATTGATCCGCAAGAGGCCGAAACACTCGGCCAAAAGGTTAAAGGTGCATCGAAATGGCACATATCGCAGAAAATCTTGGCACGAGCCGCGTTCAAAGCCCTTTTGGTGGCTTTTTTCTGCGGCTGTCGGAAGCCTTCGTGCGTCGGCGTGTATATAATCGCACCTATGCCGAGTTGAATGCACTGTCCACGCGCGAGCTGGATGATCTGGGCATCAGCCGGTCGATGATTTCGCGCCTCGCTTACGAGGCTGCGTTCGAGAATTGAGTTTCAGGCCCTATCCTCCTCCCGGGGCTTGATTACGGCGGCGACTGTTTCCTCCTCCCTCAGTCGTCGCCAGAACTACCGCACCGGCCCGTCAAGCCGGACCGCGGACAGAAACGACCGCCCTTTCCTCCTCCCTAGGGCGATCGAGAGATAACCGGCGTCCTCCTCCCTGCCGGTGTCTCTGTGACCGGGCCTTTGGCCCTTGACATTGTGACGACCCCCTCCTCCTCCCTGGGGTCAAGCAAAATCGGCGGTAATCCCCTCCTCCTCCCTGGGATTGCCGCCTTTTTGCGTTTCGAGGGCCGCCCTAGAAATAGCTGCGCACCAGGGCTTCGGAAATCAGCCGCCAACCATCGGCGATGACGAAAAATGACAGCTTGAATGGCAACGACACGATTGCCGGCGGCACCATCATCATGCCCATCGACATCAGCACCGCAGCCACAACCAGATCGATAATCAGGAAGGGCAGAAAGATCAGGAACCCGATCTGAAACGCGCGGGCGATTTCACTAAGCATGAAGGACGGAACCAGCACCGAGAGCGGGCTATCGGGACCAAGCGCGCCAACCGGGGTTGGGCGCAGACTGGCTAGGCTCTCGAATGTCTCCGGGTCGATACGCGCGGCCATAAAGGCCCGAAACGGGTCCACAGTGCGCAGGAACGCCTCTTCCATTGCAATGTCACCGTCATTGAACGGCACAATCCCGTTTTGCCACGCCATGACAAATACCGGTTCCATCACGAAATAGGTCAGGAACAGGGCCAGCGACACCATCAGCATGTTGGGTGGCGACTGCATCAACCCCAAAGCCTGCCGCAAGATCGCCAGCACCGTCACGATGAATGGAAAACATGTGACCATGACCAATATGCCGGGCGCAAGGCTAAGCAGCGTCAGCAACACGACCAGTTGCGCACCACGCAGTGCGAGCGATCCGTCCTCGCCGAATTGCAGGCTGATATCCTGCGCCAGCGCCGGCGTCAGGGCAGCAAGCCACAAAGCAACGGCAACGCAGAGCACACGCAGCGGCATGGTCAAAGCATCTCGTCAAGATTGGTAAGTTCCGTCAGGCGCACACCCAGAAACCCGGCCTGTTCGCCCTCCATCTCCTGCAACTCGCCACGCGCGATCAGCTTGTCCCCGATATATAATTCAACCGGGTCATCCACCCGCCGGTCCAGCGGCAAAACCGCATCGCGGCGCAGGCGCATCAGGTCTTTCACCATCGGTCTTGCGAACCCAACAGAGACCGTAATCTCTATCGGGACCTGTCCAAGAATCGCGTTTGCTGGGCTTGCCTGCTCAAGGCTTGGCGGCTTCGCTTCATCATCCATATACCGTGTCCTTTTGCTCTAAAGTGTCGCCCAGCGCATCGTTCAGAGCCGCGATCACCCGATCTAGATCGATCCGCCGGTCCGTCTGGTCGACCCGGATCAGCACTTGCGCCTCTGTAAAGCTGGGTTCTTGCACCACCGCGATTTCCATGTCCGGGATGGCCTGAACAAGGTTTGAAATCGTGGTCACACTGGTCGGCGCACAGAGAATTTCGAGCCGCCCCCGAAAGTGGCGCGCTGCGAGCGTTCGCAATTCCTGTGCCAGATGCTGACGCAGCGCGACCGGGCGTAATTCTGGCAACAGCGTTGCCACAAGCTGCGACGCAAGGTCCATGAAGCAGCTTTCCAAGCCATGCTTCGCTTCCTGAAAACCAAAGGCCACCGCTTGCAACGCCTCTTCCGACGCGACGCGGCGCAACGCATCCTCGTTGCGCATCTGCTCCAACGCATCGGTCCAGCCTGCGCCATACCCGTCTTCAAAGGCGCGCGCGCGCAGGCTGTCTGCATCTTGCGGCGCAAGTGCCGCCCAATTCGGCGCCATATCGGCCGCGTCAAAGGATTCGAGGTTCAACATGGGTCTGGTCATGACGGCTCCTTTCGGTCCTCCATCCAGTGGCGCAGCAATTGCGTCGAATCCTCCTGCCGTTCTTCGATCAGGCGGCGCAAGCGGGCGATCGGGTCTTCCCTTTCATCGGAACTGGCTTGAAGCTGCGCTGCCCCCCCTTCGAACCGTTCGAACCCGTCTTCGGGCAGCGCCGGACCATCCAGCGCCAGCCGCTGCGATGCAGTATCCGCACGGGCGGCGCGCAAAAGTGGCCGCAGCACGAACAAGATAAACACAGCAAGCACCACCAGTAAAAAGGCCCAGCGGAGCAATGTCATGGCATCCAACGCAGGATTGGCGAACCAGCCAGAGCGCGCTTCGGTTCCCAAGGCTGCAACTGGTTCAAAACGCAGGGATTGCAGCGTGATGACATCGCCCCGCGCTTCGTCAAAGCCCACGGCAGACGCGACAAGCGCGCGCAATTGGGCCAGTTCCTCGGCGCTGCGCGGGCGCCAAGACTGCGTTCCATCGGGCTGCGGTTCTTGCACACCATCAATCAGCACAGCGACCGTCATGCGCCGGATCGCGCCCGGCGCGCGCTCTATTTCGCGCAACGTGTGAGATATCTCGAAGTTGGTGCTTTGCCGGGTCTGGGTTTCGGTATTCTCGGCGGCGCCGCCCTCTGCCGCATCGCCATCGGGCAGGTTCGACGCCACTGTAACACCCTGCGCACGCGAATCCGTGCTGCTTATCCGGGTTTCTTCGCTTTCAGAGCGGATTGCAACGCGGGTGTCAGGGTCAATCCTGCGTTCTGTGATGGTCTCTCGATCGGTGACCATCTCTAGGCTTACTTCAACGACGGAACGCCCCGGACCAACATGAGCTTCAAGCAAACGCTCCACGCTGCGTCGCAAATCGCGCGCCTGGTCGGCCGACACGGCCGCTGGCTGGCCGCTGTCATCGGGGCCAATGACCACCCCGTTCGCGCTGTCAATGATCGAGACGTCTTGCGGCGTCATGCCCGGCACGGCCGATGCCACAAGAAACCGCACCGCCCGCGCCTGTTCCGGTGCCAGTGGCCCGCCATGTGATGTGACAGACACCGAGGCCGTTGGCGCGATATCGCGGCGAAACGCCCCGTTCACACCCTGTGAGATGTGGACACGCGCCTGACGCAGATGTGGGCTGGCCACGATGGTCCGCGCCAGTTCCCCTTCCTTCGCGCGCCAATAAGCAGCGTCGAACATTTGCGATGTCGTCCCAAACCCGGTGAGGGAATCGAGCAGCTCATAGCCGGTATGCGAATTGGCTGGCAGCCCGGCAGAGGCCAGCATAAGCCGCAACTCGTCACGCGCTGGCGAGGGCACATAAATCGCGTCGCCGCGCACTTCATAAGCGATATTGCGCGCCTCTAGCGCCTGAATCACCTCACCCGCAGCGGCCTCTTCCAGCCCCGCATACAGAAGCGCCTTTGCCGGTTGCAGCCCAAGTTGCGCGATGAACACGGTCACGATGACCGCGACAGCGCCCAGCCCGGCCAGCAATAGCTGGCGCGTGGTGTCGAGTGTCGTCCAGAATGCCCGAACCTGCTGCACAACGATGCTCCCTTCCTGCGGGCCTTTTGCCCGTTCGACAGTCTGAACATCGCGCGCATGACTTAAGATTCGGTTAGTGAAGTTGTGGCAAAAGAACAAAAGTCAAACACGAAGCGAGGGCTTATGTCACAGACTGCGCCGATCACAGAGGGTGAAGGAATTTCTCCAAATAAAAAGACGGGTTTAAGGCCGATTTTGATCGGCCTTGTCGGGGCATTTCTGCTAGGAGGCGGTGGATTCTACGCGGTCTATACAAAGCTGATTCTTGGCGAGAACGAAGCACAGACTGTTCAATCCGCCACGCCGCAGAAGCGCCCGGCACCCTCTTATATGGCGATTGAACAGCTGACCTTGTCACTGGCAACGCCGGGCGCGGCGCAGCATCTGCGCTTGTCGGCCCATATAGAAATCGCCGATGGCCGCCTTGCCGAAGCTGAGCCTTTCAGACCGCGCTTTCTTGCAGTCATCAACACCTATCTGCGCGCCGTTGAACCAAGCGACCTTGAAGATCCGACCGCCCTGATCCGACTGCGCGCGCAGTTGCTTCGCCGTTTGCAAATGGTGGCAGGAGAAGACCTGATCGACGATTTCCTCATCACTGAATTCATCTTGAACTAAGGAGCGGCGCATATGGGCATTCTTGCAGATATTGCAATCGGATCGGGGGCGCTGCTGGCGGCTGCGTACTGCATGTTGCTGTCCCGCAGATTGCGGGCCTTCACGCGGCTAGACGGCGACGTGGGGCGAGCCATCGCGCTGCTGTCAAAACAGGTCGACCAGTTGACCCAAGCGTTGTCTGCGGCCGAGGCTGGCTCTGCCGCGCGCGAACGGGTGTTGCGCGAACAGATCACTGCCGCCGAACAGGCAGCACGGCGACTGGAGCTGTTGATGGCGGCGGATCGGCCCCATGCCGGCAAGACCACTGCCGCCCCACCAAGCGCCGACTGGTCCGACGCGTCGGCAGAGTTCGAACCGCTGGACCGCGCGCGCGCACCCGAACAACGCCTGCGCATGACCCGCACCCGAACGGGGACACGCGCATGACAGTTAATACCAAACTTCGCGGGGCGGGAATGGGGGCGGTGCTTTTCCTCGTCGCCGCCTTGTTGTTCGTAGCAGGGCTGTCACGGCTAAGCCTTGGCGTAGCAAGCGCGGTCGCCGCCGAAGACACGGCACCCGAACCACCTGAAAGCGCTGTCGAAATACCAGATGGCGGCGCTTTGTTCGACGCCTTGCGCGCCAGAGAGGCGCGCCTGTTGGAACAGGAAAAAGCACTTGCGGACCGCAGCGATGCCCTTCGCGCGGCTGAAGCGCAACTGCGCCGCCAACTTGACGAATTGCAAGCTGCCGAAAGCCGCCTTGCCGCGACGCTTGCCCAAACCGAGAGCGCCGCTGAAAACGACCTGTCACGCCTGACCACGGTTTTTGAACACATGAAACCCCCACAAGCCGCTGCGTTATTTGCGACAATGGAAACCGAATTCGCGGCCGGGTTCATCGCCCGTCTGGACCCGCAATTCGCGGGCGAGGTGATGGCCGAACTCGACCCGACCCTCGCCTACGGCATTAGTGCGGTCCTTGCCGGGCGCCATGCCCAAACACCACGCGAATAAGCTTCATGTGCAGCGCCCTCCAAGGGTGCAACCGAATTTTAAGGTCCGCTGGCGATACTGACTGCAACATCAGGCGCGGCGCCATCAGGATATCAAGAGGTTATCGTGTTACCTATTATTGGCATAATTCTTGTCGTTGGTCTGGTTTTTGGCGGCTATCTGGGGGCCGGTGGATCAATGACCATCATCTTGAAGGCACTGCCCTTCGAAATGGTCATGATCGGGGGCGCGGCGCTGGGTGCCTTCGTGCTTGGAAATGACCTTGCAACCATAAAGGGAACCGGCCGTGACATCGCAAAGGTGTTCAAGGGGCCGAAATGGCAAGCGACAGATTACCGCGACCTGCTATGCTTGCTATTCCAGCTTATCTGGTTGGCACGCCAGAACCCCGTCGCGGTCGAAGAGCATATAGAGTCTCCATCCCAGTCCTCCATCTTCAGCGCCTATCCGAAAATTCAAAAAGACCATGATGCCGTCGCACTGATTTGCGACACGATGCGCGCAGCCTCGATGAATTATGACGATCCGCATCAGGTGGAAGACGTGCTCGACAAGCGGCTGGAAGCCAGACGAGAACATGCGCTGCATACCAGCCACGCCGTTCAGGTTGTGGCGGATGCCTTGCCTGCACTCGGGATCGTGGCAGCTGTGCTCGGCATCATCAAGACAATGGGCGCAATCGACGAACCGCCCGAAGTGCTTGGGAAAATGATTGGCGGGGCACTCACGGGCACGTTTCTAGGTGTATTCTTGGCTTACGGTTTTGTCGGCCCGATCGCTGCGCGCATGGGCGCGATCGTTGCAGAGGACGATCACTTTTTCCAATTGATCCGCGAAGTGTTGGTCGCAAACATGCATTCACATCCTGCAAATATCTGCATCGAAGTCGGTCGGCAAAACGCACCGCACCATTTCAGACCGGAGTTTTCAGAGCTGGAGGATGCAATGCGAGACCTGAAAAAAGCGGCGGCATGATCCATGCGCTTGCTCGCACTCCTGATCGGGCTGTTTCACGGGTTTATCACGGCCTCAATGGGCCTTGCCCAAGGCGCGGACATCGCCTTGCGGGCCGGTGAACACGCAGATTTCACGCGGCTTGTAATGCCACTTCCAGAGGGCATGGATTGGCGATTTGTTGAAACAGATCGCTCTATTGACATAATTTTCTCGGACCCGTCGCTAGCGGTGGACCTGACCAAAACCTTCGACCGCATTCCCCGAACCCGCCTGCGTTCGGTCACGCAGATCGCGGGCGGTCTAAGGCTGCAACTTGCCTGTTCCTGCCCTGCACGCAGGGTCGACGGCGTGCCGGGGCAGCTTGTTCTCGACATCCAATCGCCCGAACCAGACGCGACGCCCGAGCAAACGGTTCGCCCGCAGGCACGGCCTGTTGCAGACCGCACACGCAATGCACCACAAAGCGCGGGCATAGCCCTTGCACGCAGGATGAAGGGCGAGGTGGACCATGCCACAGATACAGCCCTTGTCCTACACGCACAACTTATGCCGGGCCGATCCCCTTTAGCCGGAGCGGATGAACCCGAGCCCCCAAACGAAAATGACGCCAACATGATGACCGCGGCGCTTGGAGGCATGATTGCTGGGGCAGTCGCATCCAATCTGTTAACCCCCGAGCCCGAATTTCGTGCAGCCGCACCACCTGACCCCGTTTTGGTTCCTGAAGGGACGTCGCGCCACATTCTTGCGCAAGAAGACCGGCGCGATGCCCCAGAAGGTGCGGCAGATCAGCTTTGCTTCTCCGCGGCCTCGGCCCAGATTGCAGACTGGTCGGGTCTGGCGCCGGAAGGCGGGCCTCGCACAGACTGGCAGACGCTTTATGATCCACTTGACCGGCTGGATGAGGATGCGGCGTCGGCGCTTGCGATCGCATTTCTGCAAATCGGGTTCGGCGCAGAGGCGCGAAGCATTCTGTCCCTATTGCCCGCCGCGCCCGCCGCAGATGTGTTGCGACAGCTGACATACGTCATCGACCTAGACCAACCGCCTGCGCCCGACATCTTGGTGAAATATGCCGAATGCTCCGATCTCGACATGCTTTGGGCCGTTCTTGGCGACCCAGCCCAGAGCCTGACCTTGCCGAATGCGGAAAACCGGATCGTCCGCGCCACGCAGGCACTGTCTGCGCATTTGCGCCATCATTTGGGCAACACGATCATCAACACGCTACTGCAACATGATGCCCCGGACGCGGCCAAATTGGTGCAAGCCGTGCTTGACCGCTCGGTTCACCCGGCATCGTCCGGCACCAGATCGCAAACCCTGCTAACGCAGCCCGAAGCCTTAGGCGCGCTATCGGGCACTGACCTTATGGACCTGCCGGATAGCGATCTGCTGCTGATTCTGCAGAACGCCCTAGACCGCGGTCTGACCGTAACGCCCGAGCTACTGGCGCTTGCCGTGGATCGACAATTTGCGCTACGGCGCAGCGACCTTGGACGCCGGTTTGCGAATGTGGCAGCCCGCCTATTGGCCCGCGCGCAACAATACGACGCCGCATTCCGCATCGCTAACGCGCCAGAGACGGATCTGGCACCGGAAAATCGCGCTGCACTTCTTTCCGACCTATTCAACACGCTTGCGCAAACAGCGACCGACACGGAGTTCGTCACCACAACCTTCAAACAATCTCCATGGGCGACGGCAGGGCTAAGCGCAGATGTGCGGGGCGCGTTGCGCCGCAGGCTTGACACGCTTGGCTTTCCCGAGGCGGCGCAGCAAATGCTGCGTTCGCCCCAGCCAGACCCTGCCCCCACGCGCGCAGCCACAGCAATAGAGGCCGCGCCCGCGCGCAGCACGCCGATGGTTCTGCGTGGCGACCGGGCGTTGTCCGTCGCCACTCCGCAACCGCCCGGTCCGGCCGGGCCGGTGCCGCAAGACCCGGTCCCGCCCGCACCAATGCCTGTGCAAGTGCCACCCGACACGGCACCGGGGCCAAGGGCTGAACCAAATGCCACCACAACCGAGGACGTACCGGGCACGGGGCTACTTTCGCAAGGGCGCCAGACGCTTGACCGCTCCGCAGAGCTGCGCAAACGCGTGCAAGATTTGATCGGCGGCACATCGACAGGGGCAGAACAATGACCCCCTTTTCGTGGCCGGACCCAGCTTTGGCTAGAAAAACTGCTCGCGGATCAGCCGTTCTTCCAGACCATGGCCGGGGTCGAACAACAGCTTGTGGACGATATCGGCACGCGACACGATATCGACCGAGACAATATTGCGCACAGAGCGGCTGTCAGCATCCGCCATAACAGGTCGCTTATCGGGGTCCACCACTTCGAACCGCACCTTGCTGGATGTTGGCAACAAGGCCCCACGCCAGCGGCGCGGACGAAATGCCGCGACCGGTGTCAATGCCAAAACCTCTGCACCAACCGGCAGAATCGGCCCATGTGCAGAGTAGTTATAGGCGGTGGACCCGGCGGGCGTGCTGAGCATAGCGCCATCGCAGATCAGTTCCGGCAAACGCTCGCGTCCATCCACCAGAATGCGCAGTTTTGCCGCCTGCGCCCCTTGCCGCAGCAGCGACACCTCGTTTATTGCCAGTGCCCGCACAACGCTTCCGTCCACCCTTTCGGCGCGCATATCGAGCGGGTTCAGCGGCGCCATCTCTGCCGCAGCAAGCCTTTCGTATAACCCGTCGACCGCATAGGCATTCAGAAGAAAACCGACCGTGCCACGGTTCATGCCATAGACCGGAAGGTCGATATGCTGCGTTGCATGCAGGGTTTGCAGCATGAACCCATCCCCGCCCAAGGCAACGATCACATCGGCCTTGGCAATCGGAACATTCCCGTAGCGCGCCGACAACTCCGCCAGCGCAGCCTGCGGGGCAGCGACCGGGCTGGCAACGAACGCGATCTTGCGGGTCATGATGAACGCTCCTTGGCTGCATGATGTCGGTGTTGTGACCTGTATCGCGCGGGTTTGGCAAGCGGTTGCAACCTTGCGCATTTGCGCTTCATCAACCATGCCGCGTCGCGGTTTTGGCCAAATGCGGCGCAAACAAGCCTTCCACAAGCGCCGTCCATGCTCTAGATGAAGTCCATCTTACACCTTCGCCGGAGACCGCAATGGACATCACCACTCGCGATACAGGTTTTTTCACCGAAACTCTGGAGACCCGTGACACCGAGTTGTTCGCGGCCATGCAGCAAGAGTTGGGGCGCCAGCGCGACGAAATCGAGCTGATCGCCTCTGAGAACATTGTGTCCGCCGCGGTGATGCAGGCGCAGGGGTCGGTTCTGACCAATAAATACGCCGAAGGCTATCCCGGCCGACGTTATTACGGCGGCTGCCAATTCGTCGATATTGCCGAAAACCTTGCCATCGAACGCGCCTGCAAGCTGTTCGACTGCGAATTCGCGAATGTGCAGCCCAATTCGGGCAGCCAAGCCAACCAAGGTGTGTTCACCGCACTCTTGCAACCGGGCGACACGATTCTGGGCATGAGCCTTGATGCGGGTGGTCACCTGACCCACGGCGCCAAGCCCAACCAGTCGGGGAAATGGTTTAACGCGGTGCAATACGGCGTGCGCGAAGGCGACTACGCCATCGATTATGACCAGATCCAAGCCCTTGCAACCGAACATCAGCCGAAAATGCTGATTGCTGGTGGGTCTGCCATCCCGCGCGTGATTGATTTCGCGCGGATGCGCGACATTGCCGATAGCGTTGGTGCCTACCTGCTGGTGGACATGGCGCATTTCGCCGGTCTGGTTGCGGCGGGCCTGTACCCCAGCCCCTTCCCGCATGCCCATGTTGCCACGACCACCACGCATAAAACCCTGCGTGGGCCGCGCGGTGGCATGATCCTGACCAATGACGAGGCGCTGGCCAAGAAGTTCAACTCGGCCATCTTCCCCGGTATTCAGGGCGGCCCGCTGATGCATGTGATTGCCGCCAAGGCCGTGGCCTTTGGCGAGGCGTTGCGCCCCGGCTTCCGCGATTACCAAAAGCAGGTCATTGCCAATGCACAAGCCATGGCCGACCAGTTGGAAAAGGGCGGTCTGGCAACTGTGACAGGCGGCACGGACACGCATTTGCTACTGGTCGACCTGCGCCCCAAGGGCGTGAAGGGCAACGCGACCGAAAAAGCGCTCGGCCGCGCGCATATCACCTGCAACAAGAATGGCATCCCATTCGACACCGAAAGCCCGATGGTCACAAGTGGCATTCGTCTTGGCACGCCCGCCGGCACGACCCGCGGATTTGGCGAGGCTGAGTTCCGCCAGATCGCAGATTGGATTGTCGCGGTGGTCGATGGGCTTGCCGCCAATGGCGAAGACGGCAATGCCGAAGTTGAAGCCCGCGTAAAAGGCGAAGTCGCCGCACTTTGCGCCCGGTTCCCGATCTACCCACAGCTTTGATGAAGCTGGCGCAGGTCGATCATGGCACGGCAGGGGCGGCTCCGCCCTTGCTTGTGGTGCATGGCCTGTTCGGATCGGCCCGGAACTGGGGCGCGATCGCCAAGCGCATGGCCGCTGATCGCCATGTGGTCGCGGTGGACATGCGAAACCACGGAAACAGCCCGTGGGATCACCGCCATGACTATCCGGCCATGGCCGATGATCTGGCCAAGGTGATTGTAGCGCAGGGTCAAGCCATGGATGTTCTGGGGCATTCCATGGGCGGCAAGGCCGCGATGGTTCTAGCGCTGATGCGGCCTGATTTGGTCAACAGGCTGCTTGTGGCAGATATAGCGCCGGTCGCATATGCGCATTCGCAACGCCATTTGGTGCAGGCAATGCGCGACATGGAATTGGAAGGTCTGTCGACCCGGGCAGAGGCTGACGCCGCCTTGGCCGCGCGCGTGACCGCCCCGGACGTGCGTGCGTTCTTGTTGCAATCACTGGATTTGCGCGCAAGCCCGGCGCGCTGGCGGCTGAACCTGAACACGCTGGACACGGAAATGGACAAAATCACCGGTTGGCCCCACACGGTTCAGGGCCAATTCGACCGCCCCACCTTGTTTCTGAGCGGGGGGCGATCAGATTATGTGCTTCCAGAGCACCGATCTACAATCAAGGCGCTGTTTCCAAACGCGAAATTTGCCAAGATCCCGCATGCAGGCCACTGGCTGCATGCCGAAGACCCGCGCGCGTTCGAGCAGACAGCACGCGCGTGGTTCGACTAGGGGTCAGGCCGCTTCGTTCGCAAGGATCATCTTGGCGACGACCCAACTGGCCACGACGCCGACAAGCCCACCCGCAGCGGCCCAAGCCAAGATCGGGTTCAGCGTATCTTGGCCAATCACCAGCGCGATCACCACGCCGATCCCGGCACAGGTGGCCCCGGCAATGCTGAAGATCAGCGAAAACAAGCGGAACATAGCAACACTCCTCGGTTCGATTAACTTTGTTAGAGGATACTGTTGGAAGCCGCTTGCGTCCTTGATCTGGCGCAAACGGGATCAGGTGTCGCAATCAAGCCGCGCCCGCAGCACGCCGATATCCCCTTCGACCGAGTTTTCCCGCAAAGCGCAGCCGGTGGCATCACGCATTGCCTGCATCAAGACGCCCCGAAGCTGTGGCATATCATCCCGGCGGGCCATCCCATGGCGAATGGCCTCTACCCGGTCATCTGCACGCCAAACGGTAATGTCATATCCGCCACGCTGAAGCCGTGTGGGTTCTGCCTGCCCCAAAGACATGGACGGGCTATCGCAAGCGGCCAAAAGCAAAAGGATTGGGACAAAACGGGTCATGTCGCGGATGAAAGCGCAAATTGGTTAAAAATGCCTGAATCCGTGAAAAAACCGCGTCACCGCGGGCACGCGGACGCATCTGCCAAACAGCGTGCGGCGATCTCTCTTGCGGCGTTTTGGGCGTCCGGCGACATGACCTCTTGCAAGGCACCGGCCAGCGTCTTCGCCTGCTCAAAGCCTTGCTCTTGCGCAACAAGCGCCCAAGCCAGTGCTGCCCGAAAACTTTGCGCCGCACCCTGCCCCCGCGCGTGCATGAGGGCCAGATTATAGCTGGACGCGCCGAAGCCCGCGATCGCCGCGCTTGCATACCAGCGCCGGGCCGCGACCGGGTCCGTCGGCTCTAGCCCGCGCGCATGGTTGAACTGCGCCTCGACATGGCCCGCTTCAGCGGCCCGCGCGAACCATTGCGCGGCCTCTGGCACGTTTTCCTCGGTCAACAGAGTGCCAAGGGCGAATTGTGCGGGCACATGCCCGGCCTCTGCCGCCTGACGAAACCAACGCGATGCCTGCGTGCGCGACTCATCGCCCAAAAGCCCCCGGTCGTGCAGCACGCCAAGGCTATGGGCCGCACCGGCATTGCCTTGCTGAGCCGCCGCAGCATACCAGCGTGCCGCACCATGCCAATCTTGCCGGTCGGCCAACAGCCCGGCCAGCGCGGTCTGTGCGGGCAGATGCCCGGACTCTGCGGCGGCGGTGAACCAGCGAAGCGCATCGCCTTCGCCGCGCAAGGCCAAAACGCCAAGGTTATACTGCGCCAGAACATCGCCGCGCTCGGCCAAGGGTTCCCAGATAGCGCGGGCGCCCGCCGCATCGCCGGCTTCCAGTGCTGCCAAACCATCTGCCGCGCGAAGCTGCGCCTGCGCCGGACCACATGCCAGACAGAATACACCAATTATCCACGCCAAACGCATGATCGCCCCCTGTAATTCGCCAACCCTATAGGGCGCGCATCGGCCTATGTCACGCATTTGTGACGGGTTGCACGCGGGGCGTGTGCCGCTTATGCAAATGCCGAAAGGACCGCCCATGAATGCAGCTGAAATCACCGACTTGTTCACGCGTGCCGACGGGCAATACCTGTGCGCGCGCTGGGGACGGCCGATTGTGCCGGTCGTGTTCGGGGTAGAAGACAGCACGCTGCAAACCGTGAAAGGCGCGATTGAAGCCGTGGTCGCCTTGGCCAATCACAAGATGGCCGAAACCGACCCTGAACTGGGCGCGAACCTGATGGTATTCTTTTTCCGCGACTGGGCGGAATTGCTGGACGTGCCCAATCTGGACCGCTTGGTCGAAGGCTTGGAGCCATTGGTCGCGCGGCTGCAAGCGGCGGATGCCAACCAATACCGTGTCTTCCGGTTTGACACAGCCAACGCGATTCGCGCGGCATTCGTGTTCATCCGCATGGATGCCGCGCTTTCGGATGTGCCCGCCGAAACCTTGGCGCTGTCCCAAGCCGTGCAGGTGATCTTGTTATGGTCTGACACGGCCTTTACCGACCGGTCCGCCTTGGCCGTGGCGGGGGACCACACAATCCTGCGCCCCGAGATCGGCGCAATCATCCGCGCGGCTTATGATCCGGTGCTGCCAGCGGTCGCGACCGATCCCGCCCATGCGCTGCGGCTGGCGGCGCGGATCGCGCCCCAGAGTTGAACATGATGACCCATAACCACCAAATCCGCGTCTATTACGAAGACACCGACCTTGCGGGCATCGTCTATTACGCGAATTACCTAAAATTCATCGAACGCGGGCGTAGCGAATGGGTGCGCACATTGGGGGTGGATCAGGCACAACTGAAGGCCGAAGGCGGCGGTGTCTTTGCCGTGCGGCGGGTGGTGGCAGATTACCGCGCACCCGCCGTGTATGACGACCTTTTGGACGTGCAGACACGCTATATCAGCCATTCCGGCGCGCGGCTGGTGTTGCATCAGGCGGTTCTGCGTGCCGAGAAACTGTTGTTCGAAGCCGAGGTCACGCTGGTTTGCATCAATGACGCGGGCCGCCCGACGGCACTGCCAGACAGGCTGACCCGGCATTTCGGTGAAAAACCGCCAGAATAAACCCATGGTATAACGCCATCGTGTTGGTAGACCGCTTGCTTTGGTGTAAAGTCCGGCGCAAAGCCGCCGTCAGATGCGGACCCCAAACCCGAGCAGGACCATGGACCCGACCACACTGACCGCCGCGCAAGATATCGACTTTTCGTTGATTGCGCTATTTGCCCGCGCCACGCTGACCGTGAAACTGGTGATGATCTCGCTGATCGTCGCGTCATTCTGGTCATGGGCGATCATCATCCAGAAACACATCCGCTACCGCAAAGCCCGCGCCGAGGCAGAGGCGTTCGACGCCGCCTTTTGGTCGGGCGAACCGCTCGACCAGTTGTTTGACCAAATTGGCCCGAACCCCGCCAGCCCGCCGGAACGTGTATTCGCCGCCGGCATGTCGGAATGGCGCCGTTCGCACCGCTCGGACGGAGGGTTGATCCCCGGCGCAGTTGCCCGGATTGACCGGTCAATGGATGTGGCCATCGCACGCGAGGGGCGCGATTTGACGCGCGGCCTGACCTTTCTGGCCTCTGTCGGGTCGGCCAGCCCGTTCATCGGGTTGTTCGGCACGGTTTGGGGCATAAAATACGCGTTCGAGGAAATTGCACTGGCGCAATCAACGAACCTTGCCGTTGTCGCGCCGGGCATTGCCGAAGCGCTACTGGCCACCGGCCTTGGGTTGTTGGCCGCTATTCCCGCCACGATTTTCTACAACAAGCTGAGCGACGACAGCGACGAGATCCTGTCGGGCTATGAGGCCTTCGCAGACGAGTTCAACACCATCCTGTCGCGCCAGTTGGACGCTGCCTGATATGGGTGCGCAACTGATGGGCAAATCCAGAGGGTCGGGGCGGCGTGGTCGGCGCGCGCGCGCCGTCCGCATGTCAGAGATCAACGTCACGCCCTTTGTCGATGTCATGCTGGTGCTGCTGATTATCTTCATGGTGGCTGCCCCTATGCTGACGGTGGGTGTGCCGGTGGAATTGCCGCGCACTTCAGCGGGCGCACTGCCTGCCGAGCAAGAGGAACCGCTGTCGGTGACACTGACCGCCGAAGGGCAAGTCATGCTGATGAACAGTGACATCGCCGAGGACGATCTGATCCCGCGGCTGCGCGCGGTGGCATCCGAACGCAGCAACCGCAAAGTGTTCCTGCGCGCAGACGGGTCCATTCCCTATGAGCGCGTCGTGCAGATCATGGGCGCGCTGAACGCGGGTGGCTTCAATGATATCGGGCTGGTCACAGACCAGGGCGGTCCGCGATTCGACGGGCAAGGCAACTAGGGGCCAATTGCCGCCATGAGCGTAGCGAGCGACATTGTTGGACGGATGGACACGGGGCAGAAAGCCTCGGCCGTGCTGCATCTTGGCCTTGTGGGCTGGGTGCTGGTGTTCGACCTGTTCGCCGCACCGTCGCATGAGCGCGAAATGCCGGTGGCCGAAGTGTCTTTGGTCAGTGCCGAGGAATTCGCGGCATTAAGCGGCGGCGGCGCGCCGGAGCCTGCGCCAAGCCCCGAACCGGAACCCACACCGGAGCCAGAGCCGGAGCCAGAGCCCGAGCCAACACCGGAACCAGAGCCCGAGCCTGAACCCGAGCCAGAGCCGGAACCAGAACCGCAAACCGAACCGGAGCCAGAGTCGACCGGCGCAATCTTTTCACCTGCGCTGACCCCCGGCGCGACAGAGCGCCCGGCCCCGCGCCCAGTGGACCGTGTTGCCCCAACCCCGACAGAGGCCCCGCCAGAAGACGCCACGATCGACCAGACCGCGCGACCGCAAGCCAGCGCGGATGCGCCGGGCGAAGAGGTTCTGCCTGAACAAGAGCAGGTCGCCCCGCCAGAGGCAACGACCGAAATCGTGACAGAGGCCACGGAAACCGAAACCGAAAACGAAGAACGCGCCGCAGCCGCCCCCACGGTCAGCCCGCGCCCGCGCACGCGGCCAGAACGCCCTGCGCCGCCCGCCGAAGATGAGGCAGAAACGGCCGAGGCAGACCCAGAGCCAACACCAGAGCCTGAGCCAGACCCCGAGCCAGAGGTCGCCGATGACGTTGCGGACGCAGTGGCCGCTGCCCTTGCCGAATCGTTGTCCGGCATTGATACGGCTGCGCAACCCGGCCTGAGCGCAACCGAAGCGGACCGTTTGCGCCTTGCGATACAGCAATGCTGGAACATCGGCACGCTTTCGACCGAAGCGCAGCAGGTTACCGTAACCGTTGGGTTCTCGATGAACCCGGGGGCTATGCCAGAGCAAGGCAGTATCTATATGGTCGATAATAACGGCGGTTCCGAAGGTGCCGTTTCGCAGGCATTCGAGGCCGCACGCCGCGCGATCATTCGTTGCGCAAGCGATGGCTACGGTTTGCCACCTGAAAGCTACGAAGCTTGGCGCGACGTCGAGATTACGTTCAACCCCGAAGGGATGAGATTGCGATGACACGGCTTTTGTTTGCTTTTCTGGCCATCTGGATGGGCTTTGGCATGGCGGCGCAGGCACAGCCCTTGCGGCTGCAGATCACCGAAGGGGTGATTGAACCGATGCCGTTTGCCGTGCCCGCCTTCGTGCCCGAAGACAATGGCGGCATGGAATATGCCGATGCGTTGTCGCGCGTCGTCGCATCCAACCTGTCGGGCACCGGCCTGTTCCGCGAGGTGCCACGAGAATCGCATATCGCGCGGATCACCAGTTTCGACACCAGCATTTCCTATCCGGACTGGCGCGCCGTCAATGCGCAAGCCCTGATCGTGGGGGCGGTTTCGGCCAGCGGCGACAGGCTGACGGTCAAGTTCCGGCTGTTTGACGTGGTCTCTGGCCAGCAGATGGGCGAAGGCTTGCAATTTGCCGGTGCCGCGCGGGATTGGCGGCGCATGGGGCACAAGGTCTCGGATGCGGTTTATAGCCAGATCACCGGCGAGGACGGCTATTTCGACAGCCGTGTTTTGTTCGTGGCAGAATCCGGCCCGCGCAACAACCGCACCAAGCAACTGACGATCATGGATCAGGATGGCGAGAATCGACGCACCCTGACCGATGGTCGGTCCTTGGTCATAGCGCCGCGCGTCTCGCCCACAGGTGACAGGGCGGTCTATACAACCTATGAGACCGGCAGTCCGCGCATTGCGCTGATGGATTTGCGCTCGGGGCAATCCCAGCTTGTGGGCGAGATTCCCGGCGCGATGACCTTCTCGCCCCGGTTTTCGCCCGATGGGCGCGCGCTTGTCTTTTCCGCCGCGATGGGCGGCAGCACCGACCTGTTCCGGCTGGACCTGTCGAACGGGCAGATGGAACGCTTGACCAATTCGCCCGCCATTGCCACCGCGCCCAGCTTTTCACCCGATGGGCGGTCGATCACCTTTGAATCCGACCGCTCTGGAACCAGCCAGATCTATGTCATGTCCGCCGATGGTGGCGACGCACAGCGCATCAGTTTCGGCGAGGGCCGCTATTCCACCCCGGTCTGGTCACCGCGCGGCGATATGATCGCCTTCACGAAATCGCATGCAGGGCGCTTCCATATTGGCGTCATGCGCTCTGACGGGTCAGAGGAACGCTTGCTCACGGCATCTTTCCTTGACGAAGGGCCAACATGGGCGCCAAACGGGCGTGTTATCATGTTCACCCGTCAAGCGCAGGGCGGCGAACCTGCGCTTTATGCGGTCGACATCTCGGGGCGCAACCTGCGCCGCGTGCCGCTTTCCTCCCCGGCCAGTGACCCGGCCTGGGGGCCGCTTTTGCCATAAAAAATGGGACAGATACAATGAACCTGACATCGAAATCGCTTCTGCTGCTGGCTGGCCTTGCGCTGGCCGCGTGCAACAACCCGCGCCCCGGCATGTTTGGCGGCGGCGGGGAAAACGGGTTTGGCGGTGACGACGCCATCACCACGGGCTCGCTGGGCGATCCCAGCGATCCGCGCTCGATCGCGCATTTCCAGCAACGCATCGGCGACCGCGTGTTCTTTGAGAATGACAGCTCCGATTTGACGCCAGACGGTCGCAGCACGCTACAGGGCCAAGCCGCTTGGCTGCGCGCGAACCCGCAATTCGCCGTTCTGATCGAAGGCCATGCCGATGAACGCGGCACGCGCGAGTATAACGTGGCCCTTGGCGCACGCCGTGCCAACACTGTTGAACGCTACCTTATTTCCGAAGGCGTGGATGCCGACCGCATCCGCACGGTCAGCTATGGCAAAGAGCGCCCGGTCGAAGCCTGCGCAGAGCCACGTTGCTGGGATGTGAACCGCCGCGCCGTGACCGTCGTGTCCGGCGGCGTGACGGGCTAAGCCATGCGACATGCGCGCGCCATCTTCGTCGCCCTGTGCCTGCTGGCCCCGCCTGCCGGGGCCGATACCGTAGCCGAATTGCGCGCCGAACTTGGCGCGCTGACCGGTGCCGTGGCGGATTTGGCGCGCGAATTGTCATCCGGAGAGGCTGCCAGCCAGCCCAGCTACGATGGCTCGCTTCTGGACCGGGTCGACCGGATGGAAGCGGCGCTGGCCGATCTGACCGGCCGCACGGAAGAGCTGGAATACCGTATCCGGCGCAGCATTGACGAAGCGTCGAACCGCTTGGGCGATCTGGAATTTCGCCTGACGGAACTGGAAGGCGGCAGCACAGCGGGGCTGACCCCGCCGCGACTGGGCGAATCCGCCACCGACGATGACACGGCCCAGCCCCAGCTTGCCGCGGGCGAACAGCAGGCTTTCGACGCGGCGATGGACCTTGCCGAAGAAGGCGATGCAGAGGCTGCGGCAACAGCCCTCATGCAATTCATCGAAACCTATCCCGGCTCTCCGCTTGGGGCAGAGGCCAGCTTCAAGCTGGCAGAGACATTGCGCACGCTTGACCGCGAAACCGATGCCGCACGCGCCTATCTGAACCTGTATATGACCGCGCCAGACGGGCCAGAAGCGCCGCGCGCGCTTCTGGCGCTTGGCGAAAGCCTTGCGCGGCTAGAGCAGGTCTCTGAGGCTTGCGCCATGTTCGACGAGTTGCGCAACCGCTTCGCCGACAGCGACGAGGCCGCGCAATCAGAGGACGCCCGCGCGCGGCTTGCCTGCCCTTGAGCGATCTGGCTGACCGGGTTGCGCGCAATCTGGATGCGCTGCTGCCAAACCCGCCCAAGGCGTTGGGCGTGGCAGTATCGGGGGGCGGCGATTCCCTTGCGCTAATGCATTTGGCAAGCCTTTGGGCTGCGCGGCAGGGCTGCGCGCTGCATATTGCCAGTGTCGATCATGGCTTGCGCCCAGAGGCCGCGCAAGAATGCGCCCTTGTCGCGCGCCATGCCGCGGGCTTGGGCGCGCCGCATGATATTCTGCCTTGGGCGTGGGATGGTCGCGGCAATCTGCAAGACCGCGCGCGACATGCCCGGCAAGACTTGCTGCGCAATTGGGCGCAAACGCGCGGTGTCAGCCATATCGCACTTGGGCATACCCGCGACGATCAGGCGGAAACGCTGCTGATGCGGTTGCAGCGCGGCTCTGGCGTGGACGGGCTGGCGGGCATGGCGCCCGCGCGCCCCGATGGCCCCGTGACATGGCTGCGCCCGCTACTGGACATCCGCCGCGAGGCCTTGCGCGACCATTTGCGCCGCATGGGTTGGGATTGGGCCGAAGATGCAAGCAATCTGGACCCCGCCTATGAGCGCGTGCGCACCCGGCAGGCCATTTCAGCGCTGGGGCTGGATGTGGACCGCTTGGCCGAAACTGCAGCACATATGGCCGCGGCGCGCCAGGTTCTGGACCATGCCGCCACGCAAGCCGCGCGCGACATAATCGCGCAGGATCAGGGCGATCTTGTCTTTGCGCGCGAAAGGCTAAGCGCACTGCCCTCTGACACACGCGAAAGGCTGGTTGCTGCGGCCTTGTGCTGGGTGGGCCAATCGCCCTATCGCCCAAGGCTGGCGGCGCTGCGCGCCGCGCTTGACCGCCCGCGCGCCACGCTGCATGGCTGCCTGTTGGTGCAACGCGGCGACAGCCTGCGCATCTGCCGCGAATGGAACGCGGTGGCAGATATCGCGGCCCCCTGCCCCGGCCCTTGGGATGGGCGCTGGCAGATTGACGGCCCGGAACCAGATGGCGCAGAAATCCGCGCCTTGGGGCCCGAGGGGGCCGCACAAACCGACAGGTCTGCATGGCGGCTGCCACGAGAGTCGATCCTGTCCAGCCCAGCAATCTGGCAAGACAAACGTCTGATTGCCGCGCCACTGGCCGGGATGCCCCGCGAATTTCGGGCAAATTGCCGCGTATTGCCACCCGATTGGCCTGCATCCCATCACGCACATTGATTGCAGCGCCGCAATAGCTATGTAACACTACAACAAAGGCGCGTTTCCGCGCCGACCTGACCAAAGGAGACGCCCGTGGGCAACGCACGGAATTTCGCTTTCTGGATCGTGCTGTTCCTGTTGATGATCATGCTCTTCAACATGTTCAGCAACGGCTCCAGCACATCCTCGGCGCGCAGCGTGAATTACTCGGATTTCATCACCCGTGTCGACAATAACGAGGTTAGCCGCGTTACCATTGATGGCGAGCGCATCGTGTTCGTGGGCAGCGATGGCCAGCAATACAGCACCGTGCGGCCCGATGATACCACGTTGACCCAGCGCCTGCTGGACCGCGAGATTCCGGTCGAAGCGCAACCGCAACAGCAATCGGGGTTCATGTCCACGCTTATGCTGTGGTTGCCGTTCCTGTTGCTGATCGGTGTGTGGATTTATTTCATGAACCGCATGCAGGGTGGCGGCAAAGGCGGCGCGATGGGCTTCGGCAAATCCAAGGCCAAGCTGCTGACCGAAAAGCAGGGCCGCGTGACGTTCGACGACGTCGCCGGCATTGACGAAGCCAAGGACGATCTGGAAGAAATCGTAGAATTCCTGCGTAATCCGCAGAAATTCAGCCGCCTTGGTGGCAAGATCCCGAAAGGCGCGCTGTTGGTCGGCCCTCCGGGCACGGGTAAAACGTTGCTGGCGCGCGCAGTTGCGGGCGAAGCGGGTGTGCCCTTCTTCACCATCTCCGGTTCTGACTTTGTCGAGATGTTCGTTGGTGTGGGCGCAAGCCGTGTGCGCGACATGTTCGAGCAAGCCAAGAAGAATGCGCCCTGCATCGTCTTTATTGACGAGATCGACGCCGTGGGTCGGTCGCGTGGCGTAGGCTATGGCGGCGGCAATGACGAACGCGAACAGACCTTGAACCAGCTTCTGGTCGAAATGGACGGGTTCGAAGCCAATGAGGGCATCATCATCGTCGCGGCGACCAACCGCCCCGACGTGCTGGACCCCGCGCTGCTGCGCCCCGGTCGTTTCGACCGTCAGGTGCAGGTGCCCAACCCCGACATCAAGGGTCGCGAGCGCATCTTGGGCGTGCATGCCCGCAAGGTGCCGCTGGGGCCGAATGTCGATCTGCGCATCATCGCGCGCGGCACGCCGGGCTTTTCCGGGGCCGACCTTGCCAACCTTGTGAACGAAGCCGCGCTGATGGCCGCGCGCTCGAACCGTCGCTTTGTCGTGATGGACGATTTCGAGAATGCCAAGGACAAGGTGATGATGGGGGCAGAGCGCCGCTCTATGGTTATGACCGAGGACGAGAAGAAACTGACCGCCTATCACGAAGCCGGTCATGCCGTGGTCGGCCTGCATGTGCCCGAACATGACCCGATTCACAAGGCGACCATCATCCCGCGCGGGCGCGCGCTGGGTCTGGTGTTGTCCTTGCCAGAACGGGACCAATTGTCGGTCAGCTACCGCAAATACAAATCCAAGATCGCTATGGCGATGGGCGGGCGCGTGGCAGAGGAACTGGTCTTCGGGCCAGAGGCTGTGACCTCTGGCGCGGCCAGCGACATCCAGCAGGTGACCAAAATCGCCCGCGCGATGGTCACGCAATTCGGCTTTGACGAAGAACTGGGCTATGTCGACTACGCCAATGAACAGCAAAGCTACCTGGGCAGCTATGGAGGCGGGTCAAACCATTCTGGCATTACCCAGAAGATGATTGACGACAAGGTGCGCGAATTGGTCAACGAAGGCTACGAGACCGCCAAACGCATCCTGACCGAGCATCGGGAGCACTTGGAAAACTTGGCGCAAGGCTTGCTGGAATACGAAACGCTGACCGGGCCAGAGATTGGCCGTGTCATGCGCGGAGAGCCGATTGGCCGGGATGACGATGACGCGGACAAGCCCAGCAGCGGCACGCCCTCTGTTGCGGCCATTCCGAAAACGCGCAGCCGCAAACGTGGCGGCGAGGGCGATGGCGGCATGGAACCCGAGCCAAGCGCCTAAGACGCTTATTACCCCGCACAGAACAGCCCGGCCATTTTGGCCGGGTTTTTTTCATGGCATGCGGCGCCAGCCGCGCCTGCCTTTCAACCCGCTTCAGCACCCCAGAACCATGTTCTGCGCAGGCTGGCATATCAGGGTGCGGCAAACCCGAAATCGCGATTTCAAAGCACTTTTTTCACTCGCGGAATGCCCCGCGCCATTCGCGGCAAGCATAGCTTGATCCCGCCACCTGCGCAGGTATAATGACGCGCGTTTTGTGAAAGTTGCCCTTATGTCCGAACAGCCAATTCTTATTCTTACATTGCGCCGCACCGGCGGAACCGACTTCACAACAGCGCTGGTGAAGCTTTCTAGCTTTCCCGCTGTGGAACATGAGCCGTTCAACCGGAGGCGCAAATTAAGCGCGATTTCTGAAAGCTTCGCACAACATAGCGATCCAGAGAGGTTGCGCGCCGAGATTGACGCCGCACTAGACCAAAGCCCGAACATAAAGCACTGTGTGGAAGTGCAGCCCATAGCGATCACGCGCGCCTTGATCGACGTGGCGCAAGCGCGAGGGTATTACATAATTGTCCTGACCCGGCGGAATGAGGCCAAGCGCATCGGTTCGCTTTTGCTAGCGCAGGCAACAGGAGCATGGGGGCCAGCGGGTGCTGACAGGGTTTACCCCAGAATCTTAGATGGAACCCTGCGCCCCGCGCCCATTGACCTGAGCCGCCTCGCGAACCGTGTTCATGCAGATTTCGCGGCACTTGGGCAGACCCTAACGCTGTTGCGCAATCGCGGCATAGACTGGGATTGGATCGTCTTTGAAGAAATATACCTTTCTGAGCGCTCCTCGGCAGAGCAGGTTGCCGCAATCGCGCGTCGCGCTGGAATCCAAGCAATGCCAGATGACCCACGGTTAACGGTATTTGCCAAAAGCAAGGGGCAGAATTCGGCAGCAATTGCCAGCTATGTGCCCAATTTTGCCGAGGCGATGGCCCGGTTGGAAACGCTCTGCGCCACCTGAGGCAATCGCGATGATGCCTCCTCCCGCGCCCCAAAGCACGCATCCACCAGAGGGGTATGTGTTCATCGTGACCTATGGGCGGTCCGGGTCGACCCTGTTGCAGCATCTGCTCAACACTCTAGACGGTGTCATGGTTCGCGGCGAAAACAATGGCACCTTATGGCACATGTTTCAGACTTGGCACGCTTTGGACAGTGCCGGGCCGATCCGCGAGTTGCGCGCGCGCGGGGCTGCAACAGATGCCATGCGACCGTGGTTCGGGGCAGAATTGATCGAGCCGGACGCGGTCGGGCACGAGTTTGCGCGCCTGTTTCAGCGGCAGGTTTTGAACCTGCCAAGCGACATACGCATGGGCGGCTTCAAGGAAATCCGCGTTCATGGCGATCCAGACCTGTTCCCGGATTACCTAGATTTCATTACACGCTTCTTCCCCGGCAGTCGTTTCGTGTTCAACACGCGCAACCACGACGCCGTCGCGCGCTCTGCATGGTGGGCCATCTGTGACCCAGATTTCGTCCGGGCCAGCCTGCAAGAGGCCGAAACCTTGTTCCATGCCTATGCCGCGGCGCATTCCGACAGATGCGTTATGCTGCATTACGATACCTATATTAACGACCGGACCGCGCTTGAACCATTGTTTGCGCTGATTGGCCGGCAGCCCACCGCCGCCCAGGTCGAGAATGTTTTCGCTCAACAATTACAGCATGGCCGCAACCCGGCCTTTCGAACCTGATTGGACCAAAAAATGATTCCGACACCGCCCCGGCACAGCTTGGCCTATCGCGCCCCACGAACCGGATCTCTCTGGCTGGAAGTTGACCTGAGGATGGATCCAAACCCGATGATCGGGTTCTGGGATGCAGGCCTTCGCGACATGCCGCTGCATGTAGAGTTTCGACGCAAGGAACGGCTTTTGGTTCTCAATCGCTACGCGCAAAGAGGCTGGAGCCGCGAGGTCATTTGCGATCTGCCGCCGCCGGCCGGTCCCCACCTGCTTGGGTTGCGGTTCAAGACGGGTTTTAGCCGCCCCGGAACTGCCGTCACGGTCTGGTTGGACGGGCGCGAGTTGGCCAGTCTGAACGCCCTTCCGCAGTTCAGCCGCGAAGCGCGATACGGGCTGCGACGCGGGTTTTCCGGCCTGGAGAATATCGCCCGGATCACCTTTCCGCAGGCGGTGCGCGTCGTTGCGCGTTCTGGCCCTGCACTTGGTCCTTATGTCACCGACCGTATGGAAATGACATGGACGGGGCCCAACCCTCCCAGCGCCGTCCGCCTTCCCAGCGGCGAGCGTCTGACATTAGAGCCTGTCACCGGCAGCGACCACGCAGGCGGCATTGTCAGGGCGGTGCTGCCGGGACGCATCTGGCAAAACGGCCAGCCAGAATTGCGCTTGATCGCCCAAAATGACGAATTGCGCAACAGCCTGCGCCTAGACCGTGCCGATCTGCTGATGCGGCTTGAACGCCTGTCGCAAGATGGCTGGCTTCTACTGGACGAGCTTGCAGCGCTTCAGGCGCTGGAACACGCACATGCCGCCAATATGTTGGACGAACTGTCGGATGGCTGCCGGTCTGCCTTGGCCGGAGCAGCACGGCTGTACCGACTGGGCAAATATTGCCCGCCTGTTGCCAAGTCATCCCCCGCCCCGACAACAGCTAAACCCGACCCGGTTGCAGAGTTGCGAACCCGCTTCGAAGCCTTGCCCGACGCGGCACGATCATTTTTTACGTTGGACAGATTGCTGCGGGACAGCGATTTGTCGCCAGACCAAATGGGCCACCTGCTGCTAAGCCAGTGCGAATGGGCGTGCAGCATAGATGACCCTGTCGCGCTTTTCGCCCTTGCCGACAGGTATGGCGCTCACCTGCCCGCCCCGGACACGCCTTATTCGGCCTCTGCTGCGCTACCAAAGCTCTGGGCGGCGCGTGATATCGGCGGGTTACGCAGCGCGCTTTGGAACATGGTCCCAGCCGGTGACAGGTGGATCGCCACCCCGGCCTTGGCTTGGGTCATACGCGCCTTGATATCAGACCGGGCAGGCCCCTATGGCCATGTTTCTATCTGGGACCGCACCGATCTTCTGAATGACATCTTGCGCGCCATGCGAATGCTGATCGCAGAATCAGGCTCGCAGATGCGCTGCCCCGACCTGCTGGATGCCGTTGTCAGCCTCGTCGCGCAGCGTGAACACTTGCCAGCCTATGCGATACCGGACATAGCCCGGCTTGCGCTGGAAACCTTTGGGCTAATCCCGGAATTCTGGGACCGTGTCGATAGGCTGCCCCCCGATGCAAAACCGCGGGGTTGGACCGACTGGGCAAACATGGCGCGGGCTCTCTGGACAAATCCATCTGCGCCCGATGCGGCGCAGATCATTGCCCGTTTCGAACAGGCCTTTGTTGTAGGGGCAAGGGCGCATCGGCTTTGCCTTTTGGCGGACGCTGGTCTGGACGACCCGCTGGCCCCCGCGCTTGCCCATCTTCCCTTGCCAGAGCAGCAAGACATCGCATTGCGCTGGCTCGCCTTTCCGCGCGCTGACAAAGCTGCACCACCACCGCCAGAGCTGCACCAATTGGCCTGCGAAGGCTTGCGGCCCGCGAGCGCGCATACCCCGCGCCCGGTGATGGAACCGGCCATGCGGCGTCTTGGATGCACGGCCATGGATGCTTTGCGTCAGCTTCGGGCCGGTCAACCGCCGGCCGGACTTGAGATGATCCGCGCACAGGCCGTCGCGCTTTTGTTGCCAGAGGCCGGGTATTGCGGCGGCGCCGTGCTTCTGGCCATGGCAGAAGCGCTATCCCGTGCCAACCAAACCGGCCTTGCGCGACAGATGCTGAGCGCATTACACGACGGATTGCGCACGCGCGATCCCGCCGAATTCGCCACGGCTACTGCGCTGCGCCATGCCAGCGCCCGTTTTGCCGCCTGCTGCCCCGATCCCGTTTTGCGCGCGCACGCCGAAACAATCCTGCCCCCCGACCCGGCGCTAGCTGGTCCGGCCTGCCACCTGCGCCAAGCGGCCAATCCGCTTGCCGATACGCTTGTTGTCCTTATTTCCTGTCGCCCCTATCTGGACAGCCGCGTGCCACAGATACGGGCGGCCTGGGGTGACCTGCTGGAACAAGCTGGTTTGCCGATGGTCGTAGCTGTTGGCGGTCATAGTGGCCCGGCGCAACTGGTCGATAGTGTGCTCAGGCTGCCAGCACCTGACGATTACGAAGGTTTGCCACAGAAGATCCTTGCGCTGGCAGATTGGGTCCGCAGCCAGACCGGGTTTTCCCGCATCCTGAAAATAGATGATGATTGTTTTCTCGACCCGCAGGCCTTTTTCGCCGATCTCTCTGCTCTCTGCACGCCGTATTACGGGCGTCCTCTATACCGCGCCCGTGGCGAGATGGACCGCGCGTGGCACATGGGCAAGGCGACCAGTGACCGTGGCCGCTTCGATCTGGACAAGTCACCGGAGCCATCGGTCTATGCCGATGGCAGCGCGGCCTACATGCTGGGCCGCGATGCCCTGACAGCCCTAAGCGCTGCGTGCGCAACACCCGCTGGGCGCGCATTAGAGGCCGTGTCCTTCATGGAAGACAAACTTGTAGGCGATCTGCTGGCCCTGAGCGGCATAACCCTGTCGGGCGAAAATTACGACATGGCGATTTTCCGGCGCAGTGCACCTGGCCTGCCCCCTCTGCCGCTTTATGAAAACAGTTTCCTGCCCTTCGCAGGCTCGGGCCTGAAGGTCGCACATCTGGACAGTGGTGGCGACCTTCACGCCGCGCGGCGGGCCTTGTCAGCGCCTTGGCCTACCCCGATGAAGTTGTGGTCGCCTCATAGTTCAGCCCGGCTGGGTTGGGCCAGCAACACGCTTGATCTTGTCAGCGCGCCCGACCGTCTTGCACAGGCGCGTGACGCAGAGCTTGCCGTGGTTGCGGTCATGCGCAACGAAATGTTCATGCTGAAACACTTCCTGAACCACTATCGTGCCCTTGGCGTCGGCGCGTTTCTGGTGGCAGATAACGGGTCCGATGACGGCACGCTAGAGGAACTGGCGGCGCAGCCCGATGTCGTGGTTTTTTCAACCGACACACCCTACAACGAATCGCGCTACGGCGTGCTGTGGCAAGAGGCGCTGCTGGCGGCGTTCCGCGTGGGCCGCTGGAGCCTTGTGGCCGATGCGGATGAATTCCTGTTCTGGTCGCTGCCCGACGAACGCGGGCAGGTGTCGGGCGATCTGCCAACCCTGCTGCGTGGCCCGGACTACCGCGACGCCGAACTTGTGCGCCTGTCCATGCTGGATCTTTACCCATCCGGCCCCTTGGCACAGGCGGGTTTCGCCCACGGCCCTTTCGCTGATGCGACACATATTGACCGCGCTCCGCTGCGGTGTGTGCCGGGCATGCGCGGGCCATGGGGCAATTGTGACAGTGTCACCTCTAACCTGCGCCACCGCCTGATGGAAGAGTTGGGCCAACCCGCCGCGCGCAACCTGTTCGTGGCCCAGAAATTCGCGCTCATGCGGTATCAACCTTATATGCAGTTTTCTGCCGGGCTGCATTATGCTGTGGGCGGCAGGATGGCGGAACGCACGCTTGCCTTCGCCCATTTCAAATACAATGCCCAGTTCCACGCCAAGGCACAGGCCGAAGTCGCGCGCGGCCAGCACTTCAACAGCGCCGAGGAATACCGCAAGTATCTGGCGCTTTTGTCAGAAGGTCGCGACACGTTGTTTGACCCGGATGTGTCGGTGCCCTTGGCCGATTGCCCTTTCGTGCAGGATTTGAGCGCGATCAGGTAAGCCCGATGACCAACCCAACCCCGATCATCAACGCGCCCGCTATGCGGTTCACGCGCGCCATCGCCTCTCCCGAACGCAAGAGCGTGCGCGCGCGGTCAATGGCCAGCGCCATAGCCAGATTGCCCAGCATCGGGATGCTGGCCGATACGGCCAGAATGGCAGCAATGTCAAAACCCGTGACGCGGCTAAGGTCAAAGAACCCCGGCAGCACGCCCATGTAAAACAGTATTGCCTTGGGATTGGCCAAGATCACGCTGATCCCGGCCAGAAACCCTGCCATGCGCCCCGGCCGTGTCAGTCGGCTATCGGTCGAAATACGCGCGCGAGCGTGCCGTATAAGCTGCACCCCCATGATGACGAACATCGCCATCGCAACCCATTTCATCAGCCCCAACAGGTCGCCATAAAGCGACAATATCCATGTCAGCCCGAAAATGGCCGCCAGCGGCCAAAGCATATCCCCCAGGGCCACCCCCACCGCCAAGGGCGCGGCAGACGCGAACCCGCCCGACATGGCGCGCGCGGTCAGCGCCACCCAGACCGGGCCGGGGGTCAGGAACAGGATCAGGATTGCGCCCGCATAAAACAGCAGGTCGAGCGCGCCGATTGTCATGCAGGCACCGGTAGGGTCAGGCTGCCATCTTTGGCCAGCGGCCAAAACGGGTTATGCGCCACTTCCCAGACATGGCCGTCCGGGTCGGCGTAATAGCCGGAATACCCACCCCAGAACACGGCCTCGGGCGCTTTGAGCGCGGTGGCACCGGCGGCAAGCGCTTGGGCAAAGGCTGCGTCCACGTCATCGCGGGTTTCGAAACACTGCGCCAGCGTCACGGCCCCGGTGCCCAATTCGGCCCCTTCCCGGCCTTGGTCCTTGGCAAGATCGGCACGCCCGAACAGCATAAGCGCCTGACCGTGCAACTGGAAACAGGCCATGCCGTCGGTCGACTCTGCCTCTGCCCAGCCAAGGGCCGCGTAAAAGGCGCGTGCGCGGTCTAGGTTGTCGACCCCAAGGGTCACAAGCGAAATGCGCTGGCATGGCAAAGTCATAGGATATCCTTTTCAACATGGGACACGCCATCGCGGTCCGACAGCGCGAAGACTTGTGCGCGCGAGCCCAGCTCTGCAAACAGCTCTGGCCCGGTGCCTGTCATGAAGCACTGCCCCCCCATCGCGCAAACCGCGTCATAAAGCGCCGCGCGCCGGGCGGCGTCAAGATGGGCTGCGACCTCATCCAGCAGCAGCAAGGGCGGCATGGCGGTTTTCGCCGCCAGCGCGCGGCCATTGGCCAGTATGGCGGAAATCAGGAATGCCTTCTGTTCGCCGGTTGAACATTGCGCCGCCTGCACCCCTTTGGCGGCCCAGACAGCGCGCAGATCGGCGCGATGTGGGCCGATCAGGCTGCGTCCGGCAGCCATGTCACGCGCGCGGTTCTCGGCCAAGGCGGCGGCCAGATCATCGGGCGCGCTGCAATCAAGGCTTAGATCAGCCATGGGAAACGGGCTGTTGGGGTCAGCATGGGCGGATAGTTCTGCCAAGGCCGCGCGCCGGTTGACGGTGATCTGCCTGCCCGCCTCGGCCATCTGTCCTTCCAGCGCGGCAAACCAGCGGGTATCGCGCACCCCATCGCGCAACAGGCGATTGCGCTCGCGCATTGCCTTGTCATAGGCCAGCACCTGCGCGGCATGGTCCGGCGCGAAGCTAAGCGTGGTGCGGTCCAGAAAGCGCCTGCGCCCTTCGGCCCCTTCCAGCCAAAGCCGGTCCATCGCAGGCGTCAGCCACAGCATGGGCACCAATGCGCCAAGGGCAATTTGCGGCGCGGTCTTTTCGTCAATCCGCACCTGCCGCGATTGGCCGGGTTCGGCCCATGTTTCCGCCAGCCGGGGGCCGTCCCGGGTCACGATTTCGGCGCGCAGCTTCCAGCCCAAAGCCTGCGGCTGGCGCGCCATCTCGTCAGGCGTGGCGCGCCGCAGCCCGCGACCGGGCGAAAACAGCGAAACCGCTTCAAGGATATTCGTCTTTCCCGACCCGTTCGGCCCGTGCAACGCCACAGGCCGCCCGTCAAACTCCAGCCGCGTGCGCTGATGCGAGCGGAAATGCGACAGGGTCAGATGGGATAGATGAACGGACATGGATCAGGCCAAACGGCCCGTTACACCCGCATCGGCATCACGACATATACGGCAGAGGTGTCATTGCCTTCGCGCATCAGCGTGGGATCGCCCGAGGAGTTGAACAAGAACACAGCATTCTCGCGGTCCACTTGGCTGGCGATCTCAAGCAAGTATTTCGCGTTGAAGCCGATTTCCAAGCGCTCGTCGGCATAGGCGACGATCAGCTCTTCCTCTGCCGCGCCGCTATCGGGGGCGTTCACGGACAGAACCAACTTGTCATCTTCCAACACCAGCTTGACCGCACGCGAACGTTCGGACGAGACGGTGGCCACACGGTCCACCGCCTTGGCGAAATCGCCTGCATCCACTTCCAGCCGCTTGGTGTTGCCCGACGGGATGACGCGGGTGTAATCGGGGAAGGTGCCGTCGATGACCTTAGATGTCAGCGTGATATCCGGCGTCGCGAAGCGGATCTTGGTTTCCGACACCGACACAGCGATCTGCATATCGTCATCTTCCAGCAGTTTGCGCAGCTCGCCCACGGTTTTGCGCGGCACGATCACGCCGGGCATGGCCTCGGCACCAGCAGGCAGACCGGCATCAACGCGCGCCAAGCGGTGCCCATCGGTTGCCACGCAGCGCAGCACGCGCCCGCCCTCGCCTTCGGCAACATGCAGGTAAACGCCGTTCAGGTAGTAGCGCGTTTCCTCGGTCGAGATGGCGAATTTCGATTTGTCAAACAGCCGGCGCAGCGCCTTGGCAGGGGCCGAGAAATTCGCGGCATATTCGCTGGAAGCCATGACCGGAAAATCTTCTTTTGGCAGGGTCGCCAGCGCAAAACTGGACCGGCCCGCCGTGACCTGCAACCGGCCAGAGCGGCTGTCATCGGCCAGTTCGACCATCGCGCCATCCGGCAGCTTGCGCACGATTTCATGCAACAGCACAGCCGACACGGTCGTCGCCCCTGCCCGCTCCACCATTGCGGGCGCGCGGTCCACCACTTCGACATCCAGATCGGTGGCGCGGAAACTGACCTGCGCATCCTCGGCCTCTATCAGCACATTGGCGAGGATCGGAATCGTATTGCGCCGCTCAACCACGGATTGCGCTTGCGATACAGCTTTCAACAAAGCCGCCCGTTCAATGCTGATCTTCATACGCTCGATCCTTCTTCACATCCCGCACACGACACGACTATGCAGCCGCGGAGGTTTCCGGAGCCTAGCCAATTCCGCGCGGGCGGCAAGGTGCTTTTTGGGCTGTTCAGGTCAGCTTTGCAACAGGCGACGCAACAAATCCACGTCTTCGGCAAGCTGAACATCGGTGCTGCGCATTTCCTCGACCTTGCGCACGCCATACAGGATCGTCGTATGGTCGCGCCCGCCAAAACGGCGACCGATCTCTGGCAAGGACCGCGAGGTCAGTTCCTTGGCCAGATACATCGCAATCTGACGCGGCCGCGCAACATTGCGCGCGCGTTTCGGCCCCAGCATGTCAGACAGGCGAATGTTGAAATGCTCTGACACCTTGCGCTGGATTTCTTCGACCGTGACGCGCCGCTCTGAACTGCGCAGAATATCCGACAGGCAATCCTGCACCATGTCGAGCGTGATTTCCTGTCCGATCAGATTGGAGAACGCGAACAGGCGCTGTAACGCCCCTTCCAACACGCGCACATTGGTGGTGATCCGATGGGCAAGAAACTCGAACACGCCATCGCCCACATTGACCGGGCCAAGCGTTTCGGCAAAGATCGCGGCCTTGCGATGCAGGATGCCAAGGCGCAATTCGTAATCGGTCGGGTGCAGATCCACCACAAGGCCGCATTGCATCCGCGAGGTGATGCGCGCTTCCAGATCCTTGATCTCTCCGGGGGCGCGGTCGGCGGAAATGATGATCTGCTTGTTCTGGTCCACCAGCGCGTTGAACGTGTGGAAGAATTCTTCCTGCGTACTGTCCTTGCCGGCAATGAATTGCACATCATCGACCATCAGCACATCGACCGAGCGGAACAGGTTCTTGAAATCCATGATCTGCCGGTCGCGCAATGCCTGCACGAAACGATACATGAACTGCTCTGCTGACAGATACAGCACCTGCAAATCCGGGCGCGATTGCTGCAATTCATGCGCAATCGCGTGCATAAGATGGGTTTTGCCCAAACCAACGCCACCATACAGGAACAGCGGGTTGAAGGTGACAGGCCCGGCTTCGGCCACGCGCTTTGCGGCAGCATGGGCCAGTTCGTTGGGTTTACCGACCACGAAATTGTCGAATGTATAGCGCCCTTCCAGCGGGGCGCTTTCCAGAACGGACGGGGCTTCTTGGGTTTGGACCCGCGCCTTGACCACCGGCGCAGCCGCGGGCCCCACAAAAAATTCCAGCTGCGTCAACCCGGCATGGTCATTGCGCAAGCGCGCCACGATTTTGTCGTGATAGTTGCGCTTCACCCAATCGCCAACAAAACGCGACGGCGCGTTCAGCCGCGCAACGCCGTTTTCCACACCGACCAGTTCAAGGGGTTCTATCCAGCTTTTATAGCTGCTCTCGCCCAGCTCCTGCCGTAGTTCCTTGGAAACTTTTGACCACTGCTGTGCAATCATCGACCCCGACCCGTTATTCTTGTTTCATACGGCTAATACGACAGTTTCTTGACGGCCCTCACCCTTGAAAGCCCGCTACAAAGACCCTGGCCGGAACCCGGCATTCAGTGATCGCTGGGAAAGAGCGCACCAAGCGCCGCCAAAGCAGCGCCAGTCGGCGCGTCAAAATGGTGCTAAGGTGCCTTCGACACCTTCGGCCACTCGTCCCCCCCAGGACTGCGTGAATCGCTCAGGCACATTAGCAATCTGGGTAGAAGCTGCGCAACACAACAACGCGCTTGACCTTAGCCAACGACTAAAAGAATCGCAGCACGAGGTCGAAAACAGTGGCCTAAAACGCAAAAAGCGCGCCAGAGGCGCGCCTTTTGTAGTTTTAATTCAAAGACTTACGCCTGAGCGCCCAAAGCTTTGACTCGGGCCGACAGGCGCGACATTTTCCGGGCCACCGTGTTTTTGTGCAACACACCTTTGGTCACACCGCGCGCCATTTCCGGCTGCGCCGCGCGCAGGGCTTCCGTCGCTTTGGCCGGATCGCCAGAGGCGATTGCCTCTTCCACCTTGCGCAGGAAACCACGGATGCGCGAGCGGCGCGCCTTGTTGATATCGGTGCGGCGCTCCGCTTGGCGGGCGCGCTTCTTGGATTGAGGAGTATTTGCCATTTGCGTGTCTTCTCTTCGGGTTCGTTACATGTCTGTTGCACAACGGACCCAAAATGGCCGAAACCGACCATGGTCAAAACTTGCCTTAAGCGGGCCCACGCGCATGTGGAGCGCCGTATAGGCTAACCGGGCGCGAAAGGAAAGGGGCAATTACTGGTCGCGAAACTGCGGCGTGCGCTTTTCCAGAAACGCCTGCATCCCTTCGGTTCGATCTTCGGACGCAAACATCATGTGGAACATCCGGCGTTCAAACAGCAGCCCCTCGCGCAAACTGCCCTCATAAGCGCGATTAACCGATTCTTTCACAGCCTTGGCCGTGATCTGCGACTTCTCGGCAATCTTGCCCGCGGCGGACATGGCTTCGTCCATCAGTTTCTTGGCGGGCACCACGCGGCTGACCAGCCCGGCGCGCTCGGCTTCCTCGGCATCCATGAAGCGGCCAGTCAGGTGCATATCCATGGCTTTGGACATGCCCACCAGCCGCGTCAGGCGCTGCGTACCGCCCATGCCTGCAACAATCCCAAGGTTGATTTCCGGCTGGCCGAACTTGGCGGTGTCGGCGGCAATGATGAAATCGCACAGCATCGCCAATTCGCACCCGCCGCCCAGCGCATAGCCCGCAACGGCAGCTATGATCGGTTTGCGCACAGCCGCAATCGTGTCGCAGGCCGGACCAAACAGGTCTTCCTGATAGGCATCGACAAAGCTTTTGTCGGCCATTTCCTTCACATCGGCCCCGGCGGCAAAGGCCTTGTCGGACCCGGTCAGCACCATGCAGCGCACCTTGTCATTGGCATCGGCGGCTTGCATCGCATCGGTCAGTTCGGAAAGCAGTTTGGTATTCAGCGCGTTCATCGCGTCAGGCCGGTTGAGGCGAATCAGCGCCACATGGTCCTTGATGTCGACGATCAGCGTTTCATAGGCCATGTTGGCACCTTGTCTGTGGCTGTCAGCCCCTTGGCTTAGCAGCTTGGCCCATGGGTTCAAGTCATCTCTGGCAGGTAGCGCAATAGAAGCTGGAGCGCCCGGACTGAACAATTCGGCGTATCGCGCCGGTGCAATCCGGCTGCTGGCACGGCTGACCTTCGCGCCCGTAGACCTTGAAACCATGTTGAAAATAGCCAAGCGCGCCATCGGCTTGGCGGTAGTCGCGCAAGGACGATCCGCCCGCTGCAATCGCCTCTGTCAGGGTGGCGCGAATTTCATGAACCAACCGTTCCACCCGCGCTGCGCCTATTCTATGGGCGGCGCGTGCAGGATGAATGCCCGCGCGGTGAAGCGCCTCGCAGACATATATATTGCCCAAGCCCGCAACGATTCGCTGATCCAGCAACGCCGCTTTTATGGGCGTGCGCTTGCCCGCCAACTGCGCGGCCAGATAGATCGCATCGAACGCATTGCCCAAAGGCTCGGGCCCGATTGATGCCAGCAGCTTGTGGCCTTCCTGCGTCGCAGTCGCGCACAGATCCATCGCACCAAAGCGGCGCGGGTCGTTAAAGGTCACGCGCGCGCCGCTTTCCATGTGGAAGATCACATGGTCATGCTTTTCCAGCGCCGGATGGTCAAAATGGAACTTGCCCGGCACATGCGGTGCGGCCAGCCCCGACACGGTCATGCGCCCCGACATGCCCAAGTGCACGATCAGCGTTTCTGCCCGGTCCAGATCGGCCAGCAGATATTTCGACCGCCGCCGCAGCGCCAGAACCCGCGCGCCGGTCAGGCGTTCGGCCATATCGGTCGGAAAGGGCCAGCGCAGATCGGCACGGCGCAATTCAGCGCGCGCGATTACTGCCCCTTCCATTGCCCCAAGCAATCCCCGGCGCACGGTTTCAACTTCTGGCAATTCCGGCATTTGCCCCCCAGCATGGCGCGAGGTCGCATTGTATCGCGCCCCTCAAACCCTATAAGGAGGGGGAAGATGCCCCCGCAAGGGCCAAGCGAATGGAACCGCGCCATGACCAATGACAAGACCACCACGCATTTCGGCTTTCAGACGGTCGATGAAGACCAGAAAGCGGGCATGGTACACGGCGTGTTTTCCTCGGTCGCGTCCAAATATGACGTGATGAATGATTTGATGAGCATGGGCATTCACCGCATCTGGAAAGACGCGATGATGGATTGGCTGGCCCCGCGCCCCGGCCAGCGCCTGCTGGATGTGGCGGGCGGCACGGGCGACGTGGCCTTCCGCTTTCTGGCCCGCGCGGGGATAGGCACCCATGCCACCGTGCTGGACATGACGGAAGATATGCTGCTGGCAGGCCAGACACGGGCAGAGGCCGACAGCATGGCCGCGTCCCTTGACTGGGTGGTGGGCGATGCGATGGCGCTGCCCTTCCCGGATAACAGCTTTGATGTCTATACAATCAGCTTTGGCATTCGCAACGTGACCCGCGTGCCAGATGCGCTGTCCGAAGCGTTCCGCGTGCTGCGCCCGGGCGGGCGTCTGATGGTGCTGGAATTTTCCCAGATCCCGAATGAGCTGATGCAGAAGGTCTATGATCTTTATTCCTTCAATATCATCCCACCCATGGGCAAGCTGGTGACAGGCGACCGCGACAGCTACCAGTATCTGGTCGAATCCATCCGCAAATTCCCCGATCAAGACACATTCGCGGGCATGATCGCGGCGGCCGGGTTTGAACAGGTGAAATACCGCAATTTGTCCATGGGCATCGCGGCGCTGCATTCGGGCTGGAAGCTGTAAATGCGCGGACCGCATAATATTTGGCGGCTGGTGCGCACCGGCGCCACGTTTGAACGCACAGGCGCCATGGCCGAAGTGCTGGAGGCCATGAATGCCCCATCGCGGTTGCGACTGGCCGCGCGGGTGCTGGGCTGGCCGTTCAAAATGTTGGGGCTGAAGGGTGATGAGAGCTTGCCGCCCTTGGTGCGCGCGCTGACGGCGCTTGGGCCAGCCTATATCAAATTCGGGCAGACGCTGGCCACCCGCCCCGATGTGGTGGGTCAAGAACTGGCTGACCAGTTGCGCTATCTGCAAGACAAGCTGGCCCCCTTCCCGCGCGCGGAGGCCGTGGCCCAGATCGAAGCGGAACTGGGCATCAGGCTGGCAGAGGCGTTTTCGGAACTGTCCGAACCCGTTGCCGCCGCGTCGATCGCGCAGGTGCATCAGGCAAGGCTGGCCGAAACCGGCGCGAAAGTGGCGGTAAAAGTACTGCGCCCCGGCGTGGAACGCGCCTTTCGCCGCGATGTCGATGCCTTCCATCTGGCCGCGCAGATCATCGAACTGCTGCTGCCAAAATCGCGCCGCCTGCGCCCTCTGGATGTGATCGCGCATTTCGAGGAACTGGTCGAAGGCGAGTTGGACCTGCGGATAGAGGCGGCTTCGGCTGCCGAATTCGCCGCCAATACCGAAGGGGACGAAGGCTTTAGCCTGCCGCGCCCGGTTTGGCACCTGTCGCAGCGCCGCGTGATGACGCTGGGCTGGGCCGAAGGTGTGCCCATGGGCGACAATGCCGCGCTGGATGCGCTTGGCATTGACCGGCGCGAGCTTGGCACCCGCGTGCTGACGCTGTTCCTGCGCCACGCGCTGCGCGACGGGTTCTTTCACGGCGACATGCACCAAGGCAATATGAAGGTCACGGCGGATGGCGGGATCATCGCCTTCGATTTCGGCATCATGGGCCGGATCGATGCCTATACCCGCCGCGCCTATGCCGAAATCCTGTTCGGCTTTATCCGCAAGGATTACCGCCGCGTGGCCGAGGTGCATTTCGAAGCCGGATATGTCCCCCCCGACCGCGATATCGACGATTTCGCGCGCGCGCTGCGCTCGGTCGGCGAGCCAATTTTCGGGATGGATGCGCGCTATATTTCGATGGCGAAACTTCTGGCCTATCTGTTCGAGGTGACGGAACGTTTCGGCATGGAAACCCGCACCGAGTTGATCTTGCTGCAACGCACCATGGTGGTGGTCGAAGGGGTCGCGCGGTCGCTGAACCCGGAAATCAACATGTGGCAGGTCGCCAAGCCCGTGGTCGAGGAATATGTCCGCACCCATGTCGGCCCGCAGGCCTTTGCCCGCGATCTGGCGCAGACCGCAAAGATCCTGTCGCGCTTTGGCCCGCGCCTGCCGCGACTGGTCGAGGACGCCTTGATCGCGCAGGCCCATCCCAAGCCAGAGCAAACGCCCGCGCGCCGCGTTGGCCCCTTGGGCTATGGTCTGGCCGGTGGTGGGCTGGTCGCGCTGGGTGTCGTGATCGGGGCGGCGCTGTAGATAAGCCGCGCAAGGTAATCCTATCGAAAGCCGACCGGCAAGTTGAACTGATGCGTCCCGCTCACGCCCTGCGGCGCACGGGGCAGGCGCGCGCGCTGCACGGCGCGCAAAGCGGCTTGGTCCAGCGCCGCATTGCCGGAACTGCCGGTAATGCTGACCCCTGCCAACTGCCCCCCCGCTGTGACCGACAGGCGCAACTGCACCACGCCGCGTGCGCGCGTTTGGGGCCGCGATTGCGCGCGCTGCACGGCGGCGCGGATGCGTCCGCCCCACTCGGCCAAGGCGCTCGCGGAATTGCCGCCACCGCTTTGCACCTGCGCCGCGCCTTGGCCGCGTTGCGCGGCCGCACCTTGGCCGCTGGCGCGTTGCGCGGGCGGGCTGGCCGGGGCGCTGGCCTTGGCCTTGGGGTCGGGCCGCGCGCGCGGGCGGGTTTCGGGCGGGGTGTCGGGCTCGGCGAACAGTTTGGGCAGGTCGGGCGGGGCCATGCGCGGCGCGGTCTTGGCCCTTGGCGCAACCAGACCCGGCAACTTGGGCAAGGTATCGCGGGACATATCCGGCAGCGCATCGGGCGCGGCCTGCGGCGCAGGCGGAGCGGCCATGTCGGGCGGGGCCGCGACCTGCACCGGGGCGTCCCAGTTGCGGACCATGGCCGACAAAGCCGGATCCGCCGCGCCCAAAGGGGCGGCCACCGTCACAGACCCCTCGCCACCATCGCCACCCGCCGTCATCCCGTCAGGGGCAATGGCCGCGAAGGCCGCCAGATGCACCGCAACCGCTGCCACACCGAAGCCCGCGAATTCCAGCCCTGTGCGCATCAGCCGCCCCCCTGCCGCGCAACAAGCGTGACCGCACGCACCCCGCCCTGCCCCAACTCGCGCAGGGCAAGGGCCAAACCCGCCGCCGGGGCATCGGCATCGGCGCGCAGGGTCACGGCTGCGTCCAGCGCGGCCAGGTCAGGGGCCGTGCCATCCGCCGCCAGCAGATTGCCTGCGGGGCCAAGCCACAGGACCGCCGCGCCCTCTGGCACCGGGCCATCCGCCAAGGATACGTTAGGGAGTGTCACCTCTACCGGGTCGGGCGCGGTGATCTGCGCGGTCATCAGGAAGAAGATCAGCAGCAAAAACACCACATTTATCATGGGCACGACACTTTCGCGCGGGGCGCGGGGGCGAGAGGCGGGCGCGAAATCCATCACGGCTCCATCAGCACAAGCGAAGGCAACCCAGCCGCACGCAAGGCATCGGTCAGGTGGGCGGCATCCTGCACGCTGGCACCGTCGCGCGGGCGCAAGACGACCAGCGCATCGGGGCCGGGCATCAGCGGGGTCAAAGCATCTGGCAAGTCTGCGAGA
Organism: Roseibaca calidilacus; assembly: GCF_001517585.1. Taxonomy (NCBI): domain Bacteria; kingdom Pseudomonadati; phylum Pseudomonadota; class Alphaproteobacteria; order Rhodobacterales; family Paracoccaceae; genus Roseinatronobacter; species Roseibaca calidilacus. The sequence goes on along the minus strand of NZ_FBYC01000004.1, from coordinate 212,864 downwards.
GCGGTTTCAACCCCGTTTAGCCAGACCGCGCCACCGGCGAATTCGACCAGCCTTGGTGGGCCGGAATAACTACCATCCGCATGTCCGGCGGGGGCCAGCGCCAGCCCCACATCCTGCCCGAAACGCGCGGCCAGCATGAAGAACACCAACAGCAGGAACACCACATCTATCATTGGGGTCAGGCTGGGTTTGCGGCGCGGACGTGGCGGGCCGAACTGCAACATCAGCGCCCCCCGGTGGTAAAGACTCGGGTGGCCAAGTCTTCCATGTCGGCCTGCACCCGTTCGCAGATGCTGTCATACCAGCTAAGCGCCATGGAGGCCGGGATCGCCACCGCCATCCCCGCCGCCGTGGTCAGAAGTGCTTGCCAAATGCCACCTGCAAGCGCTGCGGGGTCGGCGCGGTTGCCGGCAGCTTGTAGCGCCTGAAACGCCTCTATCATGCCCAGAACCGTGCCCAAAAGCCCGATCAAAGGCGCGATGGTGGCGATCAGTTCCAAGGCGCGCAACCCGCGCCGTGTCTGCATCAGCGCGGATTTCGCGACGCGGGCGGTTTCCTCGCGGGCGTGATCGTCGGTCAGGGCGGGGTCAAGCCGCGCTTGAATCGCGCAGCGCAGCACGCGGGCGCGCAGGCCCCTGCGCCCGGCCAAGGGCGCAAGCGCCCCCTGCCCTGCGCCGCTGCGCCAAGCGGCAACGGCGGCTTCGGCAGGGCCGCGCGACCATGCGCCAAGGCGCGCCATGTCCCACAGCTTCCACAAGATCAGCGCCATGGTCACGACCGACAGCGCGGCAATTGCCCAAAGTGCGGGGCCGCCTGTCAGCAAAAATTCCTGAAACCCTGTCATCATCCCTCGCTTTGCGGGCCGATTGTGGCCCGCCACTCTGCCGCGCCGCGCGCGACGGCGTCAAACACCGCACGGCCAAGCGCCTCGCCCTGCGCGGTATGCAGCCCGGCGTAATCCTGCGCACCCGGCGGTGCGGCAACGACAATACAATCGGTGCCGGTGCCCGTGGCCGTGCGACCGCCCGGCACGCGGTGGCCTGCGGCAATTATCGCGGCGGTACGCGCTTGGGTGGCGATGCTGAGCGCTTCCAGCAAGCCCGTGTCAGACAAGGGCAGCGACAGTTTGACCGCTATGTTGATGGTGCCGTAGCTGGGCAAGACCTTGTCCCAGTTGCGGCCAGCGCGGTCCACGCGCGCGCCGACCGTTTCGGCATTCGACAGGCCAACAGTGGCAAGCGTCTCTGCCGTCACATCCTCTACCGTGGCGCGGGCCAGATGGTGATGGGCAATATCGCGCGAGGTGAGCAAACACACCGCGTCGCGCCCCGCCATTTCACGCGCCAGCCACGCAGCCACATCCAGATCGGCGGGCAGATCGGCGTTGCGCACCTGCCGCCACTGGATATGCTGCGCAATCTGGTAGCCGGGGCGATGCGGCGCCCAAGACAGCACCCGGTGCGGCGCGCCCAGATCACAATCCAACCATGGCGCGGCAAGCGTGACCTGCATCAGACCACCCCCAGCGGCTGGCAAATCGGACCGTCCTCTGTCTGCTGCACATAGGCGCGAATCTGGAACACGCGGGCCAGCAGCTCGGGCGTCAGAACATCGCGCGGTGGGCCATCGGCGGCGATGCCGCCTTGCCACAGCACGACAAGGCGCGTGCAATAGCGCGCAGCCAACCCCAAATCGTGCAGGGATGCGATCACGCTGCGCCCGCGCGCGGCCTCTGCCGCCAGCGTGTCCATCAGCCCCAGCTGATGCGCAGGGTCCAACCCCGCCGCCGGTTCATCGGCCATCAACAAGGGCGTGTCCTGCGCCAGTGCGCGAGCGATCAGAACGCGGGCCTGTTCACCGCCCGAAAGCTGCGTGGCGATGCGGGTGCGAAACCCGTCCAGCCCCATGCGGGAAAGCGCCACGTCAATCGCGGCGCGGTCAGCATCGCCCGGCTTTTGCCCGCGTGGCAGATGCGGCAGACGTCCCAGCGTGACCAGATCCACCACACTGACCGGCCATCCGATTTCGCGCGCTTGCGGCAGCCATGCGACATGGCGGGCGCGGGCGCGGGCGGGCAAGGAAGATAACGAGGATTGCCCGCGATGCGGCATCATCCCCAGTGCCGCGCGCATGAGCGTGGTCTTGCCCGCGCCATTGGGGCCCAGCAAGCCCACGAATTCGCCCGCGCCCACGGAAAGATTGATGTCGCGCAACACGTCACAAGGGCCACGGGCCACGGCAAAATCGGACAGGGCAAGACCAGTCATAGCGCCTGCCCCCGTGTCTTGAACACCAAGTGCAGGAACAAGGGCGCGCCAACAATCGCGGTCAGCACCCCCAGTTTCAGGTCGCGGTCAGGCAGCACCAGCCGCACGGCAATATCGGCGGCCAGCACCAGCACAGCGCCGCCCAGCGCCGAGGCCCAGAGCAAACTTGACGGGCGCGCGCCAACAAATGGGCGCAGGATATGCGGCACGACAAGCCCCACGAAGCCCACAGCGCCCGCGACCGCCGTGGCCGCGCCCACCATGCTGGCCACGGCCAACACCAGCAATAGCCGCAAGCGGAACAGGTTCACGCCCAACGAGGCGGCGCTGTCTTCGCCCAGTGTCAGCGCGTCAAACGCGCGGCCTTGGGCCAATAGCACAACAGCCCCGAGGGCAATGAACGGTGCGGCCAACCAGACATGTGTCATGGACCGGTCGGCAAGCGAGCCCATCATCCAAAACATGATTTCGGACGCGGCGAAGGGGTTGGGCGACAGGTTCAGCACCAGCGCGGTCAAAGCGCCTGCCAAAGCGGATACCGCGATCCCGGCCAAAATAAGCATCAGCGCGCCGCCGCGTGGCCCCGCCAGCGCCAGGATCAGCCCCACCGCCAGCACCGCCCCCAGCAATGCGGCCATGGGCAGGCCCAAGGCAAATTGCGCGGCAAAGCCCGTTTGCAGCGCGATCACCGCGCCCAAAGCCGCAGAGCCAGAGACCCCAAGCAACCCCGGCTCGGCCAAGGGGTTGCGCAGATAGCCCTGCATCGCCGCACCCGCCAAGCCCAGCGCGGCCCCGATCATGGCGGCCAGAATGGCGCGTGGCAGGCGGATTTCGCGCATGACCAGCGTTTCGGCCAGCCCCTCGCCCCGCAGCAGGGCGGCAAGCGAGGTCGCAGGCGACAGCCCCGCCGGGCCAATCAGCAGCGACAGCGCGAACAGCGCCACGATCAGCACACTCAGGACAAGGGTCAGCGTGCGGGTCATTGGCCAGCCTCTTGCAGCCGGGCAATGGCGCGCAAAACGGCGGGCGTGCCGCAGACCCATTCGGCATCGGACAGCGCGCTGCCCGCGTGCCGGTCGCGCAGCGCGTTCATCGCGGGATGGGTCAGCACAGATTCCGAACGCGACGCGCCGGGATAATTCTGACCGGAAATGACAAGATCGGGCATCAGCATGAGCAACCGCTCCATCGGCAGGGTGCCGCCGCCGGACAGACCCGCTTCCAGCGCGATATTGGCAAAGCCCGCCGCCGTCAGAATGTCATTGGCAAGTGATTTGTCGCCCGATGTGTAATTATTGGCATAATGCAACGCCGCGCGGGGGCGGCGGTCCGGATCGGCGCGCAAGGCGGCCAGATCGGTTTCGAATTGCGTGGCGACAGTATCGGCTTGGCGCGCGCGCCCCAGCAAACGGCCCACCTCGCGGATGGCGTCCGGGATCTGGTCCAGACTGGTGACGATGGGCAGTTGCACCACCTCTACCCCCAGCCGCCGCAATAGCCCGACCGTGTAGGACGAGGTGAACTGCCCGGCCAACACCAGATCGGGGCTCAGGCGGAACACCTCTTCCGCCTGCCCGTGGTTGATGGGGTATTTGCGCGCTTCTTCCAGCATGACCGACACGTTCGGGTCATGCGAAATGCGCGAGATCGACACCAACTGCCCCGGTGCCGCCAGCAACATGGCCAACTGGTCCGTGCACAGGTTGATAGAGACCACCCTCTCGGGTGGCCCCGCAGCCGCGGCCCCTGCCCAAAGGGCAAAGGCCGCAGCCAGTGCCTTAGAAACGCGACGACAGGCCAAGGTAGAAGGCCCTGTCAGAAGTGCCGTAACCTTCAACCGTCTGATACTGTTTGTTAAAGATGTTCTCGACACGGAAGGTCAGTTGCGCGCGCTCAGTCAGGTCATAGCTGAAATTCGTATTGACCACGCCGAATCCAGGTATGGATGACCCGCCAAACCCGAACCGCTCGGAAGATGCCGCAAGCGTGGTGGTATTGCGCAACCCTTCCATAATCTTCCAGTCCACCGAGACTGCAAGATCATGCTTGGGCACGTTGCCGACAGGGTTGCCGGAGCGATCTTTAGCATCGGTGAATGTATACGCGCCGGACAGGGAGAGATTGTCGCTTATGTCATAGGTGCCCGACATTTCTACCCCTTGCAGGCGCGAGCGGCCCGCGATCTGAACATAGCCGGTAGTATAGCCGATCAGATTATCGATATCGGTCCGGAACAATGCCACATCAGCTTTGAACGCCCCGAATTCACGCGACACACCTATATCGAAAGATTCGCTTTCTTCGGGCTTCAGGTTGGGGTTGGCACCAAACGGGCCAAACATTTCATTCGCCGAAGGCGCGCGGAACCCTGTCCCGGCAGACGCGCGCACGACTGTCGCGGCATCAGGACGCCAGACAAAGGCTGCGCGACCCGTGATCTGTCCACCAAACCGGCTGTCATCCTCGCGGCGCAGGGCAAATGTAAGGTCGATATTTTCGGTCGGTGCATAAAGGTATTCGGCAAAGAGCGCATTGCGCCGGATCGTGCCGTCGAAGCTTGCACCACCGGGGCGGAACGCATCATAGGTTTCACGCTGGTATTGCGCACCGAACACCAAGGTGCTGTTGCCCGACAGATCAACGCGCCCATTATATTGAATGCCTGTGCGTCCGCCCTGAAAATCGGTCGTGGTAAAGGTCGTCGGCGCGTTCGGGTCGGCGCGCTCGTTGCGGCTGGTTTCAATGCTGATTTCATTCTCGACCGCGCCGAGCGCGAATTCAACAAAACCGCGCAGGCCGTAGCGCTCTGACAGACCGAAGCGGTTGGGGTCATCCCCGCCTACCCCCGCACCGGCGTCGAATTCGTTAAACGAATCTTGGTAAAAGGCCGAGGCCCCGACCGCCACGGTATCCGTCAATTCGTGCCGTGCGCGAAAGGATAGGATCGTGCTGCGGAAACCGTCATCTTCGGTGTTGCCATCGTTTTCATCGGCGCTGGAAAAACCATCGGTTAAGGCGCGCTCAAAGGTGAAGGCCACTTCGCCACGTTCAAACCGCTGCCCGTAGGACAACCCCAGTCGGCGCGTGTTGAAACTGCCGAATTCCGTCGTGACCTTGGTTTCAGAACCGACCTCGTCAGGGATTTCCCCCATGGTCAAATTGACCACACCAGCAATCGCATTCGACCCGTAGATCGCCGATTGAGAGCCCTTCAACACTTCCAGCCGCGAAACCGCGCTGCTGGTCAGACCAGCAAAACTGAATTGCGACTGCAACTGGGACGGATCGCTCATATTGATGCCGTTAATAAGCACCGGGAAATAACGCTCATCCGCCCCGCGAATGCGCACGCTGCCAGAGGCACCAATCGGCCCACGCTGGGTCATGGTCACGCCGGGTAGTCGCGACAGGACCGTGTTTACCTCTGTTTCATTCGCTTCTTCAATATCTTCGCGTGTCAGCACCTGCACTCGCGCGCCGGTGCGGCCAAGCTCTAGCGGAACACGGCTGACCGAAAAGGTCACTTCTTCAAGGTTGATAATATCTTGTGCCGCAGCACCACCGGCCATCAGGCCAAGGGCTGCGACCGTGCCAAGGAAATGGCGTTTGGCCATGGGTCTACACCTATGCAAGGGCCGACAGCGCGGCCCAAAACGAGAGAATGTCGGCAGGTGCAGGGCGCACCGCAGACGGCGAAAGATGCCACCGCTACGGTAAAACCGTTACCCGCAGCGCCGCCCGCGCCGGGATAGGGTGAACACTTTGGCAGGTCTCCTGACTTGCGGGTCGTCGCTTTGCCGGGCCTTCCCGTGGCTTGCACCACAGTGGCATATGCCGACATTGCTAACCGCTTACAGTTGCGGGGGCAGTCGCGGATTTGCAGCCCCAAAAGGCCGCGCACCGCGTTCCCATTTTAACCGGCTGTTCACACAACCGGACCAAAGTGTGTTGGTCGTAGAACCTTCGCCGAGTCGGCGCAACAGTTTTTCAACGCGCCCAGTCGGGTGTTGCCAGAATTGCGGCCAGAAGCCGGGGCAAACAGCACCGATCCAGCACAAGGATCATGCGCGGCGCATTGACGGTCAGGCGCAAGCTGTCGCCCGCCATCCGGTTCGAGGTGCCAATACGCGCGTCGGGTGCAAAATCCAGCCCGTCGATCGGCCATTCCAGCCCGGACGATTGGCCCGCAACCGCGCCCATGGGAAACAGCGACACGCGCGCGCCGGGTTCCAAGGGCATGGTCAGCGCGGGCGGCGCCAGCAGGCAGATATCTTCTGCCCCCAGCAACAGCACCCGCGCACTGCCATTGCGGACAAGCGATGTCATCGCGGCCAATGTGTGGTCGGTGCGCGCACCTAGAAAGCCCAGACCAATCATGAAGGGTGCCGCAACAAGGCGCAGGCACTTGTCCAGATCGGTGCTGTCTTGCTCGGGGACATGGTTCACGCGCGGGCCAAGGCGGGCGCGCAGCGCGGGACGAATCGAATCAAGGTCGCCGATCACGGTCTGCGGGGTCTGGCCCAGATCATCCAGCTGATTTGCCCCGCCATCGGCGGCCACCAGATCGGGTGCCAGCGCCAGCGCCTCGGCCAGAACAGCAGGTTCAAAACCGGCCCCACCGGCCAGCGTGACGCCATTCTGTGTTTGGAAAACAAGGGTCAATAGGCTACCTTCCGAATGCGGCACGAAACTTGGGTTATGGTCATAATCACATCTTAAAAAAACCCAAGTTCAAACATGTAATCGCTTTGGTGTTCCGCGATCTTGGGGAACGTGCAGTTAGTAAAAGAGCGATGTGATGGTTGGTCCAAGCAAAATACTTACAGTATCCTACGGTACGTTCTCGTGTACTCTGGAAGGCTTTGATGAGCCTTTCGGCACAATGCAGGCAATCGCGGAGTATTTCCGGGACTTGGCAGCGCAGGACCGCTATTTTGGGGCGGAACCGCCGACCCCAGACGCGGAAATGCTGCATCGTATTGCCGAACGCGAAGTGCAGCGCCGTGTGGAGAGCCAAGTTCAGGAAAACGGGATCATCCTGCGTCAGCAGGCGGATCACAGCCTGTCGCAAACCGTTCCTGCGCCTTTCGCCTTGGCCAGCGCGGCATCGACCGCAGCAGCGCCTGCGGCAATGATGGCCGCAGCAGCACCTGCCGCTGCAACTCCCAACCAGAACGCAGAAGCGACGCCCCCCCAACCATCGGAGATTACCGACAAGCTGGCGCGCATCCGCGCGGCTGTTGCCAAATCGGAAGCGGTAGAGGACGCCGCGCCGCGGACCGCACCTGATGCAGACCTGCCCGACAGCGCCGACCCCGAACAGCCGGAGTTTGAAGATACCCTTGCCAGCTTGATGGCAGAGGACATGCCGGAAGAGACGGCCGGGCACGCGGAGGATGCCGAGATCGTGGCGTTTGACGCCAGCGACATGGCCGATGACAGCCCGGCTGCGTCAGAAGACATCGTGTCGGACGACGAGAGCGCCGATGAGGACACGTCGCTGGAACCGGTGACCGAAGCACCGGTCGCCGCACAGCCCGACACGCAGGACAATTCCGACGAATACGACGATTATGGCCTGTTCGACGAAGATGAGGACGCGCCACAAAACAGCGCGCCTGCCAGCGTGTCCAGCGCTCTGGACGCTATGCAACCTGTCGCGGCAGAGCAAACCATGGATGCGCAAGACGATTCGTTTGAGGACGAATTCGAAGATGAATTCGAACCGGACGACGCGGACAGTGCCGCCGATTCGGCACCTGCCCATCCCGAACCCTTGGAAGCCCCCGCGGCAGAGCTGAGCCAGCGGCAGCCAGAGGCCTCACACGCCGCACCGGCAAAGTCGGTCTTGGCCGAGGAGATGGACGAGGACGATTTCGAGGCTGAGCTGGAACGCGAAATGCAGGACGCGGCCCGCCTTGAACAAGAACGCCACTCCATCGAAACGCTGCGCAACGAAATTCGCGATATCTTGGGGCGGACCGGGCTGAACCAAAGTTCCGAAAGCTCGCTGGTCGAAGAGCTGGCGGATATCGAAAAAGAAGCGATCATTCGCCACCCGCATTTCAACCGCAAGGCCAAGAAGCGTATCCCCGGCGATACCGAAAGCACCGCCGAGCGCCTGCTGGAAACCGCGAAATCGGCTTTGGGCGAGCGTGATTCGAAGCGCCGCCGCGAGACGTTCGAACATATCAAGGTCGCGGTTGCAGCCACCCGTGCCGAAGAAATCGTGGAAGGGCCGCGCCGTCGTGATATCGAGCAGGATCGGGAGATTGACAAATATCGGGCGAGCATGGACGCACCCGCCCCGCTTGATCCTGCCCTTGTCCGTGCAGCAGCGCGCGCCCGCGCAACCCAAGACGACAAGGCCGCGAATGACGCGGATTATGACATCTGGGAAAAGGATGAGGTGAGCCTTGACAGCGCGCCCGTGGTTGAGGCTGCCGCGCCGCAACGCGCGCCCGCAACCATGCGGATGGCGGACGCCCCCGCAGAGGTCACTGCCAAAGCACCGCGCGCAGCAGAGGCCGACGCTTTTGCCGCACAGGATGACGACTCGGCCGAACTTAACCCGCGCCCGCGCCGCCCGGCTGTCGCAACCGCACGCCGCACCGAGCGGCCCTTGTCGGGCCGGACCCCGCTGGTTCTTGTGTCAGAGCAACGGGTGGACGCCGCAACCGCCGCCAGCGGCCCGGTGCGCCCGCGTCGCATCCGCGCCAGTCAGGCAGCCGAAACCATCGTGCCTGACGTTGATGGCACCGCTCTCGGGCAAGACACGGTCGAGACGTTCAAGGCGTTTGCCGATGACGTGGATGCTTGGCTTCTGGACGACCAGATCGAAGCCGCCGCGGCCTATTCGACCCATATTCTGGGCCAGGAGGAATTCTCGCGCCCCGACCTGATGAAGCTTGTTCTGGCCTATAACGAGGGGAAAGAGGTCAGCCGCGAGGACATGCTGCGCGGCTTTGGCACTTTGTTGCGCGAAGGGCGTCTGGAACGGGGGAATGCCGGTGCGTTCCGCCTTGCTCCGGCTTCGGAATACGACGAACCGGCGCGGAAATACGCCCAGCGTTAAACGCGAACAACACACAAAAAGCCCCGGCAGCACGCGCCGGGGCTTTTTTGTTTGATGTCTGTCTATTGCTCTGGCGGTGCGTCCGGGTCGGGCTTGCCCACACCCAGAAACACTTTCTTCAATGGCAAGGTCCAGACAATGCCCAAGACGACATAAATCAGCAGTTCCACCCAAAAGGACGGGCGATCGAACAGTTCGACCACGTTAACCGTGACAACAATGTAAAGCGGCAGCGCCACCACAAGGGCGAATATCGACCAGCGTTTGCGGGCTTTGTAGGAAAGGGCCATCAATCCTCGAATGGGTCTGTGACTAGGATAGTGTCTTCACGTTCTGGAGATGTGCTAAGTAGCGCGACCGGGCAGCCGATCAACTCTTCCACGCGGCGGACATATTTGATGGCATTGGCAGGCAAATCAGCCCAAGAGCGCGCGCCCTCGGTCGATTCAGACCAGCCGGGCATCTCCTCGTAGACGGGTTGGCACCGCGCCTGCGCTTCGGCGGCCGTGGGCAGGTAATCAAGCATGGTGCCATCCAGATCGTAGCCCACGCAGATTTTCAGCACCTCGAACCCGTCCAGCACATCCAGCTTGGTCAATGCTATGCCATTCACGCCGGAAGTGGCGCAGGTCTGGCGCACCAGACAGGCATCGAACCAGCCGCAGCGGCGCTTGCGCCCGGTGGTGGTGCCAAATTCATGCCCGCGCTCGCCCAGACGCTGCCCGTCGGCATCGTCCAATTCGGTCGGAAACGGGCCTTCACCCACGCGGGTAGTGTAGGCTTTGACAATGCCCAGAACGAAATCAATCGCGCCGGGACCAACGCCCACGCCAGTTGCCGCCTGCCCCGCGATCACGTTGGAGGATGTAACAAACGGGTAGGTGCCGAAATCCACGTCCAGAAGCGCGCCTTGCGCGCCTTCGAACAAAATGCGCTTACCGGCTTTGCGCTTGTCTTGCAGCACCTTCCAGACAGGGGCCGCGAAGGGCAAGATTTGCGGTGCAATCTCGCGCAGGCTGGCCAGAAGGGCGTCACGGTCGATAGGGTCCAGCCCCAAACCACGGCGCAGCGCATCATGATGCACAAGCGCGCGGTCCACGCGCAGTTGCAAGGTTGCGTCATCGGCCAGATCGGCCACGCGGATCACGCGACGACCGACCTTGTCTTCGTAGGCCGGGCCAATTCCGCGCCCGGTGGTGCCGATTTTCGCAACAGAGTTCTGGTTTTCGCGCGCGCGATCCAATTCGCCGTGGAAAGGCAGGATCAGCGGGGTATTCTCTGCAATCATCAGGGTGTCGGGCGTGATGTCCACGCCTTGGGCGCGGATCGTTTCGATCTCTTGCACCAAATGCCACGGGTCCAGCACCACGCCATTTCCGATGACCGACAGTTTGCCGCCGCGCACAACGCCCGAGGGCAGCGCGTGCAGCTTGTAGACCTTGCCGTCAATAACCAAGGTATGCCCGGCATTGTGACCGCCCTGAAAGCGGGCCACGACATCGGCCCGCTCGGACAACCAATCGACAATTTTTCCCTTGCCTTCGTCGCCCCATTGCGCGCCGACCACCACGACATTGGCCATTCCCGGACCTTTCCTTGCTGAAACCGTTCCGCTCTTACCCTGTTGCGTGGGTGCGGAAAACCCGAATCTGTTGATTTGCGTGCCACGATGCGGGGTTGCAGACATGCGCATGAACGCCTAAGTGAACGACAAAGCTATTCGCGGGTTTCCTGATGCAAAATGTCGTGCTCATTGTTCACCTTCTGCTGGCGCTGTCGCTGATCGGCGTTGTGCTGGTGCAGCGCTCCGAAGGGGGTGGGCTTGGCATTGGCGGGGGCGACGGCAACCCGCAAGCAGGCCGCCCGCCGCTGACGGCCATGGCCAAGTTGACATGGGGGCTGGCCGCCAGCTTCATCGCAACTTCGCTGTTTTTGACGGTTCTGGCAGCGCAGCAATCGGCCAGCACGTCGGTTCTGGACCGTTTGGGCGTTCCCGCCCCGGCAGAAGCACCGGCAACGCCAGAGTTGCCCGCCGCCGACAGCCTGCTGCCGCCCAGCCTGACCGACGACTCGCTTGCACCGCCACCGGCAGAGTAAAGGCTGCCCGCTTGCGGGCGCGCGCATTCTCGGGTAAGGCATAAGTCCCGTGAAGGTGTGCCGGTTCGCGCGCCGTTTTCCAATTCTGACACTTCACGGGGAGGTCCGAGCAGACCCATGGCGCGTTATATTTTCATTACCGGTGGTGTCGTTTCGAGCCTTGGCAAGGGGCTTGCTTCTGCGGCATTGGGCGCCTTGTTGCAGGCCCGGGGCTTTACCGTGCGGCTGCGCAAGCTAGACCCTTACCTGAATGTCGATCCCGGCACGATGTCACCATTCGAGCATGGTGAGGTGTTCGTCACCGATGACGGGGCCGAAACCGATCTGGACCTTGGCCATTACGAGCGCTTCACCGGGGTCGCGGCGCGGCGCACCGATTCGGTGTCGTCAGGGCGGATTTATTCCAACGTGCTGGAACGCGAACGCCGGGGCGATTACCTGGGGCGCACCATTCAGGTGATCCCGCATGTGACCAATGAAATCAAAGACTTCTTGGCCGTGGGCGAAGATGAGGTCGATTTCATGCTATGCGAAATCGGCGGCACGGTGGGCGATATCGAAGGTCTGCCTTTCTTCGAAGCCATCCGCCAATTCAGCCATGAGCGCCCGCGCGGTCAGTGTATTTTCATGCATCTGACACTCTTGCCCTATCTGGCCGCGTCGGGAGAGTTGAAAACCAAACCCACGCAGCATTCGGTCAAGGAATTGCAAAGCATCGGCATCGCGCCTGATGTGCTGGTCTGCCGGTCTGAACATCCGATCCCGGAAAAGGAACGCCAGAAGATCGCGCTGTTCTGCAATGTCCGGCCAGAGGCGGTGATCCCGGCCTATGACCTGAAATCCATCTACGAAGCGCCTTTGGCCTATCACGAAGCGGGCTTGGACCAAGCCGTTCTGGACGCGTTTGGCATTACCCCTGCCCCGCGCCCGCAGCTTGACCGCTGGCATGATGTGATCGACCGTTTGCAGCACCCCGAAGGCGAGGTGCGCATCGCCATTGTCGGCAAATATGTGCAGCTAGAGGACGCCTATAAATCCATCAAGGAAGCGCTTGTGCATGGTGGCATCGCCAACCGTGTGAAGGTGCAGGTAGAGTGGATTGACGCCGAGGTGTTCGACAGCGAAGACCCGTCCAGCGCCTTGGAACCTTATCATGCCATTCTGGTGCCCGGCGGCTTTGGCGAGCGCGGGACCGAAGGCAAAATCCGCGCTGCGACCTATGCGCGGGAAAAGAAGATTCCCTATTTCGGCATCTGTCTGGGTATGCAAATGGCGTGCATCGAAGCCGCGCGCAACTTGGCCGGGATTGCCGATGCCGGGTCCGAGGAATTCGACCACGAAGCGGGCAAGAAACGTTTTACGCCCGTGGTCTACCACCTGAAAGAATGGGTGCAGGGCAATCACAAGGTCGAACGCAAGGTGGGCGACGACAAGGGCGGCACCATGCGGCTTGGGTCGTATAATGCCAGCCTGTTGGATGGTTCGCGCGTGGCGGAAATTTACGGCACGACCCGGATCGAGGAACGCCACCGCCACCGCTACGAGGTGGATACCAAGTTCCGCGACGCATTGGAGGCAAAGGGGCTTAGCTTTTCGGGCCTGTCGCCGGACGGCTCGCTGCCCGAGATCGTGGAATATCCCGATCACCCTTGGTTCATCGGCGTGCAATTCCACCCAGAACTGAAATCGAAACCCTTCGAGCCGCACCCGCTTTTCGCTGATTTCGTGCGCGCGGCGGTCGAAGTGTCGCGGTTGGTCTGACCTGCCGCGCTTTTTCGCCCTTTCCACAGCCGCCCATTCGGGCATAGTGCAGGGAAAATGACGAAAGGTGCCATCATGTCCAATCCGATCGAAGCCCGCATTGCCGAACTTGGCCTGACCTTGCCCGACGCCCCCGCGCCTGCGGCGAATTATGTGCCTTTCGTGCAAAGCGGGCCTTTGGTGTTCATTTCGGGCCAGATTTCCAGCGGGGCGGATGGTCTGATCTGCGGCACGCTGGGTGCCGATACATCGGTCGAGGATGGCGTGACCGCCGCCCGCGCCTGCGGTTTGGCGCTGATCGCGCAACTGCGCGCGGCTTGCGGGGGTGACCTGACCCGCGTGAAACGCGTGGTCAAGCTGACCGGTTTCGTGAATTGCACCGCCGATTTTACCGACCAACCCAAGGTCGTGAACGGCTGTTCCGACCTGATGGTTGCCGTTTTTGGCGAGGCCGGGCGCCATGCCCGCGCCGCCGTGGGCGCACCCAGCCTGCCCTTGGGCGTGGCCGTGGAAATCGAAGGCATTTTCGAGATTGTCTGATCTACCACCCGCGTTTCTGACCCGCCCCATCGCGCATCGCGCCCTGCACGGATTGGCAGGGCCGGAGAATTCGCGCGCCGCCATCGCAGCTGCGGTTACCGCAGGCTATGCACTAGAGATTGACCTGCAAGCCAGCGCCGACGGTGTGGCGCTGGTGTTTCACGACCACAATCTGGAGCGGTTGACCTATGCCGCCGGTGCGGTCGCAGACCGGCCCGCGCACGAGCTGACAGATTTGCCGCTGCGCGGCACGTCCGAGTGCATTCCGACCCTGCGCGAGGTTCTGGCCCTTGTCGCAGGCCGCGCGCCCCTATTGATAGAGGTGAAGGACCAAAGCCGCACCCTTGGCCCCGTCGATGGGCGGCTGGAAGCCGACACCGCCGCCGCGCTGCGGGGCTATCAAGGTCCGGTCGCGGTCATGTCCTTCAACCCGCACAGCATGGCGGCCATGGCGCGGCTCGCGCCCGACATCCCGCGCGGGCTGGTAACCTGTGCTTTTGCGCCAGAGGATTGGCCGGGCGTGCCCCATGACCGCTTGGCGGAACTTGCGACCCTGAACGCCGTCGCGGCCACAGGGGCCAGCTTCATTTCGCATGAGTGGCAACTGCTGGACATGGCCCCGGTCGCCGCGCTGAAAGCCCAAGGCATGCCGGTATTGTGCTGGACAATCCGCGACACCGCGCAAGAAGCCCAAGCGCGGCACGTTGCAGACAACATAACCTTTGAGGGTTACACCCCGTAGCGCGCCATGAAGGTCGCCACGGCCCCGGCCAGAACATGCTCGATCTCTGCTTCGGTGAAAGTGTATTGCACACCGCAAATCATGCGGTCGCAGATCGTGGTCTGGCACAGTTGAAAGAACTGGTCTGCGGCAAGGTCAATGTCATCGACACGCAGCACCCCGCGCTCGGTTGCGGCGCGCAGATAGGCACCGAAACAGGCCCGGCCCAATTCTGGCCCGCCTTCGTAAAAGGCGCGCCCAATTTCGGGAAAGCGCGGGGTTTCGGCCACGCAAATGCGATACATCGCCAGCGCGAAATCAGACGTCAGGTAGTCAAGCATTCGCCGCCCCGCCTCGTGCAGGGCGTGCTCTGGGGACAGATGCGTGTCGTTCAACTCTACCGCCGAATCGGCCAACCGCAGCATTTCCGCGCGATACATCGCGGTGAACAATTCGCGTTTATCGGCGAAGTAGCTGTACACGGTTGCCTTGGATACGCTCGCCGTGCGCGCGATTTCATCCATGCTGGCACGCTCATAGCCATGCGCCACGAAAACCGCGCGTGCCCCATCCAGCACCTGTTGAACCTTGCGCCCCTGCGGGATCGAAATCTCTGCCGTCGTCATGCCTGCTCCTGCCATATGTTACAGATAGGCACTTGCGCCCGGTATGAAAAGCGGTTCCGCTGGCGCGCATAGGCCACCATTTTAACAGGTTCGGAATATGGTGACGATCTTTTTGGAAACTTTGCCGTTTTTTGCGCTGATCGGGCTTGGCCTTGGGGCGGCGCGGCTGGGCTTTTTCCCATTAGAGGCAACGGCCTATCTGACGAAATTCGTGTTCTACTTTGCGCTATCGGCGCTTCTGTTCGGGTTTGCCGCCAATCTGGGCTTGGATGACATCTGGCAACCGCGCGTGATCGGAGCCTATTTGCTGGCTTGCTTAACGGTTTATCTGGCGGTGATGTTTCTGGCGTTCCTGCGCCGCGCCAGCCTTTCAGAAGCCACGATAGAAGCGCAATGCGGCATTATCGGCAATACCGGTTTCATGGGGCTGCCAATGCTGGCGCTGCTGCTGGGCGCGGAATCGGTTCCCTATATGCTGATTATCCTGTCGGTGGATCTTGTGGTCTTCTCCTCGCTGTTCACCATGATGATAACCTTGGCCCGCCAAGGCCAGATTGATCGGGCCTTGCCGCAAAAACTGCTGGGCGCGGTGGCGCGCAACCCGATGGTGGTAGCCATGGTGGCGGGGCTGGTCTGGGCCTCTACGGGGCTGGCCTTGCCCGCGCCGGTCAATGACACGCTGACACTTCTGGGCGCTGCGGCCACACCGGGCGCGTTGTTTGCGATTGGTGCATCGCTGGCGGACAAACGGGTCGAGCGTCTGGGCCTTGTCACTTGGCTGACCTTCGTAAAACTGGGGCTGCACCCTGCCGTCGTCGCGTTGTTTGCGCTGGTCGTATTCAAGCTGGAGCCGGTCGCAAGCGCGGTTCTGATCGCAGGCGCGGCACTTCCTGTTGCGGGCAATGTGTTCATCTTGGCGCAGCATTACAATGCCGGGCCCGCGCGCGTATCCGCCACAATTCTTGTTTCAACGCTTATCAGCATGGCGACGATCCCGCTGGTCGTTGCATGGGTCAGCCAGTTCTGACAGGTTGCGGCCCAAAGAAATGGGGACATGACATGGAAACGATTTCAGAAAACCGGTGTTTCGGCGGCGTGCAGGGGGTTTACAGGCATCCGTCGAAGGCCACCGGCTGCGACATGACCTTTGGGCTGTTCCTGCCCGCAGAGGCGGCACAGCACCCGGTGCCACTGCTTTGGTATTTGTCGGGCCTGACCTGCACGCATGAAAACGCCATGACCAAGGCGGGTTTGCAGGCGCATGCCGCAGCGCATGGCGTGGCGGTCGTGTTTCCCGATACCAGCCCCCGCGGCGAGGGCGTGGCCGATGACCCGGCCTATGATCTGGGCCAAGGCGCGGGGTTCTATGTAAATGCCACGCAAGCCCCATGGGCAGCGCATTACCGCATGTGGGAATACATCACGCACGACTTGCCGCGCGTTCTGTTCGCCTATTTCGCCTTGGAAGAGGACCGGCAGGCCATTACCGGGCATTCCATGGGCGGGCATGGCGCCTTGACCATGGCCATGCGGCTGCCGGGGCGGTTCGCGTCGGTGTCGGCCTTTGCGCCCATTGCCCATCCCATGGCCAGCGATTGGGGGCGCAAGCAACTAGGGGCCTATCTGGGGCCGGACGAAGCCACTTGGGCCGCGCATGACGCGACGCTGCTGATGCGCAATGGCGGTTTCGAGGGCGAGGTGCTGATAGATCAGGGCACGTCTGACCAGTTCCTGGACCTCTTACGCCCTGACGCCTTGGCGCAGGCCATGACCGCGACCCGCCAACCCGGCAGTTTCCGGATGCAGAAAGGCTATGACCACAGCTATTTCTTCGTCTCGACCTTCGCGGGCGCGCATGTCAGCTTTCACGCAGAGGCGCTGGCGCGATGAACGATATTCACGCCGTCGTGTTCGACATTGGCAATGTGCTGGTGGGCTGGCAACCGGAAGCGTTTTTCGACAGCCGGATCGGGGCCAGTCGGCGCCAAAAGCTGTTTGCCGAGGTTGATCTGAACGGAATGAACCTTGCGGTTGATCGCGGCGCCCCTTTTGCCGAAAGCGTGCGCGGGCTTGCCGCGCAGCACCCCGATTGGCACGATGAGATCATGCTGTGGCATGATGGCTGGCCGCAGATGTTCGCGCCGGTCATTGCCGAAAACGTGGCCCTTTTGCGAGGGCTGCGCGCGCAAGGGATGCCGGTTTTCGCATTGTCGAATTTCGGGCGCGAGACATTTGCCTTGGCCTGCGAAACCCATAATTTCCTGACAGAGTTCGACCAACGCTATATTTCCGGGCATCTGGGGGTGCTGAAGCCAGAGCCAGAGATTTATCGCATTCTTGAACGGGAAAGCGGTGTGCCGCCGCAAAACCTGTTTTTCATTGATGACCGGCCAGAAAACATCGTTGCCGCGATTGCGCGTGGCTGGTCTGGCCATGTTTTCGAGCACCCCGATACGTTGCAAGCGGATTTACAAAAAAACGGCATAAATGTAGCGATGCAAATATGACCGAATCTTTCATTGGCCACGAAATAGAACCGCAGCTTGACTGGTTAGAATTGATCGCCGCTATCGGCGCGGGGCATCGATTGGCAAAAGCCACGATAACCGACAGCTTCCTTTATCGTGGAAAAGACACCCTGTTGTCGCGCGCGGCTTGGATTGATGGGTTGGGATCATTGGTTAAGACCGCCACGATTTTTCCAGAAAACGCCGCCCACGGTCTGGCAAATGTGAACGGCGCCGTTGCCCTTTTTGCAGATGCAACCGGCGTGCTAGAGGCGATGTTGGATTTCCATTTGGTTACCAAATGGAAAACCGCAGGTGATAGCCTGTTTGCCGCCAGCAAACTTGCCCGCCCGGATAGCCGGAAAATTGCGCTGATCGGGGCCGGAACGGTTTCACGCTCTATGCACGCGGCATATTCGGCACTATTTCCCGATGCGGAATTCACGGTCTGGAACCGCAGCCCCGGCGCTGCACAAGAAATGGCGCGCACCTTGCCGCGCTGCCACGCGACGGACGACCTGCAAAATGCCGTGTCGCAAGCTGACATCATTTGCACCGCGACCCTGAGCAAGACGCCCATCTTGCGCGGCGCATGGCTGCGACCGGGACAGCATATCGACCTGATCGGGGCGTTTCGGCCCGATATGCGCGAAGCGGATGATCTAACTTTGCAACGCGCCAAGCTATTCGTGGACAGTTATGAGACAACTCTGGACCATATTGGAGAGTTGAAAATACCTCTCTCGGAAGGCACCATAGCAAAGAAGGATATTCACGCCGACTTCTACGGGAGCGCGCAAGGGTCGTTTTTCCGCCCTTCGGACGATGCGATTACCCTTTGCAAGAATGGCGGCGGCGCACATCTGGATTTGATGACAAGTAGCTATATTTTGTCTAAATGGAACGCAGTGGTAGAAAACAAACAGGCTTGAAACCCGTTTGAAACTGGCGCATGAAATTTGAAACGATCAACTGGAGGAAACCATGGTCGATCTGGATACCCTTTCACTATCGGAATTGAAGAAACTTCAGAAAGACGTGGCAAAAGCCATCGACACATTTGAAGAACGTGAATTGAAAGCCGCCGCCGCCGAAGCGGAAGCCGTGCTGCGCGAGCGTGGGTTTTCTCTGGCGCAGGTCATGCAAATGGGTATGACCAAACCCCGCGCAAAGGTTGCCCCGAAATATGCCAACCCGGCAGATCCGTCGCAGACATGGACCGGACGTGGCCGCAAACCCCGTTGGGTGGTTGACGCTTTGGCAGCGGGTAAAACCCTGACCGATCTGGAAATTTGACAACGCCTGCCAATACAGCCCGATTTTTGGTGCAGCTTTACAAAACAAGCGACCAACGAAATATCGGGCTGATTGCGGCAGGTGTCGCATTCTTTGGGTTGCTGGCAATTTTTCCGGGGCTTGCCGCGTTGATTGCGGTCTTCGGTATTTTTGCGGACCCTTTGGTCATTCAAGACCAGTTGTCGCTATTGGCGGATTTGATGCCACCCGCGGCGCATACGCTCTTGTCCAATCAGGTGACGCGGCTTGTGTGGTCCGGCGATGGCACGCTGGGGCTGGCCAGCTTGGCATCGGTCTTGGTCGCGTTGTTCTTGGCGCGGCGCGGGGTAGATGCGTTGCTGAAGGGGCTGAACGCGGTCTATGGTGGCCGAAAACGCACCGGGCTTGCCCATGCCGTCGCGGTTCTGGTCATCACCTTGGGCATGGTGCTGGCCGGGGTTATCGCCCTTCTGGCCGTGCTGGTTTTGCCGATTGTGCTGACCTTCTTTCCCTTGGGCGGGACCGCCGGGTGGCTGGCCTTGCTTGGCCGCTGGGCCATTGCGCTAGGTATGCTGGCGCTTTGGCTTTGGGTGTTTTACCGCATCGGCCCCAATCGCCCGGCCAAGGTTTTATGGCCGGGGCTGGTGACGGCCTTGGTTCTATGGGTGACCGCCTCTGCTGGGTTTTCGCTCTATATCGGGAATTTTGGCAGCTACAATCAGGTATACGGGTCAATCGGGGCGGTCATCGCCCTGCTGACTTGGTTCTACCTGTCGGCCTATGTGGTGCTGCTGGGCGGCGTGGTCAACGCGCTTCTGGCAGAGACCGCGCCTAAGCCCATGTCGGATGAAACCGCCCCGCCGGAGACGTGGTGAATATCTCAACCCCGTCCTCGGTAACCCCGATGGAATGTTCGAACTGCGCCGAAAGTGACTTGTCGCGCGTTACCGCCGTCCAGTCATCCGACAGAACCCGTGTATCGGGCTTGCCAAGATTGACCATCGGTTCAATCGTGAAGAACATTCCCGGCTCCAGCACCGGGCCGCGCCCGGGGCGCCCGTAATGCAGCACATTGGGAGGCGCGTGGAACACCTGCCCCAGCCCGTGACCGCAGAAATCGCGCACCACCGACATGCGCTGGCTTTCGACATGGGCCTGAATCGCATGGCCGATATCGCCAAAGGTGTTGCCGGGGCGCACGGCATCAATGCCCATCATCAGCGCGTCATAGGTGACCTGTATCAGCTTTTCGGCGCGGGGTTTAAGCGCGCCTGCAACATACATGCGCGAGGAATCACCAAACCAGCCATCGACCACCACGGTAACGTCGATATTAAGGATATCGCCCTCGCGCAGCACGTCATCTGCGCGGCGCTTTTCCAGATCGCGCGAGATTGTTTCATCCTTGCCCAGCGGCACTGGCGCCCCCGGAATACCGTGGCAGACCACATGATTGACCGAGATACAGCTTGCGTGCTGGTATCCGCGATAGCCGATCGTGGCAGATATGGCCCCGGCAGAGCGAACCTGTTCTGTAATCAGACGGTCCAGCGCGCCCGTGGTCTGGCCGGGAAAGACATGCTCTGCCAAATCGTCAAGGATTCGTGCGGCCAGTTGCCCGGCCTTGCGCATACCCGCGAAATCCTCGGGGCGGTGCAGTCGAATCCCGTCGCGTGTGGTTGCGCCGTCAAATATGTCGCCCAAGAAGGCCTCCAGTCTTGCCATTGCGCCGCGCAAACTAATGCCGCTAAGCGCCAAACACCAGCCATCCTTCCCTGATTTCGGTCAGATATCAGCAGATGCGTGACTTACAGGCAAGCGCGCTTTAGAATGTGCGGGCGCGCCCTTAGACAGTTGACCTTGTAGCCCAATGCCACCCAATGACATGCAATCCAGCCAAGCGCCATCTCGCATGTCGGGCGACACTCTGAGGGTCGCGGCGCTGACGCGGGTATTTTCCCAAGCGGCAAAAGACCTTCAGCGCTGTGCCCCACTGGATTGTGACAGGGTATTGGACCGCGTTCTAGGCGATATCGGTCAGGCTTTGGCTGCCCAGCGCACCTATGTGTTCGAAGTTGTCGATGCCGTGTTCATCCGCAACACGCACGAATGGTGCGCAGCCGGTGTAAAACCGATGAAGCCGCATCTGCAATATGTGCCCTATTCTGTTGGCGCCGTGTTCTGGGAAAGATTTACCGAAGCCGGATCCATCCATATCGAGAACGTGGATGACCTGCTGCAAACCTCGGAATTGCGCCAGATTCTGGAAGAGCAAGATATCAAGGCCTTGATCGCCGCCCCGTTCTGGCAAAATGGCGAGATGTTCGGCTTCGTTGGTCTGGATTACACCCACGGTCCACACAGCTTTTCGCCAGAGTTCGACAATCTGATACGCGGATTCGCAGCACAGGTGGGAATGTTGCGCGCGCTTGCGCGCACCACCCGCGATCTGGTCCGGCACGAGGCCGACCTTGCCCGCGCGCGCGCGCAGCTTGGGGCCAGCGTCGCGGCACTGCCGGAATTGCTGGTCGAAACCGACCGCGACGGCATTATCGTGGGGTTCCAACAAAGCACGCCCCTGACATTCGCAGCCAGCCCGCAAGAGGTGATCGGACACCCGCCCGAAGCCGTCTTGCCAAACCATCTGGCCAACATCTGTCGCAAGGCGATGCGCGAGGTGGACCTGTTCGGATGGTCGCAATCGCACGGCTATTCGTTGGACACGCCGCTGGGGCCGAAATGGTTCACACTCTACGCAACACGGCGCGTTCTGGGCAGCGACACGATTGCGCAGAAATCCCCCGGCTACCTGTTCGTTGTGCGCGACGTGACCCATGCGCAGCGTCAGGATCAGCGTATCCGCCAGCTTGTGCGCGTCGCGGAATTGTCGACCAACCTTATCATGCTGACCAAGAAGGACCGTCATATCCATTGGCTGAATCCGGCCGCTGTAGAGCGCACCGGCTACAGCCTGCAAGACGCCGAAGGCCTGCGGCCCAGCGAGATTCTGCATCTGGACAAATCCGAACCCGATATCGTCGAAGAGCTTTGCCAAACACTGGACAACGGCTATCCGATTCACCGGGAACTGCGTGCGCAAACGATTGACGGAACCGAATACTGGCTGGACCTGAATGTGCAGCCGCTGCATGATGCCGACAGCGTGGTCGAAGGCTACATGGTCATCGGCGTTGACACGACCAGCCACAAACAAGCCGAAGCCCGCTTGTTGCAAGATCGCAGCATGGCCATGCGCGCCAGCCATGAAGGGATCGCGATTATCCGGCCGAACGGGCGATTGGCCTATGCCAACCCGGCGCTGCGCAGATTCTTGGGGATAGATCAGGGTGCGCGGCTTGCCGCGCTTATGTGGACCGACATTACCCCACCAAGTCTGACCGAGCGCATGACAGCTATTCTGCCGGTTTTGATGTCGGAAGGGGTCTGGGAAGGCGAATTTTCCCGCAGGACTTCAGATGACACAGCGCGCCATTTCCATCTTTCCCTGTCGGTTGAAAACGATGGCTCCACGCTGGCACTTATTCGGGACATCACGCGCCGCCATCGCGCAGAGCAGGACCGCGCGCAGCTGCACGAACAGTTGCAAAAGGCGCAGGCGCGCGAGCTGGGCGCGCAGCTTGCAGCCGGTTTGGCGCATGATTTCGCCAATGTGCTGGCCACGATCTCTGGCTCTGTCGACCAATTGGCACCGCAGGTCAAACCCAAGGCACTGCCGGTCATCGACCGTATCCGCAACGCCACGCAGCAAGCGCGTGAATTGGCGCGCAGCCTGACCCGGTTGGAAACCGCACGCCCAGAGGCGACATCGCAGGCGCTGGCGCCGATCCTGCGCCAAGCGGTCGATTTGCTGACACCCGGGCTGGAAGCGCCGGTTCAACTGGTTCTAGACATGCCCGATGACGCGCTGACCGTGCATGGCGACCGGATGGAACTGATGCAACTGGTGCTGAACCTGGCGCTGAACGCGCGCGATGCCTGCCGCGCCAGCCTAGAGCGTGATCCCGATCAGGCCGGCACGATCCATTTGCACGCGGCCCCTTGCCCAGAGAATGACCTGCCGCCGCATGTCGATCTTGGCCGCCTTCTGCCGGATATCCCTTATGCCCTGATTGAACTGCGCGATTGTGGCGATGGGATTCCGGACGAATTGCGCCATTCGTTGTTTGCCCCCTATGTCAGTTCAAAAGGTGATGCTGGCGCAGGGTTGGGCTTGGCCGTTGTCGCCAATATCGTGCAGACGCGCGGTGCGGCGCTGCGCTTGGTGCCCAATGCGCCAAAGGGCACCTGCGTGCAGGTGTTCTGGCCCTGCGCGCCGATAAAGGGGCTGGACCACCAAAGCACCCAGACACCGCTGGCGGGCACGAATGTTCTATTGGTCGATAATGACGACCTGTTGCTGCAAGATCTTGCAGCGATGCTGGTCCAAGCCGGCGCCGAGGTTGCAAGCTGTGTCGATCCCGCCGATGCGCTTGAAGCGGTCACATTGGCGCCAAATGACTGGGACATCGTGCTGACCGATTTCGACATGGATGGGATGTCTGGCAATGACTTGGCCGAAGCCATGCACACACAACGCGAGGATCTGCCGATCATCCTGATGACCGGGAACAACGAGTTGCATTTTGCAACAAAATCTGTGCAGACTGAGTTTGCTGCGACCCTACGCAAGCCAATTTGCCACACCGTCTTGATTTCGGTTCTGCTCGCCGCAAAATTAAGGTCTCAGCATCACATCTAACCGACGCGAAAGCTGACGATGCGACTGTTGATTGCAGATGACCACGAATTATTGCGCGATACCTTGCGCAGTTTCCTGCAGCAGCAGGATGATCTAGAGATCTGCACGGTCGGCGACTTGTCTCAGGCCGTGGCGCAGTTGGATGACGGGTGCCGGTATGATCTGATCCTTTTGGATTACACCATGCCGGGTATGAACGGTCTGGATGGCCTGCAATTGCTGCTGGAACGCCCCGACACGCCCCCGGTCGCGCTGATATCGGGAATCGCGAAATTTGAGGTGGCGTTGCAGGCCATTCAAATGGGCGCGCAGGGTTTCTTGCAAAAATCCATGCCCGCGCAATCGCTGCTAAACGCGATCCGTTTCATGGCGGCGGGCGAACGCTTTTTGCCGGTGGATGTGGCCCTTGCCGCCGCAACCGGCACGCTAAGAGTTGACGAAAGATCGGGTACCCGGCCCGACGTTAACCTGACATCGCGAGAAACAGAGGTGCTGGCGGCCCTGTGCTGCGGCCTGACCAACAAGGAAATCGCCCGCTCCATGAACCTGAGTGAGCCGACGATCAAATTGCATGTCAAGACGCTGTATCGCAGGCTGGGCGCGACCAACCGGACACAGGCGGCCATGATCGGGCGCAACATGGGCCTAAGTTAATCGAAACACTGGCTTGTGGTGCAAGTGACTGCTACACTTGCCGAAAGTCGCGGAAACAGCGACAGCGCAGAGGCAGACATGGCAGCACGAGCAGAGTTGCGCGGCGTTTACGCCGTGCCTTGGCATAATATAGAGATTGACGGCGCGTCGGGGCTGGACCCGCATTGGCTGCGTATCGGCGCAGAACTGCGTTGGCACGGAAGTGCGATGCGACTGGATGCGCGCAATGGCGTTCTGTCGCTGCACAGCCCCCACCAATGCACGCAGGGGCGGGCCCGTTCCATGGCAGAACGGTTGACCGGGCTGGCCCATCGCGACAGCCCAGAAGCGACGAGCGCAGAGGCACCGCAAAACGGGCTGTTGCTGACCGATGGGCACAGGCGCTACACGCTGCGCCTAATTGCGCAAGGGGGGAACTGGCTGGCGGTGTTCACCGATGGTCTGCCCTGCCCAAAAACGCCGCTTTGGGTGGTCGAAACGCGCCTGACGAATGCCCCCGCCCCAATGCAATCGGTGATTTGCTTCGCCTCTGACACGGTCATTGATACACCAAACGGCCCCTGCCCGATTGACCGGATCGCACAGGGCGACATGGTGCTGACGCGTGACAACGGCCCCCGCCCCGTGGTCTGGTCCGGACGCAGCGCCCTGTCGGGATCTGCCTTGCGCCGTCACCCGCATCTGCGCCCCATCCGCCTGCGCCGTAGCGCTTTGGGGGGCGTTCCAGACGAGGATTTGCGGGTCTCGCCAGAGCATCGGGTGCTGCTGACGGGACAGCGCGCGCAGGCATTGTTTGGCTGCGACGAGCTTTTGGTCCGGGCCGCCGACCTTGTCGATTATCGCAGTATTGCCCCCGATCCAGCCTTGCATGGTGTGGTCTATGTCCACCTTCTGCTGGAAGATCACCAAGTGCTGTTCGCCAATGGCTTGCCGTGCGAAAGCTTTCATCCCGGTCTGGCCGCACCTGACATGCTGCGCCATCACCGCGCCGATCTGCGCGCGGTCATGCCCGATATCGCGGATAGCCCAGATCGCTACGGTCCAACCGTCCGCCGGTGCCTTAATACCGCAGAGGCTGCACTGATGGCCGCGTAGCTGTCGCCGCCGCATAGGCGTCCAGCCAAAGCCCGTCGATCTGCGCAAGCGCGCCCGCGTCAAGCGGCGGGCCGTCCCAGTAACGGCCAGAGGGGCAGACAGCGTTCAGCGCCGTTTCTGCGGCAAGGGCTGCGGCTATGTGCGCGGTCGGATCATCTGGCAATCTGGTATTTTTCAAACCGACGGGGTCGACGCGCGGAAATGTCAGCGCGCTTGGCGCTTGCGACAGGTTGACCGTGGCACAACCGGCCTGCGCCGCCAGCAATTCCAGCCGCGCGGATTTTGCGCGCAGGTTTTGCAAGGTGGGGTCCGGGCGTAACGGGTCCGCCGTGCCTGTGCCGTAGAAATGCGTCTGGCCTTGGGAATAGACCATGTCGCAGCCCAGATAGGCCAGAACCTGCGGTCGTAACGCCCCCAAGGCCCAGTAGCCCGCGCTGAATGCCATGGTCGCGCCAGCATAGATAATCCCGCCAAAGCTGTTGTTATGCGGCACATATTCCGCCGAGCGCACAAGCGTTTGTCCGGCCTCCATTTTCGGTGGAAGGCGGTCCGGCGGGAAATCATCCGGGAACACAAGGTAGTCCCAGTCTGGCCGCACGGCCCAAGCATTGTTGATGGCCAAGACCCGGTCGAAATCTGCGCGCGGCCAGTCGCGGCAGGACAACACATTCGGTCCACTGCCAAGGATCAGAACGATCATTCGGTATCCTACATCTGCTGCCGCGTTATGCGCAGTGACGGGCTGTTTGATCCGCCACCATGGGCCTGCGCCATGACGGTTTCACGACGCGCAGCGCCAGAGATATAGCAAGATCAGAACCTGTCCAGCAAACGGCGAAGATAGTCGAGTTCTTCCTCTGGCCGGTCCAATTCGGCTGAACGGCGGCGCAATTCTTCCAACAGGTCGCGGGCGCGTTCATACACGTCATTTTCGGCCAGCATATCCTGCTCTGTGCCGGTCTCGCCGCCTTGGTTGCGCGCGCGGCCCAGTGGATCGCGGCCATCGCCATTGCCGGTTTCGGACGCGGAATCGCCTTCGGCCTGTTCGCGCTGGTCCTGCGTGGCCGCGTCATTCATGGCGCGCAACCCTTCGCGCATGGCTTCCATAGCGTCGGCCTGACGACTGAGCGCTTCGCCGCTATCGCCCCGCTCAAGTGCTTCTGCGGCCTCTTCCATGGCGCGCTGCGCGCGTTCCAGTTCGTCCAGCGCGGCGTCGCCTTCGGGCATCCCTTCGCCCGGTAGCGGTTGCAACTGCTGCTGGCGCAGGGCCTCTGCCAAGGCGCGCTGGCGGTCGGCCAGATCGCTTTGGCCGCCACCGTCTTCAGGCTGCTCTTCGGTGTCGCCCTCGCCCTGCCCATCCTGCGGCGCGCCCTCGTCACCGCGCCCCTGCTGCGGCTGGCCTTGCCCCGGCGTGCCGTCGCGGAAGTCATCTTGCAACTCGCCAAATGTGTCATCCGCCAAATCCTGCTGGTCGCGCAGGGTTTCACCCAGACCTTCCATCGCCTCGCCGCCGGGCATGGGGGGACCGTCGCCACCCTGCCCTTCGGCCACTTGCAGGTTTTCCAGCAGCGCGTTGAGCTGAGCCATCAGCTCTGCCGCTTCGTCCATGCGGCCTTCTTCCATCAGTTCCTGAATGCGGTCCATAAGCTCTTGGATCTGGTCTTGGGTGACCTCCATCTGCTCACCGCCCGGCTGCGGCTCTCCGCGCTCACGGGGCTGTTCGGCCAATTGCTGCATGTAGTCGCGCATGGCCTCGCGCATTTCATCCATCAATTCCTGAATCTCGGACGGGTCAGCGCCGTTGCGCATGGCTTCGTCCAGCCGTTCTTGGGCACGCTCCAGACGGGCGCGGGCATCGGCCAATTCGCCTTCTTCCAGCAAGATCGCCAAGTCCCAGAGCGCCTCTGCCAGATTGTCGCGTGTGGCGGCATCAAGACCGCCATCGTTTAAGCTGGCTTGCAGCAGATCGCGCGTTTCCATAAAGCGCGCCAAGCTTTCGGTGGACCGAAACGCATCTTGGGCGCGGTGCGATACCGCGCGCATCAGTTGCAGGCTGCGCGCGCCATTCTCGCGCGACCATAGCAGATCGCGCCGCATTTCGATCACAGCCGCCGCCATCGGGTCAAAAAACCGCCGCCCCGGCAAAATGACATGTGACTCGGCGCTCTGCCCGGTTTGGCCGCGCGCGTCCTCGACCCCCATGCGCAACACCACGGGCAGGTTGGCCCAAGGGTGCTGCGAGAAATCTTCGATGAACGCATCCTCAATCTCGTCGCGTGAACCAGAGGCGGGCAAAGGCAGATCAATTTCCAGTGTTTCGCGCGGTTCCGGGTCTGTGGCCAGCCCGAACCGGCGGTCGACTTCGTCCAAGTCCAGCGCGACGGTAATCTGGCCCGATGTTACGGCGTAGTCATCCTGCGCGCTGAAATCCTGCCGCATCAGCCCGCCACGTTCGCGCGCGGGCGCGCCGGCAAGGGTAACACGCGGGGCTTGATCGCTGAGCGTGGTAATTTCCCAGTCGCGTCCGGCCGGGCCACGCACGGACAGGCGGCCCGACGACTCTACGGTGAAATCCTGCGCCATGGCGGCGGGGTCTGGGTCGGTGCGGTCCGAAATACTTTCGACCACGCTCATCACCCCCGGCTGGCCGTAAAAGCGCACGGTCACAAGGCTGCCTTCGGGCAGTTGCAAGGTGGGGCGGTCGACCTCGTTCAGATACAGGCTGGGACGCCCGGTGTACCCCGGCGGTTGCACCCAAGCCTCCCATGACGGGCCAAGGGCGATGGCTTCTGCCCGGCCAGAAAGCTGCGCCATTTCCGCCAAGTCGGTCACGCGGGCGGGTGCCCCGAACAAGACCGCAACCGCCGCAGCCGTCGCGGCGATGAAGCGCAGACCGTAGCGGTCAAACCGGGCCAGCCGCAGATCGCCCGGCACGGCGCGCGCCTGATCCAACAGCCGCGACATGCGCGCCATATGTGCGGCCCACAGGGCTTGCGTGCCGGGGTCATCTTCCCCGATTGCAACCCTATCGGCCAAGGTGGTCAGGGGGCGCCCCGGAAGCGTCTGGTCCAGACGGCGCGCGGCTTGTGCGCGGGTCGGGATGCTAAGGCGCCACACCCCCCAGACAAAAGCTGCCAGCAACAATGCCAGTGCGCCCAGCCCGAATGCGGTGGACCAGCCACCGGACAACAACGTTTGAACGCCGAAGGCAAGCACTGCCCAAAGCAGCAGCGCGATGCTTAGAAATGGCCAAAAGGCCCGCGCCAGACGTTCCGCCCAAATCCCAACAAGCGTGCCACGCAATGCGCGGTCGAGCGTTGTGGTTTCGGCTTTGGTCTTGGCCATGCGCCCTCGCTTGCTGGCTGATCAGTCTGCCAGCCATGGCGGTAATGTATCGCGTGCAAGGATTTCGTCAAAGGTCGGGCGTGCCCGGATGACTGCGAATTGATCGCCATCGACCAAAACTTCGGGGATCAGGGGCCTTGTGTTGTATTCCGACGCCATGACCGCGCCATATGCACCCGCAGACCGAAACGCCACCAACGCGCCGGTGTCCAGCGGCGGCATGGAGCGCGCCTTGGCAAATGTGTCGCCCGATTCGCAGACTGGGCCGACAATATCGACCGGGCGTTGGTCGACCGCGGTTTGCGCTTCTTGCACCGGGACAATGTCGTGATGCGCGCCATACATGGCCGGTCGGATCAGATCGTTCATCGCGGCATCAAGGATCAGGAAATCCCGCCCCTCGCCCGCTTTGGTATAGATCACGGACGCCACCAAAAGCCCCGCATTCCCGGCGATCAATCGGCCCGGTTCGATCTCGATCTCGACATCCAGATCGCCCAGAACACGGCAAATCATGGCGCCGTAATCGGTGGGCAATGGCGGGGTTTCGTTGGACCGTGTGTAAGGAATACCAAGGCCGCCGCCCAAGTCCAGCCGTGTGATCGTGTGGCCATCCGCGCGCAGAGCGCGCGTCAGGTCCGCTATCTTGGTGAAAGCGTCCTCGAACGGGGCCAGATCGGTCAACTGGCTGCCGATATGCACATCCACGCCCACGACCTGAATGCCGGGCAGGCGGGCCGCTTCGGCGTAGATTTCGCGCGCGCGCGAAATCGGCACGCCGAACTTGTCTTCCTTGCGGCCCGTGGCGATTTTTTCGTGCGTCTTGGCATCCACATCGGGGTTCACGCGCAGCGCGATGGGCGCGGTCGCGCCCAAGCTTGCGGCCACATCGGACAGAACGCGCAGTTCTTCCAGCGATTCGACGTTGATCTGACGAATGCCGCCGGTCAGCACCAGCGCCATTTCCTCGCGGGTTTTGCCAACGCCGGAAAACACGATCCGCGCCCCCGGCACGCCAGCGGCTTTTGCCCGGCGGTATTCGCCGCCCGACACCACATCCATGCCCGCGCCCAGCCTCGCCAGCACACGCAACACCGCCACGTTCGACAATGCCTTGACTGCGAAACAGACAAGATGGTCCATGCCCGAAAGGGCCTCTTGGAACAGCTTGAAATGCCGGGTCAGTGTTGCGGTGGAATAGATGTAGAAGGGTGTTCCGACCTGCGCGGCGATCTCGGTCAGGGGCACGTCTTCGGCATGCAGAACACCGTCTTTATACAGGAAATGATCCATCTGGGGCTTTCAATCGGGCCGCGGGGGCATAGGGCTTGGGATGGACGCCCATCGCGGGCATCGTCTGGGCAAGATGAAAAGGGGTCAGTCCGGTTTCGAGCGCAGAAACAGATACAAGGGCAACCCGCAAGACACGCCAATGCAGAATGTGGCCGGTATGGCGACCAGCCCGATATAGCGTTTGCGCGCAACGCATTCGGCAATCACGAAAACCGTCAGTGCCACGGCGGCGATGGTCAGATCCCAGACCAGCCCAGAGGTCGCGGCATTGACATGCCAAGCATCGACCATGGCCATGATAGACCAGCCATTTTCCTGAAACCACGTCACAAACCAATACATCGGGTGGATCGCGCCCCAAATGGCAAGCGCAAGAAAGATCAGGCGCAACGGGGTCATAGCTCTGTCTGCACCCCGATCTTGACCTCGCCTGACATATGCAGGCCGGACTTGGGCTGTTCGGGCGCGGTTGGCAGGCCATCCGCCCCGCAAGCGGCCAAGATCAGCGCGAACGCGAAGGCGGCATATTTCATCCCAGAACCTCTTTCCAGCGGGCGATTTGTGCGCGCACATTGTCGGGCGCGGTGCCGCCATGGCTTGTGCGGCTGGCAACCGAGTTATGCACACCCAAGACAGAATAGACCGCCTGGGTGATTTCGCCATGCACTTTCTGCATCTCGTCCAAGGACAGGTCGGGCAGATCGCAGCCTTTGTCCTCGGCCAGCTTTACAAGGCTGCCGGTGACATGATGCGCGTCGCGGAAGGGCAGGTTCAATTCGCGCACCAGCCAATCGGCAAGGTCCGTCGCGGTCGAAAAGCCCGACGCGGCAGCCGCTTCCAGCGCCGCGCGATTCGCGGTCAGGTCGCTGACCATGCCCTCCATTGCCGCCAAGCCAAGCGCAAGCGTGTCGGCGGCATCGAACACCTGTTCTTTGTCTTCCTGCATGTCCTTGGAATAGGTCAGCGGCAGGCCCTTCATGACCGTGAACAGCGCCACCGTCGCGCCCAGAATGCGCCCCAGCTTGGCGCGCAATAGTTCCGCCGCATCCGGGTTGCGCTTTTGCGGCATGATGCTGGACCCGGTCGAGAAACGGTCCGACATGCGCACAAACCGGAACTGGGCAGAGGACCAGATCACCAATTCCTCGGCGAAGCGCGACAGATGCATCGCGCAGATGCTGGCTGCCGACAGGTATTCCAGCGCGAAATCACGGTCCGACACCGAATCCAGCGAATTTGCCGTGGGCCGGTCAAATCCCAAGGCGGCGGCGGTCATGTGGCGGTCAATTGGAAAGGACGTGCCTGCCAGTGCCGCCGCACCCAAGGGGCATTCGTTCATACGCGCGCGCGCGTCGGCAAAGCGCGACCGGTCGCGGGCGAACATTTCCACATAGGCCAGCATGTGGTGTCCCCATGTCACGGGCTGCGCGGTTTGCAGATGGGTGAAACCGGGCATGACCCAATCCGCCCCTGCCTCTGCTTGGGCAAGGAATGCGCGCATCAGCGCGTCCAGCCCGGCGATGGCCACGTCGCATTGGTCGCGCACCCACATGCGGAAATCCACCGCCACTTGGTCGTTGCGCGACCGTGCCGTGTGCAACCGGCCAGCGGCAGGGCCGATAATGTCGCGCAGGCGCGCTTCGACATTCATGTGAATATCTTCCAGCGCGGTCGAGAAGGCGAAATCACCCGCCTCTATCTCTGCCAGAACTTGCGTCAGGCCCGCATCAATGGCGGCGGCGTCCTCTGAGGTCAGGATGCCTTTCGCGGCCAGCATCGCAGCATGGGCGCGCGAGCCGGCGATATCCTGCGGCGCCAAACGCTTATCATACCCGATAGAGGCATTTATCGCCTCCATAATCGCGTCGGGACCGGCGGAAAACCGACCGCCCCACATGGCATTGGCAGATTTTGCAGACATGCGCGCGCCCCTTTCGCTGTTACACCCCGGCTATAGCCAAGGCACGCGCCCTTGGCAATGAAGCCGCCTGTTCGGCACGCATGCGCAAAGTACAAAGACTTTTAGCGAACATTATGCGTTTAACTTCCGATTAAGCCGCGTCGGGAATAACTGAGTCATAACCGCCGGAGAGTTCCATGCATTTTGAAGATACGCCGCAAAGAGCGTCGCCCCTGAGCGTAGCAGCCGATGAGAAAACGCGCGATGCCATTTTGCTTGTGCGCGAGGCGCTGCGTGACCGGCGCGCAATGCTTGCATTTCAACCTGTGGTGCAAGCGCGCATGCCCAAACGGGCCGCCTTTTATGAAGGGCTGATCCGGATCATGGACCCAAGCGGGCGTATCATTCCTGCCGCAGATTTCATCGGCGCGGTGGAAACCCGCGAACTGGGCCGCAAGATTGACTGTCTTGCCCTTGAAATGGGATTGGACACGCTGGCCGCCGAACCCGGCATCCGGCTGTCCATCAACATGTCGGCACGGTCCATCGGCTATCCGGAATGGCTGGCGGCGCTTGAACGCGGGCTGCGCCATGATCCCAGCATCGCCGAACGGCTGATCCTTGAAATCACCGAATCCTCTGCCATGGAAATGCCGGAACTGGTGATCGATTTCATGGCCGACATGCAAGAACGCGGCATCTGCTTTGCACTGGATGATTTCGGCGCGGGATATACCGCCTTTCGCTACCTTAAGGATTTCTATTTCGACATCATCAAGATCGACGGCGCATTCATTCGCGGCATTGGCACCAACCCCGACAACCAGGTTCTGACCCAGGCTTTGGTGTCGATTGCCCGACATTTCGACATGTTTACCGTCGCCGAATCCGTGGAAACACAGGAAGATGCGCGCCTGCTGGTCGAAATGGGGGTAGATTGCCTGCAAGGGTATTTCTTCGGTGCACCCTCCGTATCCGAGCCTTGGAAAACGTCTCAGCTCAAATCGCGTGGGGCAGGCTAAGGGCCGCACAGATCGAGGTTTGCGCGGCAACACCCCGGTGGACAGGGTCGAACGACCTGCGGCCATAGCGGCGGGTCACAAGCCACGCTGTTGCATGCGGCATGACAAATCTCTTGAATTCCGGCCGCTGAACGTGTCCATTTGTGGCCTACACCACGAAGGGGCCCCTCATGGCGACCAAAATTTTGCTGCCCATCGACCTGTCTTCGCCCGCATCTTGGGTCAAACCGATGGCCGAGGCGCAGAAAATGCTTGTCGGGGGCGGCGCCTTGCATGTCGTCAGTGTCTTGCCGGATTTCGGCATGTCGATGGTGGGCACCTTCTTCAAGGCCGGGTTCGAGCAAACCGCGCTGCACCAGTTTGGTGAAGCCTTGCGCAAATGGGTCGCGCAAAATGTGCCCGGCAGCATAGACGTGCATCCGCATGTCTTGCACGGAAACATTTATGATGAAATCCTTCGCGCGGCGGATGAGCTGGATGTTGATGTCATCGTAATGGCCGCCCACCGGCCAGAGGCCAGCGATTACCTGCTTGGACCGAACGTGGCGCGCGTTGTCCGCCATGCCAAGCAATCGGTCTATGTCGTCCGCGACTGAGAGCGCCTATTTGTATTCGATCAGCTTTCGCCTGCGCCCGGCCGCGCGGGCACGCCAATAGCTGGCCATACCCATCGCTTCGGCGAATTTGCTAAGCATCAGCAACCCGGCCACATGCGCGGCGCGACCCGCGCCCAAACCCTGCGCGCGAAACCCGCGCCATTGCCGCAGAACCGAGAGTGCGTATAGCGCAGCCACGGCAAGTGTTATGGGCCACCAGAACACCAACCCAAGCGCCGCGATCACCGGCAACACGCCGCCCCACAGCAGGGCGCGCCGTCTTTGGCCAACCGCCGCACCGTGCAGCACCCCAAGTTCAGCATAGCTGTGCCCGGCACGCAGGCTGCGGCGCCACCACGGGCGCAGCGACAACAGCCGCGCATCGTGTTCGGTCATGCGCGTGTCAATGCACCATGTCTGCCATCCGGCAGATTGCATCCTGTGGCACATATCGTCATCTTCGCCGGCGATCAGGTCCTCGTTATACCCGCCGATTGCGCGCAAGGCATCCGCGCGCACCATTAGGCAGCCCGCGCAAAACGTGTTCGGCCCAAGCGGTTTGTTCCATTCCCAATCGGTCATCCAGTTATAGACCGATGCATCGGGCGCAGCTTCAAACTGGCGGCCAAAGACCAGCCCGGCTTTGGAATGGGCGTGCAGATGCGACAGCGCCTGCATGGGCCAGTCCGGTTGCAGAATGCAATCGCCATCAATGAACTGCACGAATTCGGCATCGGGCAGCGCGGCAAGCCCCGTGTTACGCCCGCGCGCGGCGGTGAAGGGGCGGCTTGCGTCCAGCTCTATGACGGTCACACCCAGATCGCGCGCGGCCCGCGCCGACCCGTCATGCGAGCCGCTGTCGACATAGACAACCCGCCGCGCCACGGCCTGCGCGGCTGCCAATGCGCGCAGTAGCCGCGCGCCTTCATTGCGGCCAATGACAACCGCGTCGAATGCCTTATCCATGCAAGGGCCTATGCTGTGCCTAGCGCCTGTCCCCAAGGCTTAGCAGAAATCCCGGCCCCTGCCAGCGCCGGTTAGCCTGCGTGGCGCGCAATGCGCAGATAGGCAGGCAGACGCGCCACAGCTTTCAGCCTTGGGCGGCGGCTTAGCTCTGGGTGCACCGGCCCCATGGATGCGCGCGCAATGCGCACAAACCGCGCCAAGCGTTCGCTGCCGCGGTCGCGCGGCTGGTCGATCAGGTGTTTTGACATGGCTCTCCTCCCCGTGTCGGACGGCAAGTCTAGCATAAAGGGCGCTTTTTCCCAATCCCGCCCGACTTGACGCCCCCGCGCCTTGAGGCTAGCGACAAGCAATCACATCAGAGGAGACGCCCATGACCACCCCTTCCCTGCTTATCCTGCCCGGCGACGGCATTGGCCCAGAGGTCATGGCGGAAGTCCGCAAGATCATTGACTGGATGGGCGCCAAACGCGGGCTGAATTTTGATGTTACCGAGGATTTGGTCGGTGGCGCGGCCTATGACAAGCACGGCACCCCCTTGCATGACGACACCATGGCCAAGGCGCAAGAGGTGGACGCGGTGCTGCTGGGCGCGGTGGGCGGCCCGAAATACGATGTGCTGGATTTCAGCGTGAAGCCCGAACGCGGCCTGCTGCGCCTGCGCAAGGAAATGGACCTTTACGCCAACCTGCGCCCCGCCCAATGCTTTGATGCGCTGTCAGATTTCAGCAGCCTGAAGAAAGAGGTCGTGGCCGGTCTGGACATCATGATTATCCGCGAATTGACCAGCGGTGTCTACTTCGGCGAACCACGCGGCATTCATAAAGAAGGCAATGAACGCGTCGGCATCAACACCCAGCGCTATACCGAATCGGAAATCGCCCGCGTGGCGCGCTCGGCCTTCGAAATGGCGCGTAAGCGCGGCAACAAGGTCTGTTCCATGGAAAAGGCCAATGTCATGGAATCGGGCATTCTGTGGCGCGACGTGGTGCAGGAAATTCACGATGCGGAATACCCGGATGTGGAACTGAGCCACATGTATGCCGATGCTGGTGCCATGCAGCTAACCCGCTGGCCCAAGCAATTCGACGTAATCGTGACCGACAACCTGTTCGGCGATCTGCTGTCGGATCTGGCCGCCATGCTGACCGGCAGCCTTGGGATGCTGCCTTCGGCCAGCCTTGGCGCGCCGATGGCAAACGGTCGCCCGAAGGCGCTGTATGAGCCGGTGCATGGCTCTGCCCCCGATATTGCAGGCCAAGGCAAGGCGAACCCGATTGCCTGTATCCTCAGCTTTGCCATGGCGCTGCGCTACAGCTTCGATCTGGGTGAGGAAGCAACCCGCGTCGAACAGGCGGTCGAGAAGGTTCTGGCCGATGGCGTGCGCACGGCAGACCTGATGGGCCCCGAAGGCGGTGTGCCCGTGTCGACATCCGGCATGGGCGACGCGATTATCGCGGCGCTGGACGCAAGCCTGTAAACACCCGTCACCGACCACGGCCCCGGCGCTCCCCGCCGGGGCTTTTTGCTGCGCTGCCGAAAATCCACAATGCGGTGCAGAAATCTAGACGGTATACCATTGTGCACTGTTTACGGCGGGCGCAAAACAGCTTATGGTGGCCCCAAATTTCCAAGAGGGGCCAGACATGACCGACAAGACCATTCCCGACATCATCTACACCAAGGTGGATGAAGCGCCAGAGCTTGCCTCGGCTTCGCTGCTGCCGATCATCCAGCGGTTCGCCAGCGCCGCAGGCGTCAGCGTCGGCACCAAGGATATTTCGCTGGCTGGCCGCATTCTGGCGACCTTCCCCGATTTCCTGACCGAAGAGCAGCGCATCAGCGACGATCTGGCCGAACTGGGCGAGCTGGTGAAAACGCCAGAAGCGAATGTCATCAAGCTGCCGAACATCTCTGCCTCTGTCCCGCAGCTTGTAGCCGCAGTGCGCGAGTTGCAGGCCCAAGGCTACGCCCTGCCCGACTATCCAGAAACCCCCGCGACCGATGCCGAAAAAGAGATCCGCGCGCGCTATGACACGATCAAAGGATCTGCGGTCAACCCGGTGCTGCGCGAAGGAAACTCGGACCGCCGCGCCGCAAGCGCTGTCAAGAAATTCGCCCAAGCCAACCCGCACCGCATGGGCGCGTGGTCCAAGGACAGCAAAACCCGCGTTGCGACCATGGGCGCAGGCGATTTCTTCAGCAATGAGCGCTCTGCCACGCTGGCACAGCCTGCGATTGCGACCATTGACCATATCGCCCCCGATGGCACGCAGACCGTGCTGAAAGACGCGGTCAGCTACCCCGCTGGCACAGTGGTGGACGCGACCTTCATGTCGGCCAAAGCCCTTGGCGCATTTCTGGCCGCCGAGATTGAGAATACCAAAGCCGAAGGCACGCTGTTTTCGTTGCACATGAAGGCCACGATGATGAAGGTCAGCGACCCGATCATTTTTGGCCACGCGGTCAAAGCATGGCTGGCCCCGGTGTTCGAGCAATTCGACGATGATATGGCCGCTTTGGGCGTGAACCCCAATTCCGGCCTTGGCGACCTGCTGGCCCGCGTCAAGGACCGCGCCGATATCATGGCCGCGATCGACGCCTGCAATGCTGCGCGCCCACCCATGTATATGGTCGATAGCGACCGCGGCATCACCAACCTGCATGTGCCGTCGGACGTGATTATCGACGCGTCCATGCCCGCGCTGATCCGCAGTGGCGGCAAGGGTTGGGGACCGGACGGGGCAGAGCATGACGCAAATTGCGTGATCCCCGACAGCTCTTACGCGCCCGTCTATGATGAGACGATCCGCTTCTTCAAGGAAAATGGCGCGCTAAACCCGGCCACGGCTGGCACGGTCCAGAACATTGGCCTGATGGCTCAGAAAGCCGAAGAATACGGCAGCCACCCAACCACGTTCGAGATCCCAGCCAACGGCGTGGTGCGCATGGTGCTGGATGACGGCACGGTGCTGCATGAACACGAGGTCGAGAAGGGCGATATCTGGCGCTCTGCCAGCGCGCGCAAAGCGCCCATCGAGGATTGGGTAAACCTTGCCATCGCACGGCAGGCAGAGACCGGCTATCGCGCGATCTTCTGGCTGGATGCGACCCGCGCGCATGATGCAGAGCTGATCAAGCTGGTAAAGCCGATCCTTGCGGCCAAGGGCGTGGCCGACAAGTTCGAAATCATGGCCCCGCGCGCGGCCACCCGCGCCAGCCTTGAGACGATCACCAAGGGCGAGAACACCATCGCCATTACCGGCAACGTGCTGCGCGACTACCTGACCGACCTGTTCCCGATTCTGGAACTGGCGACCAGCGCCAAGATGCTGTCCATCGTCAAGCTGATGCAAGGCGGCGGGCTGTTTGAAACCGGCGCGGGCGGCTCTGCGCCCAAGCATGTGCAGCAGTTGCAGGGCGAAAACCACCTGCGTTGGGACAGTCTTGGCGAATTCTGCGCGCTGGGGGAATCGTTCAAGTTCCTAGCCGATGCCAAGGGCAACGCGAAAGCGCGGGTCTTGGGCAACGCGGTGGAAGTGGCGACGCAAGGCGTGCTGGACAATGACCGCTCGCCCGGTCGCAAGGCAGGCCAACCTGACAACCGCGACAGCCATTACTGGTTCGCGCGCTACTGGGCCGAAGCCTTGGCCGCGCAATCGGACGATGCCGACTTGGCCGCGCATTTCGCGCCCATCGCGGCAGAGCTGGCCGCACAAGAAGCCACCATTCTGGCCGAATTGCACGCGGGCCGGGGACAGGCGGTCGATACGGGCGGCTATTACCACAATGACCCGGTCAAAACAGCAGCGATCATGCGCCCCTCGGCCACGTTGAACGCGATCATCGGCTGATTTGCCGGTATGACCAAACGGAAAAAAGGCGGGCTTGGTGCCCGCCTTTTTGCGTGATGCTGGGGTTGAGGGGCGCTGCCCCTCTGGGGCCTGTCGGCCCCATTCACCCCGGGATATTTGGGCAAGGATGAAAGACTAGCCGGGGGCGCGTTCCGCCCAGCCGGCGAAGATTTTTTCCAGCGCAACCACGATGTAGTAGAGCACGATCCCCAGAAAGGCCAAGGCAATGAGCACCGCGAACATGAGCGGGAAGTCGGAATTGGTGCGCCCGCTATCGAACAATGCGCCCAAGCCGCGCCCATGCGGGCTGACGATTTCCATCAGGTTGGTGCCGATGAAGGCCAGTGTGACCGCAACTTTCAACGCACCGAAGAATTCGGGCAGGGTTTTGGGAAGCGCGATTTTCCAGAAGATCGTGGCTTGTGAAGCGCCCAAGCTACGCAGGATGTCGCGGTATTCAGGCTCCAGCGTGGATAGGCCAATGCTGACCGACACCGCGATCGGGAAAAACGAGATGATGAAGGCCAAAAGCACCGTGTTGAAATCGTGCTGGCCCACGAACATGAGCGCCACGATGGGCACGACTGTCGCCTTGGGGATGGCGTTGAAGCCCACCAGCAGCGGATAAAGCGCGTCGCGCATGATGCGCGAAAAGCCCATGATCATGCCCAGAAACGTACCGAAGATAACCGCCAGAAGCAGCCCAAGGATGGTGCGCCAGAGCGTCTGCCAACCCATGGTCAGGAACAGATCCCAATGGCGGATATAGGCTGCGGGCAGATCGGATGGCGCGGCCATTTTGAAAGTGGGCCAGCCATTGACCCAGACAAGCCATTCCCAAAACGCCAAGAACACCACCACCGCGATCAGCGGGACCGCAAAGGCTTGGACATGCTTGTTCATGCGGCACCTTCCGTGGTGCGGCCTTGGGCGACCTGAATCTGGTGGCGCAGGATATTCAACTGTTCTGCGGCTTCGGGGGTATAAAGATCGTCCAGCGTTGGTGTGCGATTGCGCGGAATATCCAGCACATATTGCGTGCGCGCGGGGCGGCCCGACAGCACCACGACCTGATCGGCCAGAAAGATCGACTCGCGCAGGTCATGGGTAATCAGCACGCCGGTAAAGGGTTCGCGTTCCTTCACCTTGTGCATGGTTTGCCACAGATCTTCGCGGGTGAACGCGTCCAGCGCGCCGAAGGGTTCATCGAGGATCAGCACCTCTGGCTGGTGAATGAGCGCGCGGCACAGGCTGGCGCGTTGGCGCATACCGCCGGACAGTTCCGAGGGGCGTTTGTCCTCGAAGCCCTCCAGACCGACCAGCGACAGCAGGAAGCGCGCGCGGTCTTCGGCTTCGCGTTTGGAGAGTTTCGAAGGCACGATCTCCAAGGGCAGAAGCACGTTTTTCAGGATAGAGCGCCATTCGAGCAAAACCGGGTTTTGGAATGCCATGCCCACGGTCGAACGCGGGCCTTTCACGCGCTCGCCATGCAGCCAGACCTCGCCGTGGTCGGGTTTCATCAGCCCCGCGATCAGGCGCGTAAGCGTGGATTTGCCACAGCCAGACGGGCCGACCACGGCAACAAAACCGCCTTCGGGCACGGCAATTTCCAGCCCGTCCAGCACCGGAAGCGGCCCGGCATCGGTGCGGTAAGCGTGGCGCACGCCCTTGATTTCGATCAGGTTTTTCATTCATCCACCGTGCAGAAAGGGCCGGTGCGTGCAGCACCGGCCCCAAAGCCCATCAATCCAGCTTGAACCCGCCTTCGGGCAGGTAAGCATCGGTAAAATAAAGGCTTGCATCCGGTGTGGTCTGATACTCATAGGTCAGCGCTATCTGATCTATCGCATTGGCGAAACGGTCATCGTCGATCAGGCCCAAGCCATTCGCTTTGACAGCATCCGTCACGATATTGGCCTCTAGCGCCAATTCCAGACGGCGCAGTTCCAACTCACCATCCATCGCCGGGTTGCGGCTGGCCA
Source organism: Roseibaca calidilacus (assembly GCF_001517585.1). NCBI lineage: Bacteria > Pseudomonadati > Pseudomonadota > Alphaproteobacteria > Rhodobacterales > Paracoccaceae > Roseinatronobacter > Roseibaca calidilacus. The sequence continues at coordinate 172,532 of NZ_FBYC01000004.1, read as the reverse complement.
AGCTTTCGATGGCTGCTTCCGGATCGGCAATCGTGTCGACCACCCCTCTGGCGACAGCATCCAAGAACCCTTTCACAGCGTCAGGGTTGGCCGCCGCAAAATCGGTATTCACGATAATGACGTTGCCATACAGATCCACGCCGTGATCTGCCATAAGGATGACCGAAACGTCATCCTCTGGCACACCTAGACGCACGGTGTTCAGAAAGGACGTAAAGCTGAAACCGGTTACAGCCGCGACGGTGCCTTCGGCCAGGGACGGCTCGCGCGTCGGGAAGCCTACAGGCTCGATGGTTACGCTATTCGCGTCAATCCCCGTCTCTGACACGAAGATCGGCCATTGCGCCCAAGCGCCATCGGGGGGCGGTGCGCCCAGAACCTTGCCTTCCAAGTCGGACGGGGCTTCTACGCCCAGCGACTTGCGGCCGACGATGGCGAAAGGCGGCTTGTCATAGACCATCATTGCGCCAATGACGGGCGCGCCGGGGTTTTGGTCCAGAAATTTGATAAGGCTGTTCATATCGGCAAAACCGACCGGGAATGCGCCGGTGGCCACTTTCGGAATCGCGTCTAGGCTGCCTTGGCCTGCGGTGACCTCTACCTCCAGCCCGGCATCGGCGAAATAGCCCTTGTCGATAGCCACGAAATAAGGGGCTGACGGCCCCTCGAAACGCCAATCCAGCGCGAAGGGCATAGAGGTTTGCGCCTGCGCGGTGGCAGCCAAAAGGCCAAAACCGAAGGCGGCGGAGATGGATTTGTAGAACATGGACACTCTCCTGTCGGAATCTTGATAACGCAACAGCGCATGCGCCGCGGGGCTTCGCAAGTCTGATGCCTGCGCTTGGCCCAGCGAATGCCCAAGCCTTAGGCAGATACAAAAGTTATGCAAGAAATTTCAGCGCTGTGCCTGTGCCCAATCCGGGTGCAACCACGGTTCCAGATTCATCGGCGGCAGGCTGCGGCCCAGAATATGGTCGGCAATCTTCTCACCCACCATGATGGAAGGCGCGTTCAAATTGCCGTTCGGGATGCGCGGAAAGATTGAACTGTCAGCCACGCGCAGCCCCTCCACCCCGATCACGCGGCCCTCCGGGTCCACCACCGCCAAGGGATCGTCGCGCCGCCCCATCCGCGCCGTGCCGCAGGGGTGATAGGCGCTTTCCACATGGTTGCGGATAAATTCATCCAGCGCGGCATCGTCCCGGACACCCGCACCCGGCTGGATTTCGTGCTTCATAAAGGGCGCGAAGGCTGCCTGCCCCATGATCTCGCGCGTCAGGCGGATGCAGCGGCGAAAATCTTCCCAATCCTGCGCCGTGCTCATGTAGTTGAAGCAGATGCGCGGCGCATCTTCCGGGCGGGGGCTGGCCAGTTTCACCCAGCCCCGGCTGGGCGAACGCATGGGGCCGACATGGGTCTGGAACCCGTGCCCCTCTGCCACCGCCTTGCCATCATAGCGCACGGCAATGGGCAGGAAATGATACTGAATGTCGGGGTAGTCCACGCCAGCGCGCGAGCGGATGAAGGCGCAGGCTTCGAACTGGTTCGACGCGCCGGGGCCTTTGCGTGCCAGCAACCATTGCGCCCCGACCCAAGCCTTGCCCGGCAGGTTCCAATATTTGAACAGCGTGATCGGCTGGCTGGCGGCGTATTGCAGATACAGTTCCAGATGGTCTTGCAGGTTCTGCCCCACGCCTGCGCGGTCGGCGCGCGGTGTGATCCCATGCTCTGCCAAATGCGCGGCGGGGCCGATGCCCGACAGCATCAGCAATTTCGGCGTGTTCAGGCTGCTGGCCGCCAGCACGACCTCTGCATTTGCGTGGCAGATGCGCCCGCCTTGCAAAGCCACGCCGGTGGCGCGATTGGCCGCGTCAAACACCACGCGCGCGGCCAGACCGCGCACCACACGCACCCGCCCCGTGGCCATCGCAGGGCGCAAATAGGCGCGCGCGGCGGACCAGCGCTGGCCCGCGTGGATCGTCGCCTCCATCGCGCCGAACCCTTCCTGCTGCGCGCCGTTGTAATCCTCGGTCACCGGGTAGCCCGCCTGCCGCCCCGCTTCGACAAAGGCCGCGAATAGCGGGTTCTCGCGCTTGCCGCGCGACACATGCAGCGGCCCGCCCTGCCCGCGCCACGGGCTTGCGCCCGGCTGCCAATTCTCCATCCGGCGGAAATAGGGCAGCACATCGGCAAAGCGCCAGCCATCGGCCCCCTGATCGGCCCAATGGTCGAAATCGCGGGCATGGCCGCGCACATAGACCATGCCATTGATGCTGCTGGACCCGCCCAGCACCCGCCCCCGCGGGCAGGCCAGCCGCCGTCCGCCCAAATGCGGCTCCGGCTCTGTCTGGTAGCCCCAGTCATAGCGGGCCATGTTCATTGGGTAAGACAGCGCACCCGGCATCTGGATGAACGGCCCGGCATCCGACCCGCCCGCTTCCACCACGATCACCGAATGGCCCGCTTCGGCCAGCCGATACGCCACTGCGCAACCGCCCGACCCTGCGCCCACAACCACATAATCCGCCTGCATCATTCTTGGCTCCAAAGCGGGACAGGCCGGGTCAAGGATCGCGCCAGCGACCGCGCGAAACGCGCGGCTTGTCCTTGACGCGGCCTGACCCGCGATACACTCGATATGGCGCGTTCAGGGCAGACCTGCCCCTGAACCGCCTCTCAGCAAAATAACGACACCTGCCGCCCCATACCGACGCCGGGGCAAAACGCCCGCCGACAGGCGGGCCAGCGTCAAATCTCTTCGCGCCGCAAGGCGCGGCAATTTGGTTGAAACCGCTCAATAGGGCGCATCGACATCCCCCATTCCAAGGTAGACGGACTTCACCCGCGTGTAATGCTCCAGCGCCGCATGGCCATTCTCACGCCCGACGCCGCTGGCCTTGACCCCGCCGAAGGGCATTTCCACCGGCGTCAGGTTATAGGCGTTGATCCAGCAGGTGCCCGCCTGCAACCGCCCCACCACCCGGTGCGCGCGGGTCAGGTCGCGCGTGAACACCCCTGCCGCCAGCCCGTATTCCGTGGCATTGGCGCGGACGATCACCTCATCCTCGTCGTCGAAGGCCAGCACCGACATCACCGGGCCGAAAATCTCTTCGCGGGCAATGGTCATCTCGTCGGTCACATCGGCGAAGACGGTCGGTTCCACGAACCAGCCGCCCGCCGATTTGCCGCCGCAAACCAGCCGCGCGCCTTGGGCCACGCCGCGCGCGATATAGCCCATCACCCGCTCTGCCTGCGCGGCACTGACCAGCGGCCCCATCTGCGTGGCCTCGTCCAGCGGATCGCCCAGGACAATGCGCTTTGTGCGCGCGACCAGACGCTCCAGAAACGGCTCCAGCACCGCGCGGGCCACGAACACCCGCGTGCCATTGGTGCAGATCTGCCCCGAGGAATAGAAATTCCCCAGCATCGCCGCGCCCACAGCATTGTCAAGATCGGCATCCTCGAACACGATCAGGGGCGATTTGCCGCCCAGCTCCATGGTGACTGCGCGAATGCCCTCGGCAGCTTGCGCATAGACCTTGCGCCCCGTTGGCACCGACCCGGTCAGCGAAACCTTGGCCACGCGGCTGTCGCTCACCAGTGCTGCGCCCACATCGCCCGCGCCTTGCACCACGTTGAACAGGCCTGCGGGCAGGCCCGCTTCGGTCAATATCTCGGCCAGCGCCAAAGCCGACAGTGGCGTCACCTCGGACGGTTTGAACACCAGCGCATTGCCAAAGGCCAAAGCGGGCGCGGCTTTCCACGCGGCAATCTGGATCGGGTAGTTCCATGCCCCGATTCCTGCGCAGACCCCCAAGGGTTCGCGCAAAGTATAGGCCATGTCGCGCCCAAGCGGGATGGTCTGGCCAGTGGCGGTCGGCGCGAAGCCCGCGAAATATTCCAGTGCATCCGCGCCAGAGGCGGCATCGGCCACCAGCGTTTCTTGCAGTGGCTTGCCCGTGTCCAGCGTTTCCAATTCGGACAATTCGCGGTTGCGCGCGCGCATGATCTGCGCGGCGCGGTGCAGGATGCGCCCGCGCTCCACGGGCGGGCGCGCGGCCCAGTCGGTCTGCGCATCTGCCGCCGCCGCCAAAGCTTGTTCAACAATCGCGGGCGTGGCCGAATGCAGTTGCGCAATCACCTCGCCCGTGGCGGGGTAATGGCTGTGAAACAGCTTGCCCGCGTCATCTTCAACATAGCCACCGCCAATGAAATGGCTGGCCTTGGGTTGTGCTTTCATGGGTGCCCCCCGTCTATTGCGGCGTCCAGCCAGACCTGCACCTGTTCGCAGACGCGGGTGCTGTCCGGCTCTCCGGTGCCAAGGGCCTCGAACAGATAGGCCCCGTCGATCATAGCCGCTGCGCCATCGGCCAAGACGCCCGCGCGCGGACCCACAAGCGGGCGAAGCGCGTCGCGCAGGTTCGACCGCAGCCGCGCTTGATAAATGCGCAGCAGCCGCGCGGCATCATCCTGACGCTGCGCCAGAACGTAGAAATTCAGCCATGCCGCGACCACCTCGCGCCGAAAATTACTGCCGGTGAAGGACACGCGCACCAGCGCGCGCAGCCGGTCGCGCGGCGTGTCACAGGCAACCAGCGCGCCGCGAATTTCAGCGCCATAGACTGACAGCACATGGCGCATGGCGGCCAGAAACATCGCTTCTTTCGACCCGAAATAATGGTGTGCCAGCGCCGAAGACATGCCCGCGCGCTTGGCAATTCGGCTAACGGTCACATCCAAAGACCCCGCTTGCCCGATCTCGACAATAGCGGCTTTGATAAGCGCATCGCGCCTGATAGGTTCCATTCCAACCTTCGGCATGGCAGCCCTGCACCTTTTTGCAACATTTTGGTTGCAGGTTTGCTATCCGATTGTTTATTGATTGGTCAATCAAGAAAAAACGCAACATGGGAGATATATCAATGACCCTTCGTATGACGACACTTGCCGCCGCCGTTTTTGCCGCGGGGCCAGCCTTTGCCGAGTGCAACTCTGTCACGTTTTCCGATGTGGGCTGGACCGATATTACCGCCACCACCGCCGTCGCCACCACGCTGCTGGACGCTTTGGGCTACAACACCAACACGCTGGTTCTGTCGGTGCCGGTGACTTATACATCCATGGCCAATGGCGATGTCGATGTATTCCTTGGCAACTGGATGCCCACGATGGAAGCCGACATTGCCCCCTATCGTGAGGCCGGCACTGTCGAGACCCTGCGCCGCAACCTGGCGGGCGCGAAATACACGCTGGCCACCAATGCAGCAGGTGCTGCGCTGGGCATCACCGATTTCGCCAGCATCGCCGCGCAGTCGGACGCGCTGGATGGCAAGATTTACGGTATCGAGCCGGGCAATGACGGCAACCGCCTGATCCTTGACATGATCGCGGCAGACGCCTTCGGGCTGTCGGGCTTCGAAGTGGTCGAAAGCTCTGAACAAGGGATGCTGAGCCAAGTCGCCCGCGCCGACCGCCGGGATGAACCGGTTGTGTTCCTGGGGTGGGAGCCGCACCCGATGAACGCCGCCTACGACATGACATATCTGGCCGGGGGCGATGATTGGTTCGGCCCCAACTTCGGCGGGGCAGAGGTGTACACCAACACCCGCGCGGGCTTTGCACAGGAATGCCCCAATATCGGCGCGTTCCTGAACAATCTGGAATTTTCGCTGGCCATGGAAAACGAGATCATGGGCGCGATCCTGAATGACGGCACCATGCCCGAAGCCGCCGCCAGCGCGTGGCTGTCGGCCAACACCGGCGCTATCGGCCCATGGCTGGACGGTGTGACCACCGCCGATGGCGGTGACGCCATGGACGCCGTCATGGCCGCGCTGAACTGATCCCTTCGCGCCCCGGCCTTTGGTCCGGGGCGTTTTTTCAAACAAGGGGCACCGCATGGCCGACGCATTCACCCAACCCATTATTGACGCCAAGATCCCGGTGGGCCGCGTGGTCGCCATGGGGTTCGAATGGCTGCAAGACACATTCATCACCGCGTTCGACGCGCTGGAACTGACCTTGCGCAGCATGATCGGCGGCTTGGAAACCGCGCTGATCGAACCGCATCCGTTCATCGTGATCGCGGCCTTTGGGGCCGTGACATGGCTGTTGCAGCGCAAATGGGTGTCGGTTCTGGTCGTGGTGCTATGCGCGGTATTCGCGTTGAACCAAGGCTATTGGGATTTGACCATGCAAACGCTGACGCTGGTTCTGGCGTCTTGCGTCGTGTGCATGGGGGTGGGTGTGCCCTTGGGCATTTACGCCGCGCATCATCCGAAATTCTACCGCGCCTTGACGCCTGTTCTGGACCTGATGCAAACGCTGCCGGTATTCGTCTACCTTATCCCGGTGCTGGTGCTGTTCGGGCTGGGCATGGTGCCGGGGTTGGTGGCGACCGTCATTTTCGCCATGCCCGCCGCAATCCGGCTGACGGAACTTGGCATCCGCTCGACCCCGCGCGCGCTGTCAGAGGCCGCGACCGCCTTTGGCGCGACCACGGCACAACGCATTTTCAAGGTGGAACTGCCCTTCGCCTTTCCGCAGATCATGGCAGGGCTGAACCAGACGATCATGCTGTCGCTGTCGATGGTCGTGATCGCGGGGCTGGTGGGCGCGCCGGGTTTGGGCGTGTCGATCGTGCGCGCACTGAACACGGTGAACGCGGCGCTGGGGTTTGAAGCAGGTGCGGTGATCGTGGCCGTCGCCATCATGCTGGACCGCATGTTGCGGGTGGAGGCGGTGCGATGACTGATCCTGCCGTTCGGTTTCAGAATGTCTCTATCGTGTTTGGCTCGAACCCCTACAAGGCGATCCCGCTGATGGAAACCGGCCAAAGCCGCGACGCCATCAAGGAAAAAACGGGCCAGGTTCTGGGCGTGCATGATTGCTCCCTCGATGTGGCGCCGGGAGAGATTGTTGTCCTGATGGGCTTGTCGGGGTCCGGCAAATCCACGCTGTTGCGCGCGGTCAACGGGCTGAACCCCATCGTGCAGGGCGATGTGCTGGTCCATGATGGCGACGGGCTGGTCAGTGTGCCAAATGCAAACCGCGCCACGCTACGCCGATTGCGCACGCAGACGGTCGCAATGGTGTTCCAGCAATTCGGGCTGCTGCCATGGCGCTCTGTGCGGGAAAATGTCGGGCTGGGGCTGGAACTGGCGGGCATGGGCAAACGCGCCCGGCACGAGAAGATCGACACGCAGCTAGAGCTTGTCGGCCTGACGCAATGGGCAGACCAACCTGTCAGCGCGCTGTCAGGGGGTATGCAGCAACGTGTCGGGCTGGCCCGCGCCTTTGCCACCGATGCGCCGGTTTTGCTGATGGACGAGCCCTTCTCGGCGCTGGACCCGCTGATCCGCGCGCGGCTGCAAGATGAATTGCTGGAACTGCAAGATCGGCTGAAACGCACAATCATCTTTGTCAGCCACGATCTGGACGAGGCGTTCAAGCTGGGCAACCGCATTGCCATTCTGGAAGGTGGGCGGATGATCCAATGCGGCACGCCCGCGCAGATCTTCCAAAGCCCGGCGAACCAGTATGTGGCCGATTTCGTTGCCAATATGAACCCGCTTGGCGTGCTGCGCGCACGCGACGCGTTGGTCCATGCAAGTGCCTTGGGCACGCCGACGCGCAGCGTTCCGGCCGATATGCCCATCCGCGAGGTCATGGCGCAATTCGACGGCCAACACGACATGCTTGCCGTGTCGGACGGGGACGCAACATTGGGCCGGGTCACGCGGGCATCTGTCTTGTCGGCGCTGTCGGCCACGCGCGGGGTCATCGCGGACCGGGGATAACCGGCACTGGGCGGCGCGGCATCTTCCCTTTCCGGCCCGCGCGTGGCACCAAAGGGCGCAGACCCGCACCGAAGGACCGCATAGATGCACACGCCCGCCCCCTACCCTGCCGCCCGCATGCGCCGCCTGCGCCGCACCCGCGCCCTGCGCGAGATGGTGCAAGAAAACGGGCTGACGGCGGGCGACCTGATCTGGCCGGTTTTCATTCGCGATGGCGAGGGGATAGAGGAACCGATCCCATCTCTGCCGGGGGTGAACCGCCTGTCGCTGGACCGCCTGCTGCCCGCCGCCGAGCGGGCACTGACCCTTGGTATTCCGGCGATTTGCCTGTTTCCCTATACTGCGCAAGAGCTGCGCACCGAAGATTGCGCCGAAGCGTGGAACCCAGAAAACCTGACCAATCGCGCAATCCGCATGCTGAAGGCCGAATTGCCGGACCTGATGGTCATGACCGATATCGCGCTGGACCCGTATAACGCCAACGGCCATGACGGGTTCGTTGTGGATGGGTGCATCCTGAACGATGAAACCGTCGATGCGCTGGTCAAGATGGGGCTGGCGCAGGCCGAAGCGGGGGCCGATATCCTTGGCCCCTCCGACATGATGGATGGCCGCATCGGCGCGCTGCGCACCGCGATGGAGGCCGCAGGGCACCGCGATGTGGCGATCCTGTCCTACGCTGCCAAATTCGCCAGCGGGTTTTACGGGCCATTCCGCGACGCGGTCGGCGCAGGCGCGCGGTTGGTGGGCGACAAGGCAACCTACCAGATCAACCCTGCCAACCGCGAAGAGGCCTTGGCCTGCGTCGCCCGCGATCTGGCCGAAGGGGCAGATATGGTCATGGTCAAACCGGGCATGCCGTATCTGGACATTTGCCGCGCGGTGAAGGACCGCTTCGCGCGCCCGACCTTCGCCTATCAGGTCTCTGGCGAATATGCGATGCTGATGGCGGCGGCGCAGAATGGCTGGCTGGATGGCGACAAGGTCATGCTGGAAAGCCTGCTGGCCTTCAAACGCGCGGGCTGTGACGGGATTTTGACCTATTTCGCCCCGCGTGTCGCCGAATCCTTGCGCAAGTAATCGCTGCGCCGTGCCAAGCAAGCGTGACAAGCCGCGCGGTTCGCGCTATTTTTGGCCACAAGGTCGCAGCATAGCGGCACATCTCATCAGAGGCAGAGCAATGACACAGATTAGCAGACGAGCCTTCACGCTCGCGGGGTTGGCGGGTATCGGATCGGGTTTGGCGGCCTGCGGCAACCCGATTGGCGGCGAAGGTGCGGCGCGGCTTGATGCGCGCGTCGATGCGGCACGCGACTACCTGCGCAACAATTACCCCGGCTTGGAAGAACTGTTCGATAAATCGCGCGGTATCCTGTATATCCCCGTCGTTACCGAAGCGGGGCTGTTCGTCGGCGGCTCTTATGGGCGCGGGGCGCTGCGCATTGACGATGCAAGCGTGGATTACTACCAAGCCACGCGCGCCAGCTTGGGGCTGCAAATCGGCGCACAGCAATACGCACATGCGCTGTTTTTCATGACCGAACAGGCGCTGTCGGATTTTCGGTATTCCGAAGGCTGGGCCGCAAGTGCCGACCTGCGCTACGCCACGCCAACGCGGGGTGGATCGCTTGGGGCCGAAACCACGACTCAATTCGCCCCTGTGATTGCAGTCGTGTTCGGTCAGTCCGGTATCTTGGCCGGTGCATCGCTGGCAGGCGTCAAGTACGCTCGCATCATCCCGTGAGGCATCTGCGCCCCGGCCATCGCGCCGGGGCGTCTTGTTTACCCTGCCAGTGCGGCCACGTCTTCCGGTGTGCCAAAATTGCGGGTCTCGGACCCTTTGGCAATACGCTTGACCATACCCGACAGCGCCTTGCCTGCGCCGATCTCCCAGAACTCTGTCACACCTTGATCGGCCATCCACGCCACCGACTCGCGCCAGCGCACAGAGCCTGTGACCTGTTCGATCAACAGCGCGCGGATCGTGTCGGGGTCGCTGACCGCTTCAGCCCGAACATTGGCGACCAGCGGCACGGCGGGCGCGTTCAGTGTGACATTGGCCAAGGCCTCTGCCATGGCATCGGCGGCGGGTTGCATCAGCGCGCAATGGAAGGGTGCAGAGACCGGCAACAACATGGCCCGCCGCGCGCCGCGCGCCTTAGCAATGTCGACCGCGCGCTCCACGGCCGCCTTGTGGCCTGACACCACCACTTGCGCAGGATCGTTATCATTTGCGGCTTGGCAGACTTGGCCTTGCGCGGCCTCTGACGCAACCTCGGACGCGGCGGCGAAATCCAGCCCCAGCAGCGCCGCCATCGCCCCCTCGCCCACGGGCACCGCCTGTTGCATCGCCCGGCCCCGGATGCGCAGCAGCTTCGCCGCGTCAGATACCGACAGCGCCCCGGCCGCAGCCAGCGCGGAATATTCACCCAACGAATGCCCGGCCACGAACGCGGCATCGGTGATCGCCACGCCCTCTGCCTGCATCGCGCGCAGGGCTGCGAGCGATGTCGCCATCAGCGCCGGTTGCGCATTCGCGGTCAGGGTCAGATCAGCGATATCGCCATCCCAGATCAGCGCCGACAGCGCCTCTCCCAAAGCGTCGTCCACTTCCTGAAACACGGCCTTCGCCGCCGGGTAGCTGTCGGCCAGTGCGCGGCCCATGCCGATGGTTTGCGCCCCTTGACCGGGGAATAGGAATGCGCGGCTCATATCAATCTCCAACCCTTGTGTGCGCTATGGGAATGCCCCAAACCGCCGCCCGGTTCAAGCGCTGCGCGGGCTTGCGCGGGGGCGCTGGTGTGGTAGCGTCCTGACAACCCTTTACTCGGAGCTTGCCATGCTTGACCGCCCCACCCCCAATGACCTGCGCGCCTTCTGGATGCCGTTCACCGCGAACCGCCAATTCAAATCGGCCCCGCGCATGTTGGTGGCCGCAAGCGGGATGCATTACACCACCTCTGACGGGCGGCAGATTCTGGATGGCACGGCAGGGCTGTGGTGCTGCAACGCGGGCCATGCGCGCCCGCTGATTACCGAAGCGATCCAGAAACAGGTGACGGAGCTGGATTACGCCCCCGCCTTCCAGATGGGCCACCCCAAGGCGTTTGAGCTGGCCAACCGGCTGGTGGACATGGCCCCCGACGGCATGGACCACGCGTTTTTCACCAATTCCGGGTCGGAAAGCGTGGAAACCGCGCTGAAAATCGCCATCGCCTATCATCGTGCGCTTGGCAATGGCACCCGCACCCGCCTTATCGGGCGCGAACGGGGCTATCACGGGGTGAATTTCGGCGGCATTTCAGTGGGCGGCATTGTCAACAACCGCCGCCATTTCGGGGCCATGCTGGCAGGCGTTGACCATCTGCCCCATACCCATCTGCCGGAAAACCAGTGGTCGCGCGGCCAGCCCGAGCATGGCGCGTATCTGGCCGATGATCTGGAACGCATGGTGGCATTGCACGGCGCCGACACGATCGCGGCGGTGATCGTGGAACCCGTGGCCGGGTCCACCGGAGTTCTGATCCCGCCCAAGGGCTATTTGCAGCGCCTGCGCGAGATCACGCGCAAGCATGGCATTTTGCTGATCTTTGACGAGGTTATCACCGGTTTCGGCCGCCTTGGCAGCCCCTTTGCCGCGCAGCATTTCGACGTGATGCCCGATATGATTACCTGCGCAAAGGGCCTGACCAACGGTGTGATCCCGATGGGCGCGGTGCTGACCACGGCAGATATTCACGACGCATTCATGCAAGGGCCGGAAAACCTGATCGAACTGTTCCACGGCTATACCTATTCCGGCAGCCCGATTGCCTCTGCCGCCGGGCTTGCCACGTTGGAGACCTACAAGCAGGACGACCTGTTCGCCCGCGCGCATGACCTTGCCCGCTATTGGGAGGACGCGGTGCATTCGCTGAAAGGGCACCGCCATGTCATCGACACCCGCAACATGGGGCTGATCGGCGCGGTGGAACTGGAACCGATTGCGGGCGCGCCCACCAAGCGGGCCTTCAACGCCTTTCTGCAAGCCTATGAAAAAGGCATCCTGATCCGCACCACGGGCGACATCATCGCCTTGTCGCCGCCGCTGATTATCGAAAAATCGCATATCGACCAGTTGATCGGCACGCTGGCAGAGGTGTTGGACACCCTTGAGTAAATCCGTCGCCCGCGTGGCCCGCGCGTTGCACGACGCGGGCCTTGCCAACACCATTTCCGAACCCGGAGAGGCGCGCACCGCCGAACTGGCCGCCCAAGCCTGCGGCTGTGCGCTGGACCAGATCGTGAAGTCGATCCTGTTTGCAGGGCAATCCAGCGGCGCGCTGTATCTGTTCCTGACCGCAGGCGGCAACCGTATCTGCGCCACCAAGGCCAGCGCGCTCGCGGGCGAGGCTTTGGGCCGCGCCGATGCGGCACAGGTGCGCGCGACCACAGGCTTTGCCATTGGTGGCGTGGCCCCCATCGGCCACCTGACCGCACCCAGAACATGGGCCGATCCGCGTTTGCTGGAATTCGACATTGTCTTTGCAGCCGCCGGAACGCCACGCCATGTCTTTTCAATCTGCCCGCGCGTTCTTATTTCTGTCGCCACTGCCACCGTTGCGGATTTCACAGAATGACCTTGCCCGACCCGGCGCTACAGCCCGAATTCTACACTGACGTGCCCCTTAAACGCGCTGGGGCATGGGCCATTGACCTTGTGGTCACCTTGGCGCTGACCTTGGTGGGGCTTGTGCTGACCCTGTTCATCAGCGCGTTTTTCCTGCCGTTGTTGTTTGCCGCCGTCTCGATCGCTTATCGCACGATCATGCTGGCGCGCTACGGCGCAACCGTGGGCATGATGGTCATGGCGCTGAAATGGCGCCACCTGAACGGGCGCACGCCCGATGCCACCACCGCGCTGATCTATAGCAGCACCTATGCCGTGATGTGGACGGTCTTTCCCCTTCAGATTGTTTCCATAGCGTTGATATTGCTGACCCAATACCGCCAAGGGTTGCACGATCACCTTCTATCAACCACAATGTTGCATAATATTGCCCCTGAATAATGCGGGCTGGTCTTGTTTGCAGGCTTGGCGAAAGGTCAACTGCTTGCTAACCTTTCACCGAAATCCATAGGCTGAGCCGTCCATGCGTCATTCCCTGCCGACAGTTCCCCAGTTTTATGTGACAGCTCCGCAACCCTGCCCCTATTTGCCAGGCCGGATGGAACGCAAGCTGTTCACCGCCTTGCAGGGCGACCATGCAGAGGCCATGAATGACAAGCTGTCGCAACAGGGGTTCCGTCGGTCGCAGAACGTGCTGTATCGCCCGTCCTGTGCGGATTGCGCAGCGTGCCTGTCGGCGCGCATCCGGGTGGCAGATTTTACGCCAACACGGTCGCAGCGCCGCGTGCTGAAGCGCAATGCGCATTTGAAACGCGATGTGACCAGCGCTTGGGCGACCGAAGACCAATATGCCCTGTTCCGCCGCTATCTGGACCGCCGCCATACCTTTGGCGGCATGGCGGATATGGACGTGTTCGAATATTCCGCCATGGTCGAGGAAACCCCGGTGCGCACGCGCGTTCTGGAATACCGCGACGCGGCGACCGGCCCGAACGGGCCGCTTGTCGCCGCCTGCCTGAGCGATGTGCTGGATGACGGGTTGAGCTTGGTTTATTCCTTTTTTGACCCGGATATGGCGGACCAGTCGCTGGGCAGTTTCATGATCCTTGACCAGATCGACCTTGCGCGCCGGGTTGGGTTGCCCTTTGTGTATCTGGGGTATTGGGTGCCCGGCAGCCCAAAGATGGACTACAAAGCGCGGTTTTCCGCGCTCGAAATCTATCACATGGGCAAGTGGCAAGACCTGGACGACCCGGCGCGGTTTTCTGGCGCGACACATCCGCTTTCCGTGCAACCGATTGCCGAACAGGTGGCGCAACTGTCCCTGCCGACCGACATGGGCGGGCCGGTCAACGTGCCGCCGCGCAAGGGCAAACTGTAACGCGCCCTAGCGTTCAAACACCCGCGCGGCGAGCAAAATGCGCGACAATGCCGTCACGCCGCACAGCGCGGCAAAGCCATAGGCCATGGCGGCAAACCAACCGGGCCAAAGACATAGCGCCACGAAAAAGGCGATTGTCTCTGCCCCTTCCAGCAATCCGCCGGTAAAATACAGCGATTTCACGCCATGGGCGTCGCTGCGCATCTTCTTCTTCTCGGCCAAGATCGCGTAGCCAAGAAACGATGCGCCGTTAATGTAGAAACTGGCCAAAAGCACCGCGCCGGCCACGCCATTGCTGGCCGGGTCATGCAGGACAAAGGCCAGCGGGATTGCCGCGTAGAACACGAAATCGCAGGTGATATCCAGATAGCCGCCGAAATCCGTCACCCCTTGCGCACGCGCGACCGCACCATCCAGACCATCTGCCACGCGTGAGGCAAGGATCAGCGCCACCGCCAGCAGGAAATGCCCGGCGACAATGGCCCCCCCCGCCGCCAGCCCAAAGGCCAGCCCGATCAGCGTGACCATATTCGCGGTCAACCCCGACCGGGCTATCTGCCCGCCGATCATGTTCAGCGGCGGGTCAATATAGGGGCGCAGATGTCGGTCCAACATGGGGGCGGCCTTTTGCAGATGCTCGTTTGTGTTACCGTATACGCGACAGGCAAGGCTGATGTTTCACGGTAAAGTGTCGCAAGCTGAAACTTACTGTAACCTTTGGCCGTCCCGTAGCGTAAATGCACATAAGAGGAAAACAGGAAGGACCATTTCATGCGATTTTTGACCTGCGCCGCGGCGTGCGCACTGGCCTTGGCCCAGCCCATCAATGCCCAAAGCCTGGACTTGGCCGATTGGCCCGCCGTTCTGGAACAGGCCCAAGGGCAGACGGTCTATTGGCACGCATGGGGCGGTGATCCGCGGATCAATGCCTTTATCGAACAGGTGGGTGCCGAGCTAAGCGCGCGGCACGGTGTGATCTTGGAACATGTGCGCCTTGCCGACACAGCCGATGCCGTGACCCGTGTTGTGTCCGAACGCGCCGCAGGGCGCGATACGGGCGGCGCGGTCGATGTGATCTGGATCAACGGGGCGAATTTCGCATCCATGAAGGAGCAAGGCCTGCTGTTTGGCCCATTCGCCTATGACCTGCCCAATTGGTCGCTGGTCGATACCGACGCCAACCCCGCGATCGAGATCGACTTTACCCTGCCGGTCGAAGGCTATGGCAGCCCATGGGCCATGTTCCAGATGGTGTTCGAATATGACAGCGCCACGGTCCCGGAACCGCCGCGTTCGCTAGACACATTGCGCGCATGGATTGCCGAGAATCCCGGCCGTTTCACCTATCCGCAGCCACCCGATTTCTTGGGCACGTCATTCCTGAAGCAAGCCCTTTATGGCGTGCTGGATGACCCGTCTGTGCTGCTTGGCCCGACCGATGCGGTGGAGTACGACACCGTCACCGCGCCGCTTTGGGCCTTCCTTGATGAGATTACACCCAACCTATGGCGGGCGGGCCGCGCCTACCCGGCAAATGAACCCGCGCTGGGGCAGTTGCTGGCCGATGGAGAGGTTGATATCGGTTTCAGCTTCAACCCCGGCAGGGCCTCTGCGGCGATTGCCGATGGCGAATTGCCCGACACGATCCGCACCATGGTCTTTGACGAAGGCACGCTGGCCAATTCGTCCTACTTGTCCATTCCTTACAACGCGGCCAACCAAGCGGGCGCGCTGGTGCTGGCCAACCTGATCCTTGACCCGGAAATACAGGCACTGGCCCAAGACCCGGCCGTGCTGGGCTTCCAAACCGTGCTGGGCATGGACCGGCTGGAAGCCGAGGGCCGCGCCCGGTTCGATGCGCTGGATCTGGGCATCGCCACGCTTGCGCCCGATGAAATGGGCACCGGCCTGCTGGAACCCCATCCAAGCTGGATGACCCGCATCGCCGCCGACTGGACCGAACGGTACGGCACCGCTGAATGATCCGTATCGCACCGCGATTGGTGGTCGCCCTGATGGCGCTGCCGGTCGCGGCAGGGCTGGCAGGTGCAATGCTGCCGGCCTTCGGCTATTTCCCGGCACTGGGCGGCATGGCGTTCAGCCTTGACCCTTGGCGCGACCTGCTGGCATGGCCGGGCCTTGCGAAGGCGGTGCGGCTGTCGCTGGTCACCGGGCTTGGCGCGACCCTTCTGTCGCTGGCCATAACGCTGCTGATTGTCGCGGCATGGCAAGGCACGCGCAGCTTTCGCGTGGTCACCAGCCTGCTGGCCCCGCTTCTGTCGCTGCCCCATGCGGCGGCGGCCTTTGGGCTGGCCTTTCTGATCGCGCCCTCGGGCTGGATCGCGCGCGCGGTGTCGCCATGGGCCACCGGGTGGGACCGCCCGCCAGACCTGTTGATCGTGCATGACCAAGCAGGGCTGGCCCTGATTGCCGGGCTGGTGATAAAAGAAGTGCCTTTCCTGATGCTGATGACACTGGCCGCCTTGGGCCAGTCTGATAGCACCCGCCGCATGGCCGCGGCGCGCAGCCTGGGCTATGGGCGCGTGACCGGCTGGGCCAAAACCGTTCTGCCAAGTGTCTACCGCCAGATCCGCCTGCCAGTTTTTGCCGTGCTGGCCTATTCCATGTCGGTTGTGGATGTGGCCCTTATCCTTGGGCCGACACGCCCGGCCACGCTTGCCGTTCAAGTGCTGGACTGGATGACCGCGCCCGACCTGTCCTTGCGCTTCACGGCCAGCGCAGGCGCGGTGCTGCAACTGCTGCTGGTTCTGGGCGCACTGGCTGCGTGGATCTTGTCCGAACGCCTTGTCGCAGCGCGCGGACGGGTCTGGGCCGCACATGGCGCGCGCGGTGTCGGCTGGGACCGGCCATTGCGCGGCCTTGTCATGGTGCCGATGCTGATGATCGGGCTAGGCGTGGGCCTTGGGCTGGCCGGGCTGGCGCTGTGGTCGCTCGCGGGGTTGTGGCGCTTCCCGGACCTGCTGCCACAAAGCTACGGCTTGCGCGTCTGGGCTGACCAATCCGCCCAGCTTTGGCGGTTGAGCGGCACAACCACAGCGTTGGCCGGCCTTTCGGCCATGATCGCGCTGGCGCTAACAATTGCCACCTTGCAGGCCGGGCCAGCGCGCACCGTAGGCATTATTTACCTGCCGCTTCTGGTGCCGCAGATCGCGTTTTTGCCCGGACTGTCGGCACTGGGATTGTGGCTTGGGCTTGATGGCACCACGGGCGCGGTGCTGCTGGTGCATCTGGTTTTCGTGCTGCCCTATGTCATGCTGTCACTGTCTGACCCGTGGCAGGCTTGGGACAGCCGAGCGGGGCTTGCGGCGGCCACGCTCGGCGCAGCGCCGTGGCGGGTGCTGCTGGCCGTGCGCCTACCCATGCTGATGCGCGCGCTATGTATCGCCTTTGCGGTGGGCTTTGCCACATCGGTGGCGCAATACTTGCCAAGCTTGCTGATTGGCGCAGGGCGGGTCAACACGCTGACAACAGAAGCGGTGGCGCTGGCCGCGTCGGGCAATCGGCGGCTGATCGGAGTTTGGGCCATGATGCAGATGGCACTGCCGCTGGCGGTCTTTGCGCTGGCGCTGGTGGTGCCCGCGCTGATCGCACGCCGCAGACGAGGGCTAAAGGTGACATGAGTCTGAAACTGGACCAATTGCGCATTGCGCAGGATGGGCGGCTGATGGTCGCGCTGGATATCTCTGTCGCGGCAGGGCAGGTGCTGACCATCATGGGGCCATCCGGCTGCGGCAAATCCACGGCACTGGCTGCGATTGTGGGCGCATTGCCGCCCGCATTCCGCATGTCGGGGCGGATATTTCTGAACGGACAGGATGTGACCGCACAGCCCATACATGCACGCCGCATGGGGCTGTTGTTTCAGGACGATGTGTTATTTCCCCATCTGTCGGTTGCAGGCAATCTGGGCTTTGGCGTGCCGCGTGGTCTTCGTGACCGGGCCGCGCGCATAGAGGCCGCGCTGGATGCAGCCGGTCTGAGCGGTATGGGCGCGCGCGATCCTGCAACGCTTTCGGGCGGACAAAAAGCACGGGTTGCGTTGATGCGGACCTTGCTAAGCGCACCGCAGGCCTTGCTTCTGGACGAGCCATTCTCGAAGCTTGATGCCGGGCTGCGCGCGCAGATCCGCGACTTCACCTTTGCACAGGCCCGCGCACTGCCCGTCATTCTGGTCACGCATGATATGGAGGATGCCCGCGCCGCAGGCGGCCCAATCATTTCCGTGACGGGAGAGCAGCTTGGCTGACCGGATTGTCGGCGAAGAAATCAAGCAGGGTGTGATGCAGCCGCTCCAGCTTAAGAGGCTTGGTCAAGCATGCATCAAAGCCTGCTTGCAGGTAGCTTTCGACCTGATGTGACATTGCATTCGCGGTGAACGCGAAGGCCGGGGTCTGGGCCAACCCGGCGCGTTTTTCATCACGGCGAATGGTGTTCAGCACCGTCACCCCATCCATGCCCGGCATGGAAATGTCCAGGATCATCAGGTCAAACCGTTCTGCGCGCGATTTTTGCAACGCATCCAGCCCGTCATTGGCCAATGTGACCCGCGCACCCAGTTGCCCCAACATAATGCTGAGGATCATCTGATTGGTGCGATTGTCATCAGCGGCCAGAATCGACAATTCGGGCAGGCTGCGGGATGTATCGACATTGGCGACCGACAGCGCCCGCGCCTGCACATCGACCGGTGCCAGCGGAATGGGCAACGTGACCGATATTGTCGTGCCAACATCTGGGGCAGTTTTCGTCTGGATGGTGCCGCCCATCAGGTCCACAAGGTTGCGCACGATGGACATGCCCAGCCCCGTGCCCCCAAAGCGGCGCGAAATGGTGCTGTCGGCCTGCGCAAACGGGTCGAACATGCGCGCATGTTGCGCTTCGGTCATGCCAATCCCGGTGTCTTCAACCGTCACGATGACAGAATGCTCATCCGGCGCGTTGATATCGACAAGGACGTGACCATACTCGGTGAATTTGATCGCGTTAGAGATCATGTTGTGCAGGATCTGGGTCAGGCGTTGCGGGTCGCCCAACCGGTCCTGCCCCAAGGGATCGTTGATCTTTACTGCAAAGGACAAGCGCTTCTCGGACGCTCGCAGCGTGTGCACCTCTTCGGTGCGCCGGGCCAGATCGGTCAGCGAAAACGGCGTGGAATCCAGTTCCAGCGCATCCGCCTCGATCTTCGACATGTCGAGAAGATCGTTGATGATGCCCATCAGCAACCCGCCGCTGTCGCGCAGGATATCCAGCATCCGCATTTGTGCGGGATCGCTCGTCATCTCTTCCAGAATGTCGGAAATGCCAAGAATACCGTTCAGCGGCGTGCGGATTTCATGGCTCATCTTGGCGAGGAAATTGGACTTTGCGATATTGGCGCGATGCGCCTCTTGCAATGCGGTTTCGCGGGCCTGCTCGGCCTTTACCAAGCCGGTAACGTCGGTCACGGAATAGACCACCGACGCAACCTCGACCCCGCCGCGCGAAATTGGGGCTGCGTTGATGGATGCGTAGCGCACCCCGTCCGGGCAATGCAGCGCGATACGGTGGTTTTGCACCATTGCCCCGGTGCGCTTAACAATGCTGAACGGCTCTCGCTCATCCGGCACCGCCCGGCCTTTGATATCGGTGATCCGCCACTGCGGCGCGTTGTATTTCTGCCCGATCATCTCGTCGACGCTCACGCCCAGAACGCGTTCCGCCTCGTCATTGGCATAAACGATCTCGCCGGTCTCTGACAGCACGACAAAGCCGGCGGCGTTGGTGCTGACAATACCTTTCAGGAAGGCACGCTCGCGCGCCAGTTCTTCTTCCGCGCGACGCATTTCGATTGTTGTCTTGCGCCGCATCAGAACCGAGCGCACGACATCCGCGAAGGACCGAAGCAGATAAATCTCGCCGGGCAGAAATTTGCCCACGTTGTTCACGCTGTCGAACCCGACGAAACCGACAAGGTCCTCTTCGTCGATCATCGGCACAATCAGCAGCGACCGTATCCCCTGCTGAGACAAGAATTCGTATTTTTCCGAATCCGGCGGCAGCTCGTCGATATCGGGCAGGTGGAATGCCCTGCCAGAGCTGATCGGTTCCAGCATCCATTCGAACGCTTCGACCGGCAAATCCTGCAACTGCGCGATCATCGGCTCGGTTTGGTCGCTGCACCATTCGTGGGTGTTGCTGCCGCGGTCCCCTTGAATCATGAAGACATAGGCACGGTCACGGCCCGTGAAGGTGCCAAGCTGCGCCAAGCCATCCTGCACTGCGCCATCCACATGCTCGACAGACGCAGACAAAAGGCGATTGATCAGCGTGACCACAAGCGCCTGTATTTCGGTTAGCCGTTGTTCGTTGCCACGATCCGGCATCGTCATTTCCTGCTTTGGGTCAGACACGGACAACCCCCGCCATCGGCGCCGGATAAAATCGGCATCTTCCATGGTAAACGACTTTCTCGAAATAGTCTTCGCCTTGATATGCTCTCGCGTTGGTAGACTATCGAGCGTTAATTTTCAATTTAAACACGCAAGGTCCAAAGTCACATTACCCAAGCCGCCGACCGTGTGCAAATAGGGTTGCGTTGGCACGACCATGGCCTATAACCCGCCCCAATTTGCGCGGCCCTTGGCGGGGCGCGCGTCTGCGCGTGCAAGGGGGTCAGCCATGCCGAAAAGAACCGACATCCAATCCATCATGATTATCGGGGCCGGGCCCATCGTGATCGGGCAGGCATGCGAGTTCGACTATTCCGGCGCGCAAGCCTGCAAGGCGCTACGCGAGGAAGGGTATCGGGTCATTCTGGTCAATTCGAACCCTGCGACCATCATGACCGATCCGGGGCTGGCGGATGCCACCTATATCGAACCCATCACGCCAGAGATTGTCGCCAAGATTATCGAAAAAGAACGCCCCGACGCGCTGCTGCCCACGATGGGCGGGCAAACCGGGCTGAACACCTCGCTGGCGCTGGCCGATATGGGTGTATTGGAAAAGTTCGGGGTGGAACTGATCGGCGCGAATCGCGAAGCCATCGAAATGGCCGAAGACCGCAAGCTGTTCCGCGAGGCGATGGACCGTATCGGGCTGGAGAACCCGAAAGCCACGATCATTGCCGCGCCGAAGCTGGACAACGGCAAATACGACATCAATGCCGGTGTTGCCGCCGCCATAGAGGCTATCGAATATGTCGGCCTGCCCGCCATTATCCGCCCCGCTTTCACGCTGGGGGGCACGGGCGGCGGCGTGGCCTATAACCGCGACGATTACGAACGCATCTGCCGGTCGGGACTGGACGCATCGCCCGTGGCGCAAATTCTGGTCGATGAATCGCTGCTGGGCTGGAAAGAGTATGAGATGGAGGTCGTGCGCGACCGCGCCGACAACGCCATCATCGTCTGTTCCATCGAAAACGTGGACCCGATGGGCGTGCACACGGGCGATTCGATCACCGTGGCCCCTGCCCTGACGCTGACCGACAAGGAATACCAGATCATGCGCAACGGCTCTATCGCCGTGCTGCGTGAAATCGGTGTCGAGACCGGCGGGTCCAACGTGCAATGGGCGATCAACCCCGCCGATGGCCGCATGGTCGTGATCGAGATGAACCCGCGTGTGTCGCGTTCTTCGGCGCTGGCGTCGAAGGCGACGGGTTTCCCGATCGCCAAGATCGCCGCGAAACTGGCCATCGGCTACACGCTGGACGAATTGGACAACGATATCACGAAAGTGACACCTGCGTCGTTCGAACCGACCATAGATTATGTTGTCACCAAGATCCCAAGGTTCGCTTTTGAAAAGTTCGCAGGTTCCAAGCCCGAACTGACCACCGCTATGAAATCGGTGGGCGAAGCAATGGCGATTGGCCGGACCTTCCACGAATCCATGCAAAAAGCCTTGGCCAGCATGGAAACCGGCCTGACCGGCTTTGACGAGATCGCCATTCCCGGCGCCCCTGACCGCGCCGCGATCATCAAGGCCATCAGCAGCCAGACCCCGGACCGGTTGCGGCTGATTGCACAGGCTATGCGCGAAGGGCTGTCGAATGACGACATTCAGGCTGCGACATCCTTCGACCCGTGGTTCTTGGCGCGCATCCGCGAGATCATCGAAGCTGAAGCAGGCATCCGCAAGGCCGGCCTGCCCGTGACTGCCGAGGGGCTGCGCGAGGTGAAAATGCTGGGCTTCACCGATGCCCGCTTGGCCGCGCTGACCGGCCGTGACGAAGACCAAGTGCGCCGCGCGCGCCGCAATCTGGGCGTGAACGCGGTGTTCAAACGGATCGACACCTGCGCCGCCGAGTTCGAGGCGCAAACCCCCTACATGTATTCCACCTATGAAACCCCGGTCATGGGTGACGCCGAATGCGAGGCGCGCCCCTCGGACCGCAAAAAGGTGGTTATCTTGGGCGGCGGCCCGAACCGGATCGGCCAAGGGATAGAGTTCGACTATTGCTGCTGCCACGCCTGTTTTGCGCTGACCGATGTCGGCTATGAAACCATCATGATCAACTGCAACCCGGAAACCGTGTCGACCGATTACGACACATCGGACCGGCTGTATTTTGAGCCGCTGACGCTGGAGCATGTTCTGGAAATCCTGCGTGTCGAGCAGGAAAACGGCACGCTGCACGGGGTTATCGTGCAGTTTGGCGGGCAGACACCGCTGAAGCTGGCAAACGCGCTTCAGGATGAAGGCATTCCCATACTCGGCACCAGCCCCGATGCGATTGACTTGGCCGAGGACCGCGAAAGGTTTCAGGCGCTGCTGAACAAGTTGGGTTTGCGCCAGCCGGTCAATGGCATTGCCTCTAGCCCCGAACAGGCGTTCAATATCGCGCAACAGGTTGGCTACCCGTTGGTGATCCGCCCATCTTATGTTCTGGGCGGTCGCGCGATGGAGATCGTGCGCGACGACGCGCATCTGGAACGCTATATCCGCGATGCGGTGGTCGTGTCGGGCAAGAACCCGGTGCTGCTGGACAGCTACCTGATCGGCGCGGTCGAGGTGGATGTGGATGCACTGTGTGACGGCAAGAATGTGCATGTCGCGGGCATTATGCAGCATATTGAGGAAGCGGGCGTGCATTCGGGCGACTCCGCCTGCTCTTTGCCCCCCTATTCGCTGGATGCCGACACAATCGCAGAATTGCGCGTGCAGACCGAAGCCATGGCGCGCGGGCTGAACGTGGTCGGGCTGATGAATGTGCAATTCGCTATCAAGGATGGCGAAATCTATGTGCTGGAAGTGAACCCGCGCGCGTCGCGCACCGTGCCATTCGTGGCCAAGGCCACCGACAGCGCGATTGCGTCCATCGCTGCGCGGCTTATGGCGGGTGAACCCTTGTCGAACTTCCCGATGCGCGCGCCGATCAGCGCCGATGTCGCCCCCTCGGACCCGCTGCCAATGGGCGATCCGATGACGCTGGCGGACCCGCAAACGCCGTGGTTCTCGGTCAAGGAAGCGGTGTTGCCCTTCGCGCGGTTCCCCGGTGTCGACACGCTTCTGGGGCCGGAAATGCGCTCCACCGGCGAGGTGATGGGCTGGGCACGCCGCTTTGACCGCGCGTTCTACAAGGCCCAGCTTGGCGCAGGTGTGGACCTGCCAAGCGAAGGCCGCGTGTTCTTGTCGATCAAGGATTACGACAAGGGACCGATGATGCTAGAGGCCGCCAAGCTTCTGGTCGAGATGGGCTTTGTCATTGTCGCCACACGCGGCACCGCCGATTGGCTGGCCGCGCAGGATGTGCCCTGCGAATTGGTCAACAAGGTCTATGAGGGCCGTCCGAATATCGTGGACCTGCTGAAAAGCGGCGAAATTGCCATGGTGCTGAACACCACCGAAGGCGCACAGGCGATAGAGGACAGCCGCGAAATTCGCGCGGTGGCCCTTTATGACAAGATCCCCTATTACACCACGGCGGCAGGTAGCCATGCGGCGGTTCAGGCCATCCGCGCCATGCTGGAAGGCGATATCGGGGTGCGGGCGCTGCAACACGCGGCGGCGGAGTAATCCGCCGCGCCAGCCGCGTCGTGCGACCCGCTGAAACGCCCCTGATCCGCTGCGGCTGTTCTGAGCGGCTGAAAAGACTTGGCTCTGGGCATCGTCCAAAACTGCAAGCGTTGCGCGCCCAACAGGCCCGGCAACCACGTTAGCTTGGCATCTGCCAGCTAGTTGCTGCCGACCGACCAACCCTTTGCACATGAAAAAGGCCGCCCCGAAGGGCGGCCTTTCGCGGTTCATGCGGTGCCGGGCAGGCTTACATCATGCCGCCCATGCCGCCCATGCCGCCCATATCGGGCATACCGCCTGCGTTGCCGCCTTTCGGCTCTGGCTTGTCGGCGATCATGGCTTCGGTGGTGATCAGCAGGCCAGCGACCGAAGCTGCATCTTGCAGCGCGGTGCGCACGACCTTTGCGGGGTCGATCACGCCAAACTTGAACATGTCGCCATATTCGCCGGTCTGTGCGTTGAAGCCGAAGGTCTTATCGTCGGATTCGCGGATCTTGCCTGCAACGACAGAGCCGTCAAAGCCTGCATTGTCCGCGATCTGGCGCAGCGGTGCTTCAATCGCGCGACGCACGATAGAGATACCCACGGTCTGGTCAGCATTGCCGCCTTCCAAGCCTTCCAGCGCTTTCGCACCCTGCACAAGTGCGACACCACCGCCAACAACGATGCCTTCCTGAACGGCAGCGCGGGTTGCGTTCAGAGCGTCATCAACACGGTCCTTGCGCTCTTTCACTTCCACTTCGCTCATGCCGCCCACGCGGATGACGGCAACACCGCCAGCCAGCTTGGCCAGACGTTCTTGCAGCTTCTCGCGGTCGTAATCGCTGGAGGTTTCTTCGATCTGCGCGCGGATCTGCGCCACGCGAGCTTCGATTTCGGCCTTCTCGCCAGCACCGTCCACGATGGTGGTTTCGTCCTTGGTGATCGAGACGCGCTTGGCGGAACCCAGCATGTCCATGGTCACGCTTTCCAGCTTCATGCCCAGATCTTCGCTGATGACCTGACCGCCGGTCAGAATTGCAATATCTTGCAGCATGGCCTTGCGACGGTCGCCGAAGCCCGGTGCCTTGACAGCCGCGATCTTCAGACCGCCGCGCAGCTTGTTCACGACCAGCGTGGCCAGCGCTTCGCCTTCCACGTCTTCTGCGATGATCAGCAGCGGCTTCTGCGACTGGATCACTTGCTCCAGCAGCGGCACCATCGGCTGCAAAGAGGACAGTTTCTTCTCGTGGATCAGGATGATCGCATCGTCCAGTTCCGCGATCATCTTTTCAGAGTTGGTCACGAAATAGGGCGACAGGTAACCACGGTCGAACTGCATACCTTCGACGACATCGGTTTCTGTTTCCAGACCCTTGTTTTCCTCGACGGTGATGACACCCTCGTTGCCGACCTTCTGCATCGCATCGGCGATCTGACGGCCGATTTCGGCTTCGCCATTGGCCGAAATGGTGCCGACCTGGGCCACTTCGTCGCTGTCATTGACCGGGCGGGCGGCAGCCATGATCGATTCGACGACTTTCTTGGTCGCCAGATCAATGCCGCGCTTCAGGTCCATCGGGTTCATGCCGGCGGCAACCGATTTCAGGCCTTCGCGAATGATGGCTTGTGCCAGCACGGTCGCGGTGGTGGTGCCGTCGCCAGCTTCGTCATTGGTGCGCGAGGCGACTTCTTTCACCATCTGCGCGCCCATGTTTTCGAACTTGTCTTCCAGTTCGATTTCCTTGGCGACCGAAACACCGTCCTTGGTGATGCGCGGTGCGCCGAACGATTTGTCGATCACGACATTGCGGCCTTTCGGGCCCAGCGTAACCTTGACCGCATCGGCCAGGGTGTTCACGCCCTTGAGCATACGGTCGCGCGCGTTGGTGCTGAATTTGACGTCCTTAGCAGCCATTTTGGTGCCTCCTGGTTGTCTGAATTGAATATGTCAGGTGCGAGATCAGGCGATGACGCCCAGAATGTCGCTTTCCTTCATGATGAGCAGTTCTTCGCCATCGACGGTCACTTCGGTGCCCGACCATTTGCCGAACAGAACGCGGTCGCCAGCTTTCACGGCGGGCGCGATCAATTCGCCCGAATCCTTGCGTGCGCCTTCGCCGGTGGCGATCACTTCACCCTCTGCGGGCTTTTCCTTGGCGGTCTCGGGAATGATAAGACCACCCTTGGTCTTTTCTTCACTTTCGACGCGACGAACAAGCACGCGATCGTGCAGCGGTTTGAATGCCATCTGAGAACACTCCCATGGTTCCAGGTTGAATTTTATTAGCACTCGATATGGATGAGTGCTAACGGCTCATAGGTAGGAAGGGTGCGACAGGCTGTCAACCAGTCCTTTTGCAAAAATCGTGCTGCGCCGTTACCGTTTGCGCAGGCTTCCGCAACAGAGGATGACAAGCAATGCTGCACCGCCTATAACCCGCGCAACGACCATAGACATACGGGACAGCACCACATGACCACGCTTGTTTTCGGCCATCTCTCGCCCGATACGGATTCCACCGGATCACCCGTTATCTGGGCGTGGTTCCTGAACGAAATAAAGAAAACCCCGGCAGAGGCCGTGCTGCTGGGCGAGCCGAATACCGAGGCAGCCTTCGTTCTCAAACACTGGGATTGCCCCAAGCCGCGCATCGTGACCGACATTGCCGACGGCACCCCCGCCGTGGTTGTGGACACCAACAACCCTGCCGAATTGCCCTCCAATATCAACGCGTTGGATGTGACCGCGATCATCGACCACCACAAGCTGGTCGGCGGCTTGGAAACCAAGGGGCCGATCGACATTACCATCCGCCCGCTGGCCTGCACCGCAACCATCATGCACAGCCTGATCGGCAAGCATATGGCGCAAGCGCCGGCATGGGTGAAGGGGCTGATGCTGTCCTGCATCCTGTCGGACACGCTGGAATTCCGCTCGCCCACCACCACGCAGGAAGACCGCGCCATTGCCCACGCCTTGGCGGATGATCTGGGCGTGGATATGGGCGCATTGGCCAGCGCCATGTTCGCTGCGAAATCGGATGTTTCGGCGTTTTCAGACGCCGAATTGTTGCGGATGGATAGCAAGAATTACGAAGTGGGTGGCAAGAAGTTCCGCGTGTCAGTTTTGGAAACCACCTCTCCCGAGCAGATCCTGTCGCGCAAGGCCAGCCTGATGGCCAGCATGGAAACCGTCGCGGCCGAGGACGGGGCCGATCAGGTGCTGCTGTTCGTGGTCGATATTCTGCGCGAGGAAGCGACCATGCTGGTGCCCAACGACCTGACGCGGGCAGTTGCCGAAAAATCTTTCGGCGCGACGGTCGACGGCGACAGCGTGGTGCTGCCCGGTGTCATGAGCCGCAAGAAACAGATCATCCCCGTTCTGGCGCTCTGAAAGGCCCTGACATGACCCGCATTATCAGCAGCTTCGCCGAGGTTTCGGCAAACTATAACCTTGCCTTGGTGGATCTTTGGGGCTGTGTGCATAACGGAGAGGTCATCTACCCCGCCGCCGAAGCCGCGCTGATCGCCTATCGCCAAGCTGGCGGGCGGGTCATTCTGGTCACGAATGCGCCGCGCCCCGAAGCCGGGGTGCGCGCGCGGCTAAACGAGATGGGCCTGTCGCCCGACGCCTATGACGCCATCGCCACCTCTGGCGACGCGGCGCAAACCGCCATGCTGATCGGCGCGGTGGGCACCAAGATCTGGCATCTGGGGCCAGACAAGGATGACGGGTTCTTCACCGACCTGCCCGATTGGGCGGGCGATTACCCGGCCATCGAACGCGTCAGCTTCGAGGATGCCGAGGGCATTATCTGCACCGGCCCGTTCGAAGAACTGACGGAGACGCCAGAGGACTATCGCGGGCGCTTTCTGGCCGCCAAGGCGCGCGGGTTGAAACTGCTCTGTGCCAACCCCGACATTGTTGTCGATTACGGCGAAACGCGCATCTATTGCGCGGGCGCGCTGGCGCAGCTTTATGACCAGATGGGCGGCGAGAGCCTGTATTTCGGCAAACCCCACCCGCCAATCTACGATCTTGCGCGCCGTCATGCGCAAAATCTGGGGCTACGCTTTGCCGAAGACCGGGTGATCGCCATTGGCGACGGTATTCAGACCGATATCAAGGGCGGTATGGCCGAGGGGGTGGATACGCTGTTCATCACCGGGGGGCTGGCCGCAGACAAGTTCGGCGCGGATGTCGAAACGCCTGAACAAGCCCCGCTGGCTGCATGGCTGGCAGATGAAGGCCAAGCGCCCACCTATGCTATCGGGCGGCTTCGCTAAGGCCGCCCTGTCCCGCTTGCGACAGATTGCCACGCAACATAATTACACCACAAACCCGCCATACTGACATTTTATTACGCAAGCCTCTTGCGCGACTCGGCCTGATGGGCTAGTGCTGCACCGCAACATGGCCCGGAACCTTTGAAAGGCGTGATACGATGTTGGACAACGGTATGAATGACAATTTCCCGCGTGGCACGATCTGCATCGAAGATCTGGAAATCGGCATGGCGCGCCATCTGCAAAAGGAAATCACCGACCGCGACATCGAATTGTTCGCGGAGGTGTCGACCGACCGCAACCCTGTGCATCTGGACGACGCTTATGCACAAGACACGATTTTCGAAGGCCGGATCGCACATGGAATGCTGACCGCCGGGCTGATTTCCGCCGTGATCGGCGAACAACTGCCCGGCCATGGCACGATCTACATGGGCCAGTCGCTGAAATTCATGGCCCCTGTCCGCCCCGGCGACGTGGTGCGCGCCGAAGTCACGGTTCTGACCATCGACTATGCCAAACGCCGCGTGACCCTTGATTGTCGCTGCACGGTGGGGGATATGACGGTGTTGAAGGGCGAAGCCACCGTGCTGGCCCCCAGCCGCAAATTCGACTAAGGGGCGCATTTGCCCCAACGAGGGCAGATGCAGGTTTTCCACCACTGGACCGGTCTTGACGGCAGCGCTCGTGGCGCATCGGTCGCCATGGGCAATTTCGACGGGCTGCATCTGGGCCACCGCGCCGTGATCGACATGGCGCGCCGCAGCGATGCGCCTTTGGGCGTCATTACATTCGAGCCGCACCCGCGCGAATTCTTCTTCCCAGACGCGGCCCCGTTCCGCCTGATGAATGCACAAGCCCGCGCGCACAGGTTGGATATGCTGGGGGTAGAGCGGCTGTATGAACTGCCGTTCGACAGCACGCTGTCGCAACTTTCGGCACGCGATTTCGCGGTGCAGGTGCTACATGACGGGCTTGGCATTCGCCATGTCGTGATCGGGGCGGATTTCTGCTTTGGCAAGGGGCGCACCGGGACAGCCGCAGATTTGCAGGCCCTCGGCAGTGAACTGGGCTTTGACGTGACCGTGGCCGATCTTGTGGCACAAGGCGGAGAGGTCTTTTCCTCGACCGCCATTCGCGCCGCGCTGACCGAAGGCGACCCGCGCCGCGCCGCGCGGATGCTGGGCCATTGGCACCGCATCGAAGGGCCGGTTCTGCATGGCGAAAAACGCGGTCGTGCATTGGGTTACCCAACCGCGAACATGTCCATCGACGGGCTGCACCCGCCGCGCTTCGGGGTCTATGCCGTGTTGGTCGATGTGCTGGATGGCCCGCATACAGGGCGCTATCAGGGCGTTGCCTCTATGGGTGTGCGGCCCATGTTCGGGGTGAACAGCCCCAATCTGGAAACCTTCCTGTTCGACTTCAAGGGCGATCTGTATGGCGCGCGGCTGTCGGTGGCGCTGGTCGAACATCTGCGCGACGAAGTCGCTTACGCCGGTGTCGACAAACTGATCGCCCAGATGAACGCCGACAGCCTTCAGGCACGGGCGGTCCTGACAGCGCTATAGGTTAGTTCAACCGCTGCACCACATAGGTCGCAAGGTCTGACAGCATGGCACGCAATGGCGTATCGGGCAGATCTGACAACGCCTCTTTTGCGCGGTGGGACCATGCCAAGGCCTCGGCCCGCGTTTCCTCTAAGGTGCCGTGGCGGGCGATGATGGCGCAGGCTTGCTCGAAATCGCCGTCCTGCTGGTCGCCCTTGGCAATGGTGCGCTGCCAGAAAGCGCGCTCCTCCACATCGGCGCGAGCAAAGGCGCGGATGATGGGCAAGGTCACCTTGCGTTCGCGGAAATCGTCGCCGATGCGCTTGCCGATATCGTCACCCGCGCCGCCGAAATCCAGAAAATCATCAACCATCTGAAAGCTTATGCCCAGCGCGTCCCCATAAGTGAACAGCGCCTGCACCTTGTCTTCGGGCGCGCCAGCCAGCACCGCGCCAGATTCAGTTGCCGCCGAAAACAGCGCCGCCGTCTTGCCCCGGATCACGCGCAGGTATTGCGCTTCGGTCGTGCCAAGGTTTTGTGCGGTGGTCAGTTGCAGCACCTCGCCCTCTGCAATCGTGGCAGAGGCGTTCGACAGAATGTCCAACACCCGCAGCGACCCGCAAGCCACCATAAGCTGGAACGCACGGGCAAACAGATAATCGCCCACCAGCACAGAGGATTTGTTGTCCCATAACAGATTGGCCGTGGCCCGACCCCGGCGCTGCGCGCTTTCATCGACAACATCATCATGCAGCAGCGTCGCGGTGTGAATGAACTCTACCGTTGCGGCCAAGTGGTGATGATGCGCGCCGTCATAGCCGCACAGGTCCGCCGCCGCCAGTACCAGCATGGGCCGAATGCGCTTGCCGCCCGCTTCGATCAGATGCGCCGTAACCTCTGGAATGCGGGGCGCATGCTCGGACGCCATGGTCTGTCGGATCAGCGCATTGACCGCGGTCAGGTCGTCTGACAAATGCGCGGCAAGCGCGTCATGGGGGCGATCTTGCATATGTTGCGTATCCATTCTGTGCATCCTGTCTCGACAAACCTGGCGTTGCGTTACTAAACTGCCGCCATGAAAGAGCTTTTGCGAACCACGAACCCGACGGTCATTCCGTATGCCACAGCCCTGTTGCAGGGCGAGGGTATAGAGGTGTTCGATGTAGACGTCCATATGCACACATTGGAATCAACCTTGGGCATGATGCCGCGTCGTCTACTGGTACGGCGCGAAGACCATTTCATGGCAAGTTCTATCCTGCGTGAGAATGGTATACCGTTGCATGATTGAGTCAAACGATGCTGGTTTGACCTGCGACGCCTTTCTGGGTGGTCATGTGCAGGCGTGGCAACCGCGTGTGGGCTATCGCGCGGCGACCGACCCGGTTTTTCTGGCCGCCAGCGTGCCGGCCCGCGCCGGGCAATCGGTGTTGGAATTGGGCTGCGGCGTGGGCGTGGCCAGCCTGTGCTTGGCCGCGCGCGTGCCGGGGCTGGCGTTGGACGGGGTCGAACTGCAAGGCGCGTATGCAGCGCTTGCGCGTCGAAATGCCACGACAAACCGGGTGGCCCTGACTGTGACAGAGGCCGATCTGCGCGACCTGCCCTGCGATCTGCGCAATCGCAGCTTTGACCATGTCATCGCCAACCCGCCCTATTACGCCGCCAATGGTCCGGCCGCACAGGATGCAGGCCGCGACCGCGCCTTGCGAGAGGACACACCCTTGGCCGAATGGCTGGATGTCGGCCTGCGGCGCGTTCGGGATGGGGGATATCTGACCATCATTCACCTGACCGAGCGCTTGCCCGATATTCTGGCCGGAATCGCAGGGCGGGCCAGCGCCGTTGTGTTGCCTTTGGCCGCGCGCGCCGGGCATCCGGCGCGCCGCGCTATCGTGCAGGCGCGCAAGGGCGCGCGCAGCCCCTTCATGCTGTTGCCGCCGCTGGTCATCCATCAAGGCGATCATCACCCCGGCGACGGCGAATACTTCACCGATGCAGTGCGCGCGATCATGCGCGATCTGGGCGCGCTGGATCTGACGGCGATGGCGCGCGGCTAAGGGATTGCCCCGGCCCGCGACGCATTGCATAGAGAGGCGATGGCCAAGCAACTCGATTACCCCACGATCCGCGAG
The DNA here is from genome assembly GCF_001517585.1 of Roseibaca calidilacus. Lineage (NCBI taxonomy): Bacteria > Pseudomonadati > Pseudomonadota > Alphaproteobacteria > Rhodobacterales > Paracoccaceae > Roseinatronobacter > Roseibaca calidilacus. The sequence goes on along the minus strand of NZ_FBYC01000004.1, from coordinate 140,769 downwards.
ATCTTTCGCCGCTTCCACGCGGCAGACCCGGAACCCAAGGGAGAGTTGGAGCATGTCAATGTCTACACACTGCTGGTCGCCGTGGCGCTGTCGGCGCAAGCGACCGATGTCGGGGTAAACAAGGCTACGCGCGGGTTGTTTGCGGTGGCGGACACACCAGAGAAAATGCTCGCCCTTGGGGAAGAGGGCGTGACCCAGCACATCAAGACCATCGGCCTGTATCGCAACAAGGCCAAGAATGTCATCAAGCTGAGCCGCATTCTGGTTGAGCAATATGGCGGCGCGGTGCCATCTTCGCGCGCGGCGCTGCAATCTTTGCCCGGTGTGGGCCGCAAGACGGCGAATGTGGTGCTGAACATGTGGTGGCGGATGCCCGCGCAGGCGGTGGACACGCATATCTTCCGGGTCGGCAACCGCACCGGTATTTGCCCCGGCCGCGATGTCGATACAGTCGAACGCGCCATCGAAGACAACATCCCCGCCGAATACCAACTTCACGCCCATCACTGGCTGATCCTGCACGGGCGCTACATCTGCAAGGCGCGCAAGCCCTTGTGCAGCACCTGCCTGATCCGCGACCTGTGCCAATTCGAGGAAAAGACCCTATGAAAACCTACCAGATTGCCGGGATCGGCAATGCCATTGTCGATGTCATCGCCACTGTGGATGACCGTTTTCTGGAACGGATGGATATTCACAAGGCAATCATGCAACTGATTGACCGTGACCGTGCCGAAACCCTGTTTGCCGCGATGCAGGACCGCGCCCAAGCCTCTGGCGGGTCGGTCGCCAATACGCTGGCGGGCGCGGGTGCGCTGGGTCTGCGCGCGGCCTTTGTGGGGCGTGTGAATGACGACGAACTGGGACGGTTCTATGCGCAGGACTCTGACAAGGTGGGCGCGGAATTCGTCAATGCCCCGGTCGCGGGTGGCGAATTGCCCACGTCGCGCAGCATGATCTTCGTCACCCCCGATGGTGAGCGGTCGATGAACACCTATCTGGGAATGTCCGCCGAGCTTGGCCCCGATGACGTGGATGAAACCGTCATGGCCGATAGTGAGATCGTGTTCCTGGAGGGCTACCTGTTCGACAAGGACAAGGGCAAGGACGCCTTCCTGAAAGCCGCGCGCGCCTGCCGTAGCAGCGGCGGCATGGCCGGAATTGCCCTGTCCGACCCGTTCTGCGTGGATCGCCACCGCGACGATTTCCGCAAGCTGGTGGCCGAGGATATGGATTACGTCATCGGCAACGAACAGGAATGGGTGTCGCTGTATCAGGCGAATGACCTTGAAGATGCGCTGGCCCAAGCCGCAACAGAATGCGACCTGATCGTCTGCACCCGCTCTGGCGACCCGGTCTGGATTATCCGCGACGGGGTGCGCGTGGAAATCCCGGTGCAGACCGTCACCCCGGTCGACGCCACCGGCGCGGGCGACCAGTTCGCCGCCGGATTCTTGTTTGGGCTGGCCACAGGGTGCGACATGGAAACCGCGGGCCGCATGGGCTGCATGGCCGCTGCCGAAGTGATCGGCCATATCGGCGCGCGCCCAAAATCCGATTTGCGCGCGGCCTTCCGCGCAGCAGGGCTATTGACCGAGTGATCGGCACGCTTGCGCAGCCCCGGCCCATTGCCCATATGATGATGGGATTGGTTCGCCGGGGGTGTGCAAGATGATGGGTTACACGAAAACCGCCATTCTGATGGCCGCGATGACCGCGCTTTTCATGGCCGTGGGCTATGCGCTTGGCGGCGGTGCGGGGCTGCTTATCGCGCTGGCCGTGGCTGTGGGCATGAACGGGTATTCCTACTGGAACTCCGACAAGGCCGTGTTGCGGATGCACAATGCACAGGAATGCAACAGTCAGGTTTATCCAGAGCTTGAACGCATGGTGCACCAACTGGCCGATGGGGCCGACATGCCGCGCCCCCGCGTTTACGTCATAAACGAAGACCAACCCAACGCCTTCGCCACGGGACGCAACCCGGAAAACGCCGCCGTCGCCGCGACCACCGGGCTGTTGCGGCGCATGTCGAATGAAGAGGTCGCCGCCGTCATGGCGCATGAACTGGCGCATATCCGCAATTTCGACACGCTTATCATGACGATCACGGCAACCTTCGCAGGCGCAATTTCGATGCTGGCGAATTTCGCGATGTTCTTCAGCGCGGGGCGGGAACGCGGCAATATCGTGGTCACGCTTTTGGTGATGATCCTTGCGCCCATGGCGGCGGCGGTGGTGCAAATGGCGATTTCGCGCTCGCGCGAGTATGAGGCCGATCGCGTGGGCGCCGAGATTTGCGGCAACCCGCTGTGGCTGGCCTCTGCACTGGAAAAAATCCAGGGCTTTGCCAGCCGGATTGACTATGATCGGGCAGAGGCGAACCCGCAAACGGCGCATATGTTCATCATAAACCCGCTGCATGTGCACAAGCGCGACAAGCTGTTTTCAACCCATCCAAACACGGAAAACCGCATCGCGGCACTGGTCAAACTTGCTGAAGAACAGGGGCAAAGCGTGTCGCGGGGGCGTGCGAACCCTTGGGGTTAGGCAAATTCGACCCAATAGCGCGGTTGCGTCGCGCATCCACGTTCGGACCCTGCCCTACGGGCGGGCATAATGATTATCCATGCCCTGTTGATGCAGCCTATTCCGCAGCAAGCCGCGCATCATCTGGTGTTGTCAGGGTTTCTAGGTAATCGGCAATCGCACTGGCAATCCGGGCCTTGCCGTCGACCGGGGTGACACCATCACGCCGGACCATAAGCGCGCGTTGCGCGTGGCCTTTGGTGTCCTCTCCGCGCGTGGCGACGATCAGCCCCGCGCGGTCCAGCCGTTTGCTGGCAACGCGGATCAGTTCTTCTTCGGTGACCTTTTCAAGGTATTTGAACGCCACCGTGTGCATCGCGCCGCCCGCGTCCATGGCCATGTCGATGACCTTTTCGGTGGGTTCCAGCAGCAGCGGCAATTCCGCGGTGCCCGACACGATCTTGCCATCGACCACCTGTTTGGGCCTGTAATCGGCCACCCCGGCGGAGAAGATGCCCGCGAACAACCCCTGTTCGGCTCGCGCCACGACCATATCGCGATAGTCGTTATAGGTGCGTGCAATGCTCAGCCGCATGGGGGCAGAGGGCCGCCACGCGCCATCGCCCAGCAGCAATTCGGCGTCGGCCCCGCGCCATGTCAGTTCCGCCGCGATATCGGCCCCCAGCCGCCCCCGGAAGCGGTTGACGATGCGGCGCACCCCGTCGATGGGCACCGGCGTTGGCCCGGCGGTGACCAGGATCGGCTTTCCCCGCAGAGGCGAGGTGGACAGCGCGCGCCCGACCGCGGTGCAGATCACATCGGTATCGGGCAGGTTGTGTTTGCCATACGCGTCGCGCGGGGCGATGAAATGCACGCCTTGCGCGGCCAGCCGTTTGGCATTGTCGACAAGCTGCGCATTGTGCATCGACCCGTGCATGGTCGGCGCGACAAGCACTTGAGTGCGCCCCTGTTCCATCCGGCCCAAGGCCGAGATCAGGGCAGAGGTCACGAGCGTATCACCAATGCCCTGCGCCATCTTGGCGATGGTGTTATGCGTGGCGGGCGCGACGAGGTAGGCATCGAACGGTGCGCCGTCAGACAGGTGTTCGGCGCGCCATGTCAGCCCGTCGACCACTTGACCAAGGCAGGCCCATTCCAACGCCTCTCGGGCAACATAGCGCAGCGCGTCGGTGCTGGCGAAGGCGGTGACATCGGCCCCGTGCCGCCGCAACCCCCGCGCGATTTGCGGGGTTTTCATGGCGGCAATACCACCTGTGACCAGAAGCGCCACGCGTTTGCCCGCAAGCCGGGTGCTTGCGGGCGGCACGTCATGGTCGCCCATATCGCTTGGCGTGGGGGCCGAAAAGTCCCAGTCGAATGTCATACCTGTTCCGCCTTAGCTGACGACGCGCAGACCGGCGCCCAGATCGGGGTGATCTTCTTCCACCCAATTGCGCCACGAACCTTGCGCGCGGTCAAGCCGTGTATTGAGGGCCTCGAATTGCGCGGGCGAGAAGCGGCTTTTCTTGCTCATCTCTTCGTTCAGATGCGGGACGACCTGAATGTCGAACGGGTCCACGCCGTTCTTTTCCGCGGTCGGGCTATAGGGTTTGCCGATGGACACATGCGCCGGCAGCAAATGCGCGTAATCCGGGAAGCTTTCCAGATAGATACCCATGCTGTCGTCATTATAAGACGAATCTGCCGCATGCCAGCGCCCATCCAGTTTGACCGCCCCGAAATAGTGCCGCACGGTCGGGCGCATCATGGCCAACCATGCAGCCGGCATCAGCTTGCCCAGAACCGACATGGACATGGGCATTTCCACGAATCCAGCTTCCAGACCTGCGGCGCGCATCAGCGTAACCTGAAGATTGGCCTTGGTCGTGCACATGCCATTGCCGCGCGCCAATGTGTCAGAGGCGCGTTCCTGCCAGTTGCCGAAACGGTAAGGCATAGCCTGAACGAACCGGAATACGGCATCGGCGGTGGCCGCTTCACTGGTGCGGCGCAAACGGGCGGCCATACGCCGGATTTGCGGGTGGTCTACATCGCTGAGCGTTTCGGGATCAGGCAAGTCCGCGGGCGGGGTCGCTGCTTGCAGCGCACGGTCGGCTGCTGTCAATGCCATCTCTAGCGCGTGCTGCAAGGCTTGCCGCCCCGGAGCCTGCCAGCCAGTTCCCGCACGGTCCAACACCCAGACCGAAGCCGTTTCGCTTTTGACCTTGTAACAGGTGCCATCGCCGGCAACGTGACACCCCGGCCCTTGCCAGCCTGTCTGCGCGATCAGAACACCATCCAGCACCACTGTCAGCGTTTGCGGGCCGCCCAAGGTCAGGGTTTCCCCTTCGGTCAGATGGTAAATCGCACCATGCGCGAAAATGCGGGCTGCGCTTTGCCCAAGGTAAAGGGCAAGGATGCTGTCTTCGAACAAGTTCCATTCGCGCGTTGCGGGGCGGGCTTGCTGCGAGCTGTGCAGATGCATGTTTTTCTCCATTTTTCCGACGGTTGGACCGATTCCCGTCCCTAACCTGTCGCAGTCTACAACCATAGGTTATATCGGCACAGATTATTTCTGTCCTAGGCGTAAATTTGAGCCAAGAAAAAGATTGTATCTAGGCGGGGACCAGTTCGGCGCGACCTTGCGGCGTCAGAAGCCAAGCTTTGCGCTCTTCCAGAACAACGGCGGACAAGGGGCCGCCATAAGCCGCCGAGCTGTCAATATTCAGCCGGTTGCGGTAATGACAGGCGCGCGGCAAGGCGGTGTGACCATGCACCACAAGTGGGCCGTGGTCACGCCGGTCCAGCAGGAAGGGATCGCGAATCCACAAAAGGTCGTGTTCGGATTGCTGGTCCAGCGGAACACCGGGCCGCAGCCCCGCATGCACGAACAATTGCGCGCCCATATCGATCATGCGTGGACGGGACGCGATAAAATCCAGATCGGCTTGGGGCACAAGGGCGGCCGCTTCTGCGCGCGCCATGTCCACGTCATGCAGCGCGGTCACGCCGTAGCTTTGCAACGTGGCGCGCCCACCAATCGCCGGGTGCAGATAGTCTAGCCCGCTGCGCAAACCCGGGTCATGCCATTCGGGCATACGGATAAAGTTCAACAACAGGCGGTCATGGTTGCCCATCAGCACCTGCCAATTTTCCCCACGCGCAATGCCATCACGCAGATAGCGCAGCACGCCGGGGCTGTCGGGGCCACGGTCCACAAGGTCGCCGATATGGATGATGGGGGCGTCCATGCACGCATTGGCGGCGCGGTCGCGCGCGATCAGGTCATGGACGGCCTGCAACAGATCCAGATGCCCGTGAATATCGCCAATGGCATAAACCTGCATCTGTCTTGTGCCTTCCAGTTCTGCGAACACCGGCACAGAACACTGCAAAAGACCCCGGGTCAACCGGGGTCTTTTGGGGGCGTGTGGGCAGATCAGCCGAGTGCGAATTCAAGCGGCCGGACCTGTTGGAACAAGCCAGTGCCGCGCAAGGCTTCCAGCGCGTTGTCCGTCGGGGCTGCATCCAGATACAGCATGGCAATCGCGTCGCCCCCGGCATCCTTCCGGCCAAGGGTAAAGTTCGCGATGTTCACGCCATTGGCGCCCAGCGTGCCGCCCAGCGTGCCGATAATGCCCGGCACGTCCTTGTTGGTGGTATAGAGCATGTGCTCGCCCACCTCTGCGTCGATATTGATGCCCTTGATCTGGATGAAGCGCGGCTTGCCATCCGAGAACACCGTGCCCGCAATCGACCGCTCGCGCGAGTCTGTCACGACGGTCAGCTTGATGTAACCATCAAACGCGCCCGACTTATCTTGCGTCGTGGTCGAAATCTGGACCCCACGTTCCTTGGCCAGCACGGGGGCCGACACCATGTTCACATCGGGATTGGTGGCTTTCATTACGCCCGCGATGGCCGCACAGCCCAGCGCGTCCAAGTTCATTTCGCTCACAGCACCATCATATAGAATGTTGATCGCCTTGATCGGCTCATCCGTCAACTGGCCCGCGAAGGCACCCAGATGTCCGGCCAGCTTCACCCAAGGCCCCATGACGCGGGCTTCCTCGGCGGTGACAGAGGGCATGTTCAGCGCGTTCTGCACAGCCCCGGTCAGAAGGTAGTCGGACATCTGTTCGGCCACTTGCAGGGCGACGTTTTCCTGCGCTTCCGTGGTGGATGCGCCCAAATGCGGGGTGACGACCACGCCGGGCAGGTTGAACAGCGGGCTTTCAGTCGCAGGTTCAACCTCGAACACGTCAAAGCCTGCGCCAGCGACATGGCCGGATTTGATGGCCTCTGCAAGTGCCGCCTCATCCACCAGACCGCCGCGCGCGCAGTTGATGATCCGCACGCCCTTCTTGGTCTTCGCAATGTTTTCCGCCGACAGGATGTTGCGGGTTTTGTCGGTCAGCGGCACATGCAAGGTGATGAAATCGGCTTTCGCCAGCAACTCGTCCAGCTCTACCTTGGTCACACCCAGCTTGGCGGCGCGCTCTTCGCTCAGGAAGGGGTCAAAGGCCACGACCTTCATTTTCAGGCCGCGCGCACGGTCGCAAACGATGCCGCCAATGTTGCCTGCACCGATCACGCCAAGCGTCTTGGCGGTCAGTTCGACCCCCATGAAGCGCGACTTTTCCCATTTCCCGGCATGGGTGGATTCGTTGGCTTCGGGAATCTGCCGCGCCACGGCCATCATCAGCGAAATCGCATGTTCGGCGGTGGTCACAGAGTTGCCGAAGGGCGTGTTCATCACGATCACGCCTTTTTTCGAGGCGGCGGGGATATCGACATTGTCGACCCCGATCCCGGCACGGCCGATGACCTTCAGGTTGGTCGCTTCGGCCAGAACCTTTTCGGTGACCTTGGTGGCAGAGCGGATGGCAAGGCCGTCATACTGGCCGATAACTTCCAGCAGCTTGTCCTTATCCTTGCCGATGCTTGGGTCGAAGGTCACATCAATGCCGCGGTCACGGAATATCTGCACGGCGGTTTCGGACAGTTTGTCAGAGACGAGAACTTTGGGTGCCATGATGGGCGCTCCTTGTCTGGTGGCGGTGCGCAACAGCGCCCGCTTGCGAAAGAGGGGGTCAGGTGCGCGAGCCGCGCGCACCCGTCATGTCGTGAAGATCAGGCTGCCGCGTCGAGCGCGGCGCGTTCGGCGTGATAGGCCCAGTCGAGCCATGGCATAAGCGCTTCCAGATCGGCGGTTTCCACCGTCGCCCCACACCAAATGCGCAGGCCAGCCGGTGCGTCCCGATAAGCGCCGATATCCAGCGCTACACCTTCGGCTTCCAGCCGCTTGGCGACCGCCTTGGCGAAGGCTGCGCCATCGGTGATGGTCGGGTCGGTAAATTTCAGGCAAACGCTGGTGGTCGATGCCGTGGCCGGGTCTTCGGCCAGGTTCGCGATCCAGTCATTGGCCGCGCAGAAACGGTCGATCACAGCGGCGTTCGCGTCGCAGCGCGCGATCAGCGCGGGCAGACCGCCAATCTCACGCGCCCAATCCAGCGCCAGCAGGTAGTCTTCGACTGCCAGCATGGACGGCGTGTTGATCGTTTCACCCTTGAAAATGCCCTCAATCAGCTTGCCGCCTTTGGTCATGCGGAAAATCTTCGGCAAGGGCCAAGCAGGCGTGTAGCTTTCCAGACGTTCCACAGCGCGGGGGCTTAGGATCAGCATACCATGTGCGGCTTCACCGCCCATCACCTTCTGCCAAGAGAAGGTCACAACATCCAGCTTGTCCCAAGGCAGGTCCATCGCGAAAGCAGCACTTGTCGCGTCGCAGATGGTCAGGCCCGCGCGGTCCGCCGGGATCATACCGCCATGCGGCATGCACACGCCCGAAGTGGTGCCGTTCCAAGTGAACACAACATCGGTGTCGTAATCGAGCGCCGCCATGTCCACGATCTGACCATATTCGGCGGTCTTCACCTCGGCATCCAGTTTCAACTGTTTCACGGCATCGGTGACCCAGCCCGCGCCAAAGCTTTCCCATGCAACCATCGTGGTCTTGCGCGCGCCCAGAAGCGACCACATGGCCATTTCCACCGCGCCCGTGTCGGACGCGGGCACGATGCCGATGCGGTAGTCATCCGGCACGCCAAGGATGTCGCGGGTACCGTCGATGGCAGCTTTCAGCTTGGCTTTGCCCACGGCTGCACGGTGCGAACGGCCCAAGGGCGCGTCGGCAAGTTTTGCAAGCTCGAATGTGGGGATTTTGGCGCAGGGGCCAGAAGAAAAGCGCGGATTGACCGGGCGCTTGGCCGGTTGAGCGGGGTTCGTCATGGTATCCTTCCAGATATGTGCCCTTCGTTGGGGAAGGGTGTCCCGCCGCCGCCATTACGCCCGTTGACGGGGTGGCGCAAGCAAAATTTTTGCTCTAAAGCGCCGCTAAAGCGCGAAAAACCGACGCGCACACATGCTTGAAGGGATGTGCCCATGTATATCGTCACACTGCTTGCCAACCCGGCGCAGGCCAATTTGACCGCGGCGACGGTCGAATCATTGCGCAATGCATGGGGCGGGGGTGTGGCCGAATGGCTGAACCCCGATATTGCCGCCGAATTCCCGCTGGAAGAAGTGCCCGCGAATCGCTGGCAGGTCTGGGAAGATTTGCAGGCGATGGGAATTGATTTGGTGCTGCGCCCCGCGCATGGCCGCCGCAAGATGATGCTTCTGGCCGATATGGACAGCACCATGATCGGGCAGGAATGCATTGATGAACTGGCCGATGAAGCGGGTGTCGGTGCGCATGTGGCCGGCATTACCGCGCGCGCCATGAATGGCGAGTTAGATTTCGAAGACGCCCTGCGCGAGCGCGTGGCGCTGCTGCGCGACCTGCCGGAAACCGTGATCGCAAAGGTTCTGGCCACACGCATTACCTTTACCCCCGGCGGGCGTGCCTTGATTGCGACGATGAAGGCGCATGGCGGTTACGCTGCACTGGTTTCGGGCGGTTTTACCGCGTTCACCGCGCATGTGGCCGAAACGCTGGGGTTCGACGAACACCGCGCCAATACCCTGCACATCACGGATGGCAAACTGGCGGGCACAGTTGCAGAGCCGATCCTTGGCCGCGAAGCCAAAGTCGCGGCCTTGCAAGACATCTCGGCCCGACTGGGGATTTCCCCATACGAGGTGATTGCGGTGGGGGATGGCGCGAATGACTTGGGTATGTTGGGCATGGCCGGCGCGGGTGTCGCCTTGCACGCCAAGCCCACGGTTGCCGCGCAATGCGATATTCGGATCAACCATGGCGATCTGACGGCGCTGCTGTATATCCAAGGCTACCGCGCGGACGAATTCGTCGCGGGCTAACCCCCTCGCCTAGCGCAGCGTTTGGCGAATGCGCGCGTCGATCTGCCCTTGGAAATGGCGCTGCAAGCCGGTCAGGCGCAGCTTGCCCGCAATCCGCGCACCGAAAAACGCCAATGCGCCGTAATTGCGCATCCCAAAGGCCCACATGCCCGCCTTGTGGTGCAAGGCAAGCTGTGCGCGCCGAATGCGTCCGGGCGCGGATTTTGGCGGCGCGCTGGGCGGGTAGCCGCGGGCTGCCATCAGAATGCCGATCTTGCTTTCCAAATCCGCGATGTCCCGCGGCGCGCAATGACGCATCCACTGGTTGGCGACAGCCGGATTGGGGGCCGCGTAGGTCGAATGCTCGGGGTAGCTGAGCATCTTGTCGGAATAGGGCACCCCAAGGAAATCGCAGATCCGCGACAGTTCAGCCTCTGGCGCGTCCATCAACGCCTCGAAACGCAGTTCAACCCAGTCCTTTGGGTCCAATCTGGACAAGGTGATGTCCCAATCCAGTTCTGAGCGCACCCAATGGTCGCAGCCATGATACAGGTTGCCCGCCCAACCCATTTCGACGCTGGACCGCGCCACGTCGCGCGGGTCGCGCAACAGGTGAACCACGCGCGCCCCCGGCAGCAATTCGACCGCAAGCGGCAAGTCACGGTGCATGCTGACACATAGCAAGCCGCGCGCCTTTTTGCCCGCCAGACGTTGCAGCAGGGCATGGGTTAGGTCCAACCCGTCCATGCCATCGGGGATTTCTATCTGCTGGGCGCGGAACATGCGATCCGCGCGCAAAGCGTCTAGGTCATAGCGCCAGCCCGTCGGCGCATCGGGCGCCGGGCGAATGTGATCGGTCAGGAAATCGACCTCTCCGGGATTGTTCAGCTCCGGATGCGCATTCAACATCAGCCGCAGCAAGGTCGTGCCGGACCGCAACGCGCCGTAGACGATGACGGGGGCGCAAAACGCCGTTCCGGTCCCGGTCTCGGGCGCGGCTGGCTGGCGTGTCGCTTCAGGATCTGGCATCATGTGGGGTGCGGGGCAATTGCAGCTGGATAACCACACATTTGCGTTTATTCTGTTGCGGGGTCCAGACACGGATAGGAAAACAATGCAAATTCCCGACAGAATTGAGGCTCTTTTGCCCCAGATCACTGCTTTGCGGCAGGATCTTCATGCCCATCCCGAAATTTTGTTCGACTGCCACCGCACCAGTGCCACGGTCGCGGATTTCCTGCGCAAGATCGGCTGCGATGCGGTGGAAACCGGTATCGGGCGCACGGGCGTCGTCGGGCTGATCCATGGGCGCAATGGCCCGGGTCGCTGCATTGGCCTGCGCGCCGATATGGATGCGCTGCCCATACATGAAGCAACGGGGCTGCCCTATGCCTCTCGCGAGCCGGGCAAGATGCATGCTTGCGGCCATGATGGGCACACGGCCATGTTGCTGGGGGCGGCGCAATATCTGGCAGAGACGCGCGCCTTTGATGGCACGGTCGCGGTCATCTTCCAGCCGGCTGAAGAAGGCGGCGGCGGCGGGCGCGAAATGTGCGAAGACGGGCTGATGGACCGCTTTGCCATTACCGAAGTCTACGGGATGCACAACTGGCCCGGCGTGCCCACGGGCACCTTCGCCATTCGTCCGGGGGCGTTCTTTGCCGCCACCGACCAGTTCGAAATCGCGGTTGAAGGGCGCGGTGGCCATGCGGCGAAACCGCATCACTGCGTTGATACGACCGTTGTTGCCGCGCATATCGTGTTGGCGCTGCAAAGTATTGTAAGCCGCAACGCGGACCCCACGCAGGAAATGGTCGTGTCGGTCACGTCCTTTGCCACCGAATCGCAGGCATTCAACGTCATCCCGCAGCATGTGATCTTGCGCGGCACGGTGCGCACCCTGTCCAAGGACATGCGCGCGCTGGCAGAGGACAGGCTGCCCAAGCTGGCCGAGATGACCGCGCAAGCCTATGGCGCGACCGCGCGGGTGACCTACATGCGTGGCTATCCGGTGATGGTGAACACCGATGCCGAAACCGAATACGCCATGGACGCTGCGCGCGCCGTCGCCGGTGACTGCGCCACCGCGCCCTTGGTCATGGGCGGCGAGGATTTCGCCTATATGCTGGAAGAACGCCCCGGCGCGTATATTCTGGTGGGCAATGGCGATAGCGCCGATGTGCACCACCCGGAATATAATTTCAACGATAGCGCCATCCCCGCTGGCTGCGCCTATTGGGCAGAGCTGGTGGCACGACGCTTGCCGTTGAGAACGGCCGCTTAATCAAGCGGCGCGATCAAGGCCCGCAGGCGTGCCAGCGGGTCTTCATCGCCCCAGATTTCCGGGCCGATGGCGAAGAAATCCGTGACCGGGGCAAGGCTTTCGACCAGTGCCGTGGTCAGCGCGCCTTCGGCCACGACCGGCACCTCTATCAACTCGGACCACCATTCGAACAATTCGCGTTCGGCATGTGCCCCGTCGCCCAAAAGCGTTTCACCCACCGGGCCAAAGGCGATGTAATCCGCACCCGCTTCGCCCGCGGCCATACCGTCATGGCGCAGGTTGCCGCAATGCGCCCCGATGATCGCATCCGCGCCCATGGTGTCGCGCAGTTTGCGAATGCCGCTGCCGGGGTCTGTCAGATGCACCCCGTCCAGCCCCAGCCGTTCGACCATCAGCACATGATCGGCAATCACCAGCGGAATGTCGCGGGCATGGGCCAATTCGCGCAACGCGTCGCCCGCACGCAGAATGGCGTCTGTGTCTTGCGTGGCCATATGCAGGCGCAGGCAGGCCACATCCTGCGCATCCAGAATGCGGGCCAGTTGCGGCGCGAAACTGTCCAGATCGAAACTGGGGGGCGTGACAAGGTAAAGCTGGGGTCTGTCCTCGGCCATTGGCATGGGTCTTTCGTGCAAAGAGCGTTGCGCCTTCTAAACCGCGCGCGTGCCAGAAACAAGCGCGCCCGGCTTGCGAGGGCGCGTCGGCCCAGCTATGGCAAGGCAATATCTGCAAGGACAGCCCATGACCCCGCAAGACGACGCGATTTTCGACGAAAACACGCCCCTTATGGTGCTGGTGCGCCCGCAGATGGGGCGCAATATCGGGGCTGCGGCGCGCGCGATGCTGAATTTCGGCTGCGCGCGGATGCGGGTGGTCGCACCCCGCGATGGCTGGCCGAACCCCGATGCGGTGGCGCTGGCTTCTGGCGCGTCGCCTGTGCTGGACCGTGCGGGCGTGTTCGATGATCTGCCAAGCGCTATTGGCGATTGCGATTATGTCTATGCCACCACCGCGCGTGGGCGGGGGATTACCAAGCCTGTGCTGACACCCGAACGCGCCATGGCCGAAGCTCGCGCCCTGACCGCGGCGGGCAAGCGCGTGGCGGTGCTGTTCGGGCCAGAGCGCGCAGGGCTTGAAAATGACGATGTGGCGCGCGCCAACGCCATTATCACCGTGCCGGTGAACCCCGCGTTTTATTCCTTGAACCTGGCGCAATGCGTGCTGCTGGTCGCCTATGAATTCCTGCGCCAAACCACCGACACGCCGCCCGAAGTGCAGGCCATGGCAGGGACCGAGTTTGCAACCGCCATCGAGCGCGAGAAACTGGGCGACCATGTCGAAACCCAGCTAGGTGACACCGGCTTTTTCTTTCCGCCTGAAAAGGCCAGCAGCATGAAGCTGGCGCTGCGCAACATGTGGGGCCGCCTGCCCCTGACCCGCGCCGATGTGCAAACCCTGCATGGCATCTTGCGGCACATGGCGCGCAAGCGCGGGTGACGCTTGAACACCGTGCGCGCGGGCACTAGCTTGCGCGCCATATAGCAGGAGCCCGGACATGGCCGCCAAACGCGCAATTTTCGAAGATGTCAGCGACAACAAACAGGCACAGGCCGCCCCGCAAGGCGGCGTGATCGACCGCCGCCCCAAAGGCGCGCGCGGTGCGATCCGCATTTGGCTGATGGTGCTGTTCGCGCTGGTCTGCGTAATGATCGCCGTCGGCGGCATGACCCGGCTGACCGATAGCGGCTTGTCGATTACCGAGTGGCGCCCCGTAACCGGCGCATTGCCGCCCCTGAATGCCGCCGACTGGGCCGCCGAATTCGAGAAATACCGCCAGATCGACCAATACCGCCTGATGAACCAAGGCATGAGCTTGGACGAGTTCAAGGTCATCTATTGGTGGGAATGGGGCCACCGCCAGTTGGGCCGGGTGATCGGGCTGGTCTGGGCCGTGGGGTTCCTGTTTTTCTGGCTGACCAAGCGCATTCCCACCGGCTGGACGCCGCGCCTGCTGTTTCTGGGGGCCTTGGGCGGCCTGCAAGGCGCGATCGGCTGGTGGATGGTGGCCTCTGGCCTGACCGAAGGCATGGTATCGGTCGCCAGCTACCGACTGGCCACGCATTTGGGGCTGGCCTTTGTGATTCTTGGCTTTATCGCGTGGTATGCGTTCCTGCTGAACCGGCCCGAGGCAGAGTTGATGACAGCGCGCCGCGCGCGCGAGGCAAAGCTATTCTCGCTGTCCACCGGGCTGATGCATTTCGCGTTTCTGCAAATCCTGCTTGGCGCGCTGGTCGCGGGCATTGACGCGGGCCGCGGCTATACCGACTGGCCCATGATGAATGGCGTCTTCTTCCCGCCAGAGGCGCTGGACATCGTGCCACTGTGGCAGAATTTCTTTGAAAACCCGGCCATGGCGCAATTCGTGCACCGCATGGCGGGGTATTTGCTGGCAGTGTTCGCGCTGGTCGTCTGGCTGCGCGGTCGCAAATCGGCGCATGGGGCCACGCGGTTTGCGTTCAATGCGGTCGGGCTTGTGGTGCTGGCGCAGATCATCTTGGGGATTGTGACGGTCATCTATGCCGCGCCTTGGCAGCTTGGAATCGCGCATCAGGCAACTGCGGTGCTGCTCTGGGTGCTGATCATCCGCGCGCGGCACCTGTCGCAATATCCACGGTTCGACAGCCTGCGCGGTGCCAAGGCATGAGCGCTTACGCCGAACTACGCGCGCATCTGCGCCAGACCGCCGCCTTGGGCGAAATCGCGGGCCGCTTGGGCTGGGACCAGCAAACCGTCATGCCACGCGGCGCGAATGACCAGCGGGCAGAAGAAATGGCGGCGCTGGAAGACGTGCTGCACGCCCGCCGAACCGACCCAGGCTTGGGAGAGTTGCTAGCGCGCGCCGAGGCCCCGGATGAGACGGGCGCTGCCATCCTGCGCGAAGCGCGGCGCGATTATGCGCGCAATACCCGCGTGCCTGCGCGTCTGGCATCGGAACTGGCCCGCGTGACCGCGCTATCGCAAACCGCGTGGGAAGAGGCGCGCGCCGCCGATGACGTCGCAGCCTTTTTGCCTTGGCTGGAACAGGTCGTGGCGCTGCGCCGCGCGGAAGGCCAAGCCATTGCCCAAGGCGCCGACGCTTACGACGCGCTGATGCAAGATTACGAGCCGGGCACCGATGCCGCACAGGTGGCGGCGATCTTCGACCGGATGCGCCCTCGGCTGGTCGATTTGCGCGACCGTATCCTTGGCGCGCCCACACCCCCTGCCCTGCAAGGCCATTTCCCGCAAGACGCCCAGTTGCGGCTGGCAAACGAGCTTGCAGGTCGGTTCGGGTATGATTTTAACCGGGGCCGCATTGATCTGGCTGTCCACCCGTTTTCCAGCGGGTCCGGCGCGGATGTGCGGATCACCACCCGCGTGGCCGAAGATGACCCGTTCAACTGCCTGTATTCCACGCTGCATGAAGTGGGCCATGCCACCTACGAGCAGAACATCGCCCCCGATTACGCGCTGACACCCTTGGGGCATGGCGTGTCGATGGGCGTGCATGAAAGCCAAAGCCGCATCTACGAAAACCAGCTTGGCCGCTCGCGCGCCTTCACCGGTTGGCTGTTCGGCGCGATGCAAGCCGAGTTTGGCGGGCTAAACATTGACAGCGCCGATGCGTTCCATGCGGCAGTGAACCGCGTGCACAAAGGCTATATCCGCACCGAATCTGACGAGGTGCAGTATAACCTGCACATCATGCTGCGTTTCGATCTGGAACGCGCGCTGATTGCAGGCACCCTTGCACCGGCCGATCTGGAAGAGGCTTGGAACACCCGCTTCGAAGCAGATTTCGGGTTCAAGGTGGACCGCCCCGCGAACGGGGTGTTGCAGGATGTGCATTGGTCCGTCGGGCTGTTTGGTTATTTTCCAACATATGCGCTGGGCAATATCTACGCTGGCTGCCTGTATCAGGCCTTGCGGTTGGAGATACCCAACATTGACGCGCACCTGTCCAATGGCGATCCGGCACCTGCAACAGCATGGCTGGCCGACAAGGTGCAGCGCCATGGCGGCCTACGTCCCTCGGTGCAGACCATTGCCCATGCCTGCAGCCGCGCACGCCCGGATGAAGGACCTTTGCTGGCCTATCTGGACGCAAAATTCGCGGATATCTACAAGCTGTAGCCGTTGCCACGCGGCCCTTGCCGTCAGGGCGCCCGGTTCAGCGGCAATTTTAGGCGCACCAGCAGCCCGCCAAGGGCTGGACTATCTGCCAGCTCTAACCGGCCACCATGGGCGCGCATCACGTCATCGGCAATGGCAAGCCCAAGTCCGACATGGGCGCCGACATCCTGATTGCGCGCGCTGTCCAAGCGGACAAAGGGTTCGCGCGCGCGGGCGCGGTCCGCAGGCGCAATGCCGGGGCCGTCATCCTCTATGGTGATGACAAGCGCATCGGCATCGGTGAACACCTGAACCCGCGCCTGTTTGCCGTAATCCAGCGCATTGCTCAGAATGTTGTCGAGCGCGCGCTCCAACTGCCCCTCTTGCAAGTGCATGGCGTGCGGAGTGTTTGGCGCGATGGTCAAGGCCACCTGCTGCCCTGCTGCCCGATAGCGGGCAACAAGGTCAGCTACGATCGTAGGCGGGTCGAACAGCCCTTCCGGCACATGGCTGTCACCGCGCGAATAATCGAGGAAAGAGTTCAGAAGGTGCTCCAGATCGGCGATCTCGGCTTCTAGCGCGGCGCTGTCCGCGGTCGGGCCAGCCATGGACACCATCAGGCGCATCCGCGTCAGCGGCGTGCGCATATCATGCCCAAGGCCAGACAGCATCAGCTTGCGTTGCGAATTCTGCCGCTCGATCCGGTTGCGCATATCAAGAAACGCCAGACCAGCCGCCCTGATTTCGCGCGCACCAGACGGGCGGAACGGCACCGATTGGCCCCGACCATAGGCCTCTGCCGCAGTCCCCAGCCGCCGTATGGGCCGGATCTGCAACCGCAGATATTGCAGCGCCATCAGAACCAACACGACAGAGGCGAGAAACACGATCACCAATAGCTGATGCGGGTTCGTCGGCGCCAAGTGGTCGCGCGGAATGGTGACCTGCAAGGTGCCTTTTCCGACCGCCACCCATAGAACCGCACTGTCCATGGGTTCGCTGCACAAGACCGCGCCCAAATATCCCGGCACGCGCGCCTGCAAGACAGAGAGTATTTCGCGACCGGCCAAATCATACCATGCCGCGTGGCTTTCAGGTATGGTTGGCAGCGCATCAAGGATCTGCACTTGCAACCCCAAAGCCGATGCAAGCTCTGGTTGGCGGGCCAGTGACCGGTCCGGATCGTGCGCAGCGTTGACTTCGTCAATCAGCACCTCCACCGCCTGCAAGACGGTTCCGGTCATTTGCTGTGTCACGCGTTCGTAATGTCGCTGCACGAAGACAATCGACAGAACGATCTGGATGACAATAACCGGCACTACAAGGATCAGCACCGCCCGGCCGAAAAAGCTGCGGGGCAAAAGAGATTTGAGCTGTGCCTTCACGCGGGCTCCGTTCATGGTCTGGGTAAAACCATATATGCTATACAGCGCGACCGCATCCGAGTATTTTCGCCAGATGATGCCCGCAACCTTTATAGACCGCGACTTGGCCCTGATCCGCGCTGAAAACCCGTCGCCCATGACGGCAGAGGGCACCAACAGCTACATTCTAGGCACGACCGAACTGGCCGTCATTGACCCCGGACCCGACGATCCCGCGCATCTGGCCCGGCTGCTGGACGTGATCGACGGGCGGCGGGTGGCTGCCATTCTTGTGACCCACAGCCATATGGACCATTCCCCCTTGGCCCCGCGCCTGTCGAACGCGACAGGCGCACCGGTGCTGGCCTATGGCGACAGCCACGCGGGCCGAAGCGCGCAGATGACTGCGCTGGCCGCGCAGCTTGACATTGGTGGCGGCGAAGGCGTGGACCTTGGCTTTGCACCGCATGACACGCTGCAAGACGGGCAGATACTGCCGCTTGGGGCAGATACCATAACCGCGATCTGGACCCCGGGCCACATGGGCAACCATATGTGTTTCCTTTGGCGCGACCATCTGTTTACCGGCGATCACGTCATGGGCTGGGCGCCCTCGCTGGTCTCTCCGCCAGATGGGGATATGCAAGCCTATATGGCATCGCTGGCCCGGCTGCAGGGTGTCGCGGCGCGGCTTTACCACCCGGGGCATGGCGCAATCATCGACCGGCCCGCCGCGCGCATTGCGGAACTGGTCGCACACCGCGTTGCGCGCGAACGGGCAATCTTGCAAGAACTGGACAAGGCACCGGCAGATATCACGTCATTGGTCACGCGAATTTATGCCGGAACGCCCGCCGCGCTGCACAAAGCCGCCGCGCGCAACGTCTTCGCTCACCTTGCAGATCTGCACGCGCGCGCTGAAGTCGCCGCCACACCAAAACTGTGCCCAGAAGCAAGTTTCGCCCGCATGCAAACAAGATGACAAAATCTTCAAAATGCCACTGGACGCTCTGAAATACAGTTGCTATAGCCCCGCCATGGTCCGGCGTAGCTCAGCGGTAGAGCAGTTGACTGTTAATCAATTGGTCGTAGGTTCGATCCCTACCGCCGGAGCCATTTTCTAAAAAATATCAATGGAAATAATGGTTTAGGGCTTTTGCCCTGTGCCGTTCCCGCCTGTCTTGCCCTCTGTGCCCAATGGCGTGGCTTTTTGCTGCGCACAATGCTCCGGAGCCGCGACATGGGACGCATTGCCTATCTTACAAAACGAGGCAAAATCTGGTGGTATCGCCGCCGCCACCCCGCTATCGTCATCGACATGGCCCAAGGCCATGATTTCCGAATAGAAAACGGCCCCAGGCGAAGCACATTTCAGGCCAAGGGACATCTGTCCGTCAGTCTTGGCACCACATCGGCTCGCGAAGCCCGCATTTTGGCCGCAAGACTCGGAACGTTGTTTGAACTTGAATGGGCGAAATACGAGCAGAGCATTTCTCAAATGGACGAACGACCACAACAGGATTTGATAGAAAGTCTGGCCGAAACCCTTGCCGCCAACGCTCGGCAACTCATTGGACATTACAGGGCGACAGAGGTCGCACGTCTCTCCCCACAGGTCAGGGAAAAAGCCTTTGCCCGTGTTGACGCCGAACTCCGGCAGTCTCTGGGTATCGCACCGAGTATGTTTCCGGACCTGTTCAACCGAACGCTACCGGCCCCGATTCTGGGCATTACGTATGAAGTTGATGACCTCGTCTACAAGGATATGTTCCCAGAGGAACACGCCTTACAACAGGAAAGCGACCGTCTCTACCAAGAATACTTGGAATACATAGAAGAGTTCGGGCCGGGAGAAGACGGCAGGCCACACCTTCCCGCCCCGCAAGTAGAGATAGTCCCGCTGGTCGCTCAAAATAAAGGCGGCACGGATGACGCCGCAACGGGTGTGACTGACGACAGCACGCAAACCATTCACCTCGAAGAAACCGTCGACGCCGTCGAGCGTGTCATAAAGCAGTTGCTTGAAACCTGTGAACGAGAGAGCCGCCCGCTCAAAACGGCTTTCCCCGGAGCAGAGCGTATTGCCAAGAGCCTGTTTGAAACAGCCTTGCGGCTTGGGCACACGCCAGAACAGACGCCCCAAGGCACGACAGCACCGGGTCAACCAGTTTACAATCAGGAGCCTTTGTCCAAGTTCGCCGAAACCTACCTGAAACTCCGCAGCGAGGGCTATACCTTGCGGCGGCAAGACGAAACCCCGCATCCCGATTCAGGCAAGAAGTTCATACGGTCCTCACTCGCCAACTATCGATCCACCATCAAGTTGTTCATCGACCTCATCGGCGACCTTCCCATCGGCGAGATTGGCCGGGATGAAGTCTTGGAGTTCAATGACCTCATTCAACGCCTTCCCAAGCACCACGGGAAGTCGTCCCAAGACCAACGCCCTGCGCGGCAGGTGATTGAGGACGCCGACGAACAGGACGCAGTGATTGAGACCGAGTTGCCTGACAAACTTGCCGAGAAGGGGATGGCACCCGGCGACATTGAGGACAAGGTTGCAGAAGCCCTCATCCAACGGATTTCAGCGACAACAGTTCAACGGCACCAAACGGCACTCCGAGCAATGTTCGAATATGCTTTTGCGTGCCGATATGTCGAAACAAACCCGTTCAAAGGTCGTGTCCTGACAGACGCAGAAGTCAAACGTCGCAAACGCAGCGAACGCCGGATTGAACGCAAAGGTTGGGGTGACAACATCTATGCCCTGTTCAAATCACCGATTTATCAAGAGACTTTGGAAGATGTCGGTGAACCTTTGTTCTGGGCACCCCTGATTGCCGTTTATGCGGGCTTGCGTCTGGAAGAGATATGCCAACTTCGTGTCAATGACTTCCTTCGTGAAGACGGGATTCCCTACATCGCTGTCCAGAACGAAATCGGCTCTCAAACCTACAAATCAGAGAACGCAATCCGCAAGATTCCGCTTCACAAAGCCCTGATTGACCTCGACTTGCCAAAACTGGTGTCTCTGCGCAGGCAATCGAAATCGAGCCGCCTCTTTCCTGACCTGCCCCGCTCGAAGTCCAACAACACGTTGAGCGGCATAATGAGCAAGCGGTTTCATCATTACCGTCAGTCCAGAGGGCTTTACGCACCCGCACAGGACTTCCACGCACTTCGGACAGAGTTCCAGACCCGCCTGACACGACAAAGGGTGCCCGACCACGTGCGGCGGGGCCTTATGGGCCACGAACAGGCCGATGTGACCCATGAGCACTATTTCCGAGCGGGCGAAACGATGGCAAGCCTCAAAGAATACATCGACCGCATTGATATCGACCACAGCAATATCAATCCGCCCTTCGGTCGCGCGCTTGCCAACCGCTCGCTCCGCTTGAAAGTCGTAGCCTCTCGGACCACCTAACAATTCCAAGCCTTTATCTGGCCACATCGTGTGGAAAAAACCGGACGGACGGACGCCCCCCTAAAGGGGCGTCCGTCCGTCCGTTAGTTTTTTCCGGTTTGTCAAGTTTTTTTTCTTGATGGCCACTTGACGAGTTTCGGGGTGGCAACATGTCTCGAAAGCCATCGGCAATCACGCCGGTGTGAACAAGAAGGAAACTGACATGAAAGGTCAAATCACAACGAACGAACTCATTGAGATTGTTGATGAAACATCACAAGAATCCACCGAGCGTCAGAAAAAAGCGACTATGTTTCTGGGGCGAGAACTCCTCTCCATCACCGGCATGATGTCACTCGCCCCACGGGAATATCTCGTCAAAAACTTGCTCCTTTTCGGGCAAGTCAGCATGTTGGCAGGCCCACCCAACACGGGAAAAACATCCCTTATTGCGTCCATCGCAGGCCATGCGGCACATGGTGATTCGCTCGGGGGACGGCAGGTTGCGAAAGCCGCCACGCTCTATGTCGCAGCGGAAGACCCCTACGGCGTTGTCGAGCGAGGCTCCGCAGTTCTACGGGATATGCGAGACGATGGATTGCCCTTCAACGTCTATCCCCACTCGGTCGATTTGACCGACGCACAGGAGATGGATGTCTTCGGCAAAGCCTTGGGTGACTACATGAAGGCCATAGACGCCGAACGGCTCTTTTTGGTCTTCGACACGCTCAACCTGTGCCTTGGTGACGGTGACGAAAACTCATCTCGGGATATGGGCCGAGCCATTAGCAACGCCCAGCGGCTTGCCCGCAACCAGAATGTCCATGTGATGATTGTTCACCACGCTACCCACAGCGACCCGGGAAAGCCCCGAGGGTCCAGCGCAATGACCGGGAATGTGGACACATTGCTGACCTTGAATGCCGCCGAGACCCAAAGCGGCGAGAAGGTCATTGAGGTTCAGCAACCAAAACAGCGAAGCATGCCCAAAGGCAAGTCGCTTCTCTTTGACCTCACCGCCGTTGAGATTGGTGTCGATACCGATGGTGACCCCATCACCCTACCGCTTGCCCTTCCCCGGGACACCGATGGCGAGCAGGTCATCGCCATGTCCAGAAAGACCGGAAGGACGGGCGACGAGCGGTCGAGCCATCTCTACGCTTGCCTCGGAATGCTGGACGCAAACGACCCCGGCAAATGGCACGCTTGGGCCAGCATTCGTGACAAGGTGTCCGGACCATTCGAAGAGTTGAAATCCAAACCCGACGCTCTTCGCAAAGCCCTCACCCGTGCCCGCGAAACGCTTGAAGCCGACAGGCGTATCGAGGTCGCAGAGGACGGGTCTGTCAGAATCAGGCCCTGAAACCGGGATTACCATGGCGGGTCTTTTGCCGCCCCGCTCCAATAAGCGATTTTCTGACATTGATTGGAAATAGACTTTGAAAACCGAAAGCACGCCGCAACGCAAGGCGTGCTCTCTCTTCTCTGACTTGATGAGCAATCTCCTCGGGCGTTGTCGGGTCAAGAGCGTCGAGAATATTTGTCCCGAGGTGGCCCGCACAACGAACAAGATGACGGGCGTGTCGCATAGTGTCGGGCATTTCACCCGAAGGCACTGACGCGGCCAGCAATCGGCTTCCTGACAGCAGTTGGTTTTCCCAATCACGGGCAATGCCCGTCAGCATTCCGGCCCTCGCCAATGCGTCGAAACGAACTGGACTGTGCCCGTCAGGCAGGGGCAGAAACAGGCTCAAAGCCGCCCGTGTGTCGTTCTGGTATTTCGCCAGTTCTTTCTCAAACCACATATCACATCCCCCTTCGGTCGATTTTCAAAACAAATAGGGAGGATTTTGGGGTGACACAAAAAACGACATATTTTAAGAGGGTTGGTGGAGTTTAGACGCACAAGGAGGTTTAGCCCCTTCGGTCCTAAACCTCACGCCGGGAGGCGTCGGGAAGTGTTCCACCGGAAACGGAGGAATAAGCGATGACGCTCGAACTCACCACCAAGTTTCGGGGCATTTCAACAAGCCCCGCAGCCCGCCAGAGAAAGGGCGAAGAGGCCCACCCATTGAAGCGGTGCTACGGAGCCTTGAACTATATCGCCCGCGAGAATGCCAGCGGCATAATCTCTTGGCACGGGCTTCGACGCCCAGATGGAAAGCCAGCGACCACACCGAAAGAGGCTCGCCTCGCCCTGCGCAGACGATTCCGAGAAGAAGCGGCAAAAGGCGGCAAGGTTGGGCGACGGATTGCGACGACCGGGATTGTGTCCTTGCCGAATACTTGGAGCGAGAAGACCGTGCGACTTGCCGTCGAACGACTGGCACGAGAACTGGCCCCGGAAGGGTCAGAAGCGTCGGCGATTGTCATTCAGCACATCGACAAGTCGCACAACGCTCATCTTCACTTTCTGGCCGTTGACGGGGTGGAGAGCAAAGACGCCGCAGCACGACGCACCGACAAACGGGCAGCGGCACAGCGTGTCAGGCGACAAAATGTTCAACGGTTCAACGAAAGGGGGGCACCGAAACGGTGGCGGGGTCGCATTGCGACAATCTTGAACACGACCGCAAAGGAATCCGGGGAAGCGGAGGTCGAATGGCGGAGTTTCAAAGAGCGTGGCCTGAAACGACAGGCAACCCAACACGACAGTCCGCAGAAACGGGCACAGGCCAAAAGCAGCGGATTTCCGGACTCGTTGAAGCGCCTTTTTGAAAACGACGAAGCGGAGAATGTGCTGGACGCCATCCTGGGAATATCGGTCGGCGTTGCCGAAGCGATGACTCGGGGGGCCGACGACCCAAGAGAACGAGGTGTCCGAGAGTGAAAAAACTGGACCCTACTGATTGTTCCAGCAGGGTCCCGTTGGACCGCCTATGCGGCGGTAAGCCATCCCCGCTTGTGCGGGGAACTGTCGGTCGCACCCGACAAGAAAAGGTGGGTTTGTTTCCAGAAAAAACAAGCCGCAAACACGATTTCATCGTTCACCACCGCCTACGCCAACTCCAAAGTCATTGGCCAGACATTATTCATATTACGTTTTGGCATCACTATTTTCCGGATTTCTCTCACTGGTATATTTATATACTCCTCTCGTGAAGAAGAGTATCCGGATATCCAAGAAATGACGCCTTTTCGAAGCGACACAGTGTTACCCTGTCGTGTCAGTGAATATGGACTGACCCTCACATCGCAAACTTTCTCAACAATATCTCCATCTCTTGATGAATAACTGATTTCTAACACATCATCGAAGTCCAGACCTTTTATTCGTGGCAGGTTCTTGTGCCAAGGAATCGGGGCGTTCACATCTCGTCGATTACAGGAAGCCTCAACGCATTGAACATATTTTTTTACGATACTCTCAATGCTTCGCTTGGAGTATCTCTTATAGTCGTCAGAGAACGCGTCTAACAAAAATTCTTCCTCGCCGTCAAATCTATCAACACGAATACTGGCGGTGAATCTAAACCAAGAAACAAAGAAATATTCACTGTATTCCGATTCCTCTTGTGAAAAATTAATGTCCAGTTCACAATAGAGGTCTGAAAACTCATCGTCGAAGTTTATCCACTTGAAGAAGTGACTGATGTTCACCCTTTCGCATTTCTTTATTGAAAAGTTCAGACTATTATTTTGAGAAATCTCGATAAGCCGAAGAAGCGTTGGGAAGACCTTATTTTCGATATGAGACGGCCCACCCAAAGGAAGCAGAAAATGATTTTGTAGTGGAGTATCAATCTCGATAATATATTCCGAGGGAATAGGTAAACCTTTTCTAAAAACTGGCGAGATTTTTTCATCTGAAATATAAGAGGCAAGTGTATTATTGGGGTAAGAATCGTTCATATCTTCTTCCTTCAACTATCCAACCTAAATATTATCAAATGGCGGCATAATGGCAGCGTCGCTCATCTCGTTTTTACAGGTTCGGTTGCGGACCACAGAGTAATGCTTTTTATAGAAAAAACAAGAACTCACCAACACTTTCAGGACTATCGGCCAGCGTAACTGAAACGATATTTCAGGGGACCGATAACCGCAGAGAGCCGGATGTTCGCGAGTAAAAAACTGGACCCTACTGATTGTTCCAGCAGGGCCCAGTTGGACCGCCTGTGCGGCGGGAAGCAACGACATTGCCTGTGCGGCAGGAAGTTTCGAAGCCGCCTATGCGGCGGTAAGCCATCCCCGCGGGGGCGGGGAACTGTCGGTCGTCGCGACAAAAAAGATGTGGGACCATTTCTGAAAAGCACAAGCGAGAAAACACGATTTTTTTGAGACCGCTGGCGCGGCCAAGGTCTACGTGTTGACAATGGCAATGCTCGATGGGCGTGCCCACTCGCAACGCCATTGACGCCAATCCTTCTTTTGGGTTCCGCCTGCCAGTTCGACAGGCCCGCAGCAATGGGCGAGCGTCGCCTTGCGACGGTTCCACCCGAGAAAACCGGTTCCTTCCACCCGCAGGCGGGCGGCTCCTTCCCGTTTTCACGGCTTCCACCCCATTGCCCCGTGCCCGTCGAACCGCAGGTCGGGCTATGCCCTCTCTGCTCTGCCCTCCGAAAATCACGGGCTTTTCGAAGGGAAGAGCAGAGAAGCCCCGCCCAGGGCGGAAAGCGGGAGAAACCGGCTTTGGCCTTTGGGAAACGACCTCACATCGCTCTTCCAGACAGCACGGAGCGACCAATGACAAAAGCGACTTTCGACCTTCACGAGCAAATCACGGCCCAGATTATCGAGGCCATCGAAGCAGGTTGCCCACCGTGGCGGAAACCGTGGACAGGCAGCAGCAAGGGAACAAGCCTACCGTTGCGACACAACGGGGAGCCGTATCGGGGAATCAACATTCTGGTTCTGTGGTCGATTGCGTCGGCCAAGGGCTACACATCGGCACGCTGGTTGACCTTCAAGCAAGCGAAAGAGTTGGGCGGTTGCGTTCGCAAGGGCGAGAAATCGGCAACGGTGGTGAAGTTTGGCACAATTGAACGAGAGAACGAACAAGGCGAGGAAGAGAAGATTCCCTACGCAAAGGGCTATCGGGTATTCAACGCCGACCAGATAGACGGGTTGCCCGCCGAATATTACGACATCCCCGCCCCCGCCGAAAACCTTGGCACGGAAGCCGACCCAGACCTTGACGCATTTTTTGCGGCAACGGGAATGATCTTGAACACTACCGCCGAACCTCGGGCGTTCTACGATGTTCAGAAAGACCAAATCCATATGCCGCCGATTGAGACCTTCCACGAGGCCGCAGGCTATTATGGCACCTTGGCACACGAACTGACCCACTGGACGGGAGCAAAGCACCGCTTGGCACGGTTCGAACGGTTCAACGACCGCAAAGCCTATGCGTTCGAAGAACTGGTCGCAGAGATTGGCAACTGTATGCTCTGTGCCACCCTTGGCCTGTTGCCCGACTTCGCCCAGAGCGGGGCGTACATCGACGGTTGGTTGACCGCCCTGAAAGAAGACAAGCGGGCGATTTTCAAAGCCGCCAGCGAGGCACAGAAGGCCGTGGATTTCATCTATATCAAGGCAGAGAAGTGCTAGCGGAATAATAGCCACCGATTTTCTATGGAAAGTGTTATTGGATTTCCTGTTTGGTCATCCTTTTGTTGATTTTTCGTGGGAATTCAAAAAATCCAGTTGTTTTTGTAAAAACCTCATTTTTTCTTCGGCTTTTTTAACTCTATCCTTTTCGACAAACCCATAAATTAAGATGCCAAAAGAAACGGCAAGCCCGAAACCCGCAACCATATCATCACCCTGAAGTCCGAAGACAGTTGCGGCAAGGCCGATGGCTCCAAGACCTATCCAGAAGTTTCCGCCTGCGTGCGATTCTACATCTGCTCGCAGTTTCTCGATTTCACTATCTATTTCCGACCGTCGTGATTCTTTCATTTCGCCATCGCCCTTTACCCTTATCAATTATTTAGAAATTACCTTAGCAGAGTAGAAGGGACTCTCACCACAACACAGGACCAAATTCCCACCACAATATTCTCTCGTCACTACAAGTATGCTTGTCTTACTTTCTCTTTTGCTAAGTAACGCTCTTACAATTTCATTTGCTGATAGATGTCGCGAAGCCAAATGGGATAGAAGTTTTTCAACTTGCTTTTCACCTAAGTGATGGCAAGGCACCTCAACAGAAAAGAACGCAGACTCCGCGCCATCAAAGCCTTCAATACGCCATCGCATTGTCTCATCCTTTCGCAATCTTCCTGCCACGCAATACCCACCCAATAAATGCCATCAGACCTCCTGCGAAAATACCTAAAATCCAACTTGTTAGGCTAACTCCCGTGGTTCGCAGGCTTATCAGAATAACCTGCCCGAGAACTCCCGCAATGGTTCCGCTACACAGTGCCAGTGACAAAGAGCGAATGAAAAGCCCAGACAAAAGCCCTCCAAGACCGGCAACTCCGAAGAGTTTTGCAACTAACATCGCAAATAGGACTTCCATTGTAACACAACCCTGAAAGAAACTTGGTAGCAAATTAGACTGATTGACACCGCCTGCTGTGTCAACTGTCAAGGGAAAGTGTCTTGGAGTCTGGATTGGTCAATAACAAAACTCTTTGCCAATAGGGCTTGTGCCCTTGACTGTATCAAGTAACTGTTCACAATGTGGCTCCGGGGGTTCATACGCAGAGGGCGAACCCCTGAAATCATTGGATTTTTTGGATTTGCTGCGGACCCTACCGCCGGAGCCATTGTGCCTTCAAGGCATTGGAAAAACAGAAATCCCGCTTCATTTACAGGCGAAACTGGGTGCCGCATCCGGAAAGGCTGGCGGACGTCAGGCCCCCCCTTCGTGCGGCGCGCGCCACGTCATGTCCTTGTAGGCCGATATTAGCAGAGACCCGCGCTTCCGCAGCGATGCGTTGTCGCTGGGCCAATGCGTTGCACGAAAGCGGCAGGGAGATGGTTTGCGGATAGCTTGCGCCTAACCGCACAGATTCGCAAAGTGCATCCTCCGTCGTCAGGCTTGTGCAACACCGCCCCGGAGATAGCGGAAGTGCGTTGACAACCCGATTTGTGCAACAAAGTCTATCAAAACAGATTTCCGGAATATATTGGTAGTGATCGCGCGGGTTTGGCGCGGCAGAATCGCAGTTGAAAACGAAACGATGTTAAAACACGAGATACCACCTTCCAGCGGCTACCGTGCACTGATGACCACGGCAGAAGTCGCAGAGTTTCTGCGGACCAAAGAGCGCACAATCTATGACATGGTTGCGAAGCAAGCGATCCCGTTCACGCGAGCGACCGGCAAATTGTTGTTCCCGCGCCGGCTTATCGAAGCTTGGCTGGAAGCGCAGACAGAATCGCCCGAGGCCAGCGCCCTGCCGATGCCGCAAATCTACTCAGGTTCGAACGACCCGCTGCTAGATTGGGCCTTGCGGTACTCTAAGGCAGGGTTGGCTGTGCGGGCTGGCGACTCTTCGCGCGGGCTGGACGATCTGGCCGCGGGGGAAGCCATGCTGGCGGGGCTGCACTTGTTCGACCCTGTGTCTGACACATGGAATGTGCAGGCGGTGCGCAATGTGCTGTCGTCGCAGTCTTTCGTGCTTGTGCATTGGGCACGTCGGACCCAAGGGTTGCTGGTCGCGCCCGGAAACCCGCATGACGCTGCCAGCCTGCGCGATTGCGTCGAACTGGGCCTGCGTTTTGCATTGCGGAGCGAAGGGTCGGGAACCCAGCGATTGCTGGATATTCAACTCTCACGCAGCGGGCTGAGCATGGCTGACCTGAACATCGTTCCGGGGACGGCGCATACCCATGCTGATTTGGCGACTATGATCGAAACCGACGCGGCCGATTGTGGCTTTGGCATTCAGGCAGCCAGTGGGGCGCTGGGTTTCGTTCCTCTGGTGCAAGATGATCAATTCGATCTGGCAATGTCTCGGCGCGCCTTTTTCGAACAGCCGATACAACGGCTTTTCAGCTTCGCCAGAAGCCCCGAATTTGTAGCGCAAGCCGAACGCCTTGGTGGATATGACCTAAGCGATCTTGGCACAGTTGTCTGGAACGGTTAATCACCGCCGCCATTTTGCGCGTCCATATGCGCGGTCGCACGGGCGATGAACGCAACCAGCGCTTGGCGGTCATCTGGATTGGCGACACGCTGTTCGGGCATTCGCGAACCCGGCGTATAGGCCTCTGGCCCGAATTCGAACAACTCGGCAACGGTTTCAGGCGTCCAGACAATGTTCAGCGCTTGCAGGGCGGGCGAATAGTCAAACCCGTCCGCCGTCGCAATCGAGCGCCCAAAGACCCCATGCAAACTTGGCCCCGCACGAGAATGATCGTCCGGCGCAAGCGAATGGCAAACTGCACAGGCGCGCCAAACCTCTGCGCCCCGGCTGCCATCGGTATACTCTTCGGGCTGGGCGGGGCTTTCGCCGCCTAAAGTTTCGCCCGTCAGCGCATCCCAGCGGCGCACAGCGCCATCGGCGCTGCCGGTGAAGACCTGAGCAGCATCCGCAGCCACGGCCCAGATCGGCCCATCAGCGGCGCGGAACATCGCAGTAACGTCCAGATCCTTGGGTTCAAGCGTCCATACCGTGCCATCTATCGCTCCGGTTACGATATGGGCGTCACTTGTCCCGACCGATACAAGCGGGCGATCGGTCAGAAATCGCTCTGGCAGTTGCGCGCCATCCGAGGAAAACAACCGAAGCGACCCGTCGGCGAAGATGATCGCCGCACGGTCATCCGACAGGGCTAACCCGTTTGGAAGGCCCGGAAGCCCGGCGCTTGCCTGCACCTGTCCATCAGGAGACCAACGCAGGAACCGCAAATCGCCCCCAACGGACAGAATCTGCCCATCGGGCAAAAAGCCCACGCCGGTCACACGGTCGCTATGGGCGGGCACCGAGAGGACATTGTCATCGTCGGGCGAGAGGATCTGCACCGTTCCGTCGAACAACCCGGCAGCAATGCGATTGCCATCCGCCGCGACATCGAGTGATGCGATGGGCGACGTTCCGCGCGGCGTGGCAAAACGCGGCTCTGCCTGCTCTTGGTCCCAGATGGCAATGCGCCCATCCTGCCCCGCGGTCACGAAACCGCCATCCAGATGCGCAACAGCGGTGACCGTGCCATCGTGGAACCGTCCGACATGCAGCGCGCGCGCTTCGTCAAGAGACCACAGGATCGCACGGGTATCAAACCCGCCCGATAACAGACCGTTCTCACCGACCGCAAGCGCACCGACCGGGCCGCTATGGCCCAGAAAATCCTGTCCAGTGACAGGGTTCGACAAAAACCCTGCGACAAGCAGTGCCGAAAGCGCGGCCCTTTGCCTCATATCATCTTATTCGCTGACGAGGTTGCTTCCGGGATCACCCACGCGCGCGCCTTCGGTGCTGAAGGCGGAATAGCTGGGCTCTTGGAAAGACCCGTTCAGCACCTGTGACGCACCGAATGCGATCACTACGGCGAAGATAGCAGCAGCGACAAAGGCTTTCATTGGGATGTCTCCTGTTCAGTGTCGCACGGTCACTTGAGGACCGGCTTCGTGTTCCAGCGCGCCCATGACGGTACGCGCCATTGATTGATACAACAGGCCCAGCGGGCCATCCGGGTCGCGCGCCAAGATAGGGCGGCCAGCATCTGAAGCGCTGCGCAATGCCATAGACAAGGGCAGCGCGCCAAGGAATGGCACGCCAAGGCGCATCGCCTCTGCCTGCGCGCCGCCTTGCCCGAAAATAGCATGGCTGCTGCCGCAATCCGGGCAGATGAATTGCGACATGTTTTCGATAATGCCCAAGGTCGTCACATTGACCTTGTTGAACATCGCAATGCCGCGTCGCGCATCCACCAACGCCAAGTCCTGCGGGGTCGAGACGATGATCGCACCGGATAGATCGGTGCCTTGCGCCAAGGCCAGTTGCGCGTCACCCGTGCCGGGGGGCATATCGACCAGCAGCAGGTCCAACTCACCCCAGGCCACGTCAGAAATCAACTGCGTGATCGCAGACATAATCATCGGACCGCGCCAGACCATCGCGGTTTCCGGATCGACCAGCACGCCCATGGACATCGCTTTCAGCCCATAAGCCTGCATAGGCAAAAGGCTGCGCCCCTGCCCCTTCGTGGGTTTGCCTGTCAGGCCCAGAAGTGTGGGTATGGACGGACCGTAAATGTCGGCATCTAGCACCCCAACACGCCAACCCAGCGCCCGAAAGGCCAAGGCAAGGTTGACCGTGGTGGTGGATTTGCCCACCCCGCCTTTGCCAGAGGCCACCGCCACGACATGACGCACGCTCGCCAAAGGCTTGGTCTTTGCGGGTGCAGCGGTCAGTTTGGGGGGCATTGAGGTGGATTTCTGCGCCGGGGCCGGGCTATCCGCCGTCAGCACCACGAAAACAGAGGTCACGCCCTCAAGCTGGCGCAGCTTTGCTTCGATCGCGTCGCGCACGGGCATGAACGCCTCATGCTCGCCCGGTGCGATTTGTAAAGAGACGCTGATGCGCCCGCCGTTCACCGACAGTCCAGTGATGCAGGGCGACTGGCCCAAGATCGCGCCATCGGGCGATGCGATCGACGCGATGGCCCGGCGCGCCTGATCAAGGATGTCGGGATCGGAAACGCTCATGGCAGGTCAAGCCTTCAAGGAACAGCCCCGCGCGGAAAGCGCGCGAGGCCAGATATTCATAATGGCGCAGTGCTACTCGGCAGGCGTGGCCGCGCCCTTGCCTGCACTTGTGCCCTTCACCTCTTCCACCCAAAGAGAATGGTGCTCTTTGGCCCAGTTTTCATCCACCTCGCCAGAGCCCATGGCATCGAACGCGCCTTCCATACCGACAGAGCCGATGTAGATATGAGCGATCACGATAGCCGACAGCCCAGCAGCGACAAGCGCGTGAATCAATTGGTAGAACTGCCAATCGGTGAACGACCCGGCAATTGACGGGAACAGCAGCATGAACCCCGTATAAGACAGCGCCGCACCACCGACAATCACCGACCAGAAAATCACTTTCTGACCTGCATTGAACTTCTTCGCGGGCGGATGCACGCCTTTCTTAAGCAGGCCACCGCCTTGCTTCAACCATTCCACATCAAGCTTGTTGGGAATGTTATGGACCACCCAAAGTACAAGGATCAGCGCAAGCGAGACCATGAAAGGCCATGCCAGATAGTTATGCGCGATCTTTCCCCATGCGGACAGCGTGCCAAATGCCCCTTCCCCCAGCAGCGGCAGGATCACCGACTTGCCAATAATTAGGTTGAGACCCGACAAAGCAAGGACGATGAAGGTAAAGGCAAGTGTCCAATGGGCAAAGCGCTCAATGACATTGAATCGCCGAATGGTGCGGCCCGACAGCCCGGCATCAACCCGGATCTTGCCGCGCAGAACGTAGAACGCCAGAAGCGCCAACACGGTTCCGAACACGGCGATCACTGACAACGTGACAATCGTGTTGCTATGCAACGAGGCCCACGCCTTGTTTTCAGGTTTGATCAGGTTGCCCGCCGACCGGTCAGGAATCGACACGCGGCCACTGACCACGCCATCGGTTCCAAGGGCTTCGAATAGAGCGTCCTCGCTGACGGATTCGGCGGTCGGGTTGACCTGCGCTTGCGTTTGCGGGGCAATAACGGCCACCGCAAAAGCCAGCGACAAGATAGCGGCGAATTTGCTGAGATGTGACATTTTCTCCCCCTTACACCGTAACCGCTTCGCCATAAGCATCACGCCAGCCCCATGCACCAGAGCCATAACCACGGGTCACGACACGCTCGCGGTAGATTTCTGCAATGATGTCGCCGTCCCCGGCTAGAAGTGCCTTGGTCGAGCACATTTCAGCACAAAGCGGCAGCTTGCCCTCGGCCAAACGGTTCGCGCCGTATTTGACGTATTCGGCCTGAGACATATCCGGCTCTGGGCCACCAGAGCAGTAGGTACATTTGTCCATTTTGCCGCGGGTGCCGAAATTGGCGGTTTGCGGATATTGGGGTGCACCAAATGGGCAGGCATAGCTGCAATAGCCGCAGCCGATGCAGGTGTCCTTGTTGTGCAGAACCACGGCATCGTCAGTGGTATAGAAGCAATCCACCGGGCACACACTGGCGCAAGGCGCGTCGGTGCAGTGCATGCAAGCCATCGACACGGAACGCTCACCGGGCAGACCATCATTGATGGTCACAACCCGACGCCGGTTAATGCCCCACGGCACCTCGTGCTCGTTCTTGCAGGCGGTGACGCAGGCATTGCACTCGATGCAACGGTCAGAGTCGCACAGGAATTTCATTCGTGCCATTGTTGTTTCCTCCCTTATGCGGCAGCGATCTGGCAAAGCGTAACCTTGCCTTCATGCATACCTGTCACCGGGTCGTAGCCATATGTGGTGATGACGTTCACGGATTCCCCCAAGACGATCGGATCAGTGCCTTCGGGGTAGTTGCCCCGCTGGTCTTCGCCTTGGAACCAACCCGCGAAATGGAACGGCATGAAAGCCACCCCTGGCGCCACGCGTTCGGTCACAAGCGCTTTCATCCGCGCCTTGGATCCGCCTTCGGGACCAGTAACCCAGACCCAGCCGCCTTCGACCACACCGCGTGCTTCCGCATCGGCGGGGTTGATCTCTACGAACATGTCTTGCTTCAGTTCGGCAAGCCACGGGTTCGAGCGGGTCTCCTCACCGCCGCCCTCATATTCCACAAGGCGACCAGAGGTCAGGATCAGCGGGAAGTCGCCAAATACATTGCGCTCGACAACATCGTTCTGAACCACCTTGCCGATATTGGGCATGCGGTGCTGACGACGGTCGTCATTGGTCGGATATTGCGCAACCAGATCGGGGCGCGCCGAATAGATCGGTTCGCGGTGCACCGGGATCGGGTCGGGCAGGTTCCACGCGACAGCACGGGCCTTGCCGTTGCCGAAGGGCACACAGCCATGCATCAGTGCCACGCGCTGAATACCGCCCGATGTATCAAGCGACCAAGACACATTGCCCATGGCTTCCGGGTCGTTCCCGCCGATAGCCGCGATATTCGCAAGTTCTTCGGGGGTCAGATCGCCATCCCAGCCAAGCTGTTGCAGCAGAGCGTAGGTGAATTGCGGATATCCATCCTCAATTTCGGACCCGACCGGCCAGCTTCCCTCTGCCAACAGCGTTTCGCCGTCACGCTCCAGACCAAAGCGTGGGCGGAAGGCGCTGCCGCCCTCCATCGGGGGCAGGCCGGGGTTATACAGAATGTGCGTGCCCGGATGGCGCAGTTCTGGCGTGCCCCAGCAAGGCCATGGCAGACCGTAGAAATCGCCCTTGATCTCTTCCGGGGCATCCGCCTTGGCGCGCAGTGTCACCAGATCGAAATGCCGCTGGTTTGCCATATGCGCTTTCAAACGCTCCGGGCTTTGGCCGGTATAGCCGGTCGACCAGCCACCGCGGTTGATCTCACGCAGAATCGATTCCGGCGTGGGTTCCATGCCGAACTTGCCCTGAACCATCTCGAAGTTCTTGAACATCTCGTCAGCGAAGCCCAAACGCTCGGAGAGCGCATAGATCACCGCATAGTCGTTATCGGATTCGAAGATGGGGTCCACCACCTTCTCGCCCCACTGAACCGAACGGTTCGATGCTGTGCGCGAGCCGGAGCATTCAAACTGCGTGCAGATCGGCAACAAATATGTGTTGTCGGTGCGCGAATGCAGCGCGGCAAAGGTCGTGGGGTGCGGGTCGGCCACGACCAGCAGGTCAAGGTCATTCATCCCGCGCTGCGCGTCTTGCATCCGCGGCACGGTGTTGCCGCCGTGACCAAACACCATCATCGCCTTGATGTTGTCACGCTGGTCAACCTCTTCGCTGTCAATGGTGACAGCGTCGAACCAACGGGTCGAGGTGATGCCCGGCACATTCATGTTCTGCTCTGGCGTGCGTGCATCGCGCCCACCCTTGGCCGGAACGGCGTCAAAGCGGTTGACGAAATACTCATATGGCACGTCCCAGACGCGCGCCCAGTGTTTCCATGCCCCGGCACCCAAGCCGTAGTAGCAAGGAAGGTTGGCCACATCCAAACCGAAATCGGTTGCGCCCTGCACGTTGCAATGACCGCGGAAGATGTTGGCGCCATTGCCTTCGCCGCCCACATTGCCGGTGGCAAGCAGCAGCAGGTTATAGGCGCGCACATTCGCGGTGCCGACCGTGTGCTGCGTGCCCCCCATGCACCAGATGAAGGTCGAAGGGCGATCCTTGGCAAATTTTTCGGCCACGCGCTTCAAGGTGTCGCCATCGACGCCAGAGATTTCTTCCACGACATCTGGCGTGTAGTTCTTGACCACCTCACGGACCTGATCCATCCCCCAGACACGCTGGGCAATGAATTCCTTGTCTTCCCAGCCATTCTCGAAAATGTGCCACAGCATCCCGTGCACCACGGCAATATCGGTGCCGGGGCGGATGCGGACGTATTCGGTCGCATGCGCCGCCGTGCGGGTGAAACGCGGATCCAGAACAACCACGTTCGCGCGCTGGGTTTCCTTGCCTTCAAGGATGTGCTGAAGCGACACCGGGTGCGCTTCGGCCGCGTTCGACCCCATGAAAACAATCGTTTTCGCATTGCGGATGTCATTGTAGCTATTGGTCATCGCACCATAGCCCCAGGTATTCGCAACCCCGGCCACAGTGGTCGAGTGGCAGATCCGTGCCTGGTGATCGACGTTGTTGGTGCCCCAGAACGCCGCCAGCTTGCGGAACAGATACGACCCTTCGTTCGAGAATTTGGCAGAGCCAAGGAAATAAACCGAATCCGCACCCGATGTGTCGCGGATAGCGGTCATCTTCTCGGCAATCTCGTTCAGCGCCTCATCCCACGACAGGCGCTGCCATTCGCCGCCGACTTTCTTCATCGGGTATTTCAGACGGCGGTCGCCATGCACCAACTCGCGCACCGACGCGCCTTTGGCGCAATGGGTGCCGCGGTTGATCGGGCTGTCAAAGGCGGGTTCTTGACCCACCCAAACGCCATTTTGCACCTCTGCCACGACCGAACAACCGACCGAGCAATGGGTGCAGACATTCTTGCGCAGCTCGATGGGCTGCGACATGTCGGTAAAGCCTGCGGCTTCGACCCGGCGGGTCATGCCTGCGCCAAGGGTAGCGGCGGCCGCAAGACCCCCGACGGTCAGACCAGATGCCCGCAGAAAGCTGCGGCGATCCAAAGGTTTGGCGGCAACACTTGCGGCAAACTGGCTTAGGCGACCGGTCGACGTGGCCTCCCGGGTTCTGCGCTTGACAAGCATTCTTATTCCTCCCGGACGTAGTAACGGTTGGTGCGGTAGAAGGCCTCGACATGCTCGGTCTTCTGGTAGCGGGCGCGGGTGCGCTCATCGCCGGTTTCCTGTGCGAAGCTGGGGCGCGCGCCGCCAGCGGTCAGGGCCGCCGTAGAGGCCGCGCCTGTTGCCGCAACACCGAAAAAGGCGCGCCGGCTGATCGGGTTATGCTTGTCTTCAGACATCATGTCCTCCCACTTATCGGGCGCTTTTTCGCGTTCATGCGACGCCCTTCGATCACATTCAGGTCAAGCCGCGAGCGCAAAGGCCCGCGTTTCTATTTCGGTCAAGATGCGTCCAATCTCTGCAACGGGCCGGTAAAACGAGACACTTGGCGCAACCGCCAGATCGTCGAAAAACTGCACGGCCCAAGGCTGAAGATGGCGCGCGAAAAAACGCGCTTGCGTCTTGTCATCTGCGGCAATCTCGCCCGCGGCGAAACCAGCCATCACCTCTAGCAATAAGGCGATATGGTCTTCGGGTTCGTGCCGCCCTTCAGCGCGCGCCACGCCCAATGCAGCCAGATCGCCGCGCAGATCGGCCAGCGGGCGTTCGTTCAAAAAGCCGGTCTGATAGAAGCTGGCATAAGGCAACAACTCGCCCCGCCCGACGCCCACGAACAATTCGAAAAATTCGCGCTCGACCCGTTTTGCATCTGCGCCTTGCGCCGCCTGCGCGAGATTCGCGAAAGCCCGCCCCAGAGCCGAATCATCGCCCTGCAATTGCGCAATGTGATTCAACGCCTCTGCACTGGGCGGCGCGGCAAGCAAACGCGCAAGAAAGCGATACTGCTCGCTGCGCGCCTTGTCGAAATCTTCGATTGCTGGCCCGGAATCCGGCTGGCTATCTGTCATCTGAGTCTCTGTGATGATCCTGCAAAGATATGCAGTTGTATGCAGAAGCTACAAACAGGCGGCTTGCATGTCTAGCAAAATAAACCTGATAAAATCACTTTTTCCAGCGAGATAGCCGCGAATTGCGTTCCAACTCACTCTGGCAGGGCGCCGCCGTGACGGCGCGGCGCGGGCCGCTCCTCTTCGGTCGGGCTTGGAGCGTCTTTTTCGGCTTTCGGCGCGATCACAACAGCCGCGTCGGGCTTGCGCACCGCGTCGGGGCCGGCCTGTGCCATAATTTGTGGTTCGGTGCGCTCTGGCGCCGGATCTTCCGCAACGGGCAGGTCTTCGGCGTTGCTTTCCGGGGCCTCTGGTGCCGTGTCATTACGCGGTTTGAACAGATCGCGCAGCATTTGCGCGGCCCTTTCCGGGCTTGGGGCAATGCCATCGCCGGGCACGCCGCCGGGCGTGTTCCAGTCCCAAGCGTAGTCCACCGCCGGGTCAACATGATCGCGGATTGCAGGCGTGATCAGCCACATTTTGCGCAGCGCGGCGTTGCGCAGCGATTTGGGCACGCCTGCGCGCATGAATACCCGGATATCGCTTTGGGGTGTCAGATCGTCGATGGCAGGCAACGCGGCCAGCTCATCTTCGGTCAGTTCCGGCGCTGCGGACGGCACATCCTCCGGCCGCGGCACATCGGATTCGGGCGCTTTTTCGGCCGACGGCTGGGGCATCTCTTCGCGTGTGGCCTGCTGCTTGCGCTGCGACCAACGGTTAAAGAACCCGCTCTCGTCGTCTTTCGGTCCCTGTGCCATTCGCGTTTACACCTTGCGGGGCGGCTTGCCCCATTTGTCGTCCTCGCTCAGTACGCGCGGCGCGCGCGCGCTCATCGCATTTGGGTCGACCGGCGTGCGTTTGCGCTTCTTGAACGGGATCTCGACATGGTGGGTCTCGACAAAATCTTTGACCAGCTTGCGCATTGAAACAGGCATCGGCACCGCCTCTACGGTCAGGTCCAGATCAGAGGCATAGCCTTCCCCTTCGTAGGGGTCGGCGGTCACATCCACCACTTCGGCGCTGGACGGATCGTTCCCACGGATCACCACCCAGACAGAGGGTCTGCCCGACAACAGATTGTCCTTGTGGTGGCTTGTATCGCCCGAATAAAGCACCATGTCGCGCCCGCCCAGATACCAAGTTTCCAAGCCCCCGTCAGAGGTCAGAAGCGTGTTCGGCGCAACCGCAGGTTCCTGTGGTAGCACGGCGCTGGCGCGCAATTCGGCATTGCCCCAACGCGTGACCGGCGGGCGGCGCTGCGCCAACACGGAAACACGCAGAATTTGTTTTGGCATCCTACATGTCCCTTCAGCTTAACACAGGTTCGACCAATGGCAGCCCCATCAGCAAGTTCTGCGGCTTAATGCGGATTGTGTGATCCGCCCCCAAACCCAGCAGCAGCCAAACCGGTTGCCCCTGCATATCGGACCGCACGCGCTTATCTGCCGGAAGCTCCATGCGGAACAGCCCGACCAGAGTATCTTTCGGCACAGCCCCATTCCAAAGCGCGTTGCCGATTGCCGTGCCGACAGGGTCAAGCCCGACAAACCAGCGCAGGTCCACCTGATCGGCCACCGATTGCGGGGTGACCGTGACCTCTAGCACCAACATGTGGCGCAAGAAAGCCTCTATTGTGGCCGCCATGCCCGCGCGCGCCTTCGGGTCGCCGCCAAAATTCAGCACGGTCGTGTGGGCATCGGACCGGGACCAATAGGTCCATTCATTGCCGCCACCCAAAACATCCAGACTGTCCACCCCGCCAGAGAACATGGCGGTCAGCGGCGACGCGTGCATTTCCTGTTCGAACAGCGTGACCAGTTCTTCATCGGCCAGAAGCAGCTTGTTATCCTTCACATGCGCGCGTTGCGGACGGAAGAAGCATTCAGCCGCGCGCAGCACTTGTGGGTCATCGCAGCCGTCCAGCGCATTGCGCAGGATCAGTTGCAATAGCTGCGCGGTAAAGACGAAAGGCAGCTCCATCTGTTTGTGCAAGATCGCTTGATAGCCCTCTTCGATCGTGCCGGCCTCCAGCAACGTATCGCGCAGGCGCAACAGGAACTGCCAGTTCTCGCGCGCATCGGCATCCTTGATCGCGGCCAGTTCTATGCCGGACACTTTCGCGCGCGGCTTGTCCATCAGTCGGCTGTGCAAAGCGCGCTCGGCGGCGCACGCATCGGCGGGCGGCAGCACTTCGGGGCGCGCCAGCCACGCCAAGATCAACTCATCCGTGACCAGCAACCGCCCCGCCGCGTTGCGTCGCGCGAAATGATGGCCAGAGGCAACCCAGAATTCAGGCATGGTTCAGTCCCCTCGCAGCGCGAACAGGTCGACATGGTCTTGGCTGTCGTCGCTTTCTTCTTCGAAAAACTGGAACGCGCGGTCATGTCCTTGCAGATGCGCGCCAGCAAAGGCGGTTTGATCGCGGGGCTTGAGCGTGCGGAATTGCTCATGGATCGCACCGCCCTCTAGCTTGCGGTGCATCGCGATCAGCGTGTTGGCCGGGTGCTCGGCGCACAGGCTTTCAGACAGCGCGACTTCTTCCTCTGCGGCGGGGCGGGCGACGGCGACGCTGGGAGCGCCCAGATGCGTCACCAGTTGCGCGGCCAAGCATTCCACCAGCGCTGCGCGCTCGTCGGCGCGTGCCTCTTGCACCACAACCAGCGTGGAATGGCCGAAACTCTCGACCCCAAGAAAACCCGAGCGCAGCGCGATGATGTCCTTGCGGGTCATCGCCTGCGGGTCACGCCCCCAGAACAAAAAACTGCCCACCACTGCCCATTCACCGGGCTGCGCGGCATGGGCAAAGATCACCTTGTCCGATGGGTCAAGCTGGATGGTGCGCGGCAAAAGGATCATAGCACAATGCCAGTCGCATTGCGCCAGCCGGTTTTGCCCGCCGCTTCCAAAAGCGGGGCAGAGCGTTTGCCGCCACCCGATGGCGTGATCTCG
This sequence comes from Roseibaca calidilacus, assembly GCF_001517585.1. Classification (NCBI taxonomy): domain Bacteria; kingdom Pseudomonadati; phylum Pseudomonadota; class Alphaproteobacteria; order Rhodobacterales; family Paracoccaceae; genus Roseinatronobacter; species Roseibaca calidilacus. The sequence continues at coordinate 100,598 of NZ_FBYC01000004.1, read as the reverse complement.
ATCAACCGATTGCCTTCCACGCGGCGCACCCCGCGCAAAAGCGGCGGGTCAATCCGCATAAGGAAACGGTTACTGACGGCGTCAAAGCCTTCGTGCTTCCAGCGGTCCAGATAGAGCATGACATAACTTGCAAAGGTCGCGATCATGTCTTCGGTCGGGTCGAACTCTTCTTCCTTGAGCGAGGTCGAATTCGGCGCCTCCCCCGGTGCGGCCAGTTGGTCGCGATCCGCAATCAACTCGGCGCAGAAAACCAGCCAGTCGGGCACGTCACCCTCTGCGGTGCCTGCGGGCACACCGAAGCGTGCGCCACCAAGGCGGGCTTTGTCGTAAATAATCTCGTCCGGCCAGTTAACCCGCACGGCCCGTTCGGGCGCGCAATGCGCGGCCAAAGCGTCGGCCAGCGCGGTCATGCACAACAAAAACGCCAGTTGAGACGTTGCAAGCGGCTCTTCCGGTTCAAGCACCAAGGCAAAACTGCACAGGCCCGGCCCTTCGTGCAGATACAGTGTGCCCGCCCCATCTTCGGCGGCCTGCGCCATCGCGTGGCCGAACAGGTCACTGTCATTGCTATGCTTGAGCGTGAAGGGCGGGGGAAGGTGAATCTTTGGTGCTGGCTTGGCTGCTTGCATTATCCGGTCTCTGTCTGGTGCGGGCACATGGCCCATCGCGCCTTTCCTTTGCGGAAGGCGCGACTTATATTCGCACAGATAGTGAGCCAAAGGCACGAGAAAAGCCCCATGCCAACGAAGTCTGAAACGCGCCTTTTGTGCACCTGCGAAGGGACGATGGCATTTTCGCCTGAAACCCTTGGCAATCCGGCCCGTCCCGCCAGCCAACTCTGCCGCGCGCAACTCGATAATTTTCGCGCCGCCTTGGGCGAATTTGCCAATGTGACGGTCGCCTGCACACAAGAAGCGGCGGTGTTTTCAGAGGTCGCGGAGTCGACAGGCTTCGCGGGCAAACTGCGTTTTGCGAATATCCGCGAAACTGCCGGGTGGTCCGAAGATGGCGCAAATGCCGGCCCCAAAATGGCCGCGATACTTGCCATGGCCGAGCAAGATGTGACCCCGTTCGAGGTGGTCAGCATGGAAAGCAACGGCATCGCGCTGATCTTGGGCCGCGATCAGGTTGCGCTGAACGCGGCGGCGGCCCTCGCCGATACGCTTGATATCACCGTGCTTTTGCTGCCGGGGTCCGATGTGACCCCGCCGCGCCAAACCACATGGCCTGTGCTGCAAGGCCGCGTGGGGCGTGCCAAAGGGCATCTGGGTGCGTATGAGTTGACAATTGACGACTACGCCATCCCAGACCCATCATCGCGGCGCAAACTGGAGTTCGGGCCTGCGCGGTCGGGCGCGACCTCTCGCGCTGATCTGGTCATTGACCTGACGGGGCAAAAGCCCCTGTTCCATGAAAGCCGCCCCGGCTATCTGCGCGCCGATCCCGCAGACCCTGTCGCCGTGGCCAAGCTTGTGGCAACAGCCGCAGAGATGGTGGGCACTTTCGACAAGCCCAAATTCATCAATTTTACGCCCGACCTGTGCGCCCATTCGCGCAACACCAAAACCGGCTGCACCCGCTGTCTGGACCTATGCCCCACCGGCGCGATTCTGTCCGCGGGCGACACTGTTATGATTGACCCCAATATCTGCGCGGGCTGCGGTCAATGTGCCGCTGCCTGCCCGACGGGTGCGGCATCCTATGCGCTGCCAGTCGTTGACAACATCGTGCAGCGCCTTCGCGCGGGGTTGGCGGCCTATCACGCGGCCGGGGCAAGTGTCGCGCCGGTTATCCTGCTGCACGACGAAAGCCACGGCGCGGAACTGATCGACGCAAGCGCGCGCTTCGGACGCGGTTTGCCTGCGCATGTCATCCCGCTTGGCGTGAATGAACCAACGCAGATCGGGCCGGAAACCGTCGCCGCCGCCCTTGCCTATGGCGCATCCGAAGTGTGCGTTCTGACCCGCGCGCGCCCCGCCCACCCCATCGACGGGCTAGAAGCCACGCGTGGGCTGATTCAGGGCATTGCCGCCGAGACCGAACGCGCCAGCGCCATGCGCCTGTTGCAGATCGACGACCCAGACCTGCTGGACGACGCCCTGTGGCACAGGCCCGCCCCCGTGCAGCCAATCCGCGCGAGCTTTCTGCCGCCAGAGGACAAGCGCGGCTTGCTGGTCATGGCGGTGGAAGAGATGCTTCGCACCGCCCCCGCTCCGCAAGACGAAATCGCCCTGCCCAAAGGTGCGCCATTCGGCGCGGTGGTGCTGAATACCGACGCCTGCACGCTGTGCCTTGCTTGCGTGGGCGCATGCCCGGTGGGCGCTTTGTCGGACAATCCCGACCAGCCCATGCTGCGCTTTACCGAAAGCGCCTGTGTGCAATGCGGTATCTGCACGGCGACCTGCCCGGAAAATGCGATCACGCTCGCGCCGCGCATTGACCTTGCAGCATGGAATGCCCCCCGCAGGGTGCTGAAAGAAGAAGAACCCTTCGCCTGCACATCCTGCGGCAAGCCCTTTGGCACCAAATCCAGCATTGACCGCGTCATGGCAAAGCTGGAATCGCACTGGATGTTCTCGGGTGAGAAAGGGCGCGACCGGATGCGCCTTCTGTGTATGTGCGACGATTGCCGCACGCGCGAGGTGGTGATCGCGGGTTTTGACCCGCATGAAACAACGCAATAAACGCCAAAAAGGCGCAACAGGGACGACGACCAATGTTTGCATTCTTCACGGCGCCCGGGCGCGGCGCGGGCGATGCGCTTTTGGCCGAAGTGGCCGATATGCTGACCGCGCGCGGCGTGCGGGTGCGCGGCGTGGTCCAGTGCAATTTCGAATACGACCCGGCGCGGCGTTGCCACATGGACCTGCGTATCTTGGGCAGCGATCATCTGGTGCGCATCTCTCAGGAACGCGGCATCCATGCCAAGGGCTGCCGATTGGATACGCAAGGACTGGCCGAAGCCGTGTTCCATGTCGACTCTGGGCTGGCGGCGGGCGAGACCGATCTGGTGATCGTCAACAAATTCGGCAAGCAGGAATGCGATGGCGAGGGCTTTCGCGACGTAATCGCGCGCGCGCTGCTAGAGGATATTCCGGTGCTGACAAGCTGCGGGCCGGGCCATCGCGCGGGCTTGTTGGAATTCTCGGGCGGACTGGCCACCGAATTACCCGCCGATGCGGCGCAGATTGTCGATTGGTGCGTGGAACAGGCTGCGTTGGCCCGGCAGCCTTAATGGATTTGACGATGGACCTGCACCTACCCTTGCTGCCCAACCCGAACGCGCCCCGCCTGACCCGCAATGTCACGGGCCGCGACCACACGGGCGCAGATGTGGCCATTTCAGTGGTCGAAGAACGGCCGTTGACGATCTTTCTGAATTCGCAAGAAATTGTCACCGCCATGACCATTGGCGACTATCCCGAATATTTGGCGCTTGGCTTCCTGCGCAACCAGCGCATGTTGCGCGCAGAGGACACCATTATCGGGGTCGATTATGACGACGATATAGACACGGTTGTCGTGCGCACCGCGACCCAGACCAACTATGAAGAAAAACTGCGCAAGAAAACCCGCACCTCTGGCTGTGCCGTCGGCACCGTCTTTGGCGATATGATGGATGGGCTGGAAGGTGTCGTGCTACCCGACACCAAGCTGCGCACAAGTGACCTTTATGCGCTGGCCAAGCAGATCAACACTTTGCCCTCGCTCTATCTTGCGGCGGGCGCAATCCACGGCACGGTGCTGTGCGAAGATGACCGCGTTCTAGTCTATATGGAAGATGTGGGCCGCCATAACGCGGTCGATAAAATCAGCGGCGTCATGCTACACCATGGGATCAGCGCAGAGGGTAAAATCCTGTATACGACCGGGCGGCTGACATCCGAGATGGTCATCAAAACCGCGATGATGGGCATTTCGGTTCTGGCCTCGCGCTCTGGCTTTACCGCATGGGGCGTAGAAATTGCCCGAGACTTGGGGCTGACGCTGATCGGACGGATGCGCGGCCAGCGCTTTGTCTGCCTGTCGGGTGAGGAACGGCTGATCCGCGATGCGGATGTATCCGCCATCCCGGAAGAAGACCGCCGCCACCGCCGCAAAAGCGCGGAGAGCGACGCATGAGCATGCCACTTGGGGTAATCTTGGCAGGCGGGCGCGCAACCCGTATGGGCGGCGGCGACAAGGGGCTGCGGACCTTGGGCGAGAAGCGCATCATCGACCATGTAATCGACCGCCTGCGCCCGCAATGCGCAGCCCTTGCGATCAACGCCAATGGCGATCCGGCGCGCTTGGCCGAATTCGGCTTGCCGGTGCTGCCCGACAGCCTTCCCGACCATCCCGGGCCATTGGCAGGGGTTCTGGCCGGGCTGAATTGGGCCGCCGCGCGCGGGGCCACGGCCATCGTGACCGCCGCCGCGGACACGCCGTTTTTTCCGACCAATTTGGTAGCGCGGCTCCAGCAAGATGCCGGCCCCAAGGGCCTCTGTCTTGCCGCCAGCCATGACGAGGACGGCATTTTGCGCCGTCATCCGACCTTTGGGCTGTGGCCGGTCGCCCTGCGCGACGACCTGCGCGCAGCGCTTGAAACCGGCATGCGCAAGATCGTGCTCTGGACCGACCAACATGACGCGGGCACCGCGCTATTTGCGTCAGAGGCGGGCGATCCGTTCTTCAACATCAACACACCCGAAGACATAGACACCGGGCTGCAATTGATGGGCACGCGATGAAGCTCTATGGCGTAACCGGTTGGAAAAACACCGGAAAGACCACATTAACCGAGCGTCTGGTCGCGCATATGGTGACGCAAGGACTAAGGGTTTCGACCGTAAAGCACGCCCATCACGACACCGAGATTGACCATCCGGGCCGCGACAGTTTTCGCCACAGACAAGCGGGCGCGGGACAGGTTTTGGTCGTCTCGCCCGCACGCTGGGCGCTGATGACGGAATTGCGCGACGCGCCCGAACCCCCGCTGGACGCGATGCTTGCACGGCTGGACCCGTGTGATCTGGTGCTGATAGAGGGCTATAAATCCGCGCCACACCCCAAGGTTGAAACCTATCGCGCAGAGGCCGGGCGCGACCTGCTTGCCACGCGCAACCCGACCATCCGGGCCATTGCCGCCGATTGTGCGGTTGATACCGCCCTGCCTCGGTTCGATCTAGACGACGTGCCCGCCATTGCCGCCCTTATCCGCGCAGAGCTCGGGCTATGAGCTTGGAACCGCCCAAACTGCGCAACGATTGTTTCGCCATGCCGCAGGGCGTGGATTGGGTGCCGGTGGATGAGGCGCTCAGCCGCCTGCGTGCTTCGCTGCACCCGGTTGTAGCCACTGAAACCATGCCTGTGGCGCTGGCAACTGGGCGTATACTAGCCAAGGATGCCGTGGCCCTGCGCTCTAACCCGCCCGCTGCGAATGCTGCGGTCGATGGCTATGGTTTTGCCCATGCGACGCTTGCAGAGGGCGTAAATACGTTACCGCTTGTTGCAGGGCGTGCGGCGGCGGGTCAGCCCTTTGGCGGCGCCGTGCCCCATGGCCATGCCGTGCGCATCCTGACCGGCGCGATCCTGCCAGATGGGGTGGACACCGTGGTGCTGGAAGAGGACTGCGCCAGCGACGGCCAAAAGGTTGCCTTTCGCGGCCCCGTAAAGCCCGGAAGCAACACCCGCCGGGTGGGCGAAGATGTTATGAAAGGGCAAGTCGCTATTGAAAAACATAGCCGTTTGCGCCCACCGGATGTTGCGTTATTGACAGCTTTGGGCCTGCAACAGGTGCAAGTGTTCCAACGCCTTCGGGTCGGTGTTCTATCGACAGGCGATGAGCTGGCCCAAGGCACGGCAACTGGCCCGCACCAAATTTACGACGCAAACCGCCCCATGCTGCTCTCACTTGTCGCTGGCTGGGGATATGAGCCTGTTGACCTTGGCCAAGCCCCGGATTCAGAAGCCGAGATCGCCGCATTTCTAGATCAAGGTGCAGATCGGGCCGACTTGATTCTGACCTCTGGAGGTGCCTCTGCCGGGGATGAGGACCATGTCTCGCGCCTGCTGCGCGAGCGAGGCCGACTGACCAGTTGGCGCATTGCCGTGAAACCGGGCCGCCCGCTGGCCATGGCGATGTGGAATGGTGTGCCGGTGCTGGGCCTGCCGGGCAATCCGGTCGCGGCCTTCACCTGCACGCTGGTTTTTGCGCGCCCTGCCCTATCGCTGCTGGCGGGTGCTGGCTGGCATATGCCCCAAGGCCATATCGTGCCCGCCGCCTTCACCAAACGCAAGAAAGCTGGGCGGCGCGAATTCCTACGCGCGCGGCTAAACGCCGAAGGTGCCGCAGAGGTTTTCGCATCCGAAGGGTCGGGGCGCATTTCCGGGCTGGTCTGGGCCGATGGCTTTGTCGAACTGCCCGATACGGCGCAGGACATCACCCACGGCACGCCCGTGCGCTACATCCCCTACAGCGCCTACGGGCTTATGCCCGCCGGATAAGAAAAGCGTGCGTTCCGTCGGGCATGTCCTGCGTTTCAAGCAGCGCATGCCCGCTTTCATGGCAGAAATGCGGGATATCGACCAAAGCCGCAGGATCGCTTGTCAGCACGCGCAGCACCGCGCCAGATCCCAGCCCTTTTAACCGCTTGCGCGCCTTCAGGACCGGCAGCGGGCAGAGCAATCCAATCGTGTCGAGCGTGTCATCGGCGGTCATAGCGGTCGTGCCTTGTTTTGTGTTGGCCCTAAACTGCGCTATTCGCTGCAAAATTCAAGCCTAGCCGACGGGCGTAAACTGGCATCGGTCGGGTTTGATGTCGATTAGCGGCGTGCCGGACACGCATTCCAGACCCCGCACGATCAACCGAGTCCCGTCGCGCCGGACAAGCTGCACGTTCGATAGCCCGATCGGATTGGGCCGGATCGGCGAGCGCAGACTGAACGTGCCGCGCGGGGCTTCGGCATGTTTGGGGTTTTGCAAGACCAGATCGCGGCGCGACTGGTGCAGCCAGTACAAAATGTCCAACCGTTCGAACTGCTCTATTCCGTCTAGCGCCTGATCCCATGGCATGTTCAGGACAATCGTGCAGTCTGGCCCCGCAACCGGGTCGCCTTGGCGCGGGCAATCGGCGCGGTGGTGCCATGGGGTTTCGATATGGCCGATAAAGGCCAGCGTCGCATCCACGGGCAATGGCGTGTCGGAAACGACCTCTCCGGGGCGCAGGGTTTGGGTGGTGGTCATTGGCTAGCCTTTGTAAGTTCGCGTTAAACCTGAAAAATACAGCAATAGACTGCATAATTTACATGTTTGCAGTTTTTTTGCATTTCTGGTCTTTATTTACATCATTGGATAGGATTCTGCATGGACAGCCCATTTGCAACTGCGATTTCCCTGATCGCCACAGCCGATGAAGCGCTGTTGCAGATCATCGGGCTGTCGCTGCGCGTGACACTTTTCGCCGTGGGCATCGCATGCGCGATTGGCCTGCCCTTGGGGGCGGCGTTGGCGCTGGCGCGGTTTCGCGGGCGGGGCGCGGTGATCGTGCTGTTCAATGCGTTAATGGGCTTTCCGCCCGTGGTTGCGGGGCTTCTGGTCTACCTGTTGTTATCGCGCTCCGGGCCGCTGGGGGCGTTGACGCTTCTGTTCACACCGACGGCCATGGTTGTCGCCCAGACCGTGCTTATCCTGCCCATCGTTGTGTCGCTGACGCGTTCTGTCGTCGAAGACCTGTGGGCCGAGTACCGCGAACAACTGACTTCGCTGGGCGCAAGCCGCTTGCGCGCGGTGCCGACACTGTTGTGGGACGGGCGCGTGTCGCTTTTGACAGGCGTTCTGGCGGGCTTTGGGCGTGCCAGCGCAGAGGTGGGCGCAGTGCTGATCGTGGGCGGCAACATCGCAGGCCATACCCGCACCATGACCACGGCAATCACGCTGGAAACCAGCAGAGGCAATCTGGGGCTGGCGGTCGCGCTCGGCATCATCCTGATGACACTGACGCTAACGCTGAACGCTGTGGCATGGGGCGCAGGTCAATGGGCCAAGGAGCGGTTGGGATGAGCGCGGGCAGTATCCTACCGCTGTCTTTGCGCAGCATGGGCTATACGGTCGGCGGCATGCCACTTCTGTGCGATGTGACGCTCGACATCCCCGCCGGGCGGCGGCTGGTTGTGATGGGGCCGAACGGTGCAGGCAAAAGCCTATTCCTGCGCCTGTGTCACGGGTTGATCAACCCCACATCGGGCGCGCGGATTTGGGCTGACGGAGCCGAACGCGCCAAGGCACAAGCGATGGTGTTTCAGCGCCCGGTTTTGCTGCGCCGGTCGGTGGCTGCGAATATCAACTATCCGTTGAGGCTGGCAGGGCTGTCGCAACAGCACCGTGCCACGAAGGTCGCCGAAACGATGGACCGCTTCGGGCTGGGCGCAATGGCAGATCAACCCGCGCGCCTTTTGTCGGGCGGCCAGCAACAACGGCTGGCCTTGGCCCGCGCTTGGGCGATGAGCCCCGAAATCCTGTTTCTGGACGAACCCACATCCGCGCTCGACCCTTCGGCCACCCGCATCATCGAAGATATGGTCGAACAGTTCTCGGGCGAGGGCATCACCATCGTGATGACCACGCATAACCTTGGCCAAGCGCGCCGCTTGGCGCAAGACGTGGCCTTTCTGCATCGCGGGCGGTTGATGGAACATCATCCTGCCCAACAGTTTTTCGCGGGGCCCCAGACCCCCGAAGCCCGCGCCTTTCTGGCCGGGGATCTGATCTGGTAGCCACACCAAGGAGTGAAGCATGACCCATACCCGCCGTTTCATCTTGTCCGCCGTATCCGGGCTTGCGCTGATCGCAGCCTTGCCCGCCAGCGCGCAAGAATTCATCACCGTGGCCTCGACCACCTCGACCGAAAATTCGGGGCTGTTCGGGCATATCCTGCCCATGTTTCAGGAAGAAACCGGTATAGAAGTCCGAGTCATCTCGCAAGGCACGGGCCAAGCGCTGGAAACCGGCCGCCGCGGCGATGCTGATGTGGTCTTCGTCCATGCCCGCGCGCAAGAAGAGGCGTTCGTGGCAGAGGGCTATGGCGTGCAGCGTTTTGACGTGATGTACAATGATTTCGTCATTGTCGGCCCCTCTGAAGACCCGGCCGGGCTGGCAGATGCCGCAGATGCGACCGCCGCCATGGCCGCGATTGCAGGGGCAGAAGCGCCCTTCGCCTCGCGCGGCGATGATAGCGGCACGCATGTGGCCGAGAAGAACCTCTGGGCGGCGGCCGATGTGGAACCTGCGGGCGAGTGGTACCTCTCCACCGGATCGGGCATGGGCGCAACGCTGAACACTGCGGCCCAAGTACCCGCCTATGCGCTGACAGATCGCGGCACATGGCTGTCCTTCCAGAACCGTGGGCCGTTGACGATCAGCTTCGAGGGCGACCCGGTGCTGTTCAACCCTTATGGCATCATCCTTGTGAACCCCGAGCGTCATCCGCATGTGAAGGCAGAAGCTGGCCAAGCCTTCATCGACTGGATCATTTCGGAAGCAGGCCAAAGCGCCATTGCCAGCTTTCAGGTCGGTGGGGAACAGTTGTTCTTCCCCAACGCGCAATAAGTAGCCATGACCATGGCCGCGCATTTACGCGCGCGCGGCCATGGTCAAGTGCCTCGGCGCGACTAAATCAACGGCATGAATAGTCTGATACCCTTTGCAAGCTGCCTATCTGATGCGCTGGATGGGCTAGGTCCGGTGTCGCCGGTTCTGGTGGCGCCAGAGGCTGCCATGGGGTGTTTTCTGGCCGAAGACATGGTCTTGCCGCAGGATATACCAGCCCGGTCAGAAGCGTTGCGCGCAGGCTTCGCGGTTAGCGCGCTGGACCTTGTTGGCGCAAGCCCCGGCGCGCCCGTGCCGCTGACCTGCACGACGCAATTTGTGCCGGGGCAGGTGCTGCCCCAAGGCGCGGATGCGATCTTGCCAGAGGAAGGGTTGGAACGCTGGGGGGCGATGGTAGACGCCATTCGCCCCATCAATCCCGGGGAAGGCGCGCGCCTTGCAGGGCATGACGGGCGCGCAGGCGATAGGCTGGCGCAAGCAGGCACGCGCGTGTCGCCACGCCATATCATGGCGGCACATCTGGCGGGCATGGATTGCCTACCAATAAGACGCCCGCGCGTTGCACTGAAGATGGATGCCGCGCCACAGCGCGCATTCCTGCGCGCATGGTTAACAGGCTTGGGCGCGGAGCTATGCGATACGCGCCCCGATATGACCCTGCGCATGACCAAGGACCACACCCATCGGCTGGCTTTGTCACCAGCAGAAACGGCGTGGCTTTCGCGCAAGGATGCAGGGCTGGTGGTGGACCTGCCCGCGCGCTTTGACGGGCTGGTCGCGGCGTGTTTGGCGCTGGTCCTGCCAATCTTGGCGCGTTTATCGGGGGCCCGACTACGCGCCGAAACCCGGCCCTTGGCGCGCAAAATCAGTTCCACCGTCGGGTTGTCCGAACTGGTTCTGCTTGGCGAGGAGAATGGCGCGTGGCACCCTTACCCGGCAGGGCTGCTGACACTGACGGGCCTTGCAAGGGCTTATGCCTTCACCGTCCTGCCCCCCGAAAGCGAAGGTTGCGCGGCAAACACAGCACTTTCCGCAACCCCGCTTGAGCAACCCATCGGATACCCATGACAGAGTTGATCGCGCCCGCGCCGCAAAGCCAGTTCTTGACAGTCTTGTCACGCGATGCCGCCGAAGCCGCGTTTTGGAAGGCGCTCGCTCCCGCGCCCTTGGGTGTAGAGGATGTCGCGCTTGACGCGCTGGTTGGCAGGGTATTGGCCAGCGATATTGCCGCCACGGTCGATGCGCCACCCTTCGACCGTGCCACGGTTGATGGCTTTGCGGTGCGCGCCGCAGACCTGTTCGATTCTTCTGCCGCAAACCCTGTGCATCTGCGGCTGAATCCAGAGGTCATTGCCTGCGGCAGTGCTCCTTCGCTGCAAGTGGCCCCCGGCACGGCCACAGCCATCGCGACTGGCGGTCCCATCCCGCGCGGTGCCGATGCTGTGGTGATGATCGAGCATACTGATCCGGAAGGTAACGGCATTGCGGTCGCCCGCGCGGTCGCACCCGGCGCGCATATCGGCTTTGCCGGGTCCGATATCGCCTGCGGGCAGACGCTTTTGCGCAAGGGCATGGTCATTTCGGCGCGTGAAATCGCGATGCTGGCCGCAGTGGGGCTAGACCGTGCGCCGGTCTGGCGAAAACCGCGCGTCGCGGTCCTGTCCACAGGCGACGAATTGGTGCAGCCGGGCCAACCCTTGCGACCTGCGGGCATTTACGATTCGAACGGGCCGGTGATTGCCGCCGCCGTCGCGGAAGCGGGCTGCGAAGCGCTGCGGCTGGGCGCAATCGCCGATGACGCAGAGGCGCTGCGCTGCGCAATACGCGCGGCACATAGCGCCCATGACGCCGTGATCCTGTCGGGTGGCACGTCGAAAGGGGCGGGCGATCTGACGACAACGCTGATTGCGGAACTGGGTGCGCCGGGAATCGTGGCACATGGCGTGGCGCTGAAACCCGGAAAGCCGCTTTGTCTGGCGGTCTGCGAGGGCAAACCCGTTGTGGTTCTGCCGGGCTTTCCAACTTCTGCGATGTTCACCTTTCACGAACTGGTCGCACCGGCGCTCCGCGTGCTGGCGGGCCTGCCGCCGAAAGGGGCCGCGCGGGTGGCGGCCACGGTGCCGCAACGCCTGACCTCGGAACTGGGGCGCACGGAATTCGCAATGGTGGCCCTGACAAAGGGGCCAGTGGGATTGGTCGCGCACCCGGTCGCCAAAGGCTCTGGCGCAGTTACGGCCTTTGCGCAGGCCGATGGCTTTGTGACCGTGCCTGCCTTGGCCGAAAGCCTGGCACCGGGGAACCCGGCAGAGGTCACGCTGTTCGGCGCGACAATCACACCGCCGCGTCTGGCCATTATTGGTAGCCATTGCATTGGGCTGGATGCGGTAATGGGGTGTCTTGCAGATCAAGGGATCAGCGCACGCATTCTTGCCACAGGGTCTCAAGGGGGGCTGTCGGCACTGCGGCGGCGCGATTGCGATATCGCGCCAATCCACCTGATGCAGGCAGATAGTGGGGTCTATAACCGCCCGTTCCTGCTGGATGGCATGCGCCTGATCCAAGGCTGGCGGCGCATGCAGGGGTTGGTCTACCGACCCGGCGACGCGCGCTTTGAGGGCCGCGATCCGGCAGGCGCTCTGGCCGCCCTTCTGGCCGACCCCGACGCGCTGATGGTCGGGCGCAACCAAGGCTCGGGCACGCGGGTGCTGCTAGACAGGCTGCTGAATGGCGCGCGGCCTGCGGGCTATTGGAACCAGCCCGCCTCGCATAACGCGGTGGCCGCAGCCGTCGCGCAAGGGCGCGCTGATTGGGGCATGGCGATCCAACCCGTGGCCGAAACGCAGGGGCTTGGATTTTTACCCGTAGCCGAAGAGCATTACGATTTCGCGGTCTGGCAAGACCCGCGCGATCCAGATGCCGTGGCGGCCTTCGAGGCCGCGCTGATACAAAGCGCGGCGGCGCTTCGTGCTTGTGGGTTTTCCGTGGGTTAAACGCTGCGGTGTCTGGCCTCGTGGCACTTCGCCCCCCCCCCAACCCGAGGATAGCTGCACAAGCATGAAACGCAGATCTGGCGCTGGCCTAGCTTAAGCGCGCTGTCGCTTTACCTGCAAATCTAAGATGTGGCTGTCTTTTGGCTGTCGGTGATCGGCACCGGCAATGTGCAGAAGCCGCCTTCACCAAAACCCGCCATCTGTCCGCAGCATCATTCAAACGGCGCGAGAGTTGCCTGAAGCTTCTTTGGCAATGTCGCACGAACCAACCTGTAAGAGGATGTCAGGCGGTGCCTGAGGTCATCCTCTGGTGCGTCGAATGGCAGATTTATCCATGACCGGTGAAAATAGGGGGCTTTCACGCCCATACCCATCTCTATAAGCATCTCGGCGGTTTCTATGCTGTCGGTTTTGACCGACACGCCCGGCATGACAGCGCCCATGCAGGCAAACATCTTGCCGCCGACCTTCCACGCGTCATGGCCGCCGCCCCACGGATCGGACCATTCCGCGCCGGGAAATGTCTTGCAGATGGCATTGATGCGGTCGCGGCCCGTCATGGGCCCACGATCATCTCGAAGCCGCCATAGATCAGCCTGCTGCCATCGAAGGGCATGGGGTTTGCGGCTGGCTGCATCCGTGGATCAGTCATCAACTGTTGCCAGCCTGCGTCACGCGTGGCCTTGTCCGGCCATGTGACCCAAGAAAACACGACCGTCTCGTCCTCTTTGCGCAACACGGCGGTATGAAGCGAATTTACCTTGCCTTCGGGCACATCATCGCCCCAACATTCAACAACGCTCAGCGCCCCATATTCCTTGAACAGCGCGGCGGCGTTCTGCGCATGGGTTATGTAGGCTGCTTTATTGGCAGTTGGCACGGCGGCCACCAAACCATCGACATAGGTCATGTTGTCATCCTTCAGCTTGCGTTAAAAGCAGCGTCAAGCGCCGCTATTTCGAACTTACCCATCTGCATCATCGCGGCCTGTTCCCGTCCGGCGGTGGCGCGGTTCTGCACACGGGCGGGCGCCGTTTCTTCTGGCAGTGGCCCTGCGCGCAACTTGGTCCGTGTGTCCTTCGAAGTTACCCGCGGTGCGCAAGCCATATCTGCCATCATCGCGCGTCCGTTCCTTCAGGAAAATGTCGCCCGCTGCGCATCGGCAGCGGCGAAATGCGCCAATTGATCGGCATGTGCCTTGCGAAAGGCCGGGCGTGATGTGACCCGTTCAATGTAGGATTCTGTCGCTGGTCGAGTGCCGAAAGCCCGAATCTTCTCAACCCGCAGAACATCGGCCATCAGCAGATCCGCAACCGTGAATCGGCCAGCGGCAAGCCAGTCGCGATTTTCCAGAACGGTTTCCAGATGGGTCAGGCGGCCCTGCAACCAGCCGGTCAAACCATTTTCCTTTGCCCCGGTGATTTCCAAAAACCACCATGGCACCGATACCATTTCGATCGAATTGAGCGCGGCAAAAACCCATTGCAGCGTTTCAGCCGCGCCCGCCGGGTCATTCGGCATCAAAGTCTCGCTTTTACGAGAGATATGCAGCAGCCCGGCACCGCTTTCGAAGATCGACACATCGCCATCGGTCAGCCAAGGCACCTGCCCAAAAGGCTGGTAGGCATAGTGGGACGGATCACGCCGATCAAACGGCACGGTTGCGACGCGATAGGGCAATCCTGCCTCTTCCAAGGCCCAGCACAGGCGCAGGTCGCGCACAAAGCCACGCGGACCGTCTGGAACCCAGTCCCATGTTGTCACAACCAGATCGTGCATGTCACGTCTCCTGCTTGGCTTTGCTGGCTATGTCACCGCATCCGGCAATCTGGCCCCGGTGAAGTTCAGCATCCAAGGCGTGCCGAACCTGTCAGTGAACATGGCGAAGCGTTCGGCCCAGAAGGTTTCACCGGGCGGCATGGGAATCTCGCGCGCGTTTTCGGACAGCGCGGCATAAACCCGGTCGAATTCGGCGGCCGATGGTGTCTCTAGCTGGATGCGGAAGCCCTGTGGGCGCTCATACATCTCATCCGAATTGTCCGAGGCCATCATCAGCGTGTCGCCAAGGCGCAATGCAAGGTTCATCACCAGATCGTCGCCCCCCGGCATCCGTTCTTCGGGCGATGCCGCGTCCTTGTTCAGGAAAACCCCCTCTATGGTGCCGCCGAGGGTTTGGGCATAATGCGTCATGGCTTGCAGGCAGTCGCCCTTGAAAAACAGGTAGAATTGCGGAGTTAACATAGCCGTCTTTCCATTCTTTGCCGTCCGAAAGGGCACGGGACTAACCGCCGAACCTGCCTTGCGATATCTCGCCGCATTGCGCGATCTGAATATAGTTGATATCAACATATCATGCCAGAGTCCACCCCAAAGACACTAGACCGCGACATTGTCATGCATGTGGCCACCACCTGCCTGTGCCTGCACACGCAGCGCGCGGCCCGCGCGCTGGCGCGGCTGTTTGACACGGCCTTGCGCCCGCACGGCCTGAATAACGGGCAATTCTCTTTGTTGATGGCGCTGAACCGGCCAGACCCACCGTCAATCGGCACCTTGGCGCAATTCCTTGCCATGGACCGGACATCGCTGACGGCGGCGCTAAAGCCGCTGGAGCGTCGCGGCCTTGTGCGTGTTATGGCGGATCAGGCCGACCGCCGTAGTCGTCTGGTCCAGATCACGGCCGATGGCGTGGCCCGGCTGGACGAGGCGCTGTCGACATGGCGCGCGACACATGCCGCGTTGGACAGCGCGCTTGGCGGGGATCTGCCCACCCGGCTGCGCGCCGATCTGCGGCAGGTTCCAACGTCCATCGCGGCTGTCACGCACAAAGGTTCCTGAACCGCGCAGGCATCTTTCAGCGAAAGCTGCCCACAAGCACCGGCCTCGCACGGCCCGATGCTGGCCCAGTCCGCCCAGTCGGTCGCTTGGTCTTTCGCGGTCAGGCCGCATTGCCCAGACGCTTACACCATTCCCGCAGACCGGCCCGCCCAAGCATCAGTGATTGTGCGACGATCTTGGCTTTCGCTTTTTCCCGACGGGTGACGCAACGAATGCGCCGCCCAGGATCAGCGGGGCGGCCATCACGAATGACCAGCCCGGCAATTCTGCGAAGATCATCACCCCAAGAACCACGGCCCAGAGGACCGAGAGATACTCGAAAGGCGCGAGTGCTGCGGCCTCGGCATGGCGGAAAGACAGGGTCATAAGGATATGAGCAACCCCGCCCGCAAGCCCTGCCCCCAAAAGCAGGGCAAGTTGCAAGCCATCCGGCTGCACCCAGCCCAACGGCAGTGTGGCAGCCCCGGCCAGCGCCGAAACGACGGCGAACCAAAAGGCAATGGCGCCTGCCCCTTCCCCCAGTATCGTCAGCCGCCTGACCTGAATCAGCGCCCCGGCTGTCAGGACCGCAGTCAGCACGCCCAGCGCGACGCCCAACAAAGACCCGTGCGGCAAGTTGCCCGACAAGGCCGGCAGGCCAAAGACCACACCACCCGCCAACCCCATGGCCACGCCGCCCAAGCGCCGCAGTCCCAAACGTTCGCCCAGCAGCGCCCATCCCATAAGCGCCATCAGCGCGGGCGCGAGATAGGACAGCATCGTCGCCTCTGCCAGCGGCAACAGGCGGATCGTGGCGAAAGAGGTGAACATCGCCGCCGCGCCCATCAGGCAGCGGAAAATATGCCCAAGCGGACGCGTGGTGGTCAGACCAGAAGGAAAGATGCCCGACCACCACAAGAAAGCGATCAGCGGGATCAGTGCAAAGGCGGATCGGAAGAACACGACCTGCCCCAAGGGCACGGCGGGCCCCAGCGCCTTGATGCAGACCCCCATGACGGCAAAAGCAAGGGTTGCAGCAATGCGCAAAAGAATGCCGAGCGTCTCGTCACCGGGTAGCATTGCAAGACGCGGATCGGCCGAGCGCATGGTTTACACGCCACTGAACCGGATATGCGGCTGTCCCGGCTCTGGCCCGAAGCTCACTTCGGCCTCCACCCGGAAGACCTTTCGCAACAATGTCTGTGTCAGCACCTCGGCAGGCGTTCCACAGGCGGCCACCGTCCCGGCTTGCAGCACCACGATCCGGTCGCAGAACATGGCAGCCAAGTTCAGATCGTGCAGGGCGATGATGCTGGTCAGGTCCAGCCTGCGCACCATGCGCAAAATCTCGATCTGGTGGTGGATGTCGAGATGGTTTGTCGGCTCGTCCAGAAACATCACGCGCGGGCTTTGGGCAAGGGCGCGGGCGATATGAACGCGCTGGCGTTCGCCGCCCGACAAGGTCTGCCATGCCTGCGCGCGGAGGTCCGCCATGTCCACAAGGTCCCAGCGCGGTTGACACCGCGGCCTCGTCCGCGGCAGTCCAGCCCGCCAGCGCAGAGCGATGTGGCGTCCGCCCCAGTCGCACCACATCGCGGACGGAAACAATGGTATCGGTGGTGGCGTTTTGCTGAACAAAGGCCACCTGCCGCGCCATGACCTTGCGCGACATGCCGGCGATGTCCTGTCCAAGGATTTCGACGCGCCCGGATTGCGGGGCCTTCAACCCGGACAACAGCCTGAGCAGCGAGGACTTGCCCGATCCGTTGGGGCCGATCAGGCCAAGGGTCTCGCCTTCGGCAACGTCGAGTGACACGTCATTGACGATCGTCTTGCGCCGCACACCCCAAACCAGATTCTGCGCGATCACGGTCATGTCTGCGGCCTTGCGCGGTAAAGGATGATGGCGAAGAAGGGCACGCCGACAAGCGCAGTCACCACGCCGATGGGAATAGTCTGCTGTTCGGCCACCACGCGTGACGCGATATCAGCCAGCACCAGAAACACCGCCCCCACCGCCGCGCAGGCAGGCAAAAGGTGCAAATGCAAAGGGCCAACCACATAGCGCGCTGCGTGCGGCACAACGAGACCGACGAAACCGATGGTGCCCACCATGCTCACGATGGTGGCGGTCATCAGCGCTGTCACCGCAAACAGGATCAGCCGGATACGCACTACCGGCACGCCAAGCGAAGCCGCGTCTTCGTCACCAAAGGTGAACGCATCCAGCGACCGCGCCATGAAAAGGCAAATGACAAGGCCAATGGTCACCACCACGACCAGAAGCTGAAAATCCGGCCAGCGCACGCCGCCAAAGCTGCCCAGAAGCCAGAACATCACATCCCGCGCCTGCTGGGCATTGCCCGATGTGGTGACGATGTAAGAGGTCAGCGCATTGAACAGTTGCGAGGCGGCGACCCCCGCAAGAATTGTATGGTTCGGCCCGCTGGTTGCCCCGTTCGACAACAGCGCCACCAGCGCAAAGGCCGCAAAGGCCCCGGCAAAGGCCCCCATCGACAGCGACAGGCTGCCTGCCCCGATTCCCAGCACGATCACCGCCACCGCCCCGGTCGAGGCCCCGGCGGAGACCCCCAGCACAAAGGGCTCTGCCAGCGCATTGCGCAACAGCGCCTGCAAGATCGCGCCGCAGATCGCCAGCCCCGCGCCCGCAAGGGCCGCCACCAAGGACCGGCTCAGCCGCAGGTCCCAGACCACGCTTTGCTCGATCGGCGGGATGTCGGCGGTGGTCAGGCCCAAGCCATTGGTCACAGCCAGAAACACCGTGCCGACGCCAATGCTGTAATCGCCAATCGCGGCAGCAAAGGCAACCGCGATGGCAAGCAGGATCAGGACCAGCCCAAGGAACAGGGCAAGCCTGCTTGCCCCGCCTTGGTTTATGTCAGATTCGGTCACGGCAGATCAAATATCCGCAGCTGCTCGGCCAACTGCTCTGCACCAAAAAGCGTGTGGACCGACGGGTTCATGGACGCCCCGCTCATCACCGCGATGCGGCCGGCCTTGACAGCTTCCATTTGGTTGACCGCCGGATCAGTCGTCAGGAATTCGATCTTGGTCTGCGACGCGTCCAGACCCCAGCGCTTGCGGTCCACCTGAGCGGCCACAATCACCGTGGGGTTCGAGGCCATGATGCCTTCCCACCCCAATGCGGGCCATTCGGCCTCTGTCTTGAGCGCGTTCGACCCGCCCAACAGATCAGCGATGTAGCCCGACGGGCCGTTGCCGCCCGCCAGATAGGCATCATCCGACGGCGAAGGCGACGAGAACCAGAACAGGAAGGTCAGATCGTCGCGCTGGGCGAACTCCTCGCGGAGTTTGGCCTCGCGCGCCTTCAGATCAGCGATCAGCGCCTGACCCCGGTCCTGCACGTCATAGATGCGCGCCAGATCGTCGATTTCCTGATACATAAGCTCCATGTTCCACAGGTTTTCACGCAGGCCGTAAATGCTGGTGGACTTGCTGCCGGTCGTATTGTCGGTATCGGTCACCGTGGTGCAGGCGCTGGGCGACAGATAGGTCGGAATGCCCAGCTTCTCGAAATCTTCGCGCTTGGCCACCTTGCTATCCGGGCCAAGCAGCGTCACCAGCATCGCCGGGACGAAATCGGGCTGTTTGGCAAGGATCGCTTCCAGCGTGGGGAACTCGACCGTCAGCACCTCAACCTTGGCATTGGCGGCCTCAAGCTCTGGCAGAACCTTGTTCGGCCAGAAGGCGGTTCCAACCATCTTGTCCTCAAGCCCGAGGAGGAACAGAATCTCGGCGCTGTTATGGCCAAGTGCCACGGCACGTTCGGGCGCTTTGGCGAAAGTCACCTGCTGACCGCAGTTTTCGATCGTCAGAGGATAGGTTGTCGCCTCTGCCAGCGCGGCGGTGGACAGAAAGGCCGCGGCAACGCCGCTCAGAGCCGCAAGACAGGTGGGGGTGGTGCGCATTGTCATTCCATTTCCGACAAAAATACTCGGCCGCCGCGTAGGAGGCTGAAAGGGAAGTTACAATAGTAATTTGTCAAGAATTCTCTGGAGGGCGCGCTCACCGGCCAAACAGCGGTTGGCAGATTGCGTTGCGCTCCGCGACGACATGCGGAAATGTGAGCATACGCAGAACAGATGGCTTGCACCGGAAAGCATGGTCACAGCTTGCACATGATCTGTGGTGTATTCTGCTGGTTGCTAGTATTTCGAAACCATCATCATGTGGACGATATGCAACAAAATCTGACCATCGCGCAGATACGGGTGATCGCAACACTGGCTGCGACCCGGCGTGTGAATATGACCGCCCGAGAGCTTGCAATCACCCAGCCTTCGGTCAGCAAGCATTTGGCCACGCTTGAAAGCCGGTATGGGCACCGTTTGTTCGACCGGCAAGGTCAGTTTTTCGTTCCGACAGAGCTGTGCGAGCGCCTGCTGCCGCGTCTGCGCACCCTGCTGGCCTTGGCCGACGAATTGGGGGCGGAACTGGACGGGTTGCGCGGGTTGCGCGAAGGGCGGCTGCGCGTTGGGTATTCGACCCATCAATTCGTCATGCATGTGCTTGGCGCATTCATGGATTCGTTTCGCGGCATTAAGATAGAAGCGCGCTGCATGGCGTCTTTCGACCTGCTGGACAAATTGCGCGCGGGGAATCTGGATGCCGCTTTCGTGACGATGCCGGGGGCAGAGGCCGATCTGCACATGCTGGAACTGCGCCGCGAAGAGCTTGTTCTGATGACCGGGCCGGACCATCCGCTGGCGGGGAAAGACAGCATATCGCTGCGCGATCTGTCGGCTTGGCCCTTGATCCAGCGCGAGGTCACGTCTGGCACCCGCCGCACCTTGGAAGCCAATGCTGTGCGGGAAGGGGCTGCGCTCAATACCGTGCTGGACCTTGGGTCTTGGGAATCGATGCGCGATGCAGTGGCTGCGGGCATTGGGGTTGGCGTGGTGATGGCCGGCGAAATTTGCGAGGATCGCAAGATGCGGTCGATCCGTATCCAGACGGGGCGCGGCAAGGTGCTGACGGTTGGTCACTACCTTGTTTGTGTGTCAGAAGCACGCGATCTGGCGACCATCAAAGCACTGTTTGATTTGACCGAACGGGTGGCCGTTTCCACGACGCTTCCGTGACGCGGGGCAAACTATAGCCAAAGGCTATGATAAGGCAATCTGTTACATAACTGTCAAGTCGCACTGTCAGGCTCCGCGCTGTCACATGACACAGGAGTCTGCCATGACACGTTCCCTCAAAATTACCCTTCTGGGCAGCGCCAGCGCGCTGTTGCTGGGCGCGGCCGCTGCCGCCGATTGCCCCCCCGTCACCGCCGCCAATATGGGCGGTCTAACCTCTGCCTACCCGCAGCAATTCGAGCTGGCCGAGTTCCAGCAAGCCGCGAATTGCACGCTGGAACTGGCGGAAAACCCCGAAATTGCAGCGCTGAATGCGCGGATCATGGGAAATGGCGATCTGCCGCCGCTGGCCGAGCGCCTGCCGTCCGAACCGCTGGTCGTTGCCCCCTACACCGCCATCGGCAATTACGGCGGCACGCTGATGGGCACGTCGCGCGCCACCGAATCGGGCACCTCGGACCTGTTGTCGGTGCGCCATGTGAACCTTGTGCGCTATTCTGACGACCTGCAAACGCTGGTTCCCAACGTTGCGCGCGAATGGGCTTGGAATGACAGCTTCACCGAACTGACCTTCCACCTGCGCGCCGATCACAAATGGTCCGATGGCACGCCCTTCACCGCTGAAGACATTGTTTTCTGGTATGAAGACCTGATCCTGAACACCAATGTCTACACCGAAACCCCCGGTCGCTGGCTGTTCGCCGGTGAACCCGCACAGGTCGAAGCCGTGGACGCAACCACCGTCAAGTTCACCTTCCCCGTGCCAGTTCCGGGCCTGCTGAACCGCTTTGCTGTGGATTACGGCCAGCCGTTCCAGCCCAAGCATTTCCTTGGCCAGTTCATGGACAAGCACAACCCCGATGCCGCCGCCCGCCGGGCCGAGCTTGGGTTCGAATCCGAAGGCGACGCCGTCAATTTCTTCTACGGCCCGTCCGACTGGAAAGACATCCCGACCCCGCTGCTGCGCGATGCCACCAAGCTCGATGCCATCGGCCGCGCCGTGGTGCCGACGCTCGAATCGCATATCGTGGTCGAGGACAATTCGGAAGGCCGCCGTCTGGTCGCCAACCCCTATTTCCACATGGTCGACACGGCGGGCAACCAACTGCCCTATATCAACGAGATTTCCGAGACCTATGTGCCAGAGCGCGAAGTCAACATGCTGCGCATGCTGGACGGTCAGGTGCATTGGAAACAGCAGGCCGTGTTCCTGGATGACTTTCCGGTCCTGAAGGAAAACGAGGCAAACGCGAATATCACCGTCGGTCTGGCACCCGCGCCAGGGTCGATGACCTATTATTCGTTCAACCGCGGCCACAAAGACCCGGTCCTGCGCGACGTGTTCGGCGATCCGCGTTTCTCGGTCGCCATGTCGCACGCCATGAACCGCGACGAGATCAACGAGATTGTGTTCCTTGGCCAAGGCCGTCCGGCCAATGCGCTGCCAGTGGAACCCGTGACCGTGGGTTTCGTGACCGAAGAACAAGTCACCCGCAACACCGCCTATGACGTCGAGCGCGCCAATGCGCTGCTGGACGAAATGGGTCTGGAAATGGGCGCCGATGGCGTGCGCCTGCTGCCCGATGGTCGCCCTTTCGTGCTGCGCCTGACCTATGCCAGCCAAGGCGGCCCGGTGCAGATGCACGAATTGGTGCGCGACTACTGGGGTGCCGTGGGTGTGCGCGTGGACCTGCGCGAAGTATCGTCTGATGAATATCGCGCCACGGCCAACGCCAATGACGCCGATATCCTAAGCTGGAAGAATGACGGCGTGTCCGCCCCGGCCTTCAGCCAGGACCCGCGCTCTGCCTTCCCGCCCTTTGGCGATTTCTTCAACCCCGGCCCCGGCATTGCCTGGGACGAGTGGAAGAAAACCGACGGCGCGTCCGGAGTCGAGCCGCCCGAAGACGTGCTGCGCCTGTGGGACCTGGCCGAACGCCTGACGCAAATCCCGCTGGGCACGCCGGAATCGGATGCCATCGGGTCAGAGATTGTCGAAATCCATCTGGACCAGATGATCCGCATCGGCACCGTGGGGGACATTCCCGAACCCTACATGCATTCGAACCTGTTGCAAAACGTGCCGGTCCTGAAAGCCAAGACCTACGACTATTACTGGACCTATCCGTATCGTCCGCAGCAGTGGTTCCTGGCCAACTAAGGCCCCGCACCTTGGGGGCGCGCGCCATGCCGCGCGCCCCTGTTTTCCTGTCTGACCGGGGCTGTTTCCATGGCCGTTTTCCTGATCCGTCGCCTTCTGGGCATGGCGCTGACACTGTTGATGGTGTCCTTCATGGTGTTTCTCATCATGGAATTGCCACCGGGCGACTATGCCGACCGCTACGCCTTTCGCAAATTTTCCGGCACAGGCGTGGCCGTCACCCCGGCTGATATTCAGGCCATCCGGGTGGAACTGGGCTTGGACGCGCCGATGCTGGTGCGCTATGCCGACTGGATCGGCGGCATCGTGCTGCGCGGCGATTTCGGACAGGCCTATTCCTTTCTGACCTCGGTCAATATCGTGATTGGCGACAAGGTCTGGCTGACCATGGGCCTGTTGATGGTCACGCTGCTTCTGACCTATCTGATCGCCATTCCCATCGGGCTATATGCCGCCGTCCGGCGTGGGTCAGGGGCCGATTACGGGCTGACGATCTTTTCCTACCTTGGCCTTGCGCTGCCGAATTTCTTGCTGGCGCTGGTGCTATTGTATTTCGCAAACCGCTGGTTTGGGGCGTCTATCGGCGGGCTGTTTTCGGACGAATACAAGGATGCGCCTTGGTCCTTTGCCAAGCTATGGGACTTGGTCAAACATTTATGGATTCCGGCGCTGGTACTGGGCTGGTCGGCCATTGCCTACCAGTTGCAGACCGTGCGCGCCACGATGTCGGACGAATTGGGCAAGCTGTCGGTCATGGCGGCGCGCGCGCGCGGGCTGCCCGAAACCCGGCTGATGGTGAAATACCCCGCGCGGCTGGCGATCAACCCGGTGGTCTCGACCATAGGCTTCGACGTGAACCGCATCTTTTCCGAATTGCCCATTGTCGCCGCCGTTCTGGGGCTGACCGAACTGGGCGATCTGCTGCTGAAATCCTTCCTTGATCTGGACATGAACGTGGCCGGTGCAATCCTGCTGATGCTGACCGTGGTCATCGTGGTGATGAATTTCGTCTCGGACCTGCTGCTGGCATGGCTGGACCCGCGCATCCGGCTGGAGGGCTAGACCATGACCGACATGCCGCAAGAAACCCGGACCGAGCGCCGCGAGCGCGAACGCCGCGAGAAATACTATTCCGCCAGCCAGTGGACACTGATCTGGTGGCGCTTTCGCCGCCATCGCGCGGCCATGGTCGCCAGCGCCATTCTGGGGCTGATGATCTTGCTGGGTCTGTTCGCGGAATTCTTCGCGCCCTATGGCCCGACCGAACGCAACGGCAGTTACATGTATGGCGCGCCGCAAGTGCCGCAATTCTGCGACAAGAATGGGTGCAGCCTGCGCCCATTCGTGCCCGGATCGCGGACAGAGCGTGACCCGGTCACGCTGCGGTCGATCACGGTGCCCGACCCCGAGGTGCGCCGTTATGTTCATTTCTTTGTCGAAGGCCAGCCGACGCAGCTTCTGGGGGTTATCCCCATTCAGACCCGGCTGTTCGGGCTGGAAGGGGGCGAGCGCCTGCACCTTTGGGGCACCGACGATCTGGGGCGCGACGTGTTTTCGCGCACGCTCTATGCCACGCGCACCTCGCTTTCCATCGGGGTGCTGGGGGTGCTGATCTCTTTCAGCTTGGCGCTGCTGATTGGGGGAATTGCCGGATATGCCGGCGGCTTCACCGACAGCGCCATCCAGCGCGTGACCGAGGTGGTGCGCGTGATCCCGGTTATTCCGCTTTACATGGGGCTTGCAGCGGCCATGCCGCGCGAATGGTCCGGCGCGCAGGTCTATTTCGCCATGACCATCATTCTTGGCGCGGTCGGCTGGCCGACCTTGGCGCGGCGTATCCGCAGCCAGCTTTTGTCCATCCGGGGCGAGGATTACGTCACCGCAGCCCGGCTGGCGGGTGCGCGGCCCCGGCGCATCATTGGCACGCATATGCTGCCCAGCTTTACCAGTTTCATCATCGTCGATCTGGTCATCAGCTTTCCCTATATGATCCTGTCGGAAACCGCGCTCAGCTTTGTCGGGCTTGGCCTGCGCCCGCCTGCCGTTAGCTGGGGCGTGATGCTGCAACAGGCGCAATCGGTGCGGGTGATCGAACAGGCGCCGTGGCTGTTCATTCCGGCAGCGTTTGTCGTGGTGGCGGTGCTGGCCTTTACCGTCATTGGCGATGGGCTGCGCGATGCCGCCGACCCC
Organism: Roseibaca calidilacus; assembly: GCF_001517585.1. Classification (NCBI taxonomy): domain Bacteria; kingdom Pseudomonadati; phylum Pseudomonadota; class Alphaproteobacteria; order Rhodobacterales; family Paracoccaceae; genus Roseinatronobacter; species Roseibaca calidilacus. The sequence continues at coordinate 75,731 of NZ_FBYC01000004.1, read as the reverse complement.
TATTCGGAGGCGCGCTGATGCTGCTGGACGTGCAAAACCTGTCGGTCAGCTTTCGCACCGATGAAGGGCCGATCACCCCGGTGCAAGACGTGTCACTGTCACTGGCCGAAGGCCGCACGCTGGGGCTGGTGGGCGAATCCGGCTCTGGCAAATCCGTGACCACCAAGGCGCTGATGCGGCTTTTGCCCGGGTCGGCCACGCTGTCGCCCGACACGCGCATTCGCTTTCAGGACCGCACTGGTGCCGTGGTCGAGGTGGAAAACCTTGCCCCCAATGCGCGCGCTTTGCGTGCCCTGCGCGGGGGCGAAATCGGGATGATCTTTCAAGAACCGATGGCCAGCTTCAGCCCGGTCTACACCATCGGCAACCAGATGTGCGAGGCGATCCGCCTGCACAAAGGGCTGAAGGGCCGCGCCGCGCGCGAGTTGGCCATTGAAATGCTGGCAAAGGTCGGCCTGTCCGACCCTGCCACCCGCGTGGACCAATACGCGTTCGAGCTGTCGGGCGGGATGCGCCAACGCGCGGTCATCGCCATGGCGCTGTCGGCCAGCCCGCGCTTGCTGATCGCAGATGAGCCGACGACCGCGCTGGATGTGACCATTCAGGCGCAGGTTCTGGACCTGATGCGCGGCCTGCAACGCGAGTTGGGCATGAGCATGATCTTCATCACGCATGATCTGGGCGTGATTGCCCAAATCGCGCAGGATGTGGCGGTCATGTATCTGGGCACCATTGTCGAGCGCGGGCCGGTGCGCGATGTGCTGAAAGACCCGCAGCACCCCTATACGCGCGGGCTGTTGCAGGCGATCCCGTCGCTCGACCGGCTGTCGCGGCGTTTGCACCCCGTGCCGGGTGACATACCCAGCCCCTCGGCTCGGCCCAAGGGCTGCCCTTTTCACACCCGCTGCGCCGAGATGAAACCGGGCCTGTGCGACGTGACCGCGCCCCCCGAAACCCTGTTCGGCGCCAGCCGCTCGGTGCGTTGCCATCTGGCCGCGCCCGCTCTGGCGCAAACGGCATGAAAGGGCGCGCGATGGACACGCTGATCGAAGTGCGCAACCTTGAAGTGGGGTTTCCGGTCACCAAGCGGAAATTCCTGACCTCGACCACGCAGACCCTGCGCGCGGTGGATGGTGTCAGCTTCGACATTCGCCGGGGCGAAACCGTGGGGCTTGTGGGCGAATCCGGGTCGGGCAAAACCACCGTGGGCCGCGCCATATTGCGCGCCATCGACCCGACCGGGGGCGAGGTGATCTATCACACCGATACGGGCGATGTAGATTTGGCCCATGCCGATGATGCAACCCTGCAAAAGCTGCGCCCCAATCTGCAAATGGTCTTTCCCGAAGGCCGCGTCAGCCTGCACAACCTGTCGGGCGAGGCGCTGCGCAGTTTCCGCCCCCGGATGAGCCTTGTCTTCCAAGACCCCTATTCCAGCCTGAACCCGCGCATGACCGTCCGCGATATTATCGCAGAGCCGCTGATTGCGGGTGGGCTGATGCGGGAGCGCGCACAAATCGACGCCCGCGTGCGCGAGATCGCGGCGCGCTGCAAGCTGAATTTGGAACATCTGCGCCGCTTTCCGCACGCCTTTTCGGGCGGGCAGCGCCAGCGTATCTGCATTGCCCGCGCGCTGGTGTCGCGCCCCGATTTCGTGGTCTGCGACGAAAGCGTCTCGGCGCTTGATGTGTCCATTCAGGCCGAAATCGTGAACCTGCTGAAAGACTTGCAGGATGAAATGGGCGTCGCGTTCCTGTTCATCGCGCATGACCTGTCGGTCGTGGCGCAGATCAGCGACCGGGTCGCGGTGATGTATGTCGGGCAATTCGTGGAATATGCGCCCACGCGGTCGCTGTTCTTCACCCCGCGCCATCCTTACACGCATGCGCTGCTATCCGCTGTGCCCTTGGCAGACCCCGATCTGCCCTTCAACCCGGTGCGGCTGGACGGCGAAATCCCCAACCCGATGAATGCGCCATCGGGGTGCCGGTTCCATACGCGCTGCCCCTTTGCCAAGCCACGCTGTTCGGCAGAGGCCCCGGCATGGCGCGAAATCGCGCCCACGCATTTCGTGGCCTGCCATTTCGCCGAAGAATTCGATTTCACCCGGTCCGAAGCTGTAACGTAAGAAGACAACCATGCCCTCACTTGAACCGCCCCGCATGGGCGAGCCCTACCTGCTGACCCCCGGTCCGCTGACGACATCTTATGCTGTGAAAGCGGCCATGCTGCGCGATCACGGGTCATGGGACAGTGACTTTCGCGCCATGACCGCCGATATCCGCGCACGTCTGGTGGCCCTGCTGGGCGACCCAGCCTTCGATTGCGTGCCGCTGCAAGGGTCGGGGTCGTTTGCGGTGGAAGCAATGCTCGGCAGTTTCATTCCGCGCGGCGGGGTGGCCTTGGTGTTGGCCAATGGTGCCTACGGGCAACGCGCGGCGACGGCTTTGCGGGTCATGGGGCGTGCCGTGCGGGTGCTGGACAAGGGCGATTTCGCCCCCCCGCGCGGGGCAGAGGTCGCGGCCATTCTGGCCGATGACCCCGCAATCACGCATGTCGTGGCCATTCACTGCGAAACCTCCAGCGGTATTCTGAACCCGTTGCCCGAAATCGCCCAAGCTGTTGACGGGGCCGGACGCCGTCTGCTGGTCGATTCCATGTCGGCCTTTGGCGGTGTACCGTTTGATACCACCGAAATCCCCTGCGATGCGCTCGTGTCATCGGCCAACAAATGCATCGAAGGGGTGCCGGGTTTCGGCTTTGTGCTGGCGCGGCGCGAGGTGCTGGAAGCCGCCAAGGGCAACGCGCATTCGCTGGCGCTGGATATTCATGCCCAATGGGCGGAACTGGAACGGTCGGGCCAATGGCGCTACACGCCGCCGACCCACACCATCGCAGCCTTTGCCGAGGCGCTGCGCTTGCACGAGGCTGAAGGCGGCATCCCCGCCCGTCATGCACGCTACTGCGCCAACCGCGATACGCTGGTGGCTGGGATGCGGGGGCTTGGCTTTGCGACGTTGCTGGCCGATGAATGGCTCTCGCCCATCATCACCACCTTTCACGCACCCGCCGACCCTGCCTTCGAGTTTGACGCGTTTTATGACGCGATGAAGGCGCGCGGCTTCATCATCTATCCCGGCAAGCTGACAGCGGTCGACAGCTTTCGGCTGGGCCATATCGGGCAGATGGACAGCGCCGTCATGGCGCGCGTGGTCGCCGCCGTGGCCGATAGCATGGCCGCCCTTGGCGTGGGCGATTGCCGCCCTGCCCCCGCAGCCCTTGCCGCCGGAGAAGTCGCATGACCAAGTTCAAAGCCGTTGTGTTCGACTGGGCCGGCACGATGATCGATTTCGGATCTTTCGCGCCAATGGGTGTGTTTGTCGAAGCGTTCAAACGCTTCGGGCTGGATGCCACGATTGCCGAGGCCCGCGCGCCCATGGGGGCACCCAAGCGCGACCACATCAAGGCCATGCTGATGGCCCCGCGCATGGCCGCGCAATGGGAAAAGCTGCATGGGACCGCACCGACCGAAGCCGATATCGACCGCATTTATGCCGTTTTCGTGCCGATGAACGAAAAGGTCGTCGCCGATTATGCCACGCTGGTGCCGGGGGCTGCCGTAATAGCCGCTGACTTGCGCGCGCGCGGCCTGAAAATAGGGTCCACCACCGGCTATACGCGGTCAATCATGGAACGGGTCTTTCCACTGGCGGCAGCGCAAGGCTACGCGCCCGACAATTGCGTCTGCGCCGATGACCTGCCCGAAGGTCGCCCCGGCCCGTTGCAGATGTATCAGACATTTATTGATCTGGCCGTCTACCCGCCCCAGGCCGTCATCAAGGTGGACGATACCGAACCGGGCATTGCCGAGGGCGTCGCGGCGGGCTGCGTGACAGTTGGGGTGGCGCTGTCGGGCAACCATGTCGGGCTGACACCCGAGGATTTGGCCGCCCTGCCAGATGCGGAAATCGCCATTCTGCGCGCCCGCGCGACGGCAGCCCTGCGCGCAGCAGGGGCCGATTACGTTATCGACACGGTCGCCGACCTGCCTGCGCTGATCGACCAGTTGGAAAAGGACACTGCACATGCGTAACATCTTCACCCTGCCCGGCCGCTTCTGGCGCGGCAATCTGCACACGCATTCCACGCGCTCGGACGGGGTTTTGGACCCGGCAGAGGTCTGCCGCCGTTACAAGGCCGAAGGCTATGATTTCATCGCCCTGACCGATCATTTCGTGGGCTGCTACGGCTATCCGATTGTCGACACAACCAGCTATCATGACGCGGGTTTCACCACCATCCTTGGTGCAGAGCTGCATTCGGGCGCGATGGAAAATGGCGAGTTGTGGCACATCCTTGCCGTGGGTCTGCCCGCCGATTTTGCACCCGCCCATGCGCCCGATTTCAAACCGGTGGACGGGCAGGAAACCGGGCCAGAGATTGCCGCCCGCGCGCGCGATGCCGGGGCCTTCGTGGCCATTGCCCACCCGCAATGGTCGGGTATGACACTGGCCGATGCGCGCAGCATTCAGGCCGCCCATGCGGTCGAGGTCTATAACCATGGTTGCGCCATGGGGGCAGCGCGCCCCGATGGATTTGCAATTGCCGATCTACTTTTGGCCGAAGGGCGCGCCCTGTCGCTTTGCGCGACCGATGATGCGCATTTCACCGAACCGGACCATTTCGGCGGTTGGGTCATGGTGCGTGCGCCGGAAAACACGCCAGAGGCGCTTTTGGCCGCGTTAAAGGCGGGGGATTACTATTCCAGCCAAGGGCCGGAATTGCACGATATCGTGCTAGAGGGCGACACGGTCACGGTCGAAAGCTCTGCCGTGGTGTCGGTAATCCTGCAAGGCAAAGGATCAGCGGCGCTGGCCATGCACGGTCATTCCATGACCCGTAGCTGCATAAACCTTGGCCGGTTGGCCGGTCACGATTGGTTTCGGGTAACGGTGATCGATGCTGCGGGTCGACAAGCGTGGTCGAACCCTATTTTACGCTAAACCCGGCAAAACGGTCCGCGAAATCGATCGTTATGATGCCGGTATTCACACAACATGCACCCGGCGCAACAGGTCGCAGGCGGGCACGAAGAATAACGCTTTCTCCGCCATGATGATAATAAAACGCATATGTTCAGCCATCGCCTCAAGAATTTGTGAAAATGAAATATCTAGGATTTCTCATAGCCTTATAAAACGCCAGAAAACTATGGAACGGTGCCTCTGTTGAACGATTGCATTCCCTTCCTAGTTGTCAGGCATGGCACATATGCCGCACAGCCAACGGATCTATCTGGCACCTACCACAACCTCTGGTTTTTCAAAAAACCATGAGGCTGGAAAAAAGCGGCCAAATTTCGCATTCATCGCAGTGCTTTTAACCGGGCCCACTGCGCTGATTGTGCTGCCCGTTTTCTTACTGTCTGGGTATACGCTTGTTCAATCGGTGCCTATAACAATTCTGGTTCAATTCGCAGTTTTTTTGGGTGTGCTGGGGATTGGGTTATGCAGGTCACCCGGCGTTGCAAAAACGCACGAGACGGCGACGCTGACACAAGACGTCAATTTGCCGGATTGCAAAATATGGCCCGCATGCACCGATAACGAGGATGGACATCCACCTCCCTGCGTTGCCCTGATTGCAAGCGCGGGCAATCAGTCTCGGCAAATCGCGGTGGATCTGGCGCAACAGGGCTATTCCGCCTACCAGACACAAGATGCAGATGCGATGTTGAAAGCGGTTCTCGCCTGCGCGCCAGAGTGGGATTTTCTGATATTCGATCTCGACCTAACGGATGATCTTGATCAGTGCGTTGACGAACTTGTCGCGTTTCGCAAAGCCTGTCCCAAAATCCCCATCCTTCTGCTCTCGGGATCGGTCCAGCAGGACGAGTTTTCAGATCATCGCCGTGCGATTGGGGACGCAACGCTTAGAAAGCCGATTGCCCGAAACCGACTGTTTACGGGCATCGAAGCGATGAGGGAAAACAGTGCGGCAAGGGGCGGTATCTAGGATATAGGTTTTCAGACAACCGAAATCGGCCACCCTAGCCTAGGCCACAGGGGAAAGACCGGGTGCAGGTCGCGCCTTTTGTCAGCCCGCAGCTTCGCCAGACGCAGCGCGCCCACGCAGCGCATGTTCGAGCCCGCGGATTTCCGCCATGCCGCGCAACCTGCCAATTGCCGGATATCCGGGGCGGTAGCCCTGTTTCAGATCGCTTAGCATAGCATGCCCATGATCCGGGCGGAAAGGCAGCGTGCGACCGCTGTTCCGCTCCATGTGCACGATGAGCGATACCAACTGCGCCATATCGGCGTCACCTTCCAGATGCGCGGCTTCTTCAAAGCTTTCACCGGCGATCTCGTCCCTTTGAAGCGCGCCTTCCGATGACACTCGGTCGCGCCGCGTGTTGCGCAGATGCAGAAAATGCACGCGCGCCCCGAATTCCTGCAACATGGCGGGCAGGTCGTTATCCTCTCTGACCCCAAGCGACCCGACGCAGAATGTCAGACCATTGGCCAGGTTGTCATGCATGGCGCAGATCGTGCGAAGATCCTGCGCTGACGAGACCACGCGCGGCAGGCCGAAAATCGGGCGCGGCGGATCATCCGGGTGCAGGGCCAGTTTCACACCATGTGGCGCAACCTGAGGGATTACCCGCGACAGGAATTGCGACAGGTTGCGCCGCAAGCCATCGGCCCCAACCCCGTCATAGCGGGCAATCTGATCGCGGAAACTGTCGAGCGAGTAGCTTTCTTCCGATCCGGGCAGGCCCGCAAGAATCGTATTGATCAATTCGCTCCGTGCGGCCTCATCAAGGGTTCGGGCGCGCGTTTCCGCAAGGTCCAGAAGCGTCGCGCCATAGGCGAAGCGCGCATTCCTGCGTTGCAGGATATGAACATCGAACGCCGCCAGATCGACCAGATCGAAGCGCAGGCATTCTGCGCCATCAGCCAGCCGGTGACGCAGCCTTGTGCGGGTCCAGTCAAGGACCGGCATGAAGTTGTAGCAGATGGTCGTAATCTCCTGCTGCGCAAGGTTGATCGCGGACTGCGCCCAAGCATCTGCAAGGCCTTGCCAGCCGCCGCTGCCCAGTTTGATGGCTTCGGGAACGGCAATGCTTTCAACAACGGACCATTGCAATCCCGCCGCTTCGATCAGAGATTTCCGTTCGGCAATCGCGTCAGGTGCCCAGACCGTGCCGTTCGGCACATGATGCAGCGCAGAGACAATCCCCTTCGCGCCAGCTTGTCGCGCATCCGCCAGTGAAACCGGGTCTTCGGGGCCGAACCAGCGCCAAGTGTAGTGCATTTTTTGGGTTTCCGTCTTGTTCAGGGGTGTGACAGGCCCTTGGGGGCTGTCTGAATACGCAGGCCTGGCTGCTATCCTCGTCCAATTGCCCCGCGCAATCAACTGGCGGAACGAACCAGTGGTTTCGTGATGGAATTCTGCGCAACAGCGCTACAATGGCACGAGTTTGCCCGCTGGCCAAATGTACACCGTCGCCGTGTTTGCCGTTCTACACGGCCCGGATCAAGGTTGTGGTGTGGGTGGCTTCGTGCCAGAAATCAGCTTGTTCCTGCCACGCCTGCTACCGGGATACGACACCATGAAAACGCTAGAAACTTGGGACATCGCGTCCCGTGATGCACAGGGCGTCACATTGCAGGTCGAAGAGCGGCATATGCTGCGCATTGAAGTGCTGGAAAATGCGCAATTTCGTGTCAGGCTGTTGAAGGACGGGGCATGGCGGCAAAACCGCAGTTGGTGCGTTGCACCGCAAGGGGCCCTGCCGCCAGAGGGGCGCAGTCGTGACGGTCTGGCGGGGTTCTCCTGCCCCGCATGGGAACTTACCGAAACCGCCGATACGATGGTTCTGACGACCGCAACGCTGCGCGCCAGCATTCACAAACCGTTGCAGATCCGCTGGCAAGCGCTAATCGCCGGGCAATGGCGCGATATTGCCCAAGATCGTCCGACCGGCGCTTATATGCTGGGGCGGCGCGACCATGCCAATGCCCATTTCCTGCGCCGCAATCCCCTAGAGGCGGTCTATGGCTTGGGCGAGAAAGCGGGCGCGCTGGACCGCTCTGGGCGGCGCTTCGAGATGCGCAATCTTGACGCAATGGGCTATGATGCGCAAACCACAGACCCTTTGTACAAACATATCCCCTTCACCATCACCCGCACGCCTGACGCTGGCAGTTTCAGCCTGTTCTACGATACGCTGGCGGGCTGCTGGTTCGATCTAGGCAATGAACTGGACAATTACCACGCGCCATACCGCAGCTTTCGCGCCGAAGATGGCGATCTGGACTACTATTTCACATGGGCGCCCGACATTCTGACGCTGGTCAAGGCACAGCAAAAGCTGACCGGCGGCATGGCCTTTCCCCCGCGCTGGAGCCTTGGCTATTCCGGCTCTACCATGGCCTATACCGACGCGCCGGATGCACAGGCGCAGATGCTGGGGTTTCTGGGCGCGCTCGAACATCACCAGATTCCCTGCGACAGTTTTCACCTGTCTTCGGGCTACACCTCGATCGAGGGCAAGCGATATGTCTTCAACTGGAACACAGAGAAATTTCCAGACATCGAGGGTTTTACCGCTGCCTATGCACAAGCCGGCGTCCAGTTGATTGCGAATATCAAGCCCTGCCTTCTGCAAGACCACCCCCGCTACCAAGAAGCCGCGCAAAACGGGCTATTCATCCGCGACAGCGACACCGGCGCGCCAGAGCTTTCGGTGTTCTGGGACGCCAAGGGATCGCATCTGGATTTCACCAAGCCCGCAACGCTGCGCTGGTGGCAGCAGAATGTCATCACGGCGCTGCTGGAGCGAGGCTTGGGCAGTACATGGAATGACAATAACGAATTCGAAGTCTGGGACCATCACGCCCAATGCGACGGTTTCGGCACGCCGATAGATATGGGCCTGATCCGACCGCTGCATGCGCTGTTGATGGTTCAAGCGTCAGAGGCCGCGCAAAAAGCCCATGCGCCGGACAAGCGCCCTTTTCTTGTGACCCGCGCGGGCTGTGCGGGGGTGCAGCGCCATGCCCAAACATGGACGGGCGACAACCGCACCAGTTGGGATAGCCTGCGCTGGAATATCCGCATGGGGCTGGGGCTGGCGCTGTCGGGTATCTCGAATATCGGGCATGATGTGGGCGGCTTTGCAGGCCCGCAACCCGATGGCGAATTGCTGCTGCGCTGGGTGCAGAACGGCATTTTCCACCCGCGTTTCGTAATCCATAGCTGGAATGACGATGGCTCTGTAACAGAGCCTTGGACGCACCCGCATGTTCTGCCGCAGATCCGCGATGCCATGGCCCTGCGCTACCGGCTATTGCCCTATCTTTATACCTGCTTGTGGCGCGCCGTGTCCGAAGGCGAACCCATGTTGCGCCCGACATTTCTGGACCATGAAGATGATCCTGTCTGCCACAAGGACACGGATGATTTCATGCTGGGCAGGGATCTTCTGGTGGCCAATGTGGTCGAACAAGGCGCCAGCCAACGCCGCGTCTACCTGCCGCGCAACGCAACCGGGTGGTGGGATTTTCAGCTTGGTCACTGGTATGCGGGTGGGCAATGGCTGGATCTTCCCGTCACGCTGGACAGCATTCCGCTATTCGTGCGCGCCGGTGCTGTGCTGCCTTTGGCCAGCAGCGCCATGCGCGCCACCCCAAAGGCCGAAACCGCGCGCGTTCTGGCACTGTTCCCCGCACGCGTGGAGGGCACGCAACATTCTTTCATATATGACGATGATGGCGACAATGCCGATGCGCTCAGCGGCAATCACTGTCTGACCCGCGTGTCACTTGCAAAGGGGCAACACGGGCTTGCCCTGTCGATCACGCATCAGGGCAATCAGCCCTTCCCGTTTGCACATGTCACAGTCGCATTGCCGCCCGAACTGGCGGAACAGGTGTTGTGGCAAGGGCACGCCCTGAACCATGGCGACAAGATCACGTTGGGTGCAGGCGCATGAGCTACGATCGCGCTTCGCTGCGCCGCCGCTGGCTGCATATCGGCTTCGGGGCCTTCGCCCGCGCGCATCCGCTCTTTGTGCTTCACCAAGGGTTGCAGGCCGATGCTTCGGGCCAATGGGGGGCGGTGGTTGCCCGGCTGAATTCCGGTCAGGCGGAACTTGACCAGTTGCAGGCCGCAGGCGGGCGTTACCATGTGCTGGCCGCCGATGCGCAGGGACTGCATGCCACGCGCGTGGACTGTGTCATCGACACCTGCCACCCCGCGCGTGATGGGGATGGAGCACTGGCGCGGATCATTGCCAGCGCAGATTTGGCCGTCATCTCGCTGACGATTACGGAAAAAGGGTATTGTTCCGGGCCCGATGGTCTGGATTTCACCAACCCGGCCATCCGCGCAGAGCTTGAGGGCAACCAGCCCCCGCGCAGCGCCATCGGTGTGATCGTGGACGGGCTGTCGCAGCGGCGCGCCGCGGGGCTGGGCGGCATCACCCTTTTGGCCTGTGACAACCTATCGGGCAACGGTCGCAAGCTGGCCCGCGCGGTGCGCGATTATGCCACCACCCGCGACCCTGATCTGGCCGGCTGGATTTCGGCCACCTGCCGCTTTCCCTGTTCAATGGTTGACCGGATCGTGCCCGCAATGACGGATGACGGCCGCGCCAAGGTTGCCGCGCATCTGGGGCAAGAGGATAGCGCGGCCGTAATCTGCGAACCCTTCCTGCAATGGGTGATCGAGGATGATTTCGCCACGGACCGCCCACCGCTGGCAGAGGGCGGCGCGCTTCTGGTTCAAGATGTCGAACCCTTTGAGGAGATGAAACTGCGCATGCTTAACGGCGCGCATAGCCTGTTGGCGCTTCTGGGCGGACAGGCCGGGCTTGAAACGGTCGATGCCTGCATGGCCGACCCGGTTTTTGCCGCGACGCTTGAACGTTTTCATCTGCAAGAGGCTATTCCAACCCTGCCAGCCTTGCCCGGCATTGACCTTGGCGACTACGCAGCACAGTTGCGCGACCGTTTTGCAAACCCGGCCTTGCAGCACCGCACGGCCCAAATTGCCAGCGATACCAGCCAGAAACTGCCGCAGCGCATTTTGGCCCCCTTGCGCTGGCATTTGGCGCAGCGCGGCACTGTCCCGCCGCTTTGCGCGCTGGTGCTTGCAAGCTGGCTGTTGTGGTTGCAAGGCAAGGGGCATGGCGGCGCGGACCGCCCCATAACCGACCCAAGGGCCGAAGATTTGCGCAATATACTGACCAGCCTGCCCCCCGAAGCAGACCCGGTACTGGCCTATCTGGTGCATTATCAGGGGTTTGGCCACGATCTGGCACAAGATACCCGCGTGGCAGATGCGCTGCGTTCCGCCCTGCATCGCCTGACTTCGGCAGGCGTGCGCGACACCTTGCAATCCCTTCTGTCAGAGCCCTATCCATGACCCGCTTTCTTGGCCCCGATTTTCTGCTGGACACCCCCACCGCGCGGCGATTGTTCCATGATGTGGCAAAGCCGCTGCCGATTGTCGATTTTCACAACCACCTGTCACCGCAAGATATCGCGCAGGATCGCAAGTGGGACAATCTGGGCGAATTGTGGCTGGCGCATGACCACTACAAATGGCGGTTGATGCGCTGGGCCGGCGTGCCTGAAAGCCATGTGACCGGCTCGGCGGATTTCCGTGCAAAATACGACGCGTTTGCCGGTGTCATGCCCCGTCTGGTCGGTAATCCGGTGCATCATTGGTCGCATCTGGAACTCTGGCGTCATTTTGGGTTGGACGGCATCGTCTTGGACCAGGGCACTGCCGCGCAGGTCTGGGACACGACTGCAGAACAGTTGCAGTCACCTGCTTGCAGTGCCAGAGGATTGTTGCGGCAGATGAATGTTGCCTATGTCGCAACCACCGATGACCCTTGCGATACGCTGGAACATCATATCGCCTTCGCCGCCGAAAGGGTAAGCGGGCTGCGCATGGTTCCGACATTCCGCCCAGACCCGGCGCTTTACCCAGAGTCTGACGCGTTCGGGCCGTGGCTGGAGCGGCTGGAAGATGCCAGCGGCATGTCCATACACGGGTGGGATGATCTGCTTGCGGCCCTTATCGCCCGGCTGGATCATTTCTGCGCCTGTGGCGCGGTTGCCGCCGACCATGGGTTGAACGGGCTTGACCTAGCGGCCCCCGCCCCGTCGGCGCGCTTGGATGAGATACTGATCAAGGCACGTCTGGGGGGCACTGCCACCCTAGCGGAGGCCAGCGCATTTCGCAATGCCCTGCTGGTTGAACTGGGCCGCGCCTATGCCGCGCGCGACATGGTGATGCAACTTCACATCGGCCCGCTGCGCAACACGCGCAGTCGTCTGTTGCACAGCGCAGGGCGCGACGCCGGGGCCGACAGCCTGCGCGACGCGCCCTTGGCCGAAGCGCTCAACGCGTTTCTGGACCTGCTGGACCGGGACAATGCCTTGCCGCGCACGATCCTCTATGCGCTTGACCCGTCCAAGACCCCGGTCATCGTAACAACAGCCGGAAACTTTCAGGATGGCAGCCTTGCGGGAAAGGTTCAGCCCGGAACCGCGTGGTGGTTCAACGATCAGCTTGACGGGATGGAAGCACAAATGCGCACGCTTGCGCAGATGGGTTTGATCTCGACCTTTTTGGGGATGCTGACGGACAGCCGGTCGTTCCTGTCCTTCCCCCGACATGAATATTTCCGCCGCCTTCTGTGCAAGATGATCGGCAATTGGGCCGAAACAGGGCATCTGCCGGACGACCCGGAGCTATTGGAAAACTTGGTGCGCGACATCTGCCTGCGCAATGCAGCCAAATGGTTTGGCGTGACAGAGGGGCTATGATGCGAATTCTGTGTCTTGGCGAATGCATGGTCGAAATGGCACCGACCGGGGATAACAGGTTCACCCTTGGCTTTGCGGGCGACACGTTCAACACGGCTTGGGCGCTGCGCAAAACCTGCCCCGAAAGCTGGCAAATCGGCTATGCAACCGCCTTGGGCGATGATCCGATGTCTGGCGACATGCTGCGCTTCATGCTGGATGCCGGCATCTGCACGCGTGACATACAGATCCTGCCAGGCGAAACCTGCGGGCTTTATCTGATACGGCTGACCGGGGGCGAGCGCAGCTTTTCCTATTGGCGCGGGCAATCCGCGGCGCGGAAAATGGTCGATAACGCAGGCTGGCTGCCGCAGGTTCTGTCGGGCGCGCAGGCTGTCTTCCTGTCGGGAATTAGCCTTGCCATCCTGTCACAAGACCGCCGCGATGCGCTGGTCACAGCACTTGAAGCCTATGAGGGCCTTCTGGTCTTCGATCCGAATTACCGCGCAGGCCTTTGGCCCAGCGCCGCGCTGGCGCGGGACTGGCTGCTGCGGGTTGCAGCGCGTGCAGACATCCTTTTGCCCAGCCTAGAGGATTGTGTCCTGTTGCTTGGCCCCGTCACCGCCGAAGACGCCGGGCAGACCTTGCGTGCAGCAGGTGCGCGGGAAGTCATTGTCACCGACGGGCCGGGACCAGTCACCCTGTGCACCGAGGACGGGCAATCCGTGATCGCGTTCCAACAGGGCGCCGCGCCGGTTGATACAACAGGCGCGGGCGATGCGTTCAATGCCGGATACCTTTCGGCACGGCTGAACGGCCAGACACCGCAACAGGCGGTTGCAGAAGGTCAACGCTTGTCCCAACTGGCAATCGCCACGCGCGGCGCCCTGCTTCCATAACACCGCAAAGGCGCGGTCAGGGCAAAAGCTCTGACGCCCGCTGCCGTAGAACAAATTTCTGGATTTTGCCGGTAGAGGTCCGAGGAATAGTCTCGAACATGAACTTGCCCGGCACCTTATAGGCGGCCAAATGCGCACGGCACCAATCGCGCAAGGCGGTCGCATCGACCGCCGCATTGGCGGCCAGTTCGACAAACGCGCATGGTGTCTCGCCCCATTTCTCATGTGGCATCGCGACCACTGCGGCCACGGCCACCGCGGGGTGCCGATACAGTGCCTCTTCCACCTCGATCGACGAGATATTCTCGCCGCCCGAAATGATGATATCTTTCGAACGGTCCTTCAGCTGAATGTAGCCATCAGGATAGACCACCCCCAGATCGCCGGAACGGAACCATCCCCCGGCAAACGCTTTCCGGGTGGCCTGTGGATTGCGAAAATACCCTTTCATCACAACATTGCCGCGAAACATGACTTCGCCAATGGTTTGGCCATCCTGCGGAACATGCTGCATCGTGTCGGGGTCGCGCACGCTCAGACCTTCCAAGGGCAGGTAACGCACGCCCTGCCGTGCCTTCAGACGCGCCTGTTCGGCGCTTGGCAGGGACGACCAGTCCCCATGCCATTCATTGACGACCGCCGGGCCATAGGTTTCGGTCAGGCCATACAGATGCGTCACATCGAACCCTGCGGCTGTCATGCTGGCCAGCAGCTTTTCCGGCGGGGGCGCGGCGGCGGTGAAGAACTGCACACGCCGGTCAAGATTGCGCTTCTCGGCCTCTGGGGCGTTCTCGATCAGCGACATCACGATGGGCGCGCCGCACAGATGCGTGACCCCTTCCTCTGCCAAGGCCCGCCAGATCGGTTCTGACCGCACTTGGCGCAAGCAGACATGCGTGCCGATGATTGCCGACAAGGTCCACGGAAAACACCAGCCATTGCAGTGAAACATCGGAAGCGTCCACAGGTAAACGCTGTGCTTGGCCATGGATGTGGTCAGCGCATTGCCCTGCGCCAACAAGTAAGCGCCGCGATGATGCGACACCACGCCTTTCGGGTCGCCCGTGGTGCCAGAGGTGTAGTTGATGGAAATCGCGTCCCACTCATCCTCTGGCATCAGCCATGCGAAATCCGGATCACCAGCGTCAAGGAAGCGCTCGTAATCCGCGCTTCCGTCCAGCGCGCCGGGGCCGGTATATTCGGGGTCGTCATACAAAAGCACCGGCGGTGCGACCTTGGCCAGCGCAAGCGCCTCGGCCATCAGGGGGGCGAATTCACGGTCCACGATGACCAGTTTCGCCATTGCATGGTCAAGTTGAAAGGCGATGATCGCGGCATCCAACCGGGTATTGATTGAATGCAGCACCGCGCCGCACATCGGCACACCGTAATGACATTCCAGCATGGCGGGTGTGTTGGCCAGCAGAACTGAGACCGTATCACCGCGCCCCACGCCCTGCCCCGCCAAAGAGGACGCCAATTGCCGCCCGCGGCGGTAAAACGTGGCATAGCTGCGCCGCAAGGCCCCATGCACGATGGCGGTGTGATCGGGGAAAACACTGGCTGCGCGTTCCAGAAACCCCAGCGGGGTCAGGGGCTGGTAATTGGCAGGGTTTCGGTCCAGCCCAATATTGTAGCGGTTGTCGGGCATGGTCACTTGTCCTGCCACTGCGCTGCGCGTTTTGCGATGAAAGCGTCGATGCCTTCTTCGGCGTCATGCGCAAGCATGTTTTCAACCATTACATGGCTGGCATAATCATAGGCATCTGCCAGCGGCATCTGGCGCTGCGCGTAATATGCGCGTTTCCCGGTGGCCAGCGTCATGCTGGATTTCGACGCGATCTTGCGGGCCATCTCCATGACCGTGCAGGTCAGGTCGGCCTCGGGGACCGCGGAATTCACAAGGCCCATGTCCGCCGCGCGGGGGGCCGGGATCATGTCGCCGGTCAATAGCATTTCCATGGCGTGTTTGTTGGTGACATTGCGCGACAAGGCCACCATCGGGGTCGAACAGAACAGCCCGATATGCACGCCGGGTGTGCTGAACCGTGCGCTCTCTGCCGCTATCGCCAGATCGCAGCTTGCCACCAATTGGCAGCCCGCGGCGGTCGCGACACCCGTCACTTCGGCAATCACGGGTTTGGGGCAATTGACAATGCCCTGCATCACGCCCGAACACTGCGCCATAACTTGGGCGAAATAGGCGCGACCACGGTCTGGCGCCTTGCGCCCGGCGGTCAGTTCCTTCAGGTCATGTCCGGCGCAAAATGCCGGGCCATTCGCCGCAAGGACGATCACGCGCACCGCGCGCGCCGCGCCAGCCTCGGCAAAAGCCGCGCCCAGTTGTGCCAGCATCGCCTCGGACAAGGCATTGCGGCGTGCGACATCATTCAAGGTCAGGCGCAGAATGCCATCTGCGGATAACGCGCGCAGCAGGATGTTGGGGTCAGACATTACTCGCGCCTCCGGCTGTGGTCAGTTGACATGGATTTCCACACTCTCTGCCAGCGTATTGGCGATAAAGCAGTAGCGATGCGCCCGTTCCTGCATCTCGGCCAGTTGCGCATCGGTTACGCAAAAGCCCGTATCGAAGCGCACGACCGGGTTCAGGTCGATCCGCGTGACCGACATTTGCCCCTTGGCGTTCTTGCCCAGATGGGCTTCGGCGTGGTCGTGATAGCTGGCGACCGGCCATCCCGCCTTGGCGCAAAGCGCAAGAAAGGTCATCATGTGACAACTGGACAGGGCCGCTGCAAGCGCCTGTTCAGGGTTGGTGTGGTCGGGATCGCCGCCCCAATCCGGGGCGGCGTCCACTTGCAGCTCGTGGCTGCGGTTATACTGCACATGATGCGCGTTCGAGAATTTGCCCGTTTCCAAGGCAGGTTCGGCGCGTTGCCAGTGCAACTCTATCGCAAGGGCTGACATGCTGGCCCCGCTTACGCCGAAACCTGCGCCGGCTCGACCGCGCCAGCCGCCGCTAGGCTTTTGCGCGGGTCGAAGAACGGTCGTTCGACAACAGTCGCGGTCGTCTCGCCCATCTGCGTGAAGACCTGCACCTGCGTGCCAAGGTCTGCCGCTTCAACGGCAACCATGGCCAGCGCGATGTTCTTGTTCAGGCGCGGCGAATAGACAGCCGATGTCACCTTGCCGACTGGCGCGCCTTCAAGATGAATTTGCCAGAAGGTCGTGTTCGGCCCCGGCAAGGGATCCCCCTCTAGGACCAGCCCCACCTGCTTGCGCGTGATGCCGTTGTCGCGGATGCGCTGCAACGCGAATTTGCCGATGAAATCAGCGTCCATATCCAAGTTCACAAGGCGGTCCAGCCCCAGTTCGAACGGGTTGGTGTGGATATCGGAATCGGCATGGTAGGAGAGCATCCCGCCCTCTATACGACGAATGCTTGATGTGTGGCCGGGCTTCAACCCATAGGCCATGCCAACGGCCATGATGCGCTCCCACAAAGCATCGCCATAAGCTGAATCGCGCAGGTAAATCTCATAGCCCAACTCGCTGGACCAGCCGGTGCGCGACACGATCAGCGGGATGCCGTCCAATTCCATCTCGCGGAACCAATAGTAGCGCAGGTCCAGAATCGCGTCACCGAACAGCGCCTGCATGATCTCGCCCGATTTCGGGCCTTGCAACTGCAAGGGCGAAACATCCGGCTCGGAAATGGACACGTCCAGACCCGAATGCACGGCCACTCCCTGCGCCCAGAGCAGGATATCGCTATCGGCCAGCGACAGCCAGAACTGGTCCTCTGCCAGTTTCAGCAGGATCGGGTCGTTCAGGATGCCACCGTCGGCATTGGTTATCAGAACGTATTTGCATTGCCCCACCGCCATTTTCGACAGATCGCGCGGGGTCAGCATTTGCACGAAACGCGCCGCATCCGGGCCCTTGATTTCGACCTGACGCTCGACACCCACATCGCACAGGATGGCCGTGTTGACGAGGTTCCAGAAATTCTGTTCGGGATCGCCGAAGTCGCGCGGGATATACATATGATTATAGACCGAAAAGCCCTGTGCCCCCCAACGCACCGTCGCATCGAAATAGGGGGATTTGCGGATCTGTGTTCCGAAGCCGAAATCGTCCATCGTTGTCATGTGCTCCACCCTTTGTTGCGGCTTTGGCCATGCCAGAAGGCCGCGGTTCCTCCTGACACTGGACATAACGCCAATGCTGCAGAGGACTGGACCGAATTTGGCCCATTTCACGGACTGGTTGGGCTTGGTTTTTTGTGAAAACAGCCCGTTTGGGCTGACAAGCCTATCGCTTGCGATAGGCCGCCAATTTCGCAAGGTTGGGCTGCTCTGCCTTTATCAGGCGCGTGGCGAAATACGTCATGTAACGGTCAATCGCCAGCTCCGCCGCCAGCAGGTCTTCCATCACGTCCTGAAAGGTCGCGAGACTGGGGGTTACGACGGTCATGATGTAATCCAGACCGCCGCCTGTTGCCACGCAGTTGATGATCTCATCCACTGATTTGATATAGGTCTCGAACCGGTCGAAATCGGCCTTGCGATGCGAGTTCAAGGACACGGTCACCACAACGCGGGTCGCATCCAGAACCCGGTCAAGCGCGATATCGGCGTGATACCCGCGAATATAGCCCGCCGCGCGCAACCGCGCCAGACGCGCCCAGCACGGGGTGGCAGACAGGTTGACGATCTCGGCCAGCTTGGTCTTGCTCAATTGCCCATGGCGTTGCACCGCACTCAGGATACGAATATCCGTCGGATCAAGCCCTTGGCGCTCTCGCATTTATCAATCCCCGCAGGCTGACCTGCACGCAACGCAGTTCAGAATGGCTGTCAAAAAAGGATAGGTGAGCGCAACCCTTTGCCAAATAGGATTTGCGACGCAATGAGAGGCTAGGCTCCAGACTCATTGATATTCACAGCCAGAAGAGGACGGTTGCTGCGAGCGCGACTGCGGAAAGGAACACCTTTGGGCATCTGTCGTAGCGAGTGGCGATCCTGCGCCAATCCTTTAGCCGACCGAACATGATCTCGATCCGGTTGCGCCGTTTGTAGCGTCGCTTGTCGTATTTCACAGGGGTCTTGCGCTTCTTTCGACCAGGGATGCAGGGCTTTATCTCTTTGTCTTTCAACGCATCTCTGAACCAGTCCGCATCATAGCCGCGATCTGCAAGCAGCCAATCAGCTTCTGGCAACTCCCGCAGCAAAGCCGCCGCACCGGTGTAGTCGCTGACCTGTCCGGCCGACATGAAGAAGGTAATGGGGCGACCGATAGCATCTGTGACAGCATGCAGTTTGGTATTCATGCCGCCTTTCGTGCGACCGATCAGGCGGCCAGGCCCCCCTTTTTGACCCGCAGGCTCGAAGCCGTGCGATGTGCTTTCAGATATGTGGCGTCGATCATGACCGTCTTGGTTTCAGTCCCCTCCGCCGCCAGACCCGCCATGATCCGGGCGAACACGCCCATATCGCTCCAGCGCTTCCAGCGGTTGTATAAGGTCTTGTGCGGACCATATTCCTTGGGCGCGTCGCACCACCGCAACCCATTGCGATTGATGAAGATTATCCCGCTGAGAACGCGTCTGTCGTCAACGCGAGGCTTGCCATGGCTCTTGGGGAAGAAGGGTTTTAGACGCTCCATCTGGGCGTCGGTCAGCCAGAAAAGATTGCTCATTGATCAGTCTCCTTGCGGAGCGTGAATCACGCCGCAAAGGTGAAATCAATGGGTCCTGAGCCTAGGAAACGGGGGGCAATTCACACGCTGCAGACACGGCTTGCGCTAAGGCAAACGGCCCCTTGAGTTCGGGCATAGTGCATCGATGTTGCTTGGTAATTTTGGTTGCGGGAGCAGGGGTCGTGTCTCGGAGTTGGTGGAAATTCGAGGGCGGCGTAATCTCCGGGTGAACTGACACCCACCCAACCGGCGGCTGCAA
Organism: Roseibaca calidilacus; assembly: GCF_001517585.1. Taxonomy (NCBI): domain Bacteria; kingdom Pseudomonadati; phylum Pseudomonadota; class Alphaproteobacteria; order Rhodobacterales; family Paracoccaceae; genus Roseinatronobacter; species Roseibaca calidilacus. The sequence continues at coordinate 56,091 of NZ_FBYC01000004.1, read as the reverse complement.
CCGCCAGGGAGATCACGCCATGAACCAGATTACCGACACTGCGAGCTTTGCGCTACTGGCCCATGAGGCCGGGTTTGACCCGATCGAGGATCGGTTGCGGGCGAACGTCCGTGCGACCATCGAAGCCGTGTTCGAGGAGGAGCTTGCCAGCTTCCTCGGCCGTCTTCGCTATGACCGGGGCGATGGAGTCACGAAAGGGTATCGCCACGGGCACCGAGAACGGCAACTCACCGGCACCTTCGGGACTGAGACGGTCATCGTGCCTCGCGCCCGCGTTGCAGATGAGACAGGCAAGGTAACGGAGTGGCGGTCGAAAGCGCTGCCCCGATACCAGCGGCTGACGAAGAAGGCCGAGGCCCTCATCGCAGCGGTCTATCTCGCAGGTACGAACACCCGGCGCGTCAAGCGAGCGCTGTTCGGGCTGTTCGAGGGTGCCGTCAGCAAGGACGTGGTCAGCCGTGCCTGGCGCAAGGTGAAGGTCGACTGGGACGCCTGGTCCGCGCGTAACTTGGCCGACGAGGATATCGTCCGGCTGATCCTCGATGGCACCGTGATCAAGACCCGGCTGGACCGGAAAGCCACGAACATCTCGGTGCTGGCCGCAATCGGGGTGCGCCGCGATGGTCAGAAGGTGCTGCTTTCCATCAGGAATATGGGCGGGGAGAGCAAGGCCGCATGGCGGCAGTTCCTCGATGACCTCGATGCACGGGGCTTGAAGCGGCCCGAATTCGTGATCGTCGACGGCGCCCCGGGACTGGAGGCCGCCCTCGTGGCGCTGTGGGGCGAGGACCTGCCGATCCAGCGCTGCACGGTTCACAAGCATCGCAACCTCCTGGCCCATGCCCCGAAGCACCTCCACGACGAGTTGACCGAGGACTACCGCGACATGATCTATGCCGACACCGCGGCCGAGATTGAGACGCGCCGAAAGGCCTTCCTGCGCAAATGGCGGCTAAAGTGCCGTGCGGTCGCTGACAGTCTGGAGGAAGCCGGAGATCGGCTCTTCACCTTCACCCGCCTCGACCCGTCACAATGGAAATCGGCCCGGACCACCAACGCCATCGAGCGCCTGAACGGGGAATTCCGCCGCCGCATCAAGACCCAGACCGTGCTGCCCTGCGCAGAGACCGTGCCCATGCTGCTCTGGGCGCTGCTCGCCTCCGGCCAGATCCAGATGCGCAAGGTCGATGGCTGGGAAACCTTGTCTCAGCCCCTCGAACCCATGCCTCTTGACCTCGCCGCCTGAGAAACCGAAAGATCACATGCCCGGAGATGGCCGCCAGGAAATTTCCACAGCATTCGCGACACGACCCCACGCAGGATCGCCGCAGCAAGTTTTGCAGGCCAATTTCCCTGACGCTCACCTTTCGTGAGCATCCGCCGAAGACCTTGGCCGTGTCGTGTTAATCATCGAAGAAACCTCAGGCCATTGAGCAGTCGGTAATCGCTCTGCCGGCTAAACAACAAGACGGCCCTCTGCGGATGTTTACCGTCGTGCGCAGAATAGCAAGCGTGAAACATTTATATCAATCTGTAAAACACTTGTTGCAATCTTATCGGAACATGATAGCTTTCCTGCATGACAGAGTCCTTTGCTCAAGCTCTTGCCGCGCGAATTGACAGCCTGCCTGCGCAGTTGCAGAAGGCTGCGCGCTGGATTGAGGCGCATCCGCATGATGCGGCCCTGTTATCCATGCGCGAGCAGGCGGGTCGGGCAGGGGTTCAGCCCGCGACCATGACGCGACTGGCGCAGGCTTTGGGCTATGACGGCTATGATACGGTGCGTTCTCTGCATGCGGATGCGCTGCGTCACGCCCGGCAGCCCGGCCTTGTTGCGACGGCAGCACGGCGCAACAAGCTTCAGGCGGGTACGCCAGAGGCTGCGGCGCAGGCCATGGTGGGGCACGGAGCCACGCAGATTGCTGCGCTGGCCGATCCTGCGACGCTGGCCTCGCTGTCTCAGGCGGCAACCTTGATAGGTCAGGCAAGGCGGGTCTTCTGCCTCGGCTTGCGGTCTAGTCACGCTGTCGCATGGCATGTCTGGTATGCACTTTCGTTGATCTCGGAACGGGCGATTCTTCTCGATGGCGTTGGCAATGTGGGGTTGGACGGACTCGCTCAGGCGCGCGAAACCGATGTGCTGTTTGTTTGCGGGGTCGCCCCCTACACGCGGGTCGTGGTCGAAGCGGTCATCCAAGCGCGCGCACTGGGGTTGCGCGTGGTTGCATTGACGGATTCGCCACTGTCTCCACTGATCGCTCCGGGCGACCCTGCGCTGATCGTACCGACCGACAGCGGGTCCTTCCTGCACAGCATGGCCCCGGCTTTCGCGCTGGCGGAAGTTCTGGTGGCACTCGTTGCGCGCGGCGATGACCCTGCGCTGCTGGCCCGGCTGGACGGTCTGGACCGCCAGCTTGCTGCATTCAACACTTATCATCCCTCGAAAGGCCCGGAAACATCATGACTCATCTGCTGCACCGTTCGATCCACACGCCGCCACGCCGCGCGGTCAGCGCATCCGGAATTTCTTTCACGGATGACAAGGGTCAGACCTATATCGACGCCTCTGGTGGGGCGGCTGTGTCCTGTCTGGGGCACGCACATCCCGAAGTGATCGCGGCACTCCATGCGCAACTGGACAAGCTGGCCTACGCGCATACTGGGTTTTTCACCACGGACGTGGCGGAAGAGTTGGCCGCTCATCTGATCGCGGACGCGCCAGAGGGACTGAGCCATGTCTATCTGCTTTCTGGCGGGTCCGAAGCAGTGGAAGCCGCGCTGAAAATGGCACGCCAGTATTTTACCGAAACCGGCCAGCCGCAGCGCCGTCATATCATCGCACGGCGACAAAGCTATCACGGCAACACATTGGGCGCGCTGGCTGCAGGGGGCAACGAATGGCGCCGTGCGCAATTCAAACCCCTGCTGATGGAGGCGCATCACATCGCGCCGTGTTTTGCGTATCGCGAACAGCAAGAGGGTGAGACTGATAGCGATTATGCGGCCCGCGCTGCAGGTGAGCTGGAAACGAAGATCCTGGAGCTTGGCCCCGACACAGTCGCAGCCTTCATCGCAGAGCCAGTGGTCGGGGCCACAGCGGGCGCCGTTACGGCAGTGGGGGATTACTTCAAGCGCATACGTGCCATTTGCGATCGGTACGGGGTCCTGTTGATCCTTGATGAAGTCATGTGCGGCATGGGGCGGACAGGCTATCGCTATGCCTGCGAATATGACGGGATCGCGCCGGACCTGTTGACAATCGCCAAAGGGCTGGGCGGTGGGTTTCAACCAATCGGTGCCACGCTTCTGAGCCGCAAGATCTTCGACGCTTTCGCGGATGGTAGCGGATTTTTCCAGCATGGTCACACCTATATGGGCCACCCGATGGCCGCAGCGGCGGGACTGGCCGTGCAACAGGTGATCGCCCGCGACAACCTGCTGGCGAATGTTCAGGCGATGGGCGCGACACTGAATGCGCAGTTACAAGCGACATTCGGCCAACATGCACATGTGGGGGATATCCGGGGCAGAGGGTTGTTTCAGGCTGTTGAGCTGGTGGCCGATCGCGATAGCAAAGCGCCGTTTGATCCGGCGCGCAAGCTGCATGCGAAAATCAAGTCAGAGGCGATGGCGCGTGGACTGATGGTCTATCCGATGGGGGGCACGATAGATGGTGTGCGCGGCGATCATGTCTTGCTTGCGCCGCCATTCATCGTGACCGAAGCCGATCTGGCTGAGATTACTGGGCGCCTGGCCGAGGCGATCGATGCGGCGCTAAGCGAATGACCTTTGCGCCCCTGACCGATGCCGAGTGGCCTGCGGATATCGCCGATATGCGCGATGGATTTGCCGGGCAGCTGAATGTCTATCGTCTGATGGCGCATCATCCCGCATTGCTGCGCGCCTGGGCCGATTTACGCATGCATATTGTCCGCAACACCTCTCTGGGGCCGCAGCGCGCCGAGGTGGTGATCCTGCGTCTCGCCTACAGGCTGGGCAGCAGCTATGAATGGGGTCAGCATGTGATCCGTGGTCTGGACGCGGGCCTGAGTGAAGCACAAATCCACAGCCTGCGCGGGCCGGTTGCGAAAATGGCCGAGGAAGACGCGCTTCTGGCGCGCGCGGTAGATTCGCTCTTTGATGAAGCGCGCCTTGCGCCTGAGCAGATGCACGCGCTTGAAGCGTTGGTCGGGCGGCACGGGGTGTTGGATCTAATGGCGACAGCTGGCATGTATCTGACCCTGGGCTTCATGCTCAACAGCACCCAAAGCCCGCAAGATGACGCGATCGCCCACAGGCTTGCGGCGTTGCCCGACAGCTTGCAATTGGCTGGCTGAGTACCGCAAATCTGCAGCGTCCCCATCATCCGCCCCCCATAGCTGCGCCGGAACATAACGAATTTTGGGTGCTGAAATAATTCCGTTTGCTTTGTGCTGACATTGGTGCAAATATATTTGCATCATGTTCACATGATATGTTCAAAATTTGCACAATCAAAGCAACAGGGGATCATCATGAAACGCACTCTCTCCTTCTTCGCGGCGGCAGCACTTGCGCTTGGTGTCAGTTCGGCATCTGCAGATAAATTGGTGGTGGCCACCGATACGGCATTCGTGCCCTTCGAGTTCATGCAGGATGGCGAGTATGTCGGTTTTGACATCGATATGTGGAACACCATAGCAGACGAGCTGGGACTGGAATTTGAGCTGCGCCCGATGGACTTCAACGGAATCATCCCCGGCTTGCAGACCAGACAGGTCGATGTGGCACTCGCTGGGATCACCATTCGTGAGGATCGCGCCCAAGTCATCGACTTCTCTGACGGCTATTATGACAGCGGGTTTCTGATCATGGTTCCCGTTGACAGCGAGATCGAAAGCTTTGCTGATCTGGAAGGCAAGACGCTGGCGGTTCGCACCGGCACTTCGGCGGCTGACTATGCGCGTGACAACTTCACCAACACAACCCTGCGCCAGTTCCCGAATATCGACAATGCGTATCTGGAACTGCGCACGGGACGGGTTGACGCTGCGATGCATGATACCCCGAATGTGCTGTATTACATTGCAACCGCAGGCGATGGTGCTGTCAAGGCCGTAGGCGAACAGATGATGGCCCATCAATACGGCATCGGCTTTCCCAAAGGCTCTGAACTGGTCGCGCCCGTCAATCAGGTTCTGGCCAATATGCGGGAAGACGGGCGTTATGACGAAATCTACATGAAATGGTTTGGCACAACGCCACCGAGCAACTGAGCCTTGTGAGACAACGGTCTGGTCGGGGCAGAGCAGCTTTGCCCCGACCACTATGACCGGCAACATGGCAGGTCATTCACAAGGGGGCGCTTATGGAAGTCAATTGGCTGATCATTCTCGATTTCATTCCGCAGCTTATCAAGGGGGCGCAAGTCACGGTTCAAATCACGGTTCTCGGACTTTTGGGCGGCGTTGTTCTGGGCGCAATCGCAGGACTGATGCGCGCCTATGGCAATGCGCTGATCAACGCGATTGCTTTTGTCTATATCGAGGTCATCCGCGGCACACCCATCGTCGTGCAGGTGATGTTCCTCTACTTTGCTCTTCCGGTTCTGGCCTCGATCCGCATTGACCCGATGACAACGGCAATTCTGGCCATCGTCATCAATGCAGGCGCCTATATCGCGGAAATCGTGCGGGGGGCGGTGTTGTCTATCTCCAAGGGCCTGACAGAGGCGGGCCTCGCGATCGGTCTGCCGCGCTGGAAGGTCATTGTCCACATCGTCGGGCCGCTGGCGTTCCGCAGGCTTATTCCGCCTTTGGGCAATCAGTTCATTGTCAGCTTGAAAGATACATCGCTGTTTATCGTGATCGGCGTGGGTGAGTTGACCCGCACAGGACAGGAAATCATGGCCGCGAATTTCCGGGCAGTGGAAATCTGGACGGCGGTGGCGATCATGTATCTCATCATGACGGGTTTGCTGTCGCTGGCGCTTCGGATGGTCGAAAAACGCATGAGGATCCTATGAGTGACGCCATCATTCAGTTTCGCAATGTGTCCAAGCATTTCGGCCCGCTCAAGGTGCTTGATGAGGTTGATCTGGACATCCACAAGGGCGAGGTTGTCGTGCTAGTCGGCCCGTCAGGATCTGGCAAATCAACCCTTTTGCGCTGCATCAACGGGTTGGAGAAGATCACAGGCGGTGATCTGATCGTCAATGGCATGAGCTTGTTGGGCGGCAACAAGGTGATGCGCGAAATCCGTCAGGAAGCGGGCATGGTCTTTCAGCAGTTCAACCTGTTTCCACAAATGACCGCGCTACAGAACGTGGCCTTCGGACCGCAGCAGGTGCGCGGGTTGAGCCGTGCCGAGGCGCGCGAACTGGCCAAGGATTTGCTGGCCAAGGTGGGGCTTGCCGAGAAGGCAAATCACGAGCCCTCGGAATTGTCGGGTGGCCAGCAGCAGCGTGTGGCCATCGCGCGGGCGCTGGCGATCAAACCAAAGGTCATGCTGTTTGACGAGCCGACTTCGGCGCTGGACCCGGAGCTGAAGCAGGAAGTTCTGAATGTGATGCGCACGCTTGCTGCCGAAGGCATGACAATGGTGGTGGTCACGCATGAGATGGGATTTGCCAAACAGGTCGGCACGCGCCTGATCTTCATGGAGCATGGCAAGATCGCCGTGGACGGAACCCCGCGCGATGTCATCGACAATCCACCCAATGACCGGATGAAGGATTTCCTGCAACATGTCTGAAGCCTCTGTTGTTGAACTGGGATGGGTTCGCGCCACTGGCACTCCCTATGAAATCGGGGCTGCACTGGGGCACGCAGGGCGGGTAGCAGTGCATCAGCGTCTTCGGCCGCTGGACTATTGGCAGGCCGTAACAGATGAGCTGCATCTTCCAATTGTCACGCGACTGGCCGCGCGCACCCAAGCCCTGTTCCCGGAAATCCATGCAGAGTTGCAGGGGTTGGCAGATGGATTGGAACTGCCGTTCCTGCAGGTCATGGCGTGGAACTGCAGAGGTGATCTGATGTCAAATGTCCCGGATGGTTGCACCACCGTGCAACTGCCAGGGCCGACGGCTGTGCTTGCGCATAACGAAGACGGCCTGCGCGAATTGCATGGCAGTTGTTTCATCGCAGAGGTCACAGACACCAATGGTCACGGTTTCCTTGCAAGTTGCTATCCCGGCTCCTTGCCGGGCCACACGTTTGCAGTGACCCGCAGCGGTATTGCACAAGCGGTGAATAACCTGCGCCTGCGCAATGTCCGGCCGGAGATTCCGCGTATGGTCCTGGGGCGCGCAGCTCTCGCCTGCATGACCATCACCGAGGCGCTTGACCTTCTTGCCCGCGAGAATGAGTGCGGCGGGTTTCATTTTACCTTGGCGCAAGCTGGCAACACGGGGCTTCACAGCGTCGAATTCGGTGGTGGAGCCTTCTCACACAAAATCATCGAGACCGCGTCGGGCCATGCCAATCACGCGCTGCATATGAACCTGCCGCAAACGCAGATGATAACCGCCTCATCAAGAGATCGGCAAATGCGCGTTCGGGAATTGCTTGAGATGGGCGTATCGGACGCGCTGCGCATCCTGCGCGATACTGGTGGGGCTGGTCTGCCCATCCATCGCACATCCAGCGACGACCCCGACAAGGAGAACACGCTTGCTTCGGCTATAATTTCTGTCAACAACACTGGGGTAAGCTGGAAATTCTATGACCAATCCTCCCCCGAACCCATCTACACTGGCGAATTCATCGCTTCCTGAACCGCCGCAGACTCTGGTACAGCTACGAGAGTTGATGCTTCGTATATCGCGCGGTGAGTCGGAAATCGTGCTTGGACCGAAAGCCCGCGCTGCGCTTGCGCGTATTCTGGACCTGCAGGGCAATCAGGCGCTGTTGTCGATCACATCGCTCGCCAATGCGCTGAGTGTAAATCCGTCAACTCTGACACGACTTGCGCGCAGTCTGGGATATTCCGGGTTCGGGGCGTTTCAGGAGGTTTTGCTTAATGCCTCGATGGCTCCGCCCGGTGCGTTCTATAGCCATCAGGCGGAAAAGGCACTGTCTGGGGGCGTGGGACAGACGACCGAGGCATTGATGCTTTTGTGTCGCGAAAATCAGGCCAATATTGACCGGTTTCTATCAATGTATGACGACGCCCAGTTTCACAGCGCCGTGTCACTTATTTCAAATGCGCCAAGGGTCATGATCTATGGAATTCGCCAGTTTCATGCCTTCGCAACTTTTCTGGTCTATGGGCTGCGTCTAATACGCTCGGATGTCCATCTGCTGGATTCCAATGCGCTTGGGCTCGCCGAGGGGATTGCCTCGCTCGACAAGGAAGACGTTCTGATCGTGTCAAGCTGTGCACCTTATTCGCGCGTAGTCACGGAAGTTGCGCGCGCGGCCGCGACAAAGCCGGTGAAGATTGTCGCCATTACAGACCGCGCGGATTCGCCGTTGATCGAGGTGTCGCAGGCCGCAATCCTGGTGCCGCATGAAACCCGATTTCTGTCGAATTCCCTGACCACATTCATCCTTGCGGCGGAATGTCTGATCAATGCCTGTGCGACCGCAAGACCTGTGGAAACGAAAGCAGCTCTGGCCGAAAGAGATAGCTTGATCAGGGGTTTGAAAATAGAGCTGTGATCATACGCGATGCGGACCTTGTTCGGGAGCGGTTAAAGCCTGGTGGTCAAGCGGCCCGCTTTGAGACGTCCAGCCTTCCTTAAGGGACAGCGTACCGAGTGACGGCAACCCAGTGCGCGGCCCGCGGTGACCATTGACCATCTCATTCGCCGCCTGGAAACGGCGGTGCAAAATTAGGCCACGATAGCGGCGGGATCATCCCGCTGCGGGCAGGTTATCCAAGCCAGCCTTCCAACTGGTTGATCCAGCTTTCAGAGGTTTTGCACGGACTGAATGGCCGCTAACTTTGGCCGGGCCCGATCAACCGCGTTTGCAACGAACGGCAGCTTGCCGCCCGATACGACGAATCATTACAGAAATGTAAGGCGGTGGTACGCTGCACTGTCGGCCTAGCCGAGGACGTGGCGGGTTTGGAGGACAGGAGAGAAGCCATGTCCATCGAAACTTTACCTGCCCTTCGCCCCACCCGTGCCCCTTGGAACAAAGGCCGCATCATTGGCCAGAAGCGGCCACTTCTTCCCAAGCATGTCTGGTCCATCCGTGTCCGGCTGGAAATGGCGGACAACAGGCGCGATCTCGCGCTGTTTAATATGGCCGTCGACAGCAAACTCCGGGGTTGCGATCTGGTCTGCCTGAAGGTGAACGACGTTTACGCCGCAGGCCGTGTCAAGGAACGTGCTTCGGTCACGCAGAGCAAGACGCGCAAACCTGTCCGCTTCGAGATCACCGATACGACCCGCGCGTCGCTGGAGCGATGGATCAAGGATCCCGAAATGATCGGCTGTGAGTATCTCTGGCCAAGCCGTCTACACGCCAGCCCGCACCTGTCGACGCGGCAATATGCGCGGATCATGCGCGATTGGGTGCTCTCGATCGGGCTGGAGCCAAGCGCTTACGGCACCCATTCGATGCGCCGTACCAAGGTTGCCCAGATTTATAAGAAGACCGGCAACCTTCGCGCAGTCCAACTGTTGCTCGGCCATACCAAGATGGACAGCACTGTGCGCTATTTGGGCGTTGATCTGGATGATGCGCTCTCCTTGTCGGAAGGGATCGACCTGTAAGCTGTGCCTGGCCGGTTCAGGCCGGCTAGGCATGTCGCCAAAAGCGACATTTTCTTGACTTCGCGCTGCGCGTCGCTTAAAGCTACATCATGAAGCAGATCAGCTACACGAAATCCGCCATCAAGGCATTGCGACGGATGCCGGCGAACACGGCGATGCTGATCCGCACCAAGATCGAGGCATATGCGACAGACCAGGCCTCGCAGGCAAACAACGTGAAATCCCTGAAAGGCCGAGAGGGGATAAGACTGCGTGTCGGGGATTGGCGGGTGATCATGGATGATCAGGGCAATGTCCTTGCCGTGCTGGACATAGGCCCTCGGGGCGGCATCTACGACTGAAAGGGCATAACATGAACGAGATGGTGACAATTCCGCGCGAAGAATATGAACGCCTGCGGGCCGCGGCCGATGATCTGGCCGATCTCCAGACCTATGACCGCGCCAAGGCCGCACTTGCCGCGGGCGAGGATGAACTGATCCCCGCGGATTACGTGAACCGGCTGCTGAACGGCGAAAACGCGCTGCGCGTCTACCGGGACCTGCGTGCGATGACGCAAGCTGCCCTTGCCGAAAAAGCGGGTGTGAACCGCGTGATGGTGGCCGAGATCGAGACCGGTCGCAAGCAGGGCTCGGTCACGACCCTGCGGGCCTTGGCCAATACGCTCGGCGTAAGCCTCGATGATCTGGCTGAGTAAGGCGGCCCAAAGCAGCCTTTCAACCATGCCTACATGGTGCAGTGCGGCTTCACCGAACCGGCCATTCGTCCATTGAGCAGCATTTTCGGAGGGTGAAGGTCGGCAGAGCGGGACATTCGCGGTCATTCGCTGCGCTTGCACGGGAATCCTTCGCGCTTGCGGCGTAACTGACATGGAGGGCGGAAAGTGTGAATTCGCTGGGCGTGCGTAGTGGTTTTGGTCTTCCGTAAAAGCAGACACTGTCATGCCGCAGAACCGGGCACAGTTCCGCGTATGACGGTATTGGGCTTGGGTTATCGGAAGGAAGAATCGCCGTTGACATCTGGGATGGGTGCGGCAACGGTCAGAAAAATGGACAGCGCCCGATCTCCCTGACGCGGTTACGCGCCCTCAATACCAATGTGACCGGATGCGACCGTCTGCCACAACTGCGCATGCCGCCGGTGTAGGTTGGCAGGTTCGCGAATATACTGGGATTTCAGGATGAGCCGAAACCAACCCAGTAAGCAAGCTGGTCTTTAAAAAAACGCCACCGTCGGAAAGGCAATTATCCTTGATGTATAGTTACATCCCCTTAATTGCTCTGCTTCTTCTGCCGGGCTGCGGTCTAAAGCAGTGCCAGAACGGGCAACATAGTGCATCGATTGGAGGAAGCGTCATCGCCGACATCATAGAGAACCGCGACGCCCCAGGCAGAGAGGGCCATCCGCAGATTTTCGAGGCGATCGAGGACAGGAACCATGATCGCGTTGCCCGTCTGATTGCCTCCGGTGCCAATCTCGAAGCACGTGGTTACGCGCAGGGTACACCGATCCTCAAGGCTGCTCTGACCCATAACTGGACCATGGCCGAAATGCTACTGGCAGCGGGAGCTAACCCGATGGTGCCCGATGAATTCGGCATTACGCTGCCTGCGGTTGCGGCCCGGTCGCGTCTTAACCCCGAAAGCGACGAGGGGCAGGCATTGGCGCGGGTGCGGAAGATTCTGGTCGAGCGCGGCCTGATCGGATTGGTCTTTCCGCCCGATCAGGTTCGCGCGATGGTCGCCGAGGGGCGCTGGCCGCCAGATCCGCAATGAGGGGAAATCGCGCCATTATGTATGCTATGTTATTGGCACTGAAAATGTTTCTGCCTAGTGTGGCCATACCGCAAACGCATATTGATATAACCGCCAAAGGCCGTGACGGGCTGCCGGGGATCTTCTGGTTGATCAAGGAACGCGACGAGGCCGCTGTCGGGGCATGGCTGGATGCCGGCGGTGATATCGAGGCATGGGGCTATCATCGTGCGACCCCTGTGCTGGCCGCCGCGATCGTCGATAACTGGCCGATGGTGCTGTATCTGATCGAGCGTGGCGCGCGCATGGATGTGGCGGACGGGCGTGGCTTCACGCTGCCTTACCGCGCCAGTTCGACCCGCATGGACCCAGATGGCATCTTTGGCCCGCCGCTGAATGCTGTGCGAGCGCATCTGGCGCAGGCGGGGCTTCTGAGCCGCATCTACGAGCCTGCGCAGGTCCGCGCGATGGACGCAGAAGGGGACTGGCCACCATGAGTCTCCGGCTGATCGGACAAGGACTTATGGCTGGTAGCTTGGTGGGGTCGTGTCTCGGAGTTGGTGGAAATTCGAGGGCGGCGTAATCTCCGGGTGAACTGACACCCACCCAACCGGCGGCTGCAACCGCCAGGGAGATCACGCCATGAACCAGATTACCGACACTGCGAGCTTTGCGCTACTGGCCCATGAGGCCGGGTTTGACCCGATCGAGGATCGGTTGCGGGCGAACGTCCGTGCGACCATCGAAGCCGTGTTCGAGGAGGAGCTTGCCAGCTTCCTCGGCCGTCTTCGCTATGACCTGGGCGATGGAGTCACGAAAGGGTATCGCCACGGGCACCGAGAACGGCAACTCACCGGCACCTTCGGGACTGAGACGGTCATCGTGCCTCGCGCCCGCGTTGCAGATGAGACAGGCAAGGTAACGGAGTGGCGGTCGAAAGCGCTGCCCCGATACCAGCGGCTGACGAAGAAGGCCGAGGCCCTCATCGCAGCGGTCTATCTCGCAGGTACGAACACCCGGCGCGTCAAGCGAGCGCTGTTCGGGCTGTTCGAGGGTGCCGTCAGCAAGGACGTGGTCAGCCGTGCCTGGCGCAAGGTGAAGGTCGACTGGGACGCCTGGTCCGCGCGTAACTTGGCCGACGAGGATATCGTCCGGCTGATCCTCGATGGCACCGTGATCAAGACCCGGCTGGACCGGAAAGCCACGAACATCTCGGTGCTGGCCGCAATCGGGGTGCGCCGCGATGGTCAGAAGGTGCTGCTTTCCATCAGGAATATGGGCGGGGAGAGCAAGGCCGCATGGCGGCAGTTCCTCGATGACCTCGATGCACGGGGCTTGAAGCGGCCCGAATTCGTGATCGTCGACGGCGCCCCGGGACTGGAGGCCGCCCTCGTGGCGCTGTGGGGCGAGGACCTGCCGATCCAGCGCTGCACGGTTCACAAGCATCGCAACCTCCTGGCCCATGCCCCGAAGCACCTCCACGACGAGTTGACCGAGGACTACCGCGACATGATCTATGCCGACACCGCGGCCGAGATTGAGACGCGCCGAAAGGCCTTCCTGCGCAAATGGCGGCTAAAGTGCCGTGCGGTCGCTGACAGTCTGGAGGAAGCCGGAGATCGGCTCTTCACCTTCACCCGCCTCGACCCGTCACAATGGAAATCGGCCCGGACCACCAACGCCATCGAGCGCCTGAACGGGGAATTCCGCCGCCGCATCAAGACCCAGACCGTGCTGCCCTGCGCAGAGACCGTGCCCATGCTGCTCTGGGCGCTGCTCGCCTCCGGCCAGATCCAGATGCGCAAGGTCGATGGCTGGGAAACCTTGTCTCAGCCCCTCGAACCCATGCCTCTTGACCTCGCCGCCTGAGAAACCGAAAGATCACATGCCCGGAGATGGCCGCCAGGAAATTTCCACAGCATTCGCGACACGACCCTTGGTGGTGCTGTTCGCCTCTATTGGATTTACCAGAGAGTTGCACACGACCATGACAGAAACAGACATGCATGCGCTTGACGTCCGCGGGCAGTCGATCATCTTCCAGCATGTCATGGAGGAAGATACCCAGCAGATCACGGCACTGCTGGACGCCGGCCTACCCATCGACATCCGCGGCTTTCAGGACTCCACTCCGGCCCTTTATGCTGCCATGGCAGATATCTGGCCAGTTGTGCTGTTCCTGCTGGAGCGCGGGGCTGATCCGATGGCGGCAAACCGGTTGGGAATGACCCTGCCCTGGCTGGCCACCACATCGCGCATCAACGGCGATGGACCCCGAGCGCGCGCGCTCGGAGATGTTCGCGCCGTGTTGGCCGACCGGGACCTGCTGTCGTGCGTCTACCCGATCGACGAGGTTCGCGCCATGGTAGCCGAGAGGCGTTGGCCACCCGCCCCGCAACGAAGGATGCCTGCGCCCGCAATGGCATCATCATGTGAGGACTGACATGAAGTGGGATATTCGTGGCTATAATGGCATGGGACCGCTGTATTTGGGGATGAACGCCGCCGAGGTGGCGGCGATCCCCGTCATGGGGGCCCCTATGCGCACTGACCCCGCCTATGACGGGTCGCTGGTGGAATTCCGGGGCATCGACCTGCCGATGTGCAATTATGTGGGCGGTGTTTTGGTGACCATCGACACCTCGCGGCGCGTGGCCGGGGTCTGGTTCGGGGACATGAACATCTACGAGACGCCGCCGCGCGAAGTCCTCCAGACGCTTGAACGCGCGTCGGGTCAGGTGTTTCTGGGTCTTGGGACGGTCCTGTTCATGGGCATCGGTCTGAATGTCGGGGGGGTCTATTTTGAGGATAGCAACGAGTTTTTCGACCCGACAAGGGATCAGGACGACCGTGGTGTCGCGGTCTTCCAGTGGGGCGCATTCGATGAGTTGCTGCACGAATACAAGCCCTTCACCTTTCTGTAAGGCACGAAGGCACCGGTCGTGGTGCGCCCGATCAGGTCCGCGCAATGGTCGCCGAAGGGCGCTGGCCACCCGCGCAGTAAGACATCGGTCAATGGTAAGCGGTGCATAGACCCCGTGGGGCAACAAAATCAGTGGGCGGTTTCTGGATGGGATGGCTCGTGAAGGATTGTTCACGAGGACGATTCGTGAACTATTGCCCACTTCAAAGCATCTGTTTCGAGAGTTATTTCGGAGGAGATGGCGGGTTGTTGTGTGTGGCCAGATAGGTGGTCCACTGGCAGCTTGGGTGTTCAACAAGGTCACCGGTTCCGAGCGGGTTGGCTAATGTTTGCCATTCCTCAAAGCGGTTCGTCCGATTGATGATTATCGGCGAATCCGTCGATGCAATGGGTTTGGGCTGGAACCCTTGGCAAAGTTCCGGTGCTTGCGGCCTTCGCCGTCAAAGGCTGTACAAACAGCTATTTGATGAAATGCCCGCTCGGACAATGCCACGGCATGAGTCGAGTATGATCAATGTCTCCGCGGCACCGCTCAATCTCTTCGACCGCCCAATTCAGGTAGGACCTTGGGTTCACCCTATTCAGCTGGCAGGTCTCGATCAACGTAAAATAGGTTGCCCAGATTTTTGCCGCTTCATGTGAACCTGCAAACAGTGAGTTCTTTTTGGTGAGGGCGACAGGCCGGATACTGCGTTCAATTGTATTGCTATCGATAGCGAGGCGCCCGTCAAACGCATATTTACAAAGGGCGTCAAAGGCTTTCAACGTATATTGGATCGCGGTCGAAATCTGCCCATGAGCATCGCTTTGATGGTGCAACAATTCGGATTGAATGGATAGCAGAATTGGCAGCGCCTTTTCCTGCCGGATTGCTGTGCGGACTTCCTGCGGTTTTCCGATAATGTCTTTTTCAATCTTGTACAAACTGCCAATCTTCCTGACGACCCGCTGAGCCAACGGGCTGCCTTGCTGCTTTAAGGCATCCATGAACTTGCGCCGGGCATGCGCCATGCAGCGCACCGAGATTATCACATCATTGCCGCGTTTGGTGTCAAACAGGGCATTGTAACCCGAATACCCATCTGTTTGCAGGTAGCGCACGGCACTATTGTCGAGCATTTCATGTGCAACACTGCCGCTGCGTGTCGGCGCATATTGGAAATAGACCATCGGCTTTGCGTGATCGTTCCAATTGCGTTCGTCATTTCCGATCGCCCAAAGGTAACCCAAATCGCATTTGCCTTTCGCACTCTTTTGAACAGGTTGAACGCGAATGGGTGTTTCATCCATGAAAGCGACCTCGCACTCTCGGATTTCCGAAAATATCAGATCGGCAACTGGCCGCAAAAAACCTGCGAGATGAGCGATATTTCGATAAAGGGTTGATCGAGAAATATTGAGATTTTGGGCACTGAGCCGACGCTCCATGCGATATGGAGTGGAATGTTCATGATACTTTTGAATGGCCGCCTCAACCACAAGGCCCGCCGATAATGTCCGCCCGCGCATGATAAAGTGTTCCGACTTCGCCGCGACTGGCCCATGATCCTTGCACCGCTCCTTGTTGCAGGCGCAACGATGATAAACCTCTTTGACGATCTTGACATGTTCGGGGACCAGAATTGTCCGTGTCGTTGTCTCTGACCCAATCGAAGGCATCTCACTCCCGCAGCCACGGCAGGTGCGATTTTTGGGGAAATGATCAACTGTTGTGATGGGAATGTCTGTTGGGACAGTTCGTGCCCGTCGGCCTTTGGCCTGATCGGCATCGTCAACCAGGCCCTCGTAGTCCTCAAAGTGATCCTCAAACATATCTGTCAACAGTTCAGGTGCAACCCGCTCAGAGCTTTGACCAAAATGCATTTCCCTAAGCTTTGCCAAACTGCCCTTGGTTTTGCGCAAGTCTCTTTTCAAAGCGGTTATCAACCCCTTGGAAGCTTCAATTTCAGCCTCTATTGCGGCATGGGCTGCAAGAATGTCCGTTATGCTCTGAGCGATGCTGCCGTGAATCTGGTCAGGCACACCTGATAGCGAATTCATGGCTTGCAGAAGGCGATTGCAGATTTCACCGACTGGACTGTAGCCACGAGCTGCCTCATCGAGATCGTCTTGCAACAAACGGGGGGCAGTGTTGGCTGGCTCCGTTCTGGCCTTCTTGTCAGTCTGCGGCGTGGTTTTTTCAGGCATATAGTGCTGCTTTATACTATGCTGTTTTTATTCAGGGATGAGGCGTGTTCAAAAGGGCCGCCAAAGCGTCCTGGGTTTGGGATGAGAAACGGTCATGCAACCTTCATTTCCGGCACGTGCGAATACGTGCGGATGGCCGGGTCGATCAGATTTGCGAGAAAGCCGAGTGGAATTCGGCGGGCTTAAACCATAGGTTGAAACTTGCGGAGCGCCGCCCGTTTTGCTACCTTGCCATAGTCAGTTTGGTTGGCTTTTGCCTGCCTTCAAAAGACAACGTCGGGATGCTCCAGCATCCCGGCGTTTTCTTTTCCGTTCGGTCCATGCTGATTTTTTCCGCTCCTTTCTCCTGGGACGTGTTTTGCGGCCGGAACGTATGACAAATAAATAAAAAATTAAATAAATTAATGGCTTGGGTGGGTTTGTGCGAAAAACGGAAATCCAATTCTTTCTCAAACTGAATTGGATGGGCTGAAATTACACGGCTTGTGGGTGGTTGGCTGGAGTTCACAATCGACAGTAGGTGGATGGCGGTAAGCGACGGCCACGCCCCATTGATTTGTCCTGTTCCTGACGCGTGGCATGCCTGCGAGAAGGTCTGCGCGCGCAGATGGAGGTTTCGCATGGCGGATGGTGGCGACGGATTTATGGGTCGGTGTGAAATTGTTGAACCGCGACGGCGCAATCGCCGATGGCCATCGGAAGTGAAAGCGAAGATTGTCGCGGAGAGTTATCAGCCTGGGGCGCGGGTTGTGGATGTGGCACGCAAATACGATTTGCTCCCACATCACCTGTCAGATTGGCGTCGCCATGCCCGACAGGGTCGGTTGGCTTTGCCGGGTGACCTGATGGATGCGCTGAACGGATCGCCTGCGTCGGAGGCGGCGGAGCCTGCCTTTGTGCCGCTGTCAATTCTGCCCGAGCCCATGGATCAGCCGGTGTTTTCCACGGCCGCGGCCGCGCAGGATGGCTCTGGTGTGCTGACGATTGAGGTCGGGTCCGACCTGCGCTTGCGTATTCCCGGTGATGTTACAGTGGAGCGCGCGGCGGCGCTGGTGCGTGCATTGCGCGGGGCGACATGATCGTCGCGGGTCAGAGGCTGCCGATCCTGATCGCGACGAAGCCAGTAGACTTCCGCTGTGGGCACAACGCTCTGGCGCTGATCGTGCAGACGGAGCTGAAGCTCGATCCGCATTCCGGGGTGACGGTGGTGTTTCGGTCAAAACGCGGGGACAGGTTGAAGATCCTTGTGTGGGATGGCACCGGAATGGTGCTGATCTACAAGGTCCTGGAACAGGGCAGCTTCGCCTGGCCGAAGATTCAGGACGGGGTTATGCGGCTGTCTCGGGCGCAATTCGAGGCTTTGTTCGAGGGGTTGGACTGGCGGCGGGTGGTGGCGCAAAGGGTGCTGGCACCGACTGCGGCAGGATGACTCAGCGGGTCGAATTTGGCATTGTTTTATTGGGCTTTCTGTTCCGGATCTGGTAGAAGGGCGCATGTCGCAACCACTTGATCTCAGACAGTTTCCAGACCTGCCGCCCGAGGTGGTGAATGCCTTTGCCGCCCAAAAGGCAGCGCTGGACGCCGCACAGTTTGAGGCGCGGGTTGAACGCGCGGCACGGCAGCATGAACAGGCAGTGGTAGCCGAAAAGGAGGCCTTCATCACCGAGCTGAAGGCGCTGATCGAGAAGCTGGAAGGCCAGGTTCAGGACTACCGGCGCACCAAGTTCGGGCCGAAATCCGAGAAGCTGGACCCCGCCCAGCTAGAATTGGCGCTGGAAGATCTGGAAACTGCCATCGCCGAGACACAGGCGCAGATCGCCGCTGTCGAAGACAGGATCGCGGTCAGCGAGACAGACCCCGACAAGCGCAAACCACGCGCACCCCGCAAGGCACGGGCACTGCCGGAAAACCTGCCGCGCACCCTACGGGTGGTCGAGCCTGAAAGTATCGCATGCCCCTGCGGCTGCGGGGACATGGTCAAGATTGGCGAAGACCGGAGCGAGCGGCTGGATTACATCCCGGCGCGCTATCAGGTGATCGTCACGATCCGCCCGAAATACGCCTGCCCCAAGGGGCGCACAGGCGTGGTGCAAGCCAAGGCGCCTGCGCATCTGTTGGAGGGCAGCTGGCCCACCGAGGCGTTGCTGGCACAGATTGCCGTCTCCAAGCATTCCGAGCACATGCCACTGAACAGGCAGGCCATGGTCATGGCGCGGCACGGGGTCCCGATCGACCGATCCGTATTGGCCGACTGGATGGGCCGTACCGGGGCGCTGATCGCACCTGTCGTTGACCACATGGCCAAGCGCCTGATGGCCGAGAGCACGCGGCTTTACGTCGATGAAACCACCGCCCCGGTTCTCGACCCGGGGCGTGGAAAGACCAAGACTGGCTATTTGTGGGCCGTGTTGCGCGATGATCGCGGTTGGGGTGGGACTGCGCCGCCGGGTGTGGTGTTCCATTATCGTCCCGGACGGAAAGGCGCGTATGCCGCCGAAATCCTCGACGGCTTCAACGGCACGATCCAGGTCGATGCCTATGGTGGCTATACCCATCTGGCCACATCCAAGCGCACAGGTGGCGATCCGCTGCAGCTGGCTTTCTGCTGGGCGCACGGCAGGCGCAAGCTGATCAAGGCCAAGCCGAAGAAGGGATCGCCCATCGTGGACGAGGCGCTGTTGCGGATCGCGGCGCTTTACAAGATCGAGGACGCCATCCGGGGGCTCGACCCGGACCGCCGCCGGGCTGTCCGGCAGGAAATGTCCCACCCGCTTGTCGATGAATTCTTCACTTGGCTAAAGGCACAGGCCGCCCGCGTCTCGCGCAAATCCGACCTCGGTGAGGCCATGGCCTACATGCTGAAACGGCAGGACGGCTTCAGGCTATTCCTCGAGGACGGACGCGTCGACATCGACTCCAACCTTGTCGAAAACGCCATCCGCAGCCCGGCCATGAACCGCCGCAACGCGCTCTTCGCCGGCCACGACGAGGGCGGGCGCAATTGGGCCCGCTTCGCCAGCCTGATCGGCACATGCAAGATGAACGGCGTCGAACCCTATGCCTATCTGCGTGATCTCTTCACCAAGCTGGCCAATGGCCATCTCGACAAGGGCATCGATGCGCTGATGCCATGGGCATATGCCCAGCAGGACAAGGGTGCATAGGGAACTCGTTGCGTAGTACATTATGAGCTACTGCGCGCCCTCCGATCCGCACCATCTCACCAAAGCGCAAGCCCGGAACCAATGGGGCGTAGCCGCCGCTTGCGGATGGCGGAGCATTTGATGCTGAAAAGAATGCGAATAGCTGGCTTCTTGACCATGCTCTTCATTTTTCTGAACCGGAAGATCGACCAAAACGCCTTTTCCGGCGCACTCGGCCGCGTGAGCCCAGCTATTCGAGCTATATGATTCGATCAGAGGCAACAAAGAGCCTCGCTCCGCAAAAAATGCGAAAAACCTTATTATCGCAGCCGAAGCACGCATCTTTCACGAAGGAACATACCGATACTGCAAGCTGCAGGGCGGTGGTCGGCTGGAGTGATGAGTGTTGTTTTTGCATTTCTTGGTTGTGCAGCACCCCAGGAAATTCCGAATATGACCAGTGTTGCGAAATTCCATCTCGCTCTTGCGGCGCATGTCTTGGTCAACGCAAGTAGGTCCGCTAGAATGTCACCGGGGCTTCAGCCATGGTTTCGAACGCCTCGAGATAGTGATCAGGTCAATCACTTGCACAACGCGCCCATGTCATGGGCAGGTTCCAGGAGAGCTGTCCGTCTGTTCAAGGTGGGCCAGGTAAGACTAAAGTGGCCCCGGAGGATGAAGTGGGGCTCGAGATCGCCGGGTTGACATGTGAAAATCGGGGTTGCCCCCTGAATACCTGACCAACATTCTTGTCAGATGTCGAGCAACATGGCGTATTTTCAGCTCGTGAACCTGCTCTCCGCTCTCGCCCTCAGCTGAACCAGATCGATCTCACCAGAACAGAACCTGTCGAAATCGCGAATGGTGCCGGGATCGACCGCCAGCCCCGCCAGCCTTTGTGCCGCAATTGCTTCCGAGGCGGCGTATTGTCGATCCTGTGCGACCAAAGGGTCAAGGCGCTTGCGAGCGCACACTATTATGTCGCCTTTGCTGCCCGAAACCTGCAATGAGCGTATCCGAACAGGCGGGAGGCAGCAGCACCCGGATGGGGTTCAAGCTGTGACAATGGGCACTGGATGCTGCGCAAAACCCCATTGACGACCGGCGCCTTTCCGGCTGCTTTAGGGACGAAGTAGACCTTGGCCATAGATTTTTGGATGACGGCTTTACGTCCAAAGCAGATCTCGGACGCAACGAATATGTCTCCAATGTCGCGTCTGCAATTTGGGTGGAAAGTGGGATGCCATTTCTGCGCGAAATGCGGACCAAAGCTATGTCTTTTGAGTCACCGTCCAGCGCTTTCGAGTAAGAGAACGCCATCCACCAGTCTCCTTTTCGAACATATAGCCCGAGGCCTCTGCCGAGGCTTGGAGGCGGTCAATAACAACTTCCGAAGAGCAATTGGTCCATGCCGGCGCAAACATGGCAACGTCTCCAGCGGGACCATGCACCACTTTAATAGAACGGCCCCCGTAAAGGCTCGCATCGTGCAAGGTCACCGTGGTGACATCGGCCCAATCCAATTCGACAACCTTACTGCCCCTGAACACCTGTTTCGTCTCCAAACGGAAGCCATCTGACCGAAAACGCAAACGCGCCGCATTCATCGGCGAGCTCCGCAGGAGTCGGAGAGCATGCAACAAGAGAATGCTCCCCATACCCACAAAAACCGCAACCAAAGGCCACTCACTGCTCCCCATCAAGGTGTAGTTGTCGTAGGCAATAAGGAGAGAGGACAACGCCATAATCCCGATCAAACCTGCGGCGATCTTGTTCAAGTGCGGATTTGGTTCGATGTCCTTCATGTCAATTCACTATCTTGAAGCATCACAAGCGCAACCAAATTCATTCAACATGTCTTTCCATTATTTTGCTTTGATCGTGTCGATTTTCCGTCAAGGGATCAACATCTGATGGCAGGATCAATGTTGGCGTGAGGCAACCGGAGGGGTGCAGGGCACGATGAGGCAAATGTCGTGATCGGGTTGGATTTGAGACGAAAGCTGTTTCTTAGCATGCAGTATCGGACAGCGGCGCAAAGCTGCCGTCGGCGCGCAGCCCAGCATCCGACACACTTGGCTCTTTTCGACGCCTGCCCGACGCGGTTCTGTCACTCCATCGCGATCCAGATCGCCCGTGGATCATCTTCTTGATTGAGAACAGCCAAACCCGGCATCAGATTTCCGCTCCGGGTTCCACCTGTCCCCACAAAGGGTTCACCTCGAGCCCCGCAGCTCGCTTCCTGGCTTCTCGCAACGTGACCGGCCGGAAATCCCACTGGTCAACCCCGATATTGACACAGTTTCGCGTGCCCGGAAAATTCTGGTGGACGTGGCCGAACAGCTGGATTGAACCGTGCCGAGCCCCGGGCCATGTCACCATCGGGTAATGGCAGAGCACGGTTCTGCTGCCTTGATCGTTGATTTCCAACAGATCATGTACCGACGACCAATCCTGTAGGCGGCGAACCCATGGTTTGTCATGATTTCCGACGATCAAGTGCTTCCGACCAGGGATCGATGCAAGCATTTCGGACAGCCGATCTGCCATGTTGACATGGCATACTGCGAGGTCACCCAAGACCCACAAATCGTCCCCCGGACCGACAGTGGATTGATAATTATGCAAAATTTTCCGGTTCATCTCGTCGACGGTTTGAAACGGTCGATTGCAGAATTTCAGGATGTTCTCATGGAAGAAATGCGGATCAGCTGTGTAGAAATTCATGATATTCCATAAGCTTAATGTCATTCGAGGTTTTGAAGGTCGATCAATCCTCGCCGCAATATCTGCCCTTCCTGCCCAGTTAGGACCTGGTCCGGATACCCAAGGCTGACGTTCCGCAAAAGGGTGCGCCCAATGACTGTTTCGGCTTGGAAATGGGTGTGACCGAACATCCACGCCTCGGGCTGATGACGCTGAATCAGGCCGGTCAGGTCCGAGCCATAGATCGGGTCGAGTTCGCCTGGCGTTGCGCTGATCAACTGCGGATGCGGGCAATGGTGCGTGACGACCACCGTCGGTCCGAGATGGGACTGGGGCAGCCGGGTTTCGAGCCATGATCGATGATCCTGATGAATTGCCGCTGTCTCGTATGGCCTGATGCGGCGGTAGCCGGCGCCTGCGTTGCGGATGTAGCGGTAGTCGTTCATGCGGGATTTCGCGATTGCTTGCGACGCTGCGACGTCGCCATGCAACGCAAAGTCGGTCCACAAAGTGCAGCACAGAAGCCGCGTGTTGCCGATCACGACTTCCGATTTCTGCAGGAAATGTGCTCCTTCCGATCGAGCGATTTCGGCCAGGCGGTCCTCACCGTCGAGTTTGAAATCGTAATAATCGTGGTTCCCAGGCAAGATGTGAACCCGCCCGGGATCGATGTATCTCGAAAGGTGTCGGATCGCGTATTTCCAGCGGATCCGCGGCTTGTTCGTCAAATCGCCAGCGACGATGACGGCTTCGATACCGGACCATGCCGCCGCAGACAGCCCCGCAAACGGGTCCCGGCCGGCCTCGGTCCACATGTCTAAATGCAGGTCTGCAATAATCAGTACCGTCATAATTCACCTCTTCTTCAAAATCTGCCAGATCAGCCGAGATCAACCAGCTCTGCATCGCCGCTGATCAATCCACCGGCTTGCATTCGGCGCAGTGTTGGCGGGGCAAATTCTGAGAGCAAGTAGAACCGGCTCCAGGTGCGTGCCCATCGGAATTCCCTGTCCAGCTGGAACACCGATGAAGTGACAATAGGTGCCCCCCACTCAAACCGGGGGTGTGCGGCTGCATATCCTGTTAACTGGCAGTATGCTGAGGCGGGGCGGCGCACGAGAGCCCAGCGGCAGAGCTCTGGCGCACCTTCAAGGTCCCCCTCACTCGGGCAGCTGGCATCCAGCCGTTTGAGATGGTGAAGAAGGTCGACCAAGCTGGGCGTCCTTGACCCATGCTCCGGGAACCGGAGGAATTCCTGGTACATCCGACGAAACACTGGGGGCAAAGTCGCAGGGGTCTCTTGATATTCCGGATCATCACGCAGCAAGGTTTCGGCAACCGTTGAGATCAGATGCCGCATCGGATGGTGAGGATTAAAGTGATTGCGCATCGGGTGTTTCCTTCAAGAAATCGCGTTCAACATGCCGGGTTTCGCAGCCCTCACATTCC
Source organism: Roseibaca calidilacus (assembly GCF_001517585.1). Lineage (NCBI taxonomy): Bacteria > Pseudomonadati > Pseudomonadota > Alphaproteobacteria > Rhodobacterales > Paracoccaceae > Roseinatronobacter > Roseibaca calidilacus. The sequence goes on along the minus strand of NZ_FBYC01000004.1, from coordinate 32,226 downwards.
GCGGGGCTCATGGTGTGGCCTGTTCCATTGGGGACGCCAGACAACAGCGCAGAAATCGCCGTTGCATCCAGATCCCGCTTTTCCATCAGAACCCGGGCGATCCGCTCAATTTCCGCCTTTCGCTCCGCCAGAAGTCGCTGTGTGCGGGTGTCGGCCTCATTCAGCCGGGCCTCGACCCTAGACCGAATGTCGCGTGGTAGCAGATAGAGCGGCGTTTCCGGGTCGATCCAGCTCAGGGATGTCCCGAAACCATAGCTGGTCTCTGCTGCGACAGCGAAACGCGTCGCCAGGGCGAGATCACTGGTCGGGCCGCTCCCGGCGCCCTGGCTGATCACGCTGAAGACCAACCTCTCCGTGACCCGCCCTGCCAGGGCATGAACAATCATATCGCTGATGGTTCCCGGGAGTTTGCATGTGGGGTGTGGACGGGTGACAAGTCCGCGAATTCCGGTAACGCTGACATGTGTGGCAGCGGGAAGTCCCAGAAGATGGCCGGCCAGCAGGTGTCCGGCTTCATGCACGCTGATCCGCCAGATGACGCCAGGCTCCGGCGGGGGCTGGATCGCGTCGGCGGCGGCCAGCAGGTGCCCGAATGACAGCGGGCTGCGTTCTGCGCGGGCACGCGTCCGCGCATCCCTGACCATCGCCGCGATCTCCGCTCCGCTCGCCCCCAACAGCTGATCGCAGAGCCTGTCGATCCCTACTGGATCAACCTTCAGTCCAGAAAGTAGGCCTTCGAGCATAGAAAGGATCCCGGACCGGTCCGGCCGCCCGACGTGGATGTGCCGGTCAAACCGGCCGGGCCTGATGACGGCGCTATCGACGCGTTCGACGTTGTTGGTCGCGGCGATCAGAATGACGCCGGGCGTCGCCGACAGCCGGTCAATCTGGGTCAGCAAGCCGTTCACCACTCCGATGATGTAGCCATTCCTGGAGCCGGTTTCCCGGTCACGGCTGTGAAAAGAGTCAATCTCATCAATGAAAAAGACACTGGGTGCCGCGGAAATGGCGCTTTCAACGGCGGTGTTCAGAGCTTTCAGCATGTCGCCTTGGTGCCCGAATTTTTGACAGTCTGAATATGAAGTCTTCACGAAGCTGATGCCCGCTGACCCTGCCAGCCCCGCCGCCATCATGCTCTTTCCGGTGCCAGGGGGACCCAAAAGCAGGAAGGATTTCGTCACATCGGACCACTTCACCGCCCCGGACTGATAACTCCGCAGATCTTCAACCACTTGCCGCAGCGCCTTGAGCGCTTGCGGCTGTCCATGGACATCATCGAGCGTGACCCGCGTCTGGGTTTTATGCGAAGCTGCACGATCAAGGCGTTCGATCGCGGTCCTGATATCCTCCGCCGCAAAAATGCTCGACATGGCGACATCGGACAGCTGCGCAATCGTCGCATCCGGATGCTGTAACGCGACGGATGGGTCGTTGAATTGAAACGCCATCACCGCTTGCAGCATCTGCCGCGAAAGGGGAGGAAGTCGGAGGGTCGGTTGCATCGCAACGCGAAGATCATCCGGGATCATGTCATCCGCCGTCATCACCGCGATGACTGGATTTCCCTGCAGAATATCTGCCCTGAGGCTTTCAAGAACACCTTTCCCAGTGCGCTTGCGTGTCACGTCATCATCCGCACGGATCGCAGGATCAGGCAAAGCCGGGTCACGACCGATCAATCGTGGCAGAATGGTCCGGATATCGGTCCTGTCGCATTCAACGGGTGCGACAATGACTTGCAGGCTGCCGCGTGGCGGCCGAAATGACGTCAAGCCCGCATTGGCCAGCATGGAATGAAGCCGCAGCATCAGCAACGCATCCAGTAGGTCCCGCGGGGGATTGCGCATTTCCGGTGTCTGAACGCTCGGGGTTTCGTCTTCGTCAAGCTCCTCATCTTCAACCAGCAAGAGTGTCGTGGTTCCCGCAGAGCGGAGCTTTTGAAGATGAGCCAGAACAGCCTCGAGGCCCGGAAGCGTCGTATCAGTCCGGCAGAGATCGGACGTGCTTTCCACCTTTGCGGTGGATCGTTTTGCGGATTTACGTGTCATGGGGGATATCCTTTCGAAATCGCGAAAGGGCACCGGGCATGGCATGCGCCATGCGTTGATCTGTCATGTTCTGAGAGAGGTGGCCATGCGGCCGCAACGATCCGGTGCCCGTCAGAAAAACGGGTCAGGCGTGGACGGATATCCGTATCGAATTGCGGCGGCGGGTCATGGTCGATTCGCTCCTTTGTGTGACTTCAAGATAGCCACGGCCGCACCCTGAGTCCACCCCCTAACCACCTGATAAAATGTGGTTTTTCCGCTTGGATTTCTCGCAAGCGATGGCGAAGGGATTACCCTTTGAAATGGTTTGGATTATTTGGTCGAGAGGGCAGTTTTTCGCAAAACTGATGTGGCCCCTGTATGAAAAGGCTGCGCCGGGCTGGCGATGCCCAGCATACTCGACATTTTCTCGGGATAAGGCCTCGGTGTCGCGTATTTTCGACACTGACGACATCGGGATCGCCCCCGGAGCCCTATTTCACCACCCGGAGCCGGGGCGGTTTCGGGTCTAACTCAAGGTACCGTGACCAGAGCGGCGTGGTCGCATATATCCGGTCCACCAGCTTCCGGCCGTCGGTCATGTCTTCGGATAGAAGCCCGGACCAGACCAGCGGTTTGAGAACCCCGCTATACAGGTCTCCCATGCGGGGATCGTAAACCTGGGCCGGATCGGCTGGACCGTAGAAGACCTCGGTCAGCGCCCGGCCGGCAATCCCGCCCCGCGCCTCATAGTCGATCACGTTCAGCCAGACGTCCCAGTTCCCGAGCAAATTTCGATATTCCCGGGCGCTCCGGAACTTTTCCGCTTTGAACAACAGCGTCCGGGTGACAACGTCGAAGGTCCTGAAGCGGTCGGAGAACAGGTCCTTCCCAGCCTTCGTCAGGCGCAGATGCCCCAGATACGGGCGGACCATACGCATGTTGCGCAGGACGGAATGCAGGATCCAGAGCGGCTCGAAATGGTGTTCATCCGCGACCCGGATCTTCCCGAAGCCGTGATAGATTTCCTGCTCGGTCCAATCAGGGAACTGGATCGTCGTTATGGCCTCCGCAACCATCACTCGCCGGAACGCCCCCGATTTCGTCAGGGGAATGCCCTTCGGGTTCAGGGCGAACTGGGCGTTTAGGAAATCTAGGACACGAAGGACGGGGGAGCTGTCCATTATCGGGTCGTCGTCTGGAAGAGTGCGAAATCGATACATGGGAGCAGGATAGCCGTGATATATTAGGACAGGAAGGGCTTTGGCTGATTGACACGATGCCGCAATGAAATGACGATGCAACCCAAGCTTGAGGGGGTACGATGACTGAAATCAAGGAATTCCAGTTTGACGTGATGATCCGTCTGCCAGAGGGCTGCCCTGACATTGTGGATGTCGTGGACCGGCTTTATGAATCAGGGTGTGACGATGCCGTCGTTGGTTGTGGGAACCCTGGGATGCTTGGCTTGGCCTTCATTCGGGCGGGTTTGGATCAGGACGCGGTGATCGCCCGGGCGGTAAGTGATGCACTGGCAGGGTTGCCGAGGGGGGCTCTGGTTGAAGGGGTAAACTTGAGTGTGTCGGGTTGAGACGCGGAATGCGGCGGCAGAGTTTGCTAAGGCTAGATGGTGATCACGGCCCGTTGCGGACATTCGAAGATGCTTTCGGTAGAGTCCGGCGCCGAACGAAAACAGACATCCGGATCCGCTTGCAAACGACGTGAGCGATCACCGAGAGTATCCCTTAAGTCGCATCAGGAACCCGCCCTTCATCAATGTCCTGCATCCAAGGCAAGACGCGATTGATTCCAGTGCTGTAGTCGTAGGCATCAACGGGTTCTTTGAAGTCTTCTGCAATTTCTTCGACCACGGTGCTTAGCATGTATCCGAACCTATCTGGATGGGCATGTTTGTTCAGAGCCGCAATCATTCCCTCTGCACCAATCTTGCGCAGAGAAAACTCCCAATCATCCATGGCAACGAATGAAACGGCGATCCGGTCTTGTGGCAGAATTCCTGAGGTGCCAGCACATCGAGCCTCAGCGGCATCGGTGATGTGCTTGACGGTTTGCGAGGACATTTGAAACCAAGGCTCTAGCATCAAGACCAACCCGACAACATCGTCGCTGATTGACCAGTTGTTATCAGCTACGCCCCGTCGCACGTCCGAAACATAACGCCAGACTTGGCAGACACCCTTGATAAGTTCATCGTAAATCTCCTCGTTCTCAAAATATGGGTTTGGCGAGGACAGGACTTTGAACGGTATTTTCCTTGCCTTGCACTCGATTACGACCCGCAACGCGTTTTGCTGCGAAACCACGCGCACATCTGGTGTCTTCGCAGGGTTTGCCTTTGCGCCGTATTCAGCCTCGGAAAGAACCTGAAACTCAGTTCCAATGTAGTGCTTGGTGATCTCGACAGCGTAACTCTCGAACCGTTCGCCGATAATTCGGCGCACGTTGTCATTGTCGACCAAGTCGTAGAACAATCCGTCCGACATTCGCAGGTAGAGCAACGTTGGTATCGGGCAAAATGCCTCCCAACTCTCATCTTTCTGAACTGAGATTAGCGGCCACCGTCGCAGAATGCTTGGCTTATAGGCGATCTGTCCCTTTCCCGCCCGAGCGTTCTTCGCTTCGCGCCGCGCATCTGCACTCGTCTTTGCGATGATGTTGAACACGGCATCACGCTCTGCATCCGAAATTCCAACGCTGGCCATCGAACTGTCGATGCGAACAGCAGGAAAATTGGTTAGCTGCGCGGCGATGCCAAAAGCGACAAAGCAGAAACGTTCAAGCGAGATGCCGTACTTGGCCTCGAAGTGATCGTTGGCTTCGAGGGAATTGTAGAGCCACCAAGCGCGAAACATTCGCGAGGCAGTTTTGTAGCCAACCTGCCACCCGAACTGACGCCATCCAATCCGGGACATTGCCGCGAGGATTTCACCCTCAGGAATATCTTCCAAACTCTCGGCGTCTTCGATGTCGTTGATAAGATTAAACAACATCGTGAATGACTGCCAAAGCTTGGTGTTGAGGCGTTTTGAGGGCGTCGAAGGCTTGGAGGGCGCTGGAGGGTGGACGAGCGCCTCGTTCACCATGGTTTCCAGAGTCCAGGGCGCCATGAAGAATTCATTTCCCGGTCTTGATCCAATGGCACTCTCCGGATACGTGAGCCGCCCTCGAACTCTCTCGGGCTCGCCTAATCTGATCGCGTCCGCAGCCCAAACCATGATCAAGATGTCCCGTAGTCTCGCCCTACGAAACATCTTTGCTAGCTTGCCCCTGAACAGGGATTTGGATGTTGTTCGTCTCCCACGCATGGTCGTCGCAAACACTCCTTTTTCGTTCTGGACGTCTATCCGCCGTTCAGCCTTACCATATTCCGCTCGGCGACATTTCCTTAAGCTTGCGCCCAAGTTGGCCAGCATCGCTCATGGACCAAGCGAGGCAATACAAGAATGGATCGAGAACTGGCAACAGGCGGTCATTCCAAGTCCGAAGACATGATACCTGCTTGCGTAACCTATCGGCAGGGCTCAGCCGTGTGAGGCTGGTGTTACCACATCACAGCGAATGGCGGCTTTGGTTTGACCAGCTGAATATTAACGCAGCCGTAGAGAACGACTGCTCCCCGCCCAGACCGTCGGCCACCATCTGTTCTTTGCACCCTTTGCCATGTCTCAGTTGCCCTTTTCCAACCCCGTGGCCGCCTTTGCTTCGGTGGGATCACCCACCGGCGACATTGCATCCCACGCCCGCCGCCGAAACCCGGAAATCCTGCAGGTCACACCAGTTTCAACACACTGAAAGACCGTCCTCGCCCGAGTATATCCCTGCGGCTTCTCAATGATCACCTTGAAATGCTTTCGTTTCCTGCCGTCATTGAACTCCAGGGCTTGATCCAGCCTGATGACGTCACCGTCTTTCAGTCGTCGTGCTCTTCTCGCAGCATTTTCCAGGCATCGCTTGCGCCAGCTGTTTGCCCAGTCTGATGACGTTGGGCTCAGGATGTCGATGAGGGACTTCGGTGCTCGGGCAAATTCAGGACCCACATTTTCTTCATCCAAGCGATACCCCCAGCCGCCGTGGTCTTTCCTTGTGCGAAACACTGCGCCGAAGGTGAACTTGCCGTTCTCGTCTGGTTGATAGCCATCCGGAACCTCGCTGCCGTTCTTCAAGGTCATCTCAGCGGCAACGGTCCAGATTGATCCATCACGGCAAATCCGAATGGGACGGGTTGACCGTTCTTCATCATTGTGAGTGCAGAGGCGCTCGATCTCAGCACGGATATCGGCCGGGACGCGATTGTTGAACAGCCAGCCCATTACGGTTGTCCCTCAATCAATCTTCGATCTGATGCTCTTGGAGCCGTGGGGTCACTGTCGACCATAATATTCCACCACAGTGCTTAGCAAACCTCAACTGGCGTGGCCACCCGATGCAGCAGCCAGGCCCCAGTTTTACAAAGTCACCGATATCTCCGGCATATCGATCCTGCATCTGATGGCCTTCTCTCAAAAACGGCACTGCGCAGAGGTTTTGGCCTTACGCGAATTCCCGGGCCAGAACCTCCGCCTGTTGGACGACTTTCTTGATGGCATCTGACGCCAAATCGGGCGGAAACCCGTGTTTTTTCAGGATACGCCGTATGATCACACGCATCTTGGTGCGCACATTCTGCTTGCGCCACCAGTCGACGGATGAATTGGCCTGTACGGCGTTGACCAGTTCCTGTGCAATGACCCGCAATTCTTCGTTGCCCATCAACTCACGGGCGCTCTCGTTCTGGGCGAGAGCGTCATAAAATGCCACCTCCTCCGGGGACATGCCGTCCTCGGGCTGCTGTTGCAGGTCTTTGGCCATGTCGATCATCTCTTTGATGACCTGGATCGCATCGATGCTGCGGTTGTGATAGCGGGCCATGGCATCGGTCAGGCGTTTTGAGAAAGCCTCGTTCTGGGTCTGGTTTGTCCGGGTTCGGGTGCGGATTTCCCCGTTCAAAAGCTTGCGCAGGGCCTCGACCGCAAGGTTCTTGTGCGGCGTATTTTGCAGCCCCAGCAGGAAATCCTCGCTCAATACGCTCAGGTCGGGGCGGTCGATCCCCGCCGCCTCCAGAATGTCGATCACTTCGGTCGAGGCTACGGCCCGGTTCAGAAGCTGGGCAATGGCCAGTTCGGTATCCTCGGCGCTGCGTCCAGTCCGGGATGTCGCGTCCATTTTCCGGATGGCGGCTTGCACGGCGACAAAGAAGCCGACCTCATCCTTCAGGGCTGCCGCCTCTGACGTGCCCGCAGCAATCCGGAAGGCTTTCACCAAACCCGCAACGGCAGTCATGAACCGCTTTTTGCTGTCTTCGCGGTTTTTGGGGTCTTTCCCGTCAACCTTCAGCGTCAGGGCATGTTCAATCGCCACAGGCAGAATGCGGATGCGGTCGGCTGGGGTGCCGCGAACGGCATCCATATAAGCTATGCCGAAAAACATCCCCCGCATGATATCGATCTGGGTGTGCAAGGCATGAACAGCCTCGCCCTGATCAACGCCCGTCTGTTTTTGGTCGGCCTGCGAGTAATGGCGCAGGGCCTTCTTGAGATCAGCGGCAAGGCCGATGTAATCGACCACCAGCCCCGAGTTCTTGGCCCCGAACACACGATTGATCCGCGTGATCGCCTGCATCAACCCGTGGCCCTTCATGGGTTTGTCGACATACATTGTGTGCATGCAGGGGGCGTCAAAGCCTGTCAGCCACATGTCCCGCACGATGACCAGCTTCATTGCATCAGCAGGGTCGCGATACCGCGTCCGCAGGGTTTCCAGCCGGGCTTTGGAACGGATATGGGGCTGAAATTCGACCGGGTCTTGCGCCGCCCCCGTCATCACAACCTTGACCGCCCCCTCGGCATCCTCATCCGCGTGCCAATCCGGGCGGGCGGCGATGATGCGGTTATACACTTCAACACAGATCCGGCGTGACATGCATACGATCATCGCCTTGCCGCCATCCATGGCCTCAACCCGATCATCAAAATGCTTCAGGATATCCTCGACCACTTTATCAAGGCGCGGGGCCGCCCCGACCAGCTTCTCAAGCTGCGTCCATTTCGAGGTCATCGCCCCCTTGCTGTCATCGTCAAAGCTGATGCCATCCGCCTCGGCCTCTTCGATGATTTCGTCGAATTCAGCATCCAGCAATTCGCCCGCCTCATCCGACAGCTCGATCTTGGCGACGCGGCCCTCGTAGTAGATCGGTACGGTCGCCCCGTCCGACACAGCTTGGGCAATGTCATAGACATCGATGTAATCGCCGAACACGGCCTGCGTGTCTGCCCCCACAAGCGCAATCGGGGTGCCGGTGAAGCCCACATAAACCGCGTTGGGCAAGGCCGTGCGCAGATGATGGGCAAAACCGTATTTCGTTTCGCCCGTGTCGCGGTTCAGTTTGGCATCAAAGCCATATTGCGAACGATGCGCCTCATCCGCAAAGACAACCACGTTGGAGCGATGGGTCAACTCGCCAAAATCAGGGCTGCCTTTTTCGGGACGGAATTTCTGGATGGTGGCAAAGATCACCCCGCCCACCTTGCGATCCGCCAGCTTGCGGCGCAGATCGGGCACATCTTCGGCCTGAACAGGAACCTCGCCAAACAAGGCCGAACACCGCGAGAAGGTCGCGAACAGCTGATTGTCCAGATCGTTACGGTCTGTGATCACCACAATCGTCGGGTTTTCCAACCTTGGGTCACGCATCAGCCGACCGGCCAGAAATGTCATCAGCAGGGATTTTCCCGACCCTTGCGTGTGCCACATCACCCCGCCGCGGCCATCCTGCCCATGGGCGCCCAGAACGGCGGCCACGCCTTTGCGCACCGCGTGGAACTGATGATAGCCCGCGATCTTCTTGATCGGGCCCTTGCCCTCATCCTCGAACACGGTGCAAAAGCGGATCATCTCCAGAATGACGTTCGGGGTCAGCAAGCCATGGATCAGGGTTTGCAGGGCAAGGGCGCTGCCCGTCTCGACCACGCTTTCGCCATCCACCGTGCGCCAGTTCATGAAGCGGTCGAAATTCGCCGAGGCCGAGCCGTATTTCGCCGTCACCCCTTCGGAGATCACGTTGAACGCATTGGTGCGGAACAGGTCGGGCACCTGCGCCTTGTAGGTTTCCAGCTGGTTGAACGCCCCCCGCAATGTGCCGCTTTCGGTGCCCTTCAGCTCGATCACGATCACCGGCATGCCGTTCAGGAAAATGATCACATCGGGCCGCCGGGCGGTCTGGCCCACCACCTCGAACTGGTTCACCACCAGCCAGTCATTCTGGCCGCCCTCGAAATCGATCACGCGGGCGATATCGTGGCGCTCTTCGCCGCCTGCGAACCACGACACAGGAACCCCCGTTGTCAGAACCCCGTGGATACGGCGGTTTTCTGACAACAGATCGCCCGAGAATTTCGTGTCGCGGATTTCATTGATCGCCACCCGCACGGCATCTGCGGGCAAATGCGGGTTCAACCGGCGGATCGCGTCGTCCAGCCGCCCCAGCAACAACACATCGCGGAAACTGTCGCGGGCGGGGGGCTCTGCCTCGGGCGACAGGGCCGAGCCGTGCAGATAGGCAAAGCCCAACCCCTGCAATTCCTCCAGCGCCCAGTGTTCCAGATCGTCTTCCGAGGCAAAGGGCATCAGCTCTCCTCCTCGTCATGGGGTCTGATCTGTCGGTTCAGGTCAGAAAACCGCTTTTGAACAAGGCGGGACAGGCGGTTCTGGGAACGGTCAACGCGGAACATAGGAAAATCCCATTTTTACAGATTGGTCTTGTGGATCATGCGGTATCCATATCGACGCTTGTGGATCGAAAAGGCGCAACCCATGATCCACAACCAATCTCGTCGTTCATGGGTGATCCTCAAAACGCGGCCCTCCCTTCGCAGATATTCAGCAACTCGGGAAAGGCCATCACCGCCGCCCGCCGCCCGCTGGAGGGGCGCACCACCTTCAACAGCGGCTTTTCAGCCTCGCGGACCTCGCGCAGGATGCGCTTTGCCGTCGGTTCGGGAATATCGACATGGGCCACGAAATCCGACGCCGAAAAGATCGGCCGCGTAAAGAACCAGTCCAGCGCACGCCCGCTGTATTGCGACCGGGTGATTTCCACCATCCATTCCTTGCGGCTGTTATACAGTGCATGGATGCTTTGCGCCTTGGTCTCGTTCACCCCGGCCTGATGGATGATCCCCCGCAGGAAAAAGGCGCACCAGCCGGTCCAGTCCCCATCCCGCGACACGGCCAGCAACCGGTCATAATATTCGCCCCTGTTCTGTTCCAGAAACTCTGACAGGTAAAAATTCGGGCTTGCCAGCATCCCCGAGAATTTCAGGAACAGCGGGATCAACAACCGCCCAAGCCGCCCGTTGCCATCCAGAAACGGGTGGATCGCCTCAAACTCGGCATGCAGGATCGCCAGTTGCACCAGACGGTCGGGGGCGGTGCCGTGCATATACCCTTCCCATGCCTGCATCGCGGCGGGCAGATGATCGACCGCACAGGGCACGAACCGCGCCTGTTCCATGGTGCAGCCCTCGGGGCCGATCCAGTTTGGCACGCGGCGATAGTCCCCGGGGGCTTTGTTGCGCCCGCGCACGCCTTGCATCAGCACGGCATGGGTCTGGCGGATCAGGCGTTGCGACAGCGGCAGATCATCCAGCAACCGCAGCGCCTCGTTCAAGGCGGCGCGGTAATTCAGCACCTCGCGGATATCGGCCTTTTGCGGCGTGCTCTCATCGGTCTGGTCGCCGCTGGCTTCGTATTCCAGCACCTCGCCCAGGGTGGCCTGCGTGCCTTCGATCCGGCTCGACAGCACCGCTTCTTGCGAGGTCAGCGGCGACAGCAGAACATTAGGGTTGGGGATGCCATGCAATACCCCGTCATACCGGGCCACGGCGGCATTGGCCGGACCGATCAGGGGGATCAATTCGGGCCAGCGCAGATCGGCGGGGGGAAAGCCGCCCTGATGATACAGAACCGTCACGCCACATCCCCTATCAATTCACGGGCCGCACCCACGCGGAGCTCGCCCGACATGAGCCTTGGCAGCAGGCTGTCGCGGAGGGTGGCGAGGGTTTGGTTTTGATACAGGCAATCGCAATACCTGTCGAACAATGGTTGGATTTTATCTTCGAAAGAGCGGACAACCGATTGCGAAGCAACACAAACAGGGAACGCTTCCAAGTCCTTACGTGTTATATGCCCAAGGCCTGTTGTCTGTTTGTTTCGTGCAATTTCGGCCATTTCGGGATTGAAGAAACGCAAACAGGAAAAAAGCATCGCCTTTGACATTTTGCCGTTCGGGCGAACTACAAAAATATGCTGGTTCAGCCAAGCGTCCCCCAAGTGCCATATGAAAGCGTCTATCGAAGTATCTGGATTTCCTGACCAAGAAAAAAGCAATTCTCCACGGCAGATACGGAACTTTTCTCCAAGATCAGTCGTGGTAAACTTTGTATTTCCTGTTATTCCTGCTTTCAGCTCGGCAATTTTGACCACCGGCAAAGCGTCTGGATGATTGCTAAAGTGCATGTTCTTGTAAGCTGCACCGTTGACCCATTCCGCTTGCTGTAGCAGTCCTTCACGAACCCACCCCTCCGGCAGGCCATCACCGCCGAAGCGGTCGGGGAAGAGGGCGGCGGTGGTTTTGTCCATATGGGCGGGGGGGTGGCCTGCGGCTTTGGCGTGGACGGGGTCGAAATCGACAAACCATGACCGATAGAGGCTGCGGGCCATTTCCTCCAACGTGGCCGCCATGCGGCGGTTCAACTCGATCTTGTCATCCAACGCCCCCAAAATCCCCGCAATCTCGCGTTGTTCGGGGAGTGGCCAATCAGGTATTCTAAACTTGGCGATATCGCCCAAATTCAGATTTGGTTGTGCCGACTGTGCGACACCGGCCAAATTATTCGCTACAAATTGGGGATTCCTAAGGAAAAATTGCACGAAGCGTGGGTCGGCTTTTGTTTCATCAAGGCGCAGAATTGCGACAGCTTGGTTTGTATTTGCAGGCAGCATTTGTGGGGTTACTAAGCCACACTTACCCAAGTTTGCGCCTGCGATGGATAGCAAAATGTCGTTTGGTCGAAGGATTGAACGTTGTAGTTTTTTGTTGGTTTCTTCTGAGATGAATACAAATTTTGTTACATCGATTGAGCCATCATACTTAAGGCTCTCGGACTTGATGAAATTTACGCCAGACATCGAAAATCCACCAAGCTTGGCACTAGGAGTTGTTCCCTTCGTGATGAGGGTGGTTATGTCCCCAAGGGTTACAAAGCCACTCACACCAAGCCCCCCAGCTTCGCCTCGATCTCGGCCTCCAGCCGCCGCCCTTCTGCAAATTGCGCCCGCAGATCGCCCATCAGGCGCTCGAACTTCTCCTCGAACGGTTCCCCGTCTTCTTCCACCGCCCCTGCGCCGACATAGCGCCCCGGTGTCAGGACATGGTTGTGCTGCCGGATATCGGCCAGACTGGCGGCGGCGCAGAAACCGGGGATGTCGTGATAGGCCCCCGCCGATGCCTCGCCCCGCCATGCGTGATAGGTGCCCGCGATCTGCGCGATCTCGGCATCCGAGAATTCCTTTTGCTTGCGTGATCCGGGGATCAGGGCGCCCAGTTTTCGGGCGTCGATGAACAACACCTCGCCCCGCCGGTCCCGCAGCTTTTCGCCCTTGGCGGTGCCGTTCGATTTGTCCTTGGCCAAGATCCACAGGCAGGCGGGAATTTGCGTGCCAAAGAACAACTGCCCCGGCAGGGCGACCATGCAATCGATCGCGTCTTGCTCAACCATGGCGCGGCGAATGTCGCCCTCGCCCGATTGCATGGATGACATGGACCCGTTGGCCATGACCACCCCGCCAATGCCGTTTGCCGACAGATGGTGGTGGATATGGGCCATCCATGCGAAATTGGCGTTGCCCACAGGGGGCGTGCCGAAGCGCCAGCGGTGATCTTCACGCAGCAGATCGCCGTTCCAATCCGAGATGTTGAAGGGCGGGTTGGCGAGGATGAAATCGAACCGTTCATCGGGAAAGGCGTTGCGCAAAAGCGTGCCTTCGGGGTTCCAGCGGATATCGCCAAAGATACCCCGGATCGCAAGGTTCATGCGGGCAAGGCGAAAGGTGGCGGGGTTGCGTTCCTGCCCGTAAACCGCGATGTCATCCACCCGGCCCCGATGGGCGGTGATGAATTTCTCCGACTGCACAAAGAACCCGCCCGACCCGCAGCACGGGTCATAGACGCGGCCATGGGTGGGTTCCAGCATTTCAACCATGGTGGCGACGATGGAGCGGGGGGTGTAGAATTCGCCGCCGCGTTTGCCCTCGGACGTGGCGAATTCGCCGATGAAATATTCATAGATGCGGCCGATCAGGTCGAAATCCGCCCGCGTGCCGTGGAGTTCAAGGTTGGTGAACATCTCGATCAGGCCGGTGACGATGGCACGGTCAAGATCGGGTTTGCCGTAGACTTTTGGCAGGGCATCCTTGAGCGTGGGGTTGGAGCGTTCGATTTCCCGCATGGCATCGTCGACCTGAACCCCGATATTGTCGGCCTTGGCAGCGGCGGCAAGGCGGGACCAGCGGGCCTTTTCGGGCACCCAGAAGATGTTTTCGGCCGCGTATTCCTCGGGGTCTTCGGCGTCGATCATGTCGTCTTGCAGGAATTCCTGCTGCTTGGCGTCAAAGGCGGCCGAGACATAGCGCAAGAAGATCAGGCCAAGGGCGACATGCTTGTATTCGCCGGGGTCCATGGCGCCGCGCATCTTGTCGGCAGCGGCAAAGAGGGTTTTCTCAATAGAATCTGCCATAGGTTGCGCTGGTCTCTCTGTTCGAAATGAATTCCGTGTCCGAGGCTATAGCGCTGTTGTGGCATATGAAGGCGTTGTCTGCCAATGGTTTGGGGTGATCACGCCTGGAAAACCGCCCGGCCTGCTGGAAAGCAAACAGGCTGATCTGACAGCACAGCTTTTCCGATTGCCCTGTAGCGATGAAGGGCAATCAGGAAAGATGTGAGGCCCGGGCAATGTTGAACCGATGATCGGCAGAGCGCCTGGGCAGAATATTCTGCTTACACAAAAACTGGTTTTCTGGTGTCCGTATTCGGCAAGCTTTGCCAGTCCATCCCGGCAAACAGGGCTTCAAACTGCACTTTTGTCAGTATGAGCGGGCCATCCTGAACCTTGGGCCATAGGAAACGTTTCCCATGCAGGCGCTTCATTGCAAGGACAAGTCCAGTTCCATCCCAAACAATGAGTTTAAGCCGGTCGGCACGCCGCGACCGGAAGACCCAGATGGCCCCATCAAAGGGATCAAACGCGAAATTCGCAGCGATGAGGCCAACCAAACCGTTCATGCCTTTGCGAAAATCGATAGGCTCTGTCGCAAGGTAAATTCGGAACCCGCCCGATGGAATGATCACTGGGAGCCCCTCACAGCACGCAGAATCCCCGCCAGTTCATCGCTGGGAAACCCTTTTGGAACCGTGATTTCAACATCCACAAGGCGGAGCACACATGCTTGGCCAACGCCATGCGACAAGGCGGGGCGATTAAGGGACGCGTTGGCGGGCGCCATCACCTCTACAAACGCGGGTGTTGCGTCCTTGGAGCGTGCCGCCTTGATCCATTTCGATACGAGGGTGGGTCTCACGCCGAGTTCGTCTGCAATATCACTGATCTTTGCCCCAGCGCCCACTTTTTGCACTGCAAGGTTCTTGAGTTCCGCCGGCCATGCACGAATTCCCTCCCTGGACACCGCCACTCGCAATCCCCAGATCTCCAGGCAATCCCCGCTCTGTTCATCCAACATTTCCGCCTCCTGATATTAGACGGACGGACTATCGCAAATCCCTTATTTTATTGAAACATGGGGTATATGCACCGCTTACGGTCAATGGGCGTGGCTTTTGGAGCCGACGTCGCACACACTTGCGGTGGTTTCAGCACGCCCTACGATCTATGCACGGCTGGAATAGACACCCTCCTGCTAACGGAACCGCGATGCCCCGTCCCTTCTTACCTGTCGCCTTTGCCGCCTTTTCGCGCGACATATTCGCCATTGCTTATAGCCCCTCCACGATGGGATCACCGAAATCCTTCGTGCTCAGCCATGATGGGCGGCTGGCGCAGCCCTGGGGCCGGGTGGATATGAAGCGCGACATCTATGCGCTGCTGCCCGATCCCGCGCGCGCGGTCGAGGCGGGGTTTGTGGCGCTGTCCAATGAAGGCGATATCTACGATGTCGGGGCGGAAGGGGCACCGGTCACGACCCTGCCGGATGCCGGTCTGAGCGGGCGCGGGGGCACCTTCCGTCTGGCGCGCGCAGGCGACACGGTTCTGGTGCTGGGGCGCGGCAATCAGGTCTGGGCGCGGGACGGGGCGGGCGCATGGCAGGAACTTGCCCCCGATATCACCCCGCCCGAAGGCTATGGGCCGCCGACCTGGACCGATGCGCTGGCGCTGGGGGATGGAACGCTGTTGCTGGCAGGGAATGCAAAAGCCCCGGATAAGGTCAGCCTCCTGATCGGCGCGCCAAAACCGCCTGCCTTGGGCAGACCGCCAACTCCAGAGGAAACAGCTGCCTATCTGGCCGAACACCGCGCCTATGTCGAAGCACGAGAAGCCGAACGCGCCACCCACTTCCCGATGGAGACACTCGGCTTCATCGCGCGGCGCACAGAGCAGGGCTGGGATCTGGCCGAGACGGTCCAGAAAGGCGCGATCTACGGGCTTGCGCAGGCCCCTGACGGGGCCATCTGGGCCGTGGGCGATGCCGGGCAGATCCTGCGCTCTGACGATGGCGCGCGCAGCTTCACGGCCGTCACGGAGGCGCGTGATGTCCGCTATGCGGGCATCGCGCCCACGCATGACGGGATGATCGTGCTGCAGGGCCGCGCGCTCAGCCGCGTGGATGCTGAAGGCCGGATGCACCCGCTGCCGATCCCGACCACGCCACAGACACAGGGCAAATGGCTGGCCCCGGTGGATTACGCTGCGCTGCCTGAGGGGGTATTCTTCCTTGACGCCAATCATGGGCTTTTGTTTCGCGACGCAAGTGACTGGCAACGCATCGACATCCCAGCAGCCCTGACGGGGCCTGCGAAAGCGGCGAAGGCTTGGGTCGCGGGGTAACACCACATCGGTAATCCCCGACCCCAACCTCGCCATCACCGGCTCGCGCCTCATCGCTGTCTTGCATAACAAGAGGCGGCTACCCGTCAGGATTGGGTATACAAAGACTGTTAAATAACCCATTGCTACCCGAGCCAGGCAGTTTATTCAGACCGCACAGGATATGCAGAGGCTGGCCCTGTAATTCGCTGTTCTCCCGGTAATTGGACTTGCGCGCAGACCAGATATTGACTGGACCACTGGCAGCTTGGGCTGTGATCTTCTGTAGAATATCGGGCTCATGTGGTATGAAACGCGCGCTTATGCTGCGTCCTGTCACAGGTGGAAAATGAAAACGCCCCTGCGCATCGATCATTTTTTCATCCTGCCCGCGCGTATCCGTCCATGCCCAATGCCATGTCCGCACCAATCGCATATTGGCCACAGGCTCTCCTGAAGCAGAGACCAGCCGCCCTTCCACCCCAGACATCAGAACCAACGTCGATGACGATGCCATATTTCCTCCAATCAACAAAGACAGTGCCAGTATCGACACCAGTATGGTTTGCAGGTGGCGCATATCTGAAATCCCTTACATTACAGCCAGAACGTCACGCCATAGACGTAAACCGATAGCACCATGAACTCTATTGCCCACGGCAGTGAAACCTCTGCGGCTATCGCCAGACTGAGAACAGGCCGGGCACGCCAAGACGCAGGTCGCTTTCACAAGGGGCGGGGAACCGCCTGTGACTTCGCGGCATTGCTTGCGCAGCAAACCGCAAAAGCGGCCAGTCGCCACCCCACCCCACAACTGCCGCAGTTGGCAGGGAGCGGAGTTCGCAAAGGTTGGACGGCATGGGCGTGCTTTGCGACGTACCCGGCCCTTTGCGGTCAGTCGGAACCGCCACTGTGCTTCTCGGTAGCAGCCATTCATTATAGGTGTAGCGAAACAGTTGGGTGAGCGTCGGCGACTACGGAACAAAGCCGCTGTCTGACAAAAGGCAAGTTACTAGAGCATGTCGTGCGAAAGTGGGAATCGGTTTTGCGCGTAAAGAAACGCAATAACAATAAATTAGAGCCACTCGCGTGAATTCAAATGAACGCGATGGGCTCTAGACGAAGTATGCGAACGGTCATTTGGGCACCGTTGCACGATACTCCTTAGGTCGCCTTCGGATGACCGTGTAGGAGGCTGTAGATCCCCCCAATTAAAACTAACATCAGGCCTTCAATCGGGGTAGCATGCCACATTTCGTGTGCCTGCCGGATGTCGCCCGCTGCCTGGGGAGGTGGGCCGATGCAAAATATTTCTGCGCCTTGCAATTTATTGCCGAAGACGCTCCTGAATTGTGAAATTCTCCGTGGCCTCGACCTTTTGTCGAATGGCAGTCCCAAGCATTCCTCGCAAGATATGACGTTCCTCGTCGATCATGGTGCGAAGATCGCTCTCGAACTCTTCGCGATTCCATAGCTCATCTATCAGAATTATGGCCGAATCCACAGCAACCCAGGCCACTGCGCCTCCAACTACCCCGCCAACACCGGCACCCACCGGGCCAAGAAAGGCTCCGATCGCGGCTCCGGTCGCCGCGCCGCCACCAATGCCTGTGCTCTTCACGGCTAGTCCTACGGCCGTTTTTGCTGCGACTTTGGCGGCGATCTTTGCGGCAATCGCGGCCGCCAGTTTCGCCGACGCGAACCCACCCGTCGTTGCAACAAAACTCCCGACGGGCAAAGTATAACGCATTCGGTATTGGGCATCGCCGATAGCGGCTTCGGTGATTGCGGACATCTGAGCGCCCCTCCAAGCGACCGGGATTTCGGCGTTCAGCTGTTCCCGCACACTACGATTGAACTCTTGCGAGAATATCAGGTCGATTTCATTCATCGCAGCGTCCAATTCTTCGTCAAAACTATCAAATACGCGCGTCTGAATCGCACTCTCAATAATCCCGGATGCCCCGAATAGCTCTGTATACTGGCCACGAACCGAATAATGGAAGCTCACATATGCTGGGATTGCAGCATCGACGGGATCAAAGGCCCTATCCAAAATACGATCCAGCATTTCGATAGTTATTTCTTTGGCTTGGTTCGATGCGCGGACGAAAATCCGCTGAAGAACGGTTCCCGGAATATCGATTTCACTAGGGATCTGGGGATCGAATGAAGGTGATCCAAGAACTTGCTGCTGCCGTTCAGAAACGGCATGCGTTTGCATATGTGCCGCGACCAGGAGCGCCAGCGTTCCGCCCGCAATCAATATGATTGTCGCCCAAAAGGATAAGAACAGGATACGCGTGGTCTTTTCAGGGTCAGTCACTCTGGTTCTCCAGCTTGGTCTAAAGGTCTTTTGCGCGTGGGTACGATATGGGAATGATATAGGGTCGCAATAGAAATTGCAGTTGTTGCAATGACAGTGCATATCAACGCAGCATATATTCCATATATGATCCAGATCGCGGCACTATCGAACCTAGCTACAACCCAGAGCCGAACAGTATCCAGAAAGATGATGATGGAAACAATCTCGTCCAGCAGACTGTTTCGTGCTGGAAGGCGCGCGAGGGACACACCGATGGCTTCGTTGAAGTCCGCGTCAATCGCACCAAGGCGCGTGACGAATGCCATCTCAATCCAAATGTATGGAAAGATGGAAACAACGCAGGTGACAAGAAACGCGAATTTCGCACTGAACCAAGACAGAGAGGTTTCGACAACATCGCGTGCAAACCATCTTAGACCAAGAGCATAACTGGCAACGCTGATACCTATAATCGCGATTGCGGCCACAAGCTCTTCAAGACCAGCAAAGAGTGATTTGTACCCCAAGGCCGCGATGCAGAAGACTGCAACGGATGTCGCGGTGAACGCAGTGAACAATCTGCCCCGCGCAATGGGCTGAAGCGGTGAGGTGCTTTGAAGAGTAGCGGATAAAAGCGCGCGCCGCCGGTCGATTGCGTTCTTGTATGCTCCAATCGCGACCATCAACCCCAGCGGTAGAAGCGCGAGATAGGCAAGATCAGTCGACAAGAAGGCAAGCCGCCAAAGGGCCAAACTGCAAATGACGGCAAGGACGGTTCCCAGAAGGCAAAGCGTGAAATCGAATTTTGTCATTGTGGATACAGCTCTTCATTTGCTGACCTTATCCAAAATGGAATGCGGCGTCACGTCAACGTTGCCTAGCGAAGCAGCGAGGTCAAGTTTATAACCTGTAGGCCGGTCTTGGGATGCCTAGCTCGGTATCGGGTGGCGCAGATCAAATCACAAGGTCATCCTTGGATCGAACGGCCGTTTCAGTCGGATGCTGCGGCCGCAATGCCGCAAGGTCACAGTCGGCTGTCCGCCCTGTGCGTCGTTCCATTGCGCTGCGCTGGTGCCCGGTTGGCGCTAGAACAATGCGCATCACTTACGGCAGGGCGGCCCTGACAGGATAAGGTCAGGGCCGCCTGAAGGTTTTTTATCACGGGTGACGAATTCTCTACTTTTGGGCTCACCTTTATTCACCAGATCAGCCATCTTTCTCAAGGTATCCCTTGTTTTCGAGCCAGTCTGTGAGGATCAGTTCGGCCATCGAGGCCATTGATCTGCGGTCATCTTTTGCCGCTTTTTCAATGGCAGACTTAAGGGAGGGGGTAACCCGGAGACCTAGAGGAGTTGAACGCAGTTCGCTTTTTGCTGTCATTGTTAGAACTTTTCTATTGACGTATATCGTTTCAAGTGCAATATATAGAATGTTGCTAACAAATGCAACGGGGCCCAGCGGTGCTGGAACACCAACTAGGCCCCTGACCAAGCCATCTGAATAGGAGATGACCAATGGCTACTTCGAAGACTACCACTGCTGCGCATGAAGCGAAAGCGATTGCAGAATTCACGCCGACAATGGCGGCGTTTTACCTTTTGCTGCGCCGGTTCAAGAAGACAATCAAGACGGAGATCAAGTATCAGGCCTCTGGCATTGATCTGTTCGCGCTGGATGCGGCGGAAGATCTGCGCGATCTGGAGATTGCTTGGGAAGCGCTGACAGAGACGGTGTTTGATGTGATCCTGCATCTGCCCGTCATTCCGGAGGATCGCGATCTGCAGCGGATCGCCTTTTTGATGAAGTCCA
The DNA here is from genome assembly GCF_001517585.1 of Roseibaca calidilacus. NCBI lineage: Bacteria > Pseudomonadati > Pseudomonadota > Alphaproteobacteria > Rhodobacterales > Paracoccaceae > Roseinatronobacter > Roseibaca calidilacus. The sequence continues at coordinate 11,926 of NZ_FBYC01000004.1, read as the reverse complement.
TTTTTGAAATCGAAGAGCCGTCTGATCGCGCCCACCTTGTCGCGGAGGCTCGCAAGCACCGCGATTTGTTTGCCTGCACCGCGCCCGGGGCGCAGGGCGACATTGCGGGGCGGTTGATCCTGCGGTTTTTCGAGGTCTTTGATCTGATGTCGACTCTGCGGCAGTTCGGCGGATCGATTATTGAGCTGCCGTGTCCGGATTTTCTCGATCAGATCCCGGCATAACAAAATCGCCCGCGCCGGTTTTAAGATCGGCGTGGGCCTTTTTACGACTGTGATCACGTCGTCGTTTTTCAAAGCTTGCCCGGATTTTCGGGGACGGCCTTGCCCGTGGCCAAAGATTTCCCTGGCCTCGGGCCATGGCAACAATCGCAGCAGCCAAATCGGAATATCCTGTGCCGGCAATAAGTTGTCCACAATTTCCGGAAATCGAATCGCAAATTGAAGCTGAAACGGAGCCTCAAATGGAATATGTAACCTTCAGTCGGGCAGCAAATGCCCTTGTTCATACCATCATCAAACCGCTGCTCAAAATGGGCAGGCTGGGAGGAAACGCGCATGCGCGAACAGAGAAGACTTGCCCGGAGGGGCTGGTGAGATGGCAATATCGCTTGCCAAGACCCCATCCGCCGCCAGACCCGGCATTACCCTTGTAAAACGGATCCATAGCTCGATATCGTCACAGCCGCATCCGGCCTTGTATGACCTTGTCCGACTTTTGGCGCGGGCAGAGGCCCGCGCAACCCTTGCAAAGACAGAGTGCCATTTTCATGACTGACCTTTTGCCCAAAGCTGGCCTGCGTGCTGTCATCTATGCCCGCTATTCCACAGATCACCAGTCCGCGGCCTCTGTGACCGACCAGATCCGGCTGTGCGAACGGCTCTGCGCGGAGAAAGGCTGGACGATTGCCGGGGTCTACTCGGACGATGCGCAAAGCGGGTTCAACCACCTTCGGTCCGACTATCAGCGCATGCTGTCTTTTGTTGAAGCGGGCAGCTGCGATGTGATCGTGGCGGAAAGCTACGAGCGTCTCATCCGTGACGGCGAACATTCCGCGAGGCTCTACAAGCGGATGACATATCTCGGGGTCCCGATTGTGACCAGTAAGGGCAGCCGGATCACCGAGATTGACGTCGGCCTGTCCTCGCTTGTGTCGGGGATGACGCGCAAGCTGATCGCGGACAAGACCCACCGGGGCCTTGAGGGCCGCGTGCTTGCCGGCAAGTCCGCAGGTGGGATCAGCTACGGCTACCGCCTTGACCGCCAGTTACGCCCCGACGGCACCTTCACAACCGGTGATCGCGTAATCGACCCGGATGAGGCCGCCATCATTCGCCGCATCTTCGAAGAGTACGATCAGGGTCTGTCCGCCCGGACCATTGCCATGGGGCTGAACCGTGACGCGATCCCTGCCCCGCGTGCAGGTGGCAAAGGCACAGGCACATGGTCCTTTTCGACGATTTCGGGGAACTGGAAACGCGGGACAGGCCTGCTGAATAATGAACTCTATATCGGGCGGCTGGTCTGGAACCGCCAGCGCTTCGTCAAAGACCCAGACACCAACAAACGCCAGGCCCGGCTCAACCCACCTGAGGACTGGGTCATCCATGATGTCCCCGATCTGCGGATCATCGACGATAGCCTCTGGGACCGCGTCAAACGCCGCCAAGGGGCGATCCGCGACGAGATCGTGACCGCCCGCGAGGCCAGCCCACATACCGGCGCCCCCCATGCGGAGCGCGGCAAGCGGCCGAGTTATCTGTTTTCAGGGCTTCTGAGCTGCGGGTGCTGCGGGGCGAATTACATCAAGATCAGTGCCACGCGGTACGGCTGCTCGGCGGCGCGTAATCGCGGGACCTGCACGAACCGAAAGACGATCGAGCGGAAAGACGTCGAGCGCCGCACGTTGCAGGGTCTGAAGGACAAGCTGATGCATCCGGATCTCGTGCGGGCCTTCATCACGGAATATCAACGTGCGCTGCGCGAAGCCGACACGCAGGACGCCATGGCACGCAAAACTCATATGCGGCGGCTCGATGCGGTGTGCAAAGAGATCGACAATATGGTGGACGCCATCGCGAAAGGCATGTTCCATGACAGCATGAAGGCGCGGATGGACAGGCTGGAGGCCGAGCGCCAGGATCTCGAGACCCGCATCAGCGCCCTGCCCGCCCCCGCCCCGATTGTGCTGCATCCCGGCGTGGCCGACATCTACGCCCGCAAGGTGGGCGACCTGGCGGCAGCTCTGGACCAGGACGGCACGCGGACGGAGGCAGCAGAGGTTCTGCGGGGTCTCATCCAACGGATCACGCTCCGGCCGGACGCGGATGCGCCGAACGGGCATGTGATTGAGATTTATGGGGAATTGGGGGCGATTTTGGCTTTGTGCGACACAAATGCGAAAGCCCGCAGCGGAGCTACGGGCATTGGGCAAGTGGCGATGGTTGCGGGGACAGGATTTGAACCTGTGACCTTCAGGTTATGAGCCTGACGAGCTACCTGGCTGCTCCACCCCGCGGTGGTATGTTTAGAGGTTTAGGTTGATTATGAGGTTTGGCGGTGAGCTACTCTCCCACGTCTTGAGACGCAGTACCATTGCCGCGGCGGCACTTAACTTCCGAGATCGGGACGGGATCGGGTGTATTGCTCGCGCTATTGCCACCAAACCTGGTAATCAACCTTGATCAAGCGATGTATTATCGCTTGAGTGATACACATCGGTGGGGGATTTGAGCCCGACGATTTTGGTCATGCTTTTGTTGTGTTGGTCTTGGAATTGATCTGGTTGTTACTGGATCAAATCAAGCCGATCGAGCGATTAGTACCGGTCGACTGAGCGCATTGCTGCGCGTACATCTCCGGCCTATTGACGTGGTGGTCTACCACGGCTCTCAAGGGAGACCTTGTTTTGAGGGGGGCTTCCCGCTTAGATGCTTTCAGCGGTTATCCTGTCCGTTCATAGCTACCCTGCGCTGCGGCTGGCGCCACAACAGGTCCACCAGTGGAACGTTCACCCCGGTCCTCTCGTACTAGGGGCAACTCCTCTCAAGTCTCCAACACCCACGGCAGATAGGGACCGAACTGTCTCACGACGTTCTAAACCCAGCTCACGTACCTCTTTAAACGGCGAACAGCCGTACCCTTGGGACCTACTCCAGCCCCAGGATGAGATGAGCCGACATCGAGGTGCCAAACGATGCCGTCGATATGGACTCTTGGGCATCATCAGCCTGTTATCCCCGGCGTACCTTTTATCCGTTGAGCGATGGCCCTTCCACTCGGGACCACCGGATCACTATGGCCGACTTTCGTCTCTGCTCGACTTGTCAGTCTTGCAGTCAGGCGGGCTTATGCCATTGCACTCAACGAGCGATTTCCGACCGCTCTGAGCCCACCTTCGCACGCCTCCGTTACTGTTTGGGAGGCGACCGCCCCAGTCAAACTACCTGCCACACAGGGTCCCGGATCCTGGTTCAAGGATCGCGGTTAGACATCAAGAGTGCGAAGGGTGGTATCTCAAGGGAGGCTCCACGGGAACTGGCGTTCCTGTTTCAAAGCCTACCACCTATCCTGCACATCGCAATCCTGATGCCAGTGTGAAGCTGTAGTAAAGGTGCACGGGGTCTTTCCGTCTAACCGCGGGAAGCCTGCATCTTGACAGGCAATTCAATTTCGCTGAGTCCATGTTCGAGACAGCGGGGAAGTCGTTACGCCATTCGTGCAGGTCGGAACTTACCCGACAAGGAATTTCGCTACCTTAGGACCGTTATAGTTACGGCCGCCGTTTACCGGGGCTTCATTTCGGAGCTTGCACTCCTCCATTTAACCTTCCGGCACCGGGCAGGCGTCAGACCCTATACGTCGTCTTGCGACTTCGCAGAGCCCTGTGTTTTTAGTAAACAGTCGCCACCCCCTGGTCTGTGCCCCCCGCCCTTGCTTGCGCAAAGACGGGGCCTCCTTCTCGCGAACTTACGGAGGTATTTTGCCGAGTTCCTTAAACATGGTTCTCTCAAGCGCCTTGGTATTCTCTACCAGTCCACCTGTGTCGGTTTCGGGTACGGTCTGATGTGGGGCTATTTCCAGGGACCGCCTGGCTGCCCACCCAATCCGATAAGGGTGAACAACGTCCGCGATCCGTCACATCCCACTGGCCGAGGAATATTAACCTCGTTCCCATCGACTACGCCTTTCGGCCTCGCCTTAGGGGCCGGCTTACCCTGCTCAGATTAGCTTTAAGCAGGAACCCTTGGACTTTCGGCGACAGGGTCTCTCACCCTGTTTGTCGCTACTCATGTCAACATTCTCACTTCTGAACGCTCCACCGGTCCCTCACGGGCCGGCTTCACAGCAGACTTCTGATGCGTCCGTCACACCCCTTGGGGCATGCAAGACGCAAGAAGTACAGAACAGAACGCTCCGCTACCACGCACTTACGTGCATCCTAAGCTTCGGCTCATGGCTTGAGCCCCGTTACATCTTCGCCGCAGGACAACTTATTTAGACCAGTGAGCTGTTACGCTATCTTTAAAGGATGGCTGCTTCTAAGCCAACCTCCTGGTTGTTTTGGTCGTCCCACCTGCTTTCCCACTTAGCCATGAATTGGGGGCCTTAGCTGTAGGTCAGGGTTGTTTCCCTCTTCACGACGGACGTTAGCACCCGCCGTGTGTCTGCCAGATAGTACTCCCGGGTATTCGGAGTTTGGTTAGGATCAGTAAGCCTGTGGGGCCCCATTACCCATCCAGTGCTCTACCCCCCGGGGTATTCGTCTGACGCTCTACCTAAATAGATTTCGCGGAGAACCAGCTATCTCCGAGTTTGATTGGCCTTTCACCCCTAGGCACAGCTCATCCCGATCCTTTTCAACGGATGTGGGTTCGGTCCTCCAGTTGGTGTTACCCAACCTTCAACCTGGCCATGCCTAGATCACTCGGTTTCGGGTCTGATCCATCTAACTCGACGCCCATTTAAGACTCGCTTTCGCTGCGCCTACACCTAACGGTTTAAGCTTGCTAGATAGACCAAGTCGTTGACCCATTATACAAAAGGTACGCCGTCAGGGATCATGTCCCCTCCGACTGCTTGTAGGCGTCCGGTTTCAGGTCTGTTTCACTCCCCTCGTCGGGGTGCTTTTCACCTTTCCCTCACGGTACTGGTTCGCTATCGGTCAGCAAGGAGTACTTAGCCTTCGGGGGTGGTCCCCCGATCTTCGAACAGGATTTCACGTGTCCCGCCCTACTTGATACGTCCGATCATGCTTCGCATACGGGGCTGTCACCCGCTATGGCCTGCCTTTCCAGACAGTTCTGCCCACATTCACGGCTCGGCTGGTCCGCGTTCGCTCGCCACTACTAACGGAGTCTCTATTGATTTCCTTTCCTCCGGGTACTTAGATGTTTCAGTTCCCCGGGTTTGCTCTTTTAAGCCTATGTATTCAGCCTAAAAGTAACTGAGTATGCTCATTGTTAGCCACCACGCATCAACATACGCGCCCGGCCACCCAAAGGTGGCCACGGACCAAGGGTCCGCGCGGAGCGTATGTTATTGCGAAGCAATAACAACAAACAATCAGTTGGGTTGCCCCATTCGGAGATCGCAGGGTCAAAGCCTATTCTCGGCTCGCCTGCGCTTATCGCAGAGTATCACGTCCTTCATCGCCTCTTGCTGCCAAGGCATCCACCAAACGCCCTTATTGCGCTTGATTTGATCCAGAAAGAGCCAGATCGGTTCCCCGTTTTCACAGGCAACGTCACATGACAGGGGGCAACGGGCCTTTTGCGTTCCCGCGCCCCACGCTTCCCAAGACCAAAAGCATTGTACGTTTCCCGCCCTGGATTTTTTATGCGCTACCGCGCAGCTCACTTGAGCGCGTTGGCACCGCACTACCCGTCTCTACGTGCATAGATCGGGGCATCCAGAACAATTGGTTAGTGTACTTGACTTGGAATAGTCTCATGTCTTGCAAAGTCCGAAGACCCTGCAGGCATCTTCTCACGCGAAGATGCCAACATGACACTGATGTGTATCTCTCTAAACGATGTAAAAAGCAGCCGAAGCTGCCAACGTCCAACAGGACGATCAAGCACATGACCCATGTGCTTGATGATCGTGTTGGTCTTTCAAACTGCAACATCTCGACGATGTGCCGGGTGGAGCCACCCGCCAATCGACTTGACGATTGGCGCATAAAACAACCCTGGGCTTCACCAATGCGAAGCGTAGCTGGGTCTTGGTGGAGCCACCCGCCAATTCGCTTGCGAATTGGCGCATAATAAATCCTAGGAGCCACCATGACGAGGCGAAGCCCTGCCGCGCAGCATGGCTGCTTGGCATCAATCCCTAAAAACGATCCCCCGGATCGTTTTTGCGAGCTGCGCTCGCCGGGTTTGATGGTGGAGCCTAGGAGGATCGAACTCCTGACCTCCTGAATGCAAATCAGGCGCTCTCCCAGCTGAGCTAAGGCCCCGTTCTTGAGTGTCGCCTGCGGCGACGCACGCTTCGCGCCGCGCCTTGCGCGGTGGCAGCAAAGCTGCCGGGCACTCAGCACAAAACAAAACCATGCTTGATCGCAGCCCGCCGGAGGTAATGGTGGGTCGAGGAGGACTTGAACCTCCGACCTCACGCTTATCAGGCGTGCGCTCTAACCACCTGAGCTACCGACCCAAAGTTCAGACCGGTAGGCCTGCGGTTCTTCTTGAAGAGATATGAGGACGGTCCGGTTCGTTTATGTGACTTTGATTGTCACTGCTAAGTGTTTCACGAGATGGGCAAGCCCATCTGCCAGAAACATCCTTAGAAAGGAGGTGATCCAGCCGCAGGTTCCCCTACGGCTACCTTGTTACGACTTCACCCCAGTCGCTGAGCCTACCGTGGTTGGCTGCCTCCATTGCTGGTTAGCGCACCACCTTCGGGTAGACCCAACTCCCATGGTGTGACGGGCGGTGTGTACAAGGCCCGGGAACGTATTCACCGCGGCATGCTGTTCCGCGATTACTAGCGATTCCGACTTCATGGGGTCGAGTTGCAGACCCCAATCCGAACTGAGATGGCTTTTAGGGATTATCCCTCTGTCACCACCATTGTAGCACGTGTGTAGCCCAACCCGTAAGGGCCATGAGGACTTGACGTCATCCACACCTTCCTCCGACTTATCATCGGCAGTCTCCCCAGAGTGCCCAACTGAATGCTGGCAACTGGGGACGTGGGTTGCGCTCGTTGCCGGACTTAACCGAACATCTCACGACACGAGCTGACGACAGCCATGCAGCACCTGTGTGGGGTCCAGCCGAACTGAAAGAACCATCTCTGGTTCCGCGACCCCCATGTCAAGGGTTGGTAAGGTTCTGCGCGTTGCTTCGAATTAAACCACATGCTCCACCGCTTGTGCGGGCCCCCGTCAATTCCTTTGAGTTTTAATCTTGCGACCGTACTCCCCAGGCGGAATGCTTAATCCGTTAGGTGTGACACCGACAAGCATGCTTGCCGACGTCTGGCATTCATCGTTTACGGTGTGGACTACCAGGGTATCTAATCCTGTTTGCTCCCCACACTTTCGCACCTCAGCGTCAGTATCGAGCCAGTGAGCCGCCTTCGCCACTGGTGTTCCTGCGAATATCTACGAATTTCACCTCTACACTCGCAATTCCACTCACCTCTCTCGAACTCCAGACTGATAGTTTTGGAGGCAGTTCCGGGGTTGAGCCCCGGGATTTCACCCCCAACTTTCCAATCCGCCTACGCGCGCTTTACGCCCAGTAATTCCGAACAACGCTAGCCCCCTCCGTATTACCGCGGCTGCTGGCACGGAGTTAGCCGGGGCTTCTTTACTGGGTACCGTCATTATCTTCCCCAGCGAAAGAGCTTTACAACCCTAAGGCCTTCATCGCTCACGCGGCATGGCTAGATCAGGGTTGCCCCCATTGTCTAAGATTCCCCACTGCTGCCTCCCGTAGGAGTCTGGGCCGTGTCTCAGTCCCAGTGTGGCTGATCATCCTCTCAAACCAGCTATGGATCGTCGGCTTGGTAGGCCATTACCCCACCAACTACCTAATCCAACGCGGGCCGATCCTTTGCCGAAATTCTTTCCCCCGAAGGGCACATACGGTATTAAACCCAGTTTCCCAGGACTATTCCGTAGCAAAGGGCACGTTCCCACGCGTTACTCACCCGTCCGCCGCTAGGACCGAAGTCCTCGCTCGACTTGCATGTGTTAAGCCTGCCGCCAGCGTTCGTTCTGAGCCAGGATCAAACTCTCAAGTTGAAACGGACATGGTCCGTATCCTTGACGTCAAACCCAAGCACATATCAACACGTCCAGACCTAAGCCCAAACGCGTTACCCTGTTCATGTGCCTCCAGTCCAAAGAACCGAAAGCCGCATAAACAGTGAAGCTGACATTCCCATCATCGAGACGCTTCCGCACCCCTAGAGAACCGATATGTGTCAGGCCGATCCATCGAAATGAACCAAACCGCCCACATATCTCTTCAAGTTTCCAAAACTGTCAAACAAAACCACAACAAAAGACAATACCACACAGGCCAGCACCAATATCGGCGCAACCCATGCAACCTCGTCTCCCATCATGATAGCCAAAACAACAACCGTCCGCCGTTCCAGCCAACCAGCAACGTCCCCGCCGCCGGTGAAGCGCTATCTAGGGAATCCACTTTTCCAACGCAACAGGAAAATGACAAAGAAGGCGAAAAAACTTCCCTTGCCCGGATTTCTGGCCTGTTTGATCCAGATCAGGGCGTTAAAAGAAAGGTCTTGTAGGTTTCTTTGGATGCACGCTTGAGGGAAAGGAAAGCTGATGTCTTACAAAGCGCTGGGGCTGGGTCTTGCGCTGGCCATGGCCAGCCCGGCCCATGCTGACGGGTTTTACACGTTCGAAGCCGAAGGATCCTTCGATGATGTGGTCTTTGCGGTTGAGATGGCAATTACCGGGCGCGGGCTGGTGATCGATTCGGTCAACCATATTGGCGCAATGCTGGCCCGGACCAAGGAAGATGTCGGGGGCACCAAGGATCTGTTCGCGGGCGCGCAGGTGATGTCATTCTGCTCTGCCGATGTGTCCCGTCAGGTGATGGAGACGGACCTAATGAACATCCAGCATTGTCCCTATGGCATCTATGTCTTCCAGCCTGCCGAAGACGGCGCGCCGGTCATGGTGGGCTATCGCGAGTATAGCGACCGCAGCATGCAGCCGGTCAATTACTTGTTGCAGCAGATCGTGGCGGACGCAACGAACTGACCGCAGGTTGGTCACATCGAAACACGTTGACTTGATTTGAAACTCAAGGGCGCGCCGGCTTAGCCGCGCGCCCTTTGTCGTCAAGCCCGGCTCGCGCGAAAATGTGCCACATCCACTCTGCATGCCGCACCGTAACCTGCGTGTCATCACGACAATGACCAATGGAGGTTAGATATGTTCAAGACCACTTTCGCCGGCGCTGCCATTGCCCTTGCCTTGGCCACCCCTGCCCTCTCGAACGGAACCGACGACAAGACGATCGTAGACATTGCTGCCGAAGATGGCCGCTTCACGACGCTGGTTGCAGCCGTCTCGGCGGCCGGCCTGGCTGATACCCTGTCGGGGGACGGCCCGTTCACCGTGTTCGCACCAACTGACGATGCCTTTGCCGCCCTGCCAGAGGGCACCGTCGAAGGCTTGTTGAACGACATCCCGACCCTGACCTCTATCCTGACCTACCATGTGGTTCCGGGTGCGGTCATGTCGGGTGATCTGAGCGACGGGATGATGCCCGAAACCGTGAACGGCCAGACCGTGACCATTGGCGTGGATGGTGGCGTGACCGTGAACGATGCGACTGTGATTATTGCCGATATCGAAGCGTCGAACGGCGTGATCCATGTGATCGACTCGGTCATCTTGCCCGAGTGATCTGGCATTGCGCAAAGAATGCAGCGGGCGGCTTTTTGGCCGCCCGTTTGCGTGTCAGGGTTTGAAGTTGCGCACTGTCTCTATCATCAGCGCCACATTCTCGGGGTCGGCATCGGGGGTTATGCCATGCCCAAGGTTAAAGATATGCGGGCCGTTCTTGAAGGCTCCGACGATCTTGCGCGTTTCATCGACCAGCTCTTGCCCGCCCGTGACCATGTGGCGCGACGCCAGATTGCCCTGCACACAGCCATCCGTTTGCACATTTGCCGCCGCCCATTCGGGCGTGACGGAATCGTCCAGCGCCACGCAATCGGCACCGCTGGACTTGTGGAAGCCGATGTAATTCTCGCCCCCCTCGCGCGGGAAGGCGATGACCGGAATGCCGGGATGGCGCGCCTTCAGCGCGTCAATGATCCGCTTGGTGGGCGCAAGCGCGTATTTGGCGAATGCGTCGCCCTTCAGCGACCCGGCCCAGCTATCGAAAATCTTGACCACTTCGGCCCTGCCTTGATCTGCATCGACAGGTATTCAATGGTCGCATCGGTGATCCGGTCAATAAGCGCGTCAAACACTTCGAGCGCGCCGGTCCGCAGGGCGTGGGCCGGGCCTTGGTCCTTGGTGCCGCGCCCGGCGATCATGTAGGTGGCCGACTGTCCACGGTGCACCGGCAAAGCCAATCAGCGTGGTCTCGGGTGGTAATTCGCGCGACAAGATGCGCACGGTTTCATAGACCGGGTTCAGCGTGTCGTGGATGGCGTCGGTGGGCTTTAGCGCATCGACCCCGGCCTGATCGGTGATGGTGGACAGGCGCGGCCCTTCGCCGGTGACAAACCACAGATCGGCCCCAAGCGCCTGCGGCACCAGCAGGATATCGGCAAACAGGATGGCCGCATCAAACCCGTAGCGGCGGATCGGTTGCAATGTGACCTCTGCCGCCAGTTCGGGATTGTAGCACAGCGACAGGAAATCCCGGCCTGCGCGCGGGTGGCGCGGTATTCGGGCAGGTAGCGACCGGCCTGGCGCATCATCCAGATGGGCGGTGTGGGCAAGGTTTCCCCGGCAAGGGCGCGCAGGATGGTCTTGGTCATATGGTTTTCTCCTTGGTCGATATCCTCGTCACAAGTCGGGCGGGCGTTGTCAAGTCTGCATGACACTCTGCGCTTGAAGGCGCAGGGCACGGCGCTATGCAAACCGCATGACACACGCACACCCGACCCCCGACCAGCCCCTGAAAATCGGCACGCGCGGATCCCCGCTGGCCTTGGCGCAGGCCCATGAAACGAAGCAGCGCCTGATGGCGGCGCATGGCCTGCCAGAGGCGGCATTCGAAATCATGGTCATCAAGACCACGGGCGACGACCGCACGCTGATCGACGCGGACCGCCCATTGAAGGAAATCGGGAACAAGGGTCTGTTCACCAAGGAAATCGAAGAGGCAATGGTCGAAGGGCGAATCGACATTGCCGTCCATTCGATGAAGGACATGCCGACCGTCCAGCCCGACGGGCTGACATTGGGCTGTTACCTGCCCCGCGAAGACACGCGCGACGCATTCGTGTCGCACAAGGCGCAAGGGATTGCCGATTTGCCAAGCGGGGCGGTGGTCGGGTCGTCGTCCTTGCGCCGTCGCGCGCAACTGCTCAACAAACGGCCCGACCTGAAAGTGGTCGAGTTTCGCGGCAATGTGCAAACCGGCTGAAAAAGCTGCAAGATGGCGTGGCCGAATGCACCTTCCTTGCCATGGCGGGGCTAAACCGTCTGGGCATGAGCGAGATTGCGACGGGCGGGATAGAACCCGAAGACATGCTGCCCGCGATTGCCCAAGGCGCGATTGGCATTGAGTGGCGTATTGCGGATGACGTAACGGCCGAATTGCTGGCCCCGCTGCATGATACGCCGACCGGTCACAGGCTGGCCGCCGAACGCGCGTTCTTGGCCGCGCTGGATGGCTCCTGCGAAACGCCCATCGCGGGGCTTGCGCTGATCGAAGGCGACGAGATCTGGCTGCGCGGCGAAATCCTGCGG